>DCWN01000002.1:0-8354 GCA_002328835.1 Acidobacteria bacterium UBA2161 | reverse complement strand
CGACGACATCCTCGACGTCGAGGGCGCCGCCGCCGAACTCGGCAAGACGGCGGGCAAGGATGCCGCTGCCGGGAAGCCGACCTACGTATCGCTGCACGGCCTCGACGCCGCGCGCCAGCACGCCGCCGACGCTGCCGACCGGGCGCGCGACGCGCTGCGTTCCGCTGGCCTCGAAGGGCGGTTGACGCAAATCGTCGAGTGGGTGGTCTCGCGGACGCATTAACCCCAGAACTCCCTTGTGTTGACAATGGCTGGCGACGGGCTGGACGGCGAGGGCCAGGCGCGACGAGGGAGTTTGGTGGGCCCAAATGACTGAGGAGCAACGCCGCCCTCGTCGGGCAGAACCAGCCAGGCATGACAACACAAGGGAGTTCTGGGGCTAGATGGCATCCCGCCCCGCAGCACCCGGCGACGGAACGTCCGCCAACCCGGCACGAAAGAAACATCGTCTGGACACACTGGTCGTCGAACGTGGCCTGGCCGGCTCGCGCGCCCGCGCGCGCGCGATGATCCTGGCTGGCCACGTCCGGCTCGACGGCGAGATCGCGCCAAAGGCCGGCACGCTCGTCTCGGCCGACGCGACCGTGACGGTGACCGAACCGGATCACCCGTTCGTGAGCCGGGGCGGCATCAAGCTGACCCATGCGATCGACACCTGGCAGGTGCGCATTCGCGGACGCCAGGCCCTCGACGTCGGCGCGTCGACCGGCGGGTTCACCGACGTGCTGCTCCGGTCGGGCGCGTCCCACGTCGTCGCCCTCGACGTCGGTCGCGGTCAGTTGGCCTGGTCGCTGCGGCAGGATCCGCGCGTCACCGTGCTCGATCGCGTGAACGCGCGGTCGCTCGACACGGTCGCCTGGCCGCCGGGGCGCTCGACGTTCGACGTCGTCACGGTCGACGTCGCCTTCATCTCGTTGACGCTGATCGTCCCCGGACTGCCGGCGCGTCTCCACCCCGACGGCGACGTCCTGCTGCTGGTCAAGCCGCAGTTCGAAGCGGGTCGATCGGACGTCGGCAAGGGTGGCCTCGTCACCGATCCCGCCGTGCAGGCGCGCGCCGTCGAGCGGGTCACGGCCGCGACCGATCGGATAGGATTGACGGTGGTGGGCACCATCGAGTCACCGATTACCGGCGCCGAGGGGAACCGTGAGTTCTTCCTCCACCTCCGACGGCGCGAGGAGGCGGCGTGAGCGACGCGGCGCGCTCGAGCCGGCCGATCGCGCGGGTCGGCGTTGTCGCCAAGTCTGGACTCCGCGAAGCTGCCGGCACGCTGGTCGAGTTGAGCGCCTGGCTCGACTCGCGAGGGCTCACGGGCGTGTTCGAGAACGAGACGGCTGCGCTCGCCGACCTCGGGAACCGGGTGGCCACGTGCAGCCGCGACGAGATGCCCGGGAGTGCCGATATGGTCCTCGTCCTGGGCGGCGACGGGACGCTGCTGGGGATGGGCGACCGGATCGCGCAGGCCGGCACCGACATCCCGCTTCTCGGCGTGAACTTCGGAGGATTGGGGTTTCTCACCGAGATCACGCTGCCCGAGTTGTTCCCGGCACTCGACGCGGCGATCGACGGCTCCGCGAAACTCGACCAGCGGCGCATGCTTCACGCCGTGGTCCGCCGGGGCGAGTCGGTCGTGGCCGATCGCGTGGCACTCAACGACGTGGCGCTCACGCGCGGCGAGAATTCGCCGATCATCGACCTCTCGGTGTCGGTCGGCTCCCAGTTCGTCGCCGCGTTCAAAGCCGATGGGCTCATCGTGGCGAGCCCCACGGGATCGACGGCCTACAACCTGGCGGCCGGCGGCCCGATCGTCCACCCGGTCGTGGACGCACTCGTCATCACGCCGATCGCGCCCCACACGCTGACCAATCGTCCGATCATCATTCCGGCCACCTCCGACGTCCGCATCCAGCCGGTCTTCGACTGCGACGCGGATCGCGTCAACGTCGCGTTCGACGGGCAGAACGGCATGGAGCTGGCCTGCGACGACGTCGTCAGCGTGGCGGCGGCCAAACGGCCGCTACAGCTTTTTCGCGCGACCTCACGCAGCTACTTCACGGTGCTGCGCGAAAAGCTCAAGTGGGCTGAGCGCTAAGGAGCTCCCGCTCTCTTCCTTGGCGCGGGGCTGGGCATCGCGGTAGTCGATCCCTTTTGTTGGGAGGCGGCCGCCTGGATCTTCGACTGCAAGAACGGGCTTCGTAGCACAAGGTCGGCCGACCCATGGCTCGCACCGTGGAAAGACTCCGATTCGTCTGTTCGACGGCCGCCGACGGGATCGACGGCGCGATGCCCAGTCTCGCGCGTAAATTGTCTTAGCGCTCGCCGCGCAGACGCCGCTCCCGGAAGTACCTGATCTGATACTCGCGCACGTTGCGGTTGTGCTCGCGCAGGGACGACGCAAAGACGTGTGACCCGTCGTTCCGGCTGACGAAGTACAGATGGCCGACATCGGCCGGCTGCACCGCGGCCTCGAGCGAGCCCAGCCCGGGCGCCGCGATCGGGCCGGGCGGCAGCCCGGGATACCGGTAGGTGTTGTAGGGCGAATCGAACGTCAGATTGTCACGCGTGAGGTTGCCCTCGTAGAGCCCGGCACGCTCCAACGCGTAGATGACCGTCGGATCGCACTGGAGCGCCATGCCGATCCGCAGCCGGTTCCGGTAGACCGCCGCCACGACCGCGCGCTCCTCGGCCAACGCCGTTTCCCGCTCGATGAGCGACGCCAGCGTCACGACTTCCCGCACGCTGAGGTCAGCCGCCGCCGCGCGCTGACGCAACGGCTCGCCGAACGCAGTCAGGAACCGCGCCACCATCGCCTCGATGAGGTCGTCGGCCGTCGCCGTGCGGGGCAGCGCGTAGGTATCGGGAAACAGATAGCCCTCGAGATCGGGGGCCGTCGGATCGAGCGACGCGATCAACTCGACTCGCCCAGCCGAGCCGAGAAAGGCGGCGCCGGTTCCGAAGTCGCTGGCATCGAAGATCTCGGCCATCGCCGGCAAGGTCAAGCCTTCCGGGAAGGTGATCGGCCGAAGATGCACGTCGCCGCGGGCGAGCTTGCCCACGACGTCGAGCGCCGACAGTGGTTCGTCGAAGCGGTACTCGCCAGCTTGCAGATCGCGCCCGCGGTCGGTCTTCCACAGCGCGTACCGGAAGGCCCACTCGTCCTCCACCACGCCAGACCCGACCAGTTGGCGGGCAATCGCCAGCGCGCCCGCGCCCGGCGCGATCTCGATGAATACCTCCGGACTCTCGTAGCCCCGAAACGGCGCCTCCCACCGGTCGACGAGGCGGGTCGCGGCGAGCGCGGCCACGGCGGACACCACCGCCACCCCGACCAGCGCCAGCAGCCCCAACCGTCGCAGCGTCATGGCGTCTGATCCAGGTGATCTTGGAGGATGACGGCCGCCGCCGCAGCGTCGAGCGACGCCTTCCGGCGGCGCCAATCGGGCTCGCGCTTCGCCAGCAGCCGTTCGGCTTCGTGACTGCTGAGACGCTCGTCCTGAAATGCGAGCGGCAGGTCGACCTGGCGGCGCAGCCGGTCGGCGAACGCCTGCACCCGCGTCGTCTGCTGGCTCGAACGACCGTCCAGATGGCGCGGCAGCCCGACGACGATCCCATCGAGCCCGTCATCGTCGGTGCGGAGTTTCCGGATCTCGTCCACGACGGCCGTCACAACGTCGGCGATGGCGCCGTGCCGCGTGATCGTGCGCAGCGGACGCGCCAGCGTTCCCGACGCATCGCTCACCGCCAGACCGACTCGCCGGTCGCCGACATCGAGGCCCACCAGCCGCATCGACCTAGCCTAGCAGTCCGTCGGGAAAATGCCGAGTAGCGCCGAGACCGTCGAAGCGCCCAGGACCGCACCGAGTGGCGTGTTATAATCCCGCAAATTGTCATCCGCTTTTCGGATCGCGTTCGGCGTCGCGCTTGCGGCGATCGTCGCCTGTAGCACTCCCACGACCCCACAGTACTCCCAGCGGCTCGTCATCCTCGGCTTCGACGGCCTCGACCCGGATCTCGTCGAGCAGTTCATCGCAGACGGCAAGCTCCCCCACTTCGAATCGCTCGTCGGCGACGCGGGCCTGCATCGACTGGAGACGACCGTCTCGTCCGAGTCCGAACCGGCGTGGGCCTCGTTCGCGACCGGCCTCAGTCCAGCGGGACACGCCGTGTTCGACGCGCGCGTCCGCAACCCGTCGTCGTACGCCACACGACCGGGACTCGTCGAACGCGAGCCGGCCCGTTTCCTGCTGAACTACTTCCCGATGCAGGCCCCCACCGTGCGGTCCACTCGCGCCGGCACGCCGTTCTGGGTCACGGCCGGTCGCGCCGGCGTCCGCTCCACCATCTTGTCGGTGCCGGGGGCTTTTCCTGCCGACGCCGTGGCCGGAACCGAGATCCTGGCCAGCGTCCCCGCGCTCGATTCCGTGATCGCGACCGGCGCCTACGCGTACTTCGCCAGCGATCTCGCGGAGGGGGAGGCGGGGCCCACCCCATTCGGCGGCCTGGCCGCCAGACTCGTCCTCACCGGCGACGTGGCGCCCGCGGATCTGGTCGGCCCGCGCGACCCGGTCATCGCGGGCGAACTGGGGGCGCTGCGGGCACAGACCGAGTTGACCGAGCGGGAGCGGCTGCGCCTCGAAGAACTGAGCGTCGTCGAGCACCTCCGCATTCCGATGACTGTTCGCTGGAACCGCGACGCACCCGATCCGCGGACGGTCACGATCGAATTCGAGGATCAATCGCTCCATCTGCGACAGGGCGAATGGAGCCGCTGGATCGACGTCGAGTTCCGGGCGAACCTGTTCGTCCGATTCAGGGCCATGACCCAGATCCTGCTGGTCGATGCGTCCGACGTGCTGCAGTTGTACGTCTCGCCGTTGCAGTGGCACCCGGTCACGCCGCCGTTCCCGATCTCGTCTCCACCCGAGCTCTCGGCCGAGCTCTACGACCGCCTCGGTGCGTACCGCACACTGGGCTGGGCGGAGGCCACGGCTGCGCTCCAGGAAGCTCGGATCGACGAACGGGCTTTCCTCGACGATCTGGATCGCGCGTTCGACGACCGGGCCGAGTTGATCCTGAGCCGCCTCGACCGCCCCAACTGGAACCTGCTGGTCGGCGTGGTCGAAGCGACTGACCGGGTGCAGCACATGATGTGGCGGCTCATCGATCCCCGCCATCCGCGTTTCGACGCCGACCTGGCCGCGCGCTACGGCCTGGCCATCGAACAGATCTATCGCCGCTGCGACGACCTGATCGGCGAGGTGCTGCGCCGGCTCGATCCCGGCACGCCGCTCCTGGTGCTCTCGGACCACGGCTTTCACTCGTGGCGCCGGTCGGTCCACCTCAACTCGTGGCTCGTCGAAGAGGGCTACATGGCCCTGCGTGACGCCGCCGCAAGCGAGGCGGACGCCGACGGCGAGGAGGCGTTCGAGCGCCAGATCGACTGGACGCGGACCCGCGCCTACGCGATCGGACCGGGACAGATCTTCGTCAACCTCGAGGGCCGCGAACCGGAGGGCATCGTCAGCGCTGGCGCCGAACGTTCGGCACTCGCCGACGAGATCGCCGAGAAGCTGACGACGTTGACGGACCCGGCCGACGACACCCCGATGGTCAGCGCGGTCTACCGCGGCGACACCGTGCACGTCGGCCCGCATCGTGACCGCGCTCCCGATCTTCAGGTGGGCTTCGCCGACGGCTACCGCGTGTCGTGGCCAACGACGGTCGGCCAGGCCCCGCCCGGGCTCGTCGTCGACAACGAGGGCCGATGGAGTGGCGACCACGGCGGCTTCGACTTCGCCGCGACGGCAGGCGTCCTCGTCGCGAACCGCCCGCTCGCGGGCCGTGATCCGCGGCTGGTCGACCTGGCGCCGACGGTGCTCGCGTACTTCGGACTCCAGGTTCCGCCCGAGATGGAAGGTCTCCCCCTGTTCTGATGACGAGGTAAGCGCAATGGCTCGCACGACACTCATGCCTCAAGTCACCCTGCTGATCACGAGCACGGCCCTGCTCTTCTGGCCGGCCGTCGGATCGGCGCAGCCTCAGGAGCGGGAGCGCCTCGAAACGCTCTCGCGACAGGCCGACGAGCGGATCGAGGCCCTGCAGGACGAAGCCGTCGCGCTGGCGGCCCAGGAACAGACGCTGCTGGATGACCTGCGCGGGCTGGAACGCCAGCGCCGTCAGAAGATTCAGGAACTCGGGTTGATTCAGGCCGACGTCGAGGAAACCGGCGCCGCCCTGACCGACGTCGAAACCGAGCTGGCGGCCCTCGAGCAGACGGCCAGCGAGCAGGAACCCGCGGTCGAGGCCCGACTCACCGAGCTGTACAAGCTGGGCCGTCCGGGCTACCTCCGCTTGCTGCTCGGCCTGGACGACTTCACATCGGTCATGCGCGCGTATCAGACGGTCGCCATGCTGGCCGAGCGCGACCGCCAGACGATCGCGGTGCATCGCGCCACACTGGCCGCGATGCGCGAGTCTCGGGAGACGATCGGCGCCCGGCGCGATGAGATGCTCGCGCTGCAAGACGAAGCCCGGCGCACCCGGCGCGCGCTGGACCAGGCGGTCGCCGCGCAATCGCAACTCATCGAGTCGATCGACGCCAGGCGCGATCTGACCGCGCAGCTCACGGGCGAGCTGCAGATGGCACGCGACCGGCTGCGTACCTCTCTGGCCGTACTCGCCGAGGGCGGCACGACCAGCGCGGAGGACGCGCCGTTGCCGCTCCGCCCATTCCAGGGTCAACTGCCCTGGCCTGTCCCGAATACCGACGCCGGCGCCACGCCGGCCGGGAGCGCCACCCAGCGGGGCATCGCGATTGCCGCCGGTGCCGGGCAGGCAGTCGCGGCCGTTCACGGCGGGCGCGTGGCCTTCACCGGTCCGTTCACGGGCTTCGGCAACCTCGTCATCGTCGATCACGGCGGCCAGGCCTACTCGCTCTACGGATATCTCGCGGCGATCGACGTCGAGCGCGGGGCGGCGGTCGCGGCGGGCCAGACGGTGGGGCGGGTGGGCCAATCGCCATCCGGAGCGGAGACGGTCTACTTCGAGCTGCGCATCGACGGTCAGTCGGTCGATCCACTAGAATGGCTGTCACGATGAGATATCGGACGCGCCTGCTGGTACTGCTCCTATCGGCGCCGATCCTCGCGTTCGCGGTACTCGGCGGCTATCTGGGCCGCACCTTCGCGCAGGAAGACTCGTATCGCCCGCTGCGCATCTTCGAGGATGTCGTTTCACTCATCCTCAACAGCTACGTCGAAGATGTTGACGTCGATCTCGTCATGGCTGGCGCGATGCGCGGACTCTCGGGCGGCCTCGATGCCGACAGCGCTTACCTGACGCCCGGCGACGTCGCCGCGCTCGAGTCAGGCGACGCACTGCCGGAAGGACGCACGGGCGTCACGCTGACCCGTCAGTTCTATCTCCGGGTGCTCTCGGCGCGGGACGGTTCGCCCGCCGCGGAGGCAGGCCTGCGGCCGGGCGACTACATCCGGGGCATCGACGGTGAATCGACACGCAGTATGTCGATTTTCGAGGGCACGCAGCGTCTGCGAGGCGCGATCGGCTCGGCGGTGACCCTGACGGTGATCCGGGGCAACGCCACCGAGCCTCAAGAGATCGCCCTCACACGCGCCCGACTCACCGCGGCGAGCATCACGGCCCGGCTCGCGGCACCTGCGGTCGGCTACGTCCGCGTGGCCGCGTTCGACGCCGGCGTGGCCGACGAGATCCGCGATACGGTCGGCTCGCTCGAGGAGGCTGGCGCGCAGGCACTCGTCGTCGATCTGCGCGGCACCGCCGACGGCAGCAATGCCGACGGCGTGGACGCGGCCCGGTTGTTCGTCGGAACGGGCACGCTGGCAATCCGCCAGCGCCGGGACGAATCGCAGGAGACCACCGTCGCCGAATCGGGTGATGGTGACATCGATCTCCCGACGGTGTTGCTGATCGGCAACGGCACGTCCGGGGCGGCCGAACTCTTCGCGTCGGCGCTCGCCGACAACGCCCGCGCCGAACTCATCGGTGGGCGCACCTTCGGGCGCGCCGCCGAGCAACGGCTCATCAAGTTGCCCGACGGCAGCGGCCTCTGGTTGTCGTGGGCGCAGTACCTGACGGCGGGCGGCGAACAGTTGCACCAGCAGGGTCTGGAGCCGGCTATCATCATCCCGACGCCCTCGGTCGAAATGGGTGCCGAGCCGCCCGACGACGATCCCGCCCTCGATCGCGCGATCGAACGCCTCAGTACCGACCAGGCCGCGTAGCCTCCACCCAACTGCCAGTTGAACGATCAAGGCGCGCACGGCGCGCCTCGCGGCGTCCGGAGTGGGGCACTCGGGGTCCCCGCGGAGGACGCC
>DCWN01000023.1:127650-144333 GCA_002328835.1 Acidobacteria bacterium UBA2161 | reverse complement strand
CGGCGGCGGCGCCGTCGGCACCGGCTGGGTCGGCGACGCCGCTTCACCCCGGAGCGGCGACGGCGGCACCTCGCGCTCCTCCACGGGAAAGAGCGGATCACCGGTCTCGCGGTCGAAGAGGAAGACGTGCGCCGACTTCGTGATCTGCGCGACGGCCTCGCGCCGCTCGCCGTCGTGGGTCACGGTCACCAGGTTGGGAGGCGCGGGCAGATCGCGGTCCCAGAGGTCGTGGCGGACCACCTGGTAGTGCCAGACGCGCTCGCCGGTCCGCGCGTCGAGTGCCAGCAGCGTGTTGGCGAAGAGGTTGTCGCCGGCTCGCATGCCGCCGTAGAAATCGGGCGCCGCCGACCCGGTCGGCACATAGACGATGCCACGGCGGTGGTCGACGGTCATCCCGGCCCAGTTGTTGGCGCCGCCGACCCGCTGCCAGGCATCCGCGGGCCAGGTCTCGTACCCGACCTCGCCTGGGTGCGGAATCGTATGGAAGATCCAGGCACGCTCGCCGGTCCGCACGTCGAAGGCCCGGATGTGCCCCGGCGCCGACTGGAAGCCTTCCGCCACCCGCGTGGGCAGGATGATCAGGTCCTCGTAGATCGCACCGGGGGTGTTCGAGGCGATGAACAGGTCGCCGATGTCGCGATCCAGGCCTTCCCGGAGATCGATCGACCCACGGTCGCCGAACGAAGTAATCGGTTGTCCACTCTCCGCGTCGAGCGCGTACAGCCGGAACCCGCCGGTCGAAAGGATCCGGCGGTCGTCACCGTCCGCCCAGTAGGTGACCCCGCGGCTCACGCCGGCGCCGAACTGGTCGTAGGCGCCGTCGAACGGATCGAACGTCCAGTGCGGCTCACCCGTGGCGGCGTCGAGCGCGAACACCTTGAGCTGCGCCGAGGTGGCGTAGAGCACGCCATCGACGACGATCGGGTTCGCCTGGATCTGCGAGCGGTCGTCGGGGTCGGCATCGCCGGTCCGGTAGACCCAGGCCACCTCGAGGTTGGCGACGTTGTCGCGGGTGATCAGGTCGAGCGCCGAGTACTGGTTGCTGCCCGGCCCCTGATAGACCGGCCACTCGGTCTCGGGGAAGCTGCCGCAGGCAACCGCCGACAGGACGAGGGTCCACGGGAGCAGTCGTCGCATTACGGCAGACCGTAGATGAGCCGCTGGATCATCGCGTAGTTGCCGTCGATCCACCGCGTCAACTGGCCGGCCAGGGCGAAGGCCGGCGATCGCAGGACACCGCGGCGCTCGCCGATGAAGTCGGTCGTGTAGTCGTGGTTCCTGATCGTCACTCTGATGATCGCGATCCCTGGGTCCCGCCACGACCCGAGGAAACTGATCCGGCTCGTGGCGACGACCTCGAGGTACATGTCGGCCTGCCCCCGGGATTCCACGACCAGGACCGAATCGGCGTACTCCTCACGGTTCAGCCGCCGGCGGAGCCCCGCGACCGCGTCGGGTGCCCGATCGACTTCGAAGTAGTACCGGTCGGGGTCGCGCGGCACCGGATGCCGCGGCGGCAGGAAGACCGGCACCTCCACGTCGGCGCGCAAGGGCGACTCCATCTCGGCGAAGACGAAGACGCGAATCGGATCGACCACCTGAGCCCGACCGGGTGCAGCCCACAGCAGCACGAGGGCGGTCGGCGCCAGGATCCGGCTCCAGGTCATGTTGGCCTTCCGAGGCTCGGAGAGCATATACCGCCCAGGCGCCGGAGGGGCGCCTCGTGTCGCTTCTCAAGCGCTTGACACTCGGGTGGTCGAATGATATTTAACCGTTTGGTTAATTATTATGCCCGCACTGGATCACGTCCTGACCGCCCTGTCCGACCCGACCCGCCGGGCGATCGTCGAGCGCCTCAGCCGCGGCCCGGCCCGCGTCACCACGGTGGCCGAGCCCTTCGACATGTCGCTCGTCGCCGTGTCGAAGCATGTCCGGGTACTGGAGCGCGCCGGACTGGTGCGGCGGGCGCGCCGCGGGCGGGAGCACACGCTGACGCTGGACGCCCGACCGCTGCGCCGGGTGGCCCAGTGGACGTGGCGCTACGAACAATTCTGGAACGCCCGCCTCGATCGGCTCGAGGGTCTCTTCTCGAAGAAAGGACGGCGCTCATGAAGGCGTCTGACCTCACGGTATCGCGGACGATCGGCGGCACGCCCGAGGCGGTCTACGACGCCTGGCTCGACCGCGACGGCCCGGGATCGCTCTTCTTCGGATCGAAGCGCGTCATCCTGAACCTCGAGGTCGGCGGCCTCTTCTATCTCCTCGTCGATCACGAGGGGCGCGAATGGGCGCACTACGGCCGGTTCGACCGCCTCGAGCGCGGCAAGACGCTCGAGCACACCTGGATGTCCGAGCCGACGCAGGGCCTGGAAAGCGTCGTCACGGCCACGTTCGCGCCGGTCGACGGTGGCACGGAGGTGACCCTCCATCACGCCAACGTGCCCGACACCGGCCTCGGACGCGGCCACAAGGAAGGCTGGGCGGGATGTCTGGACGAGTTGGCGAAGCGCGTCGAGGGCGCGACGGCCTGACCGCGCGCCTCACCCACGCGCCCGGCGGGTCCATTCGGCTTCGAACGTCTGTCGCGAGGCGAACGCTTTCTGCGTGCCGATCTCGGTCGTCGACAGCGCGGCGTACAGGCTGGCCCGCGCGAGCGCCTCGGCCTCGGGTGCGCCTTCGGCGAGGAACACGGCGAGGCTGCCGATGAAGGCGTCACCCGCTCCGGTCGTGTCCTTGGCCACGACCGGGAACGGCGACACGCGAGTCGCCGCCTCCGCATTGGCCATGACCGCGCCCTGCTCGCCGAGCGTGACGACGACCGTGCGAAATCCTTCGGCCACGAATCCACGAGCACAGTCCTCGGCATCGGCCACGGTCTTCACGGAACGACCCGCAATCGCTTCGGCCTCGGTCTCGTTCGGAATGAAGTAGTCGACCGCCGAGACCTTCGACAGATCGAGCGGTTGCCCCGGCGCCGGGTTCAGGATGCAGCGGACACCGTGCGCGCGCGCCACACCGACCGCGTGATAGACGGTCTCGAGCGGCACCTCGAGCTGCAACACGAGCACGTCGGCACGGCGGATGAGCGGTTCCGCCAGGTTGACGTCGTCGGGCAATAGGTGCCCGTTCGCGCCGGGGACGACAAGGATCCGGTTCTGGCCCGATGGGTCGACGAAGATCGGCGCGACGCCGCTGGACACGTTGGCCACCGAGCGCACGTGCGTGACGCCGACGCCGAGCGAGTCGAGGTGCTCGAGCGTGGCCGGCCCGAACAGATCGTCGCCGACCCGCGCCACCATCTCGACCTCGGCACCGCACAACCGGGCCGCCACCGCCTGATTGGCGCCCTTGCCGCCGAAGCCGAGGTCGAACCGATCGGCAAAGACCGTCTCACCGGGCCGGGGGAAGGTGTCGACGAACGTCGTGAGATCGACGTTGGCGCTTCCGACGACGACGATGCGGGGCGACGCCATGATCCGCTCGGCCCTAGCGGCTCACGCGCTCGACGAACATCCGGATGAACCGGTCCCAGTCGAGGTCGTACTGAACCTGGACGCGCGGCGCCCCCTCGGCGCCGGGCCACGGCTCGTCGCCGCCGACCGACACGCCGTAGTTGATCCCGTGCAGCGCGTCGACATCGACGAACATCTCCTGCGTCGTCACGAGCGTCGGGTCGATGAGGCTGGCCACGGCGACCTGGTCGTACATGAGGTCGCTGCGGCCGGGATTCGCGGCATAGCGAGGCCCGAGCCGCTCGCGCGCGAGCCGGGTGATCGGCGTATCACGCGCGACGATCGCCTCGTACCACTGGCGCGTCAGCCCGGTCTTGCGCGACACGTTGAGCGGCGACAGCATCGTCGGGATTCCGGCGCGCAGCACACTCCGGGCCGCCTCCGGATCGACCCAGAAGTTGAACTCGGCGTTCGGCGTGACGTTGCCGTGGCCGTCGGGCAGCTGCGCGATGGCGCCGCCCATGATGACCAACTGCTTGACGCTCGACGCGAAGCGCGGGTGCTGGCGGATCGCCATCGCGACGTTGGTCAGGGGACCGATGGCGACGAGGGTGACTTCGCCCGGGGCGTCGAGGACGGTCCGCACCATGAAGTCCATGGCCGAGATCGACTCGGCCGACTTCGAGGCGAACCCGCCCGCGGGCATCGGCGGCGGATCGCCCGAATACCATTCGCCGTACTCACCCCGCGCGAAGTCGGACGGTGCGTGCACCAGCGGCATGTCAGCGCCCTGGTAGACCGGCAGCTCTTCGCGGCTCGAGAGCTCGAGCATCTTCAAGACCTCGGCCGTCGCCCGCTCGACGCTGAAGTTGCCGGCCACGGTCGTGACGCCGAGAATCTCCAGTTCGGGCGAACCCAACGCCAGCGCGAGGGCCCAGCCGTCGTCGGTCGGCGGCAGGCCGAAGTCGGTGTCGAAGATGACCTTGTGGGGCTGGGCGTGCGACGTGGCGGCCAGTGCGCACATCAGCAGCAGCATCGCTGCAATCCCGATCCAATGTCGCATCTCACGCTCCGTAGGCGCGGGCAATGACGGTGATGGCCAGCAGGTAGCAGACGAACATCGCCGCCAGAGCGAGCGCCGACTGTCGAGGCGCCCCGCGGAACTCCCGCCAGACGACGACGCCCCACGCCGCGGCGACCATCGGCGCCGCCTGCCCGATCGCGTACGCGATGGCGACACCGACCATGCTCGCGGCAACGAAGTTGAAGACGCCGCCGATCCCCCAGACGACCCCACCCAGGAGGCCGAGGGCATGCTCGCGCCACGGCGCGGCCGCGTAGTCGGCGTAGGTGACCGGCAGGCCGGCCAGCGGGCGGCGCATGAAGTAGGTATTCACCGGCACGCAGCAGACGAGCGCGCCCAGCGTGAAGCAGACCGCAACCGTGTACGGCCCGAGCGGCGTCCCGGTCGTCAGCGCCCGCGTGACGAGCGGCGCGAAGAGCCCCATGAGCACACCCGAGACGAGGCAGATGCCGATGCTGCGACGCGAGGTGGACCGGCCGGAGCCCTCCAGGCCGGCGTAGGCCTTGCCATCGAAGACGACCGCGACCACGGCGAGCAAGACGCCGAGTGCGAGCAGCCACCCGCTGCCGGTCGGTTGGAGGGCGTAGCTCAGCGCGACGCCTTCTATCAGCGCGACGCCGATGGCGATCGGGAACGCAATGGCCAGGCCGGCCATCTCGATGCCGGCCACCAGCAGCAGGTTCGCGACGTTGAAGATGACGCCGGCCGCGACGGCGTAGACGATGTTGGCCGTGTCGGCCGCGCGCAGGTTCGCCAGGAAGCTATCGCCGCTCGAACCGAATGACCCGAGCGTGAACGCCAGAACGAGCGAGGCCAGGACGATGCCGAACGCGTAGTCCCAGTAGAACAGCTCGAATCGGTAGCCCCGGGTCAGCTTGAAGGCATTGGCCCACGACCCCCAGCAGATCATGCTGGTGAGCATCATCAGGAGGGCGACGGCGAACGTGGCCGGCAAGAACATTCAGGCGTTACCGCACCGATTCCGAAATAATCCGGTCGTACACGTCCCGCGCGTGCTCGTAGGCGGCCGCTGCCGCCGCGCGCTCCTCCTCGCGGATGAGCGGCTGCTTCATCAGCCAGCACTGGTCGACCGCCTCGCGGCACCACTCGGCGCTCGTGCGCGACGCCCGGATCGGCGCGTCGTCGACGACGACGAAAATCGGATTGGTGTGCGAACTGCCCATGACGCGCAGCGCCACCCAGCTCGACCGCTCGATCGCCACGTCGAACCGGAGGTCAGTCCAGACGCCGTCGGCCTCGATCTCCACACGATCCGCGACTTCGCCGTTGACGATCAACTCGACCGGAATCCGCCGGCTCGTCCCGATCCGCGCGCGCTCGATGTGCCAGTACGGCGGCTCGACGAGCGACCGAGCGGCGATCGCCGCACCCACGTCGCTCAGTTCGACAGGCAGCCGTGCCGTCACCCTGGCCGTGACCGTCGCGCGGCCAGCGGCCGGCAACCGCAGTTCGCTGCCGCTCGTACCGACGTCGAGGCCGTTCACGGCGAAGTCGACCAGGTGCGAACCGCCCTCCGAGACGTAGCTGCGGCCGTTCTTCGTCGCCTCGGCGAAGGTCGTGAAGTCGAGCGGGCCGTCTATCTTCGCGTAGGTGCGGGTCATGCCGACCCGATCGTCGTAGATGCACGGAAAGTCCGTCTCGCCGCTGATGCGCGTCCGGAAGCCGGAGTTCAGCGTGTGATACCAGATGTTCAGCTCCCAGGGGACCGGCGTATCGCCCGCCGAGATGAAATCGACCGCGTCGTGCGTGACGGTCATGATGTACTCGTTGGCGCCAATGCCGTCGAACTTCGCCATCGTGTAGTTCGGCAGTTCGAACGTCGGCTCCATCGGTTCGAGCCCCCAGCCCGAGTGCGCGTAGCCGACCACGCCGTCCTGTGACTGCCCCCACTGCAAGACCGGGAGGGTCCAGCTCGGCCATTCTTCGATCAACGAGGTGCCGGGGTAGTCGTCCTCGTCGAGGCGCAGCAGCACCAGATGACCGGCGTGCGACGACGGGAAGCCGGACACCTCGACGTCGTAGCGCAACAGGTTGTCGTCGGTCGACAGCACGTGCACCTCGCCGTCGAAGAACTGCTTCTGGTGGTACCAGCTCGGCCCCCAGTTGAGGACGCAGGCGACGTCGAGGTCCTCGCCGAGCGCCTGCCGCCACATATGCTCCGGATCGACTCCCTCTTCCGGGCTTTCGTAGTGGCTGCAGCCGGCGGCATGGACGTGATGATCGCCGCTATGCCAGCCGAAGCTCGACAGGTCCACCCAGCGCTGGAGTTGGAACGATTCCTCGATCGCCTCGACCCCTTCGGGCACGGTGATCCGCTTGCTCTGCGGCACGTACTCCGGCCCGCGCGTGTAAGTGACGTCGTAGCTGCCGGGCGGCAGCGCGACGTACTCGCCGTCGCTTCGGTACACCTGCGCGTGAAAGTAGAAGTCGGGGAAAATGTCGGTCGTCGCCGAGCGCCGTGACGGCAGCGGATAGATCCCGACCAGCCGGCCGGGCCCCGGCGTCTGGTCGCCGCTCCGAGCCGCCGGGTCGGCCACGGGCCCGCCTTCCTCGAATGCGCGGCGGCGCGCCAGCGTCTGCCGGTAGTCCGAGGACCAGATCGACGAGTCGTCGCCCAAGCGCTCGACGCCATCGGTGATGACGAACGAGGCCATCGTCGGCGTGCCGTCGTGATCTGCCACGCGCAGCACGACCTGCACCGACGGCTGGCAGTCGAACAGGACATCGATCGCGTTCCGGAAGCCGAGATCCTGCGTGCCCGGGCCGACCTGGAAGCCGATGCGCGCCTCGCGCTGCCCGGCCGTTGTGGAATTGATCTGCAAGATGGCGTACTCGAGGGGCAGCCCGGACAGGTTCGGCAGCATCGGCCGGCGGCGGTACATCACCATCTCGAGGAACCGGTTGGCGAGCTGGCCTGGGGTGATCTCCGTCTCTTCACCTGCCCGCGGTGCACCGGTCGACCGGAACAGCGCGGGCTCGGCGTTCGGGCTCTCGACCTCGAGCCGGCCGCGTACGGCGCCCTGATTGTGGACCTTGACCAGTGTCGCCTTCCAGCCGTGCTGGACGATCTCGGCTGGCGCTGGGCCCCGCACGACGCTCACCCTGGCCTCGGGACTGATCTGCACCATGACCAGAACGTAGCGATCGAGAATCTGCTGGATCTCTTCGACAACGGCAGGCGTAGGCGCTTCGTCGCGCAGCGTTTCGAGCCGCCGCGCGTCGGCGGCCGGCAGCGCGCTGCCCAGGAACTCGAGCGCTTCCATGAGACGCGCGACCTGCGCGACGAACGGCTGAGGCTCGACGTTTGGGACGATCGGCAGCGTCTGCGCGCCGAGGTTCGAGGTGACGACGACGAGCGCGAGTGCGAGCGGTGCAAGCTTCGTCATGGTGAGGCTCCTGCACTACTCCACGGGTCCCAGGCCCGTCCGGATGATGTTCCGCTCGCGGTCGACCCAGTCGACGTAGGCATTGCCCGGCAGGAACTCGTCGTGCGCGTCGGCGAGCAGTTCCTGCAGCCGTGCTTCCAGCGCCTCGACGACCGCCGCGTGCGCCGGGTCGCCGCTCAGATCGTTCATCTGAAACGGGTCGGCCTGGTCGTCGAAGAGCACCGTCTCGCCCGTAATCCACCGCGCGTAGGTGTACTGCGCCGTCTTCAGGCCACGCCACTCCGGCCATTGGGCGCCTTCTTGCGTGCTGGTCATGAAGTAGTCCCAATGCGCCGTGTAGTTACTCATCAAGACGGCGTCCCGATCGGGCGCCGTGCCGCCGAGCAGCTCGGCGCTCATGTCCACGCCATCGAGATCGGCCGGGCTCGCGAGCCCGGCCAGCGACGCCAGCGTCGGAAAATGATCGAGCGGGGTGTGTAGCGTCTCGGTTCGCGTGCCCGGGGCGATTCGACCCGGCCACCGAACGACCATCGGGACGCGCACGGCCTCGGCGTAGGGCACCATCTTGTTCCGGCGGCGGTGGCTGCCGAGCATCTCGCCGTGGTCGGAGGTGAAGACGACGATGGTGTCGTCAGTCAGCCCGGCCTCGTCGAGATACGCGAGGATCCGCCCCATGTTGTCGTCGGCGTTCTTCGCCATGGCGAAGTAGGCTCGGGCGTCAGACAGATTCTCTTCGCGGGCATCGTCCGGCACGTTCTCGTCCCAGACCAGCTCGTCGGGAATCTGTTCGAGATAGCCCTCGGGCGTCCGGTTGAACGGCGGGTGAGGCGGATGCGGCGCGACCATGACGAAGAACGGCTCGCCGGCCTCGCGCGCTTCCTCCATGTAGTCGATCGCCATCGTCGTCAGGCCGTCCGACTCGTACTCGTTCATGACGAGCAACTCGGGCTCGTTACGGTAGTACGGCGCGGCCAGGAACTCGGCGTGGAAGTTGAACGCGGCCCAGTCCTCGAACCCGAGCCGGGTCGGCCCCGGCGGGACGAAGTTGAAGTCGGGATTCTCGTCGATGTAGGGCTGGGCGTGATCCCAACTCCCGTTCTCCTGCCCGACCCACGCCATCTTGTGACTGCCGGCCGCCAGGTGCCACTTCCCCATGAACGCCGTTCGGTAGCCGGCGTCGTTGAAGACATCGGCGACGCCCTGGACCGAGGTGTTCGCCTCGAGGAAGTTGAGCATCAAGCCGGTGTGCGTCGGGTAACGGCCGGTCATCAGCATCCCGCGATACGGCGTGCAGACCGGTGTCGTCGAAAGCCCGTTCGTGAAGAGCGCGCCTTCCTCGGCGAGGCGATCGATGTTCGGCGTCGTGATGTTGTCGCCGCCCCCGTAGGCGCCGATGATGTCGGTGCGGTACTGGTCGTAGAAGACAAACAGGACGTTCGGCTGGTCCGGCTCCTCGAGGGCCGGCGCGTCCGCGGGCGGCGCGCCCGAACACGCGGCGGTCACCAGGATCGCCAGGGCGATCCCTCCCCACTTACACATTCTTGTACCCTTCCGTGAAGAACTCACGCAGGCGCCCGGCGACGAGCACTTCCTCGCCGTCGCGCATGCACCGCGTCTGGACACGCCGGCTGCCGAAGAGGCTCGACAGCGCGACGCGACGCTCCGGCCGCCGGCGGAGGTGGTTGCGGACCTCGGCGTGCGTCATCGGAATCACGCTCTCGTCCCAGTCGATGTCGACATAGGACGCCGCTTCGCCGGCCTCGTCGTCGATCACCTCGGCCGTGAACCCGTCGATCCCCTGCAGTTCGGCCGCCACATACTCGGCCTTCGCCTTCCACCCTTCGCGCTCGGCGGCATGGTCGAGATTCTCGTAGCGGTTGAGGGCGACGATGAGGCCGATGATCTCCTCCTTGCCGACCTTCATGCCGCGGCCGATCAAGTCGTTCGGCGCCGCCTGCATCCGCGCCGCCTCGATCAGATCGGCCCGCCCCGAGAGGATGCCGGTCGACTGCGGCCCGCGCAGCCCTTTCCCGCCGGAGACGACGACCAGGTCGGCGCCCAGTTCGTTGTAGATCGTCAGATTGCCGGTCGGCGGCAGCCGCGAGGCGCCGTCGATCATCACCGGCACGCCGGCGGCCCGGCCCACCTCGATCAGTTCCTCGGGTTGGAGCACCTCAGCCGCCATCGTCGCGCCGAGCGCACCGTGCCGCGGCAGGCCGAAGACGAGCGCCGTGTTCTCGCCGATGGCGTTCATCAGTTGCTCGCGGCCCTCGACCTCGACGATCGTGGCGCCGGCGGCCTGCAGCGCGAAATCGTACGGATAGCGGTGTGCCTTCTGCATGACGCACTCCCGCTTCGCCCAGGTCGGGTTCGGCAGCGCCTCCATCTTTTCCTCGTCGGTCCCGGTGAGGCACGCCGCGGTGCCGAGCAGCAATCCGCCCGAGGCGCCGGAGGTGATGAGCGCCGCTTCGGCCCTGACGACCTCGGCCGCCCGCCTGCCGGCCGCGACGTTCAGCTCGTCGATCATGACGAAGTAGTCGTTGGCCTCCTGCATCGCCTCAATCACCTCGGCGGGCATCCGCGAGCCGCCGAGCGCGGTCGCATGGCCGTGGCCGGGCAGGTGCGCCTTGACGCCCAGCAGGCGTGTATAGATGTTGTCGCTCTCGACCTGGGCTTCGATCGCCGCCACCAGCGTCTCGGGATCGGGCGTCGGGGCACTCGCGGCGTCCCCGCCGCTGGGGGCGCCGCCGCACGCACCCGCCACACCCGCAGCTATCGTGGCGCCGAGGAAGTGTCTGCGCGTCAGGCCGGTCGTCGGTTGCGCGTCGGGAGCATCAGCCGGAAGAACGTCTCGTGGCGCCATGGCGGGCCTCCTCCATTGATGTTGTTGGGGGGGTGATCATACCCGAAGGGGCTCGGAACTCTCAGCGGGTGAAGCTGAACTCTCGCTCGGGGTCGTAGTCGGGGTTCTCGGTGGGCATCTGGGCACCGACCTCGTCCCGCCAGGCGTGCAGTAGATCGCGCAGCCGCGTCGCCTCCTCGGGCAGCGTCTCGACGAGGTTCACGACCTCGGCGATGCTCGTGTCGAGGTCGTACAGCTCCACGCGCATGTCTTCGTAGAACTCGATCAGCTTGTAGCGGCCCGACCGGACGGCGCCGTAGGGCGCGGCCCCGCCCGGGTGATAGTGCGGGTAGTGCCAGTAGATCGCGTCGCGCTCGAGCGTGCCCTCACCGCGCAGCGTCGGCACGAGGCTCGATCCGTCGACGACTCCGCCGAGATTCCTCACCCCCGCGATCTCCAGCACCGTCGGATAGATATCTGGGCTGATGACCGGCGTACGCTCAACCGATCCAGGGGCCATCGCGCCGGGCCAGCGGACGATAAACGGCACCCGAACGCCACCCTCGTAGGCCGAGCCCTTGCCGACTCTGAGCGGCCAATTCGTCGTCACCCGCCCCCACGGCGACAGTGGCAGCACCAGCCCGCCATTGTCGGACGCGAAGATGACGACGGTCCGATCCGCGACCGAGAGCGTGTCGAGCGTCGCGAGCAACCGGCCGACGTTTGCGTCGACGCTCTCGATCATCGAGGCGTATCCGGGATTCCGGTGCGTCCATGCACCCGCCGCGGCATCCTGGGTCGCGGCCTTCGCTTCGTAGGCCGCCAGCCGGTCGGCTTCGGGCTCGATCGGCGTGTGCACCGTGTAGTACGGCAGGTACAGAAAGAACGGACGGTCGCGGTTGGCGGTCACGAACCCGATCGCCTCGTCGGTCAGCCGGTCGGTCAGATACGCTGCACCGTTCGGGGCGTCTTCAGAGAGCGTCGGAATGCCGTAGGGCGCGTGGTAGCTCGGCGGCTGGCCGCGATGGTCGCCGGCGACGTTTAGATCGAAGCCGTGATCCTCGGGCCGGGACGATTCGCCGCCCAGGTGCCACTTGCCGATCGAGGCCGACGCGTAGCCCGCCGGTCGAAGCGCCTCGGCGATCGTCAGCGCCTCGGCCGGCAGGCGATGTGTCCATTCAGGAATCTGGAGCTTGGCCCACGGGCGGGCGTGGCCGTCGATCCAGTCCGTGACCCGCAGGCGCGCGGGATACTGGCCTGTCAGGATGCTGGCGCGTGTCGGCGAGCAGACGGTCGTCGCCGCGTAGGCGTTCGTGAAGCGCATCCCCTCGGCGGCGAGCGCGTCGATGTTGGGCGTCTCGTGGAACGCACTACCCATGACACCGAGATCGGTCCAGCCAAGATCGTCGACGACGATGAGGACGATGTTCCATGGGAGGTCGGCGGCCGGCGACGCCGGCGGCGTCTCGGAGGGCGAGCCGGTGGGGGTGGACCCGCCGCAGGCGGTCAGGAGAACGACACCGACCAGCACCGCGAGCTGTCGCTGCTGACTAGTCATCTATAATCTCGCGTACCCAGGAAGTCCGAGTGCTCAGAGTTGTCTCCGGC
Organism: Acidobacteria bacterium UBA2161; assembly: GCA_002328835.1. Classification (GTDB taxonomy): domain Bacteria; phylum Acidobacteriota; class Vicinamibacteria; order Vicinamibacterales; family UBA823; genus UBA2161. The sequence goes on along the minus strand of DCWN01000023.1, from coordinate 131,940 downwards.
GTTTTAGCATGATTGTCTGTTGCGGCGCGATCGTCCAGGACTGCTTCCTGCACGCCGAACCGGCCGACAAGGGCACCTTGTCGGAAGTCGAGCGGCTGCGCTACTCGACGGGCGGGGCGCCATCGAACGTCGGCCGCGCCCTCGGCAAGCTGGGCATCGGCGTCGAGGCGGTCGGATGCGTCGGCGCCGACCCCGCGGGCCGCTGGATCGTCGACGCACTGCGGACAGCCGGCGTCGGCACGGGCGGCGTGCAGGTCGTCGAAGACGGCACCTCGGGGATCAGCATGATCCTGGTGGCACCCGATGGCGAACGGACGGTCTACTGCTACCCCGGCGTCAACGATCGGTTCGACGCCGACGACGTCGAGCCGTCGTCCGACTGGCGGATCTGCCACGTCGGCTACCCGTCGTTGATGCCCCGATGCCGCGGCGTCCGGCTGGCGAGGCTGTTCGAACGGCTGCGGTCGCAAGGCATCGTGACCTCGCTCGACACGACCTGGTCGATGGCCGAGGTGCCGCTCGACGATGTCGAGGCGGCGCTGCCCCACACTGACATCCTTACGCCGAACCTGGGTGAGGCCGAGCAGCTCGCCGGCACCGCACCGGGCTCGGGACGCGCGGAAGCGCTGGCCCAGTTCCTCCTGGACCGCGGCGTGGGAACCGTCGTCATCACGCGCGGCCCCGAGGGCGTCTACCTGGCGACCGGCACCGGCCGTGAGCGGTCGACGCCAAGCGGCGTGGCACTGCCCCCACCCGGCCTGTCGATTCACGTGCCGGCCTACGAGACTCGGGGCATACTCAACACGACCGGCGCCGGCGACACGTTCGGCGCCGGATTCCTCGCCGGCCTCACCAGGGGCATCGACCCGGAGGTCGCGCTCAACGTCGGCGCGCTGGCGGCCGCGCTCCATATCGAGGGCTCGAGCGTGCCACCGTTCGACGAGGTGGTGGGAATGCTGAGTGGGCGGCGGACGATCGCTGAGGGCTGAGGGGGCAATGGGCGTGAGGGTGGGCGTTGCGCGAGTCGATCCCTCCTGTTGGGAGGCGGCCGCCTGGGCCAGGCGTGGGCGTCTCGCCGCTGCCGCTCTCATGCTCGTCTCGACCGCCTGCGGCGCGCCGCCCGAGGCGCCCGAGCCGTTCTCCCCGGTCGAGACGTCGTTCAGCGTCCTGCTGATCACCGTCGACGACATGAACTGGGATTCGGTCGGCGTCTACGGGGCCGCCATTCCCGATCTGACGCCGAACATCGACGCGCTCGCCGCGGAGGGGATGCGATTCGAGCAAGCGCACGTCACGATCGCGATCTGTCAGCCGACGCGCGCCGTCTGGATGACCGGCCGCTACCCACACCGAAGTGGCGCGTTCGGGTTCGAGGAGATCCGGCCTGACGTCCCGACCCTCGTCGAAGCGCTCGGCGACGCCGGGTACTACACCGGCGTCATGGCGAAGACCGGTCACGTGCTGCCGTCGCGCCCGGAGATCTGGGACGAGGTCGTGCCCGCGCGCGAGCTGGAGAACGGTCGGAGTCCTGAGCTCTATTACGAACGGACACTCAACTTCCTGCTGAATGCCGACTCGGCAGGGGAGCCGTTCTTCCTGATGGCCAACTCGCAGGATCCGCACCGGCCGTTTGCGGCGAGCGCCACCGAGGCCGCTGCGCGCGTCACCGATGCCGAGTCGACGAATCACCAGTACGGCGGCGGCTTCCCCGAGACCGAGCTGGCGTTCGACCCGTCGGAGATCCCCGTGCCCGGCTTCCTGCCCGATCTTCCCGACGTCCGGCGGGAGCTGGCCGAGTACTACACCTCCGTCCGTCGAGCCGACGAGACGACCGGCGCCATCCTGCGCGCGCTCGACGACTCGGGCCTCGCCGAGCGGACGATCGTCATGTTCCTCTCCGACCACGGCATCGCCGTGCCGTTCGCGAAGACCAACGTCTGGATGCACTCGACGCGCACACCGTGGATCGTCCGGTGGCCCGGCGTCGTCACGCCCGGCGCCGTCGACACGCGGCACCTGGTGTCGGGTGTCGATCTGGCGCCGACGCTGCTCGACCTGCTGGGGTTGCCGCCACTGCCGGGCGCCGACGGGCGGCCGTTCACGCCGGTGCTGCGCGGCGAGGCCCAAGACGGCCGCGACGTCGTCTTCACCCACATGAACGTCACGATCGCGCCCGAATGGTTCCCGATGCGCGCCGTCAACGACCGCCAGTTCGGCTACATCTACAACGCCTGGGCCGACGGCGAGACGGAGTTCTTCAACAACTCGATGCGCGGCCTGACGTTCCCGGCAATGCAGGCGGCCGCAGCCGACGACCCGGCGATCGCCACGCGCGTCGAGCACCTACTCTTCCGGACGACGGAAGAACTGTACGACCACGCCGCTGATCCCGACGCGCTCGACAACCTGGCGGGCGACCCGGCGCAGGCGGAACGCATCGAGCGGTCCCGTGAACTGCTGTTGGAACATATGCGAGCGACAGATGATCCAGAACTGGACGAGTACGAACGCTTCCTGGCGACTGTGCGGTAGCGCCGTCGTCTCCCTCACCGTCGCCCTGGCGGCTGGGTGCCAAGCGCCGCCTGAAGATACAGAAGCAGGAGCAGGAGCCGAGGCCGAGCGCGCTGCGCCGGCGCAGCCGCCCAACGTCGTCATCATCTTCACCGATGACCAGGGCTATTCGGACCTCGGCGTCTTTGGCGCCGAGGGGTTCGAGACGCCGAACATCGACCGGATGGCGGCCGAGGGCGCCCGCCTCACCAACTTCTACGTCGCCTCGCCGGTCTGCTCACCGTCGCGCGCGGCGCTCCTGACCGGCTCGTACCCGCAGCGGGTCTCGGTCCCGCGCGTTCTCTTTCCGCAGTTCGACGAGGGGCTGCACCCCGACGAGGTCACGATCGCCGATCTGCTGAAGCCGCTCGGCTACGCGACGGCGATCTTCGGCAAATGGCATCTCGGCCACCATCCGGAACATCTGCCGGCCGCGCAGGGCTTCGACGAGTACTTCGGCCTGCCCTACTCGAACGACATGACACCGGATGCGGAGAAGAATCCGAACCCGCCGGCGCGGCGCCATCCGCCGCTGCCGCTCGTCGAGGGAGTCGAGACAGTCGAGGTCGAACCGGACCAGTCGCAGCTGACGCGGCGCTACACCGAGCGCGGGGTCGATTTCATCGAGCGGAACGCCGACCGGCCGTTCTTCCTCTATCTGCCGCACACGATGCCGCACCTGCCGCTCTACGTCTCGGACCGATTCGCCGGAGCGTCCGAGCGCGGACTCTACGGTGACGTCATCATGGAGATCGACTGGTCGGTCGGCGAGATCCTCGGCACGCTCGACCGGCTCGGCCTCGACGACCGGACGCTGGTCGTCTTCACGACCGACAACGGGCCGTGGCTGGTCAAGGGGTCGCACAGCGGCTCGGCGGAGCCGTTGCGGGAAGGCAAGGGCTCGACCTTCGAGGGCGGACAGCGGGTGCCGGCCATCATCCGGTGGCCCGGTGAGATTCCGGCCGGCCTCGTCAGCGACGAGATCGCGACGACGATGGATCTGTTCCCGACGATTGCGGGAATCACCGGCGCCGAGATGCCGACCGACCGGATCATCGACGGCAAGGACATCTGGCCGATCGTGTCGGGGGCGCCCGGCGCGACCAGCCCGCACGAGGCGTTCTTCTATTACCTCCGTTACGAGTTGCAGGCTGTCCGATCGGGGCAATGGAAGCTGCACGTGCCCCACGGCTACGGCACCATCGAGGGCGCCGAACTGCGGACGCCAACCTTCCAGGGCACCTACGCGCAGGCGGAGATCGGCCTCTCGCTCTTCGATCTCGAGACGGACATCGGCGAGACGACGAACGTCGCCGACGCACATCCAGACGTTGTCGAGCGGCTGCTCGGCTTGATCGAAGCGGCGCGTGACGATCTCGGCGACAGCCTCACCGATCGGGTCGGGCGGAACATTCGGCCGCCGGGGCGGGTCGCGCCCTGACGGTCACGGATCCATGTCGACCCGCGCTGCCGCCGTCGTCCTGCTGACCCTGGCCGCGACCGCGCCTCACGCGGGCGCCCAGAACGGCCCGGCGCCGGCCGGCGTCATCGTCTTCATCGCGGACGACCAGGACGGACGCGATGCCGGCGTCTACGGGAACCCCGCGATCCGGACACCGAACATCGATCGGTTGGCCGCGGCCGGCGTCCGGTTCGACCGCGCGTTCCTGACGACGTCGTCGTGCAGCCCGAGCCGCTCGAGCATCCTGACCGGGCGCTACCCGCACAGCACCGCCGCTG
>DCWN01000023.1:120205-127323 GCA_002328835.1 Acidobacteria bacterium UBA2161 | reverse complement strand
CGCCGCTGCCGGCCGATCAGACGACGATCGCCCGGCTGCTGGGCGACGCCGGTGTCTACACCGCGTCGATCGGCAAGTGGCACCTCGGCGATGTGGAGCGTGCGAACTGGGAGACGATTGTCGAGGTCCCCGGTGCGGACCTCGCGGACCGGACGCTCGAGGTCTTCGAGCGTCGGCCGACTGATCGGCCGTTCTTCCTCTGGGTCGCCTCGACCGATCCCCACCGAACCTATCCCGGCACCGGGACGGCGACCCCCCACGACCCGGCCGACGTTCGGATTCCGCCGTACCTGCCAGACCATCCGCGTGTTCGTGAAGACCTCGCGGCCTACTACGACGAGAGCGCAAGGTTCGACAGCGCCGTCGGCCAGGTCCTGGCTGCCCTCGATGCCGAAGGGATCGCCGACGAGACGCTCGTCTTCTACCTGAGCGACAACGGCATGCCGTTCCCGCGCGCCAAGACGACGCTCTTCGACTCGGGCATCCTGACGCCGTTCATCGTTCGGTGGCCGCGCGAGATTGTGGGCGGAGCGGTCGAGGCCGGCCTGGTCAGTGCGATCGACATCGCGCCGACGATCGCCGACGCGATGGGCCTCGAGATGCCGACGGCGCAGGGAGCGAGCCTGATGCCGACGTTGGCGGATGGCTCGGCCACCGGCCGCGACGCCGTCTTCGCCGAGGCCAACTGGCACGACTACGAACAGTTCAGCCGCGCCGTCCGGACCGGTCGCTTCAAGCTCGTACGCAACTATTACTGGGACACACCGCTCTGGCACCCGGCCGACTCGGTGAACAGCATCACCTGGGAGGCCTTTCTGGAACTGGATGCCACCGGCCGACTCACGTCGGCCCAACGCTACCTGATGCAGCCAGCGCGCCCGTTCGAGGAGCTGTACGATCTGGCGTCGGAGCCTGATGAACTGACGAACGTCGTCGACGACCCGGCTTATCGTGACGAGCTGGCGGCCCTCCGGATCCGCCTCGACAATTGGCGCGTGGAGACCGACGACCGGATGCCGGCGGAGCGGCGGTTGGACGGCTTCAATCGCAACGGCGAGCCGCTGCCCCCATCTTGAGACGGGGCTTCGCCCCGAACCCCCGCGGCGCCCTCCGCGGGGACCCCGATTGCCCCACTCCGGTCGCCGCGAGGCGCGCCGTGCGCGCCCTGTCTTCTGGGCACCTACCGTCGCGTCTCCTGTATCCTGTTCCTTCGCAGATGTCCCTCGAACCCGGCGCCCGTCTCGGCTCGTGCGAGATTCACGCCCGTATCGGCGCGGGCGGCATGGGCGAGATCTACAAGGCCACCGACACGCGGCTGAACCGTCAGGTGGCCATCAAGGTGCTGCCTGCCGAGATGTGCTGCGACGAAACGGCCAAGGCCCGCTTCCTGCAGGAAGCGCGCGCGGCCTCTGCGCTGGACCATCCGAACATCTGCACGATCTACGAAATAGGCGATACGCCGGACCGTCAGCTCTACCTCGCCATGGCGTACTACGACGGCGAGACGCTGAAGGAGAAGCTGGCGCGCGGCCCGCTCGGCGTGGAGGAAGCGATCGACATCGCCAGCCAGGTGGCGCAGGGGTTGACGAAGGCCCACGCCGCCGGCATCGTGCACCGCGACATCAAGCCGGCCAACCTGATGATTGCGGCGGACGGCCTCGTGAAGATCCTCGACTTCGGAATCGCCAAACTGGCCGGCCAGAACGATCTGACGCAGACCGGCACGGCGCTGGGCACGCCGACCTACATGTCGCCCGAGCAGGTTCGGGGTCGCGATGTCGATCATCATGCCGACCTCTGGGCGCTCGGCGTCGTCCTCTACGAGATGCTCTCCGGCCAGCAACCGTTCTCGGGCGATCAGTCGGCCTCGATCATCTACTCGATCCTCGAGGCGAAGCCGGCGGCGCTGGCATCGACGACCACTGGCCCGCTCGGCACGAGCGTGACGCGCGTCGTCGAGCGGGCGCTGAAGAAGGCGCCTAATGACCGGTATGCGTCGGCGAAGCTGCTGCTGGATGCGCTCAAGGAAGTCGCGCAGGCGAGCGACGCGGCGTCCGCCCCATCGGCAGCGGCTGGACCTTCGATCGCGGTTCTGCCGTTCAGCGACATGAGCGCGCAAAAGGACCAGGACTACTTCTGCGAAGGAATCGCCGAGGAGATCCTGAACGCCCTGGCCAAGGTCGACGGACTCCACGTCGTCGCGCGGGCCTCCGCCTTCCACTTCAAGGGGAAGACCGGGGACATCCGGCAGATCGGTGACGCCCTCGGCGTCACGAGCGTTCTCGAGGGGAGCGTCCGGACCGCCGGCAACCGGCTGCGCGTGACCGCGCAGCTCATCAACGTCGCCGACGGCTACCACCTCTGGTCGGACCGCTACGACCGGCAGCTGGACGACGTCTTCGCGATCCAGGATGAGATCTCCGAGAGCATCGTCGAGACGTTGCGTGAGAAGCTCGTCGGCACGCCGGTCATCGCCAGGACCGAGCGACGCCCCGACAACCTCGACGCGTACCATCTCTATCTGAAAGGCCGACAGCAGTGGTTCGCGCGCGAGGAGGGCGGCCTCGACGAGGCGAGACGGTACTTCGAGCAGGCGATCGAGCTGGCGCCGGACTATGCCGAAGCGTACGCGGGCCTGGCCCAGACCTACGCCGTCTTCGGCCTCTACGACATCCTGCCCTCGAAGGTGGCGCTCGGGAAGGCGAAACCTGCCGTCGAACGGGCACTGAGCCTCAACTCAAGCCTAGCGCAGGCATATGCGGCGCTCGGTCTCGTCCGGTTCTGGCTCGAGTGGGACTGGCCAGGCGCCCAGTATGCGTTCCAGGAGGCCCGGGAGCTGGACCCGAACGACCCGATTATCCCCACCCATCAGGGCTTCCTCCTGGCGAACCTCGGCCGTGTCGAGGAAGCGATGGCGGCACTCGCCGAAGCTACCCGGCTCGATCCGCTGTCCTCATATGTCCGCGCCATCACGGGATACGGGCTCATCGTCGCGGGGCGATATCCGGAGGCGATCGAGATCTGTCAGCAGGCGGTCGTCCGCGACGAGAATTCCAGTGCGCTGTTCGTCTTGAGCCTGGTTCATTCCATCGCGGATCGCCACGCGGACGCAATCGCGACCGGCGAGCGACTGGTCACGAAGTCTGGCCGGCTGCCAATCAACCTCGGTCTGCTCGGCTCCATCTATGGCCGAGCCGGTCGAACCGGCGACGCCGCCGCCGTGGTGCGCGAGCTCGACGACCGCGCCGCACGGGAGTACGTGCCTGCCCTTGCCAAGGCCTGGGCAGGGGAGTTCGTTGATGCCGAAACGGCAATCGCTCACCTCGAACAGGCCTACGACGAGCGGAATGCTTTTCTGTTCAGTCTTGGCAGCAATATCGATTTCAATCCGATCTTCACCCACCCGAGGGCTCTGGCGATCCTCAAGAAGATGAAGCTGGACAAGCTGCCGCGGCCTCGGATGTAGCGCGTTCTGGAGGCAAGGCTCGGATCGGACGGGAGGCCGTGGAAGGACGACCGGCGGGCGCTTCGCGGGACTGACGGTCTCTGGGCTCTCGCACGGCGCATGGCCGAGAGCCAAGATTCCACCGGCAGATTCTGCCTCCTGCTTTCTACCTCCTGCCTTCTCTGTATAATCCGCTCGGAGGCGATCGTGATGACCCTGATCCGATTCGTGGCGATCACGCTGCTGCTCGGCGTGGCGGCGCCGGCCCTGGCGCAGACCGGCCGGCCGAACATCGTCTTCATCTTCAGCGACGACCACGCCTACCAGGCAATCTCCGCCTACGGCTCGCGGATCAACCAGACACCGAATATCGATCGGATCGCCCGCGAAGGGATGCGATTCGAGAACGCGCTGGTTACCAACTCGATCTGCGCGCCAAGCCGCGCGGTCATCCAGACCGGCAAGTACAGTCATGTGAACGGCCTCCTCGACAACCGCCAGGTCTTCGACGGCAGCCAGCAGACCTTCCCCAAGCTGCTGCAGGGCGCCGGTTACCAGACGGCGATGGTCGGCAAGTGGCATCTGAAGAGCGACCCGACCGGCTTCGACTACTGGGAGGTCCTGCCCGGCCAGGGCTCGTACTACAACCCCGACTTCCGCGTGCCGGGCGGGCAGAAGCGGCACCACGGCTACGTCACCGAGATCATCACCGACCTGAGCCTGGCCTGGCTCGAGGGCCGCGACCCCGATCGGCCGTTCCTGCTGATGACGCAGCACAAGGCGCCGCACCGCGGCTGGATGTCGGGGCCGGAGAAACTGACGCTCTACGACGGCGTCGACATCCCCGAACCGGAGACGCTCTTCGACGACTACGCGAACCGGGCCAGTCCGGCGCGGCTGCAAGAGATGGAGATCGGCCGGCACATGATCGACGGCCACGACATGAAGCTGAAGCCGCCGGCCGGGACACCGGAGGACGCCCCGGGGATGCGGCTCTGGCTGGCCGGCTACGGCCGGCTCGACGAGCAGCAGCGCCGCGTCTGGGATGCGGCTTACGAACCGAAGAATGCCACGTTTCTGGCCGCCGGCCTCGAAGGGCGGGATCTCGTCCGCTGGAAGTACCAGCGCTATATCAAGGATTACCTCCGGACGATCGCATCAGTCGACGACAACGTCGGCCGGATCCTCCGCTACCTCGACGCGACCGGCTTGGCCGAGAACACGATCGTCGTCTACGCCTCCGACCAAGGGTTCTACCTCGGCGAGCACGGCTGGTTCGACAAGCGCTGGATGTACGAGGAGTCGCTGAAGACGCCGCTCATCGTCCGGTGGCCCGGTGTCGTAGAGCCGGGCTCGGTCAACAGTGACATGGTGTCGAACCTGGACTTCGCCGAGACGTTCCTCGACGTTGCCGGCGTCGCGATCCCTTCAGACATGCAAGGCCGAAGTTTGGTCCCGAGCCTCGGCGGGGAGACGCCCTCGGACTGGCGGACGAGCTTCTACTACCGCTACTACGAGCAGGGCGTGCACAACGTCGCGCCGCACGAGGGCGTCCGAACCGAGCGCCACAAGCTGATCCACTACTACGAGACCGACGAGTGGGAGCTGTTCGATCTGGTGACCGACCCGAACGAGATGCGGTCGGTCTACGGCGACGAAGCCTACTCGGAGACGCACGACGAGCTGCTCGCGGAGCTTGAGCGCCTGAAGCGCGACCTGCAGGTGCCGGCAACGCCGTAGATCGCCGGCAACAGAGTTCTAGGAAAGGGGTGCGTATGCTCGACCGGCACCCGTTCGGCGTCACCTTCGTCCTCATCACGCTCTCCCTCTGCGTCGCTGCCGTGCCAGGCTTCGCTCAGGAACCCCAGGAAGACGCGGCGTCTGTCGAGGTCTCCGATCCGATCCGGATCTACGTCTTCGCCGAAGCGGAGCGGACCGAGGTCCCGCCCGGCTGGAACGAGTCAGGCGAGTCGTACTCCGGAACCCGCTCGCGCAACTACCGCTACGATGCCGAACAGGCCGAGGATGCGGTCGAGGCACTCAATCGACAGCTCCAGCGGGGCGACCGGCGGCAGGAGCTGATCATGGTCGTGGACGCCGAGGCCCAGGCCGACCTGATTCTCGAGGTCGTCGGCACGGAGATCCTCCACAGCTTCACCGCGCGCGGCGCGACCAACCGCGACGATCGAGAACCCGCCTCGGGCGTCAACGAGCGGCTCGGGTCGCGCCTCAGCCAGGCAAGACGCGAGCGCGCGATCCTGGCGCAACTCCGGGTGCGCAACAACGACTTCTCGATGACGTTGATGGGGCGGCGCCAGGGCAGCATCCTGCTCTCCCCCGCGGTCGTCCTGGGAGCGACGATGGAGCAGTGGGTCGAGCAGAACTACGCCGGCCTGCTGCAGATCGTCTACGGGATGTAGTCGGCAGCGCACCGCTGCCCCGCTCCGACCCCCCGGAATCCACACCGAGGCCTTGTGCCGGAAGCTCGTTGGTGATATATGTCAACACACTATATTGTCTTGACATATATCAACGGAGGCCGCCGTGTTCAGCCCAGCGATGAAGAAGGGGAGCGTCGAACTCCTGGTGCTCGCGCTCCTGTCTGACGAGCCGCGTCACGGCTACGAAATCGGCAAGTTGATCGAGCAGCGTTCGGGTGGACGACTGCGCTTTCAGATCTCGTCGCTCTACCCGATCCTCTGCCGTCTGGAGGAGCGCGGTTGGATCGACGGGCGATGGATCGAGAAACCGAACGAACGGCGCCGACGCTACTACCGTCTGACCAAGAGAGGCGTGGCAGCCTTGGCAGTGGAGCGACGCACGTGGAAGGAGTTCACGCTGGCCATCAGCCTGATCTCGGAGCCGAGCAATGCGTGACTGGAAGGCGTACGTCCGGACTGAGATCCGGCTGCACGACATCGACCCGTCCACCGAGCTCGAGGTCATCGACGACATCGCCTCTCAGCTCGAAGACGGTTACCGGGACGCCGTGGCGCGAGGGGCCGGCCCGGAGGCGGCAGATGCCGAAGCGCGCGCGCTCGTCGTCGACTGGCGCCGGTTGACCGCAGATATCGTTCGCGCGAAACGTCGCTCCGTCGCCCAGCGCATCGAACAGCCGGTCGAGCGAACGGAGGCCGCCATGCGACGTCGGGGCGGAGTCGGCGAAACCGCGGCCAACATCCTTCGTGAGATCCGTTTCGCGCTGCGCCGGGTGCGCCGGGCTCCCACGTTCAGCGCGGTCGTCATCCTGACGCTGGGCCTGGGCATCGGGGCCAACACCGCCATCTTCAGCCTCGTGAAGGGGATTCTGCTCGACCCGCTGCCCTACGACGAACCGGATCGACTCGTCTCGGTGCTCGCGTCGGCGCCTGGCCAGGGCGAGGAAGTCCTGCCGCAGGCGCCGGCACTCCACTTCACCTACGAGGATGACGCGCGGTTCATCGAACGCATCGGACTGTGGCGCACCTTCGGTGCGACGGTTCGCTCGGCCGACGAGCCGGTGGAGATTGCAGCTGTCTCCGTCACGGCGGGAACGCTCCCGACCTTGCGAGTGCGCCCGGCGCGCGGGCGCCTGTTCAGCGTGGAAGACGACACGCCGGGTGCACCCAATACGGTGATCATCAGCCATGCCTACTGGGAGAGCCAGTTCGGCAGTCGGCCGGGGATCATCGGG
>DCWN01000023.1:19497-119870 GCA_002328835.1 Acidobacteria bacterium UBA2161 | reverse complement strand
GATCATCGGGATGCTGCCGCAGGACTTCCGTTTCATCGACGGTACGCCGGCGGTCTATCTTCCGTTTCGCTTCGACCGCGCCTCGCTCAACGTGAGCAACTTCACCTATTCCAGCGTCGCTCGCTTGACGGCCGGCGCGACGATCGAGGCCGCGACTGATGATCTGCCGCGACTGCTACCGATCGCCGTCGAGCGGTTCCCCGGCGGGCTCACGCTGGAGTTCCTCGAGGAAGTTCAGGCGGCGCCGGTGCTGCGTCCGCTCAGGGAGACGATCGTCGGCAACATCGGGGACGTGCTCTGGGTCTTGCTGGGCACAGTGGGTATCGTCCTCCTCATCGCCTGCGCCAACGTGGCGAACCTCTTCGTCGTGCGAGCCGAAGGCCGTGACCGCGAGGTCGCCGTGCGCACCGCGATCGGTGCGGCACGGCGTCAAATCGCCGGCCAGTATCTGGTGGAGAGCGTCTTACTGGGCCTGCTCGGCGGTGCGGTCGGAGTCGGCCTGGCCCAGGCCGGGCTGCGCCTGCTGGTGGCGATGGCGCCGGTCGAATTGCCGCGTCTCGATGCGGTTTCGATCGACCCTGGCGCACTCACGTTCACGCTGGCCATATCGCTCTTCTCGGGCGTCATCTTCGGGCTCCTCCCCGTCGTGCGCTGCGGACGGCTCGATCTGGTCGGCGCGCTGAAGGAAGGGGGGCGCGGCGGGGGCGCCGGCCGTGAGCGGCACCTGGCCCGCAACGCCCTGGTCGTCGGCCAGGTGGCGCTGGCGCTTGTCCTCGTCGTGGGCGCCGGCCTCATGGTCAGGACCTTCCAGGCCATCCAGCGCTCGAACCCGGGCTTCCAGGATGCCGCGGAGGTGCTCATCCTGAACGTCACGGTGTCGGGAGTCGGCATGGAGGATCCCGGGGCGGCGGTTCGCCGGCACGAGCTGATCGCGCGCCGGCTGGCGGAGACGACGGGTGTCACCTCCGTCGGGCTGTCCAGCTCGGTCACCATGGACCGTTCGGGTGGGTACGACCCGGTCTTCGTCGAGGACTTCCCGCTGCTCGAGGGACAGATCGCGCCCATCCGCCGCTTCAAGTGGATCGGCGCCGGCTACTTCGAGACGATGCGGAACCCGATTGTCGCCGGGCGAACTCTCACCTGGGCGGACATCCACAATCGGGCGCGCGTCCTGCTGGTCACGGAGAACTTCGCCAGGGAGTACTGGGGCGATCCGGCCGACGCGGTCGGCAACCGGATCGGCACCGGCCAGCAGGCGGGCGATTGGCGCGAGATCATCGGCGTCGTCGGTGACGTGCGCGACGACGGCGTCACGCAGCCGCCCGTGGCCGTCGTCTACTGGCCGATGCTGCTGGAGAACTACTGGGCCGACGTGCGAGGCGACGAGCCCTTCGTGACCCGATCGATGCGCTACGCCATCCGCAGTCCGCGGGTCGGCACGCCGGATTTCCTGGGTGACCTGAAGCAAGTCATCCGGTCGGTCCAGCCCGGGGCGCCGCTCACCAGCGCTCGCACGCTGCGCGACCTCCTGCGCGAGTCGACGGCCCGAACCTCATTCACGCTCGTGATACTGGCCATCGCCGCCGTGGTGGCCCTCCTGCTAGCTGCTGTCGGGATGTACGGAGTGATTTCGTACGTGGTGATGCAGCGCACGCAGGAGATCGGCGTCCGAATCGCCCTGGGCGCCGAGGCAACGACCGTGACGAGAATGGTGCTGCGACAGGGGCTGGTGCTGGCCGTCACCGGCGTGGCGCTTGGGCTCGTCGGCGCGTACTGGCTGACGCGACTGATCACCGGACTGCTGGTCGGCGTGAGCGCGGTCGACCCGGCGACCTACGTCACGGTCTCCACCACCCTCACGGCCATTGCGCTGCTGGCGAGCTACCTTCCGGCCCGGAGGGCGGCACACGTCGACCCGATACAGGCGTTGCGGGCCGAGTAGCGGCGTCCCGACTTTCTGGGCCCGCCCACGTCAGAAGATCAGCGCGGCGACCAGAGCACAGACCGGGATCGTGATCAGCGTCCGAAGGATGAAGATCACGAACAGCTCGGCAACACTCACCGGAATCTTCGACTTCAAGATCAGCGCGCCCAGCTCGGACATGTAGACGAGCTGCGTCACCGACGCACAGGCGATAACGAACCGGGTGTGCGCGCTCTCGATCGCCTGGCCGAGCACGGCGGGCAGGAACTGATCGGCGAAGCCGACGAGAAAGGCCGGCGCTGCCGCCGCGGCCTCGGGGATCCCGAGCAGGCGCAGGAACGGCACCAGCGGCGCCGAGAGCCAGACGAAGATCGGTGTGTGCTCGGTCAGGACGAGCGCCAGCGTGCCGATGCTCATGATGAGCGGCAGCAACCCGAACCAGATGTCATAGATGTTGAAGACGGCGCGCTTGAGCAAGACCGGCGCGGCCGGGGCGCGGCCGGCGCGCTCGACGGCGAGTTCCAGCCCCCACGACCAGAGGCTGCGGCCCTCTGGAAGGTCTTCGGCGATCTGCTTGCCCGCCGGCGCGTAGTAGACGTCGCGCTTCCACGACAATGGCGGAATCCGCGGCATGATGATCGCCGCGACGGTACCCGACAGGACGATCGCGCCGTAATACGGCACGAAGTACTCTCCGAGCGCCACGAAGTTGATGATGACCAGGGCGAAGGCAAGCGACACGACGGAGAACGTCGTCGCGATCGTCGCGGCCTCGCGCTCGGTGTAGTACCCCTGCTCGAACTGCTGGGTCGTAATCAAGACGCCGACCGGCGCCGACCCCATCCACGAGGCCAGTGCATCGATCGACGACCGGCCCGGCATCGTGAAGAGCGGCCGGAACACTGTCCTGAGCAGTGTGCCCATCAGTTCCATGAGACCGAAATCCGTGAGCAGCGGCAGCAGGAACGGCGCGACGACGAAGATCGTCAGAATGACCGGAATCAGATCGTTCAGGATGACCCCACCCGTGGCGTCGGAAATGAGCCATGCCGGCCCGCGCTGGAACAGGACGGCCGCAGCTACAACGGCTCCGACGATCCGCGCGACGAGCGTCGTGGGCCCGACCAGGAACATCCCCAGAACCGGATGGGCCGCCGCCGACACATCGAGCCGCGCGGCGCCCTCTGTGTCGAGTCGGCGGCGGACGACGATCATCGCGACCGTTGCCGCGGCCGACAGCACGATCACCAGCGTGATAAGCGCCGGCAAGATCGGCGCGAGCACCGCCTGCAGCTCCGCCGCGACGATGCCCATGCCGATGTTGATCGTGTCGCCGTACCGGATCGGCACGAGCATCATCGAGATGCCGATGAGCGACGGCATGAGGAAGCGGAGATAATCGGCGCCAGACGTCGCCGGTGCCGGCGGCTGGGACATGGAACGGCAGGCTAGCACGAAGGGAACTACCGGCGACGCCGGGCCGTAAACTGAACCATGGATACCCTCCGCCAGAACGTCCGCTACGCGCTCCGCCGGCTGCGCCAGAGCCCCGGCTTCACCGTGAGCGCGGTGCTGTCGCTCGCCATCGGCATCGGAGCCAATTCTGCGATCTTCACGCTGGTGAACGCAATCATCCTGCGCCAGCCGCCCGTCCGGGCTCCCGAGGAGCTGGTGGAGATCTACGAATCGAGCCCGACCTTCCCGTGGAGCGTCTTCTCGCACCCGGACTTCCGGGATGTCCGCGACGCAACGGAGGACGTCTTCGCCAGCGTCTCGGCGACGCGGATGGTGCCGGCGCAGGTCGACATCGACGGCGGCATCAGCATGTTCTTCACCGAGGCGGTCACCGGCAACTACTTCACGCTGCGCGGTATCGAGGCCGAGGTCGGCCGAACCCTCCTGCCCGACGACGACGTGGCGCCCAGGGCGCATCAGGTGGCGGTGCTGGGCCACGGCTTCTGGCAGCGCAGCTTCGGCGGCGATCCCGACATCGTCGGCCAGACGATCCGGATCGGCGGGATGGCCTACACGATCGTCGGCGTGGTCCCGGAGCAGTTCACCGGGTACTTCCAGGGGATGGTGCCGGCGATCTACGCGCCGTTGATGATGATTAACCAGCTGATGGCGACGAACTTTGACGAGTTGGAGGAGCGGGGCAACCACTCGATGTTCGTCACGGCGCGACTCCGGCCTGGCGTCGGCCTGCCGCAGGCGCAGGCGGCGCTCGATGCCGTCGCGGCCCAGCTGACCGAGGATCGGATCGACGAATGGAACCCGAACGCCACGTTCACGATGGTGCCGTCGACCGACGTGATCATCCTTCCGCCGTTCGACCGGTTCGTCCGCGCCGCGGCCTGGCTGCTGATGGTCGTCGTCGGCCTCGTTCTTCTGATGGCGTGCATGAACCTGGCGAGCTTCCTGCTGGCGCGCGCTGTCGATCGACGCAAGGAGATCGCGGTGCGTCTGGCGCTGGGCGCGACACGGCGCGACCTCGTCGGCCAGCTCGTCACCGAGACCGTCGTCCTCGGCCTGCTCGGCGGTGCGGCGGGCATCCTCATCTCGATCGCGCTGCTGAGGGCGCTCACGGCTGCCGACCTCCCGCTGCCGGTGCCGGTCGAGCTGGATCTCGAACCTGACCGCCTGGTCCTCACCTTCACGTTGGTGGCATCAGTGGCGGCGGGCCTCGTCCTCGGCCTGCTGCCGGCATGGCAGAGCACGACGTCGGATCTCGCGGGCACGCTCAAGGACGAGAGCGCCGGTGCCGGCCGGCCGGGCAGGCTGAGTCTCAGAAATGCGCTCGTCGTGCTTCAGGTCACGGCGTCGGTACTGCTGCTCGTCGGGGCCGGATTGTTCCTGCGCAGCTTCCAGCAGATCCAGGATGTCGACCCCGGCTTCGGCCGCGATCCCGCCGGCGTCGTCCAGATGATCATTCCCGGAACCCGCTACACCGAGGAGACGGGCCGGTTGTTCATCGATCGGCTGCGCGATCGGCTGCGCGCCTTGCCGGGCGTCGAAGCGGTCGGCTTCATGGACAACCTGCATCTGAACACGATGAGCACGAACACGATCGGCTTCAACGTCGACGGCGTCGAGCCGCCGCCCGACCGAGAGTGGCACTCGGCGGATCGGGGCCGCGTCGACCCAGGCCTCTTCGACGCGGCCGGTATCCAGATCGTGCGCGGTCGGAACTTCGACCGGGCGCGCGACACCCTCGACAGCCAGGCTGTGGCGATCGTCAGCGCGGCGCTGGCCGAGCGGTTCTGGGGCCGGCTGGACGTGACCGGCGAACTCCTGCGACGCGAGGACGACCCGGACCTGATGATCGTCGGCGTGGCCAGCGACGCGAAGGTGCGCACGATGGGCGAAGCGCCGCGGCCGTTCGTCTACCTGCCCTACAGTCAGAGCTACTCGTCGTTCCTGACCGTCGTCGCGCGGACATCGATCGACGCTGAACGCACGGCGCTGGACGTCGTGATGGCCGGGCGCGAGATCGATCCGGAGATCGGCGTCTGGGACGCCAAGTCGATGGCCGGTCATCTCGGCATCATGCTGCTGCCCGCGCAGCTCTCGGCGCTGGTCCTGGCCGCGTTCGCCGTCCTGGCGCTCGCCCTGGCCTGCGTCGGGTTGCACGGCATCGTCAGCTACGCCGTGGCGCAGCGGGTGCGCGAGGTCGGCATCCGGCTGTCGCTCGGCGCCGAGCAGGGCGAGATGGTCCGGATGCTGATGGCCAGCGGCATGAAGTTGGTGCTGCTGGGCAGCGCCGTCGGCCTCGTCCTCGCGCTGGCCGCGAACCGGGTCCTCTCGGGCCTGCTCTTCGGCATCGGTACGTTCGATCCGCTCACGTTCGTCGCGATGCCGACGGTCCTGATCGCCTCGGCCGTGCTGGCCACCTGGATCGCCGCCCGCCGCGCCGCGTCGATCGATCCCGCGGTCGCACTGAGAGCCGAGTAGGGCAGGGTCTTAACCCGGCCACACGACGAGCCAGCGAGCCGACCGTCCGGCGGCCGGGTTGGATCCGGCGACCGCGCTCCGCCAGGAGTAGCGACGACACGGGCCGTGCGTTCGGTCGGTGGCGCGGGCATAATACTGCCAGCGGCTACCCTCAGCGAGCAAGGCGCCGGAGGATAAGAGTGGATCGCTTCCGGTTGTCAGATACGACGACGCTCTTCATCGACGAAGGGGATCTCACGGAGTTCGAGGTCGACGCCATCGTGAACGCGGCGAATGAAGCCTTGCTGGGCGGCGGCGGCGTGGACGGCGCCATCCATCGGGCCGCGGGCCCCGAGTTGCTCGAGGCCTGCCGGGCGCTGCCCGAGGTCTCACCCGGCGTTCGGTGCCCGACCGGCGAGGCGCGGATCACGCCCGGATTCAATCTGACCGCTCGACACGTCATTCATACGGTCGGCCCGATGTACCGATCGGCCAATGCCTCGGCCCCGTTTCTGCGTGCGGCGTATCGCTCATCGCTGGAACTGGCCAACGAACACCACGTGAGGACGATTGCGCTGCCGGCCATCTCGTGCGGCGTCTACGGCTACCCGCCTCCGGCCGCGGCGAAGATCGCGGTCGAAGCCGCGCACGCCCACGCCGGCGCACTCGAGCAGATCCGATTCGTGCTGGCCGGCGTGGCCATGCGTCGCACCTGGCTGAGCGCCGCTGAGCAGGCGCGATCATGACCACAGACGCCGCCCCCGCACCGAGCCAGCCGTCCCGGTCATCGCGCTCAGCGACCGACGCGTGGCGTGACAGCTTTCCACACGGCGCCACGCTGAGCGTCGTGGTTCCGGTCTACAACGAGCGGTTCTACGTCGTCGAGTTGCTCACACGCCTGCTCGCGGTACGGCCGCTGGGAATCGCCAGGCTGGAGGTCATCGTCGTCGACGACGGATCGACCGACGGCACGACCGCCCTGGCGCACGAGGTCGCCGCCCGCCATGAAGGCCAGATCCAGGTCGTCGCGACCTCCGGACACGCCGGCAAGGGCGCAGCCGTCAGGGCCGGCGTCGACGCAGCGACCGGAGACCTCATCGTCATCCAGGACGCCGACCTCGAGTACGACCCGCGCGACCTGACGGCGCTCGTCCGCCCGTTCCTCGAGGACGGCGCCGACGTCGTCTATGGCTCACGCGTCGCGCCGACCGGCCGACGGCGGTCGGTCAGCTTCCGGCAGACGGTCGGGAACCGGGTGCTGACACTGCTCAGTAATCTCTGCACGAACCTCGACCTCACCGATGTCGAGACCGGCTACAAGATGTTCCGAGCGTCGCTGCTCAAGGCGACGCCGATCAGGTCGAACGACTTCGCGATGGAGATCGAGCTCACGGCGAAGGTGGCCAAGCGCGGATGGCGGGTCTTCGAGGTGCCGGTCAGCTATTGCGCTCGCACGCGCCGCGAGGGCAAGAAGATCGGCTGGTGGGACAGCGCTCGGGCCGTCGGCGCCATCGTCTGGTTCTGGTGCGTCGACGATCTCTACAAGGACGACGTCACCGGGGCGCCGATGCACCGTAGCCTGCGCCGCGTGCGGCGCCTCGACGCCTGGCTCGCGGACACGGTGCGGCCGTGGCTGGGCGATCGCGTGCTCGAACTGGGCGCGGGCGTGGGCAATCTCTCCCGGCAACTCGTGCCACGCACCCGCTACGTGGCCGCCGACGTCGACCAGACCCACGTCGCGTACCTGCGAGGCGTGACGGCGGCCAAGACCGGGCTGAGCGCTGCGCAGCTCGACCCCGAGGTTCCCTCCTCGTTCGTCGGCGAGGAAGGCGCCTTCGACACCGTCCTCTGCGTCAATATTCTCGAGGAAGTGGACGACCCGATGGTCGTGCTGCGCAACGTCGGCCGCGCCCTCGCGCCGGGCGGCCGCGTGGTGGTCTACGTGCCGCAGGGCCAGGACCTGTACTCACCGCTCGACGAGGAGGCAGGCCATCGCTGCCGGTACGACCGCCGGCTGCTCGCGCAGGAGTTGCAGGAGAGCGGCTACGAGGTCGAGCACCTCGACGACTTCAACCGGCTGTCGATGCCGGCCTGGTGGTTCTTCGGTAAGATCCGCGGCCGGCGCGAGTTTGCGGGCTGGCAAATCAGCCTGCTGAATCTGAGGATCGGCCTCTTCCGCTGGATCGACCACCTGCTGCCGTGGTCGGGGCTGGGCCTGATCGCCGTCGCGCGCAAGAACGCGCCGACCCCAGACTGACACTATCCGTTACAGGGTCCGGCAGATCTTTCACGCTCGAGGGTGGGCGTGGTGGGTCGCGCGCTGCGGATCCGTCGAGAAGATCAAGGCGCGCACGGCGCGCCTCGCAGCGTCCGGAGTGGGGCACTCGGGGTCCCCGCAGAGGACGCCGCGTGGGGCTTGGGGCGCAAGGCGCCCCATCTATTGGACGGTGAAGCTGGTCATCATCCCGGAGTGAAGGTGCTCGGCGATGTGGCAGTGGAGCATCCACTCGCCGGGGTTGGTCATATCGGCAAGGATGTCGACCGTCGATCCGACCGGCACGATCGCCGTGTCCTTCCAGACCAGGTTCTGCGTCGGCACGCCGTCGATCGACACCACGAGGTAGCGCTGCCCGTGCAGGTGGATCGGGTGGTTCATCGGATGGAGCGTCTCGGGGTTGTTGAAGATCCGGATCTTGACGACGTCGCCGACCGCGAACCCCCAGTCGATTGCCATGTTCTCGTCGCCGGTGTCGGCGTCCCGAAGGATCCACTCGACCTGCTCGGCGGTCGACAGCCAGTTCATCATCGGCATCGCGTCGTTCCACTCGAGCGGCGGCGCATAGAGCCCGGCCTCGAACTCCATTGCGCGGATGATCGGCAGCGGCAGATTCTTGACCCGCAGCGTCAGCTCGAGTTGGTGATCAGGCTCGCGATCGAACGCATCCCGATACGCGTCGATGTCATCGATGACATCGGCGTGCTCTCGTAGCACCTCGAACTCGGCTGAGAGATCCTCGGCCGCCGCCGTCTCGCGCACCGTGACGCGGCCCAGCGTCTTGAGCTGGTAATAGAACTCGCCCATGAAGTCGTCGATCGCCTGGATCGAGTTGGTCAACTCGACCTCGCCCGGCGTCTCGAACCGGACCTCGACGATGTAGCGTTCCGCCGGTGCGATGACGACGCTGTCGACCCACTCCTCCCGCTCGAACTTGCTGACATCCGATCCGACGACCTTCACCCGCGCGCCGCCGAAAACCATGTTGAACGTCCGAGAGTTCGCGACGTTGGTGATGTAGAACCTGACGACGTCGCCGCGGTCGATCTCGAGGTGATAGTCGGTCGCGCCGTTGATGAGCATGACGTTGCCAAACCGGCCCATCAGTGCGTGACTCGGCGCCGTGTCACCCCATGGGATCGGCCCCTGGTCATCCATCAGGATGTCGTCGAGGACAATCACCTCTTCCCGGTTCACGCGGCCGTAGTAATCGGTCTCGGGCGGTGTGACGAGCACGTTGCCGTACAGGCCGAGATCCTGCTGAATGTCCTCCCGCATGTGCGGGTGGTACCAGTAGATGCCGCTGTCGCGAAAGTACAGCTCATGGGTGAACGACTCACCGACCAGCACAGGCGGCTGGGTGACGTCGGGCACTCCGTCGAACCGATTGTCGAGCCTCAGCCCGTGCCAGTGCACGGTCGTCGGCATCTCGATCTCGTTCGTGAAGTTCACGATGACGGTCGAACCGCGCTCCCCCTTGATGAGCGGTCCGGGATACTGACCGTTGTAGCCGTACATCAGGAACGTCTTGCCGTTGATCGTCCGCCGGACGATCGACGCCACCAGATCGAGCGTCTCGCCGTCGGCCATCTCGACGACCTCGCCCGGCTGCGCTTCTGGATAGCCAGTGGGATCGGCGTCGCCCATCGCCAGGAACGGCCCGACGATCGGCACCGCGGTCTCGATGCCCGGCAGCGGCGGCATCGGTGCGTCCATCGGCGGCATCCGCCAGGCGACGTTGCCGTCGCCGAGGACCTCGACCGGCCCCATTTGCATCGACTGATCGGCCCGATCCATCGCCATCGGCTGAGCGGGCTCCTGCCTGTCCATCGGCATCGGCATGGCCGGGGCGGCTTCGGCGGGTCGCCCGGGCTGGGCCGCAGCCGAAACGGGTGGAATCAGGCAGACGCCCGCCAGAAGGAACAGGCCGAGTATCCGCGACGGTACACTCACTTGAAGCCGTACTTCAGGCAGGGCTCGTTCTCGTACGGGCCGTGGCCGGCCAGGGTGTGCATCATCCCGGAGCGGGACATCCCCCGCATGACGACGGGCCCTTGCCAGCTATCGGTCGGTTCGGCCGACGGCTCGAGGGTGACGATCACGAGAAACTTGTTCCAGTCGACACGCCCGGAAACCGGCTGCCCTTCCTCGACGACACCGAGGCGGACGATGTCTTCGAGGTCGGGCGCCGCGGCCCAGGCCGTGTAGGCGCCGCGGCGCGGCGCGTTGATCCGATCGACCGCGAGCGACAGGTCGTAGACGTAGGTTCCGCTCGGCGACACCGCGACGCCGAACGGCGAACGCGCGAACGCCACCGAGCCAGCGCCGGTGGCCCGCCCCGTGCCGGGCACGCGCCGCGTCGTGACCATCTCGATGCCGTAGTACTGCGACGGCAGGAGCGGTGCCGAGACTATCGTGCTGCAGGGCGTCAGCGTCTCCACCACGAGGGTCGCCGGTGCCGCGGCGCCCAACGTCGCGCTCAACGCCAGCGCCGCACCGGCCGCAACGGTCGCCGCGCTCATCATCCTCATCGGCTACCTCCAGACCCGACCGAGAGCAGTTCGCCGAGTTCCTCGTCCCACTTCTGCGCGCTCGAAATGTCGGGCATCCCCCAGTCGGCGCCGCTCCAGCCCGAGAAGCCCTCCATCCGGAACGACCAGAAGCCGGTCGTCATGTCGCTGATGACAATCAGGCCGTCGGCGTTACGCACGTCGATACCGAACGCGCCGTTGAACTGCGAGTAGCGGATCTTGTTGGGTGGGCCGGTATAGGTGTCGTAGTAGCCGACCGTGACCGGATTCTCGGGATCCATCAAGCTGAAGATCTGCAGGCCGTCGAGGTAGCCCGAAACGAAGACGTAGGGCCAGCGGACCTCGTGGTTGTGCACGAGGTGCTGCCAGTCGGCGGTCCAGGCCGAAATCGGGCTGCGGATGTTCTTCGCCTCGCCTTCGAGCGCCGGCTCGAGGTCGAAGATCCGGAGCGGCGCGTACTGATACTCGGTCTCGGCAACGACGTAGCGCCCATCGGGCGTAGGCGTGAACGTGTGGCCCGAACGGACACCACTGATGCCGGTCAGCGTGACCAGCAGTTCGGGCTCCTCCAGCTCGGTGATGTTGTAGACGTAGTAGCCGCCCGTGCCGCCGCCGTAGAAGCGGTCCTCGGCCGAGTCGACGTGGTAGCCGGCATAGAAGTCGTGGTAGCCGCGGCGGTCGCTCGAGGTGTCGGGCACCGGGATCCGCGCGATCAGCGCTTGGTCCAGGAAGCCCTCGACGACGTAGCCGAGGTCGTAGACGTGGGCGTAGGGCGCCGAGACCGTGGTGATCAGGAGCACCCGGCCGGTGCTGTGCTTGTAGATGAAGATGTTGTGGAAGCCGCCCGGCGTGTCGGGCGACCGGATCCGCGCCACCTCCTTCACGGCATCGGGGTCGGGCAGCCCGGTCACGTCGAGGACGACCGCGCCGAGGTCGGGGTCGGGCCCGCCCTGGCGGAACTGGAGCGACTGGACGACATAGTAGCGGTCGTTCCACTTGAAGTGCTTGACGTCCATGCCGCCGGTACCGAGGTGGAGATCCTGATTTTCGATCCGCCACGAATAGATCCGCTCGGGCTTCGTCGGATCGTGCAGGTCGATGATGTCGATACCCTTGTCGCCCTCGAAGCCGTAGACCATCCGGCCGACGTAGGCGTAGGGCCGATCCAGCTCCTGCTCGACGTCGATGTCCGAGACGGAAAGGCGCGGGCCGAGCGGCAGATGCCCGAGCACGGTGATGTTGTCGCTGCCGGGCTTCTCGGGCGTCCACTGCGCGGCGGCGTCGCGCGGGAGAAGGAGCACGGTCAGGACCATAACGGCCACCGTGGCGGCCGCCGCGATGGACCAGGCGAACTTGCGGACAGTCATAGGGCTCCCTTGCTGGAACGAACGAGGCCGGCTCTTCCAGGTGGCGCGGCCGCGGGCGGAACTCAGACGCTCATTCTATAGTACGGACCTCTACACGACCGCCAGCGGCAAGCGGGTCGAACGACCGCTGAAACAGGCCTGGTTTCAGGGCCCCAACCTTGGCGGCCTGCACAATTCTGCATGGCCCCTTCTATATAATCGATTCTGGTCATGAGACTTGCGCCCGGGACCCGTGTCGGCCAGTACGAGGTGACCGCCCACATCGCCGCGGGCGGCATGGGCGAGGTCTACCGGGCGCACGACGCGACGCTCGACCGCGACGTCGCCTTGAAAGTCCTGCCGGCGCAGCTGGCCGCCGACCCGGAGCGGCTCGCCCGGTTCCGGCGCGAGGCCCAGGTCCTGGCCTCGCTCAATCACAAGAACATCGCCGCCATCTACGGCCTGGAAGAAGACGAGGCCGAGGGCGTCCATGCGCTGGTCCTCGAGCTGATCGAGGGGCCGACGCTCTCCGAGTGCATCGCGCACGGATCGCTCGAGCTGGGCAAGGCCGACTGGAACGGCTGGCAGCGCGGCCTGACGATCGACGAGTCGCTCCACGTCGCGCGCCAGCTGACCGAGGCACTCGAAGCGGCGCACGACCAGGGTGTCATCCACCGCGACCTGAAACCGGCGAACATCAAGGTGATGCCCGACGGCACGGTGAAGGTCCTCGACTTCGGCCTCGCCAAGGCACTCTCGGACGACAGCGCGATCGAGCGCGCGGAGGACGCCGACAGCAGCTCGCCGACGATCTCCGCGATGGGCACCCGCGCGGGTGTCATTCTCGGCACGCCGGCCTACATGAGCCCCGAGCAGGCGCGCGGCGCGCGGGTCGACCGCCGCACGGACATCTGGGCGTTCGGCGCCGTGCTGTTCGAGATGCTGACCGGCACCCAGATCTTCGCCGGCCAGACGATCAGCGACACATTGGCCGCCGTCCTGCGGGCCGACGTCGACTGGCCGAGCCTGCCGCCGCAGACGCCGAACGGCATCCGGAAGCTGCTGCGGCTCTGCCTCGAAAAGGATGCGAAGCGTCGGCTGCCGCATATCGGATCGGCGCGCCTCGAACTGGACGACGTCGTCGCGGCAACGACCGACGAGACCGACGGCACGCAGCCGCCGACCTGGAAACGGGTGCTCCCCTGGGCGGCCGCCGGGATCGCCGTCGTCATCGCCGGCATCCTCACCTGGAACCTGACGCGGCCGGAGCCGGAACAGCGCGTGACGCGTCTCGCGGTCTCGATTCCCCAAGGGACCGAACTGTCGCCCGCGACAGCGGCCAACATCGCGATGTCGCCGGACGGATCCCGCCTGGCGTTCACGACCGGTCAGGGTGAGACCGCCAGGCTGTGGATCCGCGAGATGGACCAGTTGGAGGCGACGCTCGTCGAAGGGAGCGAAGGCGCGAGCGAACCGTTCTTCTCACCCGGCGGTCAGTGGGTAGCCTTTTATGCAGGAACGGAGCTCAAGAAAGCATCGCCCGACGGCGGCTCACCGATCACGGTCGTCGACAAGGGTAACGGAAGCAACTCCTCGGGGACGTGGGGAGCCGACGATACGATCGTCTACGCCCAGAGCGTTTCAAGCGGTCTTTTTCGCATCTCGGCAAACGGTGGCGAGCCGGAGCAACTGACGGCCCCCGACACCGCGACGAACGAGTTGGGGCACTGGTACCCGCAGCTCCTACCCGATGGCGATTCACTCCTGTTCACGGTCTACGTCGCCGAGTCGCTGGAGGCGAGCCACACCGAAGTGTTGACACTTTCGACCGGCGATCGGCGGACGGTCCACGAGGGCGCGACGTACGCTCGATACGTTCCGACCGGCCACCTGAT
This sequence comes from Acidobacteria bacterium UBA2161, assembly GCA_002328835.1. GTDB lineage: Bacteria > Acidobacteriota > Vicinamibacteria > Vicinamibacterales > UBA823 > UBA2161. The sequence goes on along the minus strand of DCWN01000023.1, from coordinate 105,969 downwards.
CTACCCGACGATCTCGAATACGCTGATAGCCGTACCGTTCGATCTGGCGACGCTCGAGGTCACGGGTGCGGCGCTACCGGTCCTCGAGGATGTCGTCTTCGGCCAGGACGCGAACTCGCAGTTCAGCGTCTCCGACGACGGCGCGCTCGCCTACGTTCCGGCCTCGGCGCTCTCGGCCGATCAGATGCTCGTCTGGGTCGATCGCGAGGGCACGATCCGTCCGGCGACGGAGGAGCGCCGTCGCTACTCCCAACCGGCGATCTCACCCGACGGCCAGCGCCTCGCTGTCCGGGTCGAGGACGCGCGATCGGACATCTGGGTCCTCGAGCTGGAGCGCGGCACGTTGACCCGCGTGACGTTCACTGAAGGCCTCGAGGGCTCGCCGGTCTGGACCGCGGACGGCGAGCGGCTGCTGTTCTTCTCCGAAGCCGGCGGACCGGCGTTCGACCTCTTCTCGAGTGCTTCCGACGGCAGCGGCGAGGCGGAAGAGTTGTACGTCCACCAGTTCGACAAGTACCCCACGTCACTGTCACCCGACGACGCTTTTCTCGCGTTCGTTGAACGACACTCGGAGACGAGCTTCGACATCTGGACGCTGCCCTTGGAACAAGGCGGTGAGCTCCAGCCGTTCGCCCAGACAGCGTTCGATGAGTACGAAGCCGAGTTCTCACCCGACGGCCGCTGGGTCGCCTACCAGTCGAACGAGTCGGGACGGTTCGAGATTTACGTCCAGGCCTATCCCGGCCCGGGCGCGAAGACGCTGATCTCGACCGACGGCGGGACCGAGCCCCGGTGGACGAAAGGCGGCCGGGAGCTGGTCTACCGGAATGGCGCACAGATGATGGCGGTGGAAATCGAGGGCGGTGCCGAGTTGACCTTGGGAACTCCGGCGCTGCTGTTCGAAGGCGACTATCTCGCCGTCGAAAACGGACGGAACTACGACGTCACGGCCGACGGCGAGCAGTTCATCATGATCGCCGACGACCCGGACGCCGCCGAGCCGCAGATCGAGGTCGTCCTCAACTGGTTCGAGGAGCTGCGCGAACGTGCGCCGCTCGAACCGTAAGGGTTGAGGGGCTATCAGGGCTTCGCCTTCGGCTCGCCCTCGCAGGACTAGAGTCCTGCGCTACACCATTGTTTAGCTCCGGCCCTCAGCCTATCGACGACTCTGCATGCCGGGCCTGAGGACTGTTGCCGTCTTCGCCGCTTGCCTGCTGCTCGCAACCGGGCCGACCGCCGCACAGCTGGCTGACGCTCCCGCTCTCTCCGGAACGATCAGCGACGCACAGGGCGGACGCTTGCCGGGCGTCACGGTCACCCTGACGTCCGAACGGCTCACCGATGTCATCACGACGACGTCAGGGCCGACCGGCGACTACGCCTTCGACAGCCCGCCGCCGGGCGACTACCAGATCGCGTTCGCGCTCGAACGCTTCGCGACGGTGACGCGCAACGTCACCGTCATCACATCCGTGGCCGCGCGCCTCGACATCACGCTGCAGCTGGCGGCCATCGCCGCCGATTCCGTCGACGTCGTCGCCGTGGCACCGCTACAGGGTAGCGGCATCGACTCGCGCCGCGTCCCCGCCAATGTCCGGACGTTCGACGCGGACGACGTGCGCGACTCCGGCGCTCGCTCGCTCGGCAATCTCTTCGACGAGTCGCTGGGCAGCGCCTCGATCAACGAGACGACCGGCAACCCGCACCAGCCCGACCTCCGCTTCCGCGGCTTCACCGCGTCGCCGCTGCTCGGTCTGCCCCAGGGTCTGGCGATCTACCAGAACGGCGTTCGCCTGAACGAGCCGTTCGGCGACACGATCCAGTTCGACCTGATTCCAGACTTTGCTATTCGCCGCGTCCAACTCGTCCCGGGCGCGACGCCGGTCTTCGGTCTGAACGCCCTGGGCGGCGCGGTCGCGATCGAACTGGCGAACGGTCTCGATTCGGCCGGGACCCGGGTGGAGCTGGGCGGCGGCTCGTTCGGTCGCGCGGATGTCACGGCCGAGTTCGGGCGTCGGTTCGGGAACACTGGACTCTATCTCGGCGCCTCGCGGCGCAGCGAAGCCGGCTGGCGCGACGAGTCGGGCTCCGAGATCGTCCAGCTGATCGCCGACATCGTCCACCGCGGTCCGCGTGGCGAGGTCGGCGTGACCGGCCTCTATGTGAACAGTGATCTCAACGGCAACGGACCGGTGCCGGTCGACCTGCTCGACGTCGATCGGCCGGCGGTCTACACCTTTCCGGACACGACACTGAACGAACTGGGGTCGGTCCAGGGGCGCGCGAACATTCTGATGTCGTCGGCGCTGTCGATCCAGGCCGCGGCCTACCTGCGCGATATCCGCCGCAACACGCTGAACGGCGACGCCGCCGAGTTCGAACCGTGCCCCACGGACCCATTGAATGCTCTGCTCTGCGACGGCGACACACCGCTCATCGATCGCACGACGGGGGCCTTCGTGCCGTCGACGGCCGCGACCGGAGACGGGGCCTTCAACCGAACGTTGACCGACAGCACCGGCTATGGCGGATCGGTCCAGGCGCGCCTCGCCGGCCGCTGGCAGAGCCGCGACAACGTGCTGCTGCTGGGCGCCGCCCTGGATGATACAGACGTCAATTTCTCGAGCACGACCGAGGTCGGCACGCTCACGCCGACCAGAACGGTCGCGGCCAGCGGGCTCCTGATCGGCGACGCCAACCGGTTTCCAGATGACATCTACAACACCGGGCTCACGACAACGAATCGGCACCGCGCCGTCTACCTGAGCGACACGCTCGCCCTCACGCCGCGCCTGCACGCCACGCTCGCCGCGCGCTTCACCCGCTCGGCGATCGACATCCACGACACGCTCGGGACGACACTCGATGGCCAGCACGCGTTCGATCGGCTGAACCCCTCAGTCGGCCTGACGGCCGAGGTCGCCGACGGCGCGACGCTCTACGCCAGCTACGGCGAGTCGAGCCGCGCGCCGACCGCGGCCGAGCTGAGCTGCGCCGATCCCGAGGAACCGTGCCGGGTGCCGAATGCCTTCGTCTCGGACCCGCCGCTCGCGCAGGTCGTCAGCCGGACGGTCGAGGCCGGTGCGCGTGGCCGGGCGACCAGTATGTCGACCGGATCGATCGATTGGTCGGCGGCGTTCTACCGCTCCCGGATCGACGACGACATCATCTTCGTTGCATCACCGGTGCTCGTCGGCACCGGCTTCTTCCAGAACGCCGGCTCGACCGAGCGGCGCGGGATCGAGTTGGACGCCGCCGGGACGCGCGGCCGCGTCCACTGGCGCGCGAGCTACGCCTGGACCCGCGCAACGTTTCAGTCGATGCTCGCGCTGCCGAGCAACCCGGAGGTCAACGACGCCGCCACCGAGGATGGCCTGCTGCTGGTCGAACCGGGCGACCGGCTGCCGAGCGTCCCGGACCACGGCCTGGCCGTCGCACTGTCGATCGATCTGGACGACGACTGGACACTCGGCGCCGACCTCGTGGCGTCCTCGTCTCGACGGCTGCTGGGTGACGAGGGGAACGACCAGATGCCGGTGCCTGGCTACGCGATCGTCAATCTGCTGACGACCTACCGCGTCACCGAACGGCTCGAAGGGGTCCTCCGCATCTCCAACCTCTTCGATGCGGACTACGCGACATTCGGCGTGCTCGCCGAAGTGGAGGTGCCGCTCGCCGAGGCGCCCGGTGCGGATACGCCCCGATTCGTGACTCCGGGTGCGCCGCGCGGGATCTGGGTCGGGTTGCGCGCGAGGTTCTGACTAATGCGTCATCGCGTACATCAGGACGTTGATCCCGATGGAGTACGCGTCGATCGAGTACGCCAGGAAGTACTCGGTGTCTTCGCCCTCGCGCTCCCAGCCGTCAGCCACATCGGTGTTGTGGGTCATCAACACCATCAGGCGGCCGTGCTCGTCGGCGATGCCGCGGAAGTGCGGCTGCTCGGAGAGTCTGCCACGCTCCGAGGTCGTGGAGCCGCCGACCTGCCGCCAGTGCTGAATCGACGGGATCTGGGGATACCCCTCCATGTCGAACATCCCCCGGAAGATCGGGTGGCTCAGCGGCAGGTCGACGATCGGGTACTGCGACGACGGCAGCGCTTTGCGAATCTCGCCGCGCCAGGTGTCCCACGCCGCCGGTCCCCAGAAGTCGTCGACCCAGAGGAACCCGCCCTGCTCGAGGTAGCGGCGGAGGCCGACCGCCTCGTCGTCGGAGAAGAACGCCGTCCCGACATCGGACATGAAGATGAACGGGTAGTCGAAGATCTCGGGATCGGTCAGCCGGACGACGACGTGATTGGGCTCGCGGTACTTGCCGAAGCTGACCGACGTCTTCGTCAGCTCCGACAGCCTAATCATGAAGTTGTAGTCGGCGTCCGGGTAGTCGGTGCTCCAACCGTAGCCCCCTCGCTCGCGCCGGACACTCTGGAACATCACCCGCGCGAACGCGAACGACCGGTCAGTCGCAACCTCACTCGGAAAGCGCGGGGGGCCGCCGCGCCACCGCCGCCATCCGCCGCCCCACTGCGCCTCGGCCACGCCGGCGGCCAATGCAAGAAGACCGGCGGCCAGGAGGCCGCAGATCCAACGGGACGACGTGCGCGGGAGTACGGGGCTCGCCATCGCGTGGCTCGGCTGTCGCGAACGGGCCCATTGTACGGCATGGCCTGGAAAAGAAAAGGGCTGAGGACCGTCGCCGGCCCTCAGCCCTTACGTTCACCCCGCGACCTGACTATCCCGGATAGTCCTCGATCGGCGTCGTGAGCCGGCCGATGCCGTCGATCTCGATCTCGACGACGTCGCCGGCACCCACGAACTCACCGCGCTCGGCGCCGGTGCCCGAGGGCGTTCCGGTGGCAATGACATCGCCCGGGTAGAGCGTGAGGATCGACGTGGTGTAGGCGATCAGGTGCTCCTGCGGCCAGATGAGGTCGGCCGTCGTCTGGTCCTGCATCAGCTCGCCATTTACCCAGGTCCGCACCCGAAGCGCGTCGTGATTCGGCATGAACTCCTTCGGCACGATGTAGGGGCCGAACGGCGCGCCGCGGTTCGTGCTCTTCCCGTCGAACCAGTTCGGACCGGGGAACATCGACACCTCGCGGACGCGGCCGCCACGGTCGCTCACGTCGTACATGATGCTATAGCCGAAGACGTAGTCGAGCGACTCCTCGGCCGACACCAGGTAGGCCGGCTTGCCGATGATCACCGCCATCTCGCCTTCCCAGTCGATCCGCCCGCGGCCCGGCGGAACATAGTAGGGCTCGCCGGTCCCGATGATGCCCGACCGGGGCGACTTCGCGAACATGACCGGCGCCTCACGGGCCGGATCGATCTCGGCGATTCGCGACGGGTCGAAGCCGCCGCGTCCACCGCCGCCGCCACCGCGACCCTGCGCGGGCTCTTCCTCGGCATCCTCCTCATCGTCGTCTCCCGCCATCCCCTCGGCGTGGGCCTTGTAGTTGGCCGCCGCCGCCAGGATGTTCCACGGGTACTTGATCGGCGCTTCGACTGACGCGCCGTCCTCGGCGTGAACGAACGGCAATGACGCGTCGGCGCCGTCCTGGAAGAAGTTGGCAATCTGGTACATCCGCGGCGCGGTCGCCTCCCACGACTCGATCAGCGCGCGCATCTCGTTCGGCAGATCCATCGGGCCGACGCCGGCTTCAGCGACGAGATGGGCGTTCGCGCCGGCCAGCTCGAGAATCTGACCACCCAGCACCACGCCCACGACCTCGCCGCCACCGACGCCGATCGTCGCCAGCTTGAACGGCGTGTCCGGAGCGTCGGACAGCTGCGCCGTCGTCGAACTGCAGGACGAGATGGCGACCACCAGGCCGAGCACGAGCGCGCCCATCGACCAGGACCAGCCGGCACCTCCGGCAGTGAATCTGTCCATCGTGTCTCCCTCTTTCAGTCAAACGTCGGCACGGCCGACGGTGTCCGGGCCCAAGGCATCAGAATCTGAACAACCGGGTCATCTTGATCGCGAATCCGCGATTCTGGAGGCCCGACACCGCGCGCGGGTCCAGATGCTTCTCCCGCCCCTCGCTGTAGACCACGAAGATATCGCTGCCGGGCTGATATTCCCAGCGGAACCGGATGTTGGTGCTGAGCGCGCTATCGGTCGAGCTGTACTGCACCAGCGCGCCCACGAACATCCGCGGCGACGCGGTGTAGGTCACGCGCGAACCGGCCAGCGTGCTCGTGAACGCCCCGCCAGGCAGGTCGACCCAGTCGACCGAGATCTGGGGCTCGACCGAGAGCTGCGGCGTCACCTCGGCCCGGCCCCGGAAGGATGCCTCGGTGCGGGTGCCGCCGTAGAAGCTCCCGTATCCGGCACTCGCCCAACCCCCAACCCTGCGCTGCGGGCCAAACTGGTAGGACCCGCCCACGCGCTGGAAGTCGTACTCGCCGACGGGAATGATCACGCCGCTGCCGATCCAGAACGGCCGGTCGAGAAACTCGTAGGTGTTCGAGTACTCGACGTTGAAGTCGTCGCCGTTCTGCAACTCGGTCCGGAACCGGCCCTCGAACTCGCGTGTCTCGACCTGGCCCGCGCTGTTCTCGAAGTAGTCGATGCCGGCCGAGTAGTTGAACTTGCGAACCTTGTCGGTGAAGGTCGGACGCGGGCTGAACTTCAACTGGCCGCGGTTGAGCGTGAAGTCGCGGCGCCGGACGAAGCCGATCTCGGGGTTGAAGTTCTCGCCGACGGCCAGGTGCTCGTACTCGAACCCATACCGGTCGCCGTCATTCTCGATCTTGGTCCGGTAGCTCGCATCATCGCCAGAGCGCTCCGGCGTCTTGGTCATGGCGTAGTAGGTGTCGATCTGCAGATTCTCGAAGAACGCGAAGCTCGCGTCGGCGCCGTAGGACTGGTTCGACCCGACGCCGTCGAGCGCGAGCGAGCGATGCGTTCCGATGAGCCCGATCGTGCTCCGGCGGAAGATGTCGCGGCGCACGCGGAAGACGCTGAAATTCGTGCCGGGCGACAGTCCGGCCTGGGTCTCGGCGGTCTGCATGTTGATCATGCCGAGCGTGAACGCGCCGGCGCGACCCGTCAGCCGGCCACCGGCCCGGATCGGCTCCTCGCCGTTCTGGCCGATGCCGATTCGCCGGCTGTGGAAGATGATCGGCGTGTCGCCACCGGGCCCCCAGATCCGGTTCTCGCGCCCGCCGAAATTGAAGACGCCCTGGCCCTCGAGGAAGAACTCGCGCTTCTCCGGGAAGAAGAGGCTGAAGCGGGTCAGGTTGACCTGCTGGTCGTCCGCCTCGACCTGCGCGAAGTCGGTGTTGACGGTGAAGTCGGCGGTGAGCCCGCGCGTCACGCCGTACTTCGCGTCGAAGCCGATGTCGCCGGCGATCTCGTTGGAGATGTCCTGGGTCCGGTCGGTCGTGGTGGTGGAGATGCCGTATGGCTTCAACTCGATGTTCTTGGCCGAGGCGGGCGTCTGAATGCCGACCAACGTGGCCGCCGACGAGAACCGGTTGATCGCGCCGAAGCTGACCGACGCGGGAACCGGGCTCAGGAACGATCGCTCGTTCTTCCAGGAGACGTTGCGCTGGACGTTGATGCCCCACAACTGATCGGTCCGATCCTGGTAGCGCAGCGACTTGAACGGAATGGCCATCTCCGCGGTCCATCCGCCCTCGAACCAGGCAGTGCGGACGTTCCAGACGGTGTTCCAGTCGTCGTTCTCGTCTCGCTCACTCGTCACCTGCGCGTCGCGGAGCGCGCCCAGCGGATTCGTCTGGAAGATGAAGCCGTTTCGACGGTCGTAGAACGTGTCCAGGGCGACCGTCAGGCTATCGCCGCGGCTGATGTTCCAGTGATCGCGGCGCATCTCGTTCGCGACGATCCGGTCGGGCTGACTGTCCCAGAGCCGCGCCGCCACGTAGAGGTTGTCGTCGTCGAACAGGACCCAGACTTCGCTGGCCTCGGTGGCCGGATCGCCCGAGACCGGCTCTTGCTGGATGAAACCGTCTATCGGCGGAATCTGCGCGTAGATCTCATCGGACAGGCGCCCGTCGATGACCACACCCTCGGGCACGCGGACGGCTCTCACGGTGACGCGGCCGTCGGCGCCAGTCGTCTGCACGGCGGGCGGGACGGGCGGCGGCGGCCCGTCGATCGCCGGGCCGGACGGCGCGGGCGCGTCAGACGCTGTCGCGGCCGCGGTGCCGACATCCTGCTCCTGCGCCTGCACCGGCGCGGCCGTTGCGACGGCCAGAGCCAGGACCGCGCCGAGCACCGGGGCGAGCGTCCGAGACTCCATGATTCTCAAATCTTGTCCAATCGGTCCGGTCGTCATCGTCGGGTACATAACGTCGCCTCCACCCGACCTAGACGGAAACGATAACCCTTGTGTTTGCAGCGATCCCGGGCTTTTCGACGACCGGTTCCCGGCACCCGGCAAGCGGACGGACAGGCCCGATGAGCCGCACCCAGATAGACGCCCGTGACCCCATGGCCCGTTTACCCCGGCCCTGCTGCCGTTCGTGGCCGCCTGACGACGACTGATACAGGATCGGTTGGCCGCCGCCCCGCCGGGGGCTAGACTGCCTAGAACCGGTTCTCGCAGCCTGACCATGTCTCCACTCGACGCCGGATCGGCCGCGCATCTCATCGGCTATCTCGTCGCGATCACGATCTACGCGATGTTGTTCGCGATGGTCTGGCCGACGCGTCGCGAGAATCCGCTGCCCCTCGCCACGGCGGTGATGGGCTGCGTCTGGAACCTCGGTAGCCTCTGGCGCTACGCCGCGGCGGAACTGGCGATCGTCCCGGTCAGCGTCGCAGTGGGTGTCGCGACCTTCGCGGCGGTCGACCTGCTGCCGGCGGTCGTCGTCCACTCGGTGCTCCGTGACCAGCTGCGCGGCCCGCGCGCCCCGCAGATCAAGCTCCTGACAGCTGCCGCCTACACGCTCAGCGTCTCCGCCGCGATCTCGCACGTCTACGCGGCCACGACGCTCGGCGTTCCGCTGTCCTCGGAGATGCACCACCTGATCGGGCCAGGCTTCGGCATCCTGATCATTCCACTTGCGCTCTTGACACTCGGCCAGCTGGCCTGGCGCCGCACGCTCTGGATCGTGGCGTTGGCACTCGTCGCGGTCCTCGGCTTCGACCTCGCGTACCACACCGGACCCAACGCGTGGGCCCTCGAGTTCATCGGCCACCACGCCTCGCTCCTGCTCGCGTTCGCCATCCTCTATCAAGACTATCGATTCGCGCTGGCCGACCTCTTCCTGAAACGCGTCCTCACCCTGTTCGGCCTCGTGGCCGCCGCGTTCGCCCTGCACGGGGTCATGGAGGCGATCGTCGGCGACGGCGCGGCGCCGCTGCGCGACCCGCGCGTCCAGGGAATCGTCCTCGGCCTGATCGTCGCATTGCTGGCGGCGCCGCTTCGCCGGGGCGCCACCTGGCTCGTCGACACGCTCGTCATCCGGCGCGAACCCCACGGATTACTCCGCCTCGAGCTGGCGCGCCTGATCGCCGGCGGTGGGAGCGTGTCGACGGTCCTCGAGCAGATCCGAGGGCGCCTTGCCGAGGCGCTCGATGCGGCTGACGCCGCCTGGACCGAAACCCCTGGGCCCGACACCGACCCGATCGCGGCCGTCGATCCATCGGCCGACCCGTTGCGCGCTTCGGCGCTCGTCCAGGTCGAGGAACGCCGCACGCACGCGATCATGACGCTCCCGACGGCCGAGCCGCCGCGCTACCAGTTGTCGCTGACGTGTGGAGCCGGCGGGCGGCTGTCGCTGGCCGACGAGGCGCTCCTCGACGCCGTCGCCGTCATGGGCGCCCGGCGGATTGATGCGGTGCGGATCGTCCACGAGCGCTACGAGCAGCAGGTGCGCGAGGAGCAGATCGGCAAGCTGGCCACCGAGGCCGAACTGAAGGCGCTGAGGGCCCAGCTCGACCCGCACTTCCTCTTCAACGCCATGAACACCGTGGGGCACCTGATCCAGACCGACTCGGACCGGGCCCTGGACACGCTGCTCGACCTGACCGATCTGCTCCGCCGTGTCCTGCGATCGGAAGGCGCGTTCACGACGCTCGGCCGTGAGATCGACCTGATCCGCAGCTACCTGGAGATCGAAACCGCCCGCTTCGAGGAACGCCTCGGCGTGACGATCGACGTGCCGGCCGGACTGGAGACGGTGCGTGTGCCGCCGCTCATCGTGCTGCCACTCGTCGAGAACGCGCTCAAGCATGGCATCGAGCGGTCGGTCAACGGGGGCCGTGTGTCGGTGTCGGCCCACCGATCCACGTCGACGGCTGGCGGCAACCGCCTGACGATCCGCGTCGATGACACCGGTGCCGATGCGACCGCCGATCCGCTCGAGCGCGACCGGCGAACCGGCGTCGGCCTGGGCAACCTCCGGCAACGATTGCACGGCTACTACGGCGACAACGCGGCCCTGACGGTCGACACGCAGTCCGCCCAGGGCACGCGGGTCGAGATCGAGCTTCCGCTGGAAGCCGCTCCCGAGGTCCAGGCCGATTCGCTCCTCACCGCCACAGTCGGCGGCCGGCGCCGCACGTCATGATTCTGCGCGCGGTCATCGCGGACGACGAGCGGCCGGCGCGTTCCTACCTGGTCTCGATGCTGCGCAAGGTGGACGAGGTCGAACTGGTCGGCGAGGCCGCCTCCGGCCCGGAAGCCGTCAAAGTGATCGAAGAGACCCGCCCGGCGCTCGCCCTGCTCGACATCCAGATGCCCGGCCTCGACGGCTTCGAGGTCGTGCGGATGGTGAAGCCCGAGTGCCTTCCGCTCGTCGCCTTCGTGACGGCGCACGACGAGTACGCGGTCCAGGCCTTCGAGATGAACGCGGTCGACTACCTGCTGAAGCCGATCCGCGCCGCCCGACTGCGCGAGACCGTCGCGCGCGCTCGCGAGCGGCTAGAGGACGCCACTCTGCGCGCGGAGGATGCGGCGCGCATCGAGGCTGCGGCCGCCGACTATCAGAAGGCGGCCGGCGGCCGGCTCGAACGGATCCCGGTCAGGCGGAAGGATGAGGTCGTGCTCGTCCCGGTGAAAGATGTGGCATCGGTCGTCGCCGACGGCGAGCTGCTCAGGGTCACCACCGTCGACAGCCAGCGCCACGTCATCACCTATACCCTGCGCGACCTCGAAGCCCGGCTCGATCCGGCCCGCTTCGTCCGGCTCAGCCGGGGCACCCTGGCCAATCTCGACCTCTTCAAGTCGGTCAGCCTCCTGCCGGGCGGCACCCAGACCGTGACGCTCACCAACGGGCAGGAACTGAAGGTCAGCCGCACCCAGGCGCGCGTCCTGCGCGACCAGCTGCTGCGGCTGTAGCCCCACGAGCCGCCGCCTCCGGGTATAGTTGGGTCGATCGCGACCTCATCCTGGGGAGACTCTGATGCCGCGCACCGTCCGGTTCATTCCACTACTCGCACTCTTCGCGCTCTTGCTGCCGGCCGTGTCGGACTCGTCTGCGCAGCCACTCGACGCACTCGACCCGGAGATCTTCAGCGCTCTCGAGTACCGACATATCGGGCCGGTCGGCAACCGCGTCAGCGCGGTCGTCGGCGTGCCCGGCGACCCGAACATCTACTACCTCGGGGCCGCATCGGGTGGCGTGTTCAAGTCGGTCGACGGCGGCATCCACTGGGAGCCGGTCTTCGACGATCAGCCGGTCGCGTCGATCGGCGCGCTGGCCATCGACCCGGTGAATCCGAACGTCGTCTGGGCGGGCACGGGCGAGACGTTCATCCGCAGCAACATCTCGCACGGCAACGGCATCTACAAATCGACCGACGCCGGCCAGACCTGGCGCCGGATGGGCCTCGACGCCACCGGCCGGATCGGCCGTATCGTCATCCACCCGAACGACGCCGACATCGTCTTCGCGGCCGCGCTCGGCCACGCCTACGGCCCGCAGCCCGAGCGCGGCGTCTATCGCTCGACCGACGGCGGCGACAGTTGGGAGCGGGTGCTCTTCGTCGACGAGCGGACCGGCGCGGCCGACATCATCATGGATCCGAACAACCCGGAGATCCTCTTCGCCGGCATGTGGCAGCTGGAGATCTGGACCTGGGGCCGCGAGAGCGGGGGGCCCGGCAGCGGCCTCTGGACGTCACGCGACGGTGGCGACACCTGGGAGGAACTGACCGGCAGCGGGCTACCCGACAAGCCGATCGGCAAGATCGGCCTGGCGATGACGCCCGACGACTCGAACCGGATCTACGCGCTGATCGAGACGAACTCGAACGGCGACTTCGCCGAACTCGACGAGCACGCCGGCGTGCTCTGGCGCTCGGACGACGGCGGACAGTCCTGGCGCATGGTCAACGCCGACCACACGCTGGCGCAGCGGCCGCTCTACTACACACGCGCGGCGGTGGCTCCTGACGATCGTGACGAGATCCACTTCATGTCGACCCGCCACTCGGTCTCGCTCGATGGCGGCCTCACGATCGAACGCGGCACGGCGGGCGGTGACAACCACGACATGTGGATCGACCCGCTGCTGCCCGACCGGATGATCGTCGGCCACGACGGCGGCGTGTCGATCTCGACGACCCGCGGCGCGCAGTGGTGGCGGCCGCGGCTGCCGATCGCTCAGATGTACCACGCCTACACCGACAACCGGATTCCCTACTACGTCTACGGCAACCGCCAGGACGGCCCGTCCGCCCGAGTGCCGAGCAACAGCCTGCAGTCGGGCGGCATCCCGATCGGCCTGATGCACTCGGTCGGCGGCTGCGAGTCGGGCTTCGCCATTCCCGACCCGGTGGAGAACAACATCGTCTGGTCGGGCTGCTACGACAGCATCCTTGAGCGCTACGACCTCGAGACCGGCCACGCCCGCAACGTCAGCGTCTGGCCGGACAATCCCGAGGGATGGGCGGCGGCCGAACTGCCCTACCGGTTCCAGTGGACGTTCCCGATCGCGATCTCGCCCCACGACCACGACCGCGTGTATGTCGGCAGCCAGTTCGTGCACGTGACGACGAACGGCGGGCAGAGCTGGGAGATGATCAGCCCGGATCTCACGCGGAACGACCGGAGCCGGCAGCAGAAGACCGGCGGCCTGACGCCCGAAGACGTGAGTCCGACCTACGCGGGCGTGCTCTTCGCCATCGCCGAATCGCCGCTCGAGGCCGGCGTGGTCTGGGCCGGCTCGAACGACGGCCTGGTGCACCTGACGCGCGACGGCGGCGCCACCTGGGACGACCTCACCGATGCCATCCCCGACCTGCCGCCGATGGGCACGATCAGCAACATCGAGCCATCGGCCCACGACGTGGGCACGACCTACATCAGCGTCGACTTGCATCAGGTGAACGATTTCGACCCGTTCATCTACAAGACGACCGACTACGGCGAGAGCTGGACGAAGATCAGCCAATCGATCCCAGCGAGCATCCTGAGCTCGGTGCACGTCGTCCGCGAGGATCCGACGCGCGCGGGGCTGCTCTACGCCGGCACCGAGAACGCGGTCTACGTCTCGTTCGACGACGGCGGGCAGTGGCTCCCGCTGCAGACCAACCTGCCGCACGCACCGGCGCACTGGCTGACGATCCAGCCGCACTTCAACGACCTAGTCGTCGGCACCTACGGCCGAGGCTTCTGGATCCTCGACGACATCACGCCGCTGCAGCAGCTCGACGCCGACGTGCTCGCGGCTGACGCGCACCTCTTCGACCCGCGGCCGGCGTACAGGTTCCGCAACCGCGAGAGCGTCATGAGCCAGCCCGAAGACTCGGGCGCCGGCACGAACCCGACCTACGGCGCGTCGCTCCACTACTACTTGCCGGCGGATCTCGAAGATGACGCGGGGTTGAGCCTCGCCGTCCTCGACGCGTCGGGCTCGGAGATCCGGTCGCTGTCGAACCTGCCGACCACGGCCGGCATCAACCGGGTGCACTGGGACCTGCGCCACACACAGACCGACGAGCCGCGGATCCAGACGCCGGCCTACCAGCACTCGCACGTCCGGCCCGATCCGGAGACCGGCGTCAGGCCGATCGGCGATGGCGGCCGCGTCGGCGTGCTGGCGCCGCCGGGCGACTACACGATTCGCCTGACGGTGGGCGAGACCGAGCTGACGCGGACGCTCACGGTGCTGAAGGACCCCAGCTCTGAAGGCAGCGAGGCCGACATCACCGAACAGACGGCGCTGCTGCTCGAGCTGCGCGACGTTCTGAACGACGCGGTGGTGCTCATCAACGAGATCGAGTCGATCCGGAAGCAACTCGGCGACGTCGGCGGCCGGCTCGGGGATCACCCCGACGCCGACGGGATCCGCGAGTCGGCACGAGCGCTGGACGACCGCCTGCTGGCGATCGAGATGCGGCTGAGCGACCAGCGGCTGTCGGGCGGCTCGGCACGCCAGGACTCAATTCGCTGGCCACGCCAGCTGCTGGCGAAGCTGAGCAGCCTGGCCGGCTACATCGGCCAGACCGACTTCCCGCCGACGACGCAGCAGCGCGAGGTCTTCGAGAACTACAAGGAGCTGCTCGACACCTACGAGCTGCAGATGACCGACGTCCGCGACGGCGACCTGGCCGAATTCAACCGGACGCTGGCCGATCGGGGACTGGCGGGGATTGTGGTGCCGTAGGCCTCACGTTGCTCGTAGAATCCATCTCCCGGCACGTCATCGATCATGGGTCATGGAGCGCCATCATGAGCATCTCGAGGAAAGGCAAGACGTCATGAAGCGATCACGGCTCGCCGTCCTGCCGTGTCTGGCCTTCTGGTCGCTCTCCTGCGTGGCGCCGGGACCGCCCGCGTCGACCATCGACCAGGGCCAGCCCCTCGACGTCGTCATTCGAGGCGGCCAGCTCGTCGACGGAAGCGGGGATGTCCCGAGGCCGGCCGACGTCGGCATTCGCGACGACCTCATTGTGGCAGTCGGTGATCTGGCCGACGCCGCCGCTGACCGCGTGGTCGACGCTCGGGGGCTGGCGGTCACGCCGGGCTTCATCGACATGCACAGCCACTCGGACTACACGCTGCTCGTCGATGGGCGCGCGTTGTCGAAGACGTTCCAGGGGGTCACGACCGAGCTTCTGGGTGAATCGAGCTCTGTCGCGCCGATGGAGGGCTCCGTGAGGTCTGAGGCCGAACAGACGCTGGCGAGCCTCGGTCTCGAGCTCGATTGGACGACGCTTGCCGAGTACTTCGCGCGCCTCGAGCGCCAGGGGTCGAGCGTGAACGTCATGTCGACCGTCGCATCCGGGCAGGTAAGAGCGGCGGTGGTCGGCTATGACAACCGCGAGCCCACCGGCGCGGAACTGCAGCAGATGGAGCAGTTGGTCGACGCCGCCATGCGAGACGGCGCCGTCGGCCTGTCGAGCGGCCTCATCTATCCTCCGAATAGCTACGCGTCGACCGAAGAGCTGATCGCGCTCGCCACGATTGCTGGCCAGCACGGCGGCCTCTACGTCTCCCACATTCGAAACGAGAACGATCAGCTACTCGATGCACTCGACGAAGCGATCCGAATCGGAAGAGAGGCCAGTGTTCAGGTGGAAGTGCTCCACTTCAAGCGGGCATCGGTGCGTCTGGCCGGCGGCCAGGAGAGTCCGACGATTCGCGACGGCGTCGCTGCGATCGAAGAGGCGCAGCGCGACGGCGTGAGAGTTTACGCCAACGTGTATCCGTACGCGGCGGGGCAGTCGACGCTGAATATGCGGATTCCCGACTGGGCTCAGGAAGGCGGCAGGCAACAGCTGGTCGAGAGGCTCCGCGATCCGGAGACGCGCGAGCGCATCCGGCAGGACGTCGCCACTACACTGGCCAGCGGCCTGGCCGGCCGCACGCCCGACACGATCATGTTCGGACGGACGACGCACGAGCCGGACCGGCGCTTCGAGGGAAAGTACATCGGCGAGATTGCCAGCGCGCTCGGAGTCGAGCCGGCCGAGGCCTACCTCCAGCTCATCGAGCGCGCGGAAGGGTCGACCGGTGGCGTCTTCTTCGGTATGCGGGAGGCCGATGTCGAGTTCGCCCTGTCGCTGCCATGGTCGACGGTCGGGAGCGACGGCAGCGGGCTCGCGCCCGACGGGGTGCTCGCCAGCGGCCATCCGCATCCGCGATCGTACGGCACGTTTCCTAGAGTGCTCCAACGCTACGTCAGGGAGCGGGGCGAACTCTCGCTGCCGGAAGCGATCCGAAAGATGACGAGCCTGCCAGCATCGCGCCTCGGTCTGACCGACCGGGGGCTCATCGCGGTTGGGAAGAAGGCCGACGTCGTCGTCTTCGATCCCGACGGCATCACGGAGCACGCGACGTTTGCCGAGCCTCATCAGCTGTCGACCGGCGTGCACTGGCTGATCGTGAACGGACAGGTGGTCATCGCCGACGGTCAGCACACCGGCGCTCGTCCGGGTTGGGTTCTCCGCCATGACGGTGGCGGTGCCAGCGCGAGCGGTGGGTCGGCCGCGTCCTCGGCCTCGGGGATGACGGTGCGGGGCGCCCCGTCGTCAAACTCAGCGTCGACTGGTCGTGCGCGCCGGCTCGACGAGCTCTTGACCGATTTCCATGGGCGCGGCCGGTTCAACGGTGTCGTCCTGCTGGCCGAAGAGGACGAGGTCACGTTCAGGAAGGCGTTCGGTGTGACAGATTTCGCCACCCACGAGCCGCTGAACGCCGGCACGGCGTTCGAGGTCGGGTCGGTGTCGAAGCCGTTCACGGCCACGGCCGTTCTCCTGCTGGCCGAGCGCGGCGCGCTGAGCCTGAGCGACAGCCTGACGAAGTATTTCCCCACGTTGCCGTACGAAGGGGTGACGCTCGAGCGGATGCTCAGCCACACATCCGGCCTCTTCGACGTCTGTTGCCAGCCGCAGCTCCGAACGCCGTTCGACCGCTTCTACAACACGGCGTATCCTCCGTATACGAACAGTGACTACCTGGCCTTCATCGAGCAGGAGCAGCCCCCGCTGTTGACGGATCCTGGAACCGAGTACCGGTACAGCAACACGTCGTACCTCCTGCTGGCGTTGATCGTCGAGCAGGTCTCCGGCCAGCGGTTCGACGCGTTTCTGCAGGAGAACATCTTTGAGCCAGTCGGGCTCGAACGCACATTCGTGTACAGCCTGATGGCCGATCCGACGATCGCCAATCGGGCCACGGGCTATCGCACGGCCGATGATGGACGACTGGTCCGCGACGTCCCACGGCCAACGACCGAGCGCCCATCGGTATTCGGCCTGACGTATGGGGACGATGAGGTGTTCTCGACCGTCGACGATCTCTTCGCATTCGGACAGGGGCTGAAGACCGGCAGGCTCCTGCAGCCAGAAACGCTCGAGATGGCGCTGACGCCAGCCCGACTCGCCAGCGGAGCGCCGGTCGGATACGGTCTAGGCTGGCGACTGGCGGAAGGACCCGACGGCCGCATGATCGCGCAGCACGGCGGCAGCACGAACGGCTTTCTCGCGACCGCGACGTT
Organism: Acidobacteria bacterium UBA2161; assembly: GCA_002328835.1. Taxonomy (GTDB): domain Bacteria; phylum Acidobacteriota; class Vicinamibacteria; order Vicinamibacterales; family UBA823; genus UBA2161. The sequence goes on along the minus strand of DCWN01000023.1, from coordinate 88,546 downwards.
CAGCACGGGCGAGAACGACACGACCATCGTGATGCTCACGAACGTCGTGGGCGAGGAGTTCAGCGAGGTGCGCCGTGCGGTGTTCGATATCGCCTGGGGTGGTGAGGGTTAGCTCCGCGGAGTTTCTCGCGTGCCTCTAGGCTAGGCTCGGCACCTCTTGGAGCATGGGACGGTCACTATGAGTGTTTCGGAACGTCTTCGGAGTGCGACGGTCGTCGCGCTCGTCACGATCTTCGCGCCAGGGCTCTCGGCGCAGACCCGGACGCTGACGGTGGACGACCTCCGGCTCGACGTCGGGCTGTCAGCCCCAGCCATCTCACCCGACGGACAGTCGGTCGTGATCGTCACGAGCCGACCCAACTACGACGACAACCGGTTCGACCGGACGCTGGTCATGGTCGATGTGGCGACGGGCACCCAGCGCGACCTGACGCCCCAGCGGCGGGCCGTCGGCCAGCCGCGCTGGTCACCGTCGGGTGACCGGCTGGCGTTCGTGGACTCGGGTGAGGGCGAAGGCGGGGCGCAACTGTTCGTGCTGTCCATGACCGGCGGTGAGGCAATGCAGATCACCAATGGCAAACAGGGTGTGCGGACGTTTCGCTGGACGCCGGACGGATCGCATCTTCTCTATACCGTCCCGGACGCAACCGAGGCGCCTGACGGAGAGGAGCGCCACAACCGGTCGTTCGAGGTTGGCTACAACAGCTACCTCGCGCAGGCCGCCCCGGCCCCGGCACACGTTTGGAAGGTATCGATCGAGGATCGGGAGACCTCCCGGCTCACCGAGGGGGTGGAGAGCTTCACCGACCTGGCCGTGTCGCCAGATGGTTCGACCATCGCCCTCCGCGTCCTGCCGCGTCCGCACTCCGGCGAGAGCATCCGATCCGCCATCCGGGTTCTGGATCTCGAATCGGGCGAACAGCGCCCACTCGTCACCGATGCCAGTGTCTCGCTGCGCGCGTTCTCGCCCGGCGGCGAGTTCCTGGCGTTCGGCCGCTCGCGAGGTCGTGAGGCGGGCTTCCACCCATCGGGCATCTTCCTGCAGCCGATCGGCGGCGGTGCGGCCCTGGACGTGACGGAAGCGATCGATCGGAGCCTCGGCGGACTGGCCTGGCTCAACGACCAGACGCTGCTGGTCTCCGGGACCGACCTGACGTCGCGCGCCTTCTGGCAGGTTGCGCTCGACGGCGCGTCCGAGCGCATCGATCTCGGGCCGATTCACCCGGCGTCCAATCCGGCCGTGGCATCTGACGGTACCGTGGCCTTCATCGGCCGGGAGCCTGACCGGCCTTCCGAGCTGTACGCCATGGCCGCCGGTACGTGGGAGCCGCGGCGATTGACTGACTTCAATGCCCGGCTGGCCTCGATGCGGCTCGGCGACGTGGAGACGATCACCTGGGATGGTCCGGATGGGTTCGATCAGAACGGCATCCTCATCTACCCGCCTGATTTCGAGGAGGGTGTGCGCTATCCACTCGTCCTCAGCATCCACGGCGGTCCGATGGGCGCGTCGATCGAGTCGTTCAGTACGTTCAACCAGATCCTGGCCGCGCAGGGATGGCTGGTCTTCAGCCCGAACTACCGCGGCAGCAGCACGCAGGGGGACGCGTTCCAGAGCGCCGTGATCAACGACGCGGGCGACGGGCCGGGACGTGACGTGATGTCGGGTGTCGACGCGGTCAAGGTGCTCGGCATCGTCGACGACGATCGCATCGCCGTCTCGGGCTGGTCGTACGGCGGCTATATGACCGCCTGGCTCACCGCGCACTACGACGGATGGGCGGCCGCGGTGGCGGGCGCTTCGGTGACCGACTGGTTCGACTGGTACAGCATGGCCGACATGAACGTCTGGGCCGGCGGCGGACTCGACGGATCGCCGTGGCTCAACGACAACGCGATGAACTACTGGCGGCAGTCACCGATGGCCTACGCCCACCAGATCCGGACCCCCACCCTGATTCTCCACGCCACGGGTGACAAGCGCGTGACCGTGAGCCAGTCCTACAAGCTCTACCATGCGCTCGAGGACAACGGCGTCGAGACGTCGTTCATCGCTTATCCGGTGAGCGGCCACTTCCCGCCCGACCCGGTGCACCGGCGCGACGTCAGGCGGCGATGGGTGGGGTGGATTGCCGAGCACTTCGAGCGCCTGGATTCGGCTGGCACGCGACCGTCGTTCGAACTGACCGAGCAGGCGGCGCTCGCGGACGGCAACGCCTTCACCAACGCGATCGGCGACATCGACAACGATGGCGACCTCGACATGTTCGTCGGGTTCAGCCAGCAGCCGAACCGGATGTACCGGAACGATGGCGGCGTGCTGACGGACGTCGCCGTCGAGGTTGGACTCGCCGACAACGACGTGACCCGCGCCGCCGCCTGGGGCGACTACGACGGCGACGGCCACCTCGATCTGTACGTCGGCTTCGTCTCGCGGCAAGGCAGCTCGAACCGGTTGTACCGAAACGAAGGCAACGGCGCCAGGTTCACCGACGTGACCGACGCGGCCGGGATCGGACTCTCCGGGAGCTTCAGGCAGGCGAGCTGGGTCGACTATGACCACGACGGCGACGTCGATCTCTTCCTCGGACTCCGGGACAAGCCGAACGTGCTCTTCCGCAACGACGACGGCCGGTTCACCGACGTCGCCGAGGCGCTGGGCGTGGATGATGGGCGCCGGACTGTCGGGGCGGTCTGGTTCGACTACGACAAGGACGGCGACCTCGATCTCTACGTCGCCAACATGGACGGCGACGCCAACGGCCTGTTCCGAAACGACGGCACGCGCTTCGTCGATGTCGCGATCGAGTCGGGCACGGCCGCCGGCGGACGACCGCTCGGCTTCCGATCGAACGGCAGCGTGCGACCGACACTGGCGGATTACGACAACGACGGTGCGCTGGACGTCTTCACGGCGAACTACGGCCCGAACGGGCTGCTGCGCAACCTCGACAACGGTCGTTTCGAGAACGTGGCGCCGCAGGTGGGGCTGGCCATCGACAGCTTTTACGACACTGGTACCTGGGGCGACTACGACAATGACGGCCGACTCGACCTCTACGTGAACGGCACCGTGACGGGCGGCAAGCAGTATCGCGACTATCTGCTGCGCAACGACGGCGAGCGGTTCATCGATGTCACGCCCGACGTGCTCGGAGATCTCGCTTCCGACCATGGCGCACAGTGGGCCGACTTCGATCTGGACGGCGACCTCGACCTCGCGTTGACCGGCGGCACGCCCGACGGGATGCACTACGTCGCCTTCAACCGGACGAACGGGCCGCAGGCCAGCCGCTCGCTTCAGGTGATGGTGCTCGACGGCAACGGCCACTACACACGTGCGGGCTCGGAGGTCCGAGTGTTCGCGACCGGCACCGATCGGCTGCTCGGGATGGGCATCGTCGACACGGGCTCGGGGTACAACTCGCAGAGTGCCCTACCGGTGCATGTCGGCCTGGCCGAGGAGGGATCTGTCGATGTCGAGATCACGACCTTGACCGGTCAGGGCCGCCCCACGGCCCGCGTGACCGACGTCGATCCGGCGGCCCACTCGGGTCGTTGGCTCGTCGTCAAGATCGATGCGAACGGGCAATTGAACGACCAACGCACACCGAGGTGAGACGCATGGCCCCGAAGAAACTTTCTCAACCGACCACACCGAAGGCGCCTGGACGCCGGACCTTTCTGACGGCGATGGCCGCGACGGCGGCCGCGCCCGCGCTGCGGCCGCTCGACGTCGCCGCACAGACATCGGCGCGTTCGGACAGCGCCGTGCACTCGTCGTTCGATCCGTGGGTCGAGGTGCACGCCGACAATCTTCGCCACAACATCGAGGTGATCTCTCAGCGTGTCAAGGGTCGGCCGATCATGGCCGTCATCAAGAACAACGCCTACGGCCTCGGCATCGCCAACGCGGGGCGGATCCTGGATCCGCTGGATGCCGTCGAGGGCATGGCGGTCGTGAAGCTGAACGAAGCGGTGGCACTGCGCGACGCAGGCATCCGCAAGCCGGTGCTCCTGATGGGGCCGTTCGACGAGGCAAACCTCGAGGAGATGGTCGCACGCGACATCATGCCGATGGTCTACACGCCGATTGGCGACGCGCTGGAGCGGGTGGCGGCGAAGCTGCAGAAGACGATTCCGATTCACGTCTGCCTCGATACCGGCATGGGCCGGGTCGGCGTGCCGGCGCGAGATGCGGCACCGCTCGTACGCGATCTGGCCGGCCGAGCCGGGGTGAGGATCGAGGGGCTCCAGACGACGCTGTCCGAGGACGCCGAACTCGACCCGATGCAGATCGAAAGGCTGCAGGAGGTGGGATCGACACTGCGCGCCGAGGGCGTCGACATCGGGCGGCTGCACGCCGCGTCGAGCTTCGGGCTGTTCGAGCATCCGGATGCATTCCTCGACATGGTACGCGTCGGCATGGCGATCTACGGCGTCTACTCCGAGCCGCCGTTTCGGGAGCTGGGCGTCCTCGATCTGCGGCCGGCGGTGGCGATGCGAGCGAAGGTCGCCTACGTCAAGCAGCTCCGCCGCGGGGAAACCGCCGGCTACGGCCGGGCCTACGAGGCCGAGAACGATGTCTGGATCGCGACCTTGCCGATCGGGCACGTCGACGGGCTGCCACGCGCCGCGGCCCAGGGCGGCCGCCTGACGATCGGCGGCAGACGCTATCCGATCATCGCCGCCATCTCGGCGAGCCACACGATGGTCGAGATCGGTGCCGAGGGCCGCGTGCAGATCGGCGACGAGGTGACCGTCTTCGACTGGGAGGACGGATCGCGTCCCGAGGATCTGGCGGCGGAGTTCAACGGGTCGGTGTACGACCTGACGATGCACCTCGGCCCGCTCATGGCCCGGCGAATGGTCTGACCGATCTTCGACAACCAGCAATCGAGGTAGGGATTCTGATGCGTAAATCGACTGGGAGCCTGGCTCTCGCGGCGGCGATCTTCCTCGTTCCGTCTCACACCCCGGCGCAGGAACCGGTCCACTGGGAGGTCGTCGACGACATCCGGGCCGAGGGATTCGACAACTCCCAGGTGATGGAGAGCGCCGGCTATCTGGCCGACGTGATTGGCCCGCGGTTCACCGGGTCGCCGAACATGCGCCAGGCCCAGGAGTGGGCGATGGCCCGGATGACGGAGTTCGGTCTGTCCGGCGTCGAGAAAGAGCCCTGGGGCGACGAGACCGTCGGGTGGGAGATCCAGCGGGTGTCGGTGCACATGACCGCGCCCGACTACCAGATGGTGATCGCCTACCCGCTCGCCCTGACACCCGGAACGGGCGCGCCGGTGGTCACGAACGCCGTCATCGCGACCATCCAGACGCCGGAAGACCTCGACCAGTATCGCGGCCTCCTCGACGGCGCGGTCGTGCTCTCCACGCCGCCGATGTCGATGGGCCCGCGCTTCGTGCAGGACGCGTTCCGGCACGACGAGGAATCGCTGGGCGTCTTCGAGACCGAGGGCGTCGACCTCCTCATCCGCCGGCACGCACGCGGCCAGCTGGAGCAGTCGACCTTCCGACGGGAGGGGATCTCCGCCGCCGAGGTGGAGGCATTCTACAAGGCCGAAGGCGTCGCCGTCGTGCTCGCGGCGAGCATCGGGAGCGACGGGACGGTGTACGCCACCGGCCACGCAACGACGCGGAGCGACCGGACCCGCGCGGGTGTCGAGAACGCGCTGCCCACGCTCGCCGTCGCGACGGAGCACTACAACCGGATCTACCGGATTCTCGAGCGCGGCCTCCCGGTGACAATGGACGTCGAGGTCCGCGTCGGGTTCGATGAATCGGATCCATCGGGCTACAACGTGATCGCGGAGATCCCCGGTACCGATCTCGCCGACGAGGTCGTGATGATCGGTGCGCACCTGGATTCGTGGCACACCGGCACCGGCGCCACCGACAACGCCAGCGGCGTCTCCGTCGTGCTCGAGGCGATGCGCATTCTCGAGGCGATCGGGGTCCGGCCGCGCCGCACGATTCGCGTGGCGCTGTGGAGCCAGGAGGAGATGGGTCTGGTCGGTTCCCGGGGCTACATCCGGCACCACTTCGGGGAAGACGGTGTGTACACGCCCGACCACGACACGTTCTCGGTCTACTTCAACATGGACAACGGGACCGGCCAGTTCCGCGGCGTGCACACCCAGGGCAACGCCCAGGCGACGCCGATCCTCAAGGCCTGGATGGCCCCGTTCCAGGACCTGAAGGTCGAGACGATTTCGCAGTTCAGCAACAGAGGCACCGATCACCTGGCGTTCAATCAGGTAGGACTGCCCGGGTTCCAGTTCGTGCAGGACCGGATCGACTACCGAGCCAGGACCCACCACTTCAACATGGACGTCTACGACAAGCTGCTGCCGCGCGACCTGATGATCAACTCGGTGGTGATGGCGAGCTTCGCGTACCACGCGGCGATGCGCGAGGGAACGTTCCCCCGACCGCGCCCACAGGAGTGAGTTGTGACGAGACGAGCGCTATCGACCTGGGGCTGTGCGGCGGTACTGTTGATCTGGGCGGTGCCCGCAACGGCCCAGGTGCCGACACCGGAGTCGGTCCTGGGATACACCGTGGGAGCCGACTTTCACCTGGCGTCGTACGACGACGCGATCGCCTACTTCGAGCGGCTCGACGCGGCCACCGATGAACTGACGCTGGTCCATGTCGGCGAGACGTCCTTCGGCAACCCGGTCCACGTGGCGTTCATCTCGTCCGCGGACAACCTGGCCAACCTCGAGCGCTACCGAGAGATCGCCGTCCGGCTCGCGCACCCGCAGGGGTTGACCGACGACGAGGCCCGCGCGCTCGCGCGTGAGGGCAAGGCAATCGTCCACATCGACGGTGGCGTGCACTCCACCGAGGTGGCTACGGCGCAGCACACGCTGCAACTGGCCTACGACCTGCTCACGGGCAGCGCGGATCGCGAGATTCAGGCGATTCTCGACAACGTGATCTTCATGCTCTGGCCGACGTTGAATCCCGACGGTCAGAACATGGTGGCCGAGTGGTACCGGTCGAACGTCGGCACGTCCTACGAAATCGCGCCGCTCACCGCGCTCTATCAGAAGTATGTCGGGCACGACAACAATCGTGATGCCTACATGCTCAACATGATCGAGTCGCGCGTCATTGCCAGGACGCTGCAAGAGTGGGAGCCGCAGATCGTCTACACGCAGCATCAGACCGCGCCCTTCCCCACGCGCATCTGGCTGCCGCCGTTCGCCGAGCCGATCGGCCGCCGTGTGCATCCGCTGATGTCGCGCACGGTCAACACGATCGGCATGCTCATGGCACAAGGGCTGGAGGAACGCGGCCAGATCGGCGCCACCCACAAGGGCACCGGCTACGACGCCTGGTATCCCGGCTACGTCGACTACCTGCCGATGCTGCAGAACCGCGCGTCGTTCTGGACGGAAACCGCCCTGTACCGCTACGCGACACCGCACTTCTACACCGTTCAGGACTTCCCGGCGCGACAGCGTGATCTGCGATCGGAATCGCTCTACCCAAGTCCGTGGCGCGGCGGCTGGTGGCGGCTCCGCGACGCGGTCGAATACATGGAGACGGCGTCGCTCTCGGTGCTGGATTTCGCCGCGAAGTACAAGGACGACCTGCTCTACAACCGCTATCAGACCGGGCGCGACACAATCGCCAAGTACGAGGCCGAAGCGCCGTTCGCGTACTTCGTGCCGCAGGATCAGCGCGATCCGATGGCCCCCGTGGAATTGCTGCGCCGACTCGCATTCAACGGCATCCGGGTACACGAGCTGCAATCCGACGTCACCGTCGAAGGGACGGCCTACGACGCCGGCACCTGGGTCATCCCGATGAATCAAGAGTTCGCCGAACTGGCGCGTCAGGTACTCGAGGTCCAGACCTATCCGGATCTCCGCGAGTTTCCCGATGGCCCGCTCGAGCAGCCGTACGATGCCGCGGGCTGGACGCTCTCGCAGCAGATGGGCGCCCGCGTGATCGAGGCGCGATCGCCGCTGACCGATACCGTGCGATCGGCCATGGCGCTCGCCCACGGCCCGGTCGTCGATTGGCGTGACGGCGAGCATGGCAAGGACGCCGCGCCGTTCGACAGCGTTCCCGGCGTCGGCTTCGACACGAACCCGGTGGCCGCTGGCATCGTGCCGCGTGCGAGCAGCGTTCCCGACGACGGCACCTTCGCCGTCGACGCGGCCCAGCTCAACGCGTTCCGCGCGGTCAATCGCGCGTGGCAATCCGGCGGCCGAGTCCAGCTACGGCAGGACGATGCCGGCGCCGCGTTCGTCATCTCTGGACTCGGGCCGGACGCGCGGGCGTCAATCGGTGAGCTGCGGGTCGCGGCGACCGCGGCACCGGCGGTGGGCGTCGAGTTGACGCGGCCGACGATCGGCCTGCACCGCCCGTGGAATCCGAGCATGGACGAGGGCTGGACGCGCTGGGTGTTCGAACGCTTCGAATTCGACTTCACGAACATCCGTGACGTCGAGATGCGTTCGAGCGATCTCGGCGCGCGCTACGACGTCATCGTCCTGACCGATCCCGGCCGCAGCGCGATCGTCGACGGATTCGCCGAGGGTGTCGTGCCGCCGCGCTACGCTGGCGGCATCGGCCTCGAGGGTGTTCGCGCGCTCGCTCGGTTCGTCCGCGACGGCGGGACGCTCGTCTGCCTGAACGGGGCGAGTGGCTTCGCCATCGAAGCGCTGGGCCTCCCGGTGAGAAACGTGCTGTCGGGCCTGTCACGCGGCGAGTTCTTCGCCGGCGGGTCATTGCTCGAGATCGAGGCGGACACCTCGCATCCGATCATGGCCGGCGTGCCGCGGCGAAGCGCCGTGTTCTTCGGCCGGAGCCCGGCGTTCGAGACCCTGGACGGCTTCGAGGGTCAGACGCTGGCGAACTACGCCTCGACCGGGTCGCCGCTGCTCTCGGGCTACCTGCTCGGTGAAGATCGCCTGCACGACCGCGCCGCGGCGCTCGAGGTGCGGCACGGAGACGGACGGGTCGTCCTGCTCGGCTTCAGGCCGCAGTGGCGCGGGCAGCCATTCGGCTCGTTCCGCATCCTCTTCAATGCCTTGCTCTCCGGAAGCATGAAGCGCGGAGGCTGATGCTGGATCACTCCTATTGACAATCTATAGGAACGATGCTTTCCTATAGATATTCGATAGGACGTGACGATGACTGAACGATCTGAACCGATCGACCTCCTGCAGGGCACCCTCGACCTGCTGATTCTGAAAGCGCTGGCACTGGGCCCGAACCACGGGCTCGGGATCGCTCGGCGGATCGAACAGATCTCCCGGGGCACCTTCAACGTGAAACCCGGCTCGCTCTTTCCAGCGCTGCACCGGCTGGAGCAGGACGGGTGGCTCACCGCCGAATGGGGCGAATCCGAGAACAACCGGCGCGCCAAGTACTACGAGCTGACGCCGTCGGGCCGGCGGCAGCTGCGGACGAAATCCGAGCACTGGCAGCGGGTGGCGCTGGCCATGGGCCGGGCGCTCCGGGCCACTTGATGAGGCACCCGATGTCCTGGTCTACCCGCCTGTCGAGCCTCTTCAAGAATCTCTTTCGCCGCAACCGCGTCGAGCGAGACCTCGACGACGAGGTGGAGGGGTATCTCGGCATGCTGATCGATGAGAAGACTGCCGCCGGACTCCCACCAGCGGAGGCCGGCCGGGCGGCACGGCTCGAACTGGGCGGCGTCGACCAGGTCAAGGAACTCTCGCGGGACGTCAGAGTCGGCGCCCTGCTCGAACAGGTCTGGCAAGACGTCCGCATCGCCCTCCGGACGATGCGCCGCACACCCGGCTTCACGGCGGTGGCGCTGCTGACCCTGGCGCTCTGCATCGGCGCGAACACCACCATCTTCAGCGTCATTCACGGTGTGCTGCTCCGCCCCCTGCCCTTTCCGGAGGGCGATCGGCTGGTCACACTCTTCAACATCTACCCGGCCGTCGCGCCAGGCACCTCCGGCGAGAACAGTCCGCCCGACTATTTCGACCGACGCGCCGAGACCGACGTCTTCGAGTCGCTGTCACTGTTCAACTTCCAGAACTACACGATCGGCGACGACGGCGCCCCACAGCGGGTCCTGGGCGCCCGGACGACGCCGACGTTGTTCGACGTCCTCCGCACCCAGCCCGCGCTCGGCCGGCCGTTCACCGAGGCCGACGCCGAGCCCGGCAACGACCGTGTCGCGATTCTGAGTCGCGGGCTCTGGCAGGAGATGTTCGCGGGCTCGCCGGCGGCCGTCGGCCAGACCATCAGGGTCGACGGGATCGATCACGACATCGTCGGCGTCATGCCGGCCGGATTCACCGTCCTGGCGCGCGACCTCGCCATCCTGCGTCCGTGGGCCTTCTCCGATCAGGAACGGTCCGACGACGCACGTCACGGCAACTACGCGACGATGATCGGGCGGTTGCAGCCGGGCGTGAGCGTCGCCCTGGCGCAAGAACGGATCGACGCGCTCAATGCGCGGGTGCTAGAGCAGTTTCCCGGATACCGTTCGTTCGTCGAGCGCATGAGATTCGGCACGGTCGTCATCGGCCTCCGGGATCAGCTCGTGCGGGGTGTTCGTCCCACGCTCTACGTCCTGCAGGCCAGCGTCCTGCTTGTCCTGCTCATCGGCTGCGTCAACATTGCCAACCTGCTGTTGACCCGGGCCACCGGCCGGACGCAGGAGCTGGCGATCCGGTTCGCCATGGGCGCGGGACGATGGCGCGTGATGCGACAGCTGCTGACCGAGAGTCTCGTCCTGGCGATCATCGGCGGCGGAGCCGGCCTCGCGGTCGGCGCCGCCGGCGTCGAGTTCTTCGCCCAACTCGAACTGGGCGGACTGCCACCTAACGTCGACGTGGCGATCGACGGCAGCGTCGTGGCGTTCACCGCCGTCCTGGCCACAGTCACCGGCCTCGTGTTCGGCGCCATCCCGGCGTGGCACCTCTCGCGTGGCGATCTCGAACGGCTGCTGCGCCAGGGCGGCCGCTCGGCGTCGGCCGGTGGATCTGCGAGGACGCGCAGCGTCCTGGTCGTCGCGCAGGTCTCGCTGGCGTTCGTGCTGCTGATCGGCGCCGGCCTGTTGGCCGTGAGCTTCGCGCGCGTGCTCGACGTCGATCCCGGATTTCGCCCGGCACAGGTGCTGACCGCGCAACTCTCCCTGCCGCTGACCCGCTATGACACCGGCGCGGCGCACGCTTTCAACGGGCGGGCCCGCGACGCGATCGAGGCGTTGCCGGGCGTGACCGACGTCGGCCTCACGACGCTGCTCCCGTTCAGTGACGACGGCAACAAGAGCGTGGTCGTGCCGGAAGGCTACGCGCTCGGACCCGACGAGGGGCTGCCGCTGCCGCACAACGTCTGGATCGACGGCGCCTACTTCGCGGCGATGGGAATCCCGCTGACCGACGGCCGCCCGTTCGACGCCCGCGACGACGCCGAGGCGCCGCTCGTCGCCATCGTCGATCAGGACTTCGCTCAGAAGTTCTGGCCTGGCGAGAACCCGATCGGCAAGCGGCTGCACCACGGCGGCGGAGACGGCAACCCCTGGGAGACGGTTGTCGGCCTCGTCGGGACGGTGAAGGTGGACGATCTCGCCGAGCAGGATGACCGGGGCGCGGTCTACAGCGCGATGGCGCAGGAAGAGGTTGGCAGCCGGAGATCGCGGATCGCCGACATGACCGTGGTCATCCGCGCCGACGGCGCGGCTGCGCCGCTTGGCAACACGGTACGATCGACGATTCTCGACCTCGATCCGCAGCTGCCGCTCTACGACGTGCAGGTGATGGCGACCCGCCTGGATGATTCGCTCGGACAGCGCCGGACGCCGGTGACGCTGCTGCTGTTCTTCGCCGGCGTGGCGCTCGCGCTCTCGGCGCTCGGCATCTACGGTGTCCTCGCCTTCGCGGTCAGCCAGCGGACCAAGGAGATCGGCATCCGGATGGCGCTGGGTGCCGAACCGGCCCGCATCGTGCGGCAGATGCTCTAGCAGGGCGGCGCGCTCGTGGGCACCGGCCTCGTGGTCGGCGGGGCCGGCGCGCTGGGACTCACCCAGCTTATCTCGAGTCTGCTCTACGCCGTCGAGCCGACCGATCCGATGGTCTTCACCGCGGTGGCAGCAATGTTGACGATCGTCGGCCTGACGGCGTGCCTCGTCCCCTCACGGCGCGCGACCCGGATCGATCCGGCGACGGCCCTCAGGGACGAGTAGTCGCCGGCCGTTGCCGCTTGACCGCGCTCTATCAGATCGCAGATGCTGCGCGGCATGCGTTCCACCTCCGTCGCCGCCGGCCTGGCGTTGTTGCTCACCGCCGGCTCCCTGGCCGCCCAGACCGAACGCCCGAAGCTGGTCGTCTTGATCGTCGTCGATCAGATGCGGGCCGACTATATTGGCCGATTCCAGCACCAGTGGACGTCGGGGCTGAAGCGCCTGGTCGATGACGGCGCCTGGTTCCGGCAGGCGGCGTATCCATACTTCCAGACGAATACCTGCGCCGGCCACGCGACGATCTCGACCGGCAGCCTGCCCGAAAGCCACGGTCTCATCGGCAACAACTGGTACGACCGATCGGAAGGCCGGCTGCGGGCTTGCGCCGATGACGCGTCTGCGCCGCTACTGAGCTACGGTGCGCCCGTCGACGGGGCCCACGGCCCGGGAAACCTGCTCGTACCGACGCTCGCCGACGAGTTGAAGATGCAGCTGCCGGGCACGCGTACGGTGAGCTTGGCGATCAAGCCGCGAGTTGGGGTGTCGCTCGCCGGGCAGCGGTCTGACGCTGCCCTGTGGCGAGAGGATTTCACCTGGGTGACCTCGACCGCATACACCGACCGCAGGATTCGATTCATCGAGCAGTTTCTGGATGCGAACCCGGTCGAGCAGGCCCTTGGAACGATCTGGACGCGGGCACTTCCAGAAGAGACGTATCTCTTCGACGGCGTCACCGAGGCCAGTAATCCTCGGGAGGGTTGGACGGATTCGTTCCCGTATCCGCTGGTCGGTCGAAACAACACTCCAGACGAGGTCTTCGCAGAACAGTGGGAGAACAGTCCGTGGTCGAACGACTACCTCGGCCGTCTCGCGGCGGCCGCCGTCGACGCGCTCGAACTCGGTCAACGCGAGTCCACCGACTATCTCGCGATAGGCTTCCCAGCCCTCGACTGGACCGGCCATGACTACGGTCCGCGCAGCCACGAAGTGCAGGACATCCTGATCCGGCTCGATCGCACGGTCGGCACCTTGCTCGACCACTTCGATGCGGCGGTCGGACCGGATCAGTACGTCGTTGCGCTCTCAGCGGACCACGGCGTCATGCCGATTCCGGAGCAACGGCGCGCCCGCCTTGGTGACGCCGGCCGGATCCCGGCCAGTCGGATCGTAGAGGCGGCCAACGCCGGGGTGCTCGCGGCGCTCGGCACCCCGGACACGGTGGCCGTGTTCGAAGAGCAGGATCTCTACTTCACCCCGGGCGTCTACGATCGGCTCCTGGCCAGTCCCGCCGCGCTCGCGCAGGTCGTCGAGACCATCCGTTCGGTCGAGGGCGTGGCCGACGTCTATCGCGGCGATACGATCCGCGAACGGCGCGACGTCGGCGATCCGGTCGAGCGCGCGCTGGCCCGCAGCTACTATCCGGGCCGCAGCGGCGACCTCCTGGTCGTCCTCCGCCCGTACTGGACGACGTCGACCAACGCGGCGGGCCATGGCACGAGCTACGACTACGACACCCGCGTGCCGATCCTGTTCCTGGGTGCCGGCATCGCGCCGGGTCGATACCTCGCCGAGGTGACGCCGGCCGACATCGCGCCGACGCTGGCGGAGATCGCCGGCATCACGCTGGCCCGCACCGACGGCCGAGTCCTCACCGAAGCGCTGGTCGACCCGTAACCCACGCCGATGTCGAACGTACCGACCCACGCGGGTGCGGTGGTCTTTCGAGAGGATGGCGGGGAGCGCCGGTTCCTCCTCGTGAGGTCGAGCGCGGGGACGGACTGGGTCTTGCCGAAGGGACACATCGAGCGTGGGGAGACGCTCGAGGAGACGGCCCGTCGCGAGGTGCTCGAGGAGGCCGGAGCCGCAGTCGAGATCGTGCACCCGATCGGTGTCACCGAGATCCCAACGAAGCAGGCGGTCGTCGCCTACTTCACGGCGAGATTCGAAGCGTCCGTGGGTTCTGACGAGCAGCGAGAACTCGTCTGGCTCGCCCTGCCGGCTGCGCGCCAGCGATTGAGCCATGACAGCGCTCGGGCCATCCTCACCGACGCCGACCGAATCCTGGGGATCCGGTCCGGCTCCGACGCCTGACCCTCGTGCAGCGTCGCCAAGACGGGGGTGGGCCCCTGACATCGAGAGGTCAGGACGTCCAACGGATTTCGCCGGCTCGCACGACGTGGAGCCCGGTCGTCACCCGAACGTCACCCGTCACGGCCCGCCAGGCATCGACGTAGCGTTCGAGTTGCCCACGATAGCGGTCGGCGAGTGCCTCGGTGCCGCCCTCGCAGAGCTGGTCGGTCTTGTGATCGACAATCGCCCAGCCGTCCGCGGTGCGGTAGACGAGGTCGATGACGCCGTGGCACACGGTGGGCAGGCCGTCAGTCGAATCGCCCTCGGCTGCGTCCTCCAGAACGGCGAACGGGACCTCGACGTGTCGGGTCTCGGCCGCCAGCGCGTCCCTCCAGAGATCGCTCTCGGTGATCGTCTCGACCGCCTCGACTGCTTCGTGGATGACCGTCGCCAACTCCGACTTGCCGAACGTCAACCACTTCGCCAGGCGCGTCAATCGGGCGGTGTCGACCTCGCCGCGGCGCAGCGCGTCCTCGAGCAGCCTGTGCACCAGTTCGCCCCACTCCATGCCGGTCGCCGGCCCACGCAGCAGCCGTGCCGGGTCGTCCTCACGCACGGTGATCTCGTGCCGCTCGCCCCCGGTGACCGACTCGACCGCCCAGGCCGGTGTCGCCGCGCGGCGGAGCCTCGCCTGACGTTCTGAGGCGGCAGCCTCGGCGGTGGCCGCGAGGTCGCCCGCGGCCGAACTCGGCGCGACCGCGACGGGCACAGTCGTCTCGCCGACCTCCAGCGCCTCGGCTCCGGCCAGCGCCGCATCGAAGGCCGTCCACGGTCCGGGTTTCTTCGCCGTCGCCCTCTCCCAGCACGAGACGACGAGCAGATCCATCGCGCGCGTCGCCGCCACGTAGCGGAGCCGGTCCTCCTCGCAGTCGAGGAACTGCCGTTCCGCCGCCGCGCGGTCCGCCCACCCGTCGGGCTCACCGAGGACCGTCTCGGCAAAGTTCCGGCGCCGGACGAACCGGAGGAACCCAACCGCACGATCGCCGTCGCGTTCGATACGGAGACCGACGCCACGCGATCCGCCCGAGGTGCCGGGGTCGGCCAGGAAGACAACCGGCGCTTCGAGTCCTTTGGCCTTGTGAAGGTTCATCACTCGCACCACGTCGCTCCGGCCGGGTTCGAGCGGCAACGACTCGACGTCGCTCCCTTCGATTTCACGCGTCAGCGCCGCGGCCGCCTCGGCAAGCGTGCCGCCATCCTCGGCCACCTGACGGACCCGGTCGACCGCATGGATCAGATCGCCGGCGTCGGCGCCACCCGGCGTGCCGGTCGCAGCGAGCGCGAGGAAACCGGTGCGCTCGAGAATCCGTTCGGTGGCTGCCGCCGCCGGGAGCTGTCGCGTCCACCGGTACATCGCCTGCAGCTCGACGAGCGCCGACTCGGCCGCCGGCCGACTTGGCTCGTCTGGCACCTCGAAGAGGTTGGGTTGGCCGGCATCGGACTGACGGTGGGCGCGCGCGGGCGGCGGAGGCGGCGGGATCGCCTCGGGTGACGACTCGACCGGATCCCCGATCACGGGACGGGTGAGCGTAAAGCTCCCGCCGGCCTGACGGTACCGGAACAGCTGTTCGTCGCTGATCCCGAAGAACGGTCCGCGCAGCACGCCGACGAGCGCCACGCCGTCGTCGGGATCGGCGAGGGATCGCAGCAGCGCCGCCAGCTCCCGGACGTGCTCGGAGTCGCCGAACGCGCCGGCGCCACTCACCTCCACCGGTAGGTCCAGTCGCTCGAGCGCCGCGGCGTAGACGGCAAGGTTCCGCTTGATCCGCGTCAGGATCAGAAAGTCTCCCGGGCGGCGGCGCCCAGCGGCGATCTCGGACCGGACGTAGTCGGCAATCCGCGCCGCGTCCTCCCCAGCGAGCTCGCTCCGGTCGACCGAAGCCTCGTGCCGCAGGACGCGAACACCCGCCGCCGGCGCGTCGGCGCGCACCGGCTCGAGCCGGTGGAAGGCCGGCTGCGGCGGCGTGGGGGCGTCGGGGAAGACAGTGGCAAAGACTTCGTTCGCCCAGGCGCACAGCGCCGGCACCGCCCGGAACGACGCCTCGAGCGGCACCGTTTGACCGCCCGAGGCCTCGATGATCCGCCGTACCTGGTCGTAGATCTCGATGTCGGCGCGGCGGAACCGGAAGATCGACTGCTTCGGATCGCCGACCACGAACAGCGCGCCCGGTCGCGGGCGAACCCTGGTCCAATCGACGCGGCGGGCCGGCTTCCGCTTCTCGGTCTCGTGCGCCGCCAGCAGCAGCAGGACTTCCGCCTGAATCGGGTCGGTATCCTGGAACTCGTCGACGAAGAGCCAGCGATACTTCCCCTGCAGCGCCCGGCGCACGTCTGGCTGCTCGCGCAGCAGCTTCGCAGCACGCTGCAGCAGGTCACCGTAGTTCAAGGCCAAGCGAGAGAACCGCAAGTCGCGGGCGTAGTCGCGGGCATCCACGAGCAACTCGATCGCGAGGTCGTAGACGTAGCGCCGCCACTCGGTGAGATACGGCGTGACGATGTCGTCGCGGAACCGGCCGAGCAGCTCCTGCAACTCGTCGCGGAGCACCCTCGTGTTCGGAGTGAGGCCCTCCCACCACTTCATGGTGACCCTGGGCGTGTGATCCCAGATCGTCAGCAGCGCTGTGAGGTCGGCGGGCCGCCGCGACCGGGCGGCGCGCAGCCGCCACCGGAAATCCTTCGCTCGCTTCTGCACGTCGCAGCGCGTGTCGGCGGGCAGCTCCTCGGGCACACGCGGCCCGAGATCGGCCCACATCGCCTCGAGCGCGCGCCAGGCGGGATCGGGATCGGGCGGCGTGGCATCGCCAGAGGGAAACTCGACCTCCTCGAAGAGGCAGACGCGCGCGAATTCATCGTCGAGATCCTTCGGCTGCACGCCGGCTGCTTCGAGCGCGCGCAGCGTCCCGGAGCCCCGAGCCCGCTCGCGCGAGAGATACTCGCGCCACGACTGCTGCTGCTGTTCGAGGTCGGCGATCTCGTCGAGCTCGGTGAACCCGGGCGCGATGCCGGCCTCGACCGGACGCTCGCGCAGGAGCCGGGCGCAAAAGGCGTGGATCGTGCCAGCGAACAGACGTTCGAGCAACGCGAGCGCGGCCCGGATCCGCGCGGCCTTCTCGGGCACGGGCTCGTCGACCAGCCGTGCCTCGAGCGTCTGCTGAAACCGCCCACGCAACTCGGCGGCCGCCTTCCGCGTGAAGGTGACCGCGGCCATCGCTTCAATCTCGTAGACGCCCTCGGTGATCCCCGCAGCCATCCGCTGGGCGAGGTTCTCCGTCTTGCCGGACCCGGCGCCAGCTTCGACGAGCAGGTTCAGATCGAGCCGGCTGGCAATCAGCTCGCGCGCGGCCTGGTCGGGCAGCGTCATTCCGTCCTCAGCAGCTTCCGGTACGGCTCGAGCGCCGTGTTCGCCGTGTTCCAGATCTTTCGCCCGGCGCGCGAGAGGTGGTCGCGACCGCAGGCGTCCGAGTACTTGCAGAACCGGCAGTTCTCCTTGTCGGCCGTGTGCACGAACGCGCCGTTGGCTACCGTGTCGAACAGATCGCCCAGCACGTCCAGCGTGGCGGCCGCCGGCGGGTGCGGCTTCGACGACGTCTGGCCGCCGCCGCGGATGCTCGGGAAGTAGTAGCTACCCGCGGCGACACGCGCGTCGGGATCGATCGGGCGCAGCAGCTCGACCGCTGCCAGACCGTAGAGCGCGTGTTGCAGCAGGCGGCCCTCGTGAAAGGTCCCGCCGTACTTCTTCTCGAAAAAACTGCCGGTCTTGTAGTCGACGATCTCGTAGCGTCCGTCGACCTCGTCGATCCGGTCGATCTTGCCGCGCAGCAGGAAGCCCGACCGTTCGTTGCCGATCCGGATCGCGTCGGCCTGGGCCAGCGGCTCGACCGCGTCGGCCGCGTCGGTCAGCAGGCCTCGCGCCGGGCGGCCGAAGCCAACCTCCAGCGCGACCGGCCGTCGATCGGGCTGCTCGGCTTCGAGGGTCAGGAAGAGTGCGAGATCGTCGATGAGCTGTTGCCGCTCGCGGTCGAAGACGAGCACCGAGGGCGGAGGCATGATGTCGGCGAGGCGGCGGAGCCGGTCGTCGGCGCGGGCCGTGAGCCATTCGAGATCGTGCGCAGGGTCGGCCGTGCGCCCCTCGTCGCGCACCCGCCGCATGACGTCGGCGTACAGCGCGTGCAGTTCCGACCCGCGCGTCAGCGGGTTCAGCCAGACGTCGCGCTCGGGCTCGGCCTCCTCCAGCGCGTCGACGCCGAGGCCGTACTGCAGGAAGTGCCTGAACGGGCATTCCGCCAGTCCCTCGAGCCGCGTCGCCGACATGACGCGGCGCGACCCGCGCGGATCGAGCGCGCCGCCGGCCTCGGGCACCGCCCCGTCGTATGCCGTGAACAAGTCCGATTCGCGCGCCTGCTCGGCCTTCAATCCGCGGCGCAGACTCGGGAAGACCTCGAGCAGCGGTGTCTCGGCCAGGCCGCCGACGTGCAGGTTCGCCAGCCACCAGCCGCTGTCGCTGACGGCCGCGTCGGGAGTACTCGGGACCGCCGACGCCGGCTCGGCCAGCCGGGCGATCAGATCGGCGTAGGTCGTCTCGCCCGGCCGCCCGAGACGGAACGCCTGGAGCAGCAGCCAGGACGGAAACGTGTCGCGGTACTGCCGCAGGTCGCGGCAGGAGTAGCTGAGCGTGGTGGTGCCACCGTCGCCGGTCGCCGCGCCGATCGCCGCGAGCCGGGAGACGACACCGAAGACCGCCTCGGTTGCGCGGTCGCCGGACGTCGGCAGAGCGCCGCCGATCGCCTCGCGCTCGGCGTCGAGGAGAACGGCATCCTCGACCGGCGCCGGAAAGACGCGGCCCTCTTCCAGTCCGACGACGTAGGTGTGCGAGCGCCCGGCGTGGCCCGCGCGTGCGATCGAGGTGACGTGGAGATGCCCCGGCCGCGCGCGATCCGCGCCGGCCGTCAGACCCTCCAGCGCGCTCCGGATCAGCCTGAGCGCCTCGCCCATCGGCCGCCGGATCTCGCCCAGAAGTTTCAGTTCCTCGAGCGCGTCGCCGATCGCCGAAGCACTCAGATTGTCGAGCGGGTTGCTCCGCCGCGCATAGTCGGCGGCGAAGCGCGCGACGCCGCGGAGCAGCGCGTCGAACGCCACGGTGCCGCCCTTGCCAGGCTCGGGAACCAGCGTCAGCAGATGCTCGATCCAGATCCTGAGACCATCGACCTCCGCGGCACGCTCGCGGGCACGGCCCTGGGCGTCCTCGTCGACCTCGGAATCGGCGGCCCGTTCGCGGTCGGCGGCCGCCAGGCCGCGGAGTGCCGCGTCGTACGTCGAACGGCCCCACGCCGCCTCCGATCGCATGAGCAGCCGGGCCGCCCGCCCGGATGTCAATCCATCGTCGCGGCGGAGCGTCACGTCACCCGACTGGAAGAGCCGCCGGAGCCGGCTGGCCGGATAGCCCCGTTCGATCCAGTCGAACAGCGCCGCGATCGCGCGCGCCGGCCGGGTGGCCGTCACCGGCACGCCGGCGCTCAGGGTCACCGCCCAGTCGTGCCGGACCGCTTTCTGCCAGATGAGAAACGGATAGTCGGGAGCGGCACAGACGATCTCGACGTCGTCGAGCCGGACGCTCGACGCGGCAATCCGCCGGAAGAGTTCCTCGACCTCGGCTTCCTTCCCACCCGCTCGGAACATCGCCAGGGTGCCGTCGTCCTTCGGCGTTGGCGCTGCCTCCGGCGTCATCAGGAACCAGAGCGACGCCGCGTCGGTGCCGCCGGCCGAGTCAGCCCCGTCACCGCTCGACCCGCCGGCCCGTGTTCCCGCCCGACGGTCGAGCGCCAGACCGGTGAGCCGGCCGGGCACCGTCAGGCCAGGCGGGCGACGTACGGAGGCCTCGCCAACCTCGTGGCCGGGGAGGGCGTCGATGAATCGCCGGACGAGCGGCGACCAGATGAGATCTGGCAAGGTCAGCCGGGCGTCGTCCCGACCGATCGGGCAGTCGTCAACATGCGCCAGCGCCTCGGTAAAAACGGCCGCCGTATCGGCGATCTGCCGGTCGGCCAGGTATCGCTCGTAGGCCTCGATGAGCGCAACCAGTTCGGCGCGCTTGTCCGGGTTCTCGAAGACCCGGGCCGGCAGCGCACCGGCCCCGAGACCGGCCATCCGCAGTTCGCTCAGGGTCGACCAGAGCGCGGCGGCCATCTTCTCCTGGAGGATCTCGCTGTCGAGCGCGCGGAAGTAGGCGGGCGTGTCTGGCGGCAGGTCGAGCAGCAGGCGCATGACGAGCGTCGGCCCGACGTCCTCGGCGATCGGATCGATCCCGCGATCGACCAGAGTCGGCGCCGCCACTTCGAGGGCGAGATCGAACGGAGTCTTGAAGCGGAGATTGACCCAGCTGGTGCCGCCGAGCGCCAGGCGGTCGCCCAACGTGTGCCCGAGCGCGTGGCTCGGCACGATCACCCACTTCGGCGCCGTCGGCCGCTCGCGGCAGAGCGCAGCGAGCTGATCGAGGAAGGGGTCCATCAGGAGCCTCCTGCCTCCCGCACTCTAGGGCTAGTCCGCAATGTCCGCGAACATCTCGTGGATCCGGTCGAGGCCACCGCGGAGGTAGTCGGCCGGCAGCCCGAAGCTGATCCGGAGGTGCTTGTCGACGTTGAAGTGATCGCCGGCGGCGACCAGCGCCTTCTTTTCCTTGAACAGCCGCTCGACGAACGTCGTCGAGTTGACGTCGATCCGGTACTTCGGGAACGCGATCGCCGCCGCATCGGGCGGCACGATCGAGAAGAGATCGCCGTGCGACTGCATCCACTCCTCGAGGATCGGGTAGCCGCGGCGGATGTAGCCGCGGGTGCGCTCGAGCAGTTTCGGCCGGACGTCGGGCGACACCGCGATCGTCGCGAGGTTGTGGGACAGCGTTGGCGCGGTGATCGTCGTGTACTCGTGGCGGGCCCAGGCCTCGTCCACCTTGTCGGGCGGCCCGACGATCCAGCCGACCCTGAGTCCGGGCAGGCCGTAGGCCTTGCTGAGACTGTTGTTCGCGAACAGCTTGTCGTAGCGCCCCCAGAACGTCGGGGTCACTTCGTCGGTCAGCCGTTCGGCCCCACTGTAGACCTCGTCCGCCAGAAGCCAGGCGCCGACGCGCTCAGCCGCGGCGACGACGGCGTCCATCTCGGCGGACGTCATGATTCGGCCGGTCGGGTTGTTCGGGTTGCAGACGGCGACGAGCTTCGTCTTCTCGGTGACGGCCCGGTTGAGCGAGTCGACATCGAGCGCCCAGGCGCGGTCGGCGTCGAGGTCGAACGTCGTGACCGACGCGCCGAGGTTCTTCGCCGAGCCCCAGACCTGTAGGTAGTTCGGCGTCATGACGGCCATCTCGTCGCCAGGCTCGAGCAAGGTCTGGAGCGAGATCAGGTTCGCCTCGATGCAGCCGACGGTGACGAGCACGTTGTCGGCCGTCGCCCCGGGGTACAGCGCGGCGATCCGCTCGCGCAGCTCTGGAATGCCGTTGGCCTGGGAGTACACGAACTCGGTCGAGAGCAGATCCTCGACCTGCCCCGGATCGGGAACCAGGTCGCGGACAGTCGCGGGATGGACACCGCTCTCCGACAGGTTGTAATCGACCTGGTTCTCCCACTTCGACATCATCCGTTCCATGACGAACGGCTGGAAATTCGGCATCGTGTCCTTTCGTATCTCCGCCAAGTCAGCGTCGGCTTGTTACGCGGGCCGGGCTGGAAGCGTTCACAGCAGGGCCAGGACCGACGCGACCAGAACGCGGAATCGCATGGCGAGGATTATATAGAGGACGGAGCGGCCGGGGCCGGATCGAACGTTACCGCCGCGTCCCGGTCACGTCGGTCTCGACCCTGAACAAGGTCTTCCCCGCCGTGACGTAGAGCGTGCTGAGATCCGGCCCACCGAAGGCGACGTTCGTGACCGTATCTTCTGGAATCGGGATGAACTCGACCAGCTCGCCGTCAGGTGCGAAGACGTGGACGCCCGCCGGCGTGTCGAGCGTTTCGCTCGAGCCGCGCAGCCGGTTGAGGCCGGCCGCGACCCAGAGGTTGCCCTCGGCGTCGATCGTCATCCCGTCGCCGCTCCGGCCCGGGTAGAAGTCGTGGAAGACCCGCATGTTGCCGACCGTGCCGTCGTCGGCTAGGTCGTAGGCGCGGATCATCCGCGCGCCGCCTTCGTTCCCGGCCGCCTCGATCAGGTAGAACGTCCGGTCGTCGGGTGAGATGACCAGACCATTCGGCCGTTCGATCTCCGGCTCGGTGAGGATCCGCTCGATCGTCCCGTCCGGATCGATCCGGTAGACGCCGTGGACGCCGGTCTGATCCGCCCTCGGGTTCGGCCCCGGCCGGTCGGTGAAGTAGACCCGACCGCTGCCGTCAATCGTCACGTCGTTCGGCTGGTGGAGCTGCAACCCCTCGTAGTCGTCGGCGAGAACCTCGACCTCGCCTGTCTCGATGTTCGTCCGGGTGATTCTCGGCAGGATCATGTCGCCGTCACCCGCCTCGCAGGCGAGCAGCCGCCACTCGTTGTCGAAGATGAGGCCGTTGGCGCCGTGGCTCGGCTGCCTGAACGTCGTCAGCGCGCCCTCGGTCGACAGGCGCATGATCCGATTGTTCGGAAAGTCGGTGAAGTAGACGTTCCCCGCCTCGTCGACCGTCGGCCCCTCGGTGAACGCAACCGTCGTCGCGACATCGACCTGGCGCGCAGGCGCAGCCGGCACCACAGCATCGGTTTCACCCGGCGCGGGCGCCTCCGCGGCACAGGCCGAGAGCAGCAACGCTGCAGCAGCGGGAAGAACCGGCGATCGCAGGGTGGTCATCGTGTGCGCCCTCCTCGGTCAGGGCTTGCCTTCACGGCGCGCCGGCGAAGGTGACGGCTTCACTCGGCGCGTAGCCGATCCGGTGCGCGACGGCGACCAGCGTCCGATCGGGGCCGACCGTCACCGGCTCGACGTAGACCTGCCACGTTGCTCCAGGTTCCGCGTCAGCATCCAGTAGCTGATAACCGATCGACGCGCCGTCGGTCGCGCTCTGCAACGTCATCTGCTCGCCCCGGCGCTCACCCTCCGGCGGCGCGGTCACCGGTTGCACGCCGTCCGGCCAGATCGACTCGAAGAACGCGGGTTCGTCCATGAGCCCTTGGTCGTCGATCGCCGTCATCCACCGGTCGGCCTCGGCGCGCAACTCGGCTAGCTTGCTCGCCTGGGCCGGATCGCCGGCCAGGTTGTTCAGCTCGTGCGGGTCGCGCTCGGTGTCGAACAGCTCTTCCTCGCGCTTCGAATTCCTGAACCACTGGGCTTGCATCGCGTTCAACTCGCCGGCGTCACGCATTCTCAGCAGTTCCTGCATGATCGGCATCTGTTCGCGGTAGGGCAGCGGCAGGTAGTAGCCGCGCTCGGGATGCAGGTTGCGGAGGTACTTGAAGCGGCTATCCCTCACGGCGCGGATCGTGTCGTGGTGGCCGTCGAGCCGGTCAGCCGCAGCGTGCACGTAGGTGCGCGGTGCGGTCGTGGCGGCGTCGCCGAGAAACGCGCGGCCGTCGAGGTAGTCGGGCAACTCGATGCCGGCCAGGGACAGGAGGGTCGGTTTGAAGTCGACGAAGCTCACCAACTGGTCGTCGATCTCCCCGGCGCGCAATGCCGTGGGGAAGCGGATGATGAGCGGCAGCCGCATGCCGGAGTCGTAGAGCAGACGCTTCTGGCGCGGCAGCGGCCCGCCGTGATCTGCATACCAGAAGATAATCGTGCGCTCCAGGAGGCCGTCGGCCTCCAGCTCGGCCAGGATCCGGCCGACCTGCTCGTCCATCTCGACGATGTTCGAGTACATCCGCCGGACGTCGCGCCGGGCGATGTCGGTGTCGGGCAGGTAGGGCGGAATCAGAACGTCGAGGTCGGCGTCGACCCGCATCGGATCGTCGGCCTTGGCCCAGATCTGGGATTCGTGCGTCACCCCGAGGTTGAAGATCGCGAAGAACGGCTGCCCCGGCGCGCGGTTCCGCCAGTGGGCCTCCGGGCCGCTGTCGTCCCAGGCGGTCACCGGCTTCCGGAACTGGTAGTCCTCCTTGGCGTTGTTCGAGGTGTAGTACCCGGCGCGCCGGAGATACTCGCTATGCATCTTGACGCCGGGGGGCGGCACTGCTTCGTACGGCACCACCCCGGGCGGCAGCCGTGCGGCGTAGGCGGCAAGCGCCTCCCGACCGGGGTCGGCGGCATACCACGGCCCGGTCCGCATATGCTGCGCGCCGATCGCCGTCGGGTACATCCCGGTGGCGATCGCCGCCCGGCTGGGCGCGCAGACGCCAGACGGCGAGAAGACGTGCGTGTAGCGGATGCCCTCGCTGGCCAGCCGGCTGAGCGACGGTGTCGCGACGGTGGTGTCGCCGAACGGCGGGATGTAGGGGCCGAGGTCTTCGGCGACGAGCCAGAGGATGTGCGGACGGGCGTCCCCGGGAAGCGTCTGGTTCCCGGCATTGTCGGGTTGGACGCCGCAACTCCAGAGTCCGAGCGTCCAGAACACGAGCGCCAGACCGAGCCCCCGAACTGCGGTCTTCATCTCCCGCCCTCGAAGTACTTCTCCACGATCCAGTCGGGCTGCCACTGATCCACCGTCCGCTCGGCGCCGGTCATGTCGATCTCGCCCGGTCGCGGCGACTCGACGGCTAACGGCTGGTCGTCGCCCATTCGCGCCTGCCAGGTTTCGAGGAGCGCCGTGAGCTGCTCCAAACGCTCCGCCTGCGATCCGTCGTCGGCCAGGTTGTTCAGCTCGTCGGGATCGGCGACGAGGTCGAAGAGCTGTGTCCGGTCGATCTGCGGATACCGGATCAGCTTGAACCGGTCGTCGCGCACCGATCGGGCAACGTCGCGGTAGGCCAGGAAGATCGCGTCGCGGATCGATTCCTGTTCGCCGCGCCAGAGTGTCGAGAGATCGCGGCCGTCAATCCCCTCCGGGTTCTCGACGCCGGCGAGCGCCGTCACTGTCGGGAAGATGTCCATGAGATACGTGAACGCCGTCGATTCGCCCGGCGGCACGTCCGGGCCGACGACGATCAGCGGCGCCCGCTGGCTGTGCTCGTAGATCGACTGCTTCCCGAGCAGGCCGTGCGAGCCCATCGCCAGCCCGTGGTCGGCGGCATAGATGATGTAGGTGTTCTCGCCGTGGCCGGTCTCGTCGAGAACATCGAGGATCCGCCCGACCTCTTCGTCCATGTGCGTGATGAGGCCGTAGTACTCGGCGAGCTGGTCGCTGACGACGTCCTCGGTACGCGGCCACGCGGCGAGCTGCTCGTCGCGGACCATCGAGTCCCCGAGGACGAACGGGTGCTGCGGCGCGAAGTTCGCCGGCAGCGGCGGCCGGTTCGCGTAGTACCGCTCGCGATGCGGCAACGGCGGCTGCCGCGGATCGTGCGGCGCCGTGAAGGCGACATAGGCGTAGAACGGCGTGTCGCCGGTATGGCCGCGCAGGAAGTCGATGACCGCGTCGGCGAAGAGGGTGCTGGAGAACCCGTCCTCGCGGTCGTTCCCGAGCGTGCCGTCGGGCAGCCGGTCCTGGAGTGGCACCCGGGTGTGATCGCTCATGCCGCCGAAGAAGATCGCCGTGCCGTTCTGGAAGCCGCGCAGCCAGGACTCACGCCCGTTGTGCCACTTCCCCGTCCCGAACGTCGTGTAGCCCTGCTCGGCCAGCAGCTCCGGCAGCAGCCGCGCGCCGGTCATGTCGTCCGGTACGCGGAAGTAGCTCATCCCGGTGTTGACCATCACCCGACTCGGCTGGCAGACCGCACCGTGGCGCCCGCCCAGGTTGTAGTTGGCGCGGAGGCTGAAGCCGGCCTCGGCGAGACGATCGAGGGTCGGCGTCTCGATGTAGGGGTTGCCCCACGCGCCGATCGTGTCGGCCCGCTGATCGTCGGCGAAGAGGAAGAGGAAGTTCGGCCGCGCTTCGTCCGTCTCAGTCGCCGGCGGCGCGGGCGCGCAGGCGGAGAGGAGAAAGATGAACGCGACTGATGCCGTCCGGCGAGATAACGAAGCTCCGGGGAGGGTCGAGCAGGTTGCGAGTGGCATGGCGGGCCACCGGATTATAGCGGGTTCAGGGCAATCCTACGGATCGCCCGTTGGCGCCCCTGAAGGGGCGCCCCCGTCGCCGAGCTGCGCCCGGCACTTGATGATGAATTCTCGTTGCTCGTCGTCGAGCGGCGCGCCCTCGGCGCCGGCTTGCCAGGCCTCGCGTGCGTCGTTGTCGCGGCCGAGCGCCGAGAGCGCACTCCCCCGCCAGTACTGGGCCCGCGCCTCGCGCGGCTTCGAGGGACGGCCGACGTGGAGGTTCTCGGGATAGGTCAACGCCGCGTCGAAGTCCTCGAGCGCCGCCGCTGCGTCCCGCGGATCGCCCGCGTCCAACCGTAGCCGGCCCCGCTCGATATGCGCCGAGACGAAGACGAGCCAGTTGTCGATGTCGCCTTCCCAGTTGGAGTAGGTCGACTGCTCCAAGAGATGGATGGCATCGTCGAAGCGCTGTTCATCCAGATACGTGCGGGCCAGGACCGTCGTCACGTCGCCCCGCCAGGGCGATGCGGTCTTCAACTTCGTCAAGACGTCGATCGCTTCCGGCCGGTGGCCGGCCGCCACGAGGACGCAGGCGAGGTCGCGGTGGGCGACCTGGTCGGTTGGCCGTACGTCGACTGCATCGCGCAGCCAGGCGGCAGCGGCCTCCAGCGCGCCCTTACGCTTCCAGGCGTCCATCCCGAGGTTTCTGAACGCGACGCTCAGAGCCGGATCCCGTCCGGCCGACTCCCAGCACGTACACGCTTCGTCGAGGCGGCCGAGGCCGGCCAGGAGGTTGCCGAGGAAGAGGTGCGCCGTCGCATCGTCCGGGTCGCGAGCGACCGCGTCCTCGAAGATCGGCACCGCGTCGACCTGCGACGGAAAGACGTAGTCGACGCGAAGTGTGCGCGCACGGCGTAGGTACGCGTCGGCGGCCGCGTCGGCACCCGCCCGCCTGGCGTAGTAGGCGGCGTGGTAGAGCGGTAGTGGCCGGACGGCCGCGTCGGGCCCGGCATCGATCAGCGTGGCGTTCAGCATCGCCTGGGCCTCGGCGAACCTGCCGAGCTCGGCCAATGTAAGACCGAGCTCGAGGCAAGCGAACTCCACCTCGCCGACGAGCTCGTGCACGTCGGAAGCGAAGCCGGCCCAACCGCCGCCGTCGGCAAGCGCGACGACGGCGTGCGGCACGAGCCGGGTCGTCCCCTGAACGATCGCCTTTTCGGCCAGGCGCTTGGCACGGTCTGATTCGCCCGCGAAGTGCGCCGCCAGCAACATCCACTCGAACAGCCGGACCCGGTCGGCCTCGGCCGTCTCGTGCGCCGTCGTGAACGCAGCCAGCGCCTCGTCGAATGCACCGTGCCGCATCTTGACCCGACCGACGACGCCGAGACCGAGCGCCTCGCTCTCGCGCCGGGCGGCGGCCTCGGTGGCTGATGCCAAAGCATCGTCGACGCAATCCTGCCGGAGTCGGGCGACGCCGAGCAGATGCCAGACGGCGCCGTTATCCGGATCGTCTTCGGTCGCGCGGGTCAGACGGTCGGCCGCCGGCTCATACAGTCCCGCGGCGAGATCGAGCCGCGCCAGCCCGACGAGTGCGCCGCCGTGCGACGGTGAGGCCGCCAGCGCCCGCTCGTGCCAGTCGCGCGCCTTCACGCGATCCATCATCCGCTCGCATTCGACGCCGCGAGCGTGCAGCGCATCCGCGTCGTCGTTGCCGGGCTCCGGCTGCTCGACGTGGAGGCTCGAAGGAATGTCGACGTCCGGGATCTCCAACGGCGAGCTGTACTCCGCCAGCGCGACCCCCTCGGCAGAGACGATCTTGACGTGGAAGCGCCGGCCATCCTCCGCCTTCACGCTGACCCGAGCCGGCTCGTCGGGTCGCAGGTCGACATGCGAGGCGTCGAGCGAACTACCGTCGCGGACAAGCTCGACCTGCGCGCTCGGGAACGCCGCCGTCGCGGCGATCCGGAACTCGACATGGCCGTCAACCTCGGCCCGCTCGATCGCGACGTCCTTCGTCGCGTACTCGAAGCCGGTACCGAGGCCGGCGACCGGATACCACCACTCCTGCCAGGCGATCTCCCCGCCCGGCCCGAGCACACCGTAGTCGGTCTGCGTGCGGAGCGGCCCGCTTTGCACCTCGATGTACGAGCCCGGGTCGTCGGCCAGCGCAATCTGACTCATCCGGCCGGCATCAGACTGGCCCCAGGTCCACGCCTTCTTGCCCGGGACGAGACGGTGGTCGGCGTACTGCACGATGCCGTAGTCGTCGCCGACGTCGTAGGCGCCGAAGAAATCGAACGCGCAGTCGTACGCGAAGACCGGCGTGGCATCAGGGTAGTTCCGGAGCCAGCGCAGGTCGCGGCCGTCGTCATCGGCATCGGCATCATCAAGCGGCCAGGGGAAGAACCGGTCGTGATCGCTCGCGGCCTTCATCGGAAAGCAGAACCGTGTCTCGGGCGTGTTCGGAAACGCCGTGTTGTTCCAGAAGTAGTAGCTGTGCGGGCCGTCGGTCGGATTGAAGATCACGATCCGCTCGTCGAGCGCGGCCCGGCCCGGATGCAGCGTGAACCGGACCTCCCAGGCCGTCCGAAAATTCATCTCGGTATAGCCGATGACGAACGACGCCGAGCCGTCGGGGTGCTCGACGCTCACGACGTCGACCGGCGAATAGCTCGTCACGGTGTGGCTCTTCGGGCCCCGGTTCCACTCGACGCCGCCCGAGAACCAGGCGCCTCGGAGCGCGATGAGACCCGGCTTGATCACCGGGTTCCGGTAGAACATCTCGCGGCCGCGCAGTTTGTCGAAGACCGACAGGATGCGGCCGCCCAGTGCGGGGATGCACATCGCGCGCAGGTACTCGTTTTCGAGGAAGAGCGCGCGGTAGGTCGTGTCCACCTTCGTCCGCGAGAGATGGTCCTGCATCGTGTAGGGGTAGATGAGCGTCCCCTCCAGCTCGAAGAACCGCGGGTTCACGTCGTCGGGATGCAGCGGATAGGTCGGAACGACGACCTGGTCGGTCCAGGTTCTGACGGCAGCCATGAGGGGTCGGGCGACAGCGCCCGGACTACTTCACCGCCTTCGACTCGCGCAGCTTGGCGATCTCCACGTCGTCGTAGCCGGCCTCGCGCAGAACGGCATCGGTGTGCTGTCCCAGGAGCGGCGCGGGCCGACCCGTGGTGACCGGCGTCGCTGACAGCTTGAGCGGCGAGCCCAGCGTGCGGATCGTCCCGAGCGTCGGGTGCTCGGTCTCGACGACCATCTCACGCGCCTGGACCTGGGGATCGTCCACAACCGCCGCGTAATTGTTGATCGGCCCGCAGGGAATGTCGTGCGCGTCGAACGTTGCGAGCCAGTGCGCACACGGCTCGGTGACGGTGATCGCCTCGATCTTCTTCGTAAGCGACGCGCGGTTACGTACGCGGGCGGTGTCGTCGACGTAGCCGGGATCGTCCGCCCACTCGGCATGGCCCAGCAAGTCACACAAGCGCCGAAAGATCCGATCGTTGGCCCCGCCGAGCGTGACGTAGCCGTCCGAGCACTTCACCGCCTGGTAGGGCGCGCTCATCCGATGCGCCGACCCGAGCGGCGCCGGCACGCCGGTGCCGGAGAAGTACTCGGTCGCCTCCCAGACCGACATCGCCACGCCCGCGTCGACGAGCGACGTGTCGACCTGCTGGCCGCGGCCGGTCGTCTCGCGATGATGCACGGCCGCGAGGATGCCCGTGGTCGCGAAGAGCGCCGCGCCGAGATCGGTGATCGGGATGCCGGCCTTGGTCGGCGGGCGCCCGGGCTCGCCGGTGACCGAGATGATGCCGGAGACCCCCTGCGCCACCAGATCGAACCCCCCGCAGGCCGCCTTGGGACCGGTCTGTCCATAGCCGGAGATCGACGCGTAGATGAGTCGCGGATTGACGTTCGCCAGCGTCGCGAAGTCGAGGCCGAGCCCGGCCATGACCCCAGGGCGGAAATTCTCGATGAGGACGTCGGCCGACGAGGCCAGGCGCTTGAAGACGCCACGGCCGCCATCAGACTTGAGGTCGATGACGATGCCGCGTTTTCCGCGATTGACCGCGTTGAAGCTCGGGCTGTCGCCGCCGGCCGCCCCGGCCATCCGCCGCGTGGAGTCGCCGGCGCGCGGCTCGACCTTGATCACGTCGGCGCCCATGTCGCACAGTAGCATCGCGCAGTACGGCCCGGCCATCACCTGGGTGACATCGAGCACGCGGAGACCGGCCAGTGCGCCGCCGCTAGGCATGGGCCATACTCTAGATCAGGAGCCACGCATCGTGCCCACCCCGCACGCCACCTTCGAAACGATCGGCCCGCTGGCCACGCTGACGTTCAACCGGCCAGAGGTGCGGAACGCCATGACCTGGGAGATGTACCAGGCGCTGTTCGACGCCTGCGAGGCCGTCGACGCGTCCGAGGAGATCCGCACGCTCATCCTGAAGGGCGCGGGCGGCGAGGCATTCGTATCGGGCACCGACATCGCGCAGTTCCAGGAGTTCGACTCGCCGGGCGACGGCATCGCCTACGAGCGGCGGCTCGACGAGGTCATGGACCGGCTGGAACGGGTGGCGAAGCCGACGATCGCGCAGATCGAGGGCGTGGCGACCGGCGGCGGCTGCGCGATCGCTCTGGCATGCGACCTGCGCTACTGCACGCCGGAGTCGCGCTTCGGGATGCCGATCGCCCGGACCCTGGGCAACTGCCTGTCGGCGGCCAACCATGCCCGGCTGGTCGACCTGGTCGGGCCGGCCCGGGTGAAGGAGTTGATCTTCACCGGCCGGCTCATCGACGCCGCCGAGGCGGCATCGCTCGGCCTCGTGAACCGCGTGATCGACGGAAGCCGCCTGGGGCAGTCGGTGCGCGAGACGGCCGCCGCGATCGCCGAGAACGCACCGTTGACGATCATGGCCACAAAAGAAATCGTGCGGCGGATTCAGGCCTCTCGGCGGCTCGATCCGGATGACGCGCGCGATCTGATCGAGCTCTGCTACACGAGTGAGGACTTCGCCGAGGGCGTCGCGGCGTTCCTGGCGAAGCGGCCGCCAAAGTGGAAGGGGAAGTGACCCCTCACCGTCCGGCGACTTTGCGGAACTCGTCGACAAAGACCTCGTTCTCGGGCGGCAAGCCCACCGAGACCCGCATGTAGCCGTCCATCTCGAACGCCTGGCGCACCTTGACCTTGCGCTCTCGCAGCAGCGAGAGGAACGTCTCGAGCGTGTCGCCGACGTCGACCGTCACGAAGATCGTCTGCGTCCGCAGCGGCTCGTATCCCAGCGCCTCGAGCTGATCGTACAGATACTGCTTGCCTTCACGCACGACCTCGACCGAGCGCGTGACGTGTTCGGGATCCTCGAGCGCGCCGAGCGCGGCCGCGATCGAGAGCGTGTTCTTGTTCAGCTGGCCGAAGCCGAACCTGGCCAGCTGTTGCACCAGTTCTGGGCTGGCGATCCCGTACCCCACGCGAATCCCCCCGAGACCGTACGCCTTCGAGAACGTTCGTGTGACGAGCACGTTCTCGCGTTCCTGCGCCAGGGCGATCGCCGAGGGATAGTCGGGGTCGTCGACGAAGTGGATGTAGGCCTCATCGACGCAGAGCACGACGTCGCTTGGCACCCGCTCGGCGAAGCGCCGCAGCTCGTCGGCGGCGAGCAGTTGCCCTGTCGGGTTGTTGGGGTTGCAGACGAAGACGATGCGGGTCTCGCTGTCGATGGCGTCGAGCATCGCGTCGAGGTCGAGGCTGAAATCGTTCGTCAGCGGTACCCGTCGGACCTCGCGGCCCAGCGCCTCGGTCTTGCGGGGTACGTCGGGATACGACGGCGACGCAGTCACCGTGTTGCCGGCCCGGTCGAAGTAGGAGGCGGTCACGAGCAGGCTGAGAATCTCGGACGACCCGACCCCGGTCAGGATCGTCTCTTCCGGAATGTCGTGGTGCGTCGCGAGCGCCTGCTCGATCTGGTTGTGGAACGGATACCGGTTCATGCCGAACATGCGACTGGCGACGGCCTCGATGGCGCGGCGAGACGAGCCCAGCGGGTTCTCGTTGATCGAGAGTTCGACCAGTTCCGGGTCATCGAGACCGACGCCGCGAATGTCGCGCAGTACCGGAGTGTTGACGAGCTGCGCGGCGGCTTCCCACCAGGGCGTCCCGGCCAGGGTCAACCCGGCGCTGCCGGCTAGGGTGCGACGGAAGAAGCTTCGGCGATTCATGTTGGTTCCTCTCCCTAGCTAATCCCGATCTTCAGCACGGTGAACAGCAGATAGCAGACAACGGCACCGACGACGGTCATCGAAAGACCCCAGGCCATCAACTTGTTGAACAGCGCGCGCGGGTCCTCGGTCTTGGGCGCGGCCGCCATGCACAGCGCGCCGAGTGTCGACAGGGCCGATACGTCGACCAGGTGCCCGCCGACGTTCATCGCCGACGCGATGGCAATCGGCTCGACCCCGCCGAGCGCCTCAGACAGCCCTGGCACCGTCGGCAGCATCGCCGGCAAGACGACGCCCGACGTGCTGCTGTAGATCGAGATGAAACCGGTCGAAAAGGCGATGACCGCCGTCACCGAGTCGGGCGTCGACATGCCGGCCAGCAGCTGGGTGAACAGGTCGAGGCCGCCGGTCTCGTCGAGCAGCGAGATCAGGACGGTCACGCCGCAGACCATCATGATGACCCGCCACGGCATCAGGTTGACCGCCTTCAGCTCGTCGCCGACCTTGAAGAGCGACAGTAGAATCGCGCCGGTGAAGGCGCCCATCCCGATGTTCACGCCGAAGAAGATGACACCCACGATCAGCGCAAAGATGACCGCCATCGTGACGTAGTGGTCGCGCGTGAAGCTCCAGTCGGTGGCGTCGCTCTCGCCGCCCGGCACCTCGAGCGCTCCGGTGTGGCGCTTCCCCATCAGCTTCAGTCCACCGAGCAGGAAGTACGCCCCAAAGGCGATCACCGTGTGCGCCGCCATGTTGTTCAGGTAGTTGTGCCACTCGAAGCCCACGAGGCCGACGTCACTCATGATGCCGTTGACGATGACACCGGTCGGCGCGATCGGCGACAGCGACCCGGCATTGGCGCCGTTGCCGACCATGATGGCGACCAGGAACGCCGGGATGCCGACCTGTCCGGCCACCGCCATCGCCATCGGCGCGATGATCGCGGTCGACGCGATGTTGCCGGGGCCGATCGACGCCAGGACGAACGCCAGGACGAAGAACATCATCGGGATGACGCCAGCGTTGCCCTTGCAGTAGAGCACCGCGCGACGGGCAATCCGGTCGAGCGTGCCGTTTGCCTGGGCCTGAGAGAACAGCAAGGTCACGCCGGCGAGCGTCAGGAAGAGCCGGGTCGGGAAGCCCGCCATGACCTGGTTCGGCCCGATGCCCGCGTACAGGCCGACCAGCCACGCCAGGGCAATCGCCAGGAAGCCGACGTGCAGCCGGATCGTGCAACTGACGACGATCGCCACCAGCAAGGCGAGCAACGAGACCGTGGCGGCATCGAACATGGGGCGGCGAGTATATCAAGGAGACGGGCAGCGGAAGTTCGCTCCGGCCTCGGGCGGCGAGGTCTACCTCACGTAGCCGAGGGCCTCGAGCGCGCGCTGCGTGTCCGCATCGAGCGGGTTCCGCTGCGGTCCCCCGGCGTCGGCCAGGACGGCCAGATTCCGCTGCCGCTGAATCAGGAGACGCTGCAGGAGCAACCGGGTTCGAAACGGCAAGCGGTCGGCCAGGTCCACGCGTTCCTCGGGGTCGTCGGCCATGTCGTACAGCTCGGTCGTCTGCTCCCGCCCGTTGTAGACGAGCTTGTAGCGGCCGGACCGGAGCGCATAGATCTGGTTTTCCTCGCGCAGCGGGCGCCGGCTGAGGTACAGGTCGCGCGGTGTCGACGCCGCGTCGAACACGGCGGGCAGCAGGCTCCGCCCGTGGAACACCGCGCCGTCGGCTGGCAAGTCCAGACCATCGACCAGCGTCGGCACCAGATCGAGCAGGCTGACCGGGTCGGCCAGCACGCGCGAGAACGCGTGCACGCTCGCCGGCCACTTCACGACGAACGGCGCGTGGATGTTCTCCTCGTAGACGTAGTCCCCGTGGAGGAAGAGGCCGTGCTCGTAGAATGCTTCACCGTGATCGGAGAGGAACACGATGAGCGTTTCGTCGTACTGACCCGCGCGACGGATGCTCTCCACGATGCGGCCCACCAGATGATCGGCGTAGCGTACGTTCTCGTCGTAGCGCGCACGGACGTACGCCAGGTCCTCCGGCGTCGGCGTGCCATCGGGCCAGGTCGAGTGCATCTCGTCGGCCGGGTCGACGATCTCCTCGGCACTTTCACCCGCGCTGCCCGACACTTCGTACTCCGCGGTCAGCGACCCGCGAAACGGCTCGGGCGGCGTGTAGGGAGTGTGCGGCGGCAACAGGTGAACCATCGCGAACGTCGGCCGGTCTGCGACGAACAGATCGGCTGCGTCCGGCACCAGATCGCGGTCACCTCAGGCCTGCCCTCGCCCCTCGAAGCCCCTGTTGAACGAGTCGTTGCCTTCCCAGATGCCGTGCTGGCTCCAGAGAAGCGTGAAGTAGCCGGCCCGTGACATCAGCTCGGCGAGCGTCGGCACGGACAGCGGAATCTGCGAGCGCCAGTCGTCGGTGCCGGTCGCTTCGGGGTACCACCCCGTCGCCAGGCCCGGAACGCTCTCACCGGTCCAGCCCGACGGCGACCAGGCCTGCGTGAATCGCGTGCCGTCCGCAGCCAGGCTCTCGACCGCCGGGGTCGGCCGATCGGCACGGCGCCGTCGAAGGCGTCCGCGCGCCCGGCGTCGACAAGGATGACCACGACGTTCGGCCGGCCGAGCCGGCCCGACCGGGGCGGCGACCGCAGCCGGCCTGAGCGATCGACCGACACGGTGCCTGCGCTCCCCGGAGCCTCGACCCCGAGGTCGTGCCATCGGATGACGCCGTTCGCGTCGCCCCAGCTCCGGAGCCGGAAGCGCACGATCGAGTCCTTCCAGCGGTCGAGATCGATCTCGAAGCGCTCACCCTCGTCTTCACCCTGGCTCGCGAAGGCGCGTTCGAACAGGGTCTGCGAGCGGCCCTCTGCGTCGAGGAGTTCCACGGCGGCGCGCAGTCTGGCCGAGCGCGGCGCCCCTTCGGCCGGGATTGCGTCGACCGCGCCGACCAGCTGGGCGTTGGGTCCGAGTTCCACGTAGACGTCCACGATGCTGTCGGTGGGCATCTCGATGCGCCCGGCATCGGCCGACTCCGAGACGGCACGAATCGCCGGCGGCCTGTCGGTCCAGACCGGCCGGTTCAGCGCCGAGCGCAGGCGCAGGCGTCGGACGCGTCCCGCCAGGCGACGGAGGTCCGGCCGGCCCGGTGGTCGGGCAAGCCGGCGGAAGCGCAGTTCGGCCCGGTTCCAGCCGCTCTCCAGGCCGTCGGCTGGGAGCGGAATCGTGTAGGTGCTCCACCCGCGCTCCAGGGTGACGCGACCCATATGGCGGTCATTGACCTCCAGGCTGAGCACCTGCTCTCCCGGTGGATCAATGGGCCCGGGGTTGGCCTCGATCTCGAGCGTAGCCGCCCCCTCCATCGCGACATAGAAGCGGAAACTCGCCCACCGGTCGTCAATGGCGCGACCGTCGGCCGCCACCGCCCCTTCGGCGCGCCGCTCCCAGCCATGGCCCAGGAAGTCGTCGAATGCCGGGTTCGCCGGATCGATGACATCGGTACTGACCGAAAGCTGCTGAACCGGAGCATAGTCGGCAAACGGTTCGAGATGGCGAGGGGAGTTGCAGGCCGCAAGAGGAAGGGCGATCGCTACGCCCAGCCAAATTGACCGTCGCAATGGAATCATCGTCGAGACCCAAGGTATCTCAGGATCGAGTGCTTGTCGCCCTTCGGCTGGGGCGCAGGCTTCGCCTACGGCATCGCAGCCCTGCGCTACACTCACTACGATGCTCGAGCCGGTGCATCCGATCGCCGAACGCCTCGCGCGCGAACTGGACGGCGACGTCCGGTTCGACGCGATGACGCGCGAGCTGTTCGCGACCGATGCGAGCAGCTATCGGATCGTTCCGCTCGGCGTCGTCTTCCCGAAGCACGCCGACGACGTCGAGCGGATCGTCAATCTGAGCGCGCGCGATCGAATCGCGCTCCTGCCGCGCGGCGGTGGCACCAGCCTGGCCGGCCAGACCGTCGGCGAGGCACTGGTCATCGATTTCTCCAAGTACATGAACCGCGTCGTCGAGGTGCATGCCCCCGAGGACGACGCCGACGCGTGGGCGAGAGTGCAGCCCGGCGTCGTCCTCGACAACTTCAATACCCATCTACGGCCCACTGGCTTCATGTTCGGCCCTGAGGTCTCGCCGTCGTCCCAGGCGACGCTGGGAGGCATGGTGGGCAACAACTCGTGCGGGTCGCGCTCGATCCGGTACGGCAAGATGGTCGACCACGTCATCGAGCTAAGGGGTGTCCTGGCGAACGGCGCGCCGTTTCGGTTCGGCCAGCTGTCGGAGGCCGAACTGGCGACCGCACTCGCGGGCCACGGCGACACCGATCGGATCATCCAGACGGTGAACCACCTCGCCGTCACCCACCGTGACGACGTCGATCGTCGTTTCCCGAAGATTCAGCGCCGCGTGGCTGGCTACAACCTGGATGAGCTGGGGCTCAGGAATGGATTCAACCTGGCCGGGCTGCTGGTCGGGTCCGAGGGGACGCTGGCCATCAACCACGAAGCCCGGGTCCGGCTCGTCCGGCAGCCTGCCCACGCGATCCTCGGCGTCTGCCACTTCGACACCTTCGCAGCGTCGATGCACGCCTCGGCGCCGATCGTCGGCCTCTCGCCCCACGCCATCGAACTCAGCGACAAGTTGCTGATCGACCTGGCGCGCGAGTCGCCGCTTCATCGCGACAAGCTCCACTTCGTCCGCGGCCACCCCGAAGCGCTGCTCATCGTCGAGTTCGCCGGTGAGACGCTCGAACCGCTGATGCGGCAGCTCGACGACCTGGCGACGCTGATGCGCGATCTCGGCCACGGCGACAACGTCGTTCGGGTCACCGAGCCCGCGCGCTGCGCCGACGTCTGGGCGGTCCGCAAGGCGGGCCTCGGCCTGTTCGGCAGCGTCAAGGGTGACGCCAAGCCCGTGGCGTTCGTGGAGGACACGGCGGTGGCGCCCGAGCAACTGCCGGCGTTCACCGCCGAGTTCCGCGAACTGCTCGAGCGCCACGATGTCCGCGCGGCGTTCTACGGCCACGCGTCGGTCGGGTGCCTGCACATCCGCCCGATGCTCGACCTGCGCACGGCCGACGGCGTCACGAAGTATCGCGCGATCGCCGAAGAAGTGACCGAGCTGGCCTTGAAGTACGGCGGCACCCATTCGGGCGAACATGGCGAGGGGCTGGCCCGCTCCGAATTCAATCCCAAGGTCTTCGGCGAGACACTCTACGCCGCGTTCCGGGAGGTCAAGGCGGCGTTCGATCCACACGGCCGGATGAATCCTGGCAAGAAGGTCGACGCGCCGCCGATGGACGAGAACCTCCGCTACGGCGCCGACTATGCGACCAGGTATCCGGTGCCACTGCTCGACTACTCGGAGGTCGGCACGATGGCCGACGCCGTCGAGATGTGCAACGGCAACGCGCGCTGCCGGAAGTCCGAGGTCGGTACGATGTGTCCTTCCTACATGGTGACGCTCGACGAGATGCACTCGACGCGCGGCCGCGCCAACGCCCTGCGTGCGGCGATCTCGGGGGCACTGCCGGCCGAGAGCCTCTTCTCGGCGGAGATGGCCGAGGTCATGGACCTCTGCATCGGCTGCAAGGCGTGCAAGCTCGAGTGCCCGTCGCACGTCGACATGGCGAAGCACAAGTACGAGTTCCAGGTGGGGTACCACGCGCGCGAGGGCGTGCCGCTTCGCGCGGTGGCGCTGGGGAGCGCGCACGCGGTCGCGGCGATCGGTTCGGCGCTCGCGCCGCTCTCGAACCTCGGCCGGACGGGCCCGCTGCGCTGGCTCGCCAACGCCGTGCTGGGTCTCGACCCGCGGCGGTCGCTCCCGCGGTTCCGACGCGACACGTTCTGGCGCTGGTGGCAGCGGCGGCGCGCGCCGATCGACCCCGATCCGGCGAACACGGTCGTGCTGCTGGCCGACACATTCACGAACTTCTACGAGCCGGAAGTGGCGATCGACGCCGTCCGGGTACTCGAGTCGGCGGGCCGAACGGTCGTCGTGCCCGAACCGAGGTGCTGTGGCCGACCGCAGATCTCGAAGGGGCTTCACGTGCAGGCCCTCGATGCCGCCGGCGCTTCCCTCCGCCAGTTGACCGGGTACGTCGAGCGCGGCGTGCCAGTCCTCGGCCTCGAACCGTCGTGCCTCCTCACCTACCGGGACGAGTACCCGATGTTGCTGCGGACCGACGCCGCGCGTTCGCTGGCGGTCGGATCCTGGCTGGTGGAAGAGTACCTCGCGAGCGAGAGCGCGGCGGGCCGTCTGGCCCTGTCCCTTCGATCGGTCGACACCCCGGTGCTACTCCACGGACATTGCCATCAGAAGGCGATCGCGACGACCCGGGCGACGCGGGCGGTGCTCGATCTGGTGCCTGGCCTCGACCTCACCGAAATCGATTCGGGGTGCTGCGGCATGGCCGGCTCGTTCGGCTACGAGGCCGGCCACTTCGACATCTCGATGGCTATGGCGGAGCGCGTACTGGCGCCGCAGGTTCGAGAGGCCCCAAGCGACGCGATCATCGTCGCGAACGGCACGTCATGCCGGCATCAGATCGCCGACACGACCGGGCGGCAAGCGGTACATGCCGTGCAGGTCCTGGCGCGGGCCATCCAGTAACGTCGCCGCGCGGCCACCGGGCGACAACCGGTCACTGTCGCAGCCGACTGGCCGCCGCGGCGTCGAGCCACCAGGTGAGCGTACCGTGCGCCGGTGCCAGGCGCTGCCCCGGCCAGCGGTCGGGATCGTGGGGGCCCTCCAGCGTCCCGCGCACGGCATCCGCCTTCGAGGCGCCGGTCACGATCAGGTGCACCGTCGCGCTTCGGTTGATGAAGGCGGAGGTCAATGTCAGCCGTCTCGGTGGCGGCTTCGGACTGTCGCGAACGGCCACGACCAACCGATCCGGCCGATCGCGCTCGCCCTCACCGGGAAACAGCGACGCGATGTGCCCGTCAGGCCCCAGCCCGAGGAGCACGGCATCGAGCGCGGGCGCGTCGGCGCCCGTGGCGTCCCGGAGTACGCGCTCGTAGTCGGCGGCAAGCTCCTCGAGGTCGGCGTCATCCGGGTCGCTGGCCGCGACCATCGGGTGAAGTCGATCCGCGGCCACCGGATCCCTCGCCAGGAGCGTTTCGCGGACCATCCGGTAGTTGCTATCGGCGTGATCGAGTGCCACAGCCCGCTCGTCGCTCCAGAACAACTCAAGCGCCCCCCAGGGCACGTCGTGCCGCGCGGCCAGCGCGGTGTAGAGTCGGCGAGGTGTCGTGCCGCCGGTGAGCGCGAGTCGATACGAGCCGCCGGCGGCCTGGCAGGCACGCGCC
The DNA here is from genome assembly GCA_002328835.1 of Acidobacteria bacterium UBA2161. Classification (GTDB taxonomy): domain Bacteria; phylum Acidobacteriota; class Vicinamibacteria; order Vicinamibacterales; family UBA823; genus UBA2161. Next base: position 48,652 of record DCWN01000023.1, on the reverse strand, counting down.
TCCTCGACGATTGTCGTCGCCAGGCTCTGGCAGAGCGCGTCGCCCTGCGTGAAGATCCGCGTGCGAACCTGGCGGACGTCCTTCGCCATCAGGCTGAAAGGATAGCAAGTCACGCCAGGGGGATAGTCTGACGCGGCCCCCAGTGATAGGCTCTGCCCTTCGGAAGCCCAAGGCGCGCCCAGCGCACCCGACTTGAGAATGTCCATCACCCATAACATCGTCGCTCCGCACACCCCCCGCATGGGCATCGAGGAGCGGGCACCCGACTTCGTCCGCGCGCTCATCGACAGCCAGAAGGCCATGGGCGCGGAGGTCCGCGCGACGAAACCCGATGTGCTCATCATCAACTCGGCGCACTGGGTCTGCACGTTCAACTGGCACGTCACCTGCCAGGCCGAGCATGTCGGCCACTGCGTCGCCGACGAGGCGCCGGAACTGATCGACGGCGTGCCCTATCGCTACCGTGGCGATCCCGAACTGGGCAAGGCCATCCTCGCCGAGTTCGAGGCCGATGAGATTCCCTGCGCGCCCAACGAGAGCCTGCACTTCCAGTGGGACTACGGGTCGTGGGTCCCCTGCAAGTACCTCGATCCCGACGCCGAGCTGGCCATTGTCCTCATCGGCACGGTCTTGAGCTCGGATCTCGACGAGTGCGTGAAAGCCGGCACGGCCATCCGGCGTGCCACCGACACGCTGGGTCGGCGCGCCGTCTTCGCCGCCAGTTGCGCGCTCACCCACGAACTCGTCCGCGGCCCCGCGTCCTGGCCGACCGAGGAGCGGCAGATGCTCGACGGCAAGTTCATCGAGATGCTCACGTCGGGCCACATCGCCGAAGCCAAGAGCTGGTTCAAGGAATACAACGCGGCCGTCGTCGGCGAGATGGGTGGCCGCACCCTCGCGACGTTCCTCGGGTGCCTCGACGAAGCCTCGTCACCACCCTACACAGGAAAGCAGTACGGCCCCTATACGCAGTCGTCGGGTAGCGGCAACGCCAACATCGCGCTCTGGCAGGCGTAGCGGACCGTTCCCACAGCCGAGAGGGAGAGGATGAGCACGCAGGAAGACTACGAAAAGATCTACACCGAATTGATCGGGTTCGTGCCGCCACGGATCCACAACCGGATCCGGCTTGGCCTCGAAGTCGACCCCGAACTGCTGCGCCAGACCGAAGAGATCCGTCAGACGGCGATGTACCCGAAATGCTTCGACGTGAAGACGGCCCAGTTGATGCTGGTCGGCATCTTGCTGGCCCACGCAGCACCAGCCGCCGAGTTCCACGCCCGCGCCGCCAAGCGTGCCGGCGCGACGAAGGAGGAGTTGCACGCCGTGGCCGGCCTGGCGTTCCTGTTCCGGGGCCTCCCCGCGTTCAACCTGGCGTCCGAGATCATCAACAAGATTTTCGATGAAGACGCCGCCTAGCCGGCGTCGCGGCCGATGAAGCACCTCGTCCAGGAACTGACGGTCGAGTGGGCGCACTGCGACGCCGCCGGCATCGTCTTCTACCCGTACTTCTACACCTGGTTCGACCAGGCCACCGAACGGCTCTTCAGCGCCAACGGGCTGACCTACCCCGAACTGCGGACACGCGGCATCCTCGGCATGCCACTGCTCGAGAGCGGCGCGCGCTACGAGAATCCCTGCCAGCTAGGCGAACGCCTGACGATGGACACGTGGGTCGACGAGTGGCAGCGGAAGACGCTGCTGGTCAAGCATCGGCTGACGCATGCCGACGGTCGCCCCGCGCTCGAGGGCTTCGAGCGACGCGCCTGGGTCGTCGACGCACCTGACACGCCGCGCGGCATGCGGGCCGAGTCGATTCCGGCCGACGTCATCACCCGCTTCGACGCGTAGGTCGGGATATACTGAAGGTTCATCCCGTACCAAGATGTCGCAACAGCTGACTTCGGCCACGCCGGTTTCTACCCTGGGTTCGCCCGCGATTGACGTACGCGTCGTCGGCGTGTCGACGCTGCTGTTCGCGGTGGGCACGGTCTTCCTCGCGACCACGGTGCATGCGCAGCAGGCGATGTTGTTCCTGGTGGGCGGCGTGCTGGGGTTGCTACTCTACCACGCCGCATTCGGGTTCACGTCGTCGTGGCGAGTCTTCATCGCCGACCGGCGCGGGGCCGGGCTGCGCGCGCAGATGCTGATGCTCGCGGTGGCGTGCTTGCTGTTCTTCCCGGTGCTGGCGTCGGGCAACCCGATTTTCACCGAGTCGGTTCGCGGCAACGTCAGCCCGCTGGGCCTCTCGGTCGTGGCGGGGGCGTTTCTCTTCGGCCTCGGTATGCAAATTGGCGGGGGCTGAGCGTCAGGCACCCTCTTTGCCGCCGGCGGCGGCAACACCCGCACCATGGTCACGCTCGGCGCCTTCATCGTCGGCTCGACCTTCGGCGCGCTGCACGAGCACTGGTGGAAAGCACTGCCGGAACTGCCGGCGGTGTCGCTCCTCAACAGCCTGGGGCTCGGCGGCGGGCTGGTTGCGAGCTTCGCGATGTTCGGTGCGGTCACGGCCGTCACGCTGGTCGCCGAGCAGCGACGCCATGGTCGGGTCTGGCGTCCGGCCAAGTTGCCGCGCCAGGGCCTGAACCGTGTCCTGCGGGGACCGTGGCCGCTGGTCGTCGGTGCGGTCGGCCTGGCACTCGCCAACTTCGCGACACTGGCGCTGGCTGGCCGACCGTGGGGCGTGACCTCGGGGTTCGCGCTCTGGGGATCGAAGACGGCCGGCGCGATCGGCTTCGCGCCCGAGTCCTGGCCCTACTGGGAGTCGGCGTCGCGGGCCGCCGCACTCGAGGGCAGCGTGTTCACCGACATCACGTCGGTCATGAACGTCGGCATCATCCTCGGCGCGATGGTGGCGGCCGGCCTGGCGGGGCGCTTCCGTCCGGTCTGGCAGATTCCGCGGCGCTCGCTCGTGGCCGCCGTACTCGGCGGATTGCTGCTGGGATACGGCGCACGACAGGCCTACGGCTGCAACATTGGCGCGTACTTCAGCGGCATCGCCTCGGGCAGCCTGCACGGCTGGCTCTGGCTGCTGGCGGCCTTCTGCGGCGGCATCCTCGGCACCCGGCTCCGGCCGTGGTTCGGCCTGACGGTCGAGCGGACCGGCGGGAGCTGCTAGCCAGGCGGAAACGCCCACGGGAGGACGCCCCTCCCGAGACTCCCGGTCGACGACCAAGTCATGACCGGCAGATCTCCGGCACGGCAGGCCCGATTCGGAGAGACTCAACGGGACCGAGCGTCAACGACCCGATGCGCCTTCGTCCCCGCGACGGCCGGGGGCAGCGTGCCCGGAGGCAGCAGTTCGATGGTGGCGCGCACGCGGACCGCGGCCGAGAGCGCCTGGCGGAGTCGCCGCTCGAGATCGTTCCTGGCCTCACCTTCCACGACCGATCGGGCCTCGACGCGGAGGGTCAGTGAGGGCAACGTGCCGGTGTCGTCGATAACGATCGCGTACTCGTGGGCCAGTTCCTCGAAGTCACGGACGACGCCCTCGATGGCCGACGGGTACAGATTGACGCCACGGAACCAGATCATGTCGTCGACCCGTCCCTCGATCGAATCGCGCAGGCGATCGCCGGTGAACCCACATGCGCAAGGTCCGTCGGTGGCCAGCCGGGCGATGTCGCGCGAGCGATATCGCAAGAGGGGCTGCGTGTCGCCAACCAGGTTCGTGTAGACGACCTCGCCCGGCTCGCCGGGTCGAACAGCCTGGCCAGAGCCGGGATCGACGATCTCCGTGATCACGAAATCGCCGGCGATGTGGAGTGACGTCGAGTGCCGACACCCGCCGCCGAGCGGGAAGAGTTCCGTCATGCCGTAGCCATCGTTGACGAAGGTGCCCCACCCGTCCATCAGGCGCTTGCGGGTGGCGGGCACGGCCGCGCCTGGTTCGCCGACCGACAAGATCGCCCTGATTCCCAGGCCCGGCAGATCGACGCCGATCTCCCGTGCGAGATCAGCCAGATACAGCAGGTACGACGCCGTGCCGGTGACGACCGTCGGACGCAGCTCGGTGAGCACCCGAAGCTTCGTCTTCGAATCGTACAGGCCGGCCAGCACGACCATCGCGCCCGCGCGGGCGGCGCTCTCGGTCCCCGCCATCGGCCCCATCAGCCCGTCGACCGGTCCTAGCGCCACGGTGATGTCGCCCGGCCCCGCGCGTGGATTGCGCTGAAACTTGTCGAGCACGTAGCCCCAGTCGCGCGCCGAGAAGACGCGACGCAGCGGCCGGCCCGTCGTGCCGGACGTGGTCATGTACTTCGTTAGCTTCTCGCGACCGACGCCGACGTACGACCCGAACGGCGGGTAGGCAACCTGGTCGGCCTGCAACTCCTCCTTCGTGCAGAACGGCAGCCGGGACAGATCGTCGAGCCCGGCGACGTCGCCCGGCGTCACGCCGGCCGCATCGAGCTTCCTGCGCCAGAACGGCGCGGCGTCATAGACATAGGCCACCATCGCCCGCAGCCGTTCGGCCTGCAGCGCCCTGAGCTCGGCCAGGGGCAACCGCCGGAGATCGGGATCCAGGACCGTGTAGTCGGGAAGCGTCGCCATCACGCGATCACCTCGACAGGAACGACGGGCCGTGCCACGACCGCGACGACATGGCGAGCGCGCCAGGTCGACGTCGCCTCTAGCTGCACCGGGGCGGAATGGAGTCGCGGTCGCCCGGCTGCGGCACCAGTTCGCCGCCGACCGGACGGAACAGCCGCTTGTGGGCCACTGGCAGACCGTAGAGCCGTGCCGCGTTCCCGCCCAGGATCAGATTGAGGTCGTCCTGCACGATGTCGAGCCGCAGGAGCTGCTTCAAGCTCCAGCCCCAGACATCGACCTGGTGCCGGACGAGCGGCTGCTTCCGCAGCTGCACGGCATAGGCCGGCGGCTGCTGGCCGTACTGTGCGTGGAACGGGATGCTCGCGCCCCAATCACAGCCCCAGAGCAGCTTCTCGGCCCCGATGTTCGGATCGAGCAACGCCTTCATGTACATGTCGGTCCACCACAGACCGGTCTCGAGGTAGACGTTGTCGTGCGCGGCCGCGACGTTCATCGCCTCCTCGACAAACCGCTGCGACCACCACCCCTGCAAGCCGCCGTGGTCGAGGATGATCGGCACCTCCGGATACTCGGCAGCCACGTCGGTCGCCCAGATCGGGTTGAGCGTCTCGGGCCAGACGTGATGCGTGAGCGGATAGCCCATGACGACGCCGGTGTGGATGCGCGCGACCGACCCGTGCTTTCGCGCGACCTCCATGATCGGGCGGATCTGGTCCATCCGCTCGGTCTGTCCGAGCGTCCGCTTGTTGGTGTGATCAGCGGGCATCCCCTCGCCAAGGCCTACGAACTTCCCGGTCGAGAGCAGCGCGTCGATCTCGGCCGCCGCCGCCTCGGGCGTCCACTCGATCTCGCCGTTCCGCGACTTGCGCTGGGTCTCCATCGCCGTGCACACCGCCACGAACTTCTCTGGGTGTCGTTCGACGATCTCGAGATTGAGCTCGTTCGTCATACCGAATGCCGGCAGCAGGACGCACATGTCCACGTCGTAGCAGTCCATGTCGTACAGCAGCCGTGCTGAGTTGTCGTATGGCGTGAGGCCGCGCATCACCCGCGCGAGGTCGCGGTAGCGCGCCTTCCCGGAGTCGAGCTTCGCCTTCGCGAACTCGGGACCCGCCGCGAAGCGCTGGGCGTGTACGTGGGTGTCGACGATGAACCGGCCGAGTTTCATGAAAGTGTCCTCCCGAACGATCGGCGCCTTCCGCACCGGCCCGCCAGGGCTACGCTTCGTGATACATCCAGGCCCCGGCGAGCGCGGCGAGCGGTACCTCAACCAGACCCCAGACGGCGCCGATCATCGCCAACCGACCCGGCAGCATCCCCATGACGTTCATGGCGACCGTTGGGCCGAAGTAGGCCAGGAACCAGACCACGACGCCGATCGTGACCGCCGTCTTCGGGCCGGGGCCCAACCGGGGACGCACCGCGGCGTAGAGCCAGACCAGCAGGATGCCGAAGGCGAACGTCATCGTGACGAACACACCGATGGCTCCCCCACCCACGGCGGGAAGATTTCGCGCTTCCAGCGCCGCCGTCAGCTCGGCGCCGAGCAGCGGCTCGTTCAGAATGTATTCACCAACGTTCATCACGAGGCCCGCCACGAGACCGCCGACGACGACGCGACCGATGTTGATGCCGGACATCGAACACCTCCCCGAAATGGGTCGAGACGATCGTGCGCCGGGGCGTCCACGGCGCGACACGGACGGCCGAACGAGAGGAGCCGATTATATCGCCGCGGTGCGCAGCCGCCCCGAGTTTACACGCCCCGCTATAATCGGCCCGTCGCCGGACACCGCCGATGTCGGAATCGAGTCTCTGCTTCGCCACGGCCACCGACCTCGCTGGGCGCATCGCGACCCGGGACGTGTCGGCACGCGAGGTCATGGCCGCACACCTCGCACAGATCGCGCGGGTGAATCCCAAGCTCAACGCCATCGTCACGCTCGTGGCCGACCAGGCGATGGCGGCGGCAGGCGTCGCCGACGAAGCGCTCGCGCGCGATGAGCCGACGGGCCCGCTGCACGGCCTGCCGGTCGCGCACAAGGATCTGATCCCCACACGCGGTATCCGAACGACCTACGGGTCACGGCTGTTCGCCGATCACGTCCCCGAAGAGGACAGCCTCATCGTCGATCGGCTGAAGGCCGCCGGGGCGATCACGATCGGCAAGACGAATACACCGGAGTTCGGCGCGGGCTCGCAGACCTTCAACGCGGTCTTCGGCGCCACCCGCAATCCCTACGATCCGACGAAGACCTGCGGTGGCAGCAGCGGTGGATCGGCGGTCGCGCTCGCCACCAGCATGACGCCGCTGGCCGACGGCACAGACCATGGTGGCTCGCTGCGAAACCCGGCGGGCTTCTGCAACGTCGTCGGCCTCAGGCCGTCGCCCGGACGCGTGCCCGTCTGGCCGGCGACCGCCCCCGGGTACCGGCTCGATGTGCAGGGACCGATGGGCCGAACGGTGCAGGATGTCGCGCTGATGCTGAGCGTGATCGCCGGCCCGGATCCGCGCTCGCCGATCGCGCTCGCCGAGCCCGGCGCCAGCTTCAGGCAGTCGCTGACGCGGGATTTCCACGAGACGCGCATCGCGTGGAGCCCGACCCTGGGCGGGTTGCCGGTGGACCGTCGCGTGGCGGCGGTCGTGGACACGGGCCGCGCGGCGCTCGAGGTGCTGGGGTGCCGCGTCGACGAGGCGGAGCCCGATCTGACCGACGCCGACGAGATCTTCCGGGTTTGGCGCGCGTGGCACTACGACCTCGCGCTCGGCGACCTGCTGGACGCGCACCGCGATCAACTGAAAGACACCGTCGTCTGGAATATCGAAGAGGGCCGGCGGCTCGAGCCCCAGCGGATCGGCCGCGCCACTCGGGCCTGGACGGCCCTCGACCGGCGCATCCGCGACTTCTTCGACCGCTTCGCGTTCCTGGCGCTACCGGTCAGCCAGGTGCCACCCTTCGACATCGATCTGCCCTACGTGACCGAGATCGACGGCGTGCGCCTCGACACCTACCTCGACTGGATGCGATCGTGCTACCTAATCTCGGTCACCGGTCTGCCGGCAATATCGGTCCCATGCGGCTTCACCGACGACGGGCTCCCGGTCGGACTCCAGATCGTGGGCGGACCCGGCGAGGACTTCAGCCTGCTCCAGCTTGCCTACGCGTTCGAGGAGGCGACCGGCGTCGGGAAGCGACGCCCGGCGATTGCCCAGGCCTGAGGGCGCGCACAGCGCGGTGGCGAGGCCCTGGCGCGGGGCGAAGGGGCCCCGCGAAGGGCCGAGCTGGGGTTCGGGGCGAAGCCCCGACCTAAGGCTGGTCCGGGCGCAGGTCGAAGACCGACGGCGCGACGTCGAGCGCCTCGCGATGGGATTCGACCTCGGCCAGGATGTCGGCGATGACCTCCGGATACTGATCGGCGACGTTGAAGTGTTCGCCGGGATCCTGCCCCAGATGGAAAAGCAACGGCGGGTCGTGGAGGACGCGCTCGCCGCCTTGACCGTACGACCCCTCGGTCATGAAGTGGGCCTTGAACGGCCCCTTGCGCACGGCGTAGAGCATGCCGATGCGGTAGAAGAACATCGTGTTGCGCGAACTGTCGCCGGTCTCGAAGAGCGCCGGGCCCAGATCGACTCCATCCAGGACGCGGGTCGACGGCAGCTCGCCCCCAGCCAGCGCGGTCGCCGTCGGCAGGAGATCCAGCGTCGACCCGATCTCGCGCACCGTGGCTGGCGCGATCGTGCCGGGCCACCAGAACACCGCCGGCACGCGCATCCCGCCTTCCCACGTCGTGCCCTTGCCCTGGCGGAGCAGCCCCGCGGATCCGCCCTGCTGGTCGAAGACCAACCACGGACCGTTGTCGCTCGTGAACAGCACGAGCGTCCGTTGATCCAGCCCGTGCTCACGCAGCGTGTCGAGGATCTGCCCGACGCTCCAATCGATCTCCTCGATGACATCGCCGTACAGGCCCGCCGCGCTCACATCGACGAACGCGTCGCTGGTGAAGAGCGGCACGTGGGGCATCGTGTAGGGCACGTAGAGAAAGAAGGGCTGCTCCCGATTGGCTTCGATGAATGCGACTGCCTCGTCGGTGTAGCGGCGCGTCAACTGGGTCTGATCCGCCGGCTGCTCGATGACCTCCGCGTCGCGCATCAGCGGCACGTTCCAGTACTCGCTGCGCGGCTCGAGGAAGATCGACCCCGGCCACGGCTCGTCGCGCTGCTCCACGAGATCCATGTCGTTCGAGTACGGCAGGCCGAGCCACTGGTCGAAGCCCTGTGCGCCGGGCAGGAAGGCGGCGGACCGACCCAGGTGCCACTTGCCGAACGCCGCGGTCGCGTAGCCGCGCGCCTTCAGGACCTCGGCGATCGTCACCTCGTCGCCGGCGAGCCCGTCGGGCGAATCGGGAAACAGGACCCGCGTCCCTTCAATCGTCCCGTACATCCCGGTGCGCACCGGCAACCGCCCCGTTAGCAGCGCGGCCCGGCTCGGCGAGCACACCGGCGCCGCCACGTAGAAGTTCGTCCACTTCTGGCCTTCAGCCGCCATCTGATCGAGGTGGGGTGTCCGAATGGTGGGATGACCGTACGCCCCCAGGTCGCCGTAGCCGAGATCGTCGGCGAAGAGAACGACGATGTTCGGCGGCCGATCGGCTGGCGCCGGGGCATCGTCGGGCGCCACGCCGCATCCGGCGACCACGGTCAGCCCGGCCGCGACGATCGCGAGACGGCATCTGAGTATCGGGATCATGCTGGTCATCCCCTCGAAAGGACGCTGATTATAGCGCGCTCGTCAGCAGCGCGAACCGGGCGGCCGAACAGAAGCGCACGCCCAGAACCGTGCGCTTCCGGCACATCGCACGGTGCACACGACTGCACGCTCAACCTTAACGTCTTCCTCATCAGTAAGTTACGGCAGCTCTTCGGATGGCATTGCGACCCCGCCGAACCGGCCAATCGAGGTCGCCATGACGGCGCTGGGCACCGTGCCCCAGCCCACCACGGACGGGCCCAACGGGGCGTACTACGCCGGTTACGTCGGGTCGCAAATCTTCGATCTGGCCACGACCGGCATGGCGATCGGACGCGGGGCCGTGGAAGGCAACCCGATCATGCGGCTGGCTGGCGCCGCGGGCCCAGGCGGCATCCTCGTCAAGGCCGTGACGACCTGGGGCGTCACCACGCTGATCAAACGGATCGGCCGCAAGAATCCAAAGCTCGCGACCGCGACGCTGACGGCGATGTCGGCAGCGACCGTCGCGGCCGGCGCCAGAAACCTCTCCACACACGCCGCTCTTCGCTAGCCGCGCGCCGGCCTCACGCTCTTGACTGTGCTGACGTGGGATTCGAGACCAGTGCCGACGGCCTGGTGCCCAGACCGTGTCGCTCGAGACGGCGATAGAACGCTCGCCGGCTGAGGCCAAGAATCCGCGCGGCCGCGGCCTTGTTACCGCCGGTCTGCTTCAAGGTTCGTGCGATATGTTCGCGCTCGACCGCGAGCAGCGACGCCCGGCCCGGCGCCTCCGCGTCTGGCGCAGTCGGCAGATCAGACGCCTCCGGTACCGGCGGCGGCGGCGCCGTCTCGGCCACCGTCTGGGACAGGCTGTCGGCAAGTTCCCGTTCGGTCACCAGCTCGCCCGGCGCGAGGATGCACGCCCGCTCGAGGACGTTCTTGAGTTCGCGAACGTTGCCGTCCCACCGGGCCGAGAAGAGCACCCGCTCGCCCGCGGGCGACACACCGATCAGCGCCTTGCCGAACTGCTCGGCGAACTCGCGCACAAACGCCGCGGTGAGGTACGGGATGTCCTCGCGACGCTCGCGGAGCGGCGGCAACGGAATCTCGACGATGTTGAGCCGGTAGAACAGGTCGCTGCGAAACCGTCCCTCTCGCACCTCACGCACCAGATCGCGGTTCGTTGCGGCGATGACTCGCACATCGACTCGTCGCTGTTCGAGCGAGCCGACGCGCTGCACCTCGCCCACCTCCAGCGTGCGCAGCAGCTTGGCCTGCACGGGTGGCGGCAGCTCGCCGACCTCGTCGAGGAACAACGTGCCGCCGTGCGCCAGTTCGAACATCCCGACCTTGTTCTCGGTGGCGCCGGTAAACGCGCCCCGAAGGTGGCCGAACAGCTCGCTCTCAAACAGCGTCTCGACCACGGCCGAACAATTGATCGTGATGAACTTGCGGGCTCGGCGAGGACCCTCGTGATGGAGCGCGCGCGCGACCAGCTCCTTCCCCGTACCGGTCTCGCCGGTAATCAAGGCGGTTCGCACGTGTGGCGCGAGCCGACGGATCATGTCGAACAGCTCCTGCATGCCCGGCCCGCGGCCGATCATGCCGCAGAACTCGGTGCGCTGCGCGAGATCGCCCTCGATCACCAGGCGTTCCCTCAACTGCGACACGTCACGCTTGATGTCGGCCAAGAGATCCCGCAGGCGATGCAGGTCGAACGGCTTGGTCAGGTAGTCTCGCGCGCCGAGCTTGACGGCTTCGACGGCCGAGTCGATCGTCGCCTGTCCCGACATGATGACGACGCGGCAGGATTGATCGGTCGCTCGGATCGCCTTGATGACCTCGAGGCCGCCGACGTCGGGCATCATGAGGTCGACGAGGACGAGGTCGACACGCGCCTCCGCCATCCGCTCCAGCGCCTGACGGCCGCCGGTGCACGTGAGCACGTCGAAGCCTTCGCGGCGCGCCACGCGGCCGAGCATCGCCAGTACGGAGGGATCGTCGTCCACGACGAGGACGAGCGGCCGGTCGGGCGCCGGCAGAGGATCCGACGTCATCGATTCACTTGGGCAAGCGCTGCGACGGCAATGGTCCGGTCAAGGCCACGCGACTCGCGACCGGAGCGGTCGCTCAGTCGCCATGATAATGCACGCGTCGACGTACTGACGCCGCGTACACGGCTTGCGTTGCAGCGATCCGACGACTAGACTGCGGCCGACACGACACCAACGGACACTTTGCGACGGTAGGTGCAAACATCAGACAGATGACGAGGTGTGCATCGATCGTCGCAGGGCGATCGACGCCTTGATCCGGATCCGACGGTGCCGATCACTGCCCTCCCGCCGACTCCGAAAGACCTCGCGCCGCTGCCGCCCGAGCCGGACGACGCGCTGTTGACGCGCGAGCTGACGCTCACCGACGCGACGTTGCTGAACGCCGGCGTCATGCAGGGCGCGACCCTCTTCATCGTCCCGGGCATCGTCTTCGCCAACACCGGCACCGCGTGGCTGGCGGCGCTGGCTTGGATCTGCGCGGGCGCGCTCACGTGGTGTGGCGCCGCGGCGTTCGCCGAACTCGGCGCGCGCTATCCACGGGCGGGTGGACCGCTCGTCTTCCTCGAACGCGCGTACTCGCCGTTCTGGGGGTTTGCGGTCGGGTGGACGCTGGTCACCGTGATTCAGCCGGCGTCAATCGCCGCGGTCGCGGTGGCCTGCGTGACGTACGTCGAGGCTCTCCTCGCCCTGGGCGCAACGCAGACGACGGGCGGCGCGGCTGTCCTGATCATGGCGGTGACGGCTGGGCACGTCGCCGGGCTGCGCCGGAGTGCCACGGCCCAGAACGTGCTGACGAGCACCAAGGTGACGCTGCTGATCGTCGTCGCGGTGAGTTGTTTCTGGTTCGGTGGCGATGGGGCCGGGGCGTTCGGGGCCCTGGTGCCGGCCGCGCCCCTGACCCGGACGGTCGCTGGATTCGGCGCGGCCGTGGCGGCGGCGCTCTGGGCCTTCAGTGGCTGGACCAGCGCGACGTTTGTCGGCGGCGAACTCCGCACGCCGGCTACCACGCTCCCGCGCGCGATGACCTACTCGGTGCTCGGCGTCACGGCGTTGACGGTCCTCGTGACCCTGGGCTTTCTCTGGGCTCTGCCGACGTCTGGCCCGGCCGATCCCGACCGACTCGCGCTCGATGCCGCCGGCCACGCGCTCGGCACGTTCGGTGAGCGACTCGTCGCGGCGGCCGTCATCGTGTCGTGTCTCGCCGCCATCAGTGGCCTGGTGTTCTCGGGAAGTCGCCTCCTCTTCGCGATGGCACGCCGCGGGTGGTTCCCAGCCCACGTCGGCGCAACAGGCGGGGGGCGGGTGCCCCGCAACGCGATGCTGTACCTCGGCGGCTGGGCGAGCGTGCTGACCTTCACCGGGCGCTACGACCAGCTGTTCACCTACGCCGTGGTGGCGGTCTGGCTCTTCGCAATGCTGGGAGGGTTGGCCGTCATCGTCGTGCGGCATCGACACCCGAACGATTCACGCCCGTACGAAGTGCCTGGCTATCCCTACGTGCCGGCGATCTTCGGTGTCGTGAGCTGGGCGCTGATGTTGCAGACGCTGTGGACGAGTCCGGTGCAGGCGCTCATCGGTGCTCTCGTCGTCCTCGCCGGCCTGCCGGTGTATCGGTATTACCGCAAGCAACGCGCCGAGGGCTGACCGCTCAGCGTTTGGGCGCGTGCTCGTCGAACTGGACGCTCCAGTGCGCGCCGCTGCAGAAGGGCTTGTTCGCGCTGGCGCCGCACCGGCAGAGATCGAAATGCTCCTGCGAGGCGCCTTCACCCCACTCGACATCCTGCAGATCGGCACCGCCCATGATGGCGTACGGCCCGTTCGGCGCGATGAAGATGATCGCATCGCGCTCCTGGTCGCGGTGCTCGACACCGTCGACCGAATAGCTCAACGCGCCCGACGGGCAGCTCTTCACGGTCTCGACGATGTCATTGGCCGACGCGCCGTGGGGATCGACGAACGGCTCCTGTCGGATGCGGAACACGGATGGCAATCCGTCGGTGCAACGCCCGGCGTGGGCGCAGATCCCGCGATTGTCGTGGATAGTGACGCCGTTGCCGTCGAAGCTCTCGCGCTGGTCGGGCATCCGGTCGGGTGACTTGTCGCCGCTGAAGCCGTTCGACTGGTGATGGCCATCGCAGAACGGTTTCTTCTTCGACCCACCGCAGCGGCAGAGCGCCACAGTGCCTTCCGTCTTGTAGGCCGTCCCGTCCGAGTAGTTCTTCAGCATCTTGCAGTTCGTGACCAGCAGCGGGCCGTTCATGGCGGCCACGATCGTCGGCTTGTTGCTCATCGTCCGCCCTCCGTCGCTTCTGCGCTCGTCTCGGCCCAGCCGGTCCACCCCGGCCCACGCAGCGCACGTCCCGGTGTCGCGCCCGTATGGTCGCCGTCCTGAAGCACCGGCGTACCGTTGACCCAGACGTGCACCATGCCCACGGCGTACTGATGCGGCTCCTCGTACGTCGCGCGATCCTGGATGGTCGCCGGGTCGAAGGCGACGACGTCGGCGAAGAAACCCGGCGCGAGCTGGCCGCGATCGCGGATGCGAAGGTTGGTGGCTGGAAGCGAGGTCAGCTTCCGCACCGCTTCCTCCAAGGGAATGACCCGCTCATCGCGCACGTATCGACCGAGTAGCCGCGCGAAGTTCCCGTAGGCGCGCGGATGCGTCGATGTGTTGAGAAAGACGCCCTCGGTCGCATACGACCCGGCGTCCGAGCAGAAGCTGACCCAGGGCAGCGCGATCTGCCGGGCCACGTTCTCTTCGGACATCAGGAAGTAGACGACCTGCACCCGGCTGCCGTCCTCGATCACCAGGTCCATGGCGGTATCGGCGACCGACGTGCCGCGCGCCTCCGCGACCGCCGCCAGAGTCTGACCGATGTAACCGCGCAACGCCGGATTCTTGAACCCGACGAGCAACGTACCCTCGGCGCCCGCAGCGAGCAGCAGGTTTTCCCAGGCGTTCGTCGGCGTCGTCATCTCCTGCCGAACCCGATCTCGGATAGCCGGGTCGCCCAGCCGCTCGGCCCAGTCGTCGTAGCCGCCTTCTTGCACCCAGGGTGGCATCCCGGCGTCGAGGCCGGTCGAGCCCGCCGTGTAGTTGTACATGTTGGCAGTGATCTGGAGTCCCTCCGCGCGGGCCGCCTCGACCCGTTCAATCACGGCATCGAGCTTGTCCCAGTTCGATTGACCGCCCGCCTTCAGGTGGTAGATCTCGGCCCGGATGCCGGACTCCCTGGAGATGGTCAGGAGCTCGTCGACCGATTCCAGCAGCGCGTTGCCTTCGCTGCGCATGTGCGAGATGTATAGGCCGTCGTACTCGGCCGCGACCTTCGACAACTCGATGAGCTCGTCGGTCTGTGCATAGAACGCCGGCGCGTAGATCAACGACGAGCCGATACCGACCGCACCCTCCTCCATCGCCTGCCGAACGAGCGCCCGCATCCGGTCCAGCTCGTCGTCGGTGGGTGGGCGGTCTTCGTATCCGATCTCATGCACTCGCAGCGTCGTCGCGCCGACGAACGAGGCAACGTTGGGTGAGATCCCCTTCGTTTCCAGGTGCTCCAGGTACTCGCCGAGGGTCGTCCACTCGACGTCGAACATGATGTCACCCTGGCTGGTAACCTCGAGGTTCTTCATCTGGTCGGTCAGCGGACCGCCCGACGTGCCCTCCCCGAAGACCTCGAGCGTCACGCCCTGCCGGATGTCGCCCTGCGACCGGCCATCCTCGATCAGGGCGTCGCCGGCCCAGCTCAGCATGTTGACAAAACCCGGG
Source organism: Acidobacteria bacterium UBA2161 (assembly GCA_002328835.1). Classification (GTDB taxonomy): domain Bacteria; phylum Acidobacteriota; class Vicinamibacteria; order Vicinamibacterales; family UBA823; genus UBA2161. The sequence goes on along the minus strand of DCWN01000023.1, from coordinate 33,542 downwards.
GCGATCGCCAGCCCCGCGGCGTCGACCTCCGTCACGCCGCGCGCGTTCCCCAGGTGGCCGACCGCGGCAATCCGGTCGCCGTCGATCGCCAAGTCGCCGACGAAACTGGGCGCGCCGGAGCCGTCGATGATTGTGCCGTTGCGGATGATCAGATCGTGCTCGGGTGCCGACGCACAGCCCGCCAGGCTGGCGACGACCAACGTGGCAACGGCGGCGAACCGGATTGGGTGGGTCATGAATCCTCGTATCCACTCAGCTGTCCTTCAACTTCAGCAGCTTGACGGCGTTGGCCCAATAGATCTTGTCCCGGTCAGTATCGCTCAGATCCAGCTCATCGATAATCTTGATCGTCTCGCGGATGTACATCGGCCCCTTCTCGGGATCGAACGGCGCATCGGATGCGAACAAGACGTTGTCGACACCGAAGAACTCGAGGCCGCAGACGGTGGCCGGGCGCCCGCCGAAGACCGCCGTGTCGGCGTAGAACATTTTGAAGTAGTCGATCGGCCGCTTCTTCAATCGTTGCAGCACGGCGCCCAGATCCTCATCGGACGTTCGGCTGCCCAGCTGATCCCAGCCGTAACCGACGCGGCCCTCGAAGTAGGGCACCATGCCGCCCAGATGATGGGCAATGATCTTCAGCGACGGGTGATCACCGAACACCCCGTCGAAGACGATCCGCGACATCGCGACGCTCGTCTCGTAGGGCCAGCCGAAGGTCCACCAGATCTCGTATTTCGAGCTCGACTCCTGGAGGTAGTCGGCGAAGCTCGCGCCACGCGACGGATGGAGCCAGATCGGCAGGTCGTGCTCGGCCATCGCCGCGAAGAGCGGCCGAAACTCGGGCGCGGTCAGCGGCTTGCCGAGCACGTTGGTGAACACCTGGACGCCGCAGGCTCCCAAATCGCGGATCGCGCGGTGGGTCTCGGTCACGAGCCCCTCCGGAGAGTTCATCGGGAGCGACGCGACGAAGCTCGGGAAACGATCGGGGTACTGGCGGACCAGATCGGCCATGCCGTCGTTGGCCGCCTCGGCGAGCTGGGTCGAAACGTCGGGGCCGCCCAGATGCTCGAGCGGCGGGGAGGCGAGCGAGAGGATCTGCCGGTACTCGGCGCCGAATCGATCCATCACCCGGAATCGCTCGTCGAGATTCGCCAGCATCGGAATGCCGCGCACCCGCTTGCCTATATCCTTATGATCGCCCGCCACGCGCTGCATCAGCTCGTGGAACGGCTTCGGGAAGATGTGGTTGAAGATGTCGATTTTCTGCATGATGTCCAAGGGGTCCGAGGCCAGGACATTCTATGGACCGGCTCGCCCGATTTCAAATGTCAGTCGGCTCCGCTACTTCCAACCGTAGACGTCGAGCGTCGTCCGCCCCTGACGCAGCGCATCGGCGATCGACGCTTCTTTCTTGTCTCGTGTCCGCGCCGCGGCCAGGACGTCGCCCACCGAATCGCGGGCGAGCACGACCACGCCGTCAGCGTCCCCAACCACGAGGTCGCCGGGCGCTACCGTGACATCTCCGACGACGACGGGTTCGTTGATACTGCCGGGGGCATCGGCCACCTTGGCCGTGCCGCGAATCGCCCGGCCGCGGGCGAACACCGGGAAGCCCGACGCGGCGAGTTCGTCGCCGTCGCGCACGCAGCCGTCGATGACCAGTCCGCCCAGGCCGCCGGCGATTGCCGCGGTCGTCATGATCCCGCCCCAGTACCCGAACTCGTACGCGCCCGCGACGGTGGCCACCAGCACGTCGCCGGGTTTCGCCTGGGCCATCGCCCGGTGCAGCCAGAGGTTGTCGCCCGGGGCACCGGCGACCGTGCAGGCGGGGCCGTACAGGCGCATCGACGTGGCCACCGGTTTGATCGCCGCCGGTAGCGCGCCGACCTGGCTCGCGGCCTCGTGGAGCGTGGCCGAGGAAAAGGCGGCGGCGGCGGTGACCAGCGCGGCGTCGAGAACGCCGTCGCGATCGGTCACGATGTGGAATCCTTCTTCCGCTGCAGCTCGAAGTACTTGTGCTGGACGCGGGCTTCGTCGAGGCGCATACCGCCCTCGAACGCTGCCCGGATCCGATTCTCGGCGGCGTCGATCTCCTGGGCCAACGCGATGACCTCGTCCTCGCGCGACCGCGGCACGGCGACGACGCCGTCGGCATCGCCGAGCAGGGCATCCCCGGGCTCCACGGTGGCGCCGCCGATCGAGACCGGCACACTCATCGCGTCGAGCTGCACCCGGTCCTTGCCGGTGCGCACCGACCAGCCGGCGCTGAAGATCGGGTAGGCCAACTCCAGGCTCAGCGCGGTATCGCGGCAGTGTCCGTCGATGACAGTCCCACCGACCCGGCGCCGATGCGCCACGAAAGTGAGGATATCGCCCCAGACCGTCATGTCGGGCCGGCCGCCGTTGTCGATGACGACCACCTCGCCTTCAGGGACATCGTCGATGTAGTCGCCGACCGTGCCCGGCTCGCCGGATACCGGCACCGTCCGCATGGTGAACGCCCGCCCGCAGAGCCGGAAGGTCGGCGCCAGCGGCTTGATGCCGAGGCACTGACCCGCGATGCCGAGGCGGTCGAGCGCGTCGCTGACCGTCGTGGCCGACAATGTCTTCAACGTCACCAACACCGGATCCATCGTGGTCGCCCTCACTCGTCCGACGAGTCTCGCTCCGCCATCGACTCGTAGGTACGGCCCATGACCTGGCTGACCGGCGTGCCGTTGCGGACCGCCGTGGTCATCATCGCTTCGAGGGCGGCAATCGACTCGGCGAGATCCAGCACCTCGTCGCTCCGCGCCGCGTCGATGAAGACCACGCCGCTGCCGTCGGCGATGACGAGATCGCCCGGCTTCACGTCGACGCCGCCGACGACGATCGGCTCGTTCCAGGCGTGTTCGGCCACCCGCCCCCTCGCCGTGACCGGCACGACATCGCGGGCGAAGACCGGATACCCGAGCGCACGGCTGTCGTCGACATCGCGCACCGAGCCGTCGACGATCGTACCGGCGACGCCGCGCACACAGGCGGCCGTCGACAGCAGCCCACCCCATCCGGCTGCATCATCGCGGCTCCGATGCTCGACGACGATGACATTGGCGGCCGTCGCCGCTTCGATGGCGGCGCTGCACAGGTGACGCGTCGCCGGCGCGTCACCTGCCGGGCCGAGCCTGACCGGCACGACGCGGCCGGCGATCCGCCGCGCGGCCGAGACCTGCCGGATGCCGAGAGCCGTTCCCGGCAGACCGAGTCGATCCAGCGCGTCGGAGACCGTGCAGGTGTCCAGCGCCTGGAGCCGCACCAAAGCAGCGTCGTCTGACGACATGATCAGGTGTTCTCCTCCCGAATCCCGGCCGGCGGGCCGCCTTGCAGACCGGCCGATCCAACTGTCAGTCGGTCATTGTCTCTTGACCGCCGGGGATATTCACTCAAATTGTGCCGCGGCACGGAGCCGGGCGCTCGGCAGTATCATCTAGCACCATGTCCGAATCAAGCCTCGGCCAGCTCCCGGAGTCGAGCGTGGGCGCCGCCGATCGCAAGACGATCGTGGGAATCGCTGGCGCGGTTGCCGCAACCGTCGTCGTCCTTCTGCTCCCGACGCCCGCCGACCTGCCACCCGAGGGCCAGCGCCTCGGCGCCGTGTTCCTGGCCGCAATCATTCTCTGGGCCACCGAGGCGATCCCGATCGCCGTGACCGCGCTGCTCGTCATCGTGCTGCAGCCGATCTTCGAGGTCGCCGAGCTCGACGCCGCGTTCAACGCATTCGTCAGCCCGGTATTTTTCTTCGTGCTCGCGATGTTCTGCATCGCGGCGTCGGTCACCAACGCCGGCCTCGACCGGCGGTTCGCCTACTGGCTGCTCGCCCGCGCCGGCACCGATAGCCGCCGGGTGATTGCCGCGCTCATCATCGGCACGGCGGCCACGTCGGTCATGATCTCCGACGTGCCGGCCTGCGCCATCTTCATGAGCATCGGCCTGGGCGTGATGTCGCGGTTGAACCTCGAGCCCGGCAAGTCGTCGATCGGCAAGGCGATCATGATCGGCGTGCCGATCGGCTCGTTGATCGGCGGGGTCACGACGCCCGCCGGCAGCTCAGTCAACATCATCGGCCTGCACTTCATCCAGGAGTTTGGCAACGTGACCGTCACGTTCGTCGAGTGGATGGCGATCGGTCTACCGATGGCGATTGGTCTCGTGCCGATTGCGTGCTGGGCGGTTCTCAAGAGTTATCCGCCGGAAATCGCGACGATCGGTGATGCCGGCGAGATCGAGCGCGAGCGGGCGGCGCTGGGCACGATGTCAGCCGCCGAGCGGAAGGCGGTCACGCTGCTGTCGATCATGATGGTGCTCTGGATCGCCGGCAGTTGGATTCCGTTCCTCGACGTCCTCACCGTCGGCCTGGGCGGTGCCATCGTCATGTTTCTGCCGGGCATGCGGCTGCTGACCTGGAAACAGGCCGAGCGTGCGATCGGCTGGGACACCTTGCTGATGATCGGCGGCGTGACCTCGCTCGGCACCGCGTCGGTCGAGGCCGGCCTGGCCGGCTGGCTCGTCGACCTGGCCCTGGGAGGCGTGGCCAACTGGCACATCGTCTGGGTCCTGCTGGCGATCAGCGCGTTCACGGTCGTGATCCATCTGGCGCTGCCGATCGGGCCGGTCGTCAACGCGGTCGTCATTCCGCCGATCGCGCTCCTGGCCGTCGGCGCCGGAGTCCACCCGGCGCTCTACGCACTGCCAGTCGCGTTCACCGCCTCGTGCGCGTTCCTGCTGCCGCTGGACGCCGTGGCGCTGCTGACCTACTCGCGCGGCTACTACCGGATGCACGAGATGCTGGCGCCGGGCGCGTTGATCAGCGCGGCCTGGGTCGTCTGGATGACGGTCGTCATGCTCGTCGTCGGCGGGCTCCTCGGATTCGTCTAGCTGGAGGCGCACTCATGAAATCACTTCTGGTCACGTCCGCGGTGTCGCTCGTGCTCGTCCTCAGCGTGCCGGCGTTCGGCCAAGCACAGGACGCTCCCCTTCCCGGCATCACCCTGAGCCTCGACGAGCTCCGGGCGCAGATGTTCCACGTCAGCGCCGGTCGGCGGCTCAAGCCGGAGACTTGGCCCGACGGCAACCGGGTCGCGGTGGCATTGAGCTTCGACGTCGACAACGCCACGGCGACGCTCTCGCGCGGCAACCTGAACTCCGAGGTGATCTCGCGCGGTGAGTACGGCGCGGTCGACGGCCTGCCCCGAATCCTCCGGATGCTGGAGCGGCAGGATGTCCCGGCCTCGTTCTTCATCCCGGCCATCAGTCACCTGCTGCACCCCACCATGGTCGAGCAGATCCTCGCCGCGGGCGTCCACGAGATTGGCGTCCATGGCTGGATTCACGAATTGCTGCCGGTGCTCGATGACGCCGAGGAGGAGCAACGACTGCTCGTCCAGGCGATCGACGCACTCACCGAGGCCGTGGGCAAGCGCCCGGTCGGCTACCGCGCGCCGTCGTGGCAGTTCAGCCAGCACACGATGCAGCAGGTGAAGGAGGCCGGCTTCCTCTACGACAGCTCGCTCATGGCGAGTGACGACGCTTACGAGATTCTGATCGACGGTGAGCCGAGCGGCGTCGTCGAGCTGCCGATCGAACGGATCCTCGACGACTTCCCCTACTTCGGCGGCAATACGAACGGCTCGTCGCCGGTGCCCGAGATCATGGTCAAGGTCTTCGAGAGCGAGTTCGACGTGGCGTGGGAGGAAGGCGGCCTGTTCGTCCTGACGATGCACCCGCACATCATGGGCCACCGCTCGCGCGTCGCCGTGCTCGAGGGTCTGATCCGTCATATGAAGCTCAAGGGCGGCGTCTGGTTCGCCACACACGAAGAGGTCGCGCGCTACGTCCTCGAAGCGGGCTAGCGGCGCCCGAAGCGCTATAATCCGGACAGCGTTCGGGCGCAACGTTGCCCCAACCATGGCCCTGCAGCAAGGCACTCGCCTCGGCCCGTACCGGATCGAAGTCCCCATCGGCGCAGGCGGCATGGGCGAGAGCTGTTTTATCGAATCGGCCGACAGATGATGGTCGTGGACGTCACGTCAGATCCGTTCAGAGTTGGAACGCCACGCCTGCTGTTCGAGACAGGTCCGGGGTTTGCGTCCGGTAACTACCAGACCTACTACGACGTGTCGCCTGATGGACAGCGCTTCCTGATGGAGAGGCAGGTAGAGACAGACGACATGTCCGAGCCAGAGCTCCGCCTGATCTTGCACTGGACGGAGGAACTCAAGCAGCGCGTCCCGATTCCCTAATCCCCATGTCGTCAACGCCCAGCGCCCCTCGCGGGCGCGACCGGTGGCTTCCTCGAATGGGCTGCCTCGTTCGGATCGCGGCGCTCGTCTGCGGCGGCTGTGTCCTCTCCGCTCAGTTCGCACACGCCCAGCTGACGTTCGTCCAACGTCCGACGGCCGAGGAGGACGTCAACACCCGGACGATCCTCGGCCCGCCGCCGCCGGTGCCACCGGCGATGGTCGCTCGCGATGACGAGGGGCGGACCACGATGCGCGCGGTGCGCCTGGACGAAGACGCGCCGCTCCAGATCGACGGGCGTCTCGACGAGAGCATCTACACCGAAGTTGCCGGTGTCGGCGGCTTCGTCCAGCAGGAGCCAGACGAGGGCGCCCCGCCTACGCAGCCGACCGAGATCTGGGTCTTCTTCGACGACACGACGTTCTACCTGTCGGTTCGGAACTGGGACAGCGAGCCGGAGCGGATCGTGGCCAGGGAGATGCGCCGCGGCAACGTCGGCGTCGCCAGCGACGATTCGATCACGCTGACGCTCGACACGTTCTACGACCGGCGCAACGGCTTCTACTTCGAGACCAACTCGTTGGGCGGCCTCTACGACGCGCTCGTAACCGACGAGCGGGCCGAGAATCCCGACTGGGACACGGTGTGGGAGACGCAATCGGCGCGGTTCGACGGCGGATGGAGCCTCGAGATGGCCATCCCGTTCAAGTCGCTCCGCTACCCGGAAGGCGGGCCGCAGATCTGGGGGATCAACGTCCGCCGGAAGCTGCTGCGTTACGAGGAACTCTCGTACCTGAGCCCGATTCCGGCGTCGTACGGCCGCGTGGGCGTCTGGAAATTCTCGTCGGCCGCCACGCTGGTCGCCCTCGAGGCGCCGACCGAATCGATCAATCTCGAGGTGAAGCCGTTCGGCATCTCCACGCTCACGACCGACCTCGCCGAGACGCCTCCGTTGACCGACGATCTCACGGGCGACGTCGGATTCGACGCGAAGTACGGCCTGACGAAGGGGTTGATCGCCGATTTCACCTACAACACCGACTTCGCACAGGTCGAGGTCGACGAGGCGCAGGTGAACCTGACGCGGTTCAGCCTCTTCTTCCCGGAGAAGCGGCCGTTCTTCCTGGAAGGGCGGGACATCTTCGCGTTCGGCGGCGCGGGGCCGCGGTTCTCCGGTCTGCCATCGGGCGATACGCCGCTGCTCTTCTTCAGCCGGCGGATCGGCCTGAGCGAGGGGCAGGAGGTGCCGATCATCGCCGGCGGCCGGGTGACCGGTCGTGCCGGACCCTACACAATCGGTCTTCTGAACATTCAGACCGACGAGGATCCCAAGACGCTCGTCGAATCGACAAACTTCTCGGTGGTCCGGCTGAAGCGGGACTTCCTCGACCGCTCGACGATCGGCGTCATCGGGACCCACCGTTCGCAGGCGGTCGATAGCCCGGGAACAAACTCGGTCTGGGGCCTCGACACCCGCCTCGCGTTCTTCTCGAACTTCTTCATCGACGCCTACTACGCCCAGACGCGCACCGAGGGTCGCTCCGATGATGACACGAGCTACCGTGCGCGGGCCGAGAATACGGGTGACCGCTACGGGTTCGCGGCGGAACATCTGCGCGTCGGCAAGAACTTCAATCCGGAAATCGGCTTCATGCGGCGGCAAGATTTTCGAAGGAGTTTCGGGCAGGCCTACTTCAGCCCACGGCATCTTTCGAGCGATCTGGTCCGCAAGTACACGCTGCGGACCAGCCTCGACTACTACGAGGGCGATTCGACCGGCATTGTCGAAACGCGTGAGGTCAAAGCGGAGTTCAATATCCAGTTCGAGAACGGCGAGACCTGGCGCAACAGCTACTCGCAGAACTACGAGTTCTTGACCGAGCCGTTCGAGATCACCGACGGCATCGTCATCCCGGTGGGCGGCTACGACTTCCAGACGGTGCAATCGCGCTACATGCTCCGAACGCACCGGCCGCTCTCCGGAACACTCGCCGTCCAGACCGGCACGTTCTTCGGCGGCGAACGATCAGAAGCCAGCTTCAGCGGCCGCCTGAAGCTCTCGACGAAGCTGGGGATCGAGCCGAGCGTGGCAGTGAACGTCATCGACCTGCCCCAGGGCAGCTTCACGACGCAGATCGCCAGGGCACGCGTCATCTATACGATGTCGCCGCGGATGTTCGTCGAAGCGCTGACGCAGTACAGTTCGGCGTCGGACGCGGTGGGCACGAACGTCCGCTATCGGTGGGAATACACGCCCGGCAGCGACCTCTTCGTCGTCTACACGGAGGCTCGCGACACCCTGATCGACGGCTTCCCCGAGCTGATCAACCGGGGCTTCGCGATCAAGCTGACGAAGTTGATTCGGTTCTAGGATCCCTCGGCGCGAAGGTGGGCATTGCGCCCGGCCCCGGTCACCACTCTTCGGCGACGAGCTTGATCAGGTCGACCAGGACGACCACGTCCTCCAGATCGATCAACTCGACCGGCGAGTGCGAGTAGCGGAGCGGCCAGCCGAAGGGCATGTGGGGCACGCCCCAGTCACGGAACGGCGTGCCGTCGGTGCCGCCGTTGGTCGCGCCCACTTGGAGCGGCAGGGCGTGGCCCTCGGCCAGTTCGAGGAACGCGTCGAGGACCGCGCGGGGCGTGACCGAGCTGCTGTCGACGCCGCGGGCTACCGGCCCGCTGCCGAGCGGCGCGTAGGCGAAATTCTGCCTATCGATCGGGGCGGCCGACGAGACGAACGTATCGATGGCGTGCACGCGGGCCGGCGTGAAGCCGGGGGCGTCGGCGGCCACTCCTGCTCCAACGAGCCCGGCCTCCTCCTGCACCGACCAGATGAAGATGACTTCGTGGTCGAGGGCATCGAGATCGAGCGCCTGTACCGCCAGCAGTTGCGCCGTCGAACCGGCGCGATCGTCGAATGACCGCGCCGTCGCCCGGGTCGCGCCGAGGCGGACGAACTCCTTCGGATTCGAGACCGTGTCACCCACACGGATCCCCAACGCCTCGGTCGCGGCGCGCGTCGCCGTGCCAGCACTCAGCCGGAAACCGTCGGGCGGTCGTCGGGCCGGCGGATCCGCCACCGTGTCGCGCGGCATGAAGATGGCCGGCACCGGCCCGGCACCGGTGTGTATGAGCGCTGGTGTCGCCTCCCACAGATTTGGATAGAAGCCGCCGCGCGTCCGCAGTTGTGCCGTCCCGTCAGCCAGGATCTCCGTAATCTGAAAACCCACCTCGTCCAGGTGGGCGATGAAGACGACGACCGGATCGCCCTGGCCAGCTCTGACCCAAAGATTGCCGACGTCGTCGATCTCGGGCTCGGCCCACTCGGGCAACTGACGCACGACGACGTCGCGGACCCGCTCTTCATCTCCCGACACGCCGTAGGTTTCGATCAACTCTTCGAGCACCTCCGCCACGCGTTCGACCCGGTCGGGCGTCACCTGCGCCGAGACACGACCGCCCGCCCAGAAAATGAGCAGCGTGAGCCAGGCCAGCGACAGGCGAACATGCCGCTTCGCGTTCATGCTCATGGCTGCGTCCCTGCCCAGGCGATGAGCCGATCGGACAGCGCGTCGGCATCGACGAGGTCCACGGTCTCGACCGGCGTCGCCTCGAAGCGCACCGGCAACCGCGACCGCTCCACACCGCCGAAGTCCTCGCCGAGCGCACGGTCCGGAACCTCGTAGTCGATCAGCCACGTTGCCGAGAACGGCCCGTGCGTCCGAGCCACCACCCGCAGCCCAGAGTGTCTGAGGTAGCTCTCGACGACGAATGCGATGACGACAGTGCCGAGCACCTCGCCCGAGGCGACCGTCGACGCGGCACGGGCGAGGGCGGCACAGCCTGCGCGGCGCCCCGCCTCAGGCCCGGCGAGAAGTGACTCGCCGTAGCGGTGGGCCCGCTTGGCGAGCGCGACCGCGTCGAGCACGCGGACGCCAAGCGCCGCGACATCGGCCGCCGAGTCCGCGCCGACATCGATGATCGCGTCGTCGACGTCGAACGGACGGTCGGGCTGCGACGCCCGTCCGCGGCCGAGGTGGGTCGAGGGAATCGACACGACGCCGGGCACCGGCCCGCCGTCGGTCCAGACCGCCACGCGGTGTCCTTCGAGACCCTGGTCGAAGAGTGGCCCGCCGCCGCCCACGCGACGCAGCGTGAGGAACCCGTCGTCCAGGATCCGACCGACGATGTAGCCGCGCTCGTCCATCGGGCAGACGGCCAGGCGCACCGGACTTCCCGATCCGATCACCGCCACGACGTTGCCGGCACGGTCGCGGTCGGCAAACGGCAGCCAGTCGACGAGCGTCTCCGCCATCCGCTGCTCGTAGCCGGTCACGGCCGTCATCGCAACGAAGCGATCCGCGAACTCGGGGGTCGTCTGGGCACTCACCGATGCCGCCACGACCAGGTAGGCCGCAACGGCGAGCGCCCGGCGGAAGAATGTTCGGTTGACGCTGACCATGATCGGCTTCGGGACGCCAAGAATACCGGATCCGGAGGCGCCGGTCCGACAGTCGAGATCGCCAACGAACTGGTGCAGATGGAGAAAATTCGTGATCTGCGCCATGTTCGTGGGGTAATTTGCTTGATCCTGAGTCCCGGGCACAGTACTTAAGGAACTCACTGGATGACCGGCCCGCACACCAGAACGCTCGTCACGGCGTAATTCGCGACCACACATTCATGACGACCAACGCCGCCGTCGAGAGGATCCGTCAGACCGTCCGCGCCCTCTCTGGCTACTACGACGTCAACCCAGACGCCGACGTCAAGCTCGATCAGAACGAGAACGCGTACGACTTCCCGGAGCCGTTGAAGCGGGAGACCTTCGAACACGCCGCCGCCGTACACTGGGAGCGCTACCACTAGGTGCGACCCGCCGCCCTGCTCGACGGGCTCGCGGCCCTGACCGGCTGGCCGGCCGATGGGCTCCTCGTGGGCAACGGCTCGAACGAACTGCTGCATGCGACGATCCTCGCTTCGGCCGCCGTGGGCGGGCGCGTCCTGACCGTGCAGCCGAGTTTTCCGCTATACGACCGGCTCTGCCGACTGCTCGGGGCTGAATTGGTCGGCGTTCCGCTGGACGCGCGGCTGGCATTCGACTCGGATCTCATCCGCCGGGAGATCGCTCGCACCGAACCGTCACTGGTCGTGATCTGCAACCCGAACAATCCGACGGGATCGGTGATCGCTCCTGATGGACTCGAGGCCATCCTCGACGATTACAAGGGCATCGTGCTCGTCGACGAAGCCTACTATGAGTTCTCGGATGGCAGCTTCCGTGCGTTCTTGGATCGGCACGACAACCTGCTGTTGCTGCGGACCTTCTCCAAGGCGATGAGCCTGGCCGGCATCCGCGTCGGCTACCTCCTCGGCGCGCCGACCCTGGTCGGGGAGATCTCGAAGGCCAAGCTGCCGTTCACCCTCAACCTGCTATCATGTTAGGCAGCTCTGACCGCGCTGCGGCACCAGCCGGCCCTGCAGTCGCGGGTCGACACGATAGTGACCGAGCGCGAGCGGCTGATTGCCGCACTGGGGAAACGGACGGCCATCGACGTCTATCCGTCCGCGGCGAACTTCGTCTTCATTCGGGTGCCTGGTCATGGCGATCGAACGGTCGCGGGGCTGGCGGACCGGGGCGTCCTCGTCCGCAGGCTGCGCGGGCACCCGCTGCTGGCCGACTCGATGCGCGTGACCGTCGGCACCCCCGAACAGAACGATCGGTTTCTGGCCACGCTCGACGCGGCACTGGCAGACGGTTGACGACGTGCGGGATCTGAAGAACGTGATCTGGAGTGACAGATGGAGAACGTAATCGAAGCCGATGTGGCAGTCGGCGGCGGCGGCCTCGCCGGTCTCTTCGTGGCGATAGGCGCGGCGGAGCAGGGTGCTCGGGTCGTGGTGATGGAGAAGGCCAGGATCGAGCGTAGTGGCGCGATCGGCGGCGGCGTCGATCACTGCCTCGCCTACCTGAACGAAGGTGAACCGTGGGACACCCGCGACGGCTATCTCGCGTTTGTCAAGAAGGCGGCCGCAGGCGCTGTCGACATCGCCGTCCACGAGAAGATCTACTGCGACGAGCTCGCCGCGGCCATCAAGCGGATGGAAAGGATCGGATGCCCGATGCACGACCCGGCGACCGGCACCTACTACCGAACGCGATCGTTCGGCGCGCCGGGCGCCTACTGGATCAACTTCGACGGCAAGAATCTCAAACCACTGGAGGCTCAGGAGGCCCGCCGCCTCGGCTGTGAGGTGCTCGACTACGTCTCGGCCACGAAGCTGTTCATCCAGAACAAACGGATTGCCGGTGTCAGCGGCTACAACATCCGCACCGGAGAGTTCGTGGCCATCCGGTGCCCGGCGGTTGTCGTGGCCACCGGGGCCACCAATCGGCTGTACGAGACGCCGACCGGCATGCCGTTCAACACCTGGCTCTGTCCGTACGACACCGGCGCCGCCCAGGCGCTCGCGTTCGACGCCGGCGCGGAGCTGGCGAACATGGAATACGTGCGGATGACGATCGTCCCGAAAGGCTTCAGCGCGCCCGGGCTCAATGCCTTCACCGGCGAAGGCGCCACGTTCATCAACGCCCTGGGTGAACCGTTCATGACGAAGTACCACAAGCTCGGCGACAGGGCGCCGCGCAATGTCCTGGTCCACGCCTGCTTGACGGAAGGCGCGGAAGGCCGGGGGCCGCTCTTCCTCGACTGCACGAAGCTCCCCGCCGACAACCTGCACCAGCTGAAGACGACGATCGGCACCGACAAGGACACGCTGCCCGACTACTTCGAGCAGAAGGGGATCGACATTGCGGAGGAGCCGTTCGAGGTGGAAGTCTCAGAAGGGATGCAGACCGGGCCGCTGGAGGTCGTGGGCTCCGGCGTGAAGATCAACAGCCAGTGCATGTCGACCGTCGAGGGTCTGTTCGCAGCGGGCGACTGCGCCGATCAGATGAAGGTCGTGCACCTGGCGCTGACCGGAGGCTACGCCGCTGGGCGGGCGGCCGCACAGTACGCCAAGCGAAGCCCCGGGGATGTTCTGGCCGCCGCCGAGGTCGCGGCCGAGCGCTCACGCGTTCTCGCGCCTCTCGACCGACGGTCCGGCGTCCATTACCGCGACATCGAGGATGTGCTGCGGCGGATCATGAAACAGTACGTGGGGCCGATGCGTACCGAGATCGGGCTGAAGACTGCCGCGCGGAAGATCGAACGGCTCAAAGGCGAACTCTCGAACCTGAAGGCCGCCAACCCGCACGAACTGGTCCGAGGGCTGGAGACCGAGACCCTCGTGACCGTCGGTGAGATCATGGCCAAGGCCGCGCAGGCCAGGCGCGAGAGCCGCTTCATCCCGTACCACTACCGACTCGACTATCCCGAGCAGAACGACGCCGAGTGGAACGGGCAGATCGTCGTTCAGAAATCGAATGAGAGCATCACGACCGAATTCAGGCCGTTCTCCTAGGGCCAGCACAAGGGTGTGAACGATATGGCGGATCAGTTGACCGACGGACCGCAGATTGGCGACACGTGCATCGGATGCGTCGTCTGCGTCGACCTGTGCCCCGGCGACGTGCTGAGGATGGAAGGCGACAAGGCGGTCGTCGAGTACGCCGACGAGTGCTGGTGGTGCGGCGTCTGTCGGGTGGAATGCCCGGTGGAAGGCTGCGTGAAGTTCAAGTTCCCAGTGGCGATGATGAACGGCTGAGCGACAGGCAACACCCGCTGGGCGGCCAGCCGCGCCGAAGCCCGGAGGGCGAAGGC
>DCWN01000023.1:0-19188 GCA_002328835.1 Acidobacteria bacterium UBA2161 | reverse complement strand
CGAAGCCCGGAGGGCGAAGGCGGGGCCTCACCCCACGCGGCCGGCGAGCGCGGCGGCGCGGGCGATCCGGCGCGCCCGGAACTGATCGGTCGACGTGCTGTCGATCTGGCGACGCGCAGCCATCTGAGCTTGCCGGCGGCGGAGTTCCAGCGCACGGTACTTCGGCTCGCGCGGCCTCGGCGCTCGCGGGCGCAGGGTCTCGAGCAGGTCATCCGACGCGCCCCGGACCGCGGCCTTGGCGCGCCGCTGCTTCGCCATTCGCTTCCGCTGCATCTGATCGTGATAGCACCGGAAGCAGAGCGTGTGGAACAGCTCGGTGCCACCGGGGCGCCGACTGTCCACCATCACCTGACGGATCTGGCAGATGGCGCAGGTCGCCGCGCCGTCAGCGATGGCAGTTTCCTCCGGTCTGGTCCCGGCCGGAGTCGGGACCGGGTCGGGGAACCCGAGGGTCCCGCCCGCCGGGTACTCCAAATCGAGCTGGCGTGCCGAGGTGTCGGTTTGGTATCTCATCTCCAACCCCGCAGTGCACTTCTGAGAAATAATGTAAGCAAAATCGGGGCCAGCTTCGGCGTTGAGGCTCATGGTCCGCCCTCCTTCATTAAGATGCAGTGTAGCCACGGAGGGTGACAGGGTAGGTCACGCCTTTTCTTCGCCCCTGGAAACTGACTACAATTGGGGATTATTCAGGCCATTTGAGGCCAATTCGGAGGACGCGACCCATGACCGGTTCGGCGGAAACATTCCAGTTCCAGGCGGAAACCAAGCAGCTGCTCGATATCGTCATCCACTCGCTGTACTCACAGAAGGAGATCTTTCTCAGGGAACTCATCTCGAACGCATCGGATGCGCTCGACCGGGTGCGACTCGAGGGCCTCACGGATGCCGATCTTCTGGGAGGCGACGAGGCGTTGGAGATCAGGCTCGAGACCGACCCCGAGGCTCGCACGTTCACGATCTCGGACAACGGCATCGGCATGACCCGCGCGGAAGTCGCCGAGCACATTGGCACGATCGCCAAGTCGGGAACGCGCGAACTGGTCGAGCGTCTGCAGTCGACTGCGGGCGGTGACGCCGCGCAGCTGATCGGGCAGTTCGGCGTCGGTTTCTACTCGGTCTTCATGGTAGCGGATCGCGTAACGCTCGTGACACGGCGCGCTGGCGAGGAGAACGCGACGCGGTGGAGCTCGACGGGCGACGGCACGTACGAACTGGCCGACGACAACCGGTTCTCCCGCGGCACGACCATCACGCTGCATCTCAAGCCGGCCGACCCGGAGCACGGCCTCGCCGACTTCATCGATCCGATGGTCTTCCAGGGGTTGGTGAAGCGCTACTCCGACTTCGTCGGCTACCCGATCAAGGCCGCGGTGCCCGCACCCGACGCGAAAGTCGATGCGGCGCCCGAGGAGCGGGTCCTGAACTCGATGCAGCCGATCTGGACAAGGCCGGCAGCGGACGTCACCGACGAGGAGTTCACCGAGTTCTACCGTCACGTCGCACGCGATTGGGGCGAGCCGCTCGACCGTCTCGCACTGCGGGCCGAAGGCCGGCTCGAATATCAGGCGCTGCTGTTCGTGCCGGCGCACGCGCCGTTCGATCTGTACTTCCGGGACCAGCAGTTCGGCCTCCAGCTGTACGTGCGCCGGGTCTTGATCATGGACCGCTGCCAGAACCTGCTGCCCCCGTACCTCCGCTTCGTCAAGGGCATCGTCGACGCGGCCGATCTCCCGCTGAACGTGTCGCGCGAGATGATCCAGCAGGATCGCCACATCGGCCAGATGCAGAGCTGGCTCAGCCGCAAGGTCCTCAACCACCTAAAGCAGCTGCTCGAGAGCGACCGTGAGAAGTTCCGGACGCTGTGGGGCGAGTTCGGCCCGGTGCTGAAGGAGGGAGTGGCTGGGGAGGGCGACGTTCGGGATCGATTGCTGCCGCTGCTGCTGTTTCAGTCGTCGCACAATCCGTCGGCGTTGACGACGCTCGACGAGTACGTCGCGCGGATGAAACCGGAGCAGACGGAGATCTACTACCTGACCGGCGAGTCGCGAGCCGTCGTCGAGCACTCTCCCCACCTCGAAGCCTTCCAGTCGAAGGGCTACGAAGTGCTCTACCTCGTCGACCCGGTCGACGAACTGGTCGCCGAGCGGGTCCAGGAGTTCAGCGGGAAGCCGGTCAAGTCGGTCGGCAAGGGCACCGTGGAGCTGGGCAACGAGGATGAGCGGAAGCAAGCCGAGGCGGATCTCTCCGAACAGCGGAAGCGCTACGGCAGCCTCCTCGAGTTCCTGCAGACCACGCTGGCGGATGATATCAAGGAGGCTCGATTGTCGTCCCGGCTCACGACCTCGCCGGTCTGCCTCGTCGGCGCCGACGGCGACCTCAGCCCGGCGCTCGAACGGATGCTCCGACGCAGCCAGGGCGCCGACGCGGTCACGCAGCAGAAGCGGATCCTCGAGGTGAACCCGAAGCACCCGATTGCCGCGAAGCTCCAGGAGCGGTTCGAGGCCAATCAGGACGATTCGGTCCTCGTCGACTACGCGCAGCTCCTGCTCGGCTACGCGCTCCTCGCCGAAGGCTCGGAACTCCCCGACCCGGCGCGGTTCAATCGAGCGATCGGCGACCTGATGGTCAAGGGTCTGTGAGAAACGCCGAAGTCATCCGCCAGTGGAGCGTGCTGCGGGAGCTGGAAGCGTCGCGTCGCGGAACGATCGACGGCCTCGCGCAGAAGATGGCGGTGACGACGCGGACGATCCGGCGCGATCTCGAAGCGCTGCAAACCGCCGGGTTTCCGATCTACGACGAACAGGTCGACGGCAAGCGGTTCTGGAAGCTCGACACCCGCCCGTTCAAGGGCCTGGGAGACACCGGGTTCACACTGTCGGAGCTGTGCGCGCTGTACTTCAGCCGCACCGTGCTCGAATGCCTTGCGGGTACGCCGTTCCAACACGACCTCGCGAACGCGTTCGCCAAGTTCGAGGCGATCCTCACGCCCAGGATGCGGCAGTTCCTCGACCGGCTGCCGGCCATCCTGCAGGCTAAGGGCGAGCCCAAGAAGCGCCGGGGCGGCAAGCTCGACGACACGATCGCGCGGCTCATCGACGCGACGCTCAGGCAGCGTCAGGCGACGATGCGGTATCACTCGTTCTCGAGCAACCGGACGAAGGAGTATCTGATCGAGCCCTACCGGCTGCTCTACGCCCAGGGCGGGCTGTACCTGTTCGCGTACGTGCCGGAGTACACGCAGATGCGAACATTCGCGGTCGAGCGGATCGACCGCCTCTCGCTCCTGGAAACCACGTTCGAGCCGACGCAGGAACTGGCACTGGAGCTGTGGGCCCACTCGCTCGGCATCGGCATGAGCGAGGGGCCACCGCAGCCGGTGGAGGTCGAGTTCGACGCGCGGATCGCCCCCTACATCCGCGAGCGCGAGTGGCACGCTTCGCAGCGGGTGAGCGAGCGGCCCGACGGCGGGTTGCGTCTCACCCTCGAGGTCTGCATCGACCCGGCGCTCCGAAGCTGGATCCTCGGGTTCGGTGCGCTGGCACGCGTCGTCGCGCCCGCCGACCTGGCCGATGACATCGCCGCCGAACTCGAACGTGCCCGCGCGGCGTACCCCGAAGTCCGGTAACCTCGGCGGGTCCTGTCGCCGGCCTTCCCCCGGTCCGGCGCCACCCGCCGGAGAGCATGAGACGAGTTCCCGACGCCAATGCCCGTTTGCGCTGTCCCGCGTATCCCGATAGCCTTCCCCGGTGCACTCACCCCGCATTGGAGGCTCCATGAAGCGCTGGTCCCATCTCGTTGCCCTCGTTCCGTTCCTGGCGATTCCGGCCCTGGCGCCGGCCGAGCAAGCGACCGCGCCGACGCCCGAAAGCGTCATCGGCTGGGCGCCGTGCGCCGACTACAAGCTGGCCACCTACGAACAGATCGCCGAGTACTTCCGCGTGCTCGATCGGGCGACCGACCGGATGCAGCTGGTCGACATCGGCGAGACCGCCGAGGGCCGCACCCAGCTCATGGCCATCATCTCGTCGGAAGACAACATGCGGAATCTCGACCGCTATAAGGAGATCTCGCAGCGGCTGGCGCGGGCGCGCACGACCGAGGACGAAGCGCAGGCACTCGTCGAGGAGGGGAAGGCGATCGTCTGGATCGACTTCGGCCTGCACTCGACCGAGGTGGCGCACGCCCAGACCGCGCCGTGGATGGCCTACAACGCGGTGACGGAAGACACCGAGGAGATGCGGTTCATCCGGGACAACGTCATCTTTCTCCTGGTGCCGAACATGAATCCGGACGGCACGACGCTGGTGGCCGACTGGTACATGCGGCACGTCGGCACCGAGTACGAGGATGCGCCGTTGCCCGAGCTGTACCAGAAGTACGTCGGCCACGACAACAACCGTGACTGGTTCATGTTCAACCAACCCGAGAGTCAGAACATCGGCCGCCAGCTCTATCAGGAATGGTTTCCGCAGATCGTCTACAACCAGCACCAGACCGGGCCGTTCCCGTCGCGCATCTTCATTCCGCCCTTCGCGGAGCCCGTCAACCCGAACATCCCGCCACTGGTGATGCGCGGCATCAACGCGGTGGGCACGGCGATGGGGCGGCGGTTCGATCAGGAGGGCAAGTCGGGCGTGGTGTCCCGGGTCGGCTTCGATACCTGGTGGAACGGCGGAATGCGCACGGCGCCGTACTTCCACAACATGGTCGGCATTCTGACCGAGACGTCGCACGCCTCACCAGCGCCCGCGATCTACGACCCCGAGACCTTCCCGGCCACGTTCGGCAACGGCGAATCGACGACCGCCCCGTCGGCGTTCTATCCGAACCCGTACATGGGCGGCGAGTGGCACCTGCGTGACAGCTGCGAGTACATGCTGACCGGATCGATGGCGGTGCTGGACATCGGCGCCAAGCGACGCGCCGAATGGCTCTCGAACATCTATCAGATGGGTCGGGAGGCGATCGCCGACGGCGAGAACGAGACCTACGTCATCTCGACCGACCAGTGGGACCAGGCGACCGCCGCGAAGCTCGTCAACGTGCTCCGCTGGGGCGGCGTCGACGTCGAGTTGGCCAACGCCGCCTTCACGCTGGACGGCGCATCGTATCCTGCGGGCAGCTACATCGTGCCGGGTGCGCAGCCGTTTCGGCCGCACCTGACCGACTTGCTCACGCCACAGGTCTACCCCGATCGGCGCATCTACCCGGGCGGGCCGCCCGATCGCCCTTACGACGTCAGCGGCTGGACGCTGCCGCATCAGATGGGGGTCGACGTGCGGAAGCACTCGGGGCTGGGTTCGCAACGGGCGGAACTCGCGCTCGAACCGGTGGAATGGGCGTCGGCGCCCAACGGCAGCGTGTCGGGCCGGGCGGCCGACGCCTACGCGATCGACCCGAAGGTGAACGATGCGTTCACCGCGGTGAACCGCTTCCTGGCCGCCGGTGAGCGCGTGTCTCGCACGACAGCGGCCGTCGAGATCGGCGAGACGACCTGGCCGGCGGGAACGTTCCTGGTCGCCGCGGGCGACGTAACCCACGCCCGCGTCGAGGAGACCGCCCGGGCGCTCGGCCTGCGGATCTCGGCGCTCGGCTCGACACCCAGCGTCGACACGGCGCCGCTCAGCCGACCGCGTGTCGGGCTGTACCACGCGTGGGGCGGCAACATGGACGAAGGCTGGACCCGCTGGGTGTTGGAACAATTCGAGTTCGACTACGCGCAGCTCCACGACGCCGAGATCCGTGCCGGCGATCTCGCCGAAGCCTACGACGTCATCGTCTTGCCGGATGCGTCCTACAGCAGCATGCTGCGCGGGCTCTCCGCCGACCGGATGCCCGCCGAGTACGCCGGTGGAATGACGATCCGAGGTGCTGCCAGCCTCTACGACTTCGTCGTGGAAGGCGGGACCCTGGTAGCGATGGACTCGGCAAGCGAGCTGCCGCTCGAGATCTTCGACCTGCCGATTCGGGACGTCACGTCCGGGCAGTCGGACGACGATTTCTTCATCCCGGGCACGCTGCTTCGGCTCGACGTGGATCCGGAGCATCCGCTCGGCTACGGCATGCCCGAAGAGACGACCGCGTTCTTCTCGCGGAGTCCGGCGTTCGCGCTCGGGCGACCGCTCGGCCGCCGCGAACGGATGGTCGGCGCGACACCCGAGCCCGACCCGGCGGTCACCGCCGTGGCGACCTACCCCGACGACGACCTGCTGAAGAGCGGCTGGCTGCTGGGCGATCGGGTGATCGAGGGACGCGCGGCCGTCGTCGAAGCCGAGGTCGAGGCAGGCCGTGTCGTCTTACTCGGGTTCAGAGTCCAGCACCGCGGCCAACCCCACGGGACCTTCAAGCTGCTGTTCAACGCGATCTATCGCGGCGGCATGTAACGCTGGAACGCCTGACACCAACGGGGCCTGGGGCCGGCGTCGTGGATGAGGGCGCCTGCGAGTTCCACAGCGTGGCGAAGACTTGAGTGCGGCGGCTCCGTGGACACATGCGACCGCCACGGCGGCGGCACGTTCGCCACCCGCGCCATGTGTGCCGACTCTTCCGGCGTCAACGCCTGCAGTAACTCCTGCAACGTCACGCCTCTTCCACCATCGTCATAATTCCTGTAGCGTCACCGCGCCCCCGTGCGGTAATAAGGTGTGATGACTCAGCCAAGACTCGCACGGGCCAAGTGCCCCTGGTGCGGCTTCGTCGTCGTGGCCGCCAGTCGTGCGGCGTGCGTGGACGCCCAGCGGGAACACAATGCACTATGTCCCTCCGGTGTCCATATCCGCCTGCCCGCCACGGCTCCCGACCCAGCCCATGACGCCGGCGATGGCGGGCGTCTTCCAGCCCGCCGACTTCAACGCGGCTCGTAGCTGGGACGGATCGAGCATCGCGCCATACTTCAACAGCCCGACGCGCTCCAACAGATCCAGCGGCCCCAATGGGACTGTGCGGCCCTGCGCCGCAATCGACCCTGACCAGTACGCGGTGACGGTCGCACGTGATGTCGTCCGGGAGGCAAACGGTTCTACCGTCAGCGTGCGAGGACTGTCTGAGCCCGGCGCCCTCGCCACGACGCCGGCCCCATCAATCCAGCCTCACGGCACCTTCCGTATTCACGGGGCCGACATAGACGTCCGACTCCAGACCGGCACTGTCGCGGAACGCCTTCCGGATCGCGTCGCCGACGGATGCGGCGTCCGCGTCGCTCCCGGCGAACGCGAACACTGACGGACCCGATCCGGAGATCGAACAGCCGAACGCGCCTGCCGAGCGTGCGGCGGCCTTCACGTCGGCCAAGCCTGGAATCAGGTGCGCCCGCACCGGCTCGACCAGCCGGTCCTGGATGCTCCGGCCGAACTGGACGAGGTCGCCCCGGTGCAGCGCGTCGACAAGCGCCGCGATGTTGCCGAGATTCGCGACCGCATCGTCCAGTGCGTACGATCGCTCGGCCGTCAGGCGACGCGCGGCGGCGGTCGACACCTCGCAGTGTGGATGCACGAGCGCGACGCGCAACGCGGCGGGCACGGGCAGGTCGATCAGTTCGAGTGGATCGTAGCTGCGCACCAGGACGATCCCGCCCAGCAGACTCGGCGCCACGTTGTCGGCGTGCGGCGTCCCGGACGCAGCCGCCTCGCCGACCAGCGCGCTGGCGACCAGCTCGCGGCGTGCAATCGGCGCGCCGAACAGTTCGTTCACGGCGACCGCCCCGGCCACGGCACTTGCGCCAGAGCTGCCCAGCCCGCTGGCCAGCGGCATCCGCTTCTGCAACCACAACTTGACACCGCGGCGTAGCGGCGGACCGGCATCGAGGCCGTCGAGTCGCCTGAGCACGTCGGCAGCGGCCAGGCCGGCCACGTTGCGCGCGGCATCGGTGGGCAGGGCGCCGCCGTCGCCCGTCACCTCGACGATCTCGACACCCGGAGCTTCGCGAGACTCGGCCTCGACGACATCGCCCGGCTCGGTCAAGGCGAGGCCGAGCACGTCGAATCCCGGGCCGAGGTTCGAGGCGCTGGCCGGGGCGAAGACACGAACGTGATCTCCCATTAAGACTCAGGGTAACAAATCGCACTGGAGCGCTCCGCTAGAAGACCAAGGCGCGCACAGCGCGCCTCGCGCCGGTCGGAGTGGGGCACTCGGGACCCCCGCGAAAACCGGCGCGGGGGTTCGGGGCGAAGCCCAGACCTGAAGATGTAACGTCTCGCCACGCGGTGCCGTCAACAACCTGCAGGAGGCCAACTCCACGGCGGCGTCGGTGCTCCGGGGCCACTCACTGGACCGTCGCTCCAGTTAACCGGTTGACAGGTAACGACTTGACGATTGTCCTGCCTGGGCCATCGCCCGTCGCGACCCGGATGCGTTTTGCATGGGCGGACGGTCTGCTGGCTTTCCGTGAACCTGTCGTTCTAGAATGGTAGGTTCACGCGTGGGGGTGTGGGTTCGGGGTTCGAAAGCGCCCGAAGAGACATCGAATGGGTCGCCCGCCCAGGCGTCGCTCGCGGCGTCGAACAGGCAAGAGATCTCGCAGCCGGTTTTTGAAGCAGTTCAGTACTTGAGGAGGATCTTATGTCGCTCTCGCGTCGCGCGTTCTTTCGCAATCTAGGAGCCGGCCCTGCCGACTCAGCTTCCCGCGAGTTCATAGCGGCCCGCGGGCGCGAGGCGCTCGTCAACGAAATGTGGCGCTCTGGCCTGAGCTACGAAGAGGCCGAAGCGCAGTTCGGCCCGCCGCCGGAAGGTGCCATCGTGATCTCCAGCAACGAGAACCCGCTGGGTCCCGGACCGGCAGCCTACCAGGCCGTGCTAGACGGGCTCGATCAGTGGGCTGGGCGCTACCCGACGAACTTTCGGCCGAGCCACGCCGACCTGATGCAGACGATCGCGGCCAAGTTCGATGCGCGTTCCGAGAACGTCACGCTGGGGACCGGCTCGGGCGAGATTCTCGAGAACGCGGCGAAGGCGTTCACCGGACCGGACAAAGCGCTCATCACCGCCGACCCGTCCTACATGCAGGCGGTCAGTGTCGCGCGGCGGCACGGGCATCCGGTGAAGACCGTCGCGCTCGATGCCAACCTCCGCCTCGATCCGGAGGGCATCGCGCGCGCAGCCAGGGGCGCGGGCCTGATTTTCCTCTGCAACCCGAACAACCCCAGCTCCACGATCCTCCCGGCGTCGGATGTCGAGGCCCTCGTGAGCGAAGTGCAGCGCTCGTCGCCGGACACGCGCATTCTCATCGACGAGGCGTATCACGATTACGCGACCGACTCGGCGCACCAGACGGCGATTCCGCTGGCGCTCCGGACGCCGAACGTGTTCGTCGCCAGGACGTTCTCGAAGGCCTACGGCATGGCGGGCCTCCGGCTCGGCTACGGCATCGGCCACGTCGACACGATCAGGACGCTGGCGCAGTGGACGCACGTGTTCAACTCGAACAACCTCGCCAATGCGGCGGCGGTGGCCTCGCTGAACGATCCGGCCCACCTCGAGCAGGAGCGTGCGCGAAACACGGCCGCACGCGACTACACGATCGGTGTCTTCCGCGACCTCGGCTTCGAGGCCGCGGACTCGCAGACGAACTTCCTCTTCGTCAACCTCGGACGCCCGGCGTCCGAGTTCCGCGATGCATGCCGCGAGCGCGGCGTCATGGTCGGTCGGGACTTCCCGCCGATGGAAAACACTCACGCCCGCGTGTCGATCGGAACGATGGACGAGATGCGCCAAGCCGCTGAGGTCTTCAGGCAGGT
Organism: Acidobacteria bacterium UBA2161; assembly: GCA_002328835.1. GTDB lineage: Bacteria > Acidobacteriota > Vicinamibacteria > Vicinamibacterales > UBA823 > UBA2161. Next base: position 9,457 of record DCWN01000023.1, on the reverse strand, counting down.
GCTGGCATAGACCCAAGAGTGCCAGCGAGACAGTCATGAACAACGATTCACTGCCCGGACGATCGAAGCAGCCGGGAACGCTTTTCAGTATCGAGGAGGAATCCATGTCGTTTTCGCGACGCGCGTTTGTGAAGACTCTCGGGATCGGGGGCGCAGCCGCGCTCTCGAGCAGCTACATCCCGAGGGCGTACGATCTGCCTTCGTTCTGGACCCCGACCCTGCTCGCGCAGGAAGGTCCGCTCCTGCTACATAACAACGAGAACCCGCTCGGCCCCGGCGACAGGGTGCTCAACGCGATCCGCGAGCACATCGCACCGGACGGCGCGACGATCGGCCGGTACCCGTTCGCGCTGACGGGCGGTCTGGCGCGGGCAATCGCCCAGCGGTTCGACGTCGAGCCCGGCAACATCATCATGGGCACCGGTTCAACGCAGGCGCTGCGGACGGCCACCCAGGTCTACACCAGCCCGACGAAGGCGCTCGTCACCGCCACCCCGACCTACGAGGAGTGCACGCAGTACGCGCAACTCATCGGCTCGGCCGTCGTCGAGGTCGGCCTCAACGAGAACCTGGAACTCGATCTCGACGAGATGGCGGCGGCGGCTCGAGGCGCTGGGATGGTGTTCCTGAACAATCCCAACAACCCGACGGCGACCGTCCACCCCGAGGATGCGGTGAACGGGTTCATCGACGACGTGCTCACGGCATCGCCCGATACGATGATCCTCGTCGACGAGGCGTATCACGACTACGTGACCGACCCACGCCACGTGTCGCAGATTCCGCATGCGGTGCGGAATCCCAAGGTGATGGCCGCGCGCACGTTCTCGAAGGCGCACGGCATGGCCGGCATGCGCGTCGGTTACATGATCGCCCACGAGGACACCGTGCGCGAGTTGTCGCCGTGGCACAGCTTCAACACGATGAATACGCCGGGGATCCTCGGCGCCACCATCTCGATCCTCGACACGCAGCGGCTCGAGGAAGAGGCGGCGCGCAACACCGAAGCTCGCCAGTACACGATCGACTGGTTCAAGAACGCGGGCTTCGACGCCACTGATTCGCAGTGCAACTTCATCTTCGTCAAGACGGGCATGAACGCGCAGGAATTCCGCGATGGTGCCCGTGAGAATGGCGTGATGGTCGGCCGGAACTTCCCGCCGTACCAGGAAGAGTGGGCGCGAATCTCGATCGGCACGCTCGAGCAGATGCAGCAGGCCACCGAGGCGTTCGCCAAGGTCCTGCGCGTCAACGCCACAGCGGCCGCCTAACGTTCCACCGACTCGGCGCATCCGATTCCCGATGCGCCGGGTCGTTTTGTCTCTGCTCGCGCTACCCGAGCCGGCCCGCAATCGGGCCGTCGGCTTACCCCCTGCCGGATCCCCATGCCCGATCCGCCCACGACCGAGCTCAAGCGCTCGATGACGCTGGTCCCGGCGACCGCCCTGGTCGTCGGCACGATCATCGGCGCGTCGATCTTCGTGCAGCCGTCGGAGATCACCGCGCTGGTGCCCTCGGTCGGCGGCGTGGCGGCCATCTGGCTGGTCGCGGGCATCCTGACATTCTTCGGGGCGCTGGTCTCCGCGGAGCTGGCTTCGGCCTTTCCCCGTACCGGCGGCGTCTACGTCTTCCTGAACGAGACCTACTCCCCGGTGCTCGGCTTCCTGTGGGGCTGGGCGATGTTTTGGAGCATGCACTCCGGCATCCTCGCCGCCATCGCCGTCGTCTTCGCCCGCTACGTCGCCTTCTTCGTCCCGCTGAGCCCAGTCGGTGTCCAGTTGGTGGCGGCCGGCGCCATTCTCGTGCTCTCGGCGATCAACTACCGCGGCATCGAGCACGGCAGCCGGCTGCAGACCGCCTTCACAGTCGGCAAGGTCGCGGCGATCGCGCTGATGATCGCCGTGGGTCTGGTGCTCGCGCCCGGAGAAGCGGCGAGCACGACGTCGGTCTCGGCACCGGCGGCCGCAGTAGCGTCCACCCCGATCACGTGGACCGCCATCGTGCGAGCGCTCATCGCGGGACTCTTCGCGTTCGGCGGGTGGCACATGGTGACCTACGCCGCGGGTGAGACGGTCGACCCGACTCGGACGATCCCGCGTGCACTGCTTGGCGGCACGGTCATCGTGACGATCTGCTATATCGCGCTGAACGCCGTCTACATGTACGTTCTGCCGATGGACGTGGTCATCTCGTCGTCACGCGTCGCGGCCGACGCCGCCGATGCGTTGCTCGGGAGCGGCGGCGCCGGATTGATGTCGGGTCTGGTCATCTTCTCGACGTTCGGCGCCCTGAACGGAATCGTCTTGGCGGGCCCGCGCGTCTACTACTCGATGGCGCAGGACGGCCTGCTGTTCAACTGGGCCGGGCGGGCTCACCCCACGTTCCGGACCCCGCACCTGGCCATCGTGCTGCAGGGCGTCTGGGCCTCGGTGCTCGTGTTCACCGGCACGTACAGCCAGCTGTTCTCGCGGGTCATCTACGTCGAGTGGGTCTTCTTCGGCCTGATGGCACTCGGCCTGTTCATCCTGCGCCGGCGGCCCGACTACACGCCGGCCTACCGAGTACGCGGAGCCGCCGTCATCGCCGGCGTGTTCGCGCTGTCGTCCGCCATCATCCTGCTCAACCGTTTCCTCACTGAACCGGTCGAGGCTGTCATCGGCCTCGGCATCGTCCTGCTCGGCGTGCCCGTCTACTACTTCTGGCTCGCCCGCCCGAAAGGAGCGTGAACCGTCCTTGGCGATCATCGACTTTCATAACCACTTCTACACGCCTGGCTACCTCGCGTCGGTTCGCAACGGCGAGACCGCGCTGAAGCACACGACCGACGATGACGGGAACCCGGTGCTGTACTACCCGGGCGACTACAACGTCGTTGTGCCGGGCCACCGCGACGCCGACTTCCGCGACCAGGTGATGGCGGAACACGGGATCGACATGCAGGTCCTGACGTTTACGTCACCGGGAACGCATGTTGAGAGCCCCGCCGTCGCCGTGAGGCTGGCCAGCCAGGTTAACGACGACCTCGCGGCGATCAAAGCCTCGAAGCCTCGGTTCACCGCGCTGGCGACGCTTCCGCTGAACGATCCGCAGGCCTCGGTCGCCGAACTCGAGCGCGCCATGACGCAGCTCGGGTTCAAGGGGGTCATGCTGTTCAGCAACGTCAATGGCACGGCGTTGAGCGATGAACGGTACTGGCCGCTCTACGAGAAGGCGAACGAACTGGGTGCGGTCTTCTACATTCACCCGATCCATCCGGTGGGTGTCGAGGCGATGACCGACTACTGGCTGATGCCGCTGCTCGGCTTCGTCTTCGACACAACGCTGGCCGCGGTGAAGATCGTCTTCAGCGGCGTGGCCGAGCGGTTTCCCCGCATCACCTGGGTGCTGGCGCATCTGGGCGGGACGGTCCCCTACCTCGCCGAGCGGCTCGACCGGGGGTTTCACGCGTTCGCCGATTGCCGCCAGCACATCGACCGGCCGCCGAGCGACTATCTCAAGCGCTTCTACTTCGACACCGTGAATTTCGATCCCAAGGCCCTTCAGCTGGCGATCGACTTCGCCGGCGTCGGTCATGTGATCGCCGGAAGCGACTATCCACACAAGATCGGCAGCCTGCGGCAGATGCTCGACAGCATCGGCGGCTTGCCGATCTCGGATCAGGACAAAGCCGACATCCTGGGCAACAACACGGCAACTTTGCTCGGACTCTGACCGTATCAGCAGTAAGCAATCGCGCGTTCCGCGCCGTCAAACGATCAGGTTCGGAGGAACGTGCCTTTCATCGTAACGGCGTACGCGGGTAAGATCGGGTCGCCCCTGGGGGATGCGCGGGTCGACGTCGGCTGAGCCGGGCAGTGGGGCACGCGAACGGTAGACGCTCAGCATGTCAGCAGGACTTCTCTCTCGTGAGCGAATCGTGGCCGGCCCGCGATTCAACCGCTGGCTGATCATTCCGGCGGTCGTGGCCATCGAGGCCAGCATCGGCCAGATCTACGCGTTCAGCATCTTCAATCTCCCGCTCACCCGTGCGGTCGGCATCACCCAATCAACGCTGGACGACTGGCGCCTGACGACCCTGGGCTGGGTCTTCACGCTGGCGATGGTCTTTCTCGGCCTCTCGGCCGCTTTCGGCGGCAAGTGGGTCGAGGACGTCGGTCCGCGCAAGGCGGGTGTCGTCGCGGCGTTCTGCTGGGGGTCGGGCTTCTATATCGCCGCGGTCGGCGTGCAGACGCACCAGATCTGGCTGCTCTACCTCGGTTACGGCGTGCTGGGCGGCTGCGGCCTGGGGATCGGCTACATCGCACCGGTCACGACACTGGTCCAGTGGTTCCCTGACCGCCGCGGTCTCGCGACCGGGCTGGCGATCATGGGGTTCGGCGGCGGCGCGATCATCGCGGCGCCGGCGTCGGAGTGGATGCTCACCCTGTTCGCCACCGAGTCGTCGGTGGGCGTCGCCGAAACGTTCGTCGTCCTCGGTACGGTCTACCTCGCGGCGATGCTCGTCGCGGCGTTCATGATGCGGGTGTCGCCGCCGGGGTGGAAGCCGGAGGGTTGGACTCCGGTCGCAACAGGACGGATGGTCACGACCCGCAACGTGCATCCGAGCGAAGCGATCCGGACTCCTCAGTTCTACATGCTCGCGGGCGTGCTGCTGCTCAACGTCACGGCGGGCATCGGGGTCTTCAGCCAGGCATCTGCCCTGTTTCAGGAAGTCTTCGACGAGTTCTCCGCGGCGTCGGGCGCGATGTTCGTCGGTCTGCTGAGCTTCTTCAACATGGCCGGGCGGCTGTTCTGGGCGTCGTTCTCCGACAAGATCGGCCGCAAGGCGACGTTCGGGCTGTTCCTGTCGGTGGGCCCGGCGCTCTACGCGCTCGTCCCGGTCGCGGACGATCTGGGCGGCATGATCCTCTTCGTCGGGTGCTTCGCCGTCATCATCACGATGTACGGCGGCGGCTTCTCGACGATGCCCGCCTATATCGCCGACATCTTCGGCACCCAGTACGTCGGCGCCATCTTCGGGCGAGTGCTGATTGCCCACTCGTGCGCGGCGGTGCTGGGTCCGGTACTGGTCAACTACCTGCGTGAGTTCCAGCTCGCCAACGGCGTACCCGCCGCGCAGTCGTACAACGTTACGATGTACATCATGGCCGGCCTGCTGGTGCTGGGTTTCTTTGTGAACCGCGCCCTGACGTCGGTCGATGACGACCGCTACCTCGATGACACCTCGTCCGAGGAGCAACGGTCCGCCGCGGAAACGGCGACGCCGGCGGCGGGCTCCGCGCAGCGCGCTCGCACACCGCTGTCCGACGGACCAGCCGTCCCGGATACCACGACCCCGCGATCCTAGGACACTCGAACTACCCGCGAGGGCGCCATGGCCATCCCTCTGTCGCGCGGCATCTGGTTGTCGGTCACCGCGACGCTCCTGGTGCTGGGCATCGCGGGCCTGGGCGCCGGCTGGCTACTCCAGCGCTACGAAACGAGCCACGCGTTCGACGTCGAAGCGTCGCTCATCGCGGAGGCGCTCGAGTTGAGTGAAGGCAGCACGGTCGCCGACATCATCGCCGGCGAGGGCGGCTGGACGATCGACCTGGCAGAACGGGTCGGCGACGCCGGGCATGTGTACTCGACGGGGAACGACGCCGACGAGACGGCGATCATCGCCGCCGCGATCGAGGCCGCCGGAGTGGGCAACGTGACGGTTGTCGAGACACCCGGTGAGGCGCTCGAGTTACCGGACGAGTGCTGCGACGCGATGCTCGTCCGCGTAATGTACCACCACATGGCCGATGGATCCGGCGCGGCCGATCGGATGCGGCAGGCGCTCAGGCCGGGCGGCCTGCTGGCGGTGATCGACTACGGCCGCGACGCGCCCGAGTTCTCGGGCGGCCACGGCGTCGATCAGGATCAGCTGGTGAACGAGGTGACGGGAGCCGGGCTCGACCTGGTGCGGGTCATCGACGACTGGTCGGGCAACGCCTACTGTGCGATCTTCCGCAGGCCAAACTCCTGAAGCTCGGGCGTATCCCTTGCGGCCTCCCCGCAGGCCGTTCACAACGTGGTGAGGTAGACTCGCCGCGGTCGACGTGCCAACTTCCCACGGAGCCTGCATCATGTCGAAACACCCGCTCGTCTGGCTTGCCATCGGCGCGCTCGTCCCGACCGCCCTGCTCGTGGCGCAGCAATCGGAATCTGAAACGCGCCGGGTCCCTCAGTTCGAGAACGAGCACGTGAGGGCCTGGAAGAGCATCATCCAGCCGAATCAGTCCCTCAGTATGCATCGCCACGAGCACTCCCGCGCGCTCATCGCGCTGACCGACGGCGACCTCGACATCGTCCAGGATTCGGGTGAGCGGGAGACCGTGCACTGGGAGGCCGGCAACGCCTACTGGCTCACGCACAACGAGCCGGATACGATGCACGCCGACGTCAACAATTCGGACGCGGTGATCGAGGTGATCGTCGTCGAACTGAAGAACGATCGATGATCCGCCGGCGGGGAACACCCGCCGACCGGTTTGATAGAGTGGCCGCGTGGGCCGGAAGCGCAGGCGATCGACACCGCCACCGAGACGCCGCGGCCAACAACTCCCGGACGCTCCGCCCCGACCCCGCGCGGCACGGCGCTCCGTCACCAGCGCGACCCTGATCTTCGTCGGGGCCGGGGCCCTGGCGGCCGCAGCCTGGTGGCTCTGGTCGCCCGGCACGGCCCCTGCGTCCGGGGCACTCCGTGACTCGAACCTGCTGCTCATCACGATCGATACGCTGCGCGCCGACCGTGTTGGGGCGCCCGGCCTGACGCCGACCCTCGACGCGCTCGGCGAGAGCGGACTCCAGTTCACGCACGTCTACGCCCACGCGCCCGTCACGCTGCCGTCGCACTCGTCGATCATGACGGGCCTCGTGCCGCCCGGCCACGGCGTACGCGACAACGGGTCGTTCCGTCTGTCAGAGGCTCACGTGACGCTGGCCGAGCGGCTCGGCGCGGCCGGCTACGACACCGGCGCGTTCATCGGCGCGTTCGTCCTCGACTCGCGGTTCGGTCTGGCCCAGGGATTCGCGGAGTACGACGACCGCTTCAACGAGGTCGCACGATCCTTCGCCGCCAACTTCGTTCAGCGCCGGGCCCCTGACGTCCTGCGGCGCGCGGCCGACTGGATCGAGGCCGTCGACGATTCTGCCGGCCCACAGGCGGGTGGCTCGCCCTGGTTCGCCTGGGCGCATCTGTTCGACCCGCACGATCCGTACGACGCGCCCGAGCAGCGGGTCGAGGATCCCTACGACAACGAGGTCGCCTTCGCCGACGCCGCGATCGGCCGGTTCCTGACCCGACTCCGGCAAGCCGGCGCGCTCGAGGAGACGCTGATCGTCGTCACCAGCGACCACGGTGAGGGGCTGGGCGACCACGGCGAACCGACGCACAGCTTGTTTGCCTACGACGCGACGCTGCGCGTGCCGCTGATCGTCTCGGGCCCAGGAATCTCGCCGGGTGTCAGGGAGACGCCGGCATCGCACGTCGACCTCCTGCCGACCATCCTCGACCTCCTGGGCCTGGAGGTGCCGGAAGGTCTGGATGGACGCTCGCTGCGGACCAACCCGGAACCGGACCTCCCAGTGCCGCCGATCTATTTCGAAGCGCTCAGCGCGAGTCTAACGCGCAACTGGGCGCCGCTGACCGGAATCGTCGCGGAGGGGTGGAAGCTGATCGACCTGCCACTGCCGGAGCTGTACGACCTGACCGCGGATCCAGCCGAAGCGACCAACCTGCACGATCGGCAGGCGGGGCGCGCCGGGGAGATGCGCGGCGTGCTGCAAGCGGTTGGAGAACGCGCGGCCGCCACCGCCTCCAGCGTCCCGGTCGACCCGACGGTCGAGGCGCAGCTCCGGGCGCTCGGCTATACCAGCGGCCGGGCGGGGCCGATCGATCCAGCCCGCGTCTTCACCGCTGCTGACGACCCGAAACGGCTGCTCGACGTCGACCTGGCCTGGCGTGCGGTGCTCCGCCGGCTCGCCACTTCCCTCGAGTCGCCTGGCGGCAACGCGGAGGGGCTGTCCGTGCTACGGCAGCACCTCGACGCGTACCCCGGCTTCGCGCCCGCCTACACGTCGGCAGCGACGTTGCTGATCGAGATGGGCCGCCCGAGGGAGGCCGTCGACCTGCTCGATACCGCGGTCGAACTCGGACAGGCCAACGACGCGATTCGCGAGCGTCTCAGTCTGGCGTTGCTGAACGCCGGCGAACCCGGCCGCACAATCGAGATCCTCGAGACCCTCGTGGCCGTGGACGCGCCGTGGGCGGACGACCTGAATCGGCTCGGCGCCGCCTACGCCGCGCTCGGCCGGATCGACGACGCACGAACCCAGTTCGCCCGTGCGCTCGAACTCGGTCCGACCGCCGAGATCTGGAAGAACCTCGGAGTCATTGACGTACAAGCGGGCAACGTCGAGAGCGCCGTCCGCGCCTTCCGGGAGTCGACGGGCACCGACCCGACCTACGTGCCGGGATGGCGACTGCTGGGGGCGGCGCTCAGGCCGACCGACCCCGATGGTGCGGTCGAGGCGTGGCGCCGCGCCGTCGACCTCTCGCCGGCCGACGTCGACGCGCTCCTCGACCTGACGGCACTGCTCCGCGAAACCAGATCGGCTGGGGAGGCCCGACCCTATCTCGAGCGGTTTCTCGGCGCGCCACGGCCAACCGCCACACCGGCGCAGATCGCCGAAGTGCGCAGCCGCCTCAGCGAGCTGGACCGCTAGCTCTCTGGACCAAGCCTAAGATATAGAAAACACAAGGTTTATCTAAGCTCACGCCTTGATCCAAGCCCTTGGATGAGCGATGCTTGGAACGCGAGAAAACGGCCTGTTTTCGGCCTGATCCAACACATTGAAGAGAGCTTCTGTTTTTTGGGTATTTTTGACCGCGGCGAAGAGAATTTCCTTTATTTCAGGCCTGTTTTTACGGATCCGCCCTGGCGTAAAATTTGCACATTGTCGGCCGGTGGTTTGGGAAAATTTTTCTTGCACGAGCACGGAAAGAAGGCCTAGAATCACCCGTTTTCGCAAGGTGGAAGTAAGAATTCTTCGTTTTGTCCACTGTCGTTCGGGGTTGTTGTTGAGGAGGGAGACCGTATGAAGAGAACGTCGCTACTGCTCATGCTCAGTGCGCTTCTGGTGTTTGCCGGGGCCACTGATGCGATGAGCCAGCAGTTTACGGGGAACGTGCGTGGCACGGTCAGTGACGCCCAGGGGATCATCCCCGGCGTGACTGTCACCCTCGTGAACGAGGGCACGACGGTTGCCCGTGACACGATCACCAACGAGGTCGGCGAGTACGCGTTTCCCGCCGTCGCTCCGGCTACTTACTCGATCCGCACGTCGCTCCCGGGGTACAAGACCTACGAGCAGCGCGGGATCACGGTCGGCACCCAGGACGCGTTGACCATCGACTTGGTCCTGGAAG
>DCWN01000043.1 GCA_002328835.1 Acidobacteria bacterium UBA2161 | reverse complement strand
CATTCGTTTGACCCCGTAGAGCCGAGGAAAGTGTACCCCGACAGCCCTCTGGAGGCTTCCGAGCTAGAAGTACCAGCTCAACGAGACGAAACCGGTCACGCCGGTCAGGCCGTACTCCGAGGGTAGCGACCGCACCAGCGTCGATTCATCGTCACCGAAGCCGAAGAACAGTCCGGCGTTGAGGCTCGCCTCGTTGCTGACCGAGTAGGCGAAGCTCGGCGAGACGAGCGAGCTCTGGTCGTGCGCGTTGAAGATCCAGAGGCCGCTGAGGCTCCAGAGCGGGTGCAGCTGATACGAGCCCTGCAGCACCGTCTCGTCCCGGCCAAGTACTTGGAGCTCGCCGCGCAGAAACGGCGCCGAGACGAGCAGCGCCTGGTAGTCGTCGGAATCGGACGCAGCCAGCCCGTCGTGCTGATACTCGGCGAGGAGGAACAGGTCGCGTCCGCCGACTTGCACCTGGCGATCGACGCCCAGACTGCCTCGAAAGACGACGGCATCGTCGAGTTCGCGCACGACCGCCTCCCCGCGAATCGCCCAGGCGCCGATCGACCCGGCCGCGCCGAACGCGCCCACCGCGTCGCCGTAGAGTGTGCCGCCCCAGCCCGACAGCTCCCAGTTGGCGATCGTCGTCAGGCCACGCGCCAGCGCCGTCACTTCTTCCACCTCGGACGTCGTCGGCAAGCGGCCGACGGCGGCCGGCATCACGTCGTCGACGAACTCGTTCCGGGTCGCGCGGACGACGACATCGATCTCGCTCAATGGGCTCGGATAGATCCGCAGTCGGGCGGCGTCGACCCCGGCCCTGAACTGCCGGAACGGATCGGACGGGCTGAACGGCAGGAACGGATCGCCCGGTGTCAGAAAGAGCGTCGTGCCCCACGAGACGGCCTGCCGGCCCGCCGTGAGCTGGACGGCACGTGTCGGCCGCCAGCTCAGATTCAGCCGGTCGAAGCGATGCTGCCAGAGGGCATGTTCCTCGTCGGTGATAGCCCACTGGAGCTTCATCCATTCACCGCCGCTGGGAACGGCGCCGATCCCGCTCCCGAGGGTGGCTCGCGTCCGGATGGTCGCCGTGTGCTCGTAGGCCGCCTCGACGGCCAGCGAATCCCAGTCGGGCTCGACCGTCAGCCGAAACCGGTTGAAGTCGCTGGCCGTGCTCTCGCTCTCGGGCAGCGCCGTGGGGCCGGTGACGAGCGGAACGGTCTGAAGGTAGCCGCTGGGCCAGTCAAACTGCGCGAAGGCAGGAGAAGCGACACCGACGGCGAAGGCGAACTGACACGCGAGAGCGGCGAGCGTCGATCTGCTCAAGATCGGACCTTGTCCGACTCGATCGCACCGTCGACCATCCGCACCAGGCGTCGGCAGCGCTCCATCACCCGGGTGTCGTGCGTCGCGAAAACGAACGTGACGCCGAGGTCCTCGTTCAGCTCGCGCATGACGTCGAGCAAGGCGTCGCTCGCAGCCGAGTCGAGGTTCGCCGTCGGCTCGTCGGCCAGGACGAGCGCCGGCTTGCTCGCGACCGAACGGACGACGGCGACCCGCTGCTGCTGCCCACCCGACAGCTTCCCGGGACGGCGGCCTTCCATGCCGTCGAGGCCGATCCGCTTGAACAGCTCGCCGACGCGCGCGGCGCGTTCGTCGGCGTCGATGCCCTGGAGCAGCATCGGAAACTCCGCGTTCTCCATCGCCGTCAGGACTGGCAGCAGATTGTAGGCCTGGAAGACGAAGCCGACCTGCTCCAGCCGGAGCCGCGCCAGTTCGGGGTTCGACATCTCGGTCAGGTCGCGGCCCGCCACCCAGACCCGACCCTTACTCGGGCGGGTCAATCCGCCGATGACATTCAGGAGCGTCGTCTTGCCAGAGCCCGAGGGACCGGCCAGTGCGGTGAACTCGCCACGCGCGATCTCGATCGTCACGTCGTGGACCGCGTGAATCTCCTCGGCCTCTTGGTGGAAGGTCTTCCAGACGTGCTCGGTGCGAACGGCGGGTGAGGTCGGGTCGGTCATGATGCGCTGCGCTACCGATCGAACTTCATCGATTCGGTCACGTCGATCCGGGCCGCGCGGATGGCCGGGTAGATCGAGGCGACCGTGCCGACGAACAGGATGAACGTGATCGACTGGGCGAACCGGCTCGGCCGGAAGAGTGGAATGATGACCGGGTCGATCACCACGCCGGAGAAGGTCATCTCCTCGTCCATCATCCCGGAAAAATCGAGCCCGTCGCCGAAGAAGTACCAGGTCAGAAACGCCCCGAGCGCGATACCGACGACGGCGCTCACCGCGGTCAGCGACAGCCCTTCGAACAGCACGACCGCGCCGGTCTGTCCCGGGGTCAGACCGAGCGCCTGGAGGACGCCGAACTCGCGGTGCCGGTGCATGACCGACATCAGCACGGTGTTGACGATGCCGAACCCGATGATGACGAACAGGATTCCGTAGACGAGGTAGTTACCGAAATCGTCGATCGCCACCGCGGCGGCGAGTTCGGGCATCGCCTCGCGCCAGCCGATCACCGCCGCGTCGCCCTCGGCGATCGGCTCCCGCAGTTCGGTCCTGAGCGTCCGCACGAGGCCGGACACCGCGGCGCTGTCGGCAACCAGGATCCCGATGTTGGTCACGTCCTCGCCCGACCCGAGCCATTCGCCCGCCGTGGTGAGCGGCATATGGATCAACGACTGATCGATCTCGGGGACGCCGCTGCGGTAGATGCCGACCACGCGCACGAGCTGACCGGCGATCTCCTTCTGGGCGTCCTGCGCGGTCAGGACCAGGCGCGAGTCGAGCCGGAGGCCGAGCGCCTCGGCCAGCGTCACCCCGACATAGGCCGCCAGACGGTCGTCGGGCTCGAGGTAGCGGCCCTCGACCGTCTGATCGTCGATCGTGCCGAACGCGGCCTCGGTGACCGGGTCGACCGCCATGATCTGGGCGGGCCGCGCACCGGCCGCCGAGCTGGCCATGCCGGTGACGGTGAGCTTCGCGGACGCGATCGTTACCTGCTCGGCAACCACCGGCGACCGGAGCACCGCTTCCGCCGCGTCACGAGCCGCGGCCGGCAGCCGATCCTCGAGTTTCCGACCGGATCGAAAACGCGGGTGCTCGATCGTCACGTGCCCGCTGCCCATCCTGACGCCGGAATCGATCCACTCCTCGTGGGTGCCGTCGCCCAGCGAGAGCGAGAACATCAGCGTCCCGCCGCCGATGATCATCGCCGACGCGGTCAGAATCGTCCGGCGCAGTTGCCGACGCAGATTCCTGAAGGCGAGCGTGGCGAGGACACCCAGATGCGCCATCACGACCCCGAGAGCGTGTCGGCCGGGGGCACGCGCGCCGCGCGCACGGCGGGATAGACCGCCGCCAGCACCGCCGTCGCCAGCAGCGCGAACGCCGCCTGCGTCCAGATGACGAAGTTGTATTCGACGCGCAGCGACGGCCGCATCAGGGCACCCATCAGCGTCAACTCGCCGTAGAGCCAGCCCATGTCGGGCGGAGCGTTGTGGAACCAGATCATCAGTGGAAAGGTGACCGCGGCGCCGACCAGCAGGCTGATGACGGCCATCCCGACCGCCTCGTAGAGCACCGCCAGCACGATCCGGGACGGCGTGGTCCCGAGGGCCAGCATGACGGCGAACTCCCGCCGGCGCTCGAAGGTCGCCATCAGCATCGTGTTGGCGACGCCGAACATCGCAACGAGGAACACGACCGCGAAGATGATGAAATAGAACGAATCGATCAGCGAGACGTACTCGACCATCTCGGGCCTGAGTTCGGTCCACGGAACGACCTCGGGCGCCATCCCGCCGCCCGTCAGGGCGACCGCCAGCCGGTCGGCCGTCTCCTGGGCGATCCAGGGATCGGCGGTCGAGACCGACACCTCGTGGATCCGGCCCGGATCGAGCGTCAGCAGGATCTGGAGGTCCTCGAGCGCGAAGACTGAGAAGGCGGCGTCCAGCTCGGTCAGGCCGGTCCGGTAGATGCCGGCGATCCGGAACAGATCGTTCCCCAGCGAGCCGTCGGCCCCCGGCGCCATCACCACCAGTTCGTCGCCGACACCCGACTCGAGCTGACGCGCCAGCTCGGCGCCGATCACCACCTCGTTCTGCCCCACTTGCGGCAGCCGTCCCTCGACCAGTTCGTCGAGGAAGCGGCTGAGGCGGGTCTCGAGGTCGGGGTCGATCCCCATCAACATGCCGGCCGACGTCGACTCGCCCGAACTGAGGAGCCCGCCGCCGTAGACACGCGGCGCCGCGGCGATGACCGCGGGGTCGGCCAGCACCTCGGCGACCGTCGCCTCGACGTCGATCCCGTCCCGCCCGCCGATCGTGTCGTAGAGGCTCCGCTCCGGGCGGTAGTCGGCGTGGTGGATTTCGACCTGACCGCTCACCAGACCAGTGGCGTTCTCGACCATCTCGGCGGCAATCCCTTCCATCCAACCGACGAGGAACACCACGGCGAAGTAGCCGACGCCGAGGCCGAGGGCGGTAATGACGGTGCGCTTCGGATGCCGTTCGAGGTTACGCCACCCGATGCGCCACCAGGCGCCTCCGCTCATCGACGTCTATCTCCGGCGCTGGAGGGTCTGGAGGGAGAAGAACGACCGATCGAGGTCGATGTCGAACTCGATGCTCTCGTAGATCACGCGCGTCCGCTCGTTCGGCTTGTCGGCGGGAATTACGTCCATCACCGTCGGCACCGTCCGACCGCCGAGGTCCTTGAACTCGCTGAAGCGCATCGTCCGCGCGAGCTCCTCATCCTCGTCGAAGTACCGCGCCCAGAGCGGCATGTAGTCGCTCTGGCGAACCCGATAGTCGATATGGCCCCAGACCACCGCGACCTCCGGCTTTGGGGTGAGCCGGAATTCCCAGACCGTGACGCCGTCGCGCTCGCCGTCGAACGTCAGCTCGACGTCGAAGTCTTCGATGAGTTGACTCTCCTTGACCAGATCATCGTTCGTGAAGTGCGAGCCCATCCAGGCGCCCGACATCATCGACGCCGGGATCTTGATCGTCCGGTCGACCTTGGGCAGGTAGTTCCAGATATCCTTGTCGGCCATCAGCGTGGCCGTCCCGGCCTCCCGGGCCGGCGACCGGACGCGGATGAGCGAGTAGTCGGTCCCCATCGACCACATCTCCATCACCAGTTCACGCTCCCAGTGCTCGGTGACGATGTTCATCTGCGAGACGCCGTGACTGGAGTCGCCCCGCATGACCCGGTCGACGCGCTCGATGATCTCCTTCGGCGTGAGATCGGTCTGCGGCGCGACGAGCCCCAGCGCGACGGCGGCCGCCGTCAGGATCGTGGGTGTTCGAAACATCGGTCTGATTCTCCTCTTGGGGGGACCATCTCAAGGCCGCGTCGCGGGTGCGGCGTCGGCGGCCATCAGGATCGAGAACGCCCCCGCGTCGTACTCGACGGCGCCCGAGCCGCTGGTGGTACCTTCGAGCGTCCCGTTCAGGACCGCCGCGAACGCATCCCTCAGCTCGATCAACCGGACCGGATCGGCGACCGGCGTGTTGTGTGCCGGGAGCAGTCGTGTGAGGTCCGGGACCAGGTCGGCCAGGCGCGCCATCGACGCTTCATAGGCGTCGAGGTCGGTTTCGGGCGCGAACAGCCAGATCGGCCCCTCATAGAAGGAGTCGCCGGTCCAGAGGTAGCCGGCCTCGGCGTCGAGCAGCGCGATCGCGTCGGGCGTGTGGCCGGGAATCTGCAAGATTTCGAGGACGCGGCCGCCGAGGTCGATCGTGTGGCCGTCGGTGGCGACCTCGGTGATCGTCCACGGCCGAGTCACGTAGCTGTCAGTGGTCACGCCTTCGGGCAGCGGGCCGCAGAGCGCATCCGGGGCGACCTCGCCGCGGACCCGTTCGTTCGCCAGACCGCCCGACCGCTCGCGGGTGAAGTTGGTGTCCATCCCCACGACCGACTCGAACTCGGCGTTCCCGCCGACGTGGTCGAGGTGCGAGTGAGAGTTCACGACCGTCACCGGTAATTCCGTGAGCCGCGCCACGACCTCGGAGATCGGCGCGATCCCCATCCCCGTGTCGAAGAGCAGCGCGCGCTCGTCACCCAGGACGAGGTAGGAGATCACCTCCTGCCACTGCTTCGGCTCGTAGATGGCGAGGACGCCGTCGCCCGCCTCCCAAACCTCGAACCAGTCGGAGTCGACATCGACGCGATCCAGCTCGGCGTACTTCGCCCGCGGCAGCTGCGCGCACCAGTCCGGCGCGATCACATCGTCGGAGACCTCGCCGACCGGGTCGATACTGGCTGCAGGTTGGGTGGCGTCGGACGCGGGCTCGGCGCCGCAGCCGACAAGGATCGCCGCACCCAGAACCGCCACGGCGAACGTGCAACTGCGTCGAACCATCGCTAGACCGAATTATAGCCGGCGGAGAGACCCCTGCGGACTACCGGCAACGGGAGCAGCGGTTCGGGCAGACGCGGAACTGACCCGCCGTCACTTCGACGTCGTGGCCGAGAGCCTCCGCGATGACAGCCTGCTCTACGGCAGTTTCAGGAACGCGAGCAGCTCACGGTGAAAGTCGTCGGGGCGGTCGAGGTAGGCGGGGTGGCTCGCGCCTTCGAGAATCAGTGTCTTGCCGTCGAGGGCTTCGGTCAGGACGTCGGCCTGCGCCACCGGGAAGACCGTGTCGTTCTCGCCCCAGACGACGAGCGTCGGCACCTGCACGTCGCGCAACCGGTCGCGATACTGGTTGACGCCCACCGGGGCGACCGGGATGAAGCCGGCAACCCGGTCCGCATGGCGGACGACGAACGGCAGGCTGAAGCCGCCGCTCATCGACGGCGAGACGATCGCGACCTTCTCGCCCGGTAGGAGCGTTTCGAGCGCCTTGGCCAAGTAGTCCTCGATGGCGACTGGCGAACGCTGGGAGTTCCCGTAGCCGGGCAGGTCGAGGGCAACGACGTGATGTCCCGCCTCGGCCAGGCGCTCGATCGTGCCGAGTTCGCGCCAGGTCTCCGAGGTGAACCGCATCCCGTGCAGCAGGACGACGGTCTGGCCACCGGTCGGTCCGGCTTCGAGGTAACGGACCCGGGTGCCCTCCACGGTCACGTCGTGACTGTCGATTCCCTGTGCCATCGCCGGCGTTCCCATTCCCCCAACGGTCACCAACAGGGCGGCCAGGACGAAGCGCTTCAAGATTCCTCGCCGAGCGCGCCGGTCGCAAGCCAGCGCGCGCAGCCGGGCGACAGGGTCTTCTTCGGCACCGCGGAAGCCATGTCTGACATGTCAGCCTTTCTGGAATTCGCAGTCGTCTCGGCGCGCGCCTACTCCCCGAAGACCTCCATCCCGGGGAACGTCAGCGCGAGGCCATACCAGCGGCTGAAAAACTGTTGCGGGCGCTCCGCGTCCACCCGCGCGCCGTCGGCATCGTAGAGGACACCCATCTTGACCGTGGCGCCGTCGTCGAGGTGGACCTCCCTATCCTCGAGTGTCGCGCTCGAAGCGTCAACGAAGATGGCGGCCGGCGTGAACGTCTTGCTGTCGATGAACAGCAGCAGCCGTCGCCCGTCGACCTCATCGATGAGCGCGCCGTACTCCTCGATCTGATCCATCGGGTAGAACCGAAGGGTGTCGACCGTGACGATTCCGAGCCCCATCGACATGCGCGGAAGTCTGGCGTCTTCGGTCCCGAGGGTCTCGATGAACATGCCCTGCATCCGCTCGCCCTTGTTCTGCGGCCCGAGCCGTTCGGGCCCCGGCGAAAAGGTGCCGAACTCGCGTCCGCCCGCGAGGTACGGTCGATCAGAAACCGCCAGTTGCATCTCCGGACCGTAGACCAGGCCCTGCTCGACCGTCATCTGCAGCAGGTTGCCCATCGGACCGAGGGTACGGCCGACATGCGGGCCGTAGAGCGCCTCCCCGGTCATGTGGTTCCAGAGTGTCTTGCTGTCGACGTCCTGCATGACGAAGAGGGCGTCGTAGAGCCCCACGTTCTCGAAACGCGGCATCGTGTCGTCGATCGTCGGAACCAGACTGGTTCCGCTGTTGCAGACGACTCAAAACGTGGCCATCCAGTCCTTGCCGCCGGCGCGGCCCTGGGCGATGTGGTGGAACGCCATCTGGTCGCGCAGGAAGGCCAGCGGCCCTGTGGCCGTCTCGATGACGAGCAGCAGCGTATCGGCGGCGACCCGGTCGTCCTCGAGCGCTTCGCTCAGCGGCTCGGTTTCCTCGACGTGGAACGTCTCGAACCAGCCGTTTCCCGCGTTCGAGAAGCGGTCGAGGTCGAACCCGTCGAGGGCCGGGCCGTCGGGCAGATCGACGGGAAGGCTCTGGGGCTGGGCGCTGACGCGGTTTGGAGACAGGACGCCAACCGCCGCAACCAGCAGCAACGTAGCCAGTATCGTCAGCGCACGACTTCGATCAGGCGCCGTCATCGTCAAGCTCCCTTCGAGGAGATCCTGCAAACTGATGAACCCAACCCGCATAGCGCAGTAGCCCCTACCGCGCGGAAGCTGTCGCCAGATTCGCCTTGTGGGTCCAGAAAATGTCGACCGACCCAAAGCTGTTGTCCGACCGGCTGGAGAACCAGGTGATCGTCTCGGCACCCGGAGGCAGCGCGGGGCACATGTCGGCCGAACTGGTATTCACCTGCGGCCCAAGGTTCACCGCCGGACCCCACTCGTTCTCGCCCCGGTTGGAGGCTGCCCATATGTCCATGCCGCCCAGGCCGCCCGGTCGACCAGAGGTGAAGTACACGGTGCCCGCCGCGTCCTGTGAGAAGTGGAATTCCTCGGCCGCGGTGTTGATGTTCGGCCCCTGGTTCACTGGGTCCTGCCAGGTGCCGTCGGCATCCTGCTCTGAGCACCAGATGTCGGAGCCGCCGTAGCCGCCGTCCCGCATCGACGCGAAGCACAGCGTTCGACCGTCCTGAAGGATCGCCGGACAATGCTCGTTGCCGGCGTCGGTGCTGATCGGCGCGGGCATCAACTCCGGCGTCGTCCAAACGCCATCCACCTTGTGCGTGACGAAGAGATCGTTGTTGTTGCGAGGCTCGGTGGTCGCCAGCCTATCCGACTTGAAGTAGATGGTGTTGCCGTCGGCCGTGATCCAGGGTTCCCGATCGTCGCCAAGACGCAACGGATCGACAGCGGTCGCCGGCGCCGCGTTCACCGGAATGCCCATGTTCACCGGCGTATTCCACGACCCGGTCTCCGGATTGAACGTGGCGATGTAGAGATCTCTCGGGTCACCGGGCGCAACGGCGAAATCCTCCCTCGCGCTGCAATAGACCATCGTCCCGTCGGCGGCGAACGAGAGTTCACCCTCGGTCCACATCGTGTTGATCGGCTCGCCGATGTTATGGACCGCACGCTCGACCCAGCTCTGTTGACCTGCCGAGGCCGCGTTCGGGCTGCCCGCGACCACCATCATGAGCATCGAGCAAACAGATACGCCAAGCTTCAATGTCCTTCTCATCATTTCCTTCCCTCTCCGAACCTCGCCGTGCGCCTCCTGCCCCGCCGTCAGCCGGCCTTCCGCCAGCGCCTCGGCCCAGCGGTTCAGCGTCCTACCGTCCCGTCGGCACCCGCGCCTGGAGATCCTCCGCAGCCCGGATGACCTCTTGGCGAAACCCGTCGTTGCCTCCACCCGGACTCTTGAGTCGCAACAAGAGCAATGCGTCACCCCGGGTCGAATCCTCGCCGACGGGAACAACGCCTACACCCAGTGTGACCGGCGCGCCGTGCTTCGGGTAGATCGTCTCCTCGCAGTAGAGACTCTCGGCTAAAGAGACCGCACGGACAGCCGCGCAAGTCCAGACGCATGACGGGTCTCTCACCGGGAGCACGTGCCAGCAAGGTCGACCGTACCAATCGTCCACCGCCAACGAGCGCGCCGTCTCGTTGAGGTAGACGACCTCCATACGGCGCGTAACGACGGCACAGGCGTCGTCCAGTCCTTCCAGGTGGTGCCAACGCTCGGCGGTTTCACGCCTCCTGAGCGCGGCCGTTGATTCGAGAGGCATACTCTAGTAGGTCGGCACCCGCGCCGATGGCGAAGAGGACTTCGTCGACGCCGAGCGTGGCGCCAGTTCCCAGAGGCATCGGGGGGACGGAAGAATTATAGCGGAGTGGAGAGAGATACGCGGATCGTTCTTCGTTGTCATCGGGACACCGGCATGACCGCGGTCATAGGCCGAGAGGCGAACGAGCGGTGATACTCCGAGGAGCGAAATCACCGCACCAGCGAGGACACCGATGACCATCACGAGCGACGTGAGTGTTGGAAGCCTGGCGGCCGAACACCCACTGGCAACACGCGTATTCGCCAGGCACGAGATCGATTACTGCTGTGGCGGAGGCCGGCCCCTCGGGGAGGCCTGCGCCGAGAAAGGGTTGGACACTGAAGCGGTGATCGATGAAATCCGCAAGGAACTGGAGACCACCGACCCCTCCAAGGGCCGATGGGACCAGGCGGCGCTCGGGGACCTAATCGACCACATCCTCACCACCTATCACCGGTCGCTCGACGAGGAGTTACCACGCCTGCAGTCCATGGCCGAGAGGGTCCTCGACGTCCATCGGGACAAGGACCCGGAACGACTCCCTGAACTGCTCTCCGTTTTTCTCGGGCTCAAATCCGAACTCGAGGAGCACATGGTGAAGGAGGAACAGATCCTCTTCCCGATGATCCGATCGGGGCAGGGGGCCATGGCAACCGGCCCCATCGCTGCGATGGAGCACGATCACGCCTCGGTGGGAGCCGTGCTGCGGCGGCTGCAGGAGCTGACAGATGGCTACGAAGTCCCCGCCGGGGCATGCGACACGTGGCGGGCCTTGTGGCATGGACTGGCAGCGCTGGAGGAAGCACTCCACGAGCACATCCACTTGGAGAACAACATCTTGTTCCCGAGGGCGCTAGCGAGCTGAGCGGAATGGGGCCGAGTCGTTCCGAGAGTTGACGACCCGACCGTCCGCGAGTTGTTCGTCTTCAAGTATCGACTGCTCTATCAGATTCGTGTCGACGCGGCCGTCGTCCTGATCGTCATCCACGGTGCACGACACTTCGAGGCCTGGTGCATCGGTGGCCCGACCGTGCAGGCGGTCGATCACGCGCGGGTCGATGCTACCCCCTCGATCATCGATTGCACCTACACGACGAGGTCGACTGGACTCCTACGTCTCACGGAGCGCCTCGCGCAGCGGCTTGTCGTGGGTCAGGTAGTAGTCGAACGACAGCCGACCCGAGCCCCTCCAGAACACGAGGCCCAGCGCGAACAGGACGAACAGGGAGAACTCGAACCCCCGACCTGGGCTGAACAGCCCCTCGGGCGAATGGACGAACAGCAGCGCACCGAAGAGCACCGACATGTTGAGTGCGGCGACCAGCCGCGTCGCCAACCCTAACAGCAGCATGATGCCGCCGACGGTATGGACCGCCAAGACGTACCAGGCGAGCAGGGTCTGGAACTGGCCGATCGCGCCGCCGACGAGGTTCTCCACGACGGTCATGTTCATGACGAAGTAGACGCCCTGGATGGCGAGCGCGACACCGAGATACATCGTCCTGCCCCTCCCTCTCGAAGCTCAAGCCTCTGATGACGACGATGTGTCCCCCGCAAGAGGCACCGGGGCAGGGTAGGACCGACAGCTCGCCGGCATATGTCTAGGGTTAAAGGGGGGTTCCGTGAGGGGTCCGGCGCTGCGTCGGAAGGGCAATCCTGCGGATCGCCCCGCGCGTATGCGAGGGCCGTCCTCGCTCGCCCTACCCTACTCCAAACTTCTGCTCAACTCTGATGAGCGAACCGGTTGAGTATGGAGCGGTGGTAGCGGTACGGGGAATCGAACCCCGGTCTCGTGGCTGAGAACCACGCATCCTAACCCCTAGACGATACCGCCACGGGCCGATCGGATCATTAATTCTAGCAACTGGCTGGCGAACGGGTCAACAAACCGCGAGCGCGCGGCCGGCGTCAGATCGGCAGGCGCGAGCGCTGTTCCCGGCGCGCGTCGAACCCGATAGATGGGAACGAGGGGGCTCCGGATGTCGAGCCGCTTCGGAGGCCAAGACTGATGTCCCTATTCTCGAAATTCCTGGTGTTGCTGCTCCTGCTGGCCGCTGCGGCGGGTGGCGCCTACGTCCGCGCAGGCAGCGCGGTCGGACCGACGATTGCGGTCAACGGCCCCGAGCAGTACGTCGGCCGAACCGCCATCCTCGACTTCTCGGTCGAAGCACCGGAGGGCGAGCTGACCTCCATCGAGGCGGTGCTCGCGCAGGGCGAGACGGTGATTCCGCTCTTCGTGCTGGCCGATCCGGGCGCAGCGACGATCGAACAAGAAACCGCCGAGCGGATCCGGATCGCTCGCGAGTTCGACCGCGATACGCTCCCCGGCGTCCGGGAGGGCGCGGCCGAACTGATCGTCACGTCCGTCCGCCCGGTACTCTACGGTCTGCGGGAAGCGTCGAGCACGGTGACCCATCCCGTGGAACTTCGATTCACGCCGCCGCGCCTGACGGTGCTGTCGACGCAGCACTACGTGAACCACGGCGGCGCCGAAATGGTCGTCTACCGCGTGGCGCCGACTGACGTCGAGTCGGGCGTCGCGGTCGATGGGCGCTTCTACCGAGGCTTCCCGGCTGACGGCGCGGGCGTCACCGGCGCCGACGACTCGATGCGTGTCGCATTCTTCGCGCTCCAGCACGACCAGGAACTGACCGCACCGATGCGGGTCACGGCGCGCGATCCGGCCGGCAACACGGCGGGCGCCGACTTCGACCACCGCGTCTTCCCGAAGAATTTCCGGCGAAGCCGGATCAACGTCGGCGACGATTTCATCCAGCGCGTCGTGCCGGCGATCGCGGAGCAATCGTCCGACGCGCGCGCGCTGCTCGCCGGCGTGCCCGAGGGCGATCTCGTCGCGCGGTACGTCGCGATCAACGGCGGCCTCCGCCAGGCCAACGCCGACTACCTGATGACCCTCGCCGAAAACACCGAGCCGCGGATTCTCTGGCAGGGTCCGTTCCGTCAACTCGGCAACTCGCAGGTCGAATCGGGGTTCGCCGACCACCGCACCTATCTGCACGACGGCGAGGAGATCGACCAGCAGGTCCACCTCGGGTTCGACCTGGCGGCCACCGCCAACGTACCGATTCTCGCGTCGAATCATGGCGTGGTCATCCACGCCGATTTCCTCGGCATCTACGGCAACTGCGTCGTCATCGACCACGGCATGGGGCTGCAGTCGCTCTACGCCCACCTCTCGTCGATTGGGGTCGCCGTGGGCGACGCGGTCGAGCAGGACCAGGAAGTGGGCCGCAGCGGGATGACCGGCCTGGCGGGCGGCGACCACCTGCACTTCACGATGCTGCTCCACGGCCGGGCGGTGACGCCGGTCGAATGGTGGGACGGCCACTGGATCGAGGACCGGATCGGCAGAAAGCTCGCCATGGCCAGCGCCCGCTGAACACGAAATCGACCTCGGCCGCTCACCGACGATCAGGGCGCGGAGTGGGGCACTCGGGGTCCCCGCAGAGCGCCCGCGGAGGTTCGGGGCGAAGCCCCAACTTATTTGATATCATCTGGGTTTGGGTTTGCCGCGAGACGACGTCTGAGTGGCCTGCGGTATCTTCGTTTTCCTCTATTCGCACCAGGAGAGTCTTCAATGGATGCACGAAAGTCGTGGCTGCTGGCCTCGATCATGGCGTTGGTTCTGACGGTGGCATGCGGTGGCGGCGGCTCCGAGGCCCCGGCCGAATCTGCGGCGCCCGCCGCCCCGGCAGCGGCTCCGATCGACGCCGCGACGGTCGGCAACATCACCGGCACGATCATGCTCGAGGGCACACCCCCCGAGGCCGAGACGATCAGAATGAATTCCGACCCCGTCTGCGCGCAGGAAGCGGGCGACAGCGAGTTGACCGAGTACTACGTCGTCGGTGACGATGGCTCGCTGAGCAACGTCTTCGTCTACGTGAAGGAAGGCCTGGGCGACCGGACGTTCCCCACGCCGAGCGAGCCGGCGATGCTCGACCAGGACGGCTGCCGCTACACGCCACACGTCTTCGGCATGCGGGTCGGCCAGACGCTGACCGTGAGGAACAGCGACCCGACGCTGCACAACATCCACGCGACGCCGGCGAACAACAGCGAGTTCAACACCGGCCAGCCGATCGAGGGGATGACCTTCGACGCGTCGTTCGACACGGTCGAGGTGATGGTGCCGTTCAAGTGCGACGTGCACGGCTGGATGAACGCCTACGTCGGCGTCCTCGACCACCCGTACTTCGCAGTGAGCGACGGCGGTTCGTTCGACATCAGCGAGTTGCCTCCGGGCGACTACGTCATCGAGGCGTGGCACGAGATTCTGGGCACCCAGACCCAGAACGTCACCGTCGGTGAGAGCGAGACGGTCGAACTGTCGTTCACCTTCTCGGTCAGCTAGCTACTCCAACGAAGACGGCGGAGGGAGTCCGCTCCCTCCGTCGTCCTCGCATTCCCGCCTGCCGGACGACGCATGACCTGGATCCACCGGTTCGCGCTCCTCCTCGCCGCATCCACGCTGCTGCTGGTCACCGCGGGCGGACTGGTCACCAGCACCGACTCGGGCCTCGCCGTGCCCGACTGGCCGAACACCTACGGCTACTTCATGTTCAGCTTCCCACTGTCGAAGATGGTGGGAGGGATCTTCTACGAGCACGGCCACAGGCTCATCGCGAGCACGGTCGGCCTGATGATGATCGGCCTGGCGATCTGGATCTCGCGGACTGACGATCGGCGCTGGGTGCGACGGCTCGCGTGGACCGCGCTGGCTGCGGTCGTCTTGCAGGGCACGCTGGGCGGCATTACGGTCCTCTACTTCCTGCCGGCGCCGATCTCGGTCGCGCACGCCGGCCTGGCGCAGATCTTTTTTTGCCTGACGGTGTCGCTGGCGCTGTTCACGTCGGCGAGCTGGCGTGAAGGCGCGGGGGTGATCGGTGACCCAATCCTCGCGCGGTTGGCCATTCTGACGCCGGCCCTGGTCTACGTGCAGATCCTCATCGGCGCGACGATGCGCCACACCGACGCCGGGCTCGCGATTCCCGACTTTCCGTGGGCCTTTGGCCGACTGATCCCGCCCGAATGGAGCGGTCCAATCGCCATCCACTTCGCGCACCGCGTCGGCGCGGTCGTCGTGACGCTGGCGATCGCGGCCACGGCCGGCCACATCCTGGCGCATCATCGACGGTCCACGCTCACCCGGTTCGCCTGGCTCTTGCTCGGAGTGGTCACGGTGCAGTTCACGCTGGGAGCCCTCACCGTTCTCTCCGAGCGTCACGTGGGCATCAATACGGCCCACGTCGCCACCGGCGCGACGCTGCTGGCGGTGTCGGTGCTGCTGGGCCTCGTCGTGCACCGTCGCCGCTTCGCCGACGCGCCCCAGCCGGTGCGAGTCGACTCGTCGGCCGCGATTCCCGCCACACCGGGAGCGGTGCGATGAAGGCCGACGCGGTGGCGCTGGAGAGTCCGCGAGGCCGCGCCGCCGACTTCGTCGCGCTCACGAAGCCGCGCCTCAACGTTCTCGTCCTGGCCACGACAACGGTCTGCTTCTACCTCGCACTGCCGGGCGCCGACGCGCAGTGGCTGATCGTGCCGACGCTCATCGGCACGGGGCTCGTGGCGGGGGGCGCCGCCGCGCTCAACCAGGTCTACGAACGTGACGCGGACGGGTTGATGGTGCGGACTCGGTCGCGACCGCTGCCCGACGGGCGGCTGTCGGAAGCCGAAGCCCGGTGCTTCGGGATCGTGCTGTCGGTCGTGGGCATCGCCGCGCTGACCTACGCGCGCCCGCTCGCCGCGGGCCTAGCGCTGGCGACGCTCGTGAGCTACGCGCTCGTCTACACGCCACTGAAGAAGCGGACGTCGTTCGCCATGGTCGTGGGCGCGGTGCCGGGCGCGCTACCGGCCGCACTGGGTTGGGTCGCGGCGAGCGGCGCGATGAGTGTCGAGGCGTGGGTTCTCTTCGGCATCGTCTTCTTCTGGCAGATTCCACACTTCCTGGCGGTCGCCTGGATGTACCGGGACGATTTCGCCCGCGCCGGATTCGCGTTCCTGCCGGTCATCGAACCGACTGGCCGGCGAACCGCCCGCCACGTCCTGCTCTACCTCGCCGCACTGCTCCCGGTGAGCCTCGCACCCACCTGGATCGGCATGGTCGGCACGACCTACCTCGTGGGCGCGTCGCTGCTCGGCCTTGGCTTCGCCGGCCTGGCGGTGCGTTTCGCCTGGGGCCGGTCGGGACGAAACGCCCGATGGCTGTTCCTGGGATCGATCGCCTACCTGCCGCTGCTCTGGGTGTTGCTCGTGGCCACGCGGTACCTCGGCGGCTGACCACGTTTTCCACGACTGCCCGATGCTCGAGATTTCGGACCTCCCGACGCTCAACGCCACGCTGAACGCCATCTCGGGGACACTGCTCGTCGCGGCCTACACGATGATCCGGCGCGGCGACATCGTGAAGCACCGCGCGCTGATGCTCGGCGCGTTCTCGATGTCGGTGCTGTTCCTCATCTCCTACGTCATCTACCACGCCAATGTCGGCTCGCGACCGTTCGAAGGGACCGGACCCGTGCGAGTGATCTACTTCGTCGTGCTGATCACGCACATCGTCTTCGCCGCCGCCGTCGTCCCGCTGGCGATCGTGACGCTCCGGCGCGGCCTCCGCCGGGACGACACCCGGCACAAGGCGATCGCGCGCTGGACGTTCCCGATCTGGCTCTACGTCTCGATCACCGGTGTCGTCGTCTACGTGATGCTGTACCTCCTGCCCGCCTGATCTGGTAAGATCGACCAAGTTCTCCTCGGCTCAAGTACCCCACGCATCAGGCCTCGTCGCGCGAAGAGTTGTCGATGCTTCGAAGGGGTCTCATCCTGTGCGTCGCCGCGATCCTGGCCCTGCTGGGCTGGCAGGCGACCGCCGACGTCGCCGGCCCCAGCCTCGAACCGACGGTTCGCGCCGAGGCCGTGTCCCCACCGGCCGCGCAGCCCGCGAGCGAAGCCCGACCGATCGACGAGCCGGATGCCGCGGCCCCATCGGCCTACCCTGCGTGGTGGTCGGCCAGCCCGCCGCGGCTCGCCTCCTACGGCTCGGTCGTCATCGCGGCCCTGCTGCTCCTGCTCTGGATGACCCGGCGGCATCTCTACATCCTCCAATGGACGGGAAGCTGGCTGCTCCGCGCGGCCAGCACGTTCGTCAGTTCGCTCAGCGTGACAGCGGGCTCGCTCGGTCTCGCGGTGCTCGGCATCTCGCACCTGCTCAGCCTCGGCGCCGCGATGCTGCTCGTCGTGAGCGCCGACACCTACCGGGGCGGCTCGGCACTCAATCGGAAGTATGCGTGGGGGCTGGTGCCGCTCGTGATCTGGTTCGTCCTGGCACCGCTGGGCTTCGGCCGGCAGGCCGCCGTGGTGCCCGGGTATCTGATGTCGGCCGCGCTGCTCGGCACGGCGGCGTTCGTGTTCCTCATCGGGCTGCGGCGGGCGCGCGCGCTTGGCGCCATCGTCGTCGGCACGACGCTGGCGCTCCTGGCGTTCTCCCACACCGGCATCGCCTTTTCCGCCGCGAGCGGCGGCGGCGATCCCCCGCTCGAACTGCTCTCGGCCAACGCCCTCCTCCTGCTCTTCGCGGCGCTCGGGATGCACCTGCTGGTCTTCGAGGAGATGACCTACGAACTGCGCGCAACCAACCGGCGCCTCGAACGGCGCGAGGCGAACTGCACGAGAAGGTCATCACCGACCCGCTGACGACCTGCTACAACCGGCGCTTCTTCGACGAGGTGATCGGACGCGAGCTGCAGCGTCGTCAGCGCTACCAGACGCCGCTCTCACTGCTCTTCCTCGATATCGATCAGTTCAAGGCGGTCAACGACACGTTCGGCCACGAGACCGGAGACCTGGTGCTGCAGTACGTCGCGTCGTTCCTCAAGGAAAGGGTCCGCGAGGCCGACTACCTGTTTCGCTGGGGCGGCGACGAGTTTCTCGTCCTGATGTCGTGCGAGCTGGATCAGGCGATGCAGAAGGGCGTGGACCTCAAGGCCGACTTCGCCACCGCCGCAGAGACGGCGAAGCTGCCGGCCGGCGTCGGCCTGAGCTTCGGATGCACCGAGGTGCCGCATGGCACCGAGGATGTGATGCCGCTGGTCAAGGAAGCCGACCGTCTAATGTACGAACACAAGACCGCAAAGCGCGCCCGCCGGAAACGCCGCCGCACCTAGGACGGAGCCCCTCCGTCAAACGGCGTTCGGAACATTGACAATACAGCAACGTGGAGGCGTTGGAGCGGACATCCGAAGCGCTCAGGCGGGTCGACGAGACGCTGCAGTCGTCTAGTAGTACAGCAGGTACTCCGCGCGGAGCCGCCGCCAGGCGGCCTCATCGCCGATCCAGCCGCGCGCGATGGCGGCCGGATCGTCGCCGGCCTTGATCCGGTCGAGCGTCGCCTGCGACCCGAAGAGCCGCGCAGCCGCGTCGATCTCGAATGCGTCGCCGTAGCGCGCGTGCAGCGCGGCGGCCACTTCCAGGCCGACGCGCACCGGCACGAGCGCGTCGCGGTCGGTGACGATCATGGAGACCCCACCGCACGGCTCCCCCGCGTGCTTGCTGCTCTCCGGCGTGAAGGTGACCGGATAGAAGCGGATGCCGGGAAGACTCCTGGCGTTCAGCCGGTCGGCCAACGCGACCCCATCGACCCAGGGCGCACCGACCTGCTCGAATGGCGTGTCGGTGCCGCGGCCGACCGAGACGTTCGTTCCCTCGATCGCGCCGATGCCGGGATAGAGCGCGGCTTGATTCAGGTTCCGCATGTTCGGCGACGGATTGACCCACGGCTGGCCGGTCCAGTCGAACCAGGCGTCACGGCTCCAGCCGGTCATCTCGACGACCGACAGGTCGGCGCCGATCCCGCGCTCCCCGTTGAAGAGCCGCGCCAGCTCGCCGAGTGTCAGGCCGTGGCGGATCGGCATCGGGTGGTAGCCGGTGAAGCCGAGGGCGGCATCGTCCTGCACCGGCCCTTCGATCGCCGTGCCGCCGATTGGGTTCGGCCGATCGAGGACGACGACGGCGATCTCCCGCTCGGCGGCAGCCTCCATGACGTAGGCCATCGTCGTCATGTAGGTGTAGAACCGCGTGCCGATCCCTTGGATGTCGAACACCAGCGTGTCGAGGCCGGCCAGGGCTTCCGCCGTCGGGCGGCGCGACTCGCCATAGAGCGAATGAATCGGGAGGCCGGTGCGCTCGTCGCGCCCCGACGCCACGGCCGAATCGAGAACGCCGCGGATCCCGTGCTCCGGACTGAAGAGGGCGACCAGCTCGACGGTGTCGGCCTCGTGCAGCAGGTCGATCGTCGTGCGGCCATCACGCGCCCGGCCGGTATGGTTGGTCACCAGGCCGACGCGCTGCCCCTCGAGCCGGGCGAACCGCTCGGCGCGCAGACGGTCGATCCCGGTCGCGACCGGCGTCGGGGCCGGGGCCACGCGTCGTCCCGACGCACCGAAGGCGGTCGCGGCGCCGGCCGACCGCCCGGCCCCAGCCGGCAGATCGACGAGCGCGGCCGCCGCCGCAGTCGCAACCCGCGCCCGCAGGGCGACGACGTTGCCGGTGCCGTCGGGGTGGACTCGATTCGACAGGAAGACGACGTAGGTCCCGCTCGACGGGTCGAGCCAGAGCGACGTCCCGGTGAAACCGGTATGACCGAACGAGCCGATCGGGAGCAGTTCGCCGCGGTTCGAGGAGAAGACCGAATCGATGTCCCAGCCGAGGCCGCGGCGGTTCGGCTGACTGGCCGGCGTCGAGACGGTCGTCATGCGCGACACGGTGAGCGGCGCCAGCACGCGCACGCCGTCGAGCGCGCCGCCGCCGAGCAGCATCCGGCAGAAGCGCGCGAGGTCGTCGAGTGAACTGAACAGCCCCGCGTGGCCGGCCACGCCGTCCATCCGCCGCGCCGTCGGGTCGTGCACCGTGCCGCGCAGCATGACGGCATCGGGACCCTCGCACGGCCAGCCCAGCGGCGGACACGCCTCGGTCGGGGCGATCCGCGGCGCGAGCGATGGCGGTGGAGTGAACATCGTGTCGTCCATGCCGAGCGGTCCGAAGAACCGCTCACGGACGTAGCGGTCGAGCGGCAGGCCGGAAACCCGGCCGACGATCTCGCCGAGCAGGAAGAAGTTGATGTCGCTGTAGACGAATTGCTCGCCCGGTGGCGCGAGGAGCACCTCTTCGGTCGCACGATGGATGGCGACCTCGGTGCCGTCGAACTCGTCCTCGAGCGGCAGGTCGGGCCGTAGACCCGACATGTGGGTCAACAGGTGGCGAACCGTGACGTCGGCCTTGCCGTAGCGACCGAACTCGGGAATGAACGCGGTGACCCGATCGCTCAGCCGGATTCGACCGGCCTCGACGAGCTGCATCACGCTGGTCGTCGTGGCGACGACCTTCGTGAGCGAGGCCAGGTCGAAGACGGTGTCGAACGTCATCGCCTCACGCGTCGGCGAGAGCGACCGGTTCCCGAACACCTTGCGGTAGACGACCTCGTCCCCACGTCCGACGAGGACCGCGGCGCCCGGGAGCTGGCCGGCGGCGATCGCCTCCTCGACCAGCGCGTCGATCCGCCCGAGCCGGATCGGGTCGGCGGCCTGGGCATCGATGGCGCCGGCCGCGGCGATCCACATCCAGAGCGCCAACGCGCAGACAACCAGACAGTCGCGCCGGCGAGGGCGCGCGACGACGTGGCGCACGAACGAAATCGAGTTCGACATCCCGGAAACCGCCACGGGCGAGCGCCGTTGAGGGCGCGGGTTCTGGACTATACTGACAGACGCTAGGCCTTCCGCGAAGTCGAACCGGCCCGCCCTGCGCGGGGCGGATTCGAAGGGCGACCGATGCGCACCACGATTGAAACCCGCCGCCTCGTGCCGTTGCTGGCCGCCGTCTGGCTCGTGCTCGACGCCGGCGCGTTCGCCCAGACCCGGGTCGTCGGGATGGTGCGGGACGAGAACAGCGAACCGATTCCGGGCGCGACGATTACCGCCGAGAGCACCGAGCGGACCTTTACGGCCACGACCGATGGCGACGGGAACTTCGGCTTCGTCACGCTGCGGCCGGGCAACTGGGTCTTCACGGCCAGCGCGCCTGGCTTCACGCCGTCGCAGGTGCGGCGGCGGATCCGGGAACTGGTGCGAAACCCGGAGGTCGACTTCTTCCTGGCCCGCGGCGCCTACGGCGAGCGGTTCGGCGCCGTGGCGCACGTCGATGCCGTCGATCTACTGCAGCAGCTGGAGGCGGCCGAGGAACTGTACGCCGCGGAACGCTATCCCGAGGCGATCGCCGCCTACGAGGCGCTGGCGACGCTGGTCCCCGCACTCACGACGGTCAAGCTGAAGCTCGGCGACGCCTACCTGATGACCGAGCGGTACGACGAGGCCGAGGCGGCCTACGAGGCGATGCTGGCGGCCGAGGTCGACCTCGACCTGACGCTGAGCCGGCAGCTGCTCTACAACTTCGGCGACACGCGACTGGCGCTGCAGGGCGCCGACGGCGCCGTTGGCTGGTACTGGCAGGCCCATGAGGCCGACCCGGCGTGGAGCCAGCCGCTGCTGAAGCTCGGCGAGATCGCCCTCGACGCGGGCAACCAGGCCGAGGCCAGACGCTACCTGGAACTGGCGGTCGACGCCGAGCCGGGCTCGGAGGCCCAGGCCGCGGCCCGGACGTTGCTCGAACGGTTGCCGCCACCCCAATAGTCGGCGCATCGCGGGGAGTGATGGCCTCCAAGCGGAAGCGGCGCCTGACGGAATCGGCCGCCAGCGATCGCCGAGGCCGGCACCGCCCGGCCGCGCTCGGCGCTGCGGCCGCCGCGATCGCCACCGTTTCCATCCTTGCGTGGCTGACCCTCAGACCGCCACCACCGCTGGCCACCATCACCGGACCGATCGTCATCATCTCGATCGACACGCTCCGCGCCGACCGACTGCCAGCCTACGGCTTCACAGAGATCGACACGCCGGCGATCGACCGGTTCGCGGCCGAGTCGGTGCTCTTCGAACGCGCCTACACGCACGTCCCCCAGACCCTGCCCGCGCACGCGTCGATCCTTTCGGGACGACTGCCATTCGAGAACGGCGTCCGCGACAACCTCGGCTTCGTCGTCGATGCCGACGAGATCCTGCTCCCCGATCTGCTGCGCGACGAAGGCATCGTGAGCGGCGCCGTCGTCTCGTCTTACGTGCTGCGACGCGACGTCGGACTCGCGCGCAGCTTCGACTTCTACGACGACCAGATGCCGGTGGCCACGGGCGAGTCCTCCATCGGCCAGGTGCAGCGCGCCGGCATCGACTCGCTGGCGGTCGCCGAGCGCTGGCTCGACAGCCTCGACTCGAACCGCTTCTTCCTGCTCTGGCACATCTACGAACCCCACACGCCCTACGCGCCGCCCGAGCGCTACGCGCACTTCGGCCCCTACAACGGCGAGGTGGCCTTCGCCGACGAGATCGTCGGAGGCTTTCTCGACGCGCTGAAAGCGCGCGGCGTCTATGACGCCGCGACGATCGTGCTGCTCTCGGATCACGGCGAAGGTCTCGGCGACCACGCCGAACAGGAGCACGGGATCTTCCTCTACGACGAATCGATCCGGGTGCCCTTCATCGTCAGGCTCCCGGGCGGCGTGAACGGCGGGGCGCGCGTGACGCATCCGGTGCAGCACATCGACGTGCTGCCCACGATGCTCGACCTGCTCGGGCTGCCGGCGCGGTCGGGGCTGCGGGGCCGGTCGCTCGAACCCGTCCTGCGGGACCCCGGCGGCCACCTCGAACCGCAGGGAATCTACTCGGAAGGGATCTATTCGCGGTACCACTTCGGCTGGAGCGAGCTGCTCGCGCTCACCGGGCCGCGCTACCGCTACATCAAGGCGCCACGCGAGGAGCTGTACGACCTCGACGCCGACCCTGACGAGCGCGAGAACATCGCGCTTGTCGAACGGCAGATCAGAACGGACATGCGCGCCGCACTCGATCAGCTCGCCGCAGGCGAGCCGATCGCGGCGCCCTCTGGGGTCTCCGAAGAGGCGCGCGGGCGGCTCGAGGCGCTCGGCTACGTCGGCGGACTCCCGGCGGTCGGGTCGGACGTCGACAGCGAGTCCCTGCCCGATCCGAAGGACAAGATCGAGGTCCTGGCACGCTACCGCCGCGCCGTCGCGGTGGCCGCCAGCCGCAACTACCCGGAAGCGATTGCGCTGCTCGAGGAGATCCTCTCGGGTGACCCCAACATGGCCGACGTCTGGCAGCGGCTCGGCAACGTGCAGGTGCGGGCGGGCCGCTACGCGGATTCGGTGCGCTCCTACAGGCGGCTCGTCGAGCTGCAGCCGACGAGTGCCACGGCGGTCATCGCCGTCACCGGCTCACTCCTGAAGCTCCAGGAACTTCCCGAGGCGCGGCAGCACGCGGAACTGGCCGTCACGGTGGCGGCCGAGTCCGATCGACAGGCGCTCGCAAACGCCCACGTCATGCTGCTCAGGGTCGCTCTTGCGCAGCGCGACGTCGAGGCGGCCGCGCGGCATGCCGACCTGGCCAACCAGGCCGACCCCTCGCTACCGCTGCCGGTCTACGTGCAGGCGCGAACGCTCCACGCCGACGGGCGCTACGCCGAGGCGCTGCCGCTGTTCCAGGAGGCGGGTCGTCGGCTGCGCGAGCGGACGATCACGCTGAACGACGTCCACTTCTTCACCGCCGATACGCTCGGCCGTCTGGAGCGCTACGACGAGGCGGAGGCCGAGTTCCTGACCGAGCTGCGGCTGTTTCCGAACAACGGGCGGGCGCACGCCAATCTGGCGATGCTCTACCGGTCGCAGAGTCGTGACGACGAGGTCGAGCGCACGATCGACGATCTGCTGGCGGCCATGCCTTCGCCCGAGGGCTACGGCCTGGCCGCCCAGCTCTGGACGATCTTCGGTGAAGCGTCGCGGGCCGACGCCGTCCGTGCCGAGGCGCGCGAGCGGTTTCCCGAGGCCCGCTAGAACTCGAACCGCAAGCCGATCCGCGCCACGCGCGGGCTCATGATCTCGAGCACCTTCCCGCTCCCCGTATCGCCCGTGGCCGTGACGTCGTACTGCCGGCCCAGGACCGTGGCCTGGTTGAACAGGTTGAAGACATCGACGTCGAACACGATCCGTGCGCGGTCGAGCTCGAACGTCTTGCCGACGCGGACGTCCAGCGTCGTGACGGTGGGCAAGCGATCCTCCGACAGGTCCGGCACGACCAGGACGTTCTTGCGCGGCGTCACCGGGTCGGCGGACACGCCGGTACTGCCCGCGTTGAACAGCTGCGGGTAGCCCTGGCGCATCACGACGTTCGCGGCAAGGCTGATGCCGTAGGCCGCCTGATAGGCGCCGTTCGCCACGAACTGGTACTTCGGCATCGCCAGGTAGACAGAACTCTTCCCGCTGCCGCTGGCCGGGTCCACGACGATACCGCCGTCGATGAGCGGCCCCTCGCCGGCGAACCGGCCGAGAGTCGGGTCGATCGCAATGGGTGTCGGATCCTCGATCGACTGCGATGGATCGGTGAAGTGTTCGGTGTGGGAGTTGGTCGAGAACCCGGCCCGGAACATCCATCGGTTGCCGAGCCGCTTGCGGATGTTGGCCTCGAACCCGACATAGCTCTGGTGGTAGCCCTCGCGGTTGATGTCCTCACGCCCGTTGCCGTCCGGCAATGTCACGCTGGAGCGCGGTGCGAAGTAGGCCTGATCGAACGTCCCCCCGTCGGGGAGGTCGCCGGTCACCCGGCCGGCCTGCTCGAAATCGGCCATCCGGATCCCCTGGAGCGGCTGCCAGCGGATGCCGTTGAAGCGTCGGTAGGTCACCGACGCGTCGACGGCGACAGTCGGGTAGATCTCGCGCTCGATCCCGATACTCACCTCGTGGGTCCGGGGCGACTTCAGGTCGGACCCCACGACGTTTGGACTGTCAGTCGACGTTGGATCGTTCGGATCGAACCCGTAGGCACCGGTCGGGCCGACCGGAAAGATCCCCCCGAGGCCGGGCGGCACGTCCGCGTCGGTCAGGAACAGTTCGCCTGGATCGGCGACGTTGTTAAAATTGGCGTCGAGGCCGTAGGCGTAGAAGTACGAGTAGTAGAGCGGTCCGGCCACGAACGCCGCGTCACCGGTCGCGAGCTGTGAGGCGAACTGGGCGTAGCTCGCCCGCACGATCGTGTCGCGATCCTCGCCGAGGGCATAGCTGACCCCGGCGCGCGGCGTCAGCGTGTTGAAGACATGCGTGTCGTTCTTAGCCGACACGGTCAGCGCCGGGAAGATCTCCGGCGCAAGCACGTGTGCGCCCGAAGCGGTCTGATCGTTCCCGATTGCCGCGTGGTCGAACCTGGCGCCGAAAGTCATCGTCAGCCGGTCGCGGGTGATCGTGTCGCTGACCCAACTGCTCAGATACGTCCCCCGGGACCGCGAGTCGGTGTCGCGCAGCGGCCGCCCGAGAATCACCGGCGTGCCGATGCCCAGGATGTCGCCCAGGACGAGCGTGAGCGTGCTGTTGCCCGGCCAGAACTGATTCGAGTTCACGACCGCGCGCTGCAAGGAGGCGCCGACCTTCACCTCGTGACTACCGCGGAAGAAGTTCGCATCCGCGGAGGTCGTCCATTGCGGGCGCTCGGTGCTGACGTCGACGAAGGAACCGCCGAAGATGCCGGTGGAGAGATCCAGGAACGTCGGCGACGTGCCCTTCGGCGTCAGCGAGAACCCGAAATCCAGGTGCGAGCCGCGCACCGTCACCACGAGGTCGTCGCGGGGCACGAAATTGCCCTCGCCCTTGTAGAGCTTCGTCGGGCCATTCTGCACCCACGTCGTCTCGGTCGGGCGGGTCGGGCTGGCGGCGCGGCCGTCCTTGAATTTCGTGTCGCCGAAGAACAGGAAGCTGGCGCGCGTCCGCTCGGTGAAGTTGGCCGTCGCCTTGAAGGCGTAGTTCTTCAGGACCGTGCGATCGAGATCGCTTGTCAGCGTGAGATTTCTGATGTCGGTTCGCGCAATCAGCCCCCACCCGAACAACCTGTTCTGAACGAATGCCCCGCCGAAGTCGGCGCCGTAGTCGGCGAACTGATCGATCCGATTCCCTTCGCCTCCGGTGCCGCCGATCGACTCGGCTAGCTCGTCGGACAGATTCGTGCTCTGCATCGCCTCGTTCGCCAGGTAGCCCCGGACGGTCCCGTGAAAGACGTTCGTCCCCGACTTGACCGTCCCGCTGAGCTGCACGCCGGGGGTCGCATTCGTGATCTCCGACCCACCGGTGACGATGTTCATCTGCTCGAAGATGTCGTGGTCGTAGTAGAAGGTCGACGAGCCCACGGCGGCCAGGTCGGTGACCGGGACGCCGTCTAGATACCAGGTATTGTCGTCGGCGTTGGCGCCCCGCGCGATGTACTGCGACTGCTGGCCCGACTCGTTGCCGCCGACGTTGACGCGGTCGACGACGACGCTCGGAACCGTCTGCAGGACGACCCACGGGTCGCGTGCCGTGGGAATGAGCTGAAGCTCGTCGTTGCTGATGAGCGCACCCGTCGTCAGCTTCTTCGGCTCGACGACCGGAACCTCGGGTCGGACGATGACATCCTCCTGCACGGTGGCCACCGCCAGGCTGACCCGCAGGTCGACGTTGCCGCCCGTATCGACGACGACCACGGGGATTCGGACCGTCTGGAACCCGTCGAGGGAGACCGTGGCCTCGTAGGCGCCAACCGTCAGGTTGATCAGGGCCGCCGTGCCGACGGCATTGGCTCAGCCCAGACGGGTCTGCGCTCCGGACACTTCGACGCGGGCGCCCGGCAAGACACCTCCGGTGTTGTCGACCACGGTGAAGTCGATCCGGCCGGTGTACTGCTGGGCCACGGCGGGAGCCGCCAGCACTGTGGCCAGTGCCAGCGCCAACGCGCACCAGACGGCCGGCCGTCGGGCAATCGCGCCCGTCTTGCCTACCTTCGTCGTCATCATCGCCTAGGTCCTCACTTCAGCAGCGCCCGCGAGCGAATCTCGTCAACACGGTAAACACCGTATTTTCAGAAGTTTACGGCGGCCACACGCGGAGATATCGGCGCTGCTCGTCGTTGCGATCTATCGGCCGCCCCGGTCCGGGCCTGTAGTGAACCCGCTGACAGTCGTGCCCTGTCATACCGTGCCCCATGGGCCTATATAATGAATGAACGTTCATTCAGGAATGACCCTCTCTACGACTTCTCATCCTTCGTCCCCTGCCCGTGCGCCGGGCGGGCGCGACAAGCGCGAGGCGATTCTCGACGCCGCGACCCGCGTCTTCGCCCAGCGCGGATTCTTCCAGGCGCAGGTCGCCGACGTCGCCCGAGCGGCCGGCGTTGCCGCGGGCACGGTCTACCTCTACTTCAGCAGCAAGGACGACGTTCTGGCATCGCTGTTCGAGCGCACGATGCGTGTAGCGGTCGCCGAGGCCCGCGCGGGCGCGGAGGCGGTCGACGATCCGATCGAACAACTCCGTCGACTGGCGCACCTACACCTCGGGCGCCTGGGGCGGAACCGCGATCTGGCTGTCGTCTTCCAGGTCGAGCTGCGGCAATCGACGAAGTTCATGGAACGGTTCTCCGCGGCTCAGCTGCGGGAGTACCTCGGCGTCATCCGCGACGCGATCGCCCGCGGCCAGTCCACGGGAGCGATGCGAGCCGACGTGAACCCGACCGTCGCCTCGAAGATCCTGTTCGGCGCGCTCGACGAAATGGCCACCGACTGGATCCTCAGCCAGCGCCCCAAGCGTCTCGAGGACTCGGCCGACACGGTCGTCGACATCTTCGTCCGAGGCATGGCTTCGTCCGACGGCACCAGCGGGGAACGCGGATGACGGCTGGGAGGACGACTCGATCGATCCAGTCGGTGGCCGTTCTCGGCGCCGGCACGATGGGCGCGCAACTCGCCGCACACATGGCCAACGCCGGGCTGCCGACCCTGCTACTCGACCTCGACCGCGACACAGCGTGCGCTGGGCTCGAGCGGATCGCGCGGCTGCGTCCGGCGCCGCACTTTTCCGAGACGTCCGCGCAGCGGATCGCCGTCGGCGGCTTCGACACCGAGGCCGACCAGCTCGCCGGGGTTGACTGGATCATCGAAGCCATCGTCGAGCGCCTCGATGCCAAGCGGGCGCTGCTGGAACGGATCGAGGCGCACCGCCGCTCGGGGACGATCGTCAGCTCGAACACCTCCGGCCTGTCAATCGACGCCATCGCCCAGGGGCGCTCCGAGGAATTCCGGGCGCACTGGCTGGGCACTCACTTCTTCAACCCACCCCGGTACCTGCCGTTGATGGAGCTCGTCCCGACCGCCCACACCGATGGGCAGGTCGTCGCGCTCGTCCGCCGGTTTGCCGAAGTCCGTCTCGGCAAGGGCGTCGTCATCGCGCGGGATACGCCGAACTTCATCGCGAACCGGATCGGGTTGTTCGGCGCCGCGCGGGCGCTCGACGCATTGGCCGACGGCTACACGATCGAGGAGATCGACGCGATGACCGGTCCGGCCATTGGCCGGCCCAAGAGCGCAACCTTCCGGACGATCGACCTGTCGGGTATCGACGTACTCGCGGAGGTCGCCCGTAACCTACGTCAGCAGTTCGCGGACGATGAGGCCGAACGGCGCGCCTTCGAGCTGCCCTCGCTGGTCGACGCGCTCGTGGACAGCGGGGCGCTGGGCGAGAAGACCGGACGCGGATTCTACCAGAAGACGCGTGCCGCCGGCCGGTCCGAGATTCTGACGCTCGATCCGGGCACCCGCGAGTATCGGGCTCGACGGGCGCCGACGCTCGCCGCGCTGGACGCGTCGCAAGGCATCGCCGATCTACGAACGCGGATCCGGACGCTGTTTCTCGGCGACGACCGCGTCGGCGAGTTCCTTCGCCGGACCCTGGGCGCCACGCTCGTGTACGCCGCGCGCGTCGCGCCGGACATCGCCGAGTCGATCGACGACGTCGACCGCGCCATGCGCTGGGGCTATGGCTGGGAGCTGGGTCCGTTCGAGATGCTGGACGCGATCGGCCCGGCGCGGGTCATGGACGCGTGCGGCGAGACCGCCCCCCCGCCCCTCGTCGCCGAACTCCTGTCACGGGGTGATACGACAGCGGCCACCTTCCGGAGCGGAAACCTGCCACCGGCCGACCCGGAGCTGCTCATCCTCTCCTCGGCCAGGGACAGGACCCAGGTCGTGAAATCGAACTCCGGGGCGAGCCTGGTCGATATCGGCGACGGCGTCCTGGCGCTGGAGTTCCACTCGAAGCTCAACGTCATCGGCAGCGACACGATCGACATGACCCGGCTCGCCGCCGCCGAGGCCGCGGCCAGGTTCGAGGCGCTAGTCGTCGGCAACGACGGACGGGACTTCTCGGCCGGCGCGAACTTGCTCCTGCTGCTGATGGAGGCCGAAGAGGGCAACTGGGACGAGGTCGACCTGATGGTCCGTTCGTTCCAGGCCGCGACGATCGGCTTGCAGCGCGCACCGGTTCCGGTGGTGGCGGCGCCGGCCGGTCTGACGCTCGGTGGGGGCTGCGAGGTCGTGCTGCACGCCGACACCGTGCAGGCCGCGGCGGAGTGCTACGTCGGACTGGTGGAGACCGGGGTCGGGTTGATTCCGGCGGGCGGCGGCACCAAGGAGATGGTGGCCCGCGCGTCGGCGGCGACCACGCTCGAGGATGCCGCCGACCCGACCGTGGCCTCACGCCAGGTGTTCGAGACGATCGGCCTCGCGGCGGTGTCGACCAGCGCGCCAGACGCGGTCCGCCTCGGCTACCTCGCCGAGCGCGACGGCATCACGATGAATCGGGAACGCCTGCTGGCCGACGCCAAGCGGCGCGGGCTCGACATGGTCCGCGCGGGCTATCAGCCGGCCGCCCCGAGGCGAGTCAAGGTGGGCAGCGAGGGTGTCGGGGCCGCGCTGAAACTGGGCGTCCATCTGGCGCACCGCGCCGGCCAGATCAGCGCCCACGACGCACGAATCGGGCGCGCCCTGGCCGGAATCGTGTCGGGTGGCCCACTGCCGCATCCGACCGAGGTCTCCGAGGACTACCTGCTGGACCTGGAGCGCGAGGCGTTCCTGAGCCTGTGCGGCGAGGCCAAGACGCTGGATCGGATCCGGCACACCTTGAAGACCGGCAAGACCCTGCGGAACTGACACCGAATCGAGACTGGTGATGCCCCCAACGATCGTCGACGCCGGCCACGGCTCGCCACTGGTGCTCGTCCCCGGCATGCAGGGCCGCTGGGAGTGGATGGCGCCGTCGGTCGACGCCCTGGCGACGCGGTGCCGCGTCGTCACCTACTCGCTCGGCGCCGCGGACACCGGCGGGTTCGACAGCCTCATCGATCAACTCGACGGCGTGCTCACCGAGGCCGGTCTCGACGCCGCGCATCTCTGCGGCGTGTCGTTCGGCGGCCTGATCGCGCTGCGCTACGCCGCTCGCCGGGCCGACCGGGTCCGTTCGCTGACGCTCGTCTCGACGCCTTCGCCGTCGTGGCGACCGGACCCGCGAACCGAACGCTACCTGCGCATGCCGCGCCTGATGGCCCCCGTCTTCGTCGCCGGGTCGCCGGGCCGGCTCTGGCCCGAGGTCCGGTCGGCGTTCGACACGCCTCGGGAGCGCCTGGCGTTCGCGATCGAGCACACGCTCAGGGTCGCCCGGGCGCCGTTTTCGCCGGTCCGGATGGCCGCGAGAGTCAGCCTCATGGGGAGGATCGACTTCCGGGTCGACTGCGCCGACATCGCGGTGCCGACACTGGTGGTCACCGGCGAGGGGAGCCTCGATCAAGTCGTCCCGGTCACCGCCACGCTGGAGTTTGCCGAGGCAATCGCCGGGGCGGGCACCGCGGTACTCGATCGCACCGGACATATCGGCTTCGCCACGCGCCCCGAACGGTTCGCGGCAATCGTAGCGGGCTTCGTCGAACGGCATGCCAGCTAACGTGAGACAGGAGGCCTGACAGGTGTCGCGAACCTTCGAATTCGCCGGCCCGGCGGGACGGCTAGAGGCGCTCCTCGACGAGCCCGACGGCGGGCGCGAGCCACTCGCCGCCGTGGTCATGGCCCACCCGCATCCGGAGTACGGCGGCACGATGCACACCAAGGTCGTATTCCGCGCCGCCAAGGCCTTCCAGCGGATCGGCTGCGCCGTGCTGCGCTTCAACTTCCGGGGCGTGGGCGTCTCGGACGGCATCCACGACGGCGGCGACGGCGAACGCGACGACTTTCGGGCCGCGCTCGAGCTGATGGCCGGACGCTACCCCACGGTCGAGCTCTGGGCCGCCGGGTTCTCGTTCGGCGCCTGGGTCGCGCTCACCGTCGGTGCCACCAGCGATCGGGTGGCCCTGGTGTTCGGCATCGCACCGCCGGTGGCGCACCAGTCGTTCGCCGAGTTGCGCTGCAGTTCGAAACCGAAGTTCTTCATCCAGGGCGAACGCGACGAGCTGTGCGCACTGAAGGACATGTGGCGGCTCTACGGCGAACTCAACGAACCGAAGGAACTGGTCGTCATCGACGGTGCCGATCATCTGTTCGACGGCAAGACCCTGGAAGTCGGTGACGCCATCGAGGATTTACTGGGCGACTGGAAGGGAGCGCCGTGATGCACGAGGCCGTCATCGTCTCCGCCGTCCGTACGCCGGTCGGCAAGGCGCCGCGGGGTGGGCTACGGACCACACGGCCCGACGAGCTGGCCGCGACGGTCATCGCCGAGGCCGTGCGCCGCGTCGACGGTGTCACGGGTGACGACATCGAAGACGTCATTCTCGGCTGCGCGATGCCCGAGGCCGAGCAGGGCCTCAACGTGGCGCGAATCGCCTCACTGCGCGCGGGCCTCCCGATCCAGGCCTCGGCGATCACGGTCAACCGGTTCTGCTCGTCGGGGCTCCAGGCGATCGCGCAGGCCGCCGAGCGGATCATGTGTGGGTTCGCGACGACGATCGTGGCGGGCGGCGCCGAGTCGATGAGCCTCGTGCCGATGGGCGGGCATCGCGTGGCGCCGAATCCGGCACTGGTCGAGTCGTACCCCGACGTCTATCTGACGACCGGACTGGTCGCGGAGAATCACGCGCGCGAGGCCGCGATCACGCGAGCGGACCAGGACGCGTTTGCGCTGCGAAGCCACGAGCGCGCGATCGACGCGATCGACGCGAATCGCTTCGCGGACGAAACGGTGCCGGTGACGGTAAGGCTGGCCGCGACGAACGGTGGCCCGAGGCCGGAGGTGACCGAGCACACGTTCGCGGTCGACGAAGGCCCGCGCCGCGACACGTCGCTCGAGGCGCTCGGTCAGCTGCGGCCGGCGTTTCATACCGATGGGACGGTCACCGCCGGCAACTCGTCGCAGACCAGCGACGGCGCCGCGGCACTGGTCGTGACGTCGGCCGAGCGGGCGCGGCAGATCGGCGCGGTGCCACTGGCCCGGTTCCTCGGGTTCGTGACCGCGGGCGTCGAGCCCGAGCGGTTCGGCATCGGCCCGGTGCCGGCCGTGCGGAAAGTGCTGGACATGACCGGGCTCACGCTCGACCAGATCGACCTGGTCGAACTGAACGAAGCGTTCGCGGCGCAGGTCCTCGCCTGCCTGCGCGAACTCCCGATCGACCCGGAGCGGCTGAACGTCAACGGGGGCGCGATCGCGCTGGGGCATCCACTCGGATGCACCGGCGCCAAGCTCACCACCAGCCTGCTCCACGAGATGCGCCGGCGCCGCGCCGGGTACGGCCTGGTGACGATGTGCGTCGGCGGCGGCATGGGCGCCGCCGGCATCTTCGAACGCGTCGAGCCCCGCGAGGGGATGTAACGGACGGGCACGACCGAGAGAGGCAGCGGACATGACGACGACCATGGCACACACGGAGAAACAGGGCGGCGGCTGGCTCCTGGGCGAGACGCCCACCGGCAGGGTCTTCACCCCCGAGCGCTGCAGCGACGAACACCGGCTCATGGCGCAGACGACGCGCGAGTTCGTCGCGAACGAGGTGCTGCCGGCATTGGAGCGGATGGAGCAGAAGGACTGGGCGTGCGTCCGGCAACTCCTCCACCGGTGCGGTGAGCTGGGCCTGCTCGGCGTCGACGCGCCCGAGACCTACGGCGGCGTCGAACTGGACACGGTGGCCGCCGTGATCGTGGCCGAGAGCCTGGCGGCCTCGGCATCATTCGGCGCCACCTTCGGCGCCCAGTGCAACCTCGCCATCATTCCATTGCTGTTCTTCGGCAGTGATCCGCAGTGCGCTCGCTACCTTCCGGGACTCGTCAGCGGGGAGACGGTCGGGGCGTACGCACTCAGCGAGTCGAGCTCCGGCTCGGATGCGCTGAGCGCCAAGACCCGCGCAACCCGTCAGGCCGACGGCAGCTTCGTGTTGAACGGCGAGAAGATGTGGATCACGAACGGCGGTTTCGCCGACCTCTTCATCGTGTTCGCCAAGGTGGACGGCGAGCAGTTTTCGGCATTCATCGTCGAACGCACCGCGCCGGGTGTCAGTACCGGCCAGGAAGAGCACAAGCTCGGTCTCCGGGGGTCGTCCACGACGCCGGTCATCCTCCAGGACGCGCAGGTGCCCGCCGACAACCTGCTCGGTGAGATCGGATTAGGTCACAAGGTCGCGTTCAACGTCCTCAACTACGGTCGCTTCAAGCTCTGCGCGTCGACGAGCGGCGGGGCGAAGACAGCGCTGGCCGAATCGGCTCGCTACGCGGCAGAACGGAAGCAGTTCGGACAGGCGATCGCGGAGTTCGGCGCCATCAAGCACAAGCTGGGCGAGATGTCGGCCCGGGCCTACGCCGTGGAGAGCATGCTCTATCGTGTCGCCGGCGCTATCGAGGCGCGGATCGGCGAGCAGGCCGGACCCTCGGGAGAGGCGAAGCTGGCGGCGTTCGAGGAGTTCGCCATCGAGGCCTCCATTCTCAAGGTGGCCGGCAGCGAGATGCTCGACTACCTGCTCGACGAGAACATTCAGGTGCATGGCGGGAACGGGTTCGTCGAGGACTATCCCGCCGAGCGCCACTACCGCGACGCGCGCGTGAACCGGATCTTCGAGGGCACCAACGAGATCAACCGGCTGCTGATTCCGGGGATGCTGGCGCGGCGGGCGCTGGCCGGACGCCTGGCACTCATTCCGGCCGCCAAGCAGCTCCAGGAGGAGATCCTCCAACCGGCACCGGTCGACGCGCCGAGCGACGATCCGCTTGCGGGCGCGAAGCGCGTCAGCGCTTCGCTCAAGAAGGTCGTCCTCCTCGTTCTCGGCGTCGCGATGCAAACCTTCGGCGACTCGCTGCGCGACCAGCAGGAGGTGCTCTCATTCACGGCCGACATCGTCATGGACGCCTTCTCCGCGGAGAGCGTGACGCTGCGGGCCTCGGCAGCGGCGGACACGTCCAGGGCGAGCCTGCACGCCGATGCGGCACAGGTGGCGGTCCAGGCGGCGGCGACGCGGTCGGAGGCGGCGGCACGGGAAGCGCTGGCGGCGATGTCCAGCGGTGACGCGCTGCGGACGCAACTCGGGGCGCTGCGGCGGCTGTTGCGCGGAACGCCCGCCAACACGGTCGCCGCGCGCCGCCGACTTGCGGAAGCCGCCGTGTCCAGAGCAGGATATATGTTCGAGGGATGACGCAGGTCATGAAGACGGCACCGGGATGGTCGGCGGCAGCGCGGTACAGCGCGATCGCACTGCTGGCCGTTGGCGCGTGCAGCGCTCCGCCGCCAGACGACCTGTCGTACGTCGACATGATGCTTGCCGCGCGGACGGCAAAGGACCAGGCGTTCGAGAACAGCGCTGACTCGCCGGTGCCGGTCTCCCGGCGCGAGTTGCTGCTGCCGCTCAGCTACTACGTGCCCGACGTCGGCTACCGCGTCCCCGCGTCCCTCCGTCTCGACGACGAGCAGGCCGTGTTCGAGATTCCCACCTCGACCGGCAAGCGGCGGGCAATGCGGCGCGTGGGCATCCTGGGATTTCACCTGCAAGGCGAACCGATGACGCTGTCGGCCTTCGTCGAAGTCGGCGCCCCCAACAACGACAGTCTCTTCGTGCCGTTTGGCGATCCGACCAACGGCGAGGAGACCTACCCGGCCGGGCGGTATCTCGATTTGAGCGTCACGCCGACAGGCATCTACGACCTCGACTTCAACTTGGCGTATCATCCGTTCTGCTACTTCGACGAGCGCTTCGACTGCCCGTTCCCGCCGCCCGAGAACCAGCTCGACTGGGCGGTTCG
Source organism: Acidobacteria bacterium UBA2161 (assembly GCA_002328835.1). Classification (GTDB taxonomy): domain Bacteria; phylum Acidobacteriota; class Vicinamibacteria; order Vicinamibacterales; family UBA823; genus UBA2161. The sequence goes on along the minus strand of DCWN01000043.1, from coordinate 136,708 downwards.
CGCCGGTGAGCGGCTACCACAGGGCTGACGCACATCGGTTTCCGCATGGTCGACATCCATCAACTGGCGCGCGACTTCACCGGCGCCGCCAGTAGCGAGCCGCCGAATCTGGCGCGCGCCGCGCTGCTCATCGGCCGCCTCGAATACCCGCGACTGGACCCCGAGGCGTATCTCTCGCGCCTCGACCGCCTGGGCGAGGAAGCCCGGCAGCGCCTCGACGGCGTCACCGAGACCGCGGACCAGTTCGAGCAGCTCGCCGGCTACCTGTTTCAGGATCAGGGCTTCACGGGCAACCGGGACGACTACGAGGACCCGCGGAACAGCTGTCTCCACCATGTACTCGAGCGGCGGACCGGAATCCCGGTGACGCTCGCCCTGGTCTTCCTCGAGGTCGCGCGGCGCGCCGGCGTGGACGCGGCGGGCGTCGGCTTTCCGGGACGTTTCCTGGTGAGGAGCACCGCCGATCCGAAGGGCCGGAGCCGGATCCCGCTGATCATCGACCCGTTTGACGGCGGCCGGCGCCTGAACGAGAGTGATTGCCGCGAACTCCTGCGCCAGCATCTGGGCGACGACGCAGAATTCGATCTTCGGTTGCTCGATGCCGCGAGCCCGCGGCAGATGTTGGTGCGGGTCCTCGGCAACCTGAAGCGGATGTACGTGCGACTGCGCTCGTTTCCTCAGGCGCGCGGGGTCACCGAACTGCTGCTCGCGGTGAACCCCGCGGGCGTCGCGGACCTTCGGGACCGCGGCCTGCTGGCGTACCACATGCGCGACTTCTCGGGAGCGCTTCGCGACCTCGAGGCCTACCTACACATCACGGGTCGGCCGGGTGGCCGCGATGCGCCCTCGGAGCACCAGGAAGAACACGCGCAGATCTGGGAACACATCAAGATGCTGCGACGGCGAGTTGCGAGTCTGAACTAACCCCAGCGGCGGGAACGGTCGCGCCCGGCGGACGTCAGCCGCGGCTGCCGCGGAACGAATCGGTCAGCCGCTTCCAGAAACCGGGCTGGTCGCCCATCTCCTGGGCCTGCTCGAGCAGATCGAGCGCCGCCGCGACCGTGGGCACGATCGCGATACCCATTTCGCGAGCCCCGCGTCGCCTCTGGGGATCATCATGCCTGACGACGAGCACCGGCTTCGTGTCCGATTCGGACGCGGCGTCGGCACAGTGCAATGGTGAATCGTCAATGAGGTAGTCGAGCCGCATCGCCTCAGCCAGTCGACCACGCGACGACGACATCACGACGACGCTCGGAAGATCGAAGCCCTGCTCGATCAGCCATCGCTGGGTCTGGCGCTGCACGGTCTCCCCGGCGGTATCCGGCCGTTGGGTCACGAAGAAGATCTCCCAGCGATGCCGCTCGGCCAGATCCTGCACCCGCTTCAGGATGCCTGGCTCGAGGGGCGGCAGCGAGGCCCAGAAGTTCTCGGTCTCCTCGATCTCGCGCCACACCTCCGATTCCTGCCACCTGCTGAGCGTGAGGCCCGGCGGATGCACAGGTTCGATGTCGTCGGAAGCGGCCAGATCATCGGCCGGCTCGGCAGCGTCCGGCGGCTCGGAATCCGCCGGCGTCTCACTGAAGAGCGTCCGGACGACCTTGCCGTAGGCGCTCTCGAGATCGGCGAACACGCCGTCGATGTCAAACGCGATGCGAAGGGACATGACTCTGCCTAGCCTTCACCTGGCGGAACCGGCACCTCGACCGTCGAGGTATACGCGCCGGTCTCATCGGGATCGCTCTCGATCGTCGATAACCGGCCTTCCGGGTCATACGACAGGCGTCGGTCGGGGCGATCGTCGCCGTTGTCGTCAAACGCCATGGTTGCTACGCGCCCGTCAGTAAAGGTTTCCCAACGATCCGGGACGCCGTCGGCGGTCGTGTCCTGCTCTACCCGCGCCAGCGCATCGTCTTCGTAGAACTCCCAGCGGTCGACAGTGCCGTCTCGCAAGGTCGAGACCTCGATCCGCGCCACGCGCCCGTCGGCCCCCTCGAACAACCACGAATCTACGACGCCGTCGGCCAGGCTGGAGATCCCGACCCGCTCGAGATTGCGGTCGGCATCGTAGTACTCCCAGCGGTCGACGCGGCCGTCCTCGTCGTTGTCGATCTCCACGCGCAACAACAGGGAGCCATCCATGTAGGTGCGGGTGTCGACGGTGCCGTTCTCGTCGGCGTCATACTCGATCAGCTGGAGCCGGCCCGACTCCGGGTCGTAGCCGGCCGTGAGGAGGCCGACCGCATCGGCGTCGGCGTCGTCACCCGCGCCGCCGCCGCAGCCGGGTACGGCCAGCAGCACCGCGGCGCCGACGACGACCGGCGCGAATGAGGTCAGCCTTGGCATGGTTCGCTGTCCCGCCTTCTGTAGGGTGCTATCGCACATCCTACCCTGTCGGCGCCGGCTCGCCACTCAGGCGGCCGATTTCGTCGTACAGGAACGCCGACGCGATGATGCCACTGTGAAAATTGCCGAGATCCAGCCGTTCGTTCGGTGCGTGTGCATGCTCGTCGGGCAGCCCGATGCCAAAAAGCACCGATGGCAGGTCGAGCACCTGCTGGAAGGTCGCCACCACCGGAATCGACCCACCCTCCCGGTTGAAGACCGGCCGCTGGCCGAAGCCTAGTTCGACCGCGCGGGCGGCCGCTTGCACGTAGGGATTGTCGAAGTCGGTCATCCAGGGCTGTCCACCGTGCATCCGGGTCACGGTCAACTCCACGGTCCGCGGGGTAACCTTGCGCACATAATCCTCGAAGAGCTTGGCAATCACGTCAGGTTGCTGATCGGGCACGAGCCGCATGCTGACTTTCGCCATCGCGACCGCCGGAATCACCGTCTTGGCCCCGTCGTCGGTGAACCCGGACAGTAGGCCGTGCACCTCGAACGTGGGCCTAGCCCAGACGCGCTCCAGCGTCGAGTAATCCTTCTCTCCAAACAGTTTCGGCGCACCGAGTACCTTACGATACTGCTTCTCGTTGAACGGCAGTTTCTGGAACTCGGCGCGCTCTTCGTCGCGTAGCGGTCGCACGGCGTCGTAGAAGCCCGGAATCTTCACGCGGCCACCACGATCCTTCATCTGGGCCAGCACCTGGCCCAGCACGAACGCCGGATTCGCGACCGCGCCGCCAAACGATCCCGAATGGAGGTCGCTCTTCGTGCCGCGCAGGTCGATCTGGAAGTACGTCAAGCCGCGCAGCCCGTAGCAGATCGAAGGCACGCCGCGGTCGAACATCGGCGAATCAGAAATGACGACGACGTCCGCAGCCAGCAGCTCGACGTGTTCGTTGATGAAGGCGTCGAGGTTGTCGCTGCCAACCTCCTCTTCACCCTCCAGCACGACCTTGATATTCACGGGCAGCTTCGACGTCTGGCGCAGGTGCGCCTCAATCGCCTTGAAGTGCATGAACACCTGACCCTTGTCGTCGGCCGCGCCGCGAGCATAGATCTCACCGCCGCGCACCGTCGCCTCGAACGGCGGCGATTCCCAGAGATCGAGCGGGTCGACGGGCTGCACGTCGTAGTGCCCGTAGAAGAGGATCGTCGGCGCACCTTCCGCACCGAGCCATTCGCCGTAGACGATCGGATGGCCGGGCGTCTCGTGCAGCACCACGTCGTGCAACCCGATGCGGCGCATCTCCTCGGCGGTCCATTCAGCGCACTGCCGCACGTCGGCGGCATGCTCCGGCAGCGCGCTGATGCTGGGGATGGCAAGGTAGGCCTTCAGTTCGTCGACGTAGCGGTCGCGGTTCGTATGGATGAAGTCGATGACGGCGTTCATGCGGCCTTTCGTTGGAGCCGATCAACCCGCCGGTTCGGACACCGGCTGCTCGATCGGCAGGTCTTCCCTGTCGCCCCATTCCTTCCACGACCCGACGTAGTTGCGGACCCGCGGGTAGCCGAGCAGCCGCAGGGCGAGATAGCTGTGGGCGGAGCGGTAGCCACCGTGGCAGTAGGCGAGAATCTCCTTGTCGGCCGTGACACCCGCGGCGTCGTACATCGCCTGCAAGGCCGCTGCGGGCTTGAACTCGCCGTCGGCGTCCAGACTGCGGGTCCATTCGACGTGCACGGCACCGGGCACGGCGCCGCCGCGCCGCGCGCGCTTCGTGGTCCCGGCATACTCGCCGTCGGTCCGTGTATCGAGCATCACGACGCCAGGTTGCCCCAGGCGGTCGGCGAGGTCCCGCCAGGTGGCCAACCGTTCGGACTGGCCTTGGGCCACTTCCCAGCCGCGCGCCTGGCGGTGTCCGAAGTAGTCGAGAAACCAGAATGCGCGCGCCGCGCGCATGCCCGTCTTGTCGTCATAGACGATCGCGGGAGCGTCGGCGGAGACGCCGCGGCTGGCGAGCAGCGTCTTGATCATGAACATGAACGCGTCGAGCGGCGCAGGATCGGTGTCGAGCAGGGTGAGGCCGTACAGATCGAAATGGCAGGCCCCGGGGAGATGGCCGGCGGCGAAATCCTCGGCGGGACGCACGTCGAGGAGGGCGGGCGCGGCTGCCTCAGTCGTCGAATCCAGCAGCGCGGTCAGTTCGCTCGGCGCGATGACCAGTTCGGGATTCGCATAGCCCTTTGGATTCGCGCCCATGGAGTCAGATTGTTTCACAAGCCAGAGTGCAGTGAACGCCGGGCGTCAGTTGACGCTCCAGCGGTCGGCCTCGCAGCGAATCTGCTGCTCGGACCTGAGCTTCTCGAGATGCGCGGTCGCGCTCTCGCGCGCCGCCGGCACGAGCGCGGCGTCCAGGCCCGGGTAGACGTGCGCCACCAAGGCGTCGATGGTGTCCACGCCACCGCGAAGGGCGGCGAGGATCTGGTCTTCTCGTAGCTGACGGTGGTCGAGGTAGCTCTGAATGAGTGACGCGGGGTCGTCGACTGCCGGCCCGTGCGCCGGCAGTAGTCGCACGGGCCCGAGCTTCAGGACGCGGTCGAGCGATGCGAGGTACGCGGACAGATCGCCGCCCGCGCTCCCGGGAATCATCACCGTGCCGCCGCTGACGGCCAGATCCCCCGCGAACATCAGGCCCGACACCTCATCGAGGAAGCAGAGATGGTCCGGAGCATGCCCCGGCGTGTGCACGGCCCGGAGTGTGCCGTCGCCGGCGGGGACCAAATCGCCGTCGGCAAGCGGCGACCACGACGCCGCGTAGTGTCGGTCCCGCTCGGGCCAGGGCATCTTGGCCGCCGTCGCCGCGGGCCACCGAGCCTGCAGCGCGTCGATGCCCGATGCGTGATCGGCGTGGCCGTGCGTGACCAGCACTTGCAGCGGCGCGCCGCCAGGCATGGCCGCGACCGCGGCGGCCACGCCGTCGAGATGGCGTGGATCGCCGGTGCCAGCATCAATCAGCACTGGTGTCGCACCGGGCAGGTAGTAGGTGTTGTTGCCGTCCCCGGTGTAGGGGCCCGGATTGTGCGCCGGGATCACTTCGTAGCGCATGCCGCAGAACAGCTGCCACCGGCAGCCGTCAGACCCCTCAGGTGCCGCCGAAGCCGATCGTCACCTGGCCGCCGTCGACGATGACCGGCACGTCGCGCCGCCCCGCGGAATGCTCCAGCATCCGGCGGAACCCATCGGCGTCAGCCTTGACATTGACGTAGTCGACTTCGAAGCCTCGCGTGCCGTAGTCCTCACGGGCGGCAGAGGTGTACGGTCAGGTGTCCTTGCCGAAGATCTGCACGGTCGGTTTGGTCATCTCGACTCCTGCGCGGCAGGGTCAGCGAGGCACTCCTCGAGCGTGGCGCGCAGCGCGTCGGGAATGGGAATCGATCGCTTCGCGGCGGCGTCGTACGACACCTGCACGGACTTGGCGTTCGCCACGAGCCGCCCGGTCACCGCGTCGACCACTTCGTACTCGTAGCCGAAACTCGAGCGGCCGACCGAGGCCACCGTCACGCCAACCTCCAGGACATCGCCGTACTTGGCTTCCGAGCGGTAGTCACACTCGGCGTGCGCCAGAATCGTCCCCGGCTGGGTCGGCACATCGGCCCCCTGGTTCCAGCCGTGCGCCAGGAGCCGCTCCTGGATATGTCGAAAGAAGGCCCAGCGAGCCTCCTCCAGGTAGGTGAAGTAGACCGCGTTGTTGACGTGTCCCAGTTCGTCGCAGTCGCGGAAGCGGACGGTGATCGAATGATGGAAGGTCGGGGGCATCGGCCACGACGGCGCGAGGTTGACGCGTTCTCGCGCAGCCCGACTATTATACGGCGTGCCCGAAGCCCGCTCGCCCGCCGAATCGTTCACCGAGGACGAACGTCGGCGCCTCGCCCCGTACTTCACGAATCTCGACGGACCGGTCTTCGCGCTGACCAACCTCCCCGACGTGGTCAAGGGCGCCCTCTTCGCGCGCTACTCGCGGTCGGCGAAGTCGCTGCGGCGGTTGTTCCTCGACGAGTTCTCGGACAACGTCGGCGCCGCGGATGCCGAGACGCCGGCCGTCGGCGTGGAGCGCGCCGAGCGGCTCTTCACGCGTGTCTTTAGCGAGTACGGCGACGACTCGGTTGCGCAGTTGGGTGGCGCCCATGTCGCGTGCGAGAGCGCGTCGAACCTGCTGACGAAGATTCTGGAGCGCGGCCGGCTGGCCGCCTACCTCGAGCAGTCGACGCGCTACGTGCCGTATACCGATCGGCCGGGCGGTCGCTGGAAGTATCTGGTGCCGGAGGAACTCGACGGCACGCCGATCCGCGCGCGCTTCGCCCAGACCCTGGACCGGGCGTTCGAGGTGTATGCGCAATGGGTCGAACCGATGCAGGCCTACTACCGGGCGCGGCATCCGAAGGACCCCGACGATTCCGACGGCGTCTATCGCGCGGCGATCCGCGCCAAGGCTCTCGACACGCTCCGGGGCCTGCTGCCGGCGGCGACCCAGTCGAACGTCGGCATTTTCGGTTCGGGCCAGGCCTACGAGGCGATGCTGCTCCAGATGCGCGCGCATCCGCTGGCCGAGGCACGACGCTACGCCGACGCGATGCTCGCCGAGTTGCGCAAGGTGATCCCGGCGTTCCTCACCCGGGTCGACCGACCCGACCGCGGCGGTCGCTGGAGCGAGTACTTGAGCGAGACGCGATCCGCGATCAGAGGTGTCTCCGACACCGTCCTGGACGGCATCGACCGCTCGACGCGCGACGAGGTGACCCTGGTCGACTTCGATCCGGACGGCGAGGTGAAGATCGTCGCGGCCGCACTGTACGCTGCCTCGGACCTCCCGGACGATCAACTGCTCGACGTCGCGCGGCAGATGTCGTCAGCCGACCGCGCGGCGGTGCTGGCCGCCTATATCGGCGACCGGACCAATCGGCGCCACAAGCCGGGGCGCGCCTTCGAACGGACCGGGTATCGGTTCGACGTGCTGTCGGACTACGGCGCGTTTCGCGATCTGCAGCGCCATCGACTGCTGACGATCGAGTGGCAAGATCTGACGCCCACCCACGGGTTCACCGAACCCGCGGCGCTCGAGGAGGCCGGAGCGCTGGCCGACTGGCGCGAAGTCATGGAATCGTCGGCCGCGTTGCACGACGCGCTGCACGACGCGGGCCTCGAGCGGGTGGCGCCCTACGCGGTCGCCATGGCCTACCGCGTCCGGTTCTACATGCAGATGAACGCCCGCGAAGCGATGCACGTCATCGAGCTGCGCAGCGCGCCGCAGGGCCACCCGGCCTACCGGCGGGTCTGCCAGGCGATGCACACGCTGATCGCCGAGCAGGCGGGACATCGCGCCGTGGCCGAGGCGATGCGGTTCACGGATCACTCGGAGGTGGACCTGGAGCGCCTCAAGGCCGAGCGCGCCAGCGAAAAGAAACGCCGTGAGTCATGAAGCGTCGGGAGTCGCCGCGGAAGCGCGTCGATCGGTGGACTACTCCTGCTCTGGAGTCCAGAAGCGGGAGAACTCGTCGAGATGAGTCAGGGAGTCGAACGACCGCATGCGATCGACGAACAGCACGCCGTCGAGGTGGTCCGTCTCGTGCTGGATGACGCGCGCGGCGAAGCCGTGGGCCGTCAGCCGCAGCGGCTCACCGTGCCGGTCGAGCGCGTTCAACTCGACCTCTGGCGCGCGTGGCACCTTGCCGCGCAGATCGGGAATGCTCAGGCAGCCTTCCCAGTCTTCGACTTGCGGATCACCCCGCAGCGTCAGTTCGGGGTTGACGACGACGGTCAGCCGCGTCGGGTCGTCGCCGTTCTCCACTCCGGCCACGAAGATCCGGCGCCGCTCGTGCACCTGCGGGCCCGCGAGGCCGATGCCCTGATACTCGACCATCGTCTGGATCATGTCGTCGATAAGCTTCTGCACCGCCGGCGTTCGCAGCTCGGAGGGATCGACCTGGCGCGCCGGCTCGCGCAGCACGGGGTTGCCCATGCGCGCGACTCTCAGGATGGACATCCCGCCGATTATACGTGAGGCGAACCCACGGCCCTGACCCGATGACGCCAGCCGAAGAACCTGCCTACCGCTTCTGCCCGCTGTGCGGCGACGCGCTCGAGCGGCGGCGGCTCAAGCCCGGCGAACCCGAGCGGCTCGTCTGCGTGACGTGCGATCACATCGTCTATCTCGACCCGAAGCTGGCGGTCGGCACGATCATCGCGATGGACGACGAGCGGATCGTGCTCGTGCGGCGGGCCATCGAACCCGGCTACGGCAAGTGGGTCTTTCCCGGGGGCTACGTCGACCGCGGCGAGGAGATCAAGGCCGCGGCGATCCGCGAGGCGCTCGAAGAGGCCGGGCTCGCCGTCCGACTCGACGGGCTGGTCAGCATCTATTCGTACGCCGGCCGTGCGCCGGTCATCGCCGTGTATGCCGCGACGGCGACCGGGGGCACGCTCTGCCATTGCGACGAGTCACTCGAGATCCGGCTCTTCACTCGAGACGAGCTCCCGTGGGATGAACTCGCGTTCCGCAGCACGCGGGAGGCGCTACGCGACTATCTCGACGGACACCTCCACCGGCACGGGTTCCAGTAGCCAACTGGCAGCGCGCTTGCACTCTAGTTCGCCTCACGTTGCTTTCGAGCCCATTTCAGGGCGGTGGAGGGCACCATGGGGCGACGAACCGTTACAACCCTGTTGGCTGCGATCACGATTTTGACGGGCGGCTGCGACCTGCAGCGGGCCAGCTCCCCGACCTCGTCGTCTGACCAACTCGAAGGGTACCTCGGCAGGTGGCGGTCGGCCGACCTCCAGCAGGTGACCGACGCATGCCAGGACTTCGACTGGAGCCTCGCGCCCGACGGCGACGGCCTCAGCGGCACGTTCTCGGCAAACTGTGACGGCATCCTGCTGACCGGCGACGGGACCGGCCAACTCAGCGGCGACACGCTGCAACTCTCGGTGAGCGGCCTGGCGACGACGCCCCAGGGATTGACCTGTGCCTTCCAGCTGACCGGCGTGGCCCGCCTCCAAGGCAACACGATCCGGGTCGACTACGCCGGTTCGACGTGCATCGGACCGCTGACCGGCACCGAGCTACTGCAGACCGGATAACGGTCAGCCCGCGGACAGCACGGCGGTTGGCTTCGGCGGATAGCTCAGATGCTCGACCTCCGCCTCCGCGACGGCCTGCTCGACGATCTCGTCGACCGGCAGGCCGGCTTCGGCGGCCTCGGCCTCTGCGATGCTGGCCCGTGTCGCCGGGTGCTTCGGCGTGAACAGCTGACAGCAGTCCTGGTCGGGAATGATCGAGATCGGATAGGTGCCGATCCGGATCGCCTCGTCCGAGATCTCGTTCTTGTCGAGGCCGATCAGCGGCCGCAGGACGGGTAGGCGCGTCACGTCGTTGATCACGGCCAGGTTCTCGAGCGTCTGCGAGGCCACCTGTCCCACGACCTCTCCGGTCACCAAGGCGCGGGCGCGCGACTCGCGCGCGAGCCGGTCCGCGATCCGGAGCATCAACCGACGGTAGATCACCACGCGGAGCGGCAGCGGCACCGTCAGCACGACTTGCCGCTGGATCTCACCGAACGCCACCATCGTCAGCCGCGAGCGGAGCTGCGACCGCGTGAGCAGAGCGGCGATCTCGCGAACCTTGTCCTGCGACGCCTTCGAGAGAATCGGGTAGCTGTGGAAGTGGATGAAGTGCACGCGGCAGCCACGCTTCATCAGCCGGTACGCCGCGACCGGCGAGTCGATGCCGCCAGAGAGCAGGCACGCCACGCGCCCGCTCACGCCGCTCGGCAGCCCCCCCGCGCCGCGCGTCTTCTCGAACGAGTAGAACGTCTCGTCGGTCAGGATTTCCAGGCGCACCGTCAGTTCGGGCGCTGACAGATTCACCGTCCAGCCCTTCGCCTGCTTGATCCGCCCGCCGACCTCCCGCTCGACTTGGGGTGAGGTGAGCGGATAGCGCTTGTCGGCGCGCCGCGCGGACACCCTGAACGTCGCCGGCTGCCGGTCATCGAGATCGGCCAGCACGGCCGCCGCGATCTCGTCCACATCGCCGCTAGCCACTCGCCCGGCCCGGGCGAAGTTCGCTAGACCGAAGACGCGGCTCAACCGGTCGGCGAGCGCCACCCAATCGACGTGGGGCTCCAGCTCCAGCTCGATCCGCCCCATGAGCGCCCGCACCTTCGCAACGCCCAGGTCGGCCGTGAGCGCGCGCAGGTTGCGGACCAGCCGCGAGATGAACCAGGGCCGATTGCCGCCCTTCAGCGCGATCTCTTGATAGTGGACGATGACGGACTTCATCGATCTCCGACTGACGGGTTCCCGATCGGTTCCAGCCCGCGATCGTACCCGGCTGGCCCCGGCACGGCAAACGCTGCCCGGCAGACGCCGATCAGCAAACGCCGCCGACGCGAGGTGCCGTGCGTCGCGCCCCTCGTTGTCAAGCCGAGGGAATCGTGCGAGACTCGGCCGCGGCGTCCTTCCGCCGCCCGCCCGTTGCCGCCAACCTCTCCGTGAGACGCGTTCTCAGGCCGATGCAAGAGCTTATCGCCGCCGCCGCCGCCATTCTGCTACTCGTGACGGCGGCGAGCCTGGGCACCGCCTTGCACGGGTTTCGCAAGCGCCGGCGCGCCCAGCTGGCGCACGAACTGGAACACGGACGGCAGATCGTCGCCGAGGTGCCGTCGGGCACCGAGATGACACTGTTCAGCGAAGCGGACGAGACCTTCTCCTACGGAGCGACGACGCTCGACAAGGGGCGCATCACCGCTGCCCGCGTGCTCATCAACGGCACGCCGATTACGGCCTACGAATCCCGGCAATTCCAGCGGTCAGCCACGGCGGTCTCGGCCGCGTTCGAAGACCGGCCCGAGGGAATCGCGCACGATCGCTGGGACGTGGCAATCGAAACACTCGACGGAACGACGATGGTGGCATGCGGCGCGATCCGGGAGCGGATCTCTCAGGAACTGGCGCGGCGGATCTTCGACCGCGTGAAACAGTATCTCGTGGAGCGGGATGGCGCGACGGCGTCGGGCTAGAACCGGTTCTAGGCGATCACCACTCGACCTCGGGCGTCCGCGCGCGCGCGTTCACCGCGCGGGCCAGCGTGAAGAGCACGTCGGACAGCCGGTTCACGTAGCGGAGCACGTCGGGCTCGACGGTGCCGGCACCGAGGCCGACGATCCGACGCTCCGCCCGGCGACAGACCGAGCGCGCGACGTGCAGGGCCGCGCCGGCCGGCGTGCCGCCCGCCAGCACGAAGCGCCGCGTCTCGGGCAGGTCGGTGTCGAGCCGGTCGATCCACGACTCCAGTCGCTCCACGGCACGCGCGTCCAGGTCGATCTTGGTGACGCGATCGGCAATCCGATGGCCCGGATCGGCCAGGCGCGCACCGATGGCCAACAGGTCGCGCTGCAGGGCGGTCACCATCTCGACGAAATCGTGATCTGTCAGGAGCGCCCGCGCCAGGCCGAGCAGGGCATGGACCTCGTCGATCTCGCCGCAGGCGTCGACCCGCGGATCGGACTTCGATACCCTCGTGCCGTCGAACAGCCCGGTCTCGCCGGCGTCACCGGTGCGCGTGTAGATCGACACGCCCCGATTATAGTGCGGCGCTCGCGCCCGCCGCGCACGGACCGCGATGCCCAGTGACGCCACACGGAGGACGGTGCCGTCACCCGCCGCCCGGCAGCGCTTCCGACGCAGGCTCCTCACCTGGTACCGCAGCTACGGCCGCGACCTGCCGTGGCGACACACGCGCGATCCCTACCGCATTCTCGTGTCGGAGGTCATGCTGCAGCAGACGCAGGTCGATCGGGTGGCGCCGAAGTACGCCGAGTGGCTGAACAAGTATCCGACGTTCGAAGCGTTGGCCGCGGCCCGCGCCCGCGACGTGGTCCGCACCTGGTACCCGCTCGGCTACAACGTCCGGCCGAAGCGACTGCACGCCATCGCGCGCGAATCGGTGGCACGCTACGGCGGCACACTGCCCGATGACGAGGCGGCGCTCCGCGGTTTCAAGGGCATCGGCCGCTATACCGCCGGCGCGGTTCTGAGCTTCGCGTTCGGCCGACGGGCGGCAATTCTCGACACCAACGTCGCCCGGGTGCTCTACCGTATCTTCGTCGGCAAGGGCGACCCCCGTGGCCACGCGATGCAGCGCCACCTCTGGCGGTTGTCGGACGCCCTGCTCCCGCGGCGCCACGTCTTCGACTTCAACCAGGGGCTCATGGACTTCGGCGCGACCGTGTGCACCGCGCGGCGGCCGCGCTGCCGGCCCTGCCCGCTGGCCACGCTCTGCCGCACCGGTCCGATCGACGGACGGGCGGCTGGAAAGCGCAAGAAGTGAGCGAGCCGTCCCTGCTCGTCGTCGTGGCGGCCGTCGTCGAACGGCAGGGCCGATTCCTGGTGTCGCAGCGAGCGGCCGGCGCGCATCTGGGAGACTACTGGGAGTTTCCGGGCGGCAAGCAGGAACCGGGCGAATCGCTCACCGACGCGCTTCGGCGGGAGATGCGCGAAGAACTCGACGTCGAGATCGACGTTGACGATGAACTCGATTGCGTCGAGCACGCCTACGCCGACCGGATCGTCCGGCTGCACTTCTTCGGCTGCCGACTGACGGGTGAGCCGCACCCGCAGCTCGAACAGGCCGTGCGGTGGGTCACGCGTCGCGAACTCAGACAGCTCCAGTTCCCGCCGGCCGACGCGGCCCTCGTCGCCAAGCTCACGGAAACGGCAGCGCCGTGACCTCCGCCTCGACACGCGACGTGCCCGACGCCACCTCGACCGAGGTTCCGGGCGCCGCGTGCTCGCGGCGCACGTAAGCCAGCGCGATCGGTCGGGCGAGCCTCGGCGACCACGCCACGCTCGTCACCTTGCCGACCGGCTCACCGTTGCCGTGAACCTCAAGGCCGGCGCCCGGCGCCGCGTCCAGATCCGGGGCGAACGCCAACCCGACCAGCCGCCGGGCGACGCGCCCCTGGCCGCGGTGCAGGATCCTGATGATGACCTCCTGACCGACGTAGCACCCTTTCGTTTCGCTGATGGCGCGTGCGCGGATGCCGGCCTCGAGCGGAATCGTCTCGTCGTCCATGTCGGCACCGAACCGCGGCGTTCCGGCTTCCACGCGCAGCGCCTCCACCGCGTCCGCGTCGGCCGGTTCGAGCCCGGCCGAGGCCAGCCGGTCGTCCATCCGGGCGCCGTGGGTCGAGGCGATCCAGAGGTCGATTCCGGGGACGCCCAACTCGTCGTTGCTCGCGGCCAGAACCGGCTCGCCGTCGAGCGCCCACCAGCCGTTGTCGAGGTCGCGGTAGGCCGCGAGCCCGTTCGGCGGCGAGTCGGCGATGTCGCCCGATCGGTCCAGCACCTCCTCCACGCGGGCCGCGCTCGCGGGCCCGCGCACGCCGACCCGATGCCAGGCCGCGGATTCATCGGCCACGTCGACCGCCTCCGAGAAAACGAGCATCGAGAATCGCGACGCCAGCGAGCCCGCCGACTGGCGGTCGACGTCCATCAGGAGCCGGTCGCCAAGCGCCAGCAGGCGCATGTCGGCAACCATCCGCCCCTGCGGCGTGAGGTAGGCCGCGTAGCAGCCGCCGCCGGCCTCGAGCGCCTCGATGTCGTTCGTCAACAGCCCCTGGAGAAACGCGGCGCGGTCACTGCCGGTGAACGCGATCGTGCCGCGCGCGCCGAGCGCGACGCGGGCGGCGCCCGACCTCAGCGTCTGGTAGGACTGCTTCATGGTTGTGTTCGACATCTGGGTCGATCGGCGAGCGAGACGCAGTGGTATGCTGAGGAGCGATGCGCGCGCCGGTTCATTGTACCGTCGCCCTCCTGGCGACGACACTGTACTCTCTGGCGGCCGCCGCGCAGGAAGACCTTCGCCCGACCCCGGGTCAGTCCACCTTCAGCATCTTCGTGCAGCTCTCTCTCGTCGGCACCGAGGAGATCAGCGTCGACGAAGTCGACGGCGGCTGGAGGATCAGCTCGACGGGCCGCGTCTCCGGGCCGCTCGACCTGGCGATCCGCCGGTTCGAGATGCGCTACAACGACGCCTGGCAGCCGCAGGCGCTGTCAATCGATGCGGTGCTGGCCGGTCAGCCCTACGGCGTGCAAACGACGTTCACCGACACGAGTGCGGCCAGCGAGATCCTCGAAGCGGGGGAGGCTCGAACGAAAAGCGATCCGATCTCGGCGGGCGCCGTCGTCCTGCCGACGAATTTCTTCGCGTCGTACGAGGCGCTCGCCACGCGCCTGTCGGCAGCCTCGCCGGGCACGGCCATTCCGGCCTACATCGCGCCGCAGGCCGAGATCGTCGTCCGGCTGAACACGACGACCGAGCAGCGGATCGCCACGGCTGACGGGACAATCGAGGCCCACCGGCATCACGTGACGTTCCTCAATCGCGGCAACCCGTTCGACGCCGAGATCTGGTCGGACGCCGGCCGCCGGCTCGTGCGAATCAGCATGCCGACCATCGGGCTCGACATCGCCCGCCAGGACATCGTCTCGCTCTCGGCCCGGCAGCAAGCCGTCAGGAACCCGCGCGACGAGGACGAGCACATCGGCGCCTCGGGCTTCAATCTCGCCGCCACGATCACGCTGCCCGCTCCCGGGGCAGAGACCGACGACGACGACCCGGAGTGGCCGGCGGTCATTCTCGTGCCGGGCTCGGGCTCGGTCGATCGCGACGAGACGCATTCGGGCGTGCCCGTCTACGGCCAGCTGGCCGGCGGGTTGTCGGACGCCGGCTTCCTCGTCGTTCGCTACGACAAGCGCGGGATCGGCCAGAGCGGGGGGCGGGTCGAGAGCGCCAGGCTGTCGGACTATGCCGGGGACGTCAGGTCGGTCGTGCGCTACCTGCGCGACCGCGACGACGTGGACGATCAACGGATCGCCGTCGTCGGACACGACGAGAGCGGCTGGATCGCCATGCTGGCCGCAAGGGAGGAGCGCCGGATCGCGGCGCTCGGTTTGCTGGCGGCGCCCTCGACGCGCGGGGCAGACTTCGTCATCGAACAGCAGGCGCAGACGCTCGCGCAACTCGACCTCCCGGAAGCGGAACGCGCGGAGAAGATCGAGTTGCAGCAGCGGATTCACGCAGCAGTCATGCGGGGTGGAGGCTGGGAGGGGATCCCGCTGACCATGCGAGCCCAGGCGGAGACGCCCTGGTTTCGAAGCTATCTCGAATTCTGGCCGGCCGACATCATTCAGGATCTGCGCCAGCCGATGGTCGTTGTCCACGGCGGCCTCGATCGACAGATCGTGCCGGGCCACGCCGACCGGCTGGCTGAGATGGGCCAGGCGCGCGACCGGCAGGTGGCCACCGAGTTGCTCCGGTTCGAAGCCCTGAATCACCTGCTGATCCCCGCCGTGACCGGTGAAGTCGATGAGTACGACACGCTCGAGGACAAGACCGTGAGCGCCGAACTGATTGCCGCGCTGGCGGGTAGACTGCACGAGATGATGCCGCCCCGACGGTAGCTCGCCTCGCGCAAGACGATGCCAGCGGGCGTGGCAAGCGGCATATAATACGGGGTTGGAGTGAGTCACATCAGTATTGCCATCATGCACGAGACCACGAACTCATGATCGTCGGAATTCCGAAAGAAACATTCCCTGGCGAACGGCGCGTCGCCATCGTCCCATCGGTCGTTCCCGCACTTACCAAAGCCGGCCTGGACGTCCTCATCGAGCCCACGGCGGGCGACGACGCCGGATACCCGGACGCGGCGTTTACCGAGAAGGGCGCGCGGCTGGCAACTGACCGGCGTCAAGTCTTCGCCGACGCCGACATCGTCCTCCAGGTGCGCACCCTCGGGGCAAATCCCGAGGCCGGCACGGCCGACCTCGAATTGCTCCGGCAGGGGCAGGCAGTCATCGGGCTCTCGGAGCCGCTGGCGGCACTGGACCAGGCCAAGAGCCTGGCCGAACACGGCGTGATCGCGTTCTCGCTGGAACTGATTCCTCGCATCACGCGCGCCCAGAGCATGGACGTGCTGTCGTCGATGGCCACCGTGACCGGCTACAAGGCGGTCTTGCTGGCCGCGGGCACGGCGCCTCGGATGTTCCCGATGCTGATGACCGCGGCCGGCACGCTGAAGCCGGCGCGCGTCCTCATCCTGGGCGCGGGCGTCGCCGGCCTGCAGGCCATCGCCACCGCCCGCCGACTCGGCGCCAACGTCGAGGCCTACGACGTCCGACCGGCCGTCAAGGAACAGGTCGAGAGCCTCGGTGCAAAGTTCGTCGAGCTCGACCTCGAGACCGATGACTCCGAGGACAAGGGCGGCTACGCCAAGGCGCAGGACGCGGACTTCTACCGGCGGCAGCAGGAGGCGATGGGCAAGGTGATCGCCGGGGCCGACGTCGTCGTCACGACGGCGCTGGTGCCGGGCAAGAAGGCGCCGACACTGATCACCGAGACGATGGTCGATGGCATGGCCACCGGCTCTGTCATCGTCGACCTCGCGGCCGAGCAGGGCGGCAACTGCGAACTGACGAAGGCTGGGCGTCCGACGGTGCACAAGGGCGTGACGCTGATCGGGCCGACGAATCTGGCCGCCAGCGTGCCGCACCACGCCAGCCAGATGTACGCGAAGAACATCACGACATTCCTGCTCCACCTCGTCGACGACGGCAAGCTCGCGCTCGACATGGAGGATCAGATTACGAGCGACACGCTCATATCGCGTGACGGCGCGGTCGTCAATGCCCGCCTGCGCGATCTGCTGGGCGCATCCGACAGCGAAAGGACCGGCTCCTGATGGACGCCTTCATCCCGCTCCTCACGATCTTCATGCTCGCCGTCTTCGTGGGCTTCGAAATCATCACGAAGGTGCCGCCGCTCCTGCACACGCCCTTGATGTCCGGATCGAACGCTATCTCGGGCATCACGATCATCGGCGCGATGATCGCGGCCGCGACACCGAGCACCCTGACGACGGTGCTGGGATTCGCCGCGATCGTGCTGGCCGCCACGAACGTCGTCGGCGGTTTCCTCGTGACTCATCGCATGCTCGCCATGTTCCAGAAGAAGGACTGACGCATTGAACTCGGCTCTCATCAATCTGGCGTATCTCGCGGCGTCGGTCCTGTTCATCCTCGGGATCAAGGGACTGACCCATCCACGCACGGCTGTGCGCGGCAACCTCTACGGCGCAAGCGGCATGCTGCTGGCGATAATCGCCACGGTAGCCAGCGCGGAGGTGTTCGGCTCTGGCGTGCAGGGGCTCGGCGTGATTCTGGCGGGCATCGTCGTGGGCGGAGGCATCGGCGCCGCGATCGCACTCAGGATCGAGATGACGGCGATGCCGCAGATGGTCGCGCTGTTGAACGGCTTCGGTGGCGGTGCCTCGGTCTTCGTCGCCGGCGCCGCGCTCTTCGACGCGGCCGACCCGAGCACGCAGATGACGGTCGCCACGGTCGCGTCTGGACTCATCGGCGGCGTGACGTTCTTCGGAAGCCTGGTCGCCTTCGACAAGCTGCAGGAACTGGTGCTGCCCGGCAAGCCGATCCACTTCCCCGGTCAGCAGGCGGTCAACAGCCTGATCGGGCTCGCCGCGCTCGTCGTCGGCTACATGATCGTCGACGACCCGAGTGCGACCGGTCTCTACTGGGTCCTGGTGGCCCTGGCATCCGTGGGCGGGCTACTCCTCACTATCCCGATCGGCGGCGCCGACATGCCGGTCGCAATTGCGCTGCTGAACTCCTACTCCGGCCTCGCCGCCGCCTCGACCGGGTTCGTCCTGAACAACAACGCGCTCATCATCACCGGATCGCTCGTGGGGGCGTCGGGACTGATTCTGACGCGGATCATGTGCAAGGCGATGAACCGGTCGCTGGCCAATGTCCTGACCGGCGCGATCGGCCCGGAAGCCGTGGGCGGCGCCTCGGCCGACGAGGTCTACGCCGGCAAGGTCAAGTCGTCGTCGCCGGAAGAGGTCGCCATGCTCCTCGACGGCGCCCGGCGCGTCGTGATCGTGCCGGGCTACGGCCTGGCCGTCTCCCAGGCGCAGCACGCCGTGTGCGAACTGGCTGACCTGTTGGAGTCGAAGGGCACCGAGGTCGAGTTCGCGATCCACCCGGTGGCGGGCCGGATGCCCGGCCACATGAACGTCCTGCTAGCCGAAGCCGATGTGGCCTACGACAAGCTGCGTGAGATGGACGATATCAACCCGACCTTCGCGCAGACCGACGTCGCGATCGTCATCGGCGCGAACGACGTCGTCAATCCGGTTGCCAACACCGATCCGACGAGCCCGATCGCCGGCATGCCGATCCTCGAAGTGGACAAGGCGCGCACCGCCGTTGTCATCAAGCGGAGCCTCAGCCCAGGCTTCGCTGGCATTCCCAACCCGCTGTTTGCCGCCGACAACACGCTGATGTTCTTCTCTGACGGCAAGAAGGCGATCCTCGACCTGATCACGGCAATCAAGGAAGCCTGAGGCGCGCGAACCAATGTGGGTGCTGCGCACCGTCGAGACGGACGACGACGAGACGCTGACGTTTCGGCTGCTGCCCGGTGGGATGAAGACGTTCGGCCGCGCCCAGACAGCCGACTTCACCCTCGACCGCGGACTGGTCTCTCGGCTGCACTGCCGGATCATCAACACCGACGGCCGCCTCGAGGTCGAGGACCTCGACAGCACGAACGGCACCTTCGTCAACGGCCAGCAGGTGAAGCGCAAGGTGCTGGCCGCGGGCGATAAGCTGCGCATCGGCCGCGTGGAACTGACCGTGGCCGAGGAGCAAGCGGAAGGCTAGGAGTCGCTGGGGCCGAGCACCGGCATGCGGTCGCCAGCGAGTTCCACAGCACGTCGACGGCCCCTCGGCTGAACGACGACTGCCAGGCGCCAGTGCCGTCGGCGCGCCGCGCCCGGCGTTCGGTCAGATCGCTCCCACCAGAAACGGGTTCGTCCGGCGTTCCTGGCCGATCGTCGTTTTCGGTCCGTGGCCGGGATAGACCTCGGCCTCGTCGCCGAACGGCAGTAGCACCTCCCTTATCGACCTGAGCAGCAACGCGTGGTCGCCGCCGGGCAGATCGGTGCGGCCAATCGAGCCGGCGAAGAGCGTATCGCCCACGAACAGCATCCGGCCCGCGGTGCCGGACTTCCCCACCTGCAGACAGACACCGCCCGGGCAATGGCCGGGCGTGTGGTGCACGACGGCCTCGTATTCGCCGAAGCGCCACGGCCCTGGGCCGTCGTAGTAGTGATCGATCGGCGGCGGCGGCTCGACCTCGAGACCGAACATCGCGCCCTGCCGCACCGCCTCTTCATACAGGAACAGGTCGTCCCGGTGCAGGCAGACCGGCGCGCCGAGGGCCGCCTTCGCACCGGCCACGCCGGTCACGTGGTCGACGTGGCCGTGGGTCAGCAAGATGTAGCGGATCGTCAGCTTGTCGCGCTCGACGATCGCCAGCAACTCCTCCACCTCATCACCCGGATCGATGATCACGCCCTCGCGCGTGGTCTCGCATCCGAGGACAAATCCGTTCTTGAAGAACGGCCCGACGGCTCGGCTCTCAAGCAGCATGGCTCGTCTCGTGCGGCGCCCCGAGAGTATAGAATCGCGCCACCATCATGTCGATCACCCTCGACGACATCAAGGCGGCGCGCACGCGCATCGCCGACCACGTCCGGCGAACGCCGCTGGGTCCGTCGCCGTGGCTCTCGGACGCGACCGGCGGACAGATTCTTCTGAAGGCCGAGTCACTCCAGACGACCAGTTCCTTCAAGCTGCGCGGGGCATTGAACGCGATCGGCGGCCTACTGGAGCGAACTCAGGGCCCGGCGCCGCGCGTCGTCACCGTGTCGGCGGGCAACCACGGGCGCGCCATGGCGTGGGCCGCCGAGCAGCTCGGCGTGGCCTTGACGGTCTTCACTTCGCGTGAGGCGCCGCGGACGAAGCGCGACGCGATCCGCCGCCACGGCGCCGACCTCGAGGACAGGGCGCCAGCCTACGACGACGCCGAGCGGCTAGCCAAGGCGTTCGCGCGAGAGACCGGCGCCACGTTCATCTCGCCCTACAACGACGCCGATGTCATCGCCGGGGCGGGCACGATCGGCCTGGAACTCGTCGAGGACGCGCCCGAGGCCAGACAGATTCTTGTGCCGGTGGGCGGCGGTGGGCTCGTGAGCGGCATCGCGATCGCGGTCAAGGCGTTGGCGCCGACCGTCCGGATCGTCGGCGTCGAGGTCGAGGCATCGCATCCGTTTCAGACGAGCCTCGCGGCTGGACGGATCACGGAGATCACGGTGGGCGACACGATCGCCGACGGGTTGAGCGGCAACCTCGACGCCGACGCGATGACCTTCGCGATCGTTCGAGACCGTGTCGACGCGACGGTGCTGGTCAGCGAAGCGGCGCTCAGGCGTGGCATCCGTGGGCTGATCGCCCACGAACATCTGATTGCCGAGGGCGCGGGAATCGCGGCCGTGGCCGCGCTGCTCGAACGACGCGTCGAGCCCGGCCCCGATCCGACCGTGGCGCTCGTGTCGGGCGCGAACATCGACTTCGACCGCTTGCAGGGCATCCTCGCGGAGGCGTGAGGGTCTGGCATGTTCTGGACGGCGAGGCCGGCGTTGCTCCTCGGTCACTTGGGCCCACCAAGCTCCCTCGTCGCGCCTTACCCTCGCCGCCCAGCCCGGTGCCAGACCAACCCAGGTGAGTCCTGGTTAGAAGGGCGGGCAGCCGCGCCAGAACACCCCGGCGGCGGCCGCGGCGACGATCGCCGCGACCGCGAATGGCCATCGAGATCGGCGCCGGGGCCGACGCCGCGGCCGGCGCAGGGCGGTCGGCGGCTCGCGGTCGCCCTCGCGGATGTCGAGGATCACCGCGACGCTTCTCAGCTCGGCCGCCAACGACGCGGCACTCTGGTAGCGGACCTCGGGGTCTGAGGCCAGGGCCTGGGTGATGATGCGGTCGAGATCGGCCGGAACCCTGGTGTTGACCTGGCTCGGTGGCGTCAGTCGTGACGCGGCCGCCAGCTCGAGCACGCCCGCCACCGAGTCGGCCACGAACGGCAGCCGACCGGTCAACATCTCGTAAAGCACGACACCCAGCGAGAACAGCTCCGCCGCGACGGTGGCGCCGCTACCGCGACCGACCTGTTCCGGCGCAACGTAGGCCGCGGCGCGCAGGGTGGCCTCGTCCGTATCACTCGATTTCGCCGCGGCGCGCCGGCGGGCGGCGCCGCCCGTGGTCCATTCGGCGAGGCCGTAGTCGAGAAGTTTCGCGTGCTCGGTCGGTGTGATGACCACCGTATCGGCGGTGACGTCGCCGTGCAAGTGGTCGCGCGCGTGCGCATCCGCCAGCGCGTTGGCGAGCTCGGCACCGAAGTCGACCGCACGCCGAACCTTGAGCGGATGGCCGGTCACCAGCGACTTGAGGGGCTCTCCCTTGACCCACTCGACGGCCAGGAACACCTTGCCCGAGTCGTCGCCGACGTCGTACACGCTGGCGATGTTCGGGTGGGAAAGCTCGCGCAGTAGCGCGGTCCGCTGGAGAAACTCACCCCGGGCGGCGGGATCCCGAACCAGGGCGGGACGGACGACCTTGACGGCCGTCGTCCGGCCGTGCTGCGTGTCGCGCGCACGGTACAGCTCGCCCAGGCCGCCGGTGCCAACGTGCTCGAGAAGCGCGTAGTGTCCGAGGCTGTCGGTCATGGGGCGGAGATCACGCGTCCAGGCAGGTCACTTGTTCGGTTTCGACGGCCGCATCTCCACGCGGCTGGCCAGCGTGCGCCGGTTGATGGACACGACGTCCAGCACGACCTCGGCGACGTCCTCCGCGGTCATCTTCCAGTCAGCACCCGCACTGGCTCGGCCTCCGTCGAAGGCCGTGGTCACCGAGCCCGGCATCACGTAGCTGACCCGAATATCGTCGTGTCGGACCTCCTGCATCAGCACCTCACTGAACATATTGAGCGCGGCCTTGGAGGCGCAGTAGGCCCCGCCACCCTTGAACGCGTTCTTGCCAGCGAGGCTGCTGATGTTGACGATGAACCCGCCGCCGTGCTCGCGCAGATGCGGAATCGCCGCCCGGCAGCAGTAGAACACGCCCGACAGGTTCGTATCGATGATGCCGCGCCACTCGTCCAGCGACTGATCGGCGATTTTCTCGAATCCGCCCACCCCGGCGTTGTTGATCAGGATGTCCAGCCCGCCGAACCGCTCGACCGCGCGCGCCACGACGGCCTCGACCTGGGCCGGGTCGCGGACATCGAGCGGCGCGCCGTCGACGCGTTCGTCACCCAGCGCTTTCCGCGCGCGCTCCACGCGCGCGCCATCCCGCGCGCCGATCATCACGCTGGCGCCGTGTGCGTGAAACGTCGACGCGATCGCCAGACCGATGCCACTCGAGCCGCCCGTGACGATGGCGACCTTCCCGCTCAGTTGTTCTGTGTCCGTCATCTCACCATCCCCAGATAGAATACCCTGTCCGACAGTCGCCACATGTCTAGTGTAGCCATCATCGGAGCGGGCGATCTCGGCGGCACGATCGCCCATACGCTCGCCGCGCGCGATCGGATCAACGAGATCCGGCTCGTGGACGACGCATCCGACGTCGCCGCAGGCAAGGCGCTCGACATCCGGCAGTCGTGTTCCATCGAGCGCTCCGATACGCGGTTGACCACCAGCGGTGACCTGGCGATGGCGATCGGGGCCGACGTGGTGGTGATGGCCGACGCGGCCGGCCCACGGCCGGCGGAATGGAACGGCGAGGTGGGCCTGGCCCGGCTGCGCCGCCTGCTCGACCAGGACCGCGACGCCGTCGTCGTCTGCGCGGGCGCTAGCCAGCGTGGGTTGATGCAGCAGGCGGTCCGGGACGGCGCGGCCGAACGGTGCCGGCTGATCGGGTCGGCGCCGCGAGCCCTGGCCTCAGCCGTGCGGGCAATCGTCGCCCTCGAAGCCGACTGCGCCGCGCGCGACGTCACGCTCTCGGTGCTGGGTCTGCCGCCGCACGCGACCGTCGTCACGTGGGGCAGCGCGACCATCGCCACGGCTCCGCTGGCCAGCGTGCTTTCGGATCAGGCGATCGGACGGCTCAAAGCGCGGGTGCCGCATCTCTGGCCGCCTGGACCATTCGGACTGGCGTCGGCCGCCAGCGATCTCTGTGAGGCGATCGCGGGCAGCCGGGGTCGGCCCACGTTCAGCTGCTTTGTCGCAGTCGATCAGCGGCCGACGGCCGCGGTGCTTGCGACGCTGGTCAAGGTGGGCTCGACCGGCGTGCGGGAGCACGTCGTGCCCAGCCTCAGCCCAGGTGAGCAGGTGGAATTCGACGACGCCCGCGCGCGGGCATAATCAGATAGGGCGCCTTCCGCCCAGAGTTCAGCTCGCTACGTTGAGACCAGGGCGCGCACGGCGCGCCTCGCGCGGATCGGAGTGGGGCACTCGGGGTCCCCGCGGAGACCCGCGCGGGGGTTCGGGGCGAAGCCCCGACCTAGTCAAGCCGAGGCCGTCGGCGAACTCGCCCAGCTTCTCGCGCAGGATCAACCGACCGCGGTGCAGGCGCGACTTGAGCGTCTGGGTCTTCACCCGAAGCACGGCGCTGGCTTCCTGGGTCGACAGCCCCTGGATATCGCGCAGCAGGACCGGCGTCCGGTAGATCGTCGGTAGCTCACCCAGCGCTTCGACCAGCCGCTGGCGAAGCTCGCTTCGCATCAGCTCATCGTCAGCCAGCATCGACCAGTCGGCCGGTTCGCGCTTGTAGGATTCCCGCTCGCCCGACTCGCTGAAGAAGGACCGATCGTCCTCGAGCACTTCCAGGGGACGGCTGAACTTGGCGTTCCGCAGCCGGGACATCGCCGTGTTGAACGTGATCCGGTAGATCCAGGAGGTCAGGGCAGCATCGCCTCGGAAGGCCGATACCTTCTTGAATACCTTCATCAAGACGTCCTGGGTCACCTCTTCCGCATCCTCGCGGTTCTTCATGTACCGAAACGCGAGCTGGCAGATCTTGGCGCCATAGGCCGACTCGAGATCAGCCACCGCCGCCGCGTCGCCGGCCTGCAAGCGTTCGATCAACGCTCGTTCCGCCACCACATCACGCATTATTTCCTCCGTCACTAGCCAAGAACACCCGACCGGCGGAGGTTTATTCCCGGGCCTCGAAGCAGGCCGAGTTTGCGCGATCAGGCGGGTACGGCGAGGCGGACGGTGCGCTGGAAGACGTCGCCGAAGCTGCTGGCAATGGCATCGCCAGCGGCATCAACGGTCACGGGCCGGCCGAGCGCCGCGGATAGCGACGTGACGCCACGGTCGCCGATGCCACACGGAACGATGTGGCCGAATCCGGAGAGATCGGGATCGACGTTGATGGCGAATCCGTGACTGGTGATCCACCGGGAGATCCTGACGCCGATGGCGCCGAGCTTCGCATCACCCACCCAGACACCGGTGAGGCCGTCGACCCGCTCGGCTGCGACACCAAACGCCGCCGCGGCGCGGATCATGACCTCCTCCAGGTCGCGCACATACCGGTGCACGTCGCATCGGTCGGGCTTGAGATCGAGGATCGGATATCCGACGAGCTGGCCAGGGCCATGGTAGGTCACGTCGCCACCCCGGCCGGTGTCGACCACGTCGATCGCTTCGGCCTCGAGCGTGGCCGGATCGGCCAGGACGTGGTCGCGACGATTGCGCGCGCTTGCACCGCGCGTGATCACCGGCGGATGCTCGAGTAGCAGCAGCAGATCGTCGACCCGCCCGTGGCGGCGATCGTCGACCAAGGCACGCTGCAGGTCGACTGCGTCGCCGTAGGCCACGGTGCCGAGCCGGCGGACATCGAGGGGTTTCATGGCGTCGAGCCGGCCGCGCCAAATGCGGCCGTCAGACGATCGATTCCTCGAACTGTTCCAGGCCACGTTTGACGTGCCCCATGAACTGATCCGCGACCACGCCGTCGATCAGGCGGTGATCGAATCCGAGGGTCAGGTAGGCGATCGATCTGATGGCGATGGCGTCGTTGACGACGACCGGCCGCTTCTCGAGCGAGCCGACCCCGAGAATCGCCACCTGCGGCTGATTGATGATCGGCAAACCGAACACCGCGCCGAGCCCGCCCGGGTTCGTGATCGTGAAGGTGCCGTCCTGCACGTCGGCCGGGACCAGCTGCCTGGCACGGGCCCGGCCGGCCAGATCGGCGATGGCACGGCTGAGGCCGAGCAGGTTCTTCTCGTCGGCGTTCTTGACGACCGGAACGATCAATCCACTCTCGAGCGCCACCGCCACACCCAGATTGATGTCGCGCTTGTAGACGACCCGGTCGCCGTCCACCGACGTATTGACGATCGGCATCGCCCGCAACGCGTCGATCACCGCCTTGGCGATGAACGGCATGAGCGTGAGTTTCGCGCCGGACCGGTCGTACCGAGCGCCATGCGCCTTGCGGAGCTGCTGGACCCGGCTGAAGTCGACCTCGAAGATCGAGTGCACATGGGCCGACGTCCGCCGGCTGGCCACCATGTGCTCGGCGATGCGCTGACGCATGACCGTCATCGGCACTGCCACGCTCGACTGGCCCGCCTCGAACGTGGGCGCGGTCCCCTCGGCCGAGACCCCGGGTGCAGCGTCGACCGATGCGACCGGGGCGACACGAGGACGCGGCGCGTCAGTGCCCGGCGGTGCCGGTGACACCTTGGCCGGGCGACGATCGATGTGGGCGAGGATGTCCTGCTTCGTCACCCGGCCACCCGACCCGGAGCCGGTCACCTGGGACAGGTCGACTCCATGCTCGCGCGCAAGGCGACGAACGAGCGGCGACGAGCGGACGCGCTCGACGGCACCAGCCGCCGAGGGATCGGCCGCGGCGAGCGAACTCGGGGCCGGCGGCGCGGGTGTCGCGGGCGCGGCCTCCGCCGGCGGAGCGGCGCTCGCGACGTCGTCCGACTCGCCGATCACGGCAACGACGCTGTTGATCGGCACCGTCTCGCCTTCCTGCACCTTGATCGCGATGAGGATTCCGGCGGCCGGTGACGGGATCTCGGCATCGACCTTGTCGGTCGAGATCTCGAACAGCGGTTCGTCACGATCGATCTCATCGCCGACCTTGCGGAGCCAGCGTACGATGGTGCCCTCGGCGATCGATTCGCCCATCTGGGGCATCACGACATCGGTTGACATGCCTCTGGTCCTCAGACGACCCGCGCGACCGGGGGGAACGCGCAGCCGGCCGCCACGGGTATCCTTCAGTCTTCAGTCCTCAGTATTCCACCAATTGCCCGACCGCGGCGACGATCTGCTCGACGCCCGGACGGAACGCCGCCTCCAGGGCGGGATTGTACGGCACCGGTGTGTCGAGTGACGCCAGCCGCACGGGCGGCGCGTCGAGATGCTCGAAGCCGCGTTCGGTGATGGCCGCGGCGATCTCGGCGCCGATTCCGCCGGTCCGCTGCGCCTCGTGCAACACCACGATCTTGTTCGTCTTCGCGAGTGACTTGAGCACGGTCTCATGATCGAGCGGTGAGAGCGTCCGGAGGTCGATGACCTCGACCTCCACGTCTCGCTGGGCGAGTTGCTCCGCCGCCTCGAGCGCCGTGTAGGTCATCGCGCCGAAGGTCACGACCGTGACGTCGTCGCCGGGCCGGCGCACCACGGCCTGGCCGATCGGCACCACGTAGTCCGCGTCGGGCACCTCGTCCTTCACACGCCGATAGAGAAACTTGTGCTCGAGGAAGAGCACGGGATCATCATCGCGAACCGCGGCCTTGATCAGCCCCTTCGCATCGTACGCCGTCGAGGGCTCGACGATCTTGAGGCCCGGCGTATGGAGAAAGTGCGCCTCCGGATTAGCCGAGTGAAACGGTCCGCCACTGACGCCGCCGCCGCACGGCCCGCGCACGACCATCGGCACGCCGGCGCCCCACCGGTAGCGGCTCTTGGCAGCGAAGTTCGTCAGAATGTTGAAGCAACACGCTACAAAGTCGATGAACTGCAGCTCGGCAACTGGCCGCATCCCGACATAGGCCGAGCCAATCGCCGCGCCGATGATCGCGGTCTCCGATATCGGCGTGTCGATCACGCGTTCGGCCCCAAATCGATCGAGCAGGCCCTCGGTCACTTTGAACGCACCGCCATAGGCCCCGATGTCCTCGCCGATCGCGTACACGCGCTCGTCCCTGGCCATCTCCTCGGCCAGGCCCTGCCGGATCGCCTCGAGGTAGGTTCTCTCCGCCATCAGGACCTCGCCTCGGCCGCCGGGGCATGGCGCGGCGCCCCGCGCTTCTTCCGGAATGGCGAGTGCACGATATCCACCGTCGGCTGGAAGTGTTCACCGGCGAAGACGCCGCCCGCCGCCGTGTCCGGATCGGGCGCCGGCTCGGCCTCGGCCAGTTCGGCCTCGGCCTCGGCGTACGCCAGGCTCATCGCGTCGATGTCGGCCAGATCGGTCTCGGTCGCGATTTCGGTCTCGATGAGGTGGTCGCGGTAGCGCGCGATCGGGTCCCGGGCCTTCCAGGCATCGAGCAGCGGCTTCGACATGTAGCGCATGTCATCGTGCTCGGCGTGCCCCCGCATCCGCATCGTGTCGACGCCGACGAGCGACGGCCCGTCACCCTGGCGCGCCCGAACGACGGCCCGTCTGGCGGCGTCGTACACGGCCAACATATCGTTGCCGTCGACCATCTCATGCGGGATGCCATAAGCATCGGCGCGCTGGTCGATCCGCGCGAGGGCCATCTGCTGGCTCACCGGGGTCGAGTAGGCGTACTTGTTGTCCTCGGCGATGACCACCAGAGGAAGCTTCTGGACCGCCGCGAAGTTCATCCCTTCATGAAACGCCCCGGTGCTGGTGCCACCGTCACCGATGTAGGTCATGCCGACGAGCGAGCGGCCCTGCATCCGGGCACCCAGACCGACCCCGGCCATGACCGGCACCAGGTCGCCCAGCATGCTGATCGGCCCGACGACGATCGGGCCGCCGTCGTCGGGAATGTGCGAAAAATGCAGATTGAGATCGCGCCCGCGGGTCGGCGACGTGCCCTTGGCCATGTACTGGGAGAAGACGGCGCGCGGACGGATGCCCTGCACGATCAGCGAGCCCAGGTTCCGGATGAGGGCGGCCACGGCGTCGTCCTCGGCGAGCGCGTAGGCAGACGCCACCGACTCGCCTTCCTGGCCGAGGCTGCGGTACAGACCGCCGACGACCTTGTTCTGACGATAGAGCACCGCGAGGCGCTCCTCGATGTCGCGCGTCAACCGGGCAAAGTAGTACAGCTCGAGACGATCGTCCCGAGTCAGATCCTCCGATGGTCGCGTGGCCGTCGACGTGGGCATTCGCACGCTATTGTAGTCCGAGCCTTGCACCGGCCTCGGAGCGAGACCTACAATACCGAATCCTTCAACGGCGTGCATCCCGATCATGACCCGCAAGCAGAAGACGGTGCTCATCGTCGACGACGACGACTCGGCACGTGCCGCGCTGACCACGCCGCTCAAGACCGATTACCACGTCGTATCCGCGCTGAGCGCGGAAGAGGCGATCGCCGACCTCCGCGAGCAGGCCGTGAACGTGATGCTCGTCGACGTTCGCCAGCCGGGCATCAGCGGGTTCGAGCTGCTGCAGATCGCCAGAGAGAACTACGCCGACGTCGAGGTCATCATGATCTCGGCGATCGACGAGGTCGAGACCGTCGTGCAGTCGATGAAGCACGGCGCCTTCCACTACGTCACGAAGGATGTGGCGCACGACGCACTGCAGTCACTCGTGCGCCTCGCGGTCGAGCGTCAGGAACTGAGCCGTCAGGTCGTCTCGCTCACGGCGCAGGTCGCCGACCAGGACGCACCGGAGCTGGTCATTGGATCGAGTAAGTCGCTCCGCGACATCGTGGGTCTCGTCGACAAGGTGTCGCAGCTCTCAGCCACGGTCCTGATTCTGGGCGAGAGCGGCACCGGCAAGGAGTTGCTGGCCCGGCTCATCCACCGCAAGTCCGACCACGCCTCGGGGCCGTTCATTCCGGTCAACCTGGCCGCGATCCCGGCCGACCTGGTCGAGAGTACGCTCTTCGGCCACGAGCGCGGTTCGTTCACCGGCGCGCACCGACAGCAGCTAGGCAAGTTCGAACTCGCCACCGGCGGCACCCTCTTCCTCGACGAGATTGGCGAACTCCGGATCGACTTGCAGGCCAAGCTGCTTCGGGCGATTCAGGAAGGCGAGATCGAGCGGATCGGCAGCCAGAAGCCGATTCAGACGGACTTCCGGCTCATCGTCGCGACGAACGTCGATCTGGAGAAGGCGGTCAAGGACGGCCGCTTCCGGGAGGACCTCTTCTACAGGATCAACGTCATTCCGATCCGGATGCCGCCGCTGCGCGAGCGGCCCGAGGATATCCCGGACCTCTGCCGGCAGTTCGTCGAGCGCTACAACGGGAGATTCAAGAAGGCCGTGGAGGGTGTGTCGGACTCGGCCATCAAACTGCTCTCGAGCCACTGGTGGCCCGGCAATATCCGCGAATTGGAGAACCTGATCGAGCGGCTCATCGCGTTCAGCGACAAGCCCTGGATCACCGACGAGGACTTGCCGATCGAGTATCACCTGGCGCGCCTGGACACAGCCGGTACGGACGGCAACGAGAACCGGCTCCAGGAGGCGTGCGACACGTTCGAGCGAAACTTCATCCTGCGCGCGCTCGAACGCTCGGAGTGGAACGTCTCGGCGACGGCTCGCTACCTAGGAATCCCGCTCAGCACGCTGAAACACAAGATGGGGCGGCTGGACATCAGGGAACTCGCCCGACGGCTACGCGGAGCCTGACGCTATCGGTAGGTCGCCGGGCCAGGTCTCGATGCCACAGGACGGCCATCGAGACCCAGCCGGACGAAGTCGAGGACGCGATGCTGTAACGGCCGACCGACTACTTCTTCACCGGAAGTACGGTGTCCTTCAACTGCTTCGCGATTCGCGCCTTCACGACGGTCTTCGCGGGAATCTTGATCGTCTCACCCGTGGCGGGATTGCGGCCCAACCGCGCCTTCCGCTTCTGCACTACCAGCTTGCACATTCCCGGCAGCACGAACTCGCCTGCTCGCTTCAGCTCCGATTCGGCGAGCGAATTCAACTCGTCGAAGATCTCACGAGCCTGAGCCCGTTTTATCTGGAACCGCTCCGCGAAGTGCGAGAAGAGTTCGGACTTGCCCATCCTTCGGGCGTCGGCCATCGGCGTCCCCCTGACTTGAGCGCGCAAAGTAGATCCTGCCGACCATCGCGCGCGCGGGCGACGGTCGCGGTTTCAACCCAAAAACCGCCGTATGCTAGCTCGCGGCTGTGCCGGTGTCAATGATGCCGTGATTTCGCTGGCGCAAGCCTCGTGCCACGCCAGTGCTAAGATCCTTCGATATGCCAGGCGCCGCGATCGAGACTTTCCCTAACCCTCGTCCCGACCGCAATTACGAGATCGCGATCCATTGCCCGGAGTTCACGTCAGTGTGTCCCAAGACTGGGCTGCCGGACTTCGGCGAGATCCGGATCACCTACGTGCCCGACCAGCAGTGCATCGAGCTGAAGGCGCTGAAATATTACCTCATCGAATACCGGAACAAAGGGATTTTTTACGAGGCGGCGACCAACCAGATCCTCGACGACCTCGTCGCCACCTGCCGCCCGAGACGGATGAAAGTCGTCGGTGATTTCTCGGTGCGTGGGGGCATCACGACGTCGGTGACTGCCACCTACGACGATGCCGGGCCTGACGCCACCTCGTGAATGACGACGGCCGGGCGCATCGCCTGCCGATCGACGGCTTACTCGACCTCCACCCCTTCGCGCCGCGTGACGTGAAATCGGTCGTCGACGAGTACGTGCACGCGGCCCACGCGGCCGGCCTCATGGAAATCCGGATCATTCACGGCCGAGGCGTGGGGACGCAGCGAGGGATCGTCCAGGCAGCTCTGGAACGACACGCCCTGGTCGAGAGCTTCGCCGATGCACCCGACAGCCATCTGGGCGCGACGGTCGCGGTGCTGCGCCAGGCTTGACCCCGCTGCCCTCTCCCGCTTAACCGCTACAGCAGGCCCGGCACGAGGCGCCAGCGCACGCCGGCCCGGTACCGCGCGTAATCGGGATCCCTCACCAGCGTCCGCTCCTCGAGCGACGCCCGGACGACGAGCGCCAGATCTGCGGCGGCGAGGACCGTAAGGTTCCAGGCCAGCGGATGCGCGCAGAGGAACGCCAGATGTGTCACGAGGTACCCGAGATAGATCGGATGCCGGACGAGGCGGTACATGCCGGACACGACGATGCCACGGTGTGCGGGCAGCAGGCCGAAGCTCCGACCGAGGGAGAGCTTGCCTCCCACGACGATCGCCAGTCCGACAGCTGACATCGACGCGGTCAGCAGTTCCGGCGCGGCCGCCGCGCGCACCGTCGAAGAAGCCGAGCAGCAACGCAAGGCCGCTGAGGCGGTGCGCGAACAGGCACGCCGCGACGTGGAAGCCGCCGAGCAGGCCGCGAGCGACGCCGAACGACAGCGCAAGGATGCGGAGCGCGCGCGGGAGCAGGCGCGGCGCGACGTCGAGGCCGCGGAACGGGCGGCCGTGGCCGCCGAGCAGCGGCGCGGGGAGGCGACCCCCGCGCCGGCCGCACCGGTGGTCACAACCACCCCGGTCGCCCCGGCGAAACAGGCGGGGTAGGAGGAGATCGAACTCTCCGCGGTACTCGCCGCCCCGGCTTCGGGGTCGGACGCAATCTCCGGCGAGATCGTCGACGAGGCCGAGCCGCAACCGCCGAAGCCGGAGACCGACGACGCCGCGGTCGACGATCCGTTGCTGCAGGCACTCGACGATCGGCTCGAATCGATGGTCGAGGTCGTGAACGACGGCGCCCGCCGGCAGGCACCCATCGAGGAGCCCACGCCGATCGAGCAGAGCGGAACCGCGGCGGCGCAGTCGTGGTTCGTGAAGACGATCGGCATGTTGAGGAAGGACCTCCATCCTTTCGAGCGGTCCAGTTCGGCCGCTCCCGAAACCGACTCGCCGGCGTCCGTCGACACGCCGCCACCGACGGTGGCGCCGGAGGGGGTTCGCCCTCGGCCCACCCCGAGGCCCCCGCGACCGGCCTCGAATCCGGCGCGACGGCTCGCGGCCTGGGCGCTGCGAACCGACCGCGCAGGGCCGCTGCCGGTCGGTACGAGCGCCCCCGCCGAGCCGGCGGACGACGCCGACGGCCTGCTGCGCACGCTCTCGGTGCCGGCGCCGGTTGCCCTCGTCGCCTACCCGTCGGGTTGTCGCATCCAGCGTGTCCGAATTGCCAAGCGCGATCGCTCGGACGAGCCGGACGGCGACGCACCCGTCGTGATCCTCTCGAAACAGCTGCTGCAGGACGTCCGCGAACAGTCGCCCAGCCTCTAAGTTCCCGTCGGCCGGCCGTCCAGGAAGGTTTGCTATGATGGCCGCACCTTCGCGGCGGCCGGACGGCCGGTGCCGCGTTTCCAAGACGAACGTCGAGGTGATCATGCCGTTGAGCGTCTCGCGCTCGCGCATCGGATACGCGTCGCTGCTGCTCGCTGTGCTCCTCACAAGCAGCGCGGCGGCGCCAGCCTCGGCCCAGCCCTCCCCGGAGCGATTCTTCGGCTTTCAGCTGGGGACGCCCGGTCGCCTGGCGGATTGGCCGGAGATCGTGGCGTACGCGCGCGCCGTCGCGGACGCCTCCGATCGGGTCGTCATCGGTGACGTCGGCGCTACCACCGACGGGAATCGGATCATCGCGGCGTTTGTCAGTTCACCGCGGAACCTGCAGCGGCTCGATGAAATCCAGGCGGTGAACAAGCGCCTCGCCGACCCGCGCATCACCGACCCGACCGAGGCCGCGGCGCTCGCGGCCGAGCAGCCGGTCATCGTGGCCATCGGCTGCAGCATTCATTCGACCGAGATCGGCGCCAGCCAGGCTGCGAGCGAGCTGCTCTACGAACTGGCCACGGCCGACGACACGGCCACGCTCGACGTGCTCGACCGTGTCGTGCTCGTCCTGTTGCCATCGCTCAACCCCGACGGCCATCGCCTGGTCGTCGACTGGCACGACCGGAACCGTGGCACCGACCATGAAGCGTCACCGATGCCGTGGCTGTACCACGAATACGTCGGGCACGACATCAACCGCGATGCGTTCATGCTGAACATGGCCGAGAACCGGTCGCTCGCCGCGTTCTTCTACGGCCGGTGGCATCCTCAGGTGTTTCTCTCGATGCACCAGATGGGACCGAGCGGTCCGCGGTTCTTCGTCCCGCCGAACTACGCGCCGCTCGATCCAAACTACGACCCCCTCATCTGGCGCGAAGCCGGCCTGCTGGGACAGGCGATGGCCCTCGAACTGGAGCGGGCCGGGCGCTCGGGCGTCGTCTCCAACGCGTTGTACGACTACTACTGGCCGGGGTACGAAGACTCGGCGCCGCTCGGGCACAACACCGTGTGCTTGCTGACGGAAGCCGCGAGCGCGCGCCTGTCCTATCCGGTCACCGTTCCCGCGTCCGACCTGATCGGATCGTGGCGTGGCCTGCCCGACTATCGCGCGCAGACCAACTTTCCCAACCCGTGGCCGGGCGGCGTCTGGACGCTCCGCGACATCATCGAGTACGACCTCTCCGCCGCGCGGGGCCTCCTGACGGCGAGCGCGAGATACCGCCAGGACCTGGTGGACAACTTCTACGCGATGGGGCGTCGCGCGGTCGAAGCCGGCCGGGCGGGATCTCCGTTTGCGTTCGTCATTCCGCGAGAGCAGCACGACCCGGCGGCCGCGGCGACGCTGACGAATCTACTGGTCGATGGCGGAGTCGAGGTGCGTCGCGCCCGCACCGCCTTCCGCGCGGGCGATGTCGAGTATCCGGCCGGCACCGATCTGGTGCTCATGGCCCAGCCCTTCCGGGCCTACGTCAAGACGCTCCTGGAGCGCCAGGCGTATCCGGTTCGCCGGCTCTCGCCCGGCGGGCCGCCCGAGCGGCCCTACGACGTCGCCGGCTGGACGCTGCCGCTCCAGATGGGCGTTCGGGTCGACACGGTTGCCGACGCGTTCGAACCGCCGGCGCTGGTCAGGCTGATGCGAGCCGAAGTCGAGGCGGGCAGCGTCGAAGAACTCGGCGACGCCGCGCACTTCGTCATCGAAGGCTCTGGCAATGGCGGTGCGATTGCGGTGAACCGCCTGCGCGCGGCCGGGCTCGAACCCGCATGGGCGGTCGAGCCGGTCACCGTCGGCGACCGGCGATTCGCGGCGGGCGCGATCGTCGTCCCAGCCTCCGAGCGGGCGGAGCCGATCGTCGCTCAACTGGCGCGAGACCTCGGCCTCGACGTACGGGGAGGCGCCGTGCGCGTCACGACTCGCGCGGTCGGCGGAGCACGCATCGGCCTGTACAAGCCATGGGTGAGCAACATCGACGAAGGCTGGACCCGGTGGCTCCTGGAGCAGCACGAGTTCGCCTACGAATCGCTCAGCGACGCCGACATCCGATCCGGTCGTCTGAACGACCGCGTGGATGTGGTGATCCTGCCCGACGCCGAATCACGTCAGTTGCGCGATGGACACCCGGCCGACCGGGTGCCGCCGGAGTTCGCCGGCGGCCTGGGCACACCCGGCGTCGCCGCGTTGCGGCAATTCGTCGAGGACGGCGGCACACTCGTCGCGCTCGATTCCTCGACGAGCCTGGCGATCTCGGCGCTCGACCTGCCGATCACGAACCTAGTCGGCGATCTGTCGGCCGACCAGTTCTACTGCCCGGGGTCGATCCTGGCGCTGGTCCTGGAGGCCGGCCATCCGCTCGGGTTCGGCATGCCGGCCGAGACTGCCGCCTTCTTCGCCTCGAGCGCGGCGTTTCGGGTGGACGCTGGCGCTGCCGGCGATCCGCGTGTGGCGGCCCGCTACGGTCAGGGCGACCCGCTTCTCAGCGGGTGGCTGGAAGGCGGCGAGCGGATCGCCGGCCAGGCCGCGCTCGTGGACGTCGCGGTGGCAGACGGCCGGGCCGTCCTGATCGGCTTCCGGGCCCAGCACCGGGCCCAGTCACACGCCACGTTCCGGGTCTTCTTCAACGCCCTGCTGACCGCCGGCCACTGATCTTCGCCGGCGACCGCATCCACCGCGTCAGGTCGCGAGAAGCATTCAGCCCGTCCAGGCCTTGACGAACGTCGCGATCGCGCCGATGTAGATCAGGCCGGCCACGGCTTGCTTGAGGCGCTGCTCGGGCACCAGCATCGTCGACTTGGCGCCAAGCACCGAGCCGAAGACCGAGCCAATCATCAGCAGGCCCAGCAGATTCCAGTCGATCCCGACCACGGCGAAGTGCGTCAGCCAGGCCGGTGTGCCCATGAAGATCGCAATGACGATGTTCGACCCCACGACCTGCCGTGCGGGCATCCGGAAGAGGTAGAGCATCGAGAGGATCACGAAGCTGCCGGCGCCCAGCGACGTCGCCCCGAGCAGGATGCCGACGAAGAACTGTACGGCCGCGACGACCATCACGCTGCGCGCGGTGAGGTCGACCGGCGAGAACGGCTTGGGCCGCCCGCGGGCGCCGGCACCGGCTTCCCAGACGATGAGCGAGGCGACGAGCGCCAGCATGCCGGCCATGATGAAGGGGAAGATGCCTTCGGCCGCGTCGCCCGCCCAGTAGACCAGCCGCGAACCCAGGATGGCGCCCGGAATCCCCAGGACCCCATACAGGAGCGTCACGCGCCAGAGCACCGACCCCTGACGGAGATGCTGGACGGCGCTGATGATCTTCGTGATGACCGCGTAGATGAGCGAGACCGCGATGGCGGCCTGGTAGCCCAGGCCCAGGATCGCGTACAGCGTCGGCGCGATGAGCGCGCCGCCGCCGACGCCGGTCAAGCCGATGAGGTAGCCAAGAACGAAACCTACGGCGACCGTCGTCACCGGGTGCAGGCCCTCACGCCGGCGCGCCCCCGGCATGCGGCTTGAGCACCGCGTAGTGGGCGCCGACGATCGGCGTGGGGACACCCAGCCTCTGGCCCCGCCGGACGATCGTGCCTTGAAGTGCCTCCACCTCGATCCGCTTCCCCTGGGATAGATCGATCAGCATCGACGAGCGCGTCGCCGGCGGCAGCGCCTCCATATAGGCACGGATGTCCTTGGTCACCTCGTCGCTCACCTTCACGCCCTCGGCCCGGGCGACCGCCTCGACTTCTCTCACCGCCGCCATGAAGCGCTCCCGGGTATCGGCATCACTCCACAGCTTGCCGATCGGCGATCGCGCCGCTCCGGTGAACGACGCGAACGGGCAGAGGTAGATGAGCTTCTCCCAGAGGCGACGGCGGGCGTCGGCCACCGTCTCGATCTCGATGTCGGCAGCCTCCATGAGCTGGCCGAGCGTCGACACGCGGTCCGACACCCGCGAGCGGTCGCCGAAGACCTCGCCGAAGACGATCTTTCGGTGTGTGCCGGTCTGCTCGATGAGTCCGGGTGCGGAGAGCGCGGTCGCGATGTAGGTCGCCCCACCCAGCACTCGCTCCTCCCCGGCCACGGCGGCCACCTCATCGGAGCTATCGATGCCGTTCTGCAGCGTCAGGACGGTCGTCGCATCGCCGACGAGCGGCGACAGCATCGGCAATGCCGTGTCGTTGTCGTAGGTCTTCACAGTGAACAGCACCGCATCGACCGGGCCGATCGACGCCGGATCGTTGGTGGCTTCCGCGGGCACCGCAAAGTCGCCGAGCACGCTGCGGATCTGCAACCCGCGCTCGCGCATCGCCTCGAGATGCGCGCCGCGCGCGAGAAACGTGACACGGTGGCCGGCGCGCGCCAGCTTCGCGCCGTAGTACCCGCCGACAGCGCCTGAACCGAGAATTGCGAAGTGTGAAGGGGCCTCGTTCGTCATCGTCGGCCAGCGATCTTATCGCGGTCACCACATTAATAAGAGGAGGCACGACCTCGAGCACTCCAGACGATTCGGCGAGACCGTGCAACCTATTGTAGTTAAAGATGTTGTGAGCGCTGCTGGACTACGACGGAGAACGTCGTACGATGCACGATGGTGCAGTTTCGTGCCGATGCGTGCACCCCGCTGCGCGGGTCGCGGGACGGCGAACGACGTACGCCCCGCGTGCTAGAATGCCGCGCTTCGACGATCGCGAACCTCAAGAGACTGATCATGACGACTCCGACGTTCCTGCCGCTCCCCCATTACCGCGAACTGCCCACGGACGAGATGCGGCACCGCGCGCTCGAGTTCTACGAAGAATCGACGCACCGCCGCACCGTTCGTGAGTACTCCGACCGCCCGGTCGAGCGCGAGGTGATCGAGAACTGCCTGCGGGCCGCGGGAACGGCGCCGAGCGGTGCCAACCTGCAACCGTGGCACTTCGTCGTCGTCTCGGACCCGGCGGTGAAGTCGAAGATCCGCGCCGGCGCCGAGGAAGAAGAGCGGGCGTTTTACGGCGGCCGCGCGCCGCAGGAGTGGCTCGACGCGCTCGCGCCGCTCGGCACCGACTCGAACAAGCCGTTTCTGGAAACCGCGCCGAACCTGATCGCGATCTTCGGCGAGACGTTCGGCGTGCTGCCCGACGGGCGCAAGGTGAAGCACTACTACGTGCAGGAGTCGGTCGGTATTGCGGCCGGATTCCTCATCATGGCGCTCCACCACGCCGGATTGGCGTCGCTCACGCACACGCCGAGCCCGATGGGGTTCCTGAACGAGATTCTCGGCCGCCCGTCGCACGAGCGCCCGTTCCTGCTACTGGTCGTCGGCTACCCCGCCGACGATGCAAAGGTCCCGGCGATCACGAAGAAGCCGTTGGACGAGTTCGTCAGCTTCGTCTGATCTCTTCTGGGCACGACGCTGGGCATTGCGCCGAGCCGGTTTCTCGTCACGAGGCTGGGTGTTGCGCCGTCGATCCCGTCGGCGTCCGTCGAACAGTCGGTCTCAGAGTGCTTCTAAGGTGTGAGCCACTGCTCAACCGACTGAGCGAGCGCGAAGCCCCTCCTCGCATGTCGACCATCCAGGCGGCCGCCTCCCTAAGAAGGGATCGACCAGCGCAACACCCACCCTCGCGCCCAAGTCAGACCTTAGGGGCGCGGGATGCCTCGCAGCCTCTTTCAGAACCGGATCCGCAGCACGGTCGGCGGACTGTCAGGCTGGGGCAAGACAACAAATAGATTGTCGTACTCGTCGCCGGCGATCGAGATCGGTTCCGGATGGCCGAGCGCGGCGAGCAGTGCCGGTAGTGTGTTCGAGTGCCCGACGACGACCACGCGATCGGCGCCGTGCCGCTCACCGAGCCGCGTGACCAGTTCTTCGACGTAGCGGCCCACCCGGTCGTCCGAGCCCATCGGGGCCGGGCCGAGCGTCGGCTCGGTCTGCACGTCGAGGCCCAGTGCTTCAGCCAGCGGCGCCGCCGTGCCGAGCGTGCGCCGGAAGCTGGTCGAGTAGATCGCGTCGATGCCGGCGTCCCGCAGATGGCGGGCCAGCCGCTCCGCGCGGCTCTCGCCTTCCGCGGACAGCGTCGAGTCGGAGGACTGGTCCGTCCGCTCGGCGTGCCGCACAATGAAGATCGCCTCCTGGGCCGACACCGCCGCTGAAAACGCCGCGACGGTCGCCGCGGCGACACCGAACACTCGAGCCAGGCAAGTCATCGCTGCTTCTCCATCCGCATCCGTCGGGGTTGGTCGTCTCAGACGCGATCCAGTGTGACCGACGCCTCGTGCGAGACCGACTCGCGGCGCGCCGGCCCCCCGGTGACGCGATCGTTCAGGAAGAAGACGACCGCGCCAAGCGCCAGAGCCGCCGCCCCGCCGATCAACTGCTCGCGTGACGCGCCAACGAGAATAATCACCGAGACCGCCATCGCCAGGACGGGTACCAGCGCACCAAGCGGCGTCCGGAACGTCGGCGGCCGCACGCGGCCGTCGTGGTCGGGGCTCCGCAGCCGCAGCGTGGCCGCGGCCACGCCGGTGTAGGTGACCAGGCGGGCAATGGCACTCGCCGTGGCCAGCGCCACGAACGACCCGGACAGCGCTAGCGCCACGGCGATGCCGGTGGAAGCGAGAATCGAGACGTGCGGTGTCCGATATCGCGGGTGCACATCGGCGATCCGCGCGGGCAGCTCTCCGTGCTCGGCCAGGGCGAACAGCATGCGCGATGAGGTCAACACCTGACCGGCGTTGTTGCCGGTCATCGAGATCACCGACCCCAGGCCAATCATCAACGCGCCGCCCGCGCCCATGAAGACGAACGCGGCGTCGGCGAGCGGTGTCGACGAATCGTTCAGCCCGGGTAGGGTCCCCATCGTCACGACCTGCGCCAGCAGCATGACAGCGGTGACCGCGGCGATCGTCGTGATCATCGCGAACGGCACCTGGCCGCGCGGGTTCGACGCCTCACCGGCCGGCACGGGGACAACGTCGAAGCCGCCGAAGGCGAAGATCAGCAGCAACCCCGCGGCCGAGCCCTCGGCCCACGACACCGAGGGGTAGATCGCGAACGGCTCGGGCTGGACGAAGAACAGGCCGATCAGAATGAAGAGACCCAGCGGCAGCAACTTGCTGACGGTGAAGAAGTTGACCGCCCAGGCGCCCTGGCGGACGCCGAGCAGGTTGATCCCCGCCAGCGCACCGAAGAGCCCGAGGATGAACAGTGTGTGCGGCAACCCGGTGGCCATCGCCGGAAAGTAGAAGGCCAGCGCGAGGGGGATGCCGTTGGCCACGCCCGCCCAGCTCGTGATCCGGGTCACCCACTGCATCCAGCCGACCTCGAACCCGACGAATCGGCCGAACGCCGCGCGGGTGTAGACGTACGGGCCGCCCGTGACCTCGAAGCGGCTCCCCACCTCGGCGAAGCAGAGTGCGACGAGGAGCGACGCCAGGCCCGCGAAGGCGAACGCCAGCGCCGCCCAGGTGCCCACCTGCTGGGTCACGGCCGACGGCAACAGGAAGATGCCGCTGCCGATGACCTGGTTGATGCCGATCGCGGTGAGATCCCACCTGCCGAGCGCACGGCGTAGGGTGACCGGAGCCGTCATGCCGTCTGGGCCTCGCTCATGGTGGGCTGATGCGAGGCTGTATCATCGCCGGGATCCGGGCGGCGAGCAAGCGACGTTCGAGAGCTGGTGCCGATGCCGGTCAGTCGCCGACGATCGATCGATACAGCACCGGGTCGGTTGCGCCTTCGGTATTCACGACGAGGACGCGTGACGTGGGGCCGAGCCCGGCGGCGGCGCGGACCGGCGCGAAGACCTGGTCCGTCACGATCGCCTGGAGCGCGCCGAGGCCGCACGCGCCCGAACCACCTGACACGATCTCCGGCTCCCCCGGTGCCGGATTCGCGAGGCGTCGCATCGCCCATGCGGCGCGCCGATCGTCGATCGCCACGACGGCGTCAACCGCATCGGCGAGGACCGGCCAAATGACCGGCGAGATCTCGGCACACTTGAGACAGGCCATGATCGTCTGGCGCTCCTCGGCCACGACCGGTCCGCCGGCCTTCGCCGATTCGAGCAAGCAGGGCGCCGCGGCCGGCTCCGCCGCGATGAAGAGCGGCCGCTCCACGCCGTAGCGCTGCGCGAACCAGCTGGCGCCGGCGCAGACGAGGCCGCCGACGCCGCCCTGAACAATCACGACGTCGGGAGGCGGCGACGGTGCCCACTGCTCTTCGGCCTCGGTCATCATCCAGGTGTAGCCCGCCATGATCCAGCGCGGCACCTCGTCGTAGCCCGGCCAGGAGGTGTCCGAAATGACCAGCCAGCCCTCGCGTTCGGCGTCACGCGCCACCTGCTGAATCGACGCCTCGTAGCCGACGTCGGTCACCGTGACGTCGGCGCCCTCGGAGACGATCGCCTCGACGCGCGCGGGGGCCGTACCCGCCGGAAGGTAGATTCGCGCCGCGCACCTGAACTCACGGGCTGCTCGCGCCACGGCTCGGCCGTGGTTCCCGGCCGAGGCGCACGCGACGACGGGCGTGTCACCGTCTCCGCGCGTCGCCATGGCCCGATGGAAGGCGTACGAGACGCCCAGGATCTTGAATGCGTTCAGTCCGAAGCGGCCCGATTCGTCCTTGAGTAGCAGCTCGCCGACACCGAGTTCCTCGGCGAGGCCGGCGAGTCTGTGGAGAGGGGTCGGTTCGAGAGCCGGGCAGGATCGATAGAACTCGGCAACCCGGTCGAGCTCTGTCGCTGAAATGACCGGGGCGTCGAGAGCTCGCCGCTCGCGTGGATTGAGCCAGGCGGCTTCCATGCGGCGCAGGGTAGCAGGCTGCTACGGCAGCGGGTAATCGAGCGCCTCGCCGGCCACGGCCTGACCTGGCTGCAAGCGTTCGTTGCCCCGCGTGATCACCCGGCTGCCGGCCGGCACCGGCCCCTCGATGGCAATCCACTGGCCGGCCCCCGAGCCGACCTCGACCGGCAAGATGGCCGCCGCGTCGTCGTCGCCGATGACGTAGACGAACCGTTGCGGTCCGCGCAGGACCAGCGCGTCCTTCGGCACGACGACCGCGTCGTAGCTCTCGCCGATCGGGAACGCCACCTGCGTCAGCATGCCGACGCCGATCCGGCTCTTCGAGTTGTCGATCCTCACCTTGACCGGAAACGTGCGGGCCTGTGTGCTGGCGCGGGGAATGATGGCGTTGACCCGCCCTTCGACCTCGAGGCCATCGAGGGACCCCACTTGCACCGTGGCGACCGTGCCCCGTTCGATCGCACCGAAGTACCGCTCGGGTACTTCGACAACCACTTCCAACCGGCTAAGGGCGTGCAACTCGACCACCGGTCCGCCTACCGTGAGCCACTGGCCGACCTCGGTCTGCTCGTCCACGACGACGCCGTCGAATGGCGCGCGGATCACCGACCGCTCCAGGTCGTCCTGCAGCACCGCCAGGTCGGCCTCGAGTTGCGCCTGCTTGCCGATGCGCGCATTGAACTCGAACTCGGCGCCGTCGAGCTGCTGCTGGCTGAACAACTCATCGGCGAACAGGTCGCGCGCCCGCTCCAGCTCCCGCTCGGCCAGTTGGGCGCGAGCTTCGGCCTCGCGCAGTTCAGACTCGGTGGCCTGCATCCGCAACTCGAGATTCGTACTGCGCAGGCTGGCGAGGATGTCGCCCTGGCTGACCGCCATCCCCTCCCGCGCCGGCAATTCGGTGACGAGGCCCGCCATCTCGCTGGCGACGATGCTCATCGACGCCGATTCGACGGTGCCGGGCAGTTGCACCGAGCGACGCATCGTGTGGGCCTGAGCCTCGGTGTAGCGCACCGGGCTCGGGCCGGCGCCGAACTGTGCCTCGACCGCGCCCGGTGAAGCGAACGAGACCAGGAGTGCCAGGCCGACGACGGAAGATGCACGAACAACCGATCGCAACACGCTCACCTCAGATAAGACGGAATCGGCGGCCACCTGGGTTCCAGATGGCGGCGCCGTGTGGCCGGGTCGATACCGCTCTCTCGATTATAGCCCGCTCCGATAGTTGGACATCCAGCGAATCTGGCAACGCGCTTAGGCGCCCGGCAGATGCCCGAGCCGCCGCCGCTTGGTCTCGAGGTAGTTCGCATTCTCGGCCGTTTCGCTCACCACCAGCGGAAGGCGTTCCACCACCCGGACCTGCGACCGCTCGAAGGCTGCGATCTTGTTCGGATTGTTCGTGAGCAGCCGGACTGCCGGCACACCGAGATCCTCGAGTATATCCACGGCCGCCGAGTAATCGCGCTCGTCGGGATCGAACCCGAGGTGGAGGTTGGCGTCGACGGTATCCAGCCCGTCGTCCTGAAGGTTGTACGCGCGCAGCTTGTTCACGAGGCCGATGCCCCGCCCTTCCTGGCGCAGGTAGATCAGGATGCCGCCTGGCGCCTCGCCGATCGCCGCGAGCGCCTGGTCGAGCTGTTCACCGCAGTCGCAGCGAACCGAGGCCAGCAGGTCGCCGGTCAGACATTCCGAGTGGATCCTGAGCAACGGCGCCGGCTCGGCTTCGACGGTGCCACGCACCAACGCCAGATGGACGCGGGGTTCCTCATCCTCCCGCTCCTCGACATAGGCATGCAGCAGGAATTCACCGTAGCGCGTGGGCAGCCGCGAGGTCACGGCTCGTTGAATCATGGTGTTCGTATCCGGGCACCGCTAAACAGTTCATTATACAGAGAAGGCCGGTTCGTCGCCCTGTTCACTGCCCCAAATTGACCACTCCGGGGGCAGATGGTACCCTCGGCGCCCTCGTGCCCCCAGACAACCAGCGCTCCCGCGTCGCGGCGGGCAAGTTGCCGGCCGCGCAGCTGGATGCGATGCTCACCGGACTCCGGCGTACCGATCCGCGCGTGATCGTCGGACCCCAACTCGGCGAGGATGCGGCCGCGATCGCCTTCGGCGACCAGTGCCTGGTGGTCACCACTGACCCGATCACCTTCGCGACGGATCGGATCGGATGGTACGCGGTGCACGTCAACGCCAACGACATCGCCGCCATGGGCGCCACGCCGCGCTGGCTGTCGATCGTGCTGCTGCTGCCCGAGCACGCCACGACCGCAAGGCTCGTCGACGACATCATGCGCGACGTGCATGACACCGCCGCGGGGCTCGGGATCACCGTCTGCGGAGGGCACACGGAGATCACGACCGGACTCGAACGCCCGATTGTCGTCGGCCAGCTGCTCGGCGAGGTGGCGCGCGACGCCCTGGTGACGAAGACCGGCCTCGAAGTGGGCGACCGGATCGTGCTCACCCAGGGCATCGCCATCGAAGGCACGGCGCTGCTGGCCCGCGAGAAGCACGACGCCCTAGCATCGGAGCTGGACGGCGACACGCTGGCGCGCGCCGAGAACTTTCTCTTCGAGCCCGGCATCAGCGTCGTCACGGCCGCCCGCACCGCGGTGGGCACGGGCGGCGTGCATGCGATGCACGACCCGACCGAGGGCGGGTTGGCCGGCGGGCTGTGTGAACTCGCGGCCGCGTCGTCCCTGGGCCTGCATCTCGAGGCGGGCCGGGTCCAGATCTTTCCGGAAACCGCCGCGGTCTGCCGCCCGTTCGACGTCAACCCGATGCGGCTCATCGCCTCGGGCG
This sequence comes from Acidobacteria bacterium UBA2161, assembly GCA_002328835.1. Lineage (GTDB taxonomy): Bacteria > Acidobacteriota > Vicinamibacteria > Vicinamibacterales > UBA823 > UBA2161. The sequence continues at coordinate 92,382 of DCWN01000043.1, read as the reverse complement.
CCCTACTGATCGGGGCGCCACCGGCCGACGCCGATCGGATCGTGACCGCGCTCGCCGAGCGGAGCATCCCGGCGCAGACCATTGCCGAAGTGCGGCCGGAATCGGCCGGGGTGACGATCGAGGTGAACGGCGAGACCCGCCCACTCGAAACACCCGACCGCGACGAGATCGCGCGCGTCCTCGGAACCTAGCAGCCCCCGCGACGAGCGCCGCGCGGCACGGTGATACTGTAGCGAGCATGCGCGGTCGGAGCGTGCCGGTCACTGGCTGGACGGTCGCGGTCTGGCTCGCGGCGACATCGGCCGGCGCCCAGACGCTGCGGCTCGACGTCGTGGCGCCCGAGCAGTTCAACGGCATCGCGACGCGCATCCGCAGCTACGATCCGACGCCGCTGCTGCAGACAGTCTGGCTCTCGGGCATCCGCGGGGTGACGGCGCCGATCCGCGTGGAGTTGGCGGCCGAATCGGCCGCCCAACGCGACGGCGTGCCGAACTGGGTTGCCGGCTACGCCGTCGCGGCCCGCGACCTCATCGTCCTCTTTCCCACCCGAACGCCTTCGTACCCGAACGACTCGCTCGAGTCGGTGCTGCGTCACGAGATCGCGCACATCCTGATTGGCAGAGCGGCGCGCGGCCGACCGTTGCCGCGCTGGTTCGGCGAAGGCCTGGCGATCACGGTCGAACGCCCGTGGGGACTCAACGATCGCACCCGCCTCGCCTGGACCCGGCTGGTCGAGGGCCGGCTGACGCTGGCTACCCTCGACCGCCGGTTCCTCGAAGGCGGGGCCTCGCCGGCACGAGCCTATGCAATCTCCGGCGGCCTGGTGCGCCGGTTGATCCAGGAGCACGGCGCCGCGGCGCCGGCCGAGATTCTGTCGATGGTCGCGGTCGGCCGGTCGTTCGACGCGGCGCTGCGGATCGCCACGGGCCGGTCGCTGCGCTCGGTCGAACTGGACTTCATGCTGGGCCAGTCGGTCGTCGAACGGTGGCTGCCGTGGCTGACGAGCGGCTACACGCTCTGGTCGAGCGTCACGCTCCTGGCGTTGCTGGCAATCTGGACCCACCGGCGGCGGCGCCAGGCACGGCGCCAGCAGTGGGAGGCGGAGGAAGCGGCGCTCTGGGAGGAGCCGGACCGCGACGACCGCTGGGTGCACTGACCCGGCGTCGATCCGCAGCTGGAAGGTTAAGCCTCTGGCAAAACTCGCCTCGTGGCTCGAGATTGGGCGTTGCGCCGTCGATCCCGTCGGCGGCCGACGGTCAAGCGAAGCAAGATGCTTCCACGGTGTGAGCCCGAGATCGACCGCCCGGGCGCTCTCGGAGAGGATTCTCCCGAAAGAAGATCCGAGCGGCCGCCTCCCAACAAGAGGGATCGACTACCGCAACGCCCAACCTCGCGCGAGGACGATCAGCGAAACAGGCGCAGCAGCTTGGAGATCGGGTCGTAGAGGCGGTCGACGACGCGTTCCTTGAGCGGGATGAGCGCGTTGTCGGTGATCGTGATCTCCTCGGGGCAAACCTTCGTGCAGCACTTCGTGATGTTGCAGTAGCCGATCCCGTCGGCCTCGGCCAGTGCCTCGACGCGGTCCGCCACGTCCAGCGGGTGCATCTCCAGCGCCGCCGCGTAGACCAGGAAGCGCGGCCCGATGAACTCGCCGTGCTTCCGATGATCCCGTAGCACGTGGCAGACGTCCTGGCACAGGAAGCACTCGATGCACTTCCGGAACTCCTGCACCCGGTTCACGTCGCGCTGCTGCATCCGCCAGGTGCCGTCCGGCGCGTCGGCCGGCCGCGGCGTGAACGGCGGGATGCCCTGCTTGACCTTGAAGTTCCACGACACGTCGGTCACGAGATCCCTGATCGACGGGAAGGTCTGCATCGGCTCGATCGTGATCGGCTGATCGGTCGGCACCGTATCCATGCGGGTCATGCACATCAGGCGCGGGTTGCCGTTCACTTCGGCCGAGCACGAGCCGCACTTCCCCGCCTTGCAGTTCCAGCGCACCGCGAGGTCGTTCGCCTCCGCCGCCTGAATCTGCAGAACGGCGTCCAGCACGACCATGCCTTCGCTGATCTCGGTCGAGTAGTCCTTGAACTCGCCGCCCTCGGCGTTGCCGCGCCAGATCCTGAAGGTTGCCGATTTCATGATCACCTCGGGGCTACGCCCCGAACCCCCGCGGGGTCCTACGCGGGGACCCCGAGTGCCCCACTCCGGTCCCCGCGAGGCGCGCCGTGCGCGCCTTGATCCCCCCTCGCACCTTCTGGCTACCGTCCGAACCTCGGCCTGACATCACTACCTATTCTCCTCGATGATCTTCGCCAGTTCGGCCGGCAGTGCGGGAACCGGCTCGCGAACCACCTGCATCGACCCATCACCCACCTTGCGGACGACCAGGTTGATCTTGGCCCAGGCCTCGTCCTTGCCGAGGTGGTCCTCCCGGAAGTGCGCGCCGCGGCTCTCCTGCCGCTCGATCGCCGCCCGCGTGACCGCCTCTGACACCGTCATCAGATGCGGCAGGTCGAGCGCGGTATGCCACCCGGCGTTGTACTCCCGGTTCCCGATGACCGCGACCCGGTCGGCGCGTTCGCGCAGCTTCGCAATCTCGTCGAGCGCCCGGCGCATCTCGTCGTCCTGCCGAACGATGCCGACCAGATCTTGCATCGTGCCCTGCAGTTCCTGCTGCACCTTGTACGGCCCCTCACCTTCGCGCGCGAACGGCTCGAGCGCGCGCCTGGCGACACCTTCGACCTGGTCGGTGTTCACCGCGCCGGCGTCGTGCTCCTTCGCGAACGTCGCGGCATACTCTCCCGCGCGCCTGCCGAAGACCAGCAGGTCCGACAGCGAATTGCCGCCGAGGCGATTGGCGCCGTGGAGGCCGGCGGCGCACTCGCCGGCCGCGAACAGGCCCGGCACGCTCGACATCTGCGTATCGGCGTCGACCCGCACACCGCCCATGACGTAGTGCGTCGTCGGCCCGACCTCCATCGCTTCGGCGGTAATGTCGATCGAGGCGAGCTGCTTGAACTGGTGGTACATGCTCGGCAGCTTCTTCTTGATGTGCTCGGCGCCGTTCGACAGTCGCTCCTTGATCCACGCGATGTCGAGATAGACGCCGCCGTGTTCGCTGCCCCGCCCCTCGCGCACCTCCCGGACGATGCACCGCGCGACGTGGTCGCGGGTCAACAGTTCCGGCGGCCGGCGGGCCTCCTTGTCACCCTGCGTGTAGCGCCAGCCTTCGTCCTCGTTGTCGGCGGTCTGGTTCTTGTACAGGTCGGGGATGTCGTCGAACATGAACCGGTGGTCGTCTTTGTTCTTCAGGACGCCACCTTCTCCGCGCACGCCCTCGGTGACGAGGATGCCGCGCACACTGGGCGGCCAGACCATCCCGGTCGGATGGAACTGGATGAACTCCATGTCGATGAGATCCGCCCCGGCATCGTAAGCCAGGGCGTGCCCATCCCCGGTGTATTCCCAGGAATTGCTGGTTATTCGAAAGGCCTTGCCAATGCCGCCGGTCGCCAGCACCACGGCACGCGCATGAAAGACCTGGAAGCGGCCGCGCTCGCGGTCGTAGGCGAACGCCCCGATGACGCGTTCACCGTCCTTCAGCAGAGTGAGCACGGTGCACTCCATGTGCACGTCGATCCCCTGGTGGATCCCGTGGTCCTGCAGCGTGCGGATCATCTCGAGGCCGGTCCGGTCGCCGACGTGGGCCAGCCGCGGATACTTGTGGCCGCCGAAGTTGCGTTGCAGGATGCGACCGTCCGGCGTCCGATCGAACACCGCGCCCCAGGCCTCCAGCTCGCGCACTCGGTCGGGTGCCTCCTTGGCGTGCAGCTCGGCCATCCGCGCGTTGTTCATGTACTGCCCGCCGCGCATCGTGTCGGCGAAGTGCACGCTCCAGGCGTCGCGGTCGTCGACGTTGCCGAGCGAGGCCGCCATGCCACCCTCGGCCATGACTGTGTGCGCCTTGCCCAGCAGCGACTTGCAGACCAAGCCGACCGACACGTCGGCGGCCGACGCCTCGATGGCCGCCCGCAATCCGGCACCACCGGCGCCGATCACCAGGACGTCATGCTCGTGGGTTTGGTAGTCCATCGTCTGTTTCGCCGCCGTCAACACGTAGTCCGACCGCTCACAGCAGCCGGAAGTCGGTCCAGATGCCCATCGCGCACATCCGAACGTACACGTCGGTGAAGCCGACCCAGACCAGGCTCATCCAGGCCCACAGCATGTGCCGCCGGTTCAGACAGCTCACGCAGTCGTAGGTCGACTGCCGCAGCGGCGTGGCGGCCGACAGCTGGTCCGACCGGCCGCCAACCAGGTGGCGCAGTGAGTGGCAGCCGAACGTGTAGCCGCCGAGCAGCGTGACATTGATCATGAGAACCAGACTGCCGACGCCGACACCGAAACTCGTGACGCCGGTCGCCGGATCGGTGAACCAGAGCCCCTTCCACGCATCGTGAGCCAGCAAGCCGATGAACACGACCGCCAGGTACATGAAGTACCGGTGGACGTTCTGGATGATCAGCGGGAACGACTGTTCGCCGAGGTACGACCCTCTCGGCTCACCGACGGCGCAATTGGGCGGATCGGCCCAGAACGCCTTGTAGTAGGCACCGCGGTAGTAGTAGCAGGTCAGACGGAACCCGACTGGAACGCCGAGAATGAGGAAGGCCGGCGACCATGGCAGCCAGGCGGGCCAGACGGCCGGCTTCGGTCCGAACCAGGCGTGCGGCGAGTCGCCGAAGAGCTCTGGTGAGTAGAACGGTGAGAGGTACGGCCCCGAGTGGTAGTACTCGCCCTGGAACGCCGCCCAGGTCGAGTAGACGACGAACAGGCCGAGCCCGGCCGCCACGACCAGGGGCTGCACCCACCAGGCGTCGCATCGCGATGTCTCTCCAAATCGGCGCACCGGCGCCGCGATCGTTGGCATATTCACCTCGGCGCTACGCCCCGAACTTCCGGGTGCGCTGCGCGGGGACTGCATCACTCAGTGCTCGTGGGGCCCCACCCCCACGAGCCGCTGCTCCTCGGCTCCGCTCCTCGCAGCAGCCGCAGGCGCTCGCCCCGCGCCGGGGCCTCGACACCGCGCTGTGCGCGGTGTGGTCATCTGCCTGCCGAACGCTAGACGCGTTGGTAGTCCGCCTGCCAGTCGGTGATCGCCTGCTTGATCTCCTTCTGGGCCTTCAGGCTGCCGTCGAGCACCTGGCGCACCAGGCCGGGCAGCTCGGCGTCGCCGGCGAAGCGCAGCGCCACCAGGCTCTCGGTCGAGAGTTCGCCGATGCGCGACTTCAGGTCGTCGGGCAGCAGCGCGGACATCTTCAGCCGCATCTCGAGCCGGATGACCCGGTCCTGGGCCCAGAGGGCGAACAGACGGGCGCAGAGCATGACGATGATCAGCGCGAGCGCGACGAGCGCCGCCAGCAGCGTGTCCCAGGAGAACCCGGTCGCCGCCCGATACAGCGAGTACAGCAGGTTCACGGCAAGAATCGGAAACGCGACGAAGTGAAACGCCGGTACCAGGCGCGCGTGGTTGCCGAAGTTCTGGGGCTGAGCTTGAGCCATGGATTCCTCCTCGGAAGGCGCCGAAGGACGCGAACGAACGGAGCATTATATATCGGAGCCGCCGCGCGTGGCGCGGCCCCTCGGGCGGCAGACGATCGCGCTACAATGCCAGGCCACGGTGGCTCGCCGCGAGTCACCGGCCGCGAGTGGTGAACGGGACAGGGAAGGCTGGAGAACAGACGCCGCCCGAGGATTCTCTCTCCTGACGCCTGTCTCCGCACTGCTCGAGACACGGGACCGGTGGGAGCCCCGACGATGACCGATCCGAAGCCAGAAATGAAGATCACCTACGCCACGATGAGTGCGGATCAGATGGAGACGCTCCATCGGGGCATCGATGACGCGATCGAACAGATCAAGCCGCAACTCGGCAAGACGTATCCGATGTACATCGACGGCGAGGCGATCGAGTCGGCCGAGCAGTTCGACGACTTGAGCCCGATCGACACGCGGACCGTCCTGGCGCGGTTCCAGACGGGCACGGCCGACCATGTGCGCGACGCCGTCCGCGCCGCTCGCGCGGCTGCCCCGGCCTGGAGCGCGCGCCCGTGGACCGAGCGCGTCGCCATTGTCCGGAAGATCGGCGACGGCATCCGGACGCACCGCTGGGAGCTGGCGGCGTGGATGGGCTACGAGACCGGCAAGAACAGGCTGGAATGCGTCGGCGACATCGAGGAGGCCGCCGACTTCATGACCTACTACTGCGATCAGCTGGAGGCGCACGACGGCTTCAGCCAGACGATGGACAAGCTGAGTGACAGCGAGGAGAACACGTCGGTGATGCGGCCGCACGGCGTCTGGGCCGTCATCTCGCCGTTCAACTTCCCGATGGCGTTGGCCGCCGGGCCGGCGGGCGGCGCGCTGGTCGCGGGCAACACCGTCGTGCTCAAGCCGGCCACCGACACGCCGCGGCTCGGCGTGCGGCTCTACGACATCATTGCCGAGGCCGGTGTGCCGTCCGGCGTCTTCAACGTCGTGACCGGCCCGGGCTCCACGGTCGGCCAGGAGATCGCCGAAAACCCCGGCATCGATGGGATCGTGTTCACCGGCTCGAAGGAAGTCGGCATGATGCTCTTCCGGGTGAACGGCGCCCGGCCGGCGCCGCGGCCGGTGATCACCGAAATGGGCGGCAAGAATCCGGCGATCGTCATGCCGTCGGCCGATCTCGACCGGGCCAGCGAGGGCGTCTGGCGCTCAGCCTTCGGCGCCCAGGGGCAGAAGTGCTCGGCATGCTCGAGGGTGTACGTCGCCTCCGAGGTCCGCGACCGGTTCGTCGAGCAGCTCGTCGAGAAGACGAAGCAGATCAAGGTGGGCAATCCGCTCGAGCGCGACGTCTGGATGGGCCCGGTCATCAACGAGGCGGCCGTCAAGATCTACGAGCAGGCGATCGAGGAGGCCAAGCGCGATGGCGGGCGGATCCTCACGGGCGGGCGCCGGATGACGGAGGAACCGTTCCGGCACGGCTACTTCCTCGAACCCACCGTGATCGACGGCCTGCCGAACGACCACCGGCTATTCGTCGACGAGCTGTTCGTGCCGATCACCGTCGTGGGCGAGGTCGGCTCGTTCGATCAGGCGATGGCGCTGGCGAACGACACGGAGTACGGACTGACCGCGGGGATCTTCACCGAGGACGACGACGAGATCGCCAGGTTCTTCGACGGCATCGAGGCCGGCGTCGTGTACGCCAACCGGCAAGCCGGCGCCACGACCGGCGCGTGGCCCGGCATCAACCCGTTCGGCGGCTGGAAGGCCAGCGGCTCGTCGGGCCGCGGCGCCGGCGGGCCCTACTACGTCCAGCAGTTCCTGCGGGAACAGAGCCGGGTGCGGATCTACTAGCGGCGTCTTCTCCCGACGCGCGGCTGGGCATTGCGCCGTCGATCCCGTCGTCGGCCGTCGAACAGGCAAGGCGGGGTCTCTCCGGGGTGTGAGCCATTGATAGACCAGTTCGGCATTCACGGGGTCCGTCCCGGCGTCAGAAGACCCCGGCGGCCGCCTCCCTAAGAAGGGCTCGACCACCGCAACACCCAGCCACGCGCCCGAACCACCTGGGCGTACGCGTTCAACCTTCCAGGCCGATCAGCTTCTCGACGCCGGGCGGCGTGTATGCCGAAAGGCCGTTCAGCAGCTCGTCCGGGTCGGCGCTCACCGTGACCATCGCGCGGTGCTCCGGCTGCAGGAAGCCCTCGCTGCGTGCGTGGTCCAGGAACGCGAGCAGCCGGTCGAAGTAGCCTGCCGTGCTCAGCAGCCCCACCGGCTTGGCGTGGATGCCCAGCTGTCCCCAGGTCAACGCCTCGCAGAGTTCGTCGAGCGTGCCGTAGCCGCCCGGCATCGCGATGAACGCGTCGGATCGATCGGTCAGTAGCGCCTTCCGCTCGTGCATCGAACCGACGATATGAAGCTCGCTGAGGCCGGCGTGCGCGACCTCCTTCTCGGCCAGTGCCCGGGGGATGACGCCAATAACCTCGCCCTCGAGTTCCAGCACGCGGTCGGCGATGGCACCCATCATGCCGATGCGCGCGCCGCCGTAGACGAGGCCGATGCCGCGGCGAACCAAGGCCTCGCCCATCTCGCACGCCGCCGCGCGAAACGCGGGATCGCTCCCGGCACTCGAACCGCAGAAGACGCAGACGTTCTTCACACGGGCATGGTATCGCACGGTTCGGTATCCTTGCCGGATGCAGATCACCGACCTTCCGACGCCCCAGGTCCTGATCGACCGGCGGCGACTCACGGCGAACATCGAACGGATGCAGACCGCCGCCACGCGAGGCGGAATGACGCTCAGGCCGCACACGAAGACCCACAAGAGCCCGCGGGTCGCGAAGTGGCAGGTCGACGCGGGCGCGTCGGGCATCGCCTGCGCCAAGATCGGCGAGGCTGAGGTCTTCGCTGACGCCGGATTCACGGACATCCGGCTGCCCTACCCGATCAACCCGTCGAATAGTGACCGGCTGCTGGCGCTCATGGAGCGCGCGCAGATCTCGATCGTCGTCGATCACGCGGCGGTCGCCACCGAGTGGTCCGAGGCGATGCTCGCCGCCGGCAAGCAGCTCGATGTTCTCGTCAAGGTGGACGTTGGCTACCACCGCTGCGGCATCGACCCCGCGCTGGCCACGGCCGTGCCGTTCCTGACGCAGGTCGCCGCCCTGCCCGGGCTTCGCCTGCGCGGTCTGCTGAGCCATGCCGGTCAGAGCTGCGACGTGACCTCCGCCGCCGAGCTCGCGGCCGTGGCGAAGGACGAGGCGGAACTGTTGAGGACCCTGGCGGCTGAGGCCCGTCGGGCGGGTGTCGCGGTCGACGAGATCAGCGTCGGCTCCACGGCGACGGCGATGCTGAGCGCGACCGAGCCGGACATCACCGAGCTCAGGCCCGGCAACTACGTCTACTACGACCGCAGCCAGGTGGCGATCGGTTCGGCGTCGCTCGAGGATTGCGCGCTGTCGGTGATGGCCACGGTCGTCAGCAAGCCGGCGGACAACCGTATCGTCCTCGATTGCGGCAGCAAGACGCTGACGTCGGATACCGGCCGAGGCATGGTCAGGCCGAAAGGCTATGGTGCCGTCTTCGCCGGGCTCGACGCCCTGGCGCCTGACGACAGCCTGCTCATCGCCAGGCTCTCCGAAGAGCACGGGGTGGTCGAGGTCCAGACCGGTGCCACACGGCTGGAGCCGGGCGACCGGGTCCGGGTGCTGCCGAATCACTCGTGCGTCGTGTCGAACCTGGTCGACGCGGTTCGGCTCGTCGAGGGATCGACCGTCGTCGACACGCTGCCGGTCGCGGCGCGCGGCAAGATCTCCTAGACAACTGCCGCCGCCTCCATTTCGGCCTCCTTCTGCCTCCTGCCTCCGTGAAGTATGACCATCGTCATACGGCAGGCCGACCTTCCGCCGTACCTTGCATTGCGTCGACGGAAGGTCTAGAAAGCAGCCACGAGCAGGAGACACGTCATGGCGACATATACCCGCGGTGAATTTCTCGGCATGAGCGCGGCGCTGGTCGGCGCCGCCGGACTCGGTGTGCGGCCGGGTAGCACGGTGGACGCGGCGCAGGCCGCCGGGCCGGGCGCGACGGCCGACCTGGCCCTCATCAACGGCCGCGTCTACACGATGGACCCCGCCCAGCCACGCGCCGAGGCGTTCGCCGTCCGTGACGGCACGATCATCGCCGTCGGCAGCACGGCCGACATCCGGAACCTGATCTCGAGCGGCACGGAGGTCATCGACGCCGAGGGCATGACCGTGACGCCCGGCTTCATCGACGCGCACTGTCATCCGGCGACGGGCGGATCGCGCGAACTGGTCCAGGTGAACCTCGATCTCCGCAGCATCGAGGAAATCGTCGTCGCGGTCCGCGACAAGGCCGCAACGATGCCATCCGAGGAGCACTGGATCGACGGCTTCAAGTACGACGACACGAAGGTGATTGACGGCCGCCGGATCAACCGGTTCGACCTGGACGAGGCGGCGCCGGACAACCCGGTGCGTGTAAGCCACCGGGGCGGCCACATCGCCTGGTACAACTCGAAGGCGCTCCAGATGGCCGGCGTGACCCGGGAGACGCCCGACCCGCAGGGCGGCCGGTTCGAGCACAGTGCAGACGGCGAATTGACCGGCCTGGTCGAGGAGCGGGCGAACGGCGCCTTCAACGGCGTCGGCGTTCGAGAGGAAACCACACGGGACGACCAGCGGCGGGGCGTCGAGCTGATCACCGAGCTGATGACAGCTGCCGGCCTCACCTCGGTGCACGACGCGTCGACCTCCTCCGACTCGGCGAGGGCCTATCAGGACGCGCTCCAGAACGGGCAGCTGCGCTGCCGGATCACGATGCTGGTGCGGGGCGGGCTGTTCGAGGCGGCCAAGGCGGGCGGCCTCTATACCGGCTTCGGCAACGAGTGGGTTCGGATCGGCCCGGTGAAGTTCGGCGCCGACGGCTCGGCCTCGGGCCGGACGATGTACATGAGCACGCCCTACGTCGGCACCGATGACCACGGCATCCTGACGATGACGCCGGAGGAGATCCACGAAGCGGTCGAGGATGCGCACCGGCACGACTTCCAGATCGGCATCCACGCGAACGGCGACAAGACGATCGAGTACGTCCTCGACGCCTACGAGCGCGTGCTCCGGATGTGGCCCCACCCCGACCGGCGCCACCGCCTGGAACACTGCTCGCTCGTCAATCCCGATCTGCTGACACGCATCAAGGCGTCAGGCTCGATTCCGACGCCGTTCTGGACCTACGCGCACTACCACGGCAACAAGTGGGTGGAGTACGGCCAGGAGAAGATGGAGTGGATGTTCGCGCACAAGTCGTTCCTCGACTACGACATCCCGGTCGCGGGCGCGTCCGACTACGTGCCCGGCCCGTTCGAGCCGCTGATGGCGATCCAGAGCATGGTGACCCGGAAGGACTTCGAGGGGCGGGTCTGGGGGCCGAGCCAGAAGGTGACGGTGGACGAGGCGCTGCGGATCGGGACCGTCAACGGCGCCTACGCCTCGTACGAAGAAGACGTAAAAGGCTCGATCGCCGTCGGGAAGTACGCCGACTTCGTCGAGCTGCGGCAGGACCCGCACGACGTCGACCCTGACGCGATCAAGGAGATCGAGGTTGCCCGGACGGTGGTCGGCGGGCGGACGATGCACCCGAAAGGCGCGTGACGACGCCGGCGCCTCAGGTGGCGGACTTCGCCGGCTTCTTCGCGGCCTTCTTCGTCTTGGTCTTGGTCTTCGCGGCGCGCTTCTTCGGCCGCTTCGCGCGGGCGCGCGAGCTGAGTTCCTTCAGGCCTTCGCCTTCACCGAGCACCAGCAACGGCTGGCCAGGCTCACGCAGCAGGTTGAAGAATTCACCTTTCGACGTCCGCGCGTAGATCTCGCGGCCGTCGGTGAGCAGCGTGACATCTCCACCGCCTCGAATCGTGTCGTAGAGACGGACGCCGAACTGACGTTTCAACGTCCGGAGCAGTTCGCGGATCCGGTGGACCGAGAAGCCGCGGCGGCGCAGGTCGGCCAGCACCAGCAGTTCGTAGAGTTCGACCGGCGAATAGCGGCGCTCGGTGAATCCGCCCGCGGCGGTGCGATGCGACGCCACGGTGGGCGCCAGCACCTTCTTCGCGTCCCACCACTGCAGCTGCCGCGCGGACAGGCCGGTCAGCGCCGCCACCTCGCGCGAGCTATAGGTCTTCTTGAGCCGCACCGTCAATCACGCCTCCGCTTCGCATCGGCCACCCGCACGGTAACCCGCCGGCACCGGATCAGGAAACTCGGTTCCTTAGCCTCCGCCCAAACCCGAATCCAGCAGCATGAACTTGAGCCCGAAATAGAACGCGATCGACAGGCCGGCGCCCACCGGGATCGTGATCGCCCAGCTCGCGACGATGTCGCGCATCACGCGCATGTTCAGCGAGCCGATGCCTCTGGCCAGGCCGACGCCCAAGACCGCGCCCACGAGCGTATGGGTCGTCGAGACGGGCAGGCCCAGAGGCAGAATTGAGGCGAGCAGAATGGTGATGGCTGCGGCGAACTCGGCGCAGAATCCACGGCTCGGTGTCAGCTCCGTGATCCGCCGGCCGACGGTCTCGATGACCCGCCATCCCCACGTCGCGAGGCCGACCACGATGCCCGCGCCGCCGAGCGCGAGCGCCCAGCCGGGCACGGCGGCCTGGAGCGCAACTTCACCCGTGACGACCGCCTGATAGGCCGCCGACATCGGACCGATGGCGTTCGCCACGTCGTTCGATCCGTGCGCAAAGGCGACGAAGCTTGCGGTGAGGATCTGGAGAAACACGAAGATCTTTTCCACGTGCTGCAGTTGCGTCGAATCGGTGCCATAGATGGACCGTGCCTCGGCGCTACTCTGTAGTTCCCCGATGTTCTTGAGCAAGATGGCGACCTGATCGTTCATCGGGCCGTCGGCTACTTCCTGGACCCGCTGCAAGTGCGCGGCCGCCTTGTCCAGCGAGCGTGACAGCTCGGCAGAGCGGACCGGGTTGCCTGTGCCGACCCCATCCTCCGGCACATCCCGCACCAGGCGACGTGTCGCGGCCATCCCCCCGAATCCGGCGAGGCCGGCCACCGCGACGATCAGCAACGTGATCCGCGGATCGAACGGCTCGATACTCAGGCGTGCCCACAGCGGGTTCAGCCCCTTGAACGTCGCCACGCCGATCAGAACGATCAACACGAGGAAGACGAGGTAGGGCGCTAGCTGCTTGGCGGCCGCGACCGGGTTGTTCTTGAAGAACACTCTGCGCAAGATCGTCCGGAAGAGCAGGTAGGCAATCGTGCCTGACAGGAGCGGCGAGACGACCCAGCCGACCGTGATCAGGCCGACCTGCGCCCAGTCCACGTTCCCGAACCCCACGCCGACGCAGCCGAACCCGACCACCGCACCGACGATCGAGTGGGTCGTCGACACCGGCCAGTGGAAGTAGGACGCAAACATCAGCCAGGTGCCGGTCGCCAGGAGCGCCGCGATCATTCCCAGCGCCAGGATGACCGCCGCCTGGTCGCCGTGGATAACCGGCAGCAGCCCCGGGTCGAACATCTTCTTCCGCACGGTCTCGGACACGTTCGCGCCGACGAGGAACGCGCCCAGGAATTCGAAGATGCCGGCCACGATCACGGCTTGCCTCAGCGTCAGGGCGCCGGACCCGACGGAGGTCCCCATCGCGTTCGCCACGTCGTTCGCCCCGATGTTCCACGCGGTGTAGAACCCGACGATCAGGACGAGGGCGATCAAGGCGCCTTCGATGCCGGTCATCAACGTCTTGGAGGGCCGTGCCTTCGATCTGGGAACGCGCGAGAGACCTTACTTGGCCTCGAGGACGATCATCGTGCGGTTCGCGAGGTTCTCGGAGCCGTTGGAGAGGCTCGCAAGCTCGTGAATCAGCTGCAGCCAGAGATACAGATCGCCTGCGGACAGTTCCGCTTCCCTGGCGAAGAGATCCTTCAGGAGTTTTCGCTGGACGAGATCGACTTCATGCTCCGCGTAGGCCACGTCGTGCACCATCTTGCGAATCTTGTCGGCCGCCGTGCCGCCGAAGCCGGTTTCGACCAGTTCGTCGAGCTGGTTGATGATCTCCGCCACCAGGTTGACCGCCCTGATGTTCAGGTCCCGAAACTCGCGGAACTGATCGGCGACACCTGGCAGGATCTTGAACCGCTTGAAGGTCAGCAGGACGGCGACGTCTTCGGCGCGGTCGGCCAAGCTGTCCTGAAGCGCGAGGATTTCCAACACGCGACCCCGATCGATCGGCAGGAACAATCGAGTGGTCAGGTTGCCGCGAATCTCGTCCTTGATCTTGTCGGCCTCATGTTCCAACCGCGAGATCTCCTCGGCCGCCGATTCGACGTCCGCCCAGGACTCTCGTTCGAACGCTTCCAGCGCCTCGCACATCTTGGCGATGCAGGTCGTCACCTGTCCCATGTGCTGCTGGAGGAGGCGGAACGGCGACCACCCAAACAGTTTTCCAAGCGCATTCGTCATACAGAGGCCCTCCTCTTGTCGAGGCTGCGTCGGCACGATCCGCACCGTCGACCTTTCCGCATCACCGCACGTCTGGTCGGGTTTTCATCCGGTGGGTCGAAAGGCCTGAGCGACTCGGACGAGTGGCTGCAGCGTCGTTCATTCGACGAGCCGGCATCAGCCGTCAGTGCGTGCCCTGCGCCGCGACCAGCGGCTGGCCGTTCACCGACAGCGACTGCACCGGTGTCGTCAAGAGTTCGCGCCCGGGAACGAGCAGCACCATCCGGAATCCGAGCAGGACCCAGCCGAGCTTGACCATCGTGCCTCGCCCGGACAGCGTCGAACCCAGCACGTACATCGCGGATTCATCGGTGACGTGCTTCCCGTCGCTCGTTCCCCGACCCATGCAGCGCGCGGGGTTCTCCAACTGGAGCGTGTAGGCTGTGTTGCGCGTTCGCATGACGAGCGTGTCGCCCGGCTGCAGCTTCCGCGCATCGATGCCGGGCGCAGCATCACCCTGCCCGATCATCTCGTCGATATCGCGGTGCTCGTAAATGCGGGTGACGCGGCTGGTCGGAACGATCGAACTCTTTGAACTGGAAGACGCCAACGGCAACCTCTTCGCTCCTAACCCTGAGCGAGATGCTGCTGGTTGTCAAGCCTTCCCAGCCGGATGCCGGGCGCGCGCCGGATCGGGCCGCGTGCGGCACCGACGGTCCCCTTCCCAGGACAGGTGTCATTGGTGCGCGACGCCACTCGGCGCCGAGGCGTTCTAGTAAACTACTGAAACACAGGGTGTTCTGAAGATCGCTTGAACTCCGAGATGGGCACGGCAATTGCTGTAACCATGGATGAAGGAGTTGCTGATGTTGTCCAGACCTCTGACCCTCGGCGCGCTGTTCCTGGCCAGCTTCGTGGCGGTCGGGACGGGTGCCTACCTCGCTGTCAGGCAGAACGATGCCGACGCCGGCGCGGCCGCGGTAGCAGGCCAGACCGCGCGAGCGGCCGCCCCTGTGCTGCCGACCGCGCCGATCGAGCCTCCGACCCAGGCCGTCGAGGCGACCGAGACCGTCGTCAACGAAGCGACCGAGCCGCCGGCCGAGTCGACCGTGACGGTCGACGCCGTCCTCGAGGACAGCCCGCGCCCGGAAACGCGGAACCTCGAGGAGACCGTGCCGGTGACGGCTCCCGACATCGAAGAACCGGACCCAGGCGAAGCCCCGGAAGCGATCGGTGCCGAGACTTCACCTACGCCGCCCGAGGCGATCGCCGTCGAACCGCCAACCCTGGCTGACGTGGAGGCGCCGCGAAGCGCGACCGACGAGTGGATCGGCCTCGATCAACCCTGGCCAGAAGACATGGAGCTGGAAACCGTCGGCCGCGGCGCGGGCGCCACGGCCCGCGCCACCGGCGACGACTTGCCACGCCTTGACCTGGAGGAGCTCGAGGAGTTGGTCGTCGCGGCCGACTCGGTCATCGGTCTGGAGCTGGAGACGCGCGTCAGTAGCGAGAGTGCACAGGTGGAGGACCGCGTCGACGCGACGGTTGCGCGCGACGTGCTCGTCGGCGAACGCGTCGCGATCCCCGCCGGCGCGCAGCTGCAAGGCTCCGTCGTGCTCGTGGAGCAGGGCGGTCGGATGAGCGAGACCGCACGGATCGGTGTCAGGTTCCACACCCTCGTGATGCCCGACCGCACGCACATGTCGATCGTCACCGATCCGGTTTATCGCGAGGGCGAGGGACAGGGTGGACGCAGCGCCAAGACGATCGGGGGCGCGGCGGTGACCGGTGCAATCCTCGGCGCAATCTTCGGGGGCCGGCGCGGTGCGGCCGTCGGTGGAGCGGCCGGCGCGGCCACCGGCACGGCGTCGGTCATGACCGGCGACCGGAGCCGCACGACCCTGCTTCCGGGCATGACGCTGACGGTCCGTCTGATCGAACCGGTCGCGGTGTTGGTGGATCGGTAAGAGGCGAGGGACTGCAGTCCCGCGCTACACTTCTTTTTCCTCCGTCACGTCGGCCGTGATCACCAGGTCGATGCAGCCCCGCACGCTCATCGCAGCCGGACACTTGCTCTCGTGGGTCGCCAGCGCGCGGTCGGCGGCGGCGCGGGTGCCGGCGGGAATCCGCAAGGCATACCGAACCCGGATCCGCGTGATGCGAAGGATCTTGTCCACCGCCTCGATGTCACCTTCGACGGTTGCCGTGACTCGACCATCGCCCGACGGAATCTGACGCACTTCCAGTGCGCCGGCCAGGGTGCCGAGCAGTCAACCGCCGACGGCCGCGACCATGTGGTCCAGGGTGGCCGGCAGTTCCTCCTCCGGTTCGATGCCGTAGAAGTGCTTGATCCCGCCGTGCACCCCGAAGCGGATCGGTTCATCGAAATTCTCGATGTACGCGTGACGGATCGGACCCTTGATCTTCTCCAGCCGCATCCGGCTGGTATGCACCAGTTCAGCCACTCCACCCTCCTTGTGAACGCGCTATAATTCTCGGTCATGCGATCCCAGTACGTCACCTGTTCGTTGATCCCGGCGCTTGTCCTTGTAGCCGCAACGGCTGTCAGCGCGCAAGAACTGGCCAAAGAGGATGTGCCCGGTATTCGGAACTACACCCAGGTGGGCGCCACGGTGGCGTGCGCCGGGGCCACGACGCTCGACGCCCTCGACGAGGTGCAACGGCGTGGGTTTGCCGCCGTCGTCAACTTCCGCACCGAGGGCGAGAACGGCGCCGACCCGGTCGGCGCGGCCGAGAAGGCCGAGGCGATAGGCCTGAAGTACTTCCACCTCCCGTTCCGGGGGTCGGACCCGTCGGCCGCGGTGGCCGAGGAGTTCCTGGCGGTCATCGCGGACCCGACCAACCAGCCGACATTCGTGCATTGCGGCTCCGCGAACCGCGTCGGCGCGATGTGGTTGATCAAGCGGGTCAAGCTGGACGGCTGGGACGTGGACCGCGCCACTGCCGAAGCTGAGACGATCGGCTTGCGCTCGCCCGGCCTGAAGGAGTTCGCCCTCGAGTACGTCCGCCAGTATAGCCGCGGCACACTCACCGCGGGCTGCTAGGCATGTCCGACGAGTCGACGCGCCCACGCTCGCCTGACGCCGAGGGTTCCCTCGGCGACATGGACGCCGAGGCCTTCAACCGGCACGCACGGCGCGCGCTCGATTGGGTGGCCGACTACCTCGGCCACTCCGAGCGCTACCCGGTCATGACCCAGGTGCAGCCGGGTGATGTGCGCGCCGCCCTGCCCGCCGAACCGCCCGAACACGGCGAGGACTTCGACGCGATCCTCGACGACTTCGAGCAGATCATCACGCCCGGCCTGACCCATTGGAACCACCCCGGCTTCTTCGCCTATTTCGCCATCAGTGGCAGCGCGCCGGGCGTCATCGGCGAGCTGCTCGCCGCCGCATTGAACGTTCAGGCCATGCTCTGGCGGACGTCACCGGCCGCCACCGAACTGGAAGGATTGACCCTCGACTGGCTCCGACAACTCGTGAGGCTGCCGGAGGGGTTCGAGGGAGTCATCTACGACACGGCGTCGGTGGCCACCATCCACGCGCTCGCGGCAGCGCGCGAAGCGGCGGTGCCGGACGTCCGTGAGCGCGGCCTCGCCGGGCGCGCCGATCTCTCCGGCCTCCGCGTCTACTGCTCCGAGCAGGCCCATTCGTCGGTCGACAAGGCGGTCATGTTGCTGGACCTCGGGCACGGCGCGCTGAGAAAGATCGCGGTCGACGCGGACTTCCGGATGCGAGCGGAGCATCTGGCGGGCGCGATCGCCGAGGACCGGGAGGCCGGCCACTTGCCGATAGCGGTCGTGGCCACGGCCGGCACGACCGCGACGACCAGCGTCGACCCCGTGCCGGCGATCGCCCGGATCTGCGCGGCCGAGCGCATCTGGCTGCACGTCGACGCCGCCTACGCCGGCGTCGCGGCCATGGTGCCCAGCTGCGCGCACGTTCTGGACGGCTGCGAGGGCGCCGACTCGGTCGTGATCAACCCACACAAGTGGCTCTTCACACCGTTCGACCTGAGCGCCCTGTTCTCGCCTCGGATGGACGTGGTGCGCGCGGCGTTCTCCCTGACGCCCGAGTACCTGCGCACCCCCGAAGCCGGTGACGTGCAGAACCTCATGGACACAGGCTTCCAGCTCGGGCGGCGATTCCGGGCGCTGAAGCTCTGGATGGTGCTGCGCCACTTCGGCGCCGAGGGGATCCGGCGGCGGTTGAGCGAACACATGCGTCTGGCCTAGTGCTTCGCCGGCTGGGTCGACGCCCACGCGGATTTTGAACGGCTGGCGCCGGTACCGTTCTCCGTCGTCTGCTTCCGCGCCAGGCCGGCCGGCACCGACTGGGACGAGGCGACGCTCGAACGGTTCAACACCGATCTGCTGGATGCCTTGAACGCCTCGGGCGAAGTGTTCCTTTCCCACGGCAAACTGGCCGGTCGCTACGTGATCCGCCTCGCGATCGGCCATCTCCGGACGACCGAGCACCACGTCGGCCGGGCGTGGGAGCTCGTGCAGCATCATGCGCAGCAGCTCGCGGGCCGCTGAGGGCCGAGGCGCGGCGCCCTGTCGCAGGGAGCAAATCCACCCGATAAGCTCGAGTAGCCGTGGTCGCTCACACGCAGGAGAACCCATGCCTCTTCATCGCCTCGCGCCGCTCGTGCTCGTCCTCAGCCTGCTGGTCCCGGTGAGCGCCTCGGCCGACGGGCTCTTCTCGCCGTACATCGGCAGCGCGATGAGCCAGACGACGTGGGGCTTCTCGCTCGCCGGCATGGGCCGTGAATTGGTCGGCTTCGAGTTCGACCTTGGCTACACCCCGGATTTCTTCGTCGACGAAGAGCCCGAGAGCGACAACAACTTGCTGACGCTGATGGGCAGCGTGATCATCGGCGCGCCCGCCGGGCCCGTGCGGCCCTACGTGGTCGGCGGCATGGGTCTCATGCGAAGCCGGATCGCCGGGCCGTCCGATCTGATCGAGTTCAGCCGCAACGACCTGGGCATCAATCTGGGCGGCGGGCTCTACGGATTCTTCGGGGAGACCTTCGGCATCCGCGGCGACGTCCGCTACCTCCGCAGTCTGAGCGACGGCGGCGAAGGCATCCTCGACTTCGACCTCGGGGACTTCAGTTTCTGGCGGACGTCGGTCGGCGTCGTCTTCCGATTCTAGGCAGGCGTCGTTCGGCCCTGTGCTACGCTCCTTGGCCTGTCCTCTACCAAGGAGTTCAAGATGCGACTCTGCCGCCTCGGCATCACGGCCCCGATGGTGCTGTCCTTGACCGTTGGGGCGCCGGCGCTCGTACGCGCGCAATCCGGCCTCCCGACCTTCGACGACATCCTGTCGATGAAGGCAGCGCAGAGCCCCGCGATTTCGCCCGATGGCCGGGCGGTCGTCTATCAGGTGCGTGAAGCCAACTGGGACAAGAACGCCTGGGAGACCGAGCTGTGGATCGTCGATGTCGCGTCCGGGGCACCGCGGCACCTGACCAACGCCGAAGGCTCGAGCAACTCGGCGGCCTGGGCACCCGACGGAAGCCGGATCGCCTTTCTCTCCGACCGGGGTGGCACGCGCCAGATCTATGCGATCCGACCCGACGGCGGTGAAGCGCGCCAGGTCACGTCAGTCGACGGGGGCGTGAGCCGCTTCGCCTGGGCGCACGACGGCGCCCGGCTGGCCTTTGTCGCAACCGACCCGGTCAGCGACGCTCGGAAGGCCCGCGACGAACGCGCCGGCGAGTTCGAAATCGTCGACGAGGGTCTCAGGATGGCGCATCTGTACGTCGTCGATGCCGACGAGGGCGATGAGGGCGAACCGCGCCGGTTGACCGAAGGCCCCTTCGTCGTCGGCAGCATCGCCTGGTCACCCGACGACGCGAGCGTCGCGTTCGACCACCGGACCGACAGCGATCCGTCCTCCAGCGAATCCGCAGACATCTCGGTCGCCCGGGTGAGCGACGGCGCAGTGCGCGCGTTGGTCGAACAAGCCGGCCCCGACTCGCGTCCGGTGTGGTCGCCCGACGGCCTGCGTATCGCGTTCACGACATCGATGGGCAGCGAATGGTTCTACTACACCAACCGGGAGATCGCGACGGTACCCGCCGAGGGCGGGAGCCTCGACGTCCTGACCGGGGCATTCGACGAACACGCCTCGCCCATCGCCTGGGGCCCGCACGGCATCTACTTCTCGGCGTCCGATCGCACCTGGTCGCATCTCTACAGGCTGGATCCGATCTCGCACAGCGTGATCCGGCTCTCGCGCGCGCCAGAGTCGACCTCGGCCGGCTTCACGTTCACGCGGACGTTCGACGCGGTGGCATTCGCCGGCGCCGATGCCACGACGGGCCAGGAGCTGTTCGTGGCCGATCTGCCGGGCCAGCCGACCGAAGGGGCTGATGGCGAACATCTCCAGGCCACCAGGCTGACGCGGATGTGGGATCAGGCGCGCGACTGGACGCTCGCCACGCGCGAGGTGATCTCCTGGGCGAGCCGGGACGGCACGAGCATCGAAGGGGTCCTTCACAAGCCGGCCGATTTCGAGCGCGGCCGTCGTTATCCGCTGCTCGTCGTCATTCATGGCGGACCCACGGGCATCTCGCGGCCGCAACCGCTCGCGTACCGCACCTATCCACTCGACCATTTCGTCGCCAAGGGTGCGCTCGTCCTCGAACCCAACTACCGCGGCAGCGCCGGCTACGGCGCAGCGTTCCGCGCGTTGAACGTGCGCAACCTGGGCGTGGGCGACGCCTGGGATGTCGTATCCGGCGTCGACCACCTGATCGCCGAGGGACTTGTCGACGGCAACCGCGTCGGGGCAATGGGCTGGAGCCAGGGCGGGTACATCTCGGCCTTCCTGACCACACACGACAGCGACCGCTTCCGAGCAGTGTCGGTGGGCGCCGGGATCTCCGACTGGATGACCTACTACGTCAATACCGACATCCACCCGTTCACGCGGCAGTACCTGCAGGCCACGCCCTGGGACGATCCAGAGATCTACGCCACCACGTCGCCGATCACCTACATCACGCAGGCCAACACCCCGACGCTGATTCAGCACGGCGAACTGGACCGCCGCGTGCCGCTGCCGAACGCCTACGAGCTGTATCAAGGTTTGCGGGATCAGAACGTGCCGGTGCGGCTCGTGGTCTTCAAGGGCTTCGGCCATGGCTTGAACAAGCCCAAAGCGACCCGCGCTGCGATGGAGCAGAACCTGGAGTGGTTCGGCCGCTACATCTGGGGCGAAACCGAAACTACACAGCCGTAGGAGTCCGGAGTGAAGGCCGCGCGACTGGGCGTTGCGCCCGAGCGTGCCGGCGCGGGGGTTCGGGGCGCAGCCCCGATCTGATCAAGCCAACTCGACTTCGTCGGGCGGCCCGGAGGAGACGACCCGGCCGCCGTCGAGCTTGATCACCCAGTCGGCAATCGCCCGGACCTCCTCGGCCTGGTGCGACACGTAGAGCATCGGGGTCTCCAGCTCGTCGCGGACGCGGATGAGGTACGGCAACACGCGTTGCCGCAGCGCCGCGTCGAGCCCGCTCAGCGGCTCGTCGAGTAGCAGCATGCGCGGGTCGGCCATGAGCGCTCGGGCAATCGCCGCCCGCTTCTTCTCCCCGCCCGACAGCTGGTCCACGCGCCGCTCGATGAGCGCCTCGAGATCGAGCACGGCGAGAATCTTCGCCAGCGTGTCGCCGCGCCCATGCCCTGCGCCGTAGGTGACGTTACGGCGGAGGTTCATGTGGGGAAACAACGCCGCATCCTGCGGGACGTAGCCCATTCGCCGATGTCGAGCTGGGAGATCGAGGCCGTCTCGAGACGCGAACAGCGTGGTCTCGCCAACCACGATCCGCCCGTCGGTCGGCCGGCGAAGTCCGGCGACGGCATCGAGCACGGTCGTCTTGCCCGCGCCAGATCGGCCGAACAGCGCAATCGCGCGAGCGCGCACCGTCTCGTCCAACTGCACACGAAACGGGCCCTGCTGGAGCGTGAAGTCGAGCGTCACAGCAAACGCCATCAGGACTGCGCCAGGCGATTCGAGCACCAGAGCGCGCCAAACGCAATGGCGACCGAGACGAGCAGCAGGCCCGTCGCGGCGGCGTCGTTGCCAATCTCGGTGTAGGTGTAGATTCCAGCGGCGATCGTCCGGGTCGAGCCCGGGATGCTCCCGGCGACGACGACCGTCGCGCCGAATTCGCCCAGGGCGCGCGAGAACGCCAGCAGCGAGCCGGCCATCACGCCGCGGCCCGCGAGCGGCAGGCTGATGGTGAAGAAGACCCGGAGCGGACTCGCACCCAGCGTCGCCGCGATCTGCTCGTAGCGCCGATCGACCTGCTCGAACGCGGCGCGCGCCGCCCGCACGAGGAGCGGCATCCCCATGACCGTCATCGCCAGGACGACCGCTTTCCACGTGAAGATCACCTCGATACCGGCTGTTTCGAGCATGCCGCCGAAGATGCCGCGGCGTCCGAGCAGCCGGAGCAGGATCACGCCGGTCGCCACCGGAGGAATCACCAGCGGCAGCGACACGACCGTGTCGAGTGCCGTGCGGCCGGGAAACCGGTATCGGGCGAACAGCCATGCCAGCGCGATCCCCGGCGGCAGCATGAGCAGCGTCGCCGCCCCCGCCATGGTCAGCGTGAACGAGGCGACCTCCCAGACGTCGGTCGTCATCGAAGCGCCCCCGCCTCCGTCCCGCCCAGCGCGATGAATCCGGCGCGCTCGAAGAGCCGCGTCGCGACCGGTCCGCGCAGAAACGCGAGAAACTCGAGCGCGCCGGCCGGGTTCGGGCCATCTCCGATGACGGCCGTGGGATAGACAATCCGCGGGGCATCGTCGACCGGCACCGCGAAGGCGATGACGGCGTCCGGCGCGGTCGCGGCGTCGGTGCGGTACACGAAGGCCGCGTCGGCGTTCCCCGCCTCGACCGCCTCGAGCGCCGCGCGGACCGACCGGGTCGGCACGACCTTCGATGACAGCGTCGCCCAGGCAGCGCGCGATTCGAGGTAGTGCCGCGCATAGACACCGGCGGGCACGCCCTCGGGATTGCCCAGCGCGATCCGACGGATCCTGGCTGATGCGAGGTCCGCGAGAGTCGAGGGCGGGACCCGATCGTCGGGAACGACAACCACCAGCTGATTCGACAGCAGGTCCGCCCTGGTCCCGCGTCGGATCCGCCCCGATCGCTCCACGCGGTCCATCTCCGCCGGGTTCGCGCTGACGAACAGATCCACCGGGGCGCCGGCCACGATCTGGCGCGCCAGCGTATTCGAGCCGGCGACGTTCAGCTCGATTCGGACGTCGGGCGCGACTCGGGTGTACGCACGCCCGATCTCACCGAGCACGTGGGTCAAGCTGGCCGCCGCCGAGACCAGCACGGCCTGCGGCGGCCGGGTCTGCACGGCACCGCCGCCCGCCGCGGCCCTGGCCGTGGCCACGCCGAGCGCGAGGAGGAGGATGGCGAGGCCCGACCGCCAGGAGTCGAATCTGGTTGCCATATGGGAATAGGCATTTTAGTATGACCTAGTACGATTCAACAAACGTTTCAGTCCTATTTGTCATGATCTTGACGGTTCGGCAGGCGGCCGCTCGGCTCGGCGTCAGCTACTCCACGCTGAAGCAGTGGATCTTCAAGGGCAGCGTCAGGACGACGCGCACCGAGGGGGGCCACCATCGGATCGCTGAAACCGAAGTCGAGCGACTGTTGGCGCGGCAGGGCCGGCTGCCGTCAGCGCGGGCGCGTTCGGTTCCCGACGGTGGCGCGATCGTCGCGATCAGCGGGCGCAATCAGCTGCGCGGAATTATCGATGAGGTCCGGATGGAAGGGCTGCTGGCCCAGGTGCGACTGCGCATCGGCGATCAGACGCTCACCGCAGTCATCACCCGCGATGCGGTCTCGGCTCTCAAGCTGCGTCGCGGGAATCCCGCGATGGCGATCATCAAGTCGACCGAGGTGATGATCGCCACAGAAGCCGAACCGCCTGAGGCGCCGCGCCGCAGACGGAAGTAGGGCTACTACGCCTCGGGCTCTTCCTGCTGAGACGCCAGCTGACGCTGGCTCCGGACGGCAAAGTAGGCGACGCAGCCGAACGCGGCGAACGGTGCGGCCAGCAGCAGCAGGATCCCGTCGCGGAGCGCCGCGATCATCATCCGGCCCTCGGGCGTGTCGAGTGCGGTGCGGCACATGACGCACTGGGCGTCGGCGGGCGCCGCGGCCACGACGAGCCACGCCACGACCAGGACCACACCGAGCGCCGTCCGCCACCCGAACGACCTCATCACCATCGGTCTCGTTCTCCTCTTGAACACATCGCTCACGGCATCGACATCTGCTGAATCTGCAGGGCGTCCGGCACGATGAGAGCGTAGAGAACCGCGGCGTTCACCAGCAGCCCGACAACGACCATCAAGGCGATCGCCATATGCTCGAACCTCAGGTGCATGTAGTAGATCCCGATGAGCGACGCCTTGACGAGCATGGCGATCACCATGACCACGACGAACAGCAGCCGCGGCAACGGCGCCTGATCGACCAGCAGCATCACCAGTGTCAGAGTGAGCAGGACCGCCCAGACGGTCCAGTAGAGCTTGTAGCCAGGCTGTGCACTCGACGCCGTCATCCCATCCTCCAGGGCTAGATCAGATAGAAGCAGGTGAAGACGAACACCCACACCAGGTCGACGAAGTGCCAGTACAGGCCAGCCAACTCAACGCCCTCGCTCGTCGACAGGCCCTTCGTCCAGCGGACCAGGAGCGACACGAGCACGATCAGCCCCGTGAGCACGTGGGAGCCGTGGAAGCCGGTGATCATGAAGAAGTAGGCGCCGAACAAGGGGTCGCCCCACGGGTTGGACGTGAGCGTCGCGCCCTCGCCGATGATGTGGGTCCACTCGTAGGCCTGCATGCCGAGAAAGACGAGCCCGCCAACAATAGTGAGCCCAACGAACCTGGTGACATCGGCGGTCTTGCCCGCGTGGGCCGCCGCCACGGCACTCGCCATCGTGGCACTGCTCGAGATGAGGACGAAGGTCATCGCAGCGATGAAGGGGATGCTGAACACGCCCGACTGCTCGGGCCAGACCGAGGCCATGGTCCGGCCGTAGCCGGACGCGGCAAGCAGGCCGGCGAAGAGCAGGCCATCGGTGATGATGAAGATCCACATCATCAGCTTACGCCAGCCCATCTCAAACGGGCAGACGCCGCCGGCCCATCGATCCACCGCTCCGTCAGCCACTGTCGTCACCGGCTCTCTCCTCTCTCACGAGCGCATCCGCTCAGACCCACGTCACCAGTGCCAACAGGTAGACCCACGCTCCGGTGAGGAAATGCCAGAACGTGGCGCAGAGGGCGGCCCGGGTATCGGCATCCCGCCGGCCGAGGGTCGCCAGCGTCACCAACATCACCACCAGCGCCGCCAGCAGGTGCACCGCGTGCACACCGGTCAGCAAGTAGATGAACGAGCTGTGCGGGTTCGTCAGTAGGTAGATGCCCTGGGCTGCGAGCGCGCGCCAGAGCCCGACCTGCCCCACGATGAAGACACCAGCCAGGAGCGACGCGCCCGCAAGGCCCGTGGCCAAGCCGAGCCCCGCTCGCCGCCGCCGCCCCAACTCCAGTACCGCGCTGCTCGCGGCGAGGACCAGCGTGTTCCACCATACGAGCGACGGCAGCGCGACCGGCCGCCAGTCGGTCCCGCTGCGCCTGACGAGGTAAGCGCTCGAAAGGGCGGCGAGCAGCATCGTCACGGTCGCCAGGAACATCCAGAGACCGAAGTGGAGGCGCATGGCTCGCTGCGCCGCCGTGGGGTCCGGCGCCGTCGAGGCCCACGGGGCGATCGTGCCGGTGGCCGTCGTCGTCATCGTCATCATGCTCCGCCGCCGCCGGGTCAGGCCGTGATCGGCGCGTCGTTCGGGCCCGCCGTCTGCGGCGCAAAGTCCTCCCCGGTGCCGTCGGGCGAGTACTCGTACGCCCAGCGGTGCACGGCCGGCAAGGTGTCACCGAAGTTCCCGTGCGGCGGCGGCGACGCGACGGTCCACTCGAGCGTGGTCGCCGCCCACGGGTTTGCTTCGACCGGCTGCCCCTTGAACAGACTCCATAGGAAATTCACCATGAAGACGAACTGCGCCGCCACGAGCACCATCACCAGCACGCTCAGCATCGTGTTCTGGCCGGCAGTCCCTTCCAGATACTCGTAGGTGTTGAACGCGTAGTAGCGCCGGGGCATCCCCTGCAGGCCGAGAAAATGCTGTCCGAAGAAGACCATGAAGAACGGCGCGAACGTCCCCCAGAAGTGGAGCTTGCCAAAACCCTCGTGCATCGAACGGCCGAACATCTTCGGGAACCAGAAGTAGAGCGCCGCGAAGGTGCCCATCAGCGTCACGCCGCCGATCATGAAGTGGAAGTGACCGACGACGAAGTACGTGTCGTGCAGCTGCATGTCGGCCGTCGCGTTGCCGAGGAACAGCCCACCGAACCCGCCCGATCCGAACAATGCGACCGCCGCCAAGCTGAAGAGCATCGGCGTGGCCAGGCGCATTCTGCCGCCGAACAAACTGGCCACGAGATTCACGCCGTACACGGTCATCGGAATCGTGATGACCATCGTCGCCAGCGTGAAGTACTCGCCGGTAAACGGACTCATGCCGCTGACGAACATATGGTGGCCCCAGACCACCATGCTCAGGACGCCGACGGCGATGAGGGAGTAGACGTTGAGCCGATAACCAAAGACCGGCTTGCGCGTGAATGCCGGCAGGACGTCGCCGACGATCCCGAGCGCGGGCAGAATCAGGACGTACACCTCCGGGTGACCGAGGAACCAGAACAGGTGCTGCCAGAGCAGCGGAGAGCCCCCCTGGAACGACAGCGGCTGGCCCGCCACGACGAGGCCGCTGGGCAGGAAGAAGCTCGTGCCGAGATGGCGGTCGAAGAGTAGCAGGACCGCGGCCGCGGTCAGCGGCGGGAACGCCAGCAGGCCGAGGATCGCCGCGATGAAATAGGACCAGATCGTCAGCGGCAGCCGCATCATCGTCATGCCGGGCGCGCGCATGGTGAAGATCGTGGCAACGACATTCAGCCCGCTCATCGTGAAAGACGCGATGAAGATCGCCATCGACACCAGCCAGATGCTCTGCCCCAGGCCCGAGCCGGGCACGGCGGACGCAATCGCGCTCAAAGGCGGATACGCCGTCCATCCAGCCGCCGCGGCACCGCCCTCCACGAGAAACGACGCCATCATCACGACCGCCGACAGCAGGGCGAACCAGTACGACAGCATGTTCAGGAGCGGGTAGGCCATGTCCTTCGCACCCACCTGCAACGGAACGAGGTAGTTCCCGAAACCGCTCACCAGCACGTACGAGATGAAGAAGAAGACCATGATCGTGCCGTGCATCGTCACGACCGAGATGTAGAACTCCGGCGCCATGAAGCCGCTCGGGTAGCCACGTGGCATCAGCCTCTCCAGCAGTTCCCACTGGGCGGTCGGCCACCCGAGCTGTATCCGGATGAGGACCGCCAGCAGCCCGCCGACCATGCCCATCACGAGGCCGGTCAGGATGTACTGGATGCCGATGATCTTGTGATCGGTACTGAAGATGTAGCGTCGAATGAACCCGGGATCGTGCGCTTCGGACATCTATGACTCCGCCTGGCTCAGTCGGCCGTCTACTGTTCGCTCGCCAGCCTCTCGAGCTGGCTGGTGAACTCCGCGTCGGAGACCACGTGGAAGAACCCTTGCATCCGGTAATGTCCGAGCCCGCATAACTCGGCACACGCGAGCTCGAACGTGCCTTCCCGCGTCGGCACGAACACCAACTCCGGCACCATCCCCGGAATGACATCCTGCTTCACGCGGAGATGCGGCAGAAAGAAACTATGGATCATATCCTTCGACCGCAGCACCACTCTGACCGGGCGGTTGACCGGGACGTAGATCTCGTTCAACCAGACGATGTCGTCAACGGCGGCCGGATCGCTTCTGTCGAGGCCGATCGGATTCACCACATCGTCCATCAACTGGATGTCAGTCGCACCGAACTCACCGTCGGCGCCGGGATATCTCACGTTCCAGAAGAACTGCTGACCGACGACCTCGACCGTCACCGCGTCGGGCGGCGCCTCGGCCATGAAGTACTCGTTCCAGACCGGCAGGCCGATCGCGACGACGCCACCCTCTGCAACGACGGCCATCAGCACGCCCAGCGCGATCGACAGTCGCTTCTCGAACCGTGGCGACGCCAGCCGGTGCGAGATCCGCGTCCGCCGGCTGCCCTGCCAGATGAACAGGGCCATCGCCAGGTGACCGATCAGAAACATCGCGCCGGTCGTGACCATGAGATAGGTCATCATCGCGTCGATGCCAGCACCGTGGCGCGAGGCCAGCTCGGGCGCCCACTCGCCGATGCCGTAGATGACGCCGAACAGGCCGATGGATCCGAACAGGAGCCCGACCAGAACCGGCTCGAGTGAAAAAGGCAGGCGGGTATCACGAGTTTCGCTCATTACTGGTCTATCCCCGTGCGGCCATTGGAGGCCGGCTCAGGCTTCCCGATTAATTCTCCGGACGTGCTATTGGCACAGCGACATCGACGCGCCGCTACGCCAGTGGCAGCTCATGAGCCCGACAGCCCGACGACCGGAAGCGGAATTTGGCGAACAATATACTTTACTGAAACGCTGTTGACAATGTTTGAGATAGGGGCGGCCGGAGGCGCCTCAGGGGAACTCCGGCGGGAGTTCTTCAGTAACTCCACCACGGCGTCGTCGCGCCCTCGGGCTTCTTCGTCATGATGAACTGGGCCATCTCGCGCAGGCGCTCCGCCCGGCTCACCGGACCGCTGAAGCAGTGCCCCTTGCCGTCGCCGTACATGAAGAATCCCTCGTAGTGCGGGTTCTCGGTCGTCTTCATCCACTGCTCGAGTTCGCGTGTCGAGTTGTTCAGATAGAAATTGTCCATCGTGCCGGTGTAGACGCGCAACTTGTCGACGAGTTTCGGGCCCACCTCGGTCCAATTCCGGCGCAGGTAGTCCAGCAAGTCATAGTTGTCCCGCCAGTACGCGGCCACCTCGGGATCCATCTCGCCCGTGCGTTTGTCGAACAACGGCTCGAAGTAGCCGTCGTCGCCGAGGGGGCCATACACGGCCGACCAGATGTCCAGTTGCTGCCCCGATCGGCCTTTCGTCCCACTGACCAGCTCGAAGTAGTTGCGCTGGCGGGACGTCAGGCGAACCTCGCCCGTGACCTCCCGGGTATTGGAAATCGGAACGCGCCGCCACTCGTGCTGCTTGTAGAAAGCGTTCACGTCCTCGTAGGCGTTGATCCCTTCGACGTCGGTGAACGTCACCGGGTCGGGACAGTACGACCAGGTGCCGCCGAAGAAGTCGGGATGGAAGATCTGCAGCGCCAGTGACTCCCAGCCGCCGGTCGATCCGCCGGAGAGGACGCGCGCGTAGGGCTCGGCGATGACACGATAGCGCCGTTCGACCTCGGGAATCAGCTCCTGCATGATTGCGTCGCCGTAGGGCCCGAGATTCACGGAGTTCACGGCATAGGAGTCGTCAAAGTACGGATTCGGATGTTGAAACGTCACCAGGATCATTCGGGGGAACTCATCGCGGATCCACTCGCGGTAGAGATCGGCGCCGACCTCGAACCGGTTCGGCGCGCCCAGCGAGAAGTGTCCCTGGATGTAGTTCACCGGATAGCTGATCGTCGAGCTATCGTAGTCGCGCGGCAGCAGCACGGTCGCCCCGAGATACACCGGCCGTCCCCAGAACTCGGTGAGCAACGAACTCTGGAACTTGAAACGCCGCACCCACTCGGTGTCCGGCGGCACGTCGACCGGCGGGATAACCTCGCTGGCGCTGAGCGCGATGACGCCGTCCGCTTCGGGATCCAGGCGGATCCGCCCGACGGGGCTGTGCAGGTTCCCGGGCGAGCGGTTCCAGTGCTGCCCTTCCCACTGGTCGTCGTGCATCCAGACGACGTGGCCGTCGGCGCGTCGGAACTCCGAATAGATATTGACGAACGCCTGGACGAAGTAGTCCCCCGCCGGGATGTCGCGCAGGCTGGCCACCGGCGAGCCGAGATCGGTCGCGTCGATGATCCCCGCCTCGCCCGGCGCCAGCGCCTGGACGTCGCGGCCGAAGAACGGCACCCCGGTGCGTCCGATCTGCAACCTGGGCTCGCGCTCGTTCGTCCGCGAGATCATGACGTAGATCCGCCCGGTCACCGGCTCGGCGTGGGCCGCGGTAGGAAACGACACCTCGAATCGCTGCTCGGCCGCGGCCGTCACCGGCCAAGTCAGCAGCGCCGTGGCCACGAGCGCGGTCGCCGCCGGTGCACGCCGCGACCTCGTTCGCGCCGGGTCACCGCTGTCCATCAGTCGCATCTGCATAATCCTTTCGTCCTCTCGCGGGGTTCCGGACCGCCAGCTAGCCTACTCGGAGTCCGGCGCTTCCGCCATCATCACCCGTCATGCTCGCCATGCTCGCCCCGAGGCGGCGGGCATCGCCGCAACTTTGCCGCACGGTTCTCCGTCTATGTCTCGTGGAGATGGGACGCGGTCTTCGTCTTTTGATCGTCGCGCTGTTCGGTCTGGTCGTGGCCGGTGGCGGCCTCGCCGCCCAGACGACCGAACGGATCGATCGTGTCATTCCGTTTGGCGACGGCGGACGAGTTGAACTGAGGACTTTTTCCGGTCATGTCCGGATCACGGGCACCGACCGCGACGAAGTGGTGATCCGGGCCGTGCGGCGGGCGCCGCACGATCTGCTGTCGAGGGTCAAGCTCGAGATCAGGGAGTCGCGCGCGGTCATCGAGATCGTCGCCAACCAGTTACGGCGCACATGGCGAGACTGGTTCCGTTCTGACAAGGGGGACGTCGTCGAGACGGACTTCGAGATCGAAGTGCCGCGCGACACCGACCTGGCAGTGCGGGTCTTCAGCAGCCCGGTCGCCATCGAGCGGGTGCGAGGCGATCATGATGTCGGCACGTTCAGCGGCAACGTCGAGATCCGGCTGTCCGACTCGGCCGCCGCGGATGTCGAGTTCCGGTCGGAGTCCGGGCGGCTGTCGAGCGACGAGCCGCTGATCTTCCGGCACCGCAACCGTCGGCGCCTCGCAGCTGTGCTGAATGACACCGGCCGAACCCAGCATCGGAGAAAGCTGCGCTTCAAGACCTTCAGCGGCGACGTCACACTCCGCCGCTAGCGGTCCGTGGTGAAAGTGCCGAGTGGCACCGAGACCGTCGAGGCGCCCGCCCTGCAAGACGCGAAGCGGGAGCATACCGGGAGTATTCGACCACTGAGCAACGCCGCAGGGCGGGATGCATCGGCGGTCGAATGCAGCGGCACCTTCACCACGGGCCGCTAGCCGCCTAACCTTCCACCACCCGAACAGTTCCGATACGCTCTCGGCATGCCGCGCTGGGCGCGCTCGCTCGTCGTGCTGGTCGTCGTCGACGTCGTCGCCGGCGCCGCCGGATGCGCGGCCGTTGACAATGGCGTTTCCCTCTCACGTGCCCGGGCGCATGTGGCGATGCTGGCCGACACGATCGGCAGCCGGCCGCTCGGGTCGAACGCGAACGCCGCCGCTCGACGCTACCTGGTCGACGAGTTGGAGCAAGCAGGCTTCGACGTCCGCGTGCAGCAAGCCCAGGTCCGTCTGCCAGCCGTCGGCCTAACGGCATCGGTCGCAAACATCATCGCCGTCGCTCCGGGCGCGATCCCGGATGCGCTTGGCCTCGTGGCGCACTACGACTCCGTGGCAGCCGGGCCCGGCGCGGGCGACAATGCCTTCGGCGCGGCGCTGGCAGTCGAGGCCGGGCGGACGCTCGCGGCCGAGACCGGCAGGCGGCACACCGTCATGGTTCTGCTGACCGACGGCGAAGAGGCCGGATTGCTTGGCGCTCACGCGCTCCTTGACGACCCGGACGTGGCGGAACACCTGCGGACCTACGTCAACCTGGAGTCGATCGGCACCGCCGGGCCGGCGTTCCTCTTCGAAACCGGTCCGGAACACGGTGGGCCGTTGCGAACCTGGGCGCGGGCGGCACCGGCGCCGCGCGGTGCCTCGTTCGCCCTCGAGATCTATCGACGGCTCCCGCGCGACACCGACTTCTCGGTCTTCCGCCGCGCCGGTATTCCCGGCCTCAATTTCGCGCTGGTCGGGAACAGCTACGCCTACCACACGGACCGAGACACGGCGGACCGCATCGCCGACCGGACGCTGCGCCGCACCGGCGCAAACGTCGTCGCGACGCTGCGCGCGCTCGACCGAACGGACTGGACCGGCCCGCCACCGACGGCGACGCGCTACTTCGATCTAGCCGGGGTCTTCGCGGTGGCCTATGGCGACTCGAGTGGACGCCTCGTTGCCCTCCTCGCCCTTCTCCTCGGCGCCGCGGCCTGGTGGCGGGTCGTCGTGCAGGCGACGCGACTCGTGGGTCTCACACGGCTAGGGCTTGCTGCCGGGTGGGCCGCGCTCGGCGCCGTGGGAATCGTCGGGGCGATGGTCGTGGTGGCGTGGACCCTCCGCGGCGTCCGGGACGTCCTTCACCCGTGGTACGCGCATCCGGCATTCCTGGTGGCGGCGATGCTCGCCGCCGCCACAGTCGTGGCTTGCGGCCTGGCCGCCCTGGCGGCCAGGCTCCGCCTGGAGGCCTCGTCGCACCCGCTGGTGGTCTGGTCGATCGCGCTCCCCTGCTGGGTCGCACTGGCGGGCCTGACCGAGTGGGCCGCGCCGGCGGCCGCGTTCCTCTGGACGGTGCCGCTCCTCGGCGCCGGCGCGGTGCTGATGGCTGTCCCACGCTGGACCGCCGGGTCGGGTCGGATGGCGTCGGCGGCCGTGGCCCTGATGGTCGCGGCGATCTGGGCGCAGGATGCCTGGCTGCTCCTCGGGTTTCTCGTAACAGTCCTGGGCCGACAGCCGATCGTGACGCCCGTCTGGATCCTGCCGGCGTACGTCGCGCTGGTCGGGGTGACCGCGATCCCGCCGCTCGCCGGCCTCGCGCCCTATGAGCGCCGATGGCCGCGACGCTCGAAGGTGGCCGGCGCCGTGGCCATCGCCGCCGCGACGGCCTTCGCGGCAGCGTACCTCGCGCCCGCGTACTCCGCCGATCGGCCGCTACGGGCGGCAGCACGCTACGTTCAGCTGGAGCGCGACAGATCGGGGACCTGGGAGGTCGGCGCGAACGAGCCGACGATCGTCGACGCCGTCAGTGACTCACCGTTGGACTGGACGGTGGCGAGCGATGCGTACCCTGGACTCACGGCTCCCACAGGCCGGCTCGCGCAACCGTTCGTCTACCAGGCTCTGGATCCCGGCGGTCATCCGCTGCCGGCGTCGATCTCGGCGTCGCTGAACCTGGTCGCCGCCGGCTCGCGCCTGCGCGTCACGGTGATCCCGTCGCTCGAGGCCACCTCGCTCCGGATCGTCCTGCCACCTGGAGTCACGCCCCTCAGCGCCAACTGGCCTGGCACGAGCGGACGCAATGACGCGTGGAGCGCCACGCGGCTGGCAGTGTCGGCCACGGGCGCAACGTTCGACGCCGTGATCCCTGCCGGCGCCGTCGCGGCGATTTCGCATGGAGTGGCGATCGTCGAAACGCCCACACTACCCGGCAGCCCGGCCGGCGGGCTGCCGCCATGGCTCGCACGGGATCGGGTCACCTGGCGAACGGCTGCCAGCTACATTGTCCCGCTCGACTCGATGATCTCCTCGTCACGGTGACGCGTCCGCCCCGATCTGGTACGATTCCCAGGCCCCACATGACCTGGACACCCGCGGAAACGCGGCTCGTGCGCCGTTGGATCACGGTCGCTCTCCTGCTCGCGGCGATCATCCGTGTCGACGCCTGGATGCAGTCGTCGATCCGCGGACTCGAGCCCCACCTGAACACGCTCTTCCCCGAGGCCGCCCGCTTCTCCGGCAAGACCGGCACGCCCGCACACATCAAGGTGTACACGGATGACGAGACGCTGATCGGGTTCGTCTTCTCGACAATCGACGTCGAACCGCTCGAACGCGGATACGAAGGCCCGATCGAAATGCTGGTCGGCATGGACACGGCCGGCAGGCTGCGCGGGGTCGATCTGATCGCACACCGGGAGCCCTACGGGTACTTCTCGATCGAGCTACCCAAGTTTGCGGATCAGTTCGTCGGTAAGAGCATTCTCGACCGGTTCCGGGTCGGCGAGGACGTCGACGGCGTGACGACCGCCACGATCACGGTGTCGAGCGCGACACGCGTCGTCCGGAAGGCGGCGCGCCGGGTGGCCCGGGAACATCTCGCGAACGCCGAGAACGATCGGCCGTGACTTTGCCCGTCCCCGCCGCTCGGCGCCTGGCGATCGGTCTCCTGGCGGTCGCCCTCCTGATGCCAAGCCCGGCGGCCGCGCAGTGTCCGACATGGGACGACCTGCGCGCCAATGAGAGCCTTCTCGACATCACGATCAGCGACCCGGACATGGCGGGGCTGCGGATGTGGTTCGTCTACGTCACGCCAGCGTCACTCGGGCGATGCACGCTTGGTACCACGCTGTTCGACACGGCGTCCACCGAACTGAGCGGAGCGCAGGAGCGCCACCTTTTCTGGATCGGCACCGAGGGTCCGGCGCTGCACCTCTTCCGCCTCGAGCGGATCTATATGATTCAGGAGACTCGGCGGTACGATCTGGCGGGCAGCCTTGCGCTGGACTCGCCGACGACCGTGCTCGACGGCAGGCCGCCGTTGACGGCCGAAGCCCTCATCGCGTTCGAAGGCGCGATAGACTTCAACGAGCCGGTCACGATTTTCTACGAAGGGATCATGGGCTCCGTCCCGGGCGAGTACTGGTTCCCCGAGAGCCTGGGCCCCGGTCGCTGAACATCGGTCGGTCCGGCCTCGTCCAAGAGAGTGACCCGCCCTGACGGGGCACGGTCGACCCATTCGAGACAGGCACGCTGATGAAAGTCGTCATCCCCGGCGGCTCGGGATTCCTCGGACGCGCGCTGGCCGATGCGCTGCTGCAGGACGGCCATGAAGTCGTCGTCCTGACACGAGCGCTCGAGCCTGGTGTGGTCGTCCACGAGGCGGGCACCGGTCTGCCGGGCTTGTCCAACGCCGGCTGGCGGCCGGACGGAACGGACGGCGTCGGACGGTGGGCGGCGGTCGTCGACGGAGCCGACGCGGTGGTCAACTTGACGGGCGAATCGATCGCCGCGCGCCGGTGGTCGACCGCGCAGAAGGCGCGTATCCGCGATTCCCGCGTACTCGCGACCCAGTCGGTCGTCGGCGCCATTCGGGCGGCGGCGAATCCGCCGCCAACGCTCGTCAACGCCTCGGCCGTCGGCTACTACGGTAATCGGGGCGATCAAGAACTGGACGAAGCCTCGTCGCCCGGCGACGATTTTCTCGCGGCAAGCTGCGTCGACTGGGAAACGGCCGCGCGCGAGCTGGAGGCCAGCATCGACCGGCTGGTCATCCTGCGCGGAGGTGTCGCGCTCGACCGCAACGGCGGCCCGCTGGAACGCATGGTGGTGCCGTTCAGGTTGTTCGTGGGCGGACCGCTCGGCTCGGGCCGGCAGTATATCTCCTGGATTCATCGCGCCGACTGGGTGGATCTCGTGAGGTGGGTGCTGGCCACCCCGACCGCCACGGGAGTACTCAACGCGACGGCACCGGCGCCGGTGACGAATCTGGAGTTCTCGAAGGCCCTCGGCCATGCGCTCGGGCGGCCGAGCTTCCTGCCCGCACCGCCGTTCGCCCTGCGCCTCGCCCTGGGCGAACTCGCCGACGCGCTCCTGCTGGGCGGGCAGCGGGTGCTGCCGTCGAGGGCACTCGCACTCGGCTTCAACTTCCGCTTCTCGACAATCAACCACGCACTGGTTTCGATCCTTCAGTAACTAGCGTCCCTCCCCCCCGGCGCGAGGCTGGGCATTGCGCCGTCGATCCCGTCGGCGGCCGTCTAACAGACCGATCTCAGGGGTTTCCAAGGTGTGAGCCATGGGTCGACCGACCGTGCCTGCACGGAATCCGTCCTGGCGGTCGAAGGCCTGGGCGGCCGCCTCCCTAAGAAGGGATCGACTACCGCAACACCCACCCTCGCGCCAGGAAGTGATCGCTCGCGCTAGCGGTTCGTGAGGGAGACAGGCCGCGCACGGCGCGGCCCGCGAGGGAATGGCGCGGGGCGTTGAGTCCCCGCGAGCGACCGAGCCGGGGTGTGGGGCAGAGCCCCACAGTGATTACGGGGCGTCGGCGACGCTGAGGAGGTTGGCGAGCAATCGGTAGGCGCCCTCGGTGCCTGCCGGCAGCTGCCGCCAGAGGCCGAGCGCGACGTAGAGCCAGCGCCCCTGTCCCACCCGCGCCTCGACCAGCGCGCCGTCCTTGACGCCGGGGTTGTTCTCGAACGGATCTTCCATCGACACCAGGTCGACGTACTGGGGCGCGCGCTCGCCCAGGAAGTACAGGCCGCGCTCCTGGACCCAGCCGTCCCACACGGTTGCGTCGATCGGATTCGGCTCGTTGAACAGCGGGTGGTTCGGCACGAGCAGCTCCACCGGAGCGCCCTCGTCGGTAATCCGGCTTCGACTCACCTGCGCCGGAAACGGTCCGTACTGCGCGTCGTTGAAGCCGAACTTGTTGTACTGCACGATGACCGTGCCACCGTCTTCGACGTAGCTCATCAAACGATCGTTGTGCGCGCGCAGGTCGGCATCCAGTTCGTAGGCGCGCACACCCGTGATGATGAGGTCGTACTTCGACAGGTCGCCCCAGGCCAAGACGTCGCCACTCAACCGCTCGACTCGACCGCCCAGCTGCTCGATCGCGGTAGGCATCTGGTCGCCCGCGCCCATGACGTACCCCACCAGCACATCCGACGCGACCAGGACATCGATCACCTTGATGCGCGCTTCGGCGGTCGTGGTCAGGTGTCTGGGCTGCGTGTGCGGGTACTCGACGACCTGGTATCCCTGCTCGAACCTGGCGCCATCGCTGGTCACCCGTGCGGTCACGGTGTGATCGCCCACGGCCACGCCGGCCGCCGGGGTGACGAAGAAGCGCACCGTGCGCTCCTCGTCCTCGCGTGCAAACGCGATCGACGCCTCGGCGGGTTCCACCTGCCACCCGGCCGGCACGTCGAGCGCCACGTCGGCGCGGGTCGGGTCCGCGCCGCGATTGGAGACGATGACGCGAAGCTCGCGGGGCGCCTCGCTCCGGACGGGCGCGACGGCGATCTCCGGAGACAGCTGGACCGCCAGGCGAGGCACGACGTTCAGCTCGGTCCGCTTCTCGCCGCTGAAGATCTCCTTCTCGTAGCGGAACTGGATGGGGACCCGCACCGAGACCTGTTCGCGAGAGAAGCCAATGGCAAACGTTGCCTGGAAGGGCGACGGCTCGAAGGGCAGTCCGAACGCGGCGTCGGCGTCGAAGCGGTAGCGCGCAGCGTCCGGCAGCCGCGAAAAATACGGCGTCGTCTGTGCGGCCGCGGCGGGTACGCTGAGATACGAGTCGCAGGTGTAGACGCCGCCGGCCGTCACGACGTCGGCACCGCATCCCAGCGCCGCACCGTCGAACCCTTCGAACGACACGCGCCGCACGGCCACGTCTGCCGCCCCGCGGTTGGCCACCAGCGCCGACACCCGTACCGGCTGCCCCGCCGTCACCACGCCATCATCGGCCAGGGCCTCGAGGCGGACGCCGTGGGCCAGCATCACTGCACGTTGGAACTGTTCTTCCTTCTGCGCGAGACGGAAGTCGATCTCGTACACCGCATCGTCGCTTAACCCGAACGTCCGGAGTTGGCCGCGCAGGTTTCTGACCGCAGCCAAACCGTTCAACAGCGGCTGCCGTGTCGCGTCGATCCCCGACTGGCTGAACTGCCGCTGCGCCTCGCGCGCCTGCTGCGCGATGCTCGTCAGGACGACGGCGAGTCCGCGCGGCGCCCGGGCACCGGCGTACTGAATTAGGCTCGCCAGACTCGTGTCGATGCCGTCGAACAGCGGTGCGTCGTCGCCGCCGTTACGGTTCGCGATCGTCGTGTCGGCCAGCGTGTACCGAGCCCGGGAGTCTCCCGGCAGCCGCAGGACCTGCGGCATCCCCTGGCACTTGTGCATGCTCCGGGCTTCGCTCCCGATATCGGCGTAGGTACGGCCGAGCAGCGGGTCGAAACCGCTAAGGTCGATCGTCTCGAGCCCCTCGGTGTCCGCACCGGCGGGCGCGCCCCGAAACCCGAATCCGGCGCTGAAGTAGAACTTCTTGGCTTGCCACGGTCGGAGCCCATCGGCAATCTGCTCGGGAAACTGCGTCGGGTCGGCCGCGGCCCGGAAGGCTTCCTGCGCGAGGATGGCCGACGCCTGGTGGTGCTGGCCGCCGCCGCCGGTCGGACGCAGTCCGGTGATGACGTCCGGACGCAGCGTGCGGATCATCCGCACGAAGTCGCCCAGGATCTCCTGCCGCCCCCACCGCTCGAACGTTTCCTCCACGCTGAACGAGTAACCGAAATCGACCGCACGGGTGAAGTACTGCTCGGCTCCGTCGAACCGATGCGCCGCGAGCAATTCCTCGGTCCGCAACACCGCCAGCGCGTCGAACAACTCGGCACCGATCTCGTTCTGCCCGCCGTCACCGCGCGTGGCCGAGACCAGGGCGGTGCGGATGCCCCGGCCGTGGCTCAGCAGGGCCAGCAGCGCATTGTTCTCGTCGTCGGGGTGGGCCGTCGCCATCATGAACGAGCCGACGGTGGTCAGCTTGCGAAGTACCAGGCCGAGGCCGGCGTGACCTTCCTCGTCGGCCACGGGCCGGACCTGCATCTGACCGTGCACGAGCGACACCGCAATCCCGCCGGCCACGAGCACCAGCACGAACGCGCTTAGCAGCCTGCGGTGAAGGTGCCGCGGCATTCGCCACGCGGCACTTTCACCACGGACCGCTAGCTGTCTGAGCATGAGATGCCTTCGACTATATCGCACTCGGCTCAGCGGACGCCGACGATCTCTCGGTAGTAGTCCTCGTAGCGCGGCACGATCGCGTCGGCGCAATACTTCTTGAGCGCCACGTCGCGCCCCGCCAGGGCGACCTCCCGATGCCGGGGCTCGTCGGTCAACAGCGCGACGGCGCTGTCGGCCATCGCGGCCAGGTCCTCGGGGGGATGCAGGTAGCCGCTCACGTCGTGCTCGATCACCTCGGGCAGCCCGCCCACCCGCGAGGCAATGACCGGCGTCTCGCAGGCCATCGCCTCGAGCGCGGCAAGGCCGAACCCTTCGGTGGCCGACGGCAGCAGGGCCAGATCGGCCGCCGAGAGGAGCGGCACGATCTGCTCCTGCTCGCCGAGCGACTCGACCGCGTCGCCCAGCCCCAACTCGCGTGCCTGCTCGCAGGCCGGCGCGAGCTCCGGGCCGTCTCCCACGAAGACCAGCCGCGCGGGCACGCGCGCGTGGATCTGGCGGAACACCTCGACCACCGCGTCGACCCGCTTCACGGGCCTGAAATTCGACATGTGGATGACGAGCTTCGTCGCCGGGTCGTCGCCCGCCAGCCGCGCGCGGAGTTCCGGATCGGGCACTCGGCGATAGCGGTCGCAATCGAGGAAGTTCGGGATCACGCGGATGTCGGCGCCGACCGACAACTCGCGGATCGTTTCGGCCTTGAGGCTCTCCGAGACGGTGGTGACGCCGTCCGACTGATCGATGCAGAACGTGACCGTGCGAGAGTACGACGGATCCGCGCCGACCAGGGTCACATCGGTGCCGTGGAGCGTCGTGATGACCTTCGGGACGCGGTCGTCGCCACTCGTAGCAAGAATCTGCCGGGCCAGATACGCGCCCGCGGCGTGCGGAATCGCGTAGTGCGCGTGAATGACATCGAGCGAGAACTCGCGCGACACCTGCACGAGCTTGTTCGCCAGCGACAGCAAGTACTGCGGTTCCCGCAGCGGAGGATAGAGCGGCGCCTGGACCGGGTGAAAACCGAGGCCGGGATGATAGTCGCCGAAGCGGAACGGCAACTCGCTGCTGACCAGACGGACCTGGTGCCCGCGTCCCGCGAGCGCGCGGCCCAATTCGGTGGCGACGATGCCGCTGCCGCCGACCGACGCGTAGCAGACAATGCCGATGTTCACGGCGTCTCCGGACCCTCGTCGCGGAGCAGGCCCTGTCGCACGATCGGCTCGGTCACCACGAAGCCTTCGGCGTATGCGACACCCAGCCGCGCACCGAAGTGCTCGTCGCGCGACTCCACCAGGCGGAGGAACGACGGAGCGTTCAGACGAGTCCCCACGGCGGTCTTGGAAGCGGCCTCGAACTGCGATGCGTGGCACCGGAGTGCCCGGCGCTTCGTCTCGTAGTGATCGGACACGTCGACGACGAAGGAGGGCTGCGTCGTGTCGTTGATGAAGTAGTGACAGATCCAGTCGGGTCGCCAGGGCTCGCCCTCGATCTTGGCGCGGCGCAACCCAGCCGCGAACACTGCCGCCGCCACCAGCCGGCTGCCATTCACGTGGTCTGGATGTCGGTCTTGCCCGTACGGAGCCGCCACGGTGCGCGGTCGACAGCGCCGGATGAACTCGGCCGCGGCGCGCACCTGGTCGGAGTCGTCCCGCAGTCCGCCGTCGGGCAGCCCGAGGTTCTCGCGCCAGCTCGCGCCTAGCACACGGGCGGCCGCCTGTGCCTCCTCGAGTCTCACCTCGACCGTCCCGTTGCTGCCCAGCTCGCCGCGAGTCAGGTCGCACAGCCCGACCCGGTGGCCGGCATGGACATGCTTCGCCAGGGTCCCGCCGATGCCGATCTCGATGTCGTCAGGATGCGGCCCGAAGGCCAGCACGTCGACTTGCATGGGTTTCAGCGGGTGAAGCCGAATAACTCGTCGCCCTTGGCTGGCTCGCCGAGGCAGTGCCGCGCGAGGATTCTCGAGGCCAGGAAGCCCTGCGCCAGGCCGCTACCGCCGAACCCGAGTGCGAACGAGTGACGTGGATAGTTCCGGTGCGGCCCGATGTAGGGCAGGCCGTCGGCTGCCGCCGCTACGTGACCGGCCCAGGCGTACTCCGGCTGGATACCGGAGATCGACGGATACAGCACAGACAGTTCGTACATGAGCTGTCCGGTTCGTTGCACCAGCGCCTTCTCGCGCGATCTCGGATGCGGCGGGGTCTGGTCGCCGCCACCGAAGAGGATCCTATCGTCGCGGGTCCATCGGAGATAGCGGTACGGTTGGGCGGCGTCCCACAACATCGCCTGCCGACGGCCAAGCTCGGCGCGGATGCGAGCCCCGAGGGTCGGAGTGGCCACCGCGTAGGTCTCGAGTGTCCGGAAGTGTCGCCCCAGCGGCCGGAACAGTGCACCTGGATGGCCCGTGGCCACGACGACCTGGTCGGCCGTAACGCCGCCGCCGGCCGTCCGCAGCTCGACCGATCGCCGGCTCGGCCGGATTCGCTCGACCGACGATCGCTCGTAGACGCTGGCCCCACGCTTGACGGCCGCCGCCGCCAGCCCGGCACAGGCACGCACCGGGTCGACCTGCGCGTTACCCGCGACGCGGATCGCACACTCGGCTCGCACGCGGGCCTCGCGCCAGAGCGCGTCGCTCTTCAGCCAGCGGGCCTCGAGGCCGGCCTTCCGGCGCGCCTGCCACTCGCCGCGCAGCCGCTTCGCCGCCTCCGGATCCTCAGCGAAGTAGATCGAATCCTGGGCGTCGAGTTGACACGGGATCTTCAGCCGCCGCATGGTCGACGCGAAGTCCTGCGCGGCACGACGTGTCAGCTTCCAGATCGCCCTGGCCGCGCGCAGTCCGTGGGCGTCGAGCGTCTCCTGAAAATCGACGTCGGGCTCTTGCATCACGAGCGCGGTGCTCGCCCCGACGGCCCCGTCGCCTATCCGCGCCGCCTCGAACAGGCCGACCCTCAGACCGGCCGTCGAGAGTGCGTATGCCGTGGCACACCCCGCGAGGCCCCCGCCGACGACCGCCACATCGACGTCGAGCTGCCCGCGATGCCGCGGATACGTCGGGCGCCGGCGCGGTTGCCGGTCGGCCCAGTACGACACGCCGTAG
The DNA here is from genome assembly GCA_002328835.1 of Acidobacteria bacterium UBA2161. Classification (GTDB taxonomy): domain Bacteria; phylum Acidobacteriota; class Vicinamibacteria; order Vicinamibacterales; family UBA823; genus UBA2161. Next base: position 50,329 of record DCWN01000043.1, on the reverse strand, counting down.
CGGAGTTTCCCCATCTGCGTCAGCCGATCATTGTACATGTCTAGCCGCCGACCCGGGCCGCCGCACTATACTGACCCTGGGTATTCGCTTCATGCACACGGGGTGGGTCGGGCCTGGCCCGGTGAGGATCGCGGCGGCGGTGCTCTGTGCCGCCGCCGGCATGCTCGAGGTCGGTGCTCGTGCACAGGATGCCGCGTCACTGCCAGACGCTGAACCGTTCCTCGCGGACGTCCGCGCCAACCTGCAGCTCGACACCGATGTCCTCGACGGCTACACCTTTCTCGAGCGACGGGTCGAGGCCGATATCAGCTTCTTCGGCGGGGTGAAGGCGGAAGGACCCAACCTCTACCGCGTCTATCGATCCGCCGAACTTGGCATCGCCTACCGCCGGCTCCTCGAAGAGGAGGGCGAGCCGCTTTCGGAGGAGAAGCTCACCGAGCAGGACCGCCGACACCGCGCGGAGCGGCTGAAGGCGGCGCGCGACCGTTCGCGGGAGAGCGAGCGCGACCGGCAGAAGCGCGAGCGCGAGGACGCCGAGGACGCCGAAGAAGAACGCGAGATGATGGAGGAGGTGCTCGGGTTGTTCGAGTACCGGCTGGAAGGTCGCGAGCAGATCAACGGCCGGCCGGCGATCGTCGTCAGCTTCGCGCCGCGTGCCGAGGTCGATCCGAAGACGCGACCCGGCAGGCTCCTCGCGAAATCGAGCGGGCGAGCCTGGGTCAGCGAGAACGACCGTCAGGTGATCCGGGTCGAGGCCGAGGCGATGAGCGACATCACGATCGGCTGGGGGCTGGTCGCGCGGCTGCACAAGGGAAGCCGCATCAACGTCCGCCGGATCCGGGTCGGCAACCGCTGGTTACCGGCCGGCTTCGACTTCACCGGCTCCGGCCGTACGCTGCTGTTCCGATCGTTTGCGGTCGAGCTGATGACCCAGATCTCCGACTACGAGCCACTGACCCCGGACCTGCTCCCCTACAAGCCGATCGCACTGAGCGAGACGGAGTCAGGCCACCGCTAACCCCAGAACTCACGTGTGTTGACGATGGCTGGCGCCGGGCTGGACGGCGAGGGCCAGGCGCGACGAGGGAGTTTGGTGGGCCCCGTCCCTCAGCGGTCAAGGATCTCGACGCGCTCGATGACGTCACCTTCGAGGACCGCATCCACGGCGTCCATGCCGCTGGTGACCCGCGCAAAGACAGTGTAGTTGTGGTCGAGGCGTGGGTTGTCCGCCAGATTCACGAATAGCTGCGCGTCGCCCGTGTCGCGGCCTCTCGTGGAAATCCCGACCGTGCCGCGCAGATGCGGACGCAGTCCCAGCTCGTCGCGCATGTAGGGGCCGTCGCCCATGAACTCGTTCGCCCCGGGGCTGCCGCCCTGGATCACGAAGTTCGGCGCGACGCGATGGAAGGTCAACCCGTCGTAGTGGCCGCTGCGCGCGAGGCCGGCGAAGCGTTCGACGGTGGCGGGCGCCTCCTCCGGGAACAGTTCCAGCTCGAACTCGGTGCCGTTCGCCATCAGCACTCGGACCGCTGACTGGCCCAGCGCGCCGGCGAGCGACGGCGTCGGCCCGGTCCTCAGACGCGTCGTGCGCGCGGTGACCGGCCGGCCCGTCCACGCCGACAGCGCCTCCGCCGCCGCGGCCGCCACCCGCGGATCGAAGTCCTCGAGATACGACCGCAGCACGCCCGCGTTGCGTCGCGACCCCAGCTCCCCCAGCCGCGTGACAATCGCGACGCGCGGATCGCGCGAGGTGTCTCGATCGGCCGCGGTCAGGCGCTCCAACGTCGCCAGCAAGCGGGTCGGGGCGCGGCGATCCGGACTGCCCGCGAGCAACCCGGCAACCGTACGGAGTAGGCCATAGTCGTCGCTCGACAGGGCCTCCAGCAACAACCCGTCGGCCGCGTGGCCTCGCAGCGCCACCACGCCTCGCAGGGCGGCACCCCGGACATTCGCGTTCGGATCTTCGGCCAGCGTGTCGAGCGCGGCGGCTCCCCGCTCACCCATCGCCGCTGCGGCACGGGCGGCGTACATCCTGACCTGCCAGGTCGAGTGCTCGCCGAATCGAGGCAGCAGTGCACTCGCGCGGGCCGCATCGAATGCGGCGAGTGCGACCAGGGCGTGCGCCGGCTGATGCCACGCGCCGCTGTCATCGAGGCGGCCGGCCACGCCCGCCACCAACCCCACCATTGACCGGCGCTCCGCGCACGCCCCGCCGAGCAGATCCAGCGCTCGAAGCACGACATGCGAGTTGGCATCCTCGAGCGCGGCCGCTAGTGGATCGCAATCCGCACCCTCGGCGAGCCGAGGCTGCGCGCCCAGCGCTTCGAGGCGCACCATCGGGGAGTCATCGGCCAGGGCGCGCGCGATCAGGGCTTCGCGACCGGAGATCTCCGCATCGGTGCCGAGCGCCGACGCTGCCAGCCGGCGCAACTGCGGGTCGGGGTCGCCGAGCACCGCGTCGACGATCGTCGACGTGACGGCCTCCGCGCCGATCAGCGCGGATAGCGCCAGCCGCCGCGTCCGTGCCGCCGTCTCGTTTGCTTCGTTGGCCCCGCCGGTCCCTGGAGCCCCGCTAGCCAATGCCGCGGCCGTCAGCCGCGCAAGCGTTCCGTCCGCGAGCGCGCCGTGCTCGCGCTGCAACCGGCCCAGCACCTCCAGCCCACCCACAGCGCCGAGGCGCACGACGGGATCGGTCGACACCGCCAGGATGGCGAGCGCCCTGTCGACACGTCGCACCGTCTCGGCATCCTGATACGGCAGGCGGCCGAGCGTCTCGGCCACCGTGCCGCGCACGGTGGAATCGCGCTCGCGCTCGAGCCGGACCAGCAGCGCGGCCACGAACGCCGATGGATCGCCGTCTCGCTGCAGGCTCTGGCCCAGCGCGTTGGCGGCTTCGGCACGCACCGCCGGTGCGTCGGCCTCGAGCGACGCCGCGATCCGTTCGCTCAGATCGGAGCGTTCCAGACGTCCGATCGCCCGCAAGGCGATCCGCCGAATCTCCTCGTCTGGGCTCCCGACGCCCACGAGCAGCGTCGCCAGGCCGGCCGGATCGGCCGCGCGCGCATCCTCGGCGGCCAGCATCGCCTGACGGAACGCCAGCGGTTCGTCAGACGCGGCCTGCTCGGTGGCGTGGACCGCCCACGCGCTCACCAGCGCAAGACCGACGATGACGACCGCCGGCGCGCGCGTGGACCTTGGAGAACTACTCGTGGTCACGGCAGGTTGCCCGAGTACTCGAGCATCTGCGTCATGAGGTCGTTCGGATAGGAGATCGCGACATCGGCGACCGCACCGTCCGCACCCATCACGGCTTCGAGCTTCGGCTGCACGAACCCCGAATAGGACGGCAGGTCGAGCGCAACCACCCTCTGGACGATCTGATCTCGCAACACCGGATCAAAATGGATCCCGTACGATTCGAACAACTGCTTCGCGGCGTCATAGTCGCCTTCCGACTTGATCCGCTGAACCTCCGCCAGCAGTCGCCCGACGCCCTCACGAAACGCCGCCGCGTCCGTCATCTCGTAGAACGTCTTGCCGTCGCGCTCGCGTTCCTCGATGGCGTTCGTGTTGTCCATCAGCCAGCGGACGATCATCTGCCGGTTCCGCATATGATCTTCCTCGAGCTGCGTTCCCTCGCGCACGCGGCGCAGCTGCACGATGGCATTGCGCGTGTAGCCCTCGTACTCGGCCAGCACGACCTCGTCGTGACTCTCGGCCGGCACGAGGCCCAGCTCGACCAGCTTCGGATCGGGAAGAAAGTACAGCGCCACCAGATCGGCTCGGCTCTCCTCGAGCGCCGAGTACTGCTCGTTCAGCACGGCCTGCGGGTTCCCATTCAAATGGTCCGCCAGCCTGCCCGAGGCGTGCCCGATCACCTCGTGCATGTTCGTCGTCAGCTCGCCCGCGAAGCTGCTCCAGCGCTCGGCACGCGCGACCTCTTCGGCCGTCCAGGCAAACTCGGTGCGGAACCCGCCAGGCATCGAGCGGTCATACGTCACGACGACATTGGACAGCGAGACGGACTTACTGCCGTACTCCTCCCGCACCGCCTGGTCGTTCGGCAGGTTGATCCCGATCGGCGTGACCGGCCCCGACTCGCCCGTCTCGATGACGACGTCGATGGCGTTGGCCGTGATGCCACGGACCCCGTCCTTGCGATACTGCGGATCCCACGGCATCCGGTCCTCGAACCACTGGGCATTCTCGGCCAGGGTCCGGATGGCTTCGGTCTTCTCCCGGTTGACGTAGTAGACGAGCGCCTCCCACGCGCCCTTCGCGCCGCGCGCGTCCATGTAGACCTCGATGAAGCCGTTGATCGTGTCGACGGGCGATGCATCGTCCCGCACCCAGGCGATGTCGTACGCCTCACGATCGGCCGCCTCGCCGGTCTGGTAGAAGCGGATCAGCGCGCGGAGCGCCTCGGCCATCGGCGCGGTCGCATAGGGCACCGCGGCCTCCAGATGACCGACGATCTCGGCGATCGGCTGGCCGTACTTGCCGTCAATCTTGTAGACCTCCTCGACGAGCCGACCGTCGCGCTTGACGAGCCGTGAATTCAGCGCGTACTGCTCGGTGAACCCCTCGAAATCGTCCATGGTGACGTCGACATACAGGTTGTTCGCGCTCGCCGCCAGAATGTCCTGGCCCGCGCCCGGGGTCTTGCTCGTCACGCTCGGATCGACCGAGGCGTCGAAGAACAGCGGCGCCATACGCGCCAGCATCGCATCGAGCGTTTCGCCGTCGCGGATCGGAAACGCGGCGCCCGAGGCGGCCGCTGCATGCGCGGCCGCCGCGAAGGCCTCGGGGCTACTCGTGAGGACGAACTTGCGCGCGGTGAGGTTGTTGTAGGGACCGGTATTGATCCAGAAGAGCTTCGTATAGTGCTCGACCTCGGCCCGCGTCTCCGGGTCCACGCCGTCCGCATGGGTCAGGATCTGCTCGAGCACCTCGCGCATGTCGAGGTTGTGCATGTAGCGCTGGTCGTAGAAGATGTCGCGTCCGGCGAGCGCCGCCCGGTAGAGGTGATAGACGAGAATCTTCTGATCGAGCGGCAGTGCGTCGAACCCGTCGGCGTACAGCTGGACGACCGCGGCCTCGCCGACACGTTCCAACAGATACGGCCGGTCCACCGCCCGATCCACCGCAGGCGCTTGGTCCGGCGAGCGGCTGACTCCACCACCACACGCCGCCACGCTTCCCACACTCAACCCGAGCACCACCATCGTCACTCCTCGCCGCATCATGAAGCCCGTTCGACGGCCCCGGCGTCGCGCCACTATCATCGGGGGACCCGCACGGATTCCTCGGTCTGCACGCCGAACTGCCTGAAATTCGAATATGTGGCCGTGGCCTCGATGCGATCGGCGCGCGAGCGACGTGGCCGCTCGTAGACTTCGTGCATCGACTCAGGGACCCACAAGGTCAGGGCTGCGTCCTTGCGGTAGTCGACCGTAATCGTCGTCAAGATCTCGCTGCGCGACGTGCCCAGGATCAACTCGCTCCGCAACGTCTGCCCGGTTTGCACGTCGAGCCAGAATCGCCCCCGCGCGAAGGTGTCGCCGCCCCGGCTCTGGACGAACGTCGGCCGCGTCTGCTCGCTGTATCCGACGATCCAGGCCGACCGCCCGTCGACCGTCGCCTCGCCGAGATGCTCGAAGTCGAACCGGTGCTGGTTGAGCGGGTGCAGAAAGGCCAAAGCGATGGTCGGGAGGTTGACCGTTCGCACCAGGTCCCCAATGTTGTAGCGTGCGCTTTCCAGCGCGATGGTCGTCGCCTGCTCGACCGCGGGGCGCGCGTCCCCGAGAAACAGCTCCTGCAGCCGTGCGTCGCGGTCGCGCACCGGCTCGCCGTCAACCTCGAAGACATCGCGAAAGCCGAGCCACGAGACTGCGCCGGGCAACTGGATGAACAGCATGTCGGACCGCAACTGACGCTCCCCACGCGGGCTGCCGTCGAATCGAACGATCCGCTGCTCGTAGCTCTCCTCGGTCACGGCATTCGAGAAGACTTGCTCGTAGGCGATGACGGACTGGTTCGCGCGGAACAGCAGTTCGTCGAGCGTCAGCGGCTGGGCCGACGCTGCCGACGCGACCGATGCGATGGCGATGCCCGTCAGGAAGGTCTTCATCCGTCCGCAACCTGCTGTGGCCGCCCGATGCTCGGGCGAAGTCAGGCAGGAAGATTCAATGTGGAAATGTATCAGAGATCGACGACGATCCTCAGACTTCAGGCGAACAGGTTCACCTGGCCGCCCGTATGCCAGAACAGGACCGTCTGGTCGTCTCGAAACCGTCCCGCCCTGACGTAGGAGACCAGCGCCGCCATCGCCTTGGCGGTGTAGGTGGGGTCAAGCAGGATGGCGTCTCGACGCGCCAGCAGGTCGATCGCCTCGCGAGAGGCCTCGGTGGGAATTCCGTAGCCGTCCCCGACGAACGCATCGTCGACCTCGGACGCGGGCCCGGCCGACAGCGACCCCGGTGCCAGGCGGAGGGTCAACTCGATTCCATCAATCAGGGCACCGACCGTTCGGTGCAGCGCCTCGGCCGAATCGTCCGGGCTCACCCCGATGACGCGAGTACGCAGTGCGTACAGCCGGCACCCCGCGACGAGGCCCGCCTGGGTGCCGCCCGACGAGCTGGCGTGGACGATGACATCGGGTGCCGGCATCTGATCCACCAACTCCGCCACCGCGCGGACGTAGCCCAGCGCGCCAAGTGGGGTGGACGCGCCGACGGGGATCACGTGTGGACGACGACCCGTCGCCGTCAGCCGGACTGCGGCCGCGGCCATGGCGGTCGATCGTTCGTCGCGCGACGCCACATACTGCACCTCGGCACCGAACAGCCGATCGAGCAGCGCGTTCGCCGATGGTGTTTCCGGGGGCTCGCCGTTCGCGACGATCAGGCAGTTCATCCCATGGCGCGCCGCCACCGCCGCGGTGACGCGGGCGTGGTTCGACTGCACCCCGCCTGCCGTGATCAGTGTGTCTGCACTCTCGCTGAGCGCGCGGGCGGCCACCAACTCCAGCTTGCGAACCTTGTTGCCCCCGAAGCCGAACGCGATCGCGTCGTCGCGTTTCACGAAGATCCTCGGGCCGCCGCCCAGCGCCGCGCGCAGGCCGCAGAGCTCCTCGACCGGTGTCGGATAGTGCCCGAGCGAGAGCGCGGGCACGGCGGCTAGGGTAGGAATCGGATCGGTGGACATCGCGTCAACGCTTCGCCAGCGGCTGGCCCCACGCACCCGCGAATGCAAGTTCTGCGATCGGCCGGCGGGTCCGAGGCGCGCGCGCCATCGCGCGGTCGGCGAACGCCCGCGGGCTCCAGCGCCGGCGAAGTAACTCGAGGATCTCGTAATCGGTCTGTGCCAGTTTCACGTCCGCGCCGTCATCCGTCATCGTCTGCTCCTGCCCCTGCCCTGAACGGCATTGCCAAGATACGGCGCACTGTGCCACGCTGCGCCATGGGCCGCTACCTCGACTCCATCCCCTCCTCCGGCATCATGCGCATCCGCGACATGATGTTCGGGCTCGAGAATCCGTACCGACTCGATCAAGGCGACGTCGGCTTCGACGCACCCGACGCGGTCAAGGCCGCGATGAATCGCGCCATCGCGGAGAACAAGACCCACTACGTGCAGACCCTCGGCATCCCGCGGCTGCGCGAACTCATCTTCGAAAGACTCCGCGACCGAAACCACATTCCGATCGACACGGTCGACGACGTCATGGTGACCAACGGGGGCATTCACGCTCTCTACGTCATCTTCCATGGCCTGCTCGAGCCGGGTGACGAGGTATTGTGCGCGGATCCGATGTGGCCGACAACTCGCGGCACCATCCAGTCCGCCCACGGCGTGACCGTCGACTGCCCGCTTTATGAATCGCGCCAGTGGCGACCCGACCTGGACGAACTGGAGTCGAAAATCACGCCGAAGACCCGCGCAATCCTGCTCAACTCACCCCAGAACCCAACCGGCGGCGTGCTCACGCGGGTCGACATGGAACGGATCGCGGCGGTCGCGACCGAACGCGACCTGTGGGTGATCTCCGACGAAGCCTACGAGGATGTCGTCTTCGACGGCGAGCGCCATATGAGCATCGCGTCGCTACCGGGAATGTACGACCGGACGATCCCAGTCTATACGTTCAGCAAGTCCTACGCGATGACCGGACTGCGCCTCGGCTACCTGGCCGTCAAGGACCGGACCGTTCACGAGCGGATCAAGAAGGTCCTCTACTACACCTGCAGCAACATCGGGACCGTCGTGCAGTGGGGCGGCGTCGGCGGGCTGGAGAACGGCCAGGCGCAGGTCGAGGCGTTCCGGGTCGAGTTGCAGGCCCGCCGCGACCTCTTCTACGCAGGCATCGCCGAACTCGGATCGGGCGTCCTGAGCGGCGAGCCACCGAAAGGAGCGTTCTACGCATTCCTCCGCATCGATCCCGACTGGCGTCCGCCCGACGCGACGGCCGAGCCCGAGTCGCTCTCCTGGGCGCTCGTCGAGTACCTGATCAAGGAGGGTCGGATCGGGTGCGTGCCGGGCGCCGATTTCGGCGCTCACGGTGAGGGCTACATCCGGCTGTGCTTCGCCAAAGAGCGCCGGGAACTGACTGGGGCGCTGGCCTCGCTGAAGACGCTGCTAGCCGTCCGCGCGTGAGGCTACCTCAGCGCAAGTGACGGCCGCCGTCGACGCGGATCGTCTCGCCCGTCGTGAAATCGCTCTCGACCAGCGCACGCACTGCCTTCGCGATCTCCTCGTCTCCGCCCCAGCGGCCGAGCGGCGTCGCCCGGGTCACAGCATCACTCGCGGCGTCATCCAGATCCACCGGCGAGCGAATCGGCCCCGGCGCGATCGCGTTGACCAGGATGCCGTCGGGGGCCAGTTCCAGCGCGAGCACCTCGGCCAGCGCGCCCGCGCCGGCCTTCGCCACATAGTAGGGCAGGTAGCCCGTGTAGGTCGGCCGGCCGCCGCGGGCCGTCCAGTCCGAGAAGACGACGATCCGTCCGCCGCCCTGCTGACGCATGTGCGGCACTGCCGCGCGCGCGCACAGAAAGGCCCCGCGCAGATCGACCGCCATCGCGCGATCCCAGTCGTCGACGGTAAGTTCGTCGAACGGCGTCTTCGTGTACACCGACGCCATGTGCACGAGGATGTCGAGCCGCCCGAGCGCCGCGGCAGCGTCGCGCACGAGCCTGTCGCAGGCCGACGGGTCGCCCAGGTCGGCAGGCGCGATGAACGCCTGCCGTCCGCGCGCTCGAATCGCGTCGGCAGCCCGCTCGGCCTCGTCGCGGGAGTGGTTGAACGACAGCGCGACGTCGGCGCCGCCTTCCGCGAGGGCATCGGCGACGGCGGCGCCGATCCGTTTGCCACCCGTCAGCAGGGCGGCACGTCCCGTCAGCTGCATCGTGGGGTCCCGACGATCGAGTGAGGCGCGGCCAACGATCTGACGACTACACCTTGCTGCGCCGGAGGCGTGCCCGACCCTCGGCCGCCGACTCGGCCGCATGGGTCCGGTAGGCGTCGATCGAGAGCGCGCCCGGACCGGCCAGCATCAGGCAGCACAACGCCCCGAACAGGACGAGCGCGTACTCGAAGCCGTGCTCGACGCCCGGCTCGAGCAAGAGGTTGAGAAAGAAACCGTTCGGCCAGTGCACCTTCCAGATCGCCACGCCCATCTCGATCGCCAGCGGCAGCGCCATGAGGCGGGTGAAGACACCGACGAACAGCGCGGCCCCGCCGACCAGTTCGACGACGCCGACGGCGAGCACCAGGAGCAGCCCGGGCTGCAACCCGGCCGCCTCGAACAGGGTGGCCATGCGCGCGGGGCTGGCGCCCCAGAGTGGCAGGAGTTTCGGCAACCCATGCGCGACGAAGACCGCTCCGACCATCAGTCGCAGCACCGTCACGCCCCAAGCCTGAACCACGCGCGCTCCCCCTCCGACCGGGTGATCCGAGTCCCGAGCGACGTCCGGCCAAGACGATCAAGGCCCGTCGGTCGTGCCAATTGTGCCATCGATTGCGCTGTACTCCGCGGAGATTTTCTCGCCTGCGCGAGCGATCACGCTCGCACGCGCCGGTGTCCGGGACGGACAGGAGACCAGAACGCGGAGGGCACGAAGGACCTCGGGACTGAAGTCCCGCGCCACAGCATCTTCACGCCCAGCCGGCACCGCGCTCGCTCTTGTCCTGCCGCTGCGCGGTCACCAGCTCGTCCATACGCTTGAACAGCCCGCGCAGCTTCGCCGGAAACTCCGTCGCCTTGAAGGTCTTCTGGCTGACGCACGCGACGCGGTAAGCCCCCTCGCAGACCAGGCGGCGCGTGTCACGTTCGCGGGCCTCGAACTTGTAGGCGATGCGGCGGTCGGTGATCGACTCGACGGCGATCCCGATCTCCAGCACCTCCTCCGCCCGCGCCGGCGACCGGAAGCGGCATGACGCCTCGGCACGCGGCATGAGGATCCCGAAGTCTTCGATCAGCTCCATCCGCGTCCGGCCCAGCGCCCGGAACAATTCGTCCTCGGCTTCTTCGAAGAACCGAAGGAAGTTGCCGAACCAGACCACGCCGGCCGCATCGGTGTCGGCCCAGTGCACCCGCACGTTGACCCGGTAGAAGTCGTCAGTCATCGTTGGCCGCTCCCCGCTCGTAGGCCGCGACGAACTTCGGGTCGCGCTTCCGCAGCTTCTCGCGGTCGACCCGACCGCTGCGCGTCATCGCCTCGTAGGCGAAGGGCAGCGGCGGCAAGTGCAGGTAGTCGCCCATCTGCTCGAACCAGACCAGGCTCGACTCGGCGGCGTCCTGCAGTCGGTCGACGATCGCTTTGCGGGCCCGCTCGAACGCCGGCAGGGCGGCGTCGATCCGGGGGTTGGCCTCGAACGCCTGGGCCAGCGCGATCGCGTCCTCGAGCGCCAGCTTCGTGCCTGACCCGATCGAGAAGTGCGCCGTGTGCAGCGCGTCGCCCAGCAAGACGACGTTGCCGTCCTGCCAGTGCTGGTTCTTGACGAGTGGAAAGTTGATCCAGCGCACGAAGTTGTTCGTCAGCAACGGCTCGCCGTGCAGATCGTCGGCGAACACTTCCTCGAGATAGGCGCAGGTCTCCTCGCCCGACTTCCCCTCCAACTCGGCGCGCGCCCAGGTTTCCTCGGCGCACTCGACGATGAACGTGCTTGCGGTCTCGCTGAACTTGTAGGCGTGCGAAGCGAACGGCCCGGCCTCGGTCGCATGGAAGGTCAGGGTGAGGCCGTGGAACAGCCGCGGCGTGCCGAGCCAGATGTACCTGTTCTTGCGCCGGTCGATCGTCGGCCGCAGACCGTCGCTGAACCACTGCCGAAGCAAGCTGTTGGCCCCATCCGCGCCAACGAGCAGATCGTGCGGCGGAAGCTGCGTGCGATCGGTGATGTTCGTGCCAAACCGGACGTCCACGCCCAGCTCGCGGCAGCGCGCGTGCAAGATGTTCAGAAAAGCCAGCCGCGCGATCCCCGAGAAGCGGTTGCCGTGGATCGACACCTTCTCGCCGTGGTGGACGATGTCGACGTTGTCCCAGGTCTGGCACGACTCGACGATCCGGGTGAATGAGGGCGCGTCGCTCGATTCCAGGTAGCCGAACGTCTGGTCCGAGAAGACGATGCCCCACCCGAACGTATCGTTCGGGCCGTCGCGCTCGAGGATGGTAATCTCCTGCGATGGGTCGAGCTGCTTCATCAGGATCGCGAAGTACAGCCCGGCCGGACCGCCTCCGACGATGCAGATCTTCATCGGGGCTCCCATCGCGGCGCGGTCAATCGCCGCTTGCCGTCGTCGACCAGCGAGAGGCCCGGCACGTCGAGGCCGACGCGATCCCAGAGCTTGCAGCTCACGGGACGATGCTTCTGATCGAGTCCTTCACAGTAGTTGGTGAACACGCAGCGTCGCACCTCATCCCCGCTACCGGCGCGGATCTTCCGGAACCAGTCAGGGTCGGCCAGCGACTGGCGAGCCGCCGCGACCAGATCCGCGTCGCCTCTCTGGAGAATCGCCTCCGCCTGATCGAAGACGTGAATCCCGCCGGCGACGACGATCGGCGTGGCGAGTCCGGCGGCGCGCACCGCCCGCCGGATCCTGCCGGACGGCGGCACGTTACGGCCGAACGGGCCCTGCCGGTCGGCCAGAACGGTCGGCATGCATTCCCACCCGCTCGGACCGGTGTAGGGATAGACCGCCCAGCCCACCTCCGGCGGCTTCGCGTCCTCGAACTTGCCGCCGCGCGAGAGCGACAGGAAGTCGAAGCCTGCTTCGGCGAACGCGACGCCGAAATGTATCGCGTCGTCCACGCCGTTTCCACCGTCGATGCACTCGTCGGCCAGGTAACGGCAGCCGACGACGAACGGATCGGTGACCCGCGCGCGCACCGCCCGATAGACCTCGAGCGGTAACCGCGCGCGGCTGGCCCGGTCGCCGCCGTATCCATCGCCGCGATCGTTGCGGGCCGAGAGGAACGACGCCATCGTGTAGGCGTGGGCATAGTGCAGCTCGACGCCGTCGAAGCCGGCCTGCTCCGCGCGAGCCGACGCCGCCGCGAAGATTTCCGGAAGCACTCGGGGCAGCTCTTCGACGTGGGGCAGATCGACGTCGGTCACCCGCTCGCGATAGCCGACGCGCAACGCCTCGAGTTCACACGACGTCAACACGGCCTCGTGTTCGGCGTCGCTCATCGCCAGGAGCGCCTGCCGAACCTCGGCGTCTGAGCGAGCCGGTCCCACCCACGCCCGATGAGCGTCGGTAAGCGTCAGGTACCGCTCGAAGTACTTCGTCTTGTCCGGGCGACGGCGGATCGCCAGGAAGTCGATGATCTGCAGAAACAGCCGGGTCTGCCCCTCGCTGGCCCGCCGGACGACGTCGACCAGCTGCGTCAAGCCGGGGATGAAGCGGTCGTGCCCGACCCTGAGCAGCGGCCCACTCGGAATGTCGCGGACGCCGGTGGCCTCGACGACGATCGCCCCGGGCCGCCCTTCCGCGAACCGGGCGTACCAGTCGAGCACCTCGGGCGTGACCAGGCCGTCCTCGGTGGCGCGCCAGGGCACCATCGCCGGCACCCACGTCCGCTCGCGAAGCCTGAGGCGACCCGAGTCGAGCGGGCTGAACCAGCGCGCCGCGGCCGCTTCGTCCGCCGTCGGCCAGCGCGGCGGCAGCAGGTCGTGTTTGATCCGTTCAGGCGGATGCCACATGAAGGTGCTCCTCCGGAGCACCGCGTCGCGCATTGATGTAGCGCGGGGCTTCAGCCCCGCGATGCGGCCATCCGGCGGATGGCCCTCCCGGTTGGCGCGCTACGGTTGGCCTGGCTACAGTGGTCCACGGTTCACCGGGAGATCGAGCGCCGACCGGTCGACGATCTGGCCGCCCTTGATGACCGACACGATCCGTTTCAGGTTGTCGATGTCGACAGTCGGATCGGCGTCGAGGATGACCAGATCGGCCAGCTTGCCGGATTCAACCGTACCCATCTCGTCGAGTCGACCGAGGAAGCGCGCGGCGTTCCGTGTTGCGATGACGATCGCGTCCGCCGGTGGAATCCCACCCTCGACCAGCAGCTCCAGCTCGCGGTGCACCGCCGGCCCCGAGAACTGATCGGTGCCGCAGACGACGATGTCCTTGCCCGCCGCGTGCAGCCGGCGCAGGTTCTCCTGCGCGATCGGCGTCATCGTCCGCAGCCACCCGGTGCGTCCGTTCTCCTGCTCGCGCGCCCGCTGTTCGGTCTTCAGCCGCGCGATCTCCTCCGATTCCACGGTGTCCCGGTAGAGCGTCTCGTCGAGATGCTCCGGATGCTCGACCAGCCGGCTCGCCGCCTCGCCGATCGTGAGCGTCGACACGGTGGGAACCCGTCGGACGGCCATCATCTCGAGATAGGCGTCGCTGACGGGCGCCTGGATGATCGGGTGCGCGAGCGTGTCGACGCCGGCGTAGATCGCCTCCCACGCCGTCCGCTCGGTCGATACGTGAATCGTCGAGCGGATCCCCTGCTCGTGATAGTGCCGGATGATGCGCTCGAGCAGATCGACCGGCAGCTGGTTGATGAGCGGGCGCATCATCCAGCCGTGCTCGTCCTGACCGATCTTCAGGATGTCGGGGCCGGTCGCGATGTGCTCATCAAGAACGGCACGATCCTCGGGCCAGGCTTCCACCAGATACGGTCCGCCGTGGCCGTTCGGACTGGCGACGGTGCCGCCGGTAGCGAAGATGCGCGGCGCGACGATCTCGTCCGCGCGCTCCTTCCGGCGCAGCTGGAAGATGAACGCTGACCGATTGCCGGCGTCGTAGATCGTCGTGACGCCGGCGTAGAGATAGCTGTGCAGGCCGCGGAGACCGGCGCGCTCCTGCTCGACCGTCACGGCGCCGCCGTCGCGCCGGCTGCCGCCACCACGCAGGTGGACGTGCATGTCCATCAGGCCGGGCACGAGGTAGCGGCGGCGGCCGTCGATGACCTCCGCGCCGTCGGGGATCGGCAGATCCGCGCCGCCGACCGCCGCAATCCGGTCACCCTCGATGACGACGGTCGTGTCATCGACCGGCACGCCACCATTGCCGTCGATGAGCGTCACGCCCCGGACGAGGAGCGCCGACGGCTGGGCCGCGGCGGTCGCCGCGAGCGCGGCGCCGAGGATGATCGTCAGGACGAATCGGAAGGCCGTGGGCATCTGATCACCTCTTCCGCGGAAAACAGGCGGATCATATCCGATAGCGCCGGGCGAGTCGGGCCTCGCCCGTCACACCTGTGACTACCGTACCGCCAGGTAGGTCTCGGCGAACCTCCGCCCCAGCTCGAGAATGCCGCCGGTGTCGTAGTGGACGGCGTCATCGTGTTTGGTGAGACCCGCAGTATCGACCAGGTGGACGCCCGCAATCTCAGCAGCCGCGTGGCGCTGAGCGGCCTGGACGACCGCCAACTCGGTGTAGCGTTCGGGTGACGGATTCGCCAGACCGAGGATGAAGGGTAGGTCCGGATCGGTCAGGTCGCGGCGGAACGCGGTCACGAGCGTTCGGAGGTTGTCGAAGTACTCGGCGGCCGGCCCGGGGAAGAGTGCATCACGCTCACCCTGCATCCAGAAAACCGCGCCGAACTCGACGCCGTCGCGGACACCCAGATCATCGAGGAGCTCGATGAGCTGCGGATACATCGGGCCGGCCGCGGCGTTCCCGGTGGTCTCGGCGCGCGCCTCATCCCATTCCGGCGCCCAGGCGAGCAACGAGGTCCCGCCGCGCGCATGCTTGACGAAGATCAGCTCTCGAGCGGGCAGCGCGTCGGCCAGCCGCCGCAACCAGCCGACCCGGTCATCGCTTCCCCTGCTCGAAGAGCCACTCGGCGAAGCCGGGCGACGCGTAGGCCGCGTCCCACGAGTTGTGGCCGGTGCCGGGCAGCTCAGTGTAGCGGACTGGGGCGTCCACGGCCTGGAGGGCCGCGTGCATCTTCCGCGATTCCTCGACGGACACGACCGTGTCCGACTCACCGTGGAAGATCCAGACTGGCGTCTCGGCGAGGTGCGACGCGACCTCCGCATGCGGGTCGGCGGCACTCGAGAAACCACCGTCGAAACTGCCGAGGGTACTGACGAAGCCGCAGATCGGCGCGACCGCCGCGAAGCGATCGGCGTGATGGTAGCCGAGATACCAGCTGCCGTTCCCGCCCATCGACAGGCCGGTCAGATAGGTCCGCGTGGCGTCGGTGCGGTACTCGGCAACCGTCTGGTCGAGTGCCGCCATCGCCACGTCGGCGATCTCGCCCTGCCAGAGCGTCTCGGTCGGCGCCTGCGGGAGGACGACGATCGCCGGGTAGCGTTCGGGCCACCGCCGGAGCGCCCGGCCAAGGCCGACCTCGGTCTGGATGATGCCGTCATCGCCGCGCTCACCCGCGCCGTGAAGAAACAGGATCACCGGCCAGGCCACGTCAGGGTCGTAGTCGCGAGGCACGTAGACCTGGTACCTGTGGGTCGCGCCGTCAACGGTGACGGTGCGGTTCAGAAAACCCGTGTCACGGTCCTGGGCCTGAAGCTGGAGCGGCGCTCCCGCGATGCCGATCAGGAACGCACACCAGATGATCCGCTTCATCGTTCGCCTCCTTGCAGCTGCCCTTCCAACCCCCTGCGGTAGTCGCCGAGTGCCGCGTGAACCATGTCGACGTACGCGGCGAAGCGACGAACCAGTGCCTTCCGGGACGTCAATTCGACTCTACGACGTTGGAGGCGTGCAGGTGCACGATCCGCCAGACACCGTCACGATTCGCCAGAACGAATGTCCGGCGGGACAGGGACGGACCGTTCTCGAGGTGAAATGTCGCGAGCGCGGCGTCACCGAAGACCTCTATCTCAAGATTGCGGGGTTCGAGCGCCACGTAGGGCGGGCCGGGCCGGCTCGCGCGCCACTCGGCGACGACTTCTCGCATCTGCGGATCGAGTCCGCGCTGGCGACGGTAGGCCGCCACCCGGATCGGTTCGGCCGGCTCGCGGCCCATGATCGCTCTGGGGAAGACGGTGGCATCGGTGAACGCCGCTTCCATCGCGTCGACCTCGCCGTTCTCGAAGACGCGCAGAAAATCGGTCAAGACCGCCCGAACCTCGTCCTCGGCAGCCACCCCGGGCTGCGCACCGGCCCCAGCCTGCCAGAGTCCGGCAAGCACGGCCGCGAAGACAAGCACTTGACACTTCACCCGCCCCATCACGACTCTCCTTCCGCACCCGAGCCGGGTCCAGCCACGCGTCCCTCGGCTTATCGATCTCAAGCTGGACGCAGTATAAGGGCGGCCAGATGCTCCCGCCTCCGGCTCCCGAATTCTGTATCCTTACGCCATGTTCGGACTGCCCTGGTCGAGCGTCCTCGTCCTGATCGTCATCCCCCTGGCCGTCATCGCCTACCAGTACTACGTCTGCTGGCAGATCAAGACCGGCCGGCGGCCGTAGCGCATGACCCCCTCGAGCGTCGGCCTGGCCGTCTTCGCGGCCTACCTGATTGTCGTCATCGCCATTGCAGTCATCTCCGGGCGGCAGCAACGGAGCGAGGCCGACCTCTGGGTCGCCGGACGCCGGTTCGGCACCGTTGTGATGACGTTGGGGATGATGGCGGCCGTGATGCACGGCGGCTCGGTGCTGAGCGGCGTCGCGTTCGCCGGCGCGTTCGGCGGTGTGGCGATCCTGCCGCTGATGAGCTTCGCGCTCGGCTTTCTAGTCATTCTCGTCTTCTTCGCGAGGAAGCTACGGGAGATCGCTGCGTTCACGCTGCCCGACTACATGGGCGACCGGTTCGGCAGCCACACGCTGCGGGCGTTCAGCGCCTTCGTCGTCGCGGCGTCGAGCATCGTCTATCTCATCGCGCAGATCCGGGGGATGGGGCTGATCCTCGAAGGGCTGCTCGGATTCCCGCTCGTGCCGTCGATGGTGCTGGGCACGGCACTCTTCATCTTCTACGTCGCGCTGGGCGGCATGCTGGCCGTCATCTGGACGAACGTGTTGCAGTTCGTCTTCATGTGGATCGGCCTCATCATCATGATGCCGGCGGTCTACGCGGCGGCCGGCGGCCTGGCGACGGTGATGCAGCGCGCGGAGGCGTTGGCGCCGGGCTGGACGTCAGTCACCGGGACATCGTGGTCCTGGAGCTACCTGCTGTCGTGGTGGCTCGTCTGGTTCGTCGCCTACGCAACGCGGCTTGAACTGCTCACGAAGGTGTTCGTCGCGCGCGATTCGAAGGTGGCCCGTTACGCGTTGCCGACCACCTGCCTGCTCATCAGCATCTTCATGCTCTACGGCAACCTCTACCTCGGCGGCGCGGCGCGAATTCTCGTCTGGGACCAGATCGACCTGCCGGATCAGGCGTTCCCGGCGCTGTCGGCCGCCGTCCTCGGCCCGGTCGCCTCGGCGATCGCGCTCACCGGCATCGCCAGCGCGGCCATGTCGACGACCGACTCGTTGCTGTTGCTCTCGGGTGCGGCGGTCGCCCACGACTTCCTACGGAAGTCGGTTCACGAACCACGCGGCATCGCGCGCGACGAGCGCCACTACCTGCGGATCTCGCGGGTCACGATCGTCGTGATCGGAGCGATCGCGCTCGTCGCGGCGCTGAACACGCCCGCGCTGATCCTGGCCATCGTCTCTTACGCCGTGGCGATGGTCGGAGCAACCTTCTTCTTCCCGCTCCTGTTCGGACTGACCTCCCCGCGGACGACGCCGGCCGCCGCAACGGCGTCGGCCGTCGGCGGCTTCGCCATCACCGCCGTCTGGACCGGGCTCACGCTGGCCGAGGTCGGATGGGCCGTCGCGATTCATCCTGTTGTGCCCGGCATGGCGCTGAGCCTCGCCCTGATCGTCGGTCTGACACCGATCACCCAGCCCGCGCCGCAGACCGCGGTCGAGAAGTTCTTCCGACGGAGCTAGCTCTCACTCGGCGCGGGGCTGGGCGTTTGGTCTGGCGCGGGGCTGGGCTTTGCGGTGGTCGATCCCTTCTTAGGGAGGCGGCCGCCTGGATGTGCGACCACCGAAACGGAATTCGTGAACGCTTGGCCTGTCGACCCGTGGCTCACACGCTGGGAAGATCCCGAATCGCCTGGTCGCCGGCCGCCGACGGGATCGACGGCGCAATGCCCAGTCCCGCGCGGGAACAGGACTTCCACTAGTATTGGGCCGATGAGCTCCGCGCCCGCGCTGCGCCGCCAGCTCGGCCTCTCGGCCGTCGTCGCCATCGTCGTCGGCGACATGCTCGGCTCGGGCATCTTCTTCACGCCGGGCGAGCTGGCTGCCGTCGCCCAGACGCCGGCGCAGGTCTACTTCTTCTGGGCGCTCTGCGGCGTCATCACGTTGTGCGGCGCGTTGACGCTGGCCGAAACCGCGACGCTCCTGCCGCAGCCGGGGGCGACGTACCACATCATCCGTGAAGGCTACGGACCGTTCTGGGGCTTCCTCAAGGTCTGGATGGAGATGTGGGTCAGCGGGCCGGGCTCGGTCGCCGGCGTGGCGATCGTCTTCGGCGAATTCCTCGTCCAGTTGCTCGGCGGCACCGGCCCGTCGGCCGCGGTCTGGGGCGTGGCCGCAATCAGCGGGTTCACGCTCATCAACCTGCGCGGTGTCGCGTGGGGCGGGCGAACACAGGTAACGCTGACCGCGGCCAAGATCCTCGGACTGCTCTGCCTGGTCGGGGGTGCGCTCTTTCTCGCCGACGCCGCACCGCGCGCGTCGAGTGTCGGCGCCGGGTCGGGGGACTGGGTCGGCCTGTTTCGCCTCGTCGGCCTCGGCGTGGCCGCCGTGCTGTTCACCTACGACGGCTGGCTCGATGTCACGCACGTCGCGGGCGAAGTCAACGAACCGCGCCGCAACTTGCCGCGCGGACTCGCGCTCGGTGTCGGCGGTATCACCCTGCTCTACCTGCTCGTGAACTACGCGTTCCTGCGAGTCCTCCCGCTCGATGCGATGCGGGCCGAACCGACGACCATCGGCGCCACAATCGCCACACTGTCGTTCGGCACGACGGGCGGACGGCTGGTGACGGGCCTGATGACGGTGTCGATCTTCGGCGCCCTGGGCGGCCTCGTCATGACGCTGCCGCGGATCATCTATACCGTCGCGGCGCAGTACGAGGCGGCGGCGCGCCCGACCCTTCTTGGGACGTTCTTCCGTGGACTCGCGATCGTCTCACCGACGACGGCGGTGCCGTCCGGTGCGATTCTCTTCACGGCAATTCTCTCGTCGGTCGCACTGCTGTTCTTCGGCTCGTTCGATCGGCTCGTGACGTTCCTGCTGGTCCCGCTTCAGCTAGCGAACATCCTGCTGGTCTCGGCGATCTTCCCGCTCCGGCACCGGCGCACGCCCAGCGCCGGGACCTATCGCACACCGGGGTACCCCGTCGTGCCGCTCGTCTTCATGGGCGTGATGGCGATGTTCCTGGTCAGCGCGGTCATCTACAACTCGCAAGATACGCTGATCGGTCTGGCGCTCACGGCCACCGGCGTTCCGGTCTACTTCTGGCTGACCCGCCAGGGCGGGCGCGCGTCCTAATGACCTTCGGCGTCCGCTCCGCATACGGCACGCTCGAGCGGGTCCTAATGCACCGGCCGGGCCCCGAACTCGACCTCGTCACGGAGCAGACGCTGCGCGAGTTCAACTTCGACCGACCGGTCGATCGCACTGGGTTCGTCCGCGACTACGACGCGATGGTCGACTGCTTCCACGCTGACGGTGTCGACACGGTCTTCCTGAGCGATGTCCTCGCCGCCGACGACGATGCCATCGCCACCCTGAATCGACGCCCCAACGTCACCTACACACGCGACCTGGCGGCCGTCTTCGCCTCGGGCGCCGTCCTCATGAGCCCGCACCTGCGCGGGCGGTGGGGCGATCAGCGTCTGATGGGCCGGGCCTTCGAGCGATTGGGCGTGCCCGTGCTCGGCGCGATCGAGCCACCCGGCTACCTCGAAGGCGGCGGCGTGACGATGATCGGTGAGGACACCGTCGTCGCATCGATCTGCGACCGGGCCAACCAGGAGGGCGCCGCCGCGCTCCGCGCGCTCGTGCTCGGACGCGACGTGAAGTACTTCCTCGAAGTACCGCTGCCGTTCGGCTACATCCACATCGACGGCATCTTCATGGTGCTCGACGAACGGCTTGGCCTCATCTTCGAAGAGGCGTTCCGGACCTTCCCGTGCTGGCTCCACGAGGCTGGCCGCGCCGAGCCGCGGCACGTCATGTTCGAGGAGTTCCTCGAAGCGCGCGGCGTGGAGCGGCTGCCGATCTCGGACGACGAGCGCCTCGGCGGACATCTCAACGTGGTCGTGACCGAGCGCGGGACGAAGGCGATCGGCTTCGCGCAGGCGACCGGCATCGCCGATCGGCTGCGCAGCCGAGGCTGGACCGTCTCGACGTTCCCATCTAATGAGCTATTCATAGGCAACGGCGGCGCCCATTGCATGACGTGCCCGCTGCTAGTCCGCTAGTCAAAACGCGCCTATACGCTGAATCGACTCGGCCGCCACCAGGCTGCCGGCACGGAGGCTGGCGGCGACGTCGCGCGACGTGCAGTACTCCCGGAGGAATCCGGCCGCGAAGACATCGCCCGCGCCGGTCGTATCGACGACTGCCGGCACCGGCACCGCCTGACATCGGATCCGGTCCGCCCCTCCCACCGCGAGGCTGCCGTCGGCGCCGAGCGTCACGATGAAGAGCTTCCGGCGCAAACGCGCCAGCACTTCGAGCGAGGCGATGAGGTTCGGCGCGGCCAGGCTCAGCCCGAAGAACCCGATGTCGAATCGATCGGCGTAGCGGTCGACGATGGCCGGGTCGGAGTCGAAGTCGGAGAGATCGGAAAAGTCGACGACCCGGAGGCCGGCCGAGGGCGTGGCGATGACCGAATCGAAGAAGCCGTGGATCTCGACGTAGAGCGGGGTGACGAGCAGATCGGCAGCGGCGATGAGCTCTCGGGCCGCGGGGTCGGGACGGTAGCCGCCGAGCACACCCTGGTCGTACTCGAGGAAGATCTTTTCACCCGCCGGCGACCGATCGATCTGCTGAACGGAAGTTCGCCCCCGCCGGTGGACGACCGACCCGGTCAAACCATGATCCCGAATTGCCGCCGCGACGAACCGCGCCTCCTCGTCGGTACCCAACGCGGTCACCACGCTAACGTCGGTCGATCGCGGAAACAATTGCCGCGCAGTCGCGGCGACATTGAGGGTCTTGCCGCCCGGCCGGTCGATGCCCAGATCGACGTAGCGGTCGACGCCGCAATCGCCTGCGCAGACGACCTTCACGGGAGGGAATCGAGCGCGCCCACCGCCGTCATCAGCGCGCGCACCTTGCCGGCGTCGACGTAGGCGCCGGTCTTCAAACTCGTACCGACGATCGCGCCGTCGGCGGTCCGGAGCAAGTCGGCGGCATCCGACAGGTCGAGGCCGCTGCCGACCAGCACCGGGCAGCGTCCGGCGCCCTGCTTCGCCTCGCGCACCGACGTCCACACCGGTGCCTCCCCGGTCACTGATCCGGTCACGACAATCGCGTCGGCGGCGCACTCGGCAGCCTCGGCCGCCGACTCGGCCAGCGGGCGGGGGTCGATCATCTGCGCGTACTTCACCTGGACATCGGCCAGGATCAGGACGTCGCGCGCACCGAGGCTAGCGCGGTACTCGACGAGCCGCTTCGGCGCGATCTCGATCGCACCGTACTCCGGCCGCTGCATCGGATCGACAAAGAAGTCGGTGCGGATGAACGCGGCGCCGGCCATGTGTGCGACCGCCACGGACGCGTCGGGGTCGTTCAGCAGGACCTGCACGCCGACCTTGACGCCGTTCGAGGCATGGACGATCTCGTGGGCGACCCGCGTGAGCGCCGAAATGGTCTCGGCCCCGGCCTTCATGCGCCTCGGCTCATCGCCGTCGTTCGACACGAGCACGCCGTGGACACCGCCACCTTCAAGGGCGGCGAGGTCGGTGAGCGCGCGCTTGAGGACCTCGCCGAGACCCGGCGACGCGCTGGAGCCGGGCAACGCCGGCAGATGGATCACGCCGATGATCGGCCTCGGCGCGCCGAACAGGTCGGTGAAGCGGTTCATGTCGACGCCAAGTCGCCGGCCGCCCGGACGTGTGTGACGGCTCGCTTCCAGATCGCGTGCAGCCGGTCCCGCTCCGATTCGGGCATCGCCGGCTGGAACAGCCGGTCGCGCCGCCGGACACCACGCACCGCCTCGGGACTCTCCCAGAAGCCGACACCGAGGCCGGCCAGGAACGCCGCGCCGGAGGCCGTGGTCTCGAGCGTCGTCGGCCGGTCGACCGGCACGCCCAGGATGTCGGCCTGAAACTGCATGAGGAACCCGTTGGCCGCCGCGCCCCCGTCGACCCGAAGCTCCTGAATCGCGGCGCCCGAGTCGGCCATGGCGTCGACGACATCGCGCGTCTGATAGGCAAGGCTTTCGAGGGTGGCCCGGACGATATGGCTGCGGCCGGCACCGCGAGTCAGACCGAGGATCGCGCCGCGCGCGTTCATATCCCAGTGGGGCGCGCCCAAACCGGTGAACGCGGGTACCACCGTCACGCCGAGCGTGTCAGGCACGCTGGCGGCCAAGGCCTCGGTCTGGTCGGCTGAGTCGATGAGACCCAGCTCGTCACGCAGCCACTGGATCGCCGCGCCCGCGACGAAGATCGACCCCTCCAGGGCGTACATCGCCTGCCCCGCGGCGTCGCAGCACAGCGTGGTCAGCAGGCCGTCGCGCACCGCCGGACGCTGCGATCCCATGTTCATCACGACGAAGCAGCCGGTGCCGTAGGTATTCTTCGCCATGCCCGGCTCCCAGCACCCCTGGCCGTAGAGCGCCGCTTGCTGGTCGCCCGCGATGCCGGCGATCGGCACGCCGCCAGGCACGCCATCGTGCTGACAGGTTTCACCAAACACGCCGCAACTCGGCTTGACCGGTGGCAGCATCGCCTCGGGCACGTCCAGCATCTCGAGCAGCGCGGGGTCCCAGCAGCGATCGTGAATGTTGTAGAGCAAGGTTCGCGAGGCGTTGGTCGGTTCGGTCGCCCATCCGCCACCGGTCAGCTTCCAGAGCAGCCACGTGTCGATGGTGCCGAACAACAGTTCGCCATCGCGCGCCCTGGCCCGCGCGTCGGGATACCGGTCGAGAATCCACTTCACCTTCGTGCCCGAGAAGTAGGCGTCGATGACCAGACCGGTCCGTTCACGGACCGCCTCGAGATGCCCATCCGCGATCAATCGTTCGCAGATGCTAGCGGTCTGCCGGCTTTGCCAGACGATGGCGCGATGCACAGGGCGCCCCGTCTTCCGATCCCAGACGACCGTCGTCTCGCGCTGGTTGGTGATGCCGATCGCCTTCAACTCTCGAGGCTGCACGCCGGCCGACGTCAGCGCCTCGCCCATCACCCGCTGGCTGACCTGCCAGATCTCGTCGGGGTCGTGCTCGACCCATCCAGGTTCGGGATAGTGCTGCGTGAATTCCGAGTAGGCGCGGCCGATGATCAGGCCGCCGTGGGAGAAGACGAGCGCCGTGCTCCCGGTCGTCCCCTGATCGAGCGCGAGAATGGCGTCGGGCATGCGCGGATCCGTCGACCGGTCGGACTCAGTCCGCCGGCGGCTGCGCTGGGGGAACCACCGGCGGCTGGCCGGTTTCGGGCACCGCAGGGTCGGCGGGCGGATCGGCGCCGGGCGGCACGTCGACTTCATCAGCTTCCTCGGTCTCCAGCTCGGCGTCGGGCAGCGCCGTGTCGGCCGGTGGAGTCTCGATGGCTGGCACCTCCGTCGCGTGGGCCGGCTCGCGCGCCATCGGTGGCTGGACCCCCTCCGAGGAACTCATCACCTGTTCGAGGTCATCGGCGCTGGCCGCAATCCGCTCGCGCGCCTGGAGATCGAGCGAGGTCAGCCGCTGCCGGAGCTCGGCGAGCGACGCGCCGAGCGTGTCGCGCGTGTCGGCCGTCACGCCGGCATCGGTCAGCGCGCGCTGGGCCGTGTCGATATCCTGCATCGCTCGCCCGAACTGCTCGATCTCCTGGAGTGCCCGCGGCAGCATCGTCAGCACCTCGTCGAGGTTCGCGACGACGTTGGCCCGCGCCAGCGCGGCCTCGAGCTGCTCTTTCTCGGCCTCGAGAATCTGGCGCTCCAGTGCGGCCAGCTGCGCAGCCAGGTCGGCTTGCTCCTCGGACGACGCGCGTTCGAGGTCGCGCAGCTCCTGGTAGTGCAGGACGTAGCCCCCGGCGAACCCGGCACCGACCGCGATGCCGAGGACGATGAGCCAGATGACGAACGTGCGAAACGTGCGGCCGAACCCACCGCGGCCCGGCTCGTTCGCGTCACTCGGATCATCGATGATGCTCATGGTGCCCTCCTCCGGCGCATCGCCTCAGGCAACCGCCGAGTCGTCGTCGCGGATCTCGTCCGCGGGTAGCTTCTTGATCGTGAAGCCGCTGTACCCATAGATCGCCGCGATCAGCGGGTTGATCAAGTTGAAGAAACAGAACGGCAAATAGGTCCACGTCGCCACCCCGAGGGCCTGTGACATGAACGCCCCACAGGTATTCCAGGGTACGAGCGGCGACGTGAGCGTCCCGGAGTCTTCAAGCGTCCGCGACAGATTGCGTGGATCCAACCCTCGCCTGCGATACTCGGCGCGAAACATCCGTCCCGGCAGCACGATCGCGATGTACTGGTCTGATGCGACGATGTTCATGCCGATGGCGGTCAGAATCGTCGCCGCGATCAGATCGCCGGTCTCTCGCACGAAGCTCAAGATCGAGAACGCGATCTTCTGGAGCATCTTCGTTGTCTCCATGACCGCGCCGAACATCAATGCCGTCATGACGAGCGAGATCGTGTTGAGCATGCTGGACATGCCGCCTCGGCTCAGTAACTCATCGAGCGTAGCGTTCCCGGATGTGAGTACGAACCCGTCGAACAGCGCGATCCAGACACCCTTCAAGACAGCCACGCTGCGCGGCAGATCGGTCTCGCCAACGTAGGTCAAGACCGTCTGCTGTTGAAACACGGCAGCGAACACCGAGCCGGTCAGGGCTCCGAGCAGCAACGCCGGAAACGCGGGCATGCGGCGGATGACCAGCACGAAGACGAGCACCGCCGGCAACAGGAGATGCGGGCCAATCGCGAACTGCGCGCGCAACTCCGACAGGATCGCCTCCAGGTCGCTCGAGCCGGCGGGCGGAGTCGACCAGAACCCGATGACCGTGAACAGCAGGAGCGCAATGGCCAGGCTGGGCACCGTCGTCCAGACCATGTGCCGGATGTGCACGAAGAGATCGGTGCCGGCCATCGCCGGCGCGAGGTTCGTCGTGTCCGAGAGCGGCGACATCTTGTCGCCGAAGTACGCGCCCGAGATGATGGCGCCGCCGGCCAGACCGACATTGAGGTTCTGCGTCGCCGCGATGCCAATCAGCGCGATGCCGATCGTACTGGCCGTCGTCCAGGAACTGCCGCTGGCCAGGGCGACGAGCGCGCAGATGATGGTCGCGGCCGGATAGAAGATCGTGGGCGACAGGATCTGTAGCCCGTAATAGATCATCGTCGGTACGACGCCGGCCAGAATCCAGCTGCCGATCAGCGATCCGACGACCATCAGGATCAGGATGGCGCCCATCGCCAGCGAGATGCCGGTGACGATGCCGCGTTCCAACTCGCGCCAGACGTAGCCGTTCCGGAGTCCCACGAGGATCGCCACGCCACCGCTGAGGATGAGCGCGATCTGATTCGGGCCCGACGAGGATCCGCCCCCGAAGAGGTACACCGAGGAAGCCAGAAGGAGAATCAGCACGCCGACCGGGAGCAGCGCCTGCCCCAGCGTCGGCTCACGCTTGATCGGAATGGGGGAATCGGTCACGGCAGGCAGCGGATTGTACCATCGTTTGACACCCGGTCCGTGTGCAGCGCTGTGCTATCATCTATTGTCACGTCATCATCACGTGGCGAGGGCTCGATGGGGAATCCAAGACAGCCGAACCAGCTCGTGCACGCGGGACTGCCCGTGCTGCTGCTGCTCGTCGTCTCGGAGGCACCGGTCGAGGCCTATCTCGATCCCGGTGCCGGCAGTTTGCTCGTGCAACTGGCACTCGGGGGCGTTGCTGCCGGGGCCGTGTTCGCCAAGCTGCTCTGGCACCGTCTGACGCTGCAGTTCAAACGCCGAGACTCCGACGCCGAGAACCCCTGACACCGTCGGGCCGCGGCCCGACGATCCAGGGGTCAACCCAGCCAGATGGCGGCGACCCGCTACGAACCGGGGTCGTTTCGCGACCCAGCCGCGCGGATCTTTCGACACGAGAACCGCATCTTCAGGTGTCTGAGCGCGGATGCGCTCCGTGACTGGCAACACCTGTCGGACACGACTTTCTTCAGCGCATTCGTCGCGGACGGGCGCCTCATAGACACCATTCCTGTCGACGATCGCGCCGGGCTACCCGAGCTCGATCCGAGCTGGGTCGCCGTGCTCGAACACCAGCCGGTGCCGGTCGTGTCGTACCCCTACGAGTGGTGTTTCGGGATGCTGCGCGACGCCGCGCTGCTGCAGCTCGATCTATTGCTCGCCGCACTCGATGAGGGGATGACCCTGAAGGATGCCACGCCGTTCAACGTGCAATGGTTCGGCGTGCAGCCCACCTTCATCGACATGGCCTCGTTCACGATCGCCGAACCGGGTGAACCGTGGGTGGGCTACCGGCAGTTCTGCCAGCTCTTTCTCTATCCGCTCCTGCTCCAGGCCTACAAGGACGTGCCCTTCCAGCCGTGGCTCCGCGGGAGCCTGGAAGGGATCGAGCCGATGCACCTGCGGCGCGTGCTGGCGCTCCGGGACTATCTGCGCGCCGGTGTGCTGACTCACGTGTACCTCCTGTCGAAGGTCCAGGCGCGCTACCAGGACACCGAGCGCGATGTGAAGACCGATCTGCGAAGAGCCGGGTTCAGCGCGGCCCTCGTCAAGAACAACGTGTCCCGGATGCGGCGGCTCGTCGATGGACTGCGCTGGGATCCGCCGGACTCGACGTGGTCGGAGTACACGACGTGCAACACCTACACCGACGGCGACCAGCAACAGAAGGCGGCGTTCGTGCAGCGTGTGGTCGGGGAGCGGCGGCGGGACCTGGTCTGGGATGTCGGCTGCAACACCGGCCTGTACTCACGTATCGCGGCGGAGAACACTGGTCAGGTCGTGGCGATCGACGGCGATCACCTCGCCATCGAACGACTCTACGGCGCGGTCAAACTCGAGCCCACCCGCAACATCCTGCCGCTTGTCGGCAACGTCGCCGACCCGACCCCACCGCTCGGTTGGCGGGGCCTCGAACGGCCGGCCTTACTCGACCGGGCCCGCCCGGACCTGATGCTCTGCCTGGCGCTGATGCATCACATCGTTATCGGCCGGAACGTGCCGCTCCCGGACTTCGTCGAGTGGCTCGCGGAATCCGGGGCCGAGGTTGTCGTCGAGTTCGTCACCCGCGACGATCCGATGGTAGAGCGGCTACTGAGGAACCGGGACGTTCTCGCCGACGGCTACACGATCGAACGCTTCGAAGCGGTGCTTTTGGAGGCGTTCGACGTCGTGGCGAAGGAACCGCTAGGCTCGGGGACACGCACGCTGTACCACGGCCTCCCACGCCGATCCTGACCGTCCACCCAGGCTAGCTCGGAGGCTCGACCGGCGCGTAGGCCGGCCAGATGCCGGTGGCGTCGTCCGGAACGCTGCCGGCCCCGGCCCGACCGCCGTCCTGGCCGCGGCGTTCTCGGTCTCGAGCGTCACGCTCGGCACGAGCCGCTCCTCGACGCAGGCTGGCTCGGGCTGCGGCGCGGCCGGCTCGATCGGCTCCCATGCCGGCGGGGTGGCCGGCCCGGCGGTCAACGCCGGCGGCGTCTCCACCGGCATACCCGCCATCGGCATCAACGGTTCGACGAACACCCCAGTGTCATCCCGTGTGACCAGCACCCGTTCGAGCGCGTGCGCACTGACCGCGAGCCGATTCCCGATGCCCGCCTGCTGCAGCTGCCTCAGCTCGGTCGTGATTTCCCGAGTGATGGCGTCGAGCCTCCCGCCGGCGACCTCTCGCACCGCCTGGGAAATGCCAGGAGCATCGAGTGCGCGTCGTGCCGTTGCGATCCGCTCCATCGCATGACCGAAGTTCCGCTGCTCCACGTCGGCCAGTGCCAGCGGCAGGGGCGCGAGCACGCGGTTCAACGTCAGGTTCAGCGACGCGCGCTCGAGGGCATGCTCGAGTTGAGTCTTCTCGGCCTCCAGCACGCGACGTTCGAGCGTGGCGATGTCCGAAGCGGCGTCGGCCTTGACGGCGACCAGTTGGTGACGGAGGTCGAGGATCTCGCGCTCCTGCAGGAAGTACCCGGTCCCGAACGCCGCGGCAACCACGACCAAGAAGACGAGCGACCACAACGCGACCGCGCGCAGCCGGGAGCCGAAACTGGGCTGCATCGTCTGAGCCGGTTGATTCTCTGTCTGAGGGAAACTGTTCTCGCTCGTCATGACTCGACCTCCGAAGATGGCAACGCCCGCCCCCTCCCGGACCGCCGGGGAGGCTGGCGTCGCCGGCGATGCTCGGGCCGTCTCGAACGGCCCTCGTACGCGAGTATCGGCGGGCGATCCTGTGAACTGTAGTGAAGCCGAGTGAAGCGGAAATGGTAGATACGCGGTATTGATTAGGTCATATGACCATGCACGACGGCGCGGGTACCTTGGCCGCCGGCATGGAGTCGACCGCGGGCTCCGGCGCGCCGCCGCACCCGACGACCAGGGCACAGAACAACGCGGCGAGATATCGGTACAGGACTTCTCCTTTACGTACCACAAGCACCCCCCCGAGGCCTCACCTCGAGAACCGGACCGGATCCTGCTGATAGAACAGCTGCAGTTGCCCGTACAGGTCGGGGTGTGAGGCCCGCAGCGAAGCCGGCTGCTCGAAGAAGCACTCACTCGCCACCGCAAAGAACTCTGCCGGGTCCTCGGCACCGTACGGGTCGAGCAGGGTGGGCTGGCCTCGATCGGCGTCCGCACGCAGCCGGTCGTACTCCCGGCCGAGGACCGCGGACCACTCGGCGTAGTGCCGCCGGCTGGGCAGCGGCGGCGCTCCATCGGCCTCGCCGTCTTCCATGTCGAGTTGGTGTGAGAACTCGTGAATCACCAGATTCCGGCCCTCCCCCTCGGCCCTGATGCCTGACAGGACTTCGGCCCACGATAGCACGACCGTCCCGTAGCGTGACGCCTCGCCCTCGCGATCCTCCTCCCCTTCGGTGACGAACCAGTCGTCCGACTCCTCGACGACCGGAGCCACATAGGCCTCCGGATAGATGAGGATCGACGACACGGTCGGGTAGTAGTTGGTCTCGCGGTGGAGCAGCAACCGGCACGCATGCGCCGCGACGGTGACCGCCATCTCCTCGGTCAACTCGAGATCGCCGCACCCCTCGAATGTCTTCTCATCGAGGAAGACGATGATGTGGCGCTGCAGTTCGCGCTTGTCGCCTTCGGGCAGCCGGGCATAGAACGGCGCGTTGCGACCGAGCACGTCCAGGCACCGATCGGGAAACGGCGCAGCACCGATGCGGCGACGGCGCCGACGTTGGAAGAAGCCCAGCATCAGCCCTCCCCGGAGGCCTCGGGCATGACCAACGTGCTCATCGGCGGCCCGATCGCCGCGTCGTCGAAGCAGGCCCGTGGTTGCCGGCAGCCCGCTGTTCCGGCACTTCCCATGGACCGGCGTAGCAGGCCGGCCGCCACGTCTCGGGCGACGGCGGCACGACCGCCTCCGGGCGGCCGAAAGAGTGGCCGGCCGGGTCGCGGGTCGGGTGCGGATGCTCGCCCGGAACGAAGCGGTAGGCCGGAAACGGCTCACGGGAGTATCGCGGCACCCTCGGCATGGCGGAGCCCCGAGTGTAGTAGACTAGAGCTAGATCAGGCCATTTCGACGCTAGACCATGCCCTCACCGGCCGAAGTCACCCTCGAGATCAGCCCGCGCAGTCGTGTTGACGTCGTAGACGTCCGCGAGCGCGCTGCGGACACTCACGGCGATCTCGTCGAGCGATTTCCGCGCGCGCTCTACTGCTCGTACCATACGACCGCGGGCTATCTCGACCAGAGCCTGGCGATGCGGTTGAACCGGACGCGGGACGGTGTGGCGCCGTATCTCAGCTTCTTCCGCGCGGTGTTCCCCGAAGGCGGCGGCTATCGGCACGATGAACTCCACCTGCGCGAGGAACTCTCGGAAGCCCAGCGCCGCGTCGAGCCTCGCAACGCCGACTCGCACCTCGCCTTCATCAGCGCCGGGCTCCGCAGCTGCGTGACCTATCGGCGCCGCAGTGGCGAGCCGGTCTATTTCATCGATCTCGACGGCGTCAACGATGGCCGCCCGCGGCAACGCACGACGAGCATCCTCGGGTACAATTCGGAGGAAGAGGTCGCGCGCGAGCGGATGACGGTACCGATCTCCGAGCATCCGGTCGACTCCGTGAACCTGAAGGATCGACGCGTCGGCCTCTACGAGCGATGCCAGGAGTTGATCACCCGGCACGGCGTCGACAAGGGCCGTATCCGCATCGCCCTGGCACCCGGCGAGCACCAGGCCGGCCTGACCGTCAACGAGTACGAAACGCTGCTGATGCAGCACGACCTCGCCGAGGTCATCCGCAACCCCCTGCGGTTCATGGCCGAGAAGAGCCGCCATCTGCTCGCGGACCCGCGTGCCATTCCGAACAAGACGATCGGCTACGCCAAGTACGACATGGTTCGCGTCTTCAACGAGCTGGTGGACGCGCTGGGCCTGAACGAATCGGTCGTGGAAAAGATTCTCGCCCGCTTCATCGGCGCGCCCGCGCGCCGCTTCCTCCGAATGAAGCGGTCGGTCAGCCTGCTCGTCTCGGACCACGACGAGGCTGGCCACGGCGCGCTGGCCGAGGGCACCTTCCAAAGCCCGATCCTCGTGCAGTGGCAGCCGTGCGAGCGCCGAGAACGCTCGATCGACGTCACCTTGACCCGCTTCCGGTAGGCCGCACCGTGGTCTCCGTCGAGCGACCTTCTCCATTGCGATGAAGTTGCTCCTCGCCGGTTCCTCACATCACCCAGTGACCGCGTCCTGGCTTTCGGCCGTGGCCTGCGCGCTCGTCGTCTCGGGCTGCACATTCGGCGCGCCCGATCCGATCGTCTACGACTTCGTCGAGCGGCGGCCGTTCTCACAACCGCTCGTCGAGCGTGAGGTCATCAACCTCGGCACCCCCGACGCCCGCGCGCTGCTCGTCGAGGGCTGGCACGACCATGACGAACGCTGGGCTCGCCGGACGCCGTTCGTCTTGGGCGTGGGCGATCAATCGATCATCGAGTTGCCGCTGGTGGCCCGGCGCCACCTGATGGTCGAACTGATGGAGGCGGCGCTGACGCGCTCGGCGCTCCTCGAGACCAGCGAAGCCGTCATCGACGCCGAACTCAAAGATCGCCTCCTCGCGCTCGGCTACGTCCGATGAGCGGGCGCCCAGCGGTCCGCTGACATTCCCGTGGAGTTCGAACATCCCAGCCTGACCATCGCCATCGCGCTCGCCGCGGGCGTGGTGGCGCAGTCGGTCTCCAAGCAGGTCAAGCTGCCCGGGATCATCGCGCTGCTGGCCGTCGGCGCGGCGCTCGGGCCGGAGGGCCTCGGCTGGGTGCAGCCCAGGGGCTTGGCTGACGGGCTGTTCATCCTGGTCGAACTGGGCGTGGCGGTCATCCTCTTCGAGGGCGGCCTCAACCTCGAGTGGTCGCGACTCCGGCGGGAGGAGGCTGCGATTCGCCGGCTGATCACGGTCGCCGCGCTCGTCACCTTCGCCGGCGCCACCGGCGCGGCCCGCGCGGGGCTGGGCTGGGACTGGGATCTCTCGGCGCTCTTCGGCAGCCTCGTCGTCGTGACCGGACCGACGGTCGTGACCCCGTTGCTGCGCGACATGAGGCTCAAGCCGCGGCTGCAGACGGTACTCGAGGCCGAGGGCGTGTTCATCGACGCCATAGGCGCGCTGCTCGCCACGCTGGTCCTGCAGGTCGTCCTGCTGCCCGAGGCGTCGGCCGTTGCCGGCGAGCTGGGGCATGTCGCGTCGAGCATCGGTCTCGGACTGGCGGCCGGCCTAGCCGTGGGCGGGCTGACCGGATGGTCGCTCAGGACCGGGTGGTTCGTGGCCAACCGCTACGAAACCGTCTTCACTCTCGCCTTCGTCATCCTGTTGTTCGAGGTCTGCAACGCGTTCATCGAACAGAGCGGCATCCTCGCCGTGATCGTGGCCGGCATCGTCGTCGGCAACATCGACACGCCCGTCGATCGCGATCTGAAGGAATTCAAGGATCGGCTGACGGTCTTGCTCATCGGGCTGCTGTTCGTCCTGCTCGCAGCCGACATCGCACTGGACGACGTCTGGGCGCTGGGATGGGCCGGCCTGACGGTCGTGGCGATTCTCGCGTTTGTCATCCGGCCCGCGTCGGTCTGGGTCGCCACTGGGGGCGCCGGCCTGGCGCCACGCGAACGGCTGTTCATCGGACTGGTAGGTCCCCGCGGCATCGTCGCCGCGGCGATCGCGTCGATCACCGCCATCGCGCTCGACGCCCAGGGGATGGACGGCGGCAGCGCGCTGCGCGCGATGGTCTTTCTGACGATCGCTGGCACGGTCGTGCAAGCCGGTGTCATGGCACGGCCGGTCGCCTCACTGCTCGGCCTGCGCCAGCCGACGCGCGACCGGGTCGCCATTCTCGGAGCGCAGGGCCTGGGGCTCGCGCTGGCCGAGGAGCTGCGCCGGGCGGGGCGCGTCGTCGTCTTTCTCGACGCCGACCCGCGTCACTGCCGGCAGGCCGAGGAGGCCAAGTTCCCGGTCGTGTTCGGAGATGCGCTCGAGGAGCGGACGCTGCTGCGCGCGCAGGTCGATCTGATCGGCACCGCCGTCGGCCTGACCGCGAACGAACACTTGAACCGGCTGTTCGTGCGCGAGGCCCTGCTGACGCATGGCGTGCCGCGCGGGGTGCTGGCGATGGCCTCGGCCAAGGGGCGGGAGGTTCCGGAACCGCTGCAGGCCCTCGACGTCGACCTGCTGTTCGAGGCCGTCCACGACGTCGAACGGTGGGACGTCCGGTGGCGTCATGACGAGGTCGTGGTCGAGCACCTGACGTTCACGCCGCCCGCTTCTGGCTCGGAAGCGTCGGCGGAGACGGACGCCGAGCCTGACCCGGATTGGACGGCGACCCGCGGGCGGTCACATCACGAGCGCTTCGTGATGCTCGCCGTCAAGCGCGGGGACGCGGTCACCCCGATGACCCGTGAGTTCTCGCCCGAACCTGATGATCTGGCCGCCGTCGCCGTCTACTTCCCCGAACGGGACGAGGCGCTCCGCGCACTGGGCGAGGCTGGCTGGCAGCTTCGAACGGACGGTCCGCTAGGGCGCGACGCGCCAGGGTGAGACGTTCGGCCACTGCCGCAGCGCCTCGGTCGCCCACTCGTTCGTTTGATCCGTGTGACAGGTCGTGCAGGCGTTCGGCACGCCGTACTGGTCGGTCATCATCGGGGTGATGAAGCGGAACGTGTGGCTGCGGACGCTGACATCCCCGACCGTGCGCGCAAGCTGCGGCATGTGACACGCCACGCACTGGCTGCCGGCACTCTCGGGCGCGTGCTGCGTATGCTCGGCCAGCGCGCCACGCGGGCCGAGCGGACTGCTCGGCTGGTGGCACTGCGTGCAGACCGCGTTGCCCGGCCGGACCAGGTCCGCGGCGTGGTCGGTCCCGTGTACGTCGTGGCACGAACTGCAGCGGACGCCTTTCCGATACATCAGGCTCGTCACGAAGTCGTTGCCCTGCATCCGGTTCTTGTGGGCGGAGCCTTCGGGCCAGTGCATGAACGTCTCTTCACCGAGATGGTGCTCCTCGAGCATCCAGCGATCCGCGAGCTGGTCGCCGGGGAGGTACCCCACCGGCCAGTCGTAGTACTGGCCGGCGATCGGGTTCTCACGTGGCTGACCCTGTGAATGACACTGGATGCAGATGTCGTTGGCGCGCACGTCGTCCAGCCGCGCGGGGTTCACGATGTCGGACGGCGCGAGTGATGCCGTGTGCGTACTGCCTGGCCCGTGGCATTTCTCGCAGCCGACGTTCCATTCGGCGGGCGTCTTCGTCTCGACCTCGTAGTTCGTCGAGTGGCAGCCGTCACAGAGCGGGCCGGTCGGGCGCGCCATCTGGTCGGCCGGGTAGACGGATGCCCACCAGTCGGTGCCTTCCTGAACGTAGTAGCGGCGCCAGACGCGGTTCGCGACGTCCCACTGCGCCGGAAAGACGTAGTAGTCGTCGCCGACCCGTGTGAAGTAGCGCTGCTTCCACTTGCTCCCGTAGGTGAAGTCGACGTCCTCGGGCGTGAAGGTCACCAGAGCGTTGGGCGTCGTAAAGTCGCCGAGGACGACCGACGGGTCCGCCTGAGCGTCCTGCAGGACGTTCGCCATGAGCGTCTCCTGCCAGCGCTCGTGAATGTCCGGGTGACAGGCCGCGCACGTCCCGGAGCCGACAAACTCGGGGGGTGTCTGCGCCGTCACGGGCGCCGCCGCGAGGCCCCACACCGCGACCATGGTGGCCATGCCGGCCAGAAAGGCCTTTCGCAGACGGCGCGAACGGCGACCCGACTCGACTTCCAGCATGTTGCGGCTATCGTATAGGAAGATGCCTCTACTGCTGAAACGCCTCCGGGGCGCGTTGGTCACGGCGCTCTGCGCGGCGTTGCTCGTACCGGCCACGAGCACGAGGGCCAACGCTCAGGACCCGGACGCAGACCGCTGCTGGTTCCTCTGCGCGCCCGAACTGAAGATCGAGCCGACCATCACCTTCGAGCCGATCTTCCGCCGACCGGTCATTCAGGAACTAGAGGACGGCGAAGTCGTCGCCGAGGGGCCGGTGCCCCGCGAATCGATCTTCGAGATCGTCCTCGCGGTCGGCATCCCCACCACCATCCCAAGGGTCGGGTTCACGATCGAGACGATCTTCATCCCGTTCGGCGAGACCGACGTCAATCCGTTCACCGGATCGACTACCGACCAACTCGGCCAGACGTCGATCCGCGACAACGAGATCGAAGTGGAGTTCGAGCTGAACCTTGGCCTGATCGAACCGGAACAGACCGGCGGCTGGGTGGAGTCCCACGTCGACATCGTCGACAAGTTCAGTCCGGCCAGCCGACCGGATGACGGCAGCGCCTACACGCACAAGCTGAACTTCGAGTGGGATACGGCGTTTCTCGTCTTCAATTGGCTGCCTGAGGAGCACTACCTCAGACATGTCGAGGTCGAAGGCTCGCTCGACTACGTCGCCACTCGTCTACCCCGAGCCGGCGACGTGTTCCAGGACATCCGGTTCCTGACGAACGACAGCCCGTGGTCGTTCTCGCTCGTGTTCATCTTTCCGCTGGCGCCCTGACTCGAAGATTCGAGGTGGCGCGGGACTTCAGTCCCGAGATGCGCGACCCGGAGGGTCGCGAACAGGTGGGGCTTGGGGCGCAAGGCGCCCCATCTGGATCAGGACGGTGTGTGATCCATGCTCTCGAGCGCGCGCACGCCGGCGCGCATCGAGATCCACCAGGTCGCCAGACTGATACCCGCCGCGCCGATGAAGCAGGCGCCCATCAGCAACTGCCGGGCCATGGGGATCGGCCGCGGCCGCACCGAGTAGTACAGATAGACCGACGACGGCCAGCCGATCAGCACGATCATCAGGATGACGAAGAACACCGCGCTGATCATGAAGATGACGCCGCCGTACGAGCCGGACACCTGGGCAGCGTTCTCGGCGCTGAACCGCGGGTAGCGCGCACCGAGGCTCGCCGCCAGCCCGACCTGCGCGAAGCTCATGAAGACGATCGCGATCGCTCATCGATGCCTCCCGCAGGTGCGAGGATCATGGGTCGACCGTCAGACTGGCGGTGGATGGTTCGTAGTAACTTGGTGGGCTCGGGGCTGCGACGTCATCCGCCGCGTCCGGTACGACGCGGCGTTTCTGTATCTGCGAAGAACTCGTCATGGAAGGCATCTTCACGGCCTGGGGCCGCATTCTTGCCGGCCGCGCACCCAATCTCTCGGTCGAGATCACGCGGAAGTGCCCGCTCACCTGCCCCGGCTGCTACGCGTTCACCGACGATCACATCGGCCCCGGCGAATCGCACCGGCAACTGAGCGATTTCAAGGGGGCTGAGCTGGTCGACGAGCACAAGCCGATCCACGTGTCGATCGTGGGCGGCGAACCGCTCGTGCGGTATCGAGAGCTCAACGAGGTACTGCCGTGGCTCGCCGGCCAGGGGATCCATACGCAGCTCGTAATCAGCGCCGCGCGGCCGATCCCCGAGGAGTGGAGCGGCCTGCGCCGGCTGCAGGTAGTGGTATCAATCGACGGCCTGCAACCGGAGCACGACGCCTGGCGGACGCCGGCGACCTACGATCGGATCCTCAAGCACATCGTCGGCCACGAAATCACAGTGCACTGCACGATCACCCGGCAGCAGGTGCAGCGCGACGGCTACCTCGAGGAGTTCCTCCAGATCTGGTCGGCGAACCCCGCCATCAAGCAGCTCTACCTCAGTCTCTACACACCGCAGATCGGCGAGATGTCGGAGGAATGCCTGACCGTCGCCGACTGCGATCGGGTCGTCGAGCAGCTCTTGTACTACCGGGCCCAGTTCCCGAAGCTGGCACGGGCGATGCCCGAAGAGCTCATCAGCGTCTACGCCGAGCCGCCGGAATCCCCCGATGACTGCGTCTTCGCCAAGATCACGACCTGCTTCAGCGCCGACCTCGAGAAGCAGGTGACGCCCTGCCAGCTCGGCGGAAATCCCGACTGCTCCCGGTGCGGCTGCATCGCGTCGGCCGGCCTCAAGGCCGTGGGACGGCACAGACTGCCGATGGGGATCGAAGTCGGGAAGGTGTTCGACGGCTCGTCCTGGGTCGGGGCGCGCGTGCGTCAGGTTACCGAGACCGTCGGCGGCCGGTAGCGGATCCTCAACGGCGTGAAGGCGACGTTGCGAAGTTCACCTCGACGACGAAACTTCGGAAGTTCGAGTAGACCGCCTCGCACTCAATAGTCATCCGCGTCTGGGTGAGGAACTGGCGCTGCGACGGTCGGCGCTCCGACACGGTGGGACCGCGGTCGGTCGACTGGCTCGGCAACACCTTCAAATCCACGGCGTACCGTTCGGTCATCGTCACCGGGACCAGGATGCCAAGGTCGGGGATGGGCGCGTAGCGGACGTCCATCTCGATCGTCAGGCCGATCGCGTCGTCCTCGACCCGCAGCGCCGTCTGCACGATACGACCGGTGGATGGCTCGATCCAGACCGAGCCGTGCGCGAGCAGATCCTGCCCCTGGGCGTCGCGGATTAGGGCGGGCGGCTCGACCGCGCGGTAGGCAACCTCCCACGTGTCGATCCCGTCCAGCTGCACCTCACCCGCCCACTCGAATGCCAGCCGCGGTTGATCCTCCGCGGTGAGCAGATGCAGCACCATCGTCGGCAGGTTGAGATCGCGCGTGATGAACCCGATGTTGTAGCGGGCACTCGCCGCGCGGAGTTTCAACTCGAGCGCGGCCGGAACGACCGGGGTCTCGCGAAACAGATCGGCCAGCCCCTGGTCGCGATCGGGCACCGGCTTGCCGTCGACGGTGATCACGTCGCGGAACACCAGCCACCGCCCATCCTCGGGCGGGCTGAATACCAGCAGTTCTGATTCCATCCGACGGGAGCGGCCGCCGTCGACCGACTGCATGTAGTGCTCGTCGGCGATCAGGCTGCCGAAATCGCGCTGGTAGGCCGCCACATACTCGGCGGCGCGGCCGAGCACCTCCTCGAGCGTCGGCTCCTGCGCCGCGCGGGCAGCCGTGAGCCAGCTCGGCGCACAGACCGCGACGGTGGCCATGACCACGCTGGCGGTCATCCTCTCCGCCTTCCAGCACCGGTCGCGGCGCCGAACCTCTGACATCGTCCACCAGTCTAGCCTGATCGGCAGCGCCGGGGCGGCGACGCATTCGTGCGCGCGGTAACAGATGGGTGCGCCGGGCTGGGCGGCATCCGCGCAGGCTGGCGGACAAGTTCTCGTGCAGCCAACGGACACCAGCGCACAGGAACGCCCGCGCAGGCCGGAACAGGGGTTGCTTCGCGGCGCGTCAATTGGCACGAGATGGGATAGGCGATTCAGGCCTGTTCCGGAGAACGGATGTCGACGACGGATCGATCGGAAGTCTTGCTGCTCGTGGACGACGAGCCCGCCATCCTCGATCTGATGGCGCAGATGCTGTCGGAGAACGGCTACAAGACCTTCGAAGCCCTGAGCGGGTCGATGGCTCTGGAGGTCGCCGAGAGCCAGGCGGACCCGATCCATCTCCTCGTGACCGACATCGTGATGCCGGCGATGCAGGGGTTCGAGCTGGCGGCCGGACTGCAAGAGGTCCACCCGGAAACCCGGGTCCTGTTCCTGTCGGGGCACCTCGAGGATCGACGCGAGGTCCTCGAAGGCCTCGCCCATACGCCCTACCCGTTTCTCCTGAAACCTTTCACGGCCGAGTCCCTCGGCAAGAAGGTGCGGGCGATCTTCGAAGCCGCCGCAGCGGAAGACGACCGCTGGCGTCAGCCACGCCAGGAGATCCGCCTGCCGGTGCGCTACCGGGTCGAGGGCGCCACGCAGTGGCAGCTCGGCACGACGATCGACATCAGCGAGTGCGGCCTACTCCTCGACGCGCCCGAACCGCTCGAGACGGGCCAGCAGATCGATCTGGAACTGACGCTGCCCAACAGATTCGGGCGGCGCCGACCTGGCCGGACGATCTGTCACGGCTACGTGACCCGCCACGTCGACACGGTCCGCGCGCTCAACTATCCGATCGGCGTCTTCGTCGCTTTCTGATCGGCGCGACTCGGCAGCGCTCGCCACGCGGCTTCGGCCGCGCGGTGTCCCGACACCACCGCGCTCTCGATCGTCCCCGGCAGGCCGGTGTCGATCCAGTCGCCCGAGAGGAAGAAGCCGTCCAGCAGCGTCGCCGTCGCGGGACGCGCGGGCTGGCCGGGCGTCAGCGAGAACGTGGCCTGGCGTTCACGCACGACAGTGGCGCGGACGACTCGCGCCGCGCCTACTTCGGGCAGCGCGTCGCGCAGCTCGCGTTCGGCCAGCGCGATCACCGCGTCGTTGGGCTGTGCCTGCACATCGTCGGCGCCGCTGGAGACCAGCGTCAGGTGCGACTCGTCGGCGCCGAACGCGCGCCGCTTGTCGAACGCCCACTGCATGACCCGGCCCGGCAGGCCGACGAACAGCTCCGGCAGCACCGGCCGGTCGAACCAGAGGTTGACCGACACGATCGGCGACGACTCCAGCCGGGCGGCGTTCTTCAGGATCGCGTCGAGCCCCGGCGGCGATCCGCTCTCGAATAGCGCGTTCAGCGCGAACCACGGCACGGCCGAGATCACGGCCCGGCTGGCGATTGCCTCGCCGCCTACCTCGACCCCGGTCACCCGCGAGCCGTCGTGCGTCACGCGGGCGGGCGACCCTGCGCGCACCTCGCCGCCGCGCGCGTCGATGTAGTCGCGCGCCGGCAGCGCATAGAGTTCGTCGAGCGGTCGCGTGGGGATCCCGATCGCGGCTGCCGCGCGGTCGCTCGCTGCCAGCTCCACGAGCACGCGCACGAAGGATCGCGCGGCGGCCTGGCTCGGCTGCTGGTTCAGGGCGGCCAGCGCCAGCGGTGTCCAGAGCAGCTCGCGGAGCCGGGGCGTCTGCCCATGGCGGATCAGCCAGTCGTCGACGGTCTCGTCAGCCAACGCCGCGTCGGACACGTCGCGCCGAGCCCGCGCGAGCGGACGGAGAAGCCGGAACACCGCCAGTCGATCGCGCAGGCTCAGGGCGCGCCAGGTCAGCACGCCGCC
This sequence comes from Acidobacteria bacterium UBA2161, assembly GCA_002328835.1. Classification (GTDB taxonomy): domain Bacteria; phylum Acidobacteriota; class Vicinamibacteria; order Vicinamibacterales; family UBA823; genus UBA2161. The sequence goes on along the minus strand of DCWN01000043.1, from coordinate 9,946 downwards.
AATCAGGTGCCAGGGCGCGGGCAGCGCGGGGCAGCGGAGCCTGGCCGCCCGCCCGCCGGGCTCGATCACGAGGGTTTCGAGGTCGCGCTGCAGGGCGACGTGGCCGTCAGCCCCGATCGTGGACAGGAACCGCAACGTCTCGCGGTAGCACCCGAACAGGACGTGCTGCCCGTTGTCGACGCGCTCACCGGTCGCGCCGTCGGTGAACGCCGTCGCCCGGCCACCCAGTCGCGGCCGGGCCTCGACCACCAGCACCGACGCGCCACGGCGGCTGAGCTCGACCGCGGCGCTCAGGCCGGCGAAGCCCGCGCCGATCACGATCACGTCGCGCATCTGGCGCTTCGGACGATCTGCCGTGGGGTCGATCTAAGGTCCGACATGTCCGGCATCACCAACATGGACCATCGTCTTGACCCAGGTCGAGGCGGCGATCATGGCGCGCCGCGGTCGGGGCACCCGGATGACCCGTGAGAAGACGTCGTAGCCGGCTCCCTCGATCGCTTCGAGAATGGCGAAGTAGATGGCGCCCATGATCTCGGCGGCCACCAGCCGGCGGGCCTCGCCGCGCGGCAGCGCGGCCCGCGCGCGCGCGTAGTACTCGCGGGCACGATCGCACTGATGCTTCAGCAAGGCGACGACCCGCGGCGACAGCTCGCCCCGCCGCAGATCGTCCTCGGTGCAACCGAACCGCTCGAGATCCTTGAGCGGCAGGTAGACACGGCCCTGCGTGAGGTCGACCGCCACGTCACGGATGATGTTGGTCAGTTGCAGGGCGACGCCCAGGTCGATTGCGTAATCCTTCACCTTGGCATCGCGGTAGCCGAAGATCTCGATCGTCATCAGGCCGACGCCGGAGGCCACGCGGAGACAGTACTCGCGCAGGTCGGCGAACGTCTCGTATCGGCGGTTGCCGACGTCCATCTCCACACCATCGACCAGTTGCTCGAACGCCTCTCGCGGCAAGCCGAACCGATCGATGAATGGCTGCAGCCGCTCGCCTTCGGCGGTGTGAGGCGCACGGCCATCGAAGCACGCGGCGACCTCTGAGCGCCAGCGTTCGACCGCGGCGGCCACGGCATCGGGCGTCCCGGACGATCCACTCACGGCCGGCTCGTCGACCGCGTCGTCGACGGCGCGACAGAAATCCCAGACGGCGATGATGGCGCGGCGCTTCTCGGCCGGCAGGGCGAGAAACGAGTAGTAGAAGTTCGTGTCGCGGCTCATCGCTCCGCCGCCCTCTTCCAGTTGAGCGCCCGCCACACGATCGGTGCCGCATCCACGGCGCCCAATGTCGGGCGCGCGGCGAACAGGTCGTAGCGCGCCTCGGCCAGGCGCTCCAGGATCCTCATGCCGCCCAGCCAAGTCAATCGCAGCTCGAATCGCAGCGCCCCGCGCACACCATCGCAGACCGGCCGGCCGTCCGCGAACATCGTCCGCGTGCGGCTCGCCACGCGCTCGAGCACGTTCTGCCATGCCGGCGTCATCACCCGCGCGTCGAGATCGGTCTCGTTCGCTTCGCACAGCGCCCGGTCGTCCGCCGGCACGTACAGGCGACCGCGCCGCCAATCGTGTTCGAGGTCCTGCCAGAAATTCGTGAGCTGGAGCGCCGAGCAGACGCAATCCGAGACACGATCGAGGTCCGGATCGTCGTAGCCGGCGATCCTGAGGACCAGCCGGCCGACCGGGTTGGCCGATCGGCGGCAGTAATCGAGGAGGTCGGCCCAGGTCTGGTACCGCGACGTCGTCACATCCTGGCGGAACGCACTCAACAGGTCCTCGAAGAGGGGCACTGGCAGGCGGCACTGCCGGATCGTCTGGCCGAGCGCCAGGAAGACCTGGTCGTGCAGCGGTTCGGCATCGGGCGCCTGGTCCATCGCCAGCCGCCCGCGCGGGTCCCCCGCCACGCAGGCTTGGAGTCGAACATCCCAGTCATCGAGCAGCCGCTGGCGTTCGGCATCGGGACGATCACCGGCGTCGGCGAAGTCATCGGCGATGCGCGCGAACGCGTACACCGCCGCCACGTGCTGGCGGGTCCCACGCGGCAGCAGCCACGACGCAACCGGGAAGTTCTCGTAGTGCGTCCTCGCCAGCCGCTCGCACGCGGCGTACGCCGAAGCCACCGATGGAGCGTCAGAGGGCACGGGCCGGTATTATAGCCAGCCTCAGCGCACGGCCCGTCAACTTCGTCGCTCGCGTCCACGTCTACTTCCCTCCCCAACCGCGGGTAAGCCTCGGCCCGCAACGTCGACACACCATCGCTCTCGTGCGCGACGAATGGAAGTCGAATTCAGACGGCGGACGAGAACGGTCTTCCATGTCTTCTTGGTGCTGGCGGTCATCCTCCTTGCCGAGGCGCCTGCTGAGGCCTATCTCGATCCCGGCGCCGGGAGCATGCTGGTCCAGCTCGTTCTGGGCGGCGTTGCCGGACTCGCGGTGGTCGGGAAGTTGCTTTGGCACCGTTTGACCGTGCCGTTTCGGAAGCGAGATCCTGACGCGGGCAGGCCGTAGCGTCGACCGGATTTCACCACGACATCTCCCGCTCCACCCGGCACCGGGAAGAGGTGGCCGAGCCGGGCGACCCTACGGATGAGTCGCCGACGGAGCCCCGCCTCATCTTCGAGGCGTACTTCTTCGATTTCACGTTCGATCCGGGCAACCAGTACGTTGCGGGCCGAGAAACCCCTCGACGGGAACGAGGTCCCTGGTCCGGAGCGACGAGATGCGCGCGTCGATGGCCATGAGCCAGCCGTTCGACGGAGATCCGATCGCACGGGCCACCCCGAGCAGCCGTGCGCCTCCCCGGCGTCACGCCCGGCACCACGCCTGAAGAGGAATGCAGTCCTGATAGGGACAGGTTGGTGACAGTCCGGGCACCAGCCAAGTTGATCTAGGGCTCACCGAGTAGTGCTCACAGGGTCAGGCCCCCGCACTGTGCCCCGTTCAGTCTGACCGGAACGAGATCCGATCGACTTTTACCGCGGGCGCGTCCGTCGTGGGCTTGAAGTGAAGGACGAGCGAGCTGATTCGCGGGCGGTCCGGATCCGGTGGAATCCGAAACGTCGCATCCTGATATCGTTCGCACGGACGGTGCTTCGGCCCAGGCGTCTTCCATCGACCTCCAACTCTACGATCTCGTCGCGCTTGTCTGCTGCGGACAGGCGCGCGGTCAGCCGCGCGGCGCCCGACGGCAGCGAGGCGAACACCGTGGCCCGGCGGCCGAGACCCCAGGTAAACGTGATCTCGCGCCCGTCGATCTCCTCTGTCGCGCTCCGCGACCACCCCGGACCCAGGTGCGAACCTGCTCCGTCAGTGCCGAAATCGATCGTCTGCACCCGTAGTTCCAGACCTGGAGGCAGGATCGATCGCTGGTACGACCACCCTCCGCCATCCAGGAGATCTCGCTCGATCGTGATCACGTCGAGGCGCCTCAGGTATCCCTTGGGAAACCGCTGACCACGCAGGCCGTAGTGCCGGTAGATGCGGCGTCGAGCCTGGGTGGGATCGCGCTTCAGCATCGAGATGCCTTCGAAGGCATGGGAGAAACCCAGGATATCGAAGATCGTCGCCGGCAGGTCAGTGTGGGTCGTCGGCGTCCTCGAGATGACGAGCGGCCCGTCGCTGCCTGGTGGCTTCACGAGCATGAGCGCCTTTGCCCTGCCCACCAGGGACGCCAACCTCTCCGTGGGCTTGCCGTTGTCCCGCGGGAGACTGCCGCTCTCGCCCGTGAAGCCTCGGGGCTCGAGTCCGATGCCGTGATCAGAGAGCACGACGATCACGCTGTCGTCGTAGACATCGAGGACCCGCAACCGATCAAGAAACGTGGCCGCCAGATCGACTGCGCAGCGCGCTTGGCCGAGATATGCCTCCCGTGAGAGGCGGAGCCTGCCCACAAAGTCGCAGTCCTCATCGACGACCAAGCTCGCATGCGGGATTCCGAGATGGATCAGCTTGAAGACTGGCCGGCTGCGGCCCATCGTGACGTTATCGATGAACTCGCTGAAGAACTCCTGTGAGTTTCGTGCCAAGTATCGTCGCTCCTCGGCCACTGATCCTTGACTGAACGTCCAGAACACCCGACTGAACCAGTCCGGGTGCTGCGCGAGCGCTTCCTTCGCAATGTGCGGGACATGTCGGAACACCGAAAGTTCGATCAGTTGCCTGGCGGTGAATCATCGGTAGTCCTCGATGCCGACGTAGGGTCTCCGGATCGCCATGCGGAGCGGTCGACGCCACGCTCGCCCGCCCCAGCCGGAAACCAGTCATCGACCCAGGATGGCTCCAGAATGGACGCAATGTCGATCTCGTATCCATGCCGGCGTAAACCGCGAAAGATCGACGCCTCGCCGAAGGCGTCGCGCACGAACTCTGGAACCGGTCGAGCGTTCCGGTAGGTCCGACCCGTCAGCATGGCCGGCATGCTGAGCGATGTCGTGGGAAATGGGCTCGCATGATCGGCGAAGAAGACAAAGCCGCTGAATCGCTCGTCGAACCACGGGCGATCGAGTTCGACGAACTCCTCGAAGACGTCCGATTGAAACGCGTCGAGGACGACGACGATCACGTTCTGCTGCGCCGAGAACTGGTAGATCTCCGGCGGCGGCTCCTCCCACCGCGCCTGACCGTTGGCGCTCTGCCCCACCAGGATGGCCACGACCTGCACACCGACAAACATCTGACTGGCCAATGGCGCAATCCGGCTCACGCGCAGGCCCAAGGCGACAACCGCCACCAGCACGGCACTCCACAAGGTCAGCTCGTACGGCACGCGCCACGCGAGTCGCTCGAGGTCGATCTCACTTCCGTCCAACACGCCGTAGTCGCCGACCCACAGGTTGCCTTGCGCCCAGAGCAGCAGACCGACACCGAACAGCAGCGCGCCATACATGCGCACGAGCCGATCGGACAGCAGCAATCCCAGCGCCGTCAGGAATCCCCACGTCACGCCGACGACCGCGAGCAGCCACGGTGCCGCCATGGCGGAAAACGGCAACGCGAACTCGCCGACATTCGACGCGTAGATGGTGTGGGTCCCTATCAGGAAGGGCACGCTGACCAGAAACAGCGCTGGGAAGCCGAGAGTATACAGTCGAGACGCGACATCCCGTGGGGTCATGCCGCGGGCCGCGCGAGCCCAACGGATCACACCATCCCGAAGCCATCGGCCCCCCCCTGGCCGACCACCACCCAGAGCCACGCCACCCCGGCCCGCGCCACGCTGTACGGCGGCTTCGCCACGCGGACCAAGACTGGAGAGTAGAGGATTGCGACACAGAGCCAGAAGGTTCCAACCGACAACAAGACCTTGTAGTTCGACACCATCGGGAGCACGAGGGTCGTGACAAGGAAGGTCAGCACGAGCATGCCCAGGGCTGTCTGGGTGAGTCGAACGGCCTGGTTCTTGGCAAACCCGAGGCGTGCAAGCGTGAGCACCCCGAGGAGGCCGAACACCGCGAGGGAGACAGCTCCCGACGGCGCATCGTAGTGATCGCTGCCCGCGGGTACGATCACGAGATTGACGATGCCGCGCGAGAAACCATGTATGTTGGCGAACTCCAGGTAGTGGAGCGACCATCCGCCTCCCTCACCTCTGACGTGGAGCCTGTAGGAGCCCTCACGCGCGCGTGCGAGGGCGGACCCAGCAATGGCCGACAGGTTGAGGTCGACGCGCACGGTACGCTCGGGAGGCAGGACGGCGCGCGTCAGCTCCGCATCGTTGATGGACACGGCCACGGTCGTGGCGACACGGTTGCGGTTTTCCAACTGGAGAATGACTGCGGGGCGAAATCCGGCGAGGCTAGACAACTCTGGAAGAGGGACGACCACAGAACCGCCGGAGGCTTGGCGCTCCGTGGTCACGACCTTGACGCGCACCCGGTCGAACTGCAGATAGGCCCGCGCAGCGAGCACGGTTGCGCAACACCCGGCGAGCGCGATGAGCAGCAGGCCCCGCGTGAGTCCAGGCCATGAGGCGCGTCGCAGGGCCTGGAAGAGGCTGACGCTGACCCACGCAAAACGTCCGGTGAGCATGTGATATGGCAGGTAGTAAGGACTCAGCGTACACCAAAAGTGGTGGCCGCCAACGGCTGAAGTGACCTCGGGCGATGGACTTACCTTCCCCCCTGAGGCCGTCCAGCCGGCGTTCGTCGAAGGACTGACCAGGAGCTTTGCTCTCTCGTAGAAAGTGGACCACCCATGGGGTCAGGTCACCATCGACCTTCGCTGGCATGACCTGAGACACGAATACGCTTCTCGCCTCGTCGAGTGCGGTGTCCCACTGGCTCAGGTGCGTGACCCACTCGGTCACGCTTCCATCACGACAACTGAGCGATACGACAACCAGAAGGCAGGAGGTCCTCCAAGCTGCTGCAAAGCGCCTTGAGAGCGGCGACACATTCGACCCGACTGCGCCGGGTGGCCGGACAATCTTTCAAGAATCTTTCAAGAACGAGGGTCAAGACTCCCCCTCTGCCCCTCTCAGCGAGAGGTCGATTCCGAGGCTAACGCCAAAACAGCGATGAAGACTTAGAAGATTGGCTGGGAGGCAGGGATTCGAACCCTGATTCCGCGGTCCAGAGCCGCGTGTCCTACCATTGAACGACCTCCCAGCATCGGCCGCGGTGGGACCCAGAACCTCTTATTATAGATAGCGCTCTCCGGCGCGACAAGCGTGTTGCCAACGGCATGCAGCGGAGCACGTCGGCAGCGTGTTTGCGGATCGCCGTGACGGCCGATATGCTGGCGGGAGGCATCCCCGACGAGTAGGCGCGCGTCTATATAGAGGAGACGGGTGGCTGTGACCGGCCGTCGCCGAACAGTCGAATCGATTCAAGCTTCCTGGAGGTGGCCGTGAGCCGCTACGCGGTAGGGTCGTTGACGCTGGCACTCCTGTTGGGGGCGTTCGCGCAGGTGTCAGCCCAGCAGGCCGGCGCTGCTCAAGATGAAGTCGTCGCCCGCGTCGGCGATCGCGAGGTCACGCTCGGCGAGCTCGAACAGCGGTGGCGCGAGATCGATCCGGGATCGTTCATGCAGGTGGCGCAGTCGCGGTTCGACGCACTCGACCAGTATCTCGACCTGCTCGTCGGCGACCGGATCCTCGAAGTCGAGGCGGCCAACCGCGGCCTCTCGGTCGACGCGCTCCTGCAGGCCGAACTGCCGAGCCGGATCACGCCGGTGAGCGATGCCGACGTCGAGCAGTTCTACAACAGCCTCGGCAGCGGGCAGACGCAGGGCCGGCCGCTCGAGCAGCTGCGCGTGCCGATTCAGAACTTCCTGCAGCAGCAGCGCCCCGCGCAGGCGCGCGCCGCGCTCGTCGCCGAACTGTCGGCCAGCTTGAACCTGCCGGTCGAAAACCTTCTGGACCCGCCGCGACAGAACGTGTCAGTGGCGCCGACCGACCCGATCAAGGGGACGTCCGAGGCCTCGGTGGAAATCATCGAGTTCTCGGACTTTCAATGACCGTTCTGCGGGAGGGTCGGTCCGACCCTCGAGCGAATCGCAGAAACGTTCGGTGATCAGATCCGCATCATCTTCAAGGACTTTCCGCTGAACACCCACCCACAGGCGTTCAAGGCTGCCGAGGGAGCCCAGTGCGCTCGCGTGCAGGGAAGATTCTGGGAGTATCACGACACGCTGTTCGCCAATCAGGGCGCGCTGGCCATTGCCGACCTGAAGCGCTACGCGGGTGAGTTGAGTCTCGACCAGGCCGCCTTCGACAACTGCCTGGACTCGGGCGAGACGGCGAGCCTGGTCCAGCAGGACTTGGCCGAAGCGGAACGCTACGGCATCTCCTCGACGCCGACGCTGTTCATCAACGGCCGGATGGTCGCGGGCGCACTGCCCTACGAGACGTTCGCCGAGCTCATCAGCGACGAACTGGCCCGAGTGAGGTAGCGCCGGGCTTCAGGCCGGCGATGGGGCGATCCGAAGGATCGCCCTCCGCGCCCCTACCGCGTATCGACGTAGTAGCCCTGGTGGTCGAGGGCGGCGAAGACCGTCATCGCCGAGTGCGCCCAGCCGACCGGCCCCGCGAACTGCTCACGCGTCATGCCAGCAGCTGTGCCGACTGGGCACAGGCGAAGATTTCCACGCCGGCGTCGGCCAGGTTCCGCAGCAGCGCCGTGTTCGGATTGTCGACGCCGAACTGCTCTCGATAGGCGGCATTACTCAACCCGGTACCGGTCCCGCCGCCGTACAGCATCACGACGAGATCCAGGTTCTCCCTCGGCACGCCAGCCTCGACGTGCATGTTGATGAACCGGGTGACCCGGTCGAGGAAGCGGTTCATCGCTTCGGGGCCGTCGGGAATCGCGTCGACGCCGAAGACGACCTTGAACTGCTGATCGGGCGGAAGGGTGAAGTCGGGATCCTCAACTGCGAAGACAAAGCCCGACGTGTCGATGACTGGGCCCAGGTCGGTGCCGAGACTCAGCGCCCTCTCCATCTGTGGATTGGTCGGATCCTGCGCGGCGACCCGATCCGCTACCGAAAGTACGCCGATCAAGACCAGTCCCACCACGAGCGTACGCCCAACAGTCCCATTCATTACAGATGTCCTCCCCGTAGTAGCCTTCAGCTCAGCCTCTAGCCATCGCGGGACTGAAGTCCCGCGCACGTCATTCTCTCACCACCGGCGCATTCTCGGTACTTTCCCAGAGATACCAGGAGGCGACCGACCGATACGGCCGCCACGGTTCGGCGATCTGGAACATCCGCTTCGCGGTCGGCCGTTTCCGCATCCGGTAGGCCTTCTGCATCGCCTTGACGATGCCGAGGTCGCCGACCGGCAGGACGTCGGGCCGGCCGAGGCGGAACATCAGAAACATGTCGGCCGACCAGCGGCCGATCCCCTTCACCGCGGTCAGCGCCGCGACCACGTCGTCGTCCGATGCTCTTTCGAGCGCGGCGAGGTCGAGCGTACCGCGATTGACCTTCGCGGACAGATCCTTCACGTAATCGACCTTGGCCCAGCTCAGACCGGCGCGACGAAGCCGGTCGCGCCGGATCTTCCCCACAGCGGCCGGCGTCATCCCACCGTCCGCCGGGAACAGCGCCAGGAGCCGGCCGTAAATGGTCGCCGCGGCCTTGGTCGATAGCTGCTGCCAGACGATCGCCTCGACGAGCGCGCGATAGGGATCGGCCCGCTTGAAGCGCCCCATGCCGCACGCGCCGTGGCGGTCGATGATCGACGCCATCACCGGGTCGCTCGCGGTGAGGTGGCGGCAGGCGCGACGGTAGTCGGCCGGCCGCAGAAGCAGGACCGGCTCGGTCACCCGGTCACCTCGAGCTCAGCCAGGGGCATCGTCGCTTCTGCGCCCGACTGCACGGTTTGGCGACACGGCTGGAGCGATGTGCGGATCTGGCCGATACTACACGGTGCCTGGCGTCTTCGGCGCCGGAAGTGACGACAATGGCAACCAGCGGCAACGGCAACAATCATCTCGGCGTCAATCTGAGCTTCACGAAGTTCCTGTTCGTGACCGTCCTCAGTGACGACGGCGCGACACACACGCGCGTGAAGGACGCCGGCCGCATGCTGGCGCGCGGCTTCTTCAACGATTTCGACAGCGACGGCACCCGCGAGCCCCAGCCGCTGGAGACGATCCAGTTCCTGATTGGCGATCCTGAGCGCGAGAGCACGGAGGGGCTGCTCTCAGCCCGCTACGTCGCTCACGTCTCGGCGAAGTACCGCCCGAGGCTACAGGAAATCGAGGAAGAGCTGAAGCGCCGGGTCGGCCAGCACGCCACGGTAACGGCGCTCGACGGCGCGGTGCGGGTGCCGCGCTATACGAGTGCGGAAATGCACGCCTTCGCGTACAAGCACGCCGTGTCGCGGACGTCGGGCCGAGCGATGCGGAACGCAATCATCATTCCGATCCGGAAGACGCCGGAGTGGTGGAAGCTCGACCCGCTCGAGCGCCACAGCTTCTTCTATCCGCACACGAGCAAG
>DCWN01000013.1 GCA_002328835.1 Acidobacteria bacterium UBA2161 | reverse complement strand
CCCCCTGCTGCGGCGGTCGCGCGAGCAGATCATCGTGGCCACGGGTACGGGCTCGCGAAATCGAAAGGGACTCGACCGCGTGCGCCGACAGCTCGGCCGCGCGGTCGGCCTCGAGACGCTCGACGTGTTCTTCGCCGAGTACGTCGAGGCGCACGCCAATCCACGAGAGATCTTCGGCCGCGATGGCGTGCTCGCCGTGCTCGCAGAGTGGAAGGCCGCCGGTCTGATCCGGTACGCGGGCGCGACCACCCACGACCGGGGCCTGGCGCGGCGCCTGATCGATTCCGGCCAGATCGACGTGCTGATGCTGCGGTTCAACATGGCGCACCGGAAGGCCGCCGACGCGGTCTTCCCTGCCGCCCGCCGTGCCGGTGTACCGATCATCGCCTTCACGGCGACCCGGTGGCGGACGCTGCTCGCCGGCCATCCCGACTGGGACCAACCGGCGCCCACGGCGACCGACTGCTACCGCTATTGCCTGTCGCAGCCAGCGGTGCGGATCGTCCTCACGGCCCCGTCGACCACGCGGCAAGCGCGCGAAAACCTGACCGCGCTTGCGACCCGGCCGTTCGGTCGGCGACAGACCGCAACCTGGAACGCCTACGGGAACCTCGTCTATGGTGACGGCCACGGCCGGTTCGACACCCAAGGGCAAGGGCCTTGAATCGCCCGCCTGCCGGTATAATGCCGGCCTGGGCAGACCTGGATCAGAAGCAGTCGCGCCTGAGCAGGGAGTCGGAAGGCACGAGGCCGCACACGAGATCCACGGCCTCACAACGTTGGGGGATCGAACATGCGCGTTGTCAGGTGGTCGCTGATAGTCGGGTTGGCCGTCGCCGCGTGGCCACTGGTGGCTGCGGCACAGGATTCGCGGCCGAACGTCGTCTTCATCCTGGTCGACGATCTGCGGTGGGACGACATCGGCGCCGCCGGCCACCCGTTCGTCGAGACGCCGCATATCGACCGGTTGGCGAACGAGGGGGCGATGTTCATGAACGCGTTCGCCGCCACGCCGCTCTGCTCGCCGAGCCGGGGCACGTTTCTGACCGGCCTCTACGCGCACACTTCCGGAATCATCGACAACGTCGAGCGTGGCCCCGCAAGCCAGGAGCTGCACACCTTCCCCCGCGATCTTCAGCGGGCCGGGTACGACACCGCCTTCATCGGTAAGTGGCACATGGGGCGCGACGACTCTCCGCGGCCCGGGTGGGATTACTGGCTCGGAATGCCCGGCCAGGGCCAGCTCTTCGATCCCCCGCTCAACGAGAACGGCGAGCGGAAAGTGTTCGAGGGCTACATCACCGACATCTTCGCCGACAAGGCGATCGAGTTCATCGAGCGTGACCGCTCGAACCCGTTCTTGATCTACTTGCCCGACAAGGCGATCCATCCCGACCTCACGCGGCGCTTGCCCGACGGCCAGTCCGCGCTCGTCGCGGGCGGATTCCTCGCCGCGCCTCGGCACGAGGGCCGCTATGACGACGCCGAGATCCCGCGTCCGCCGAGCTACGGCGTGCCGCCGACGGACAAGCCGGCACTGATGCGCGATATGGGGATGCCGCCGCTCGGCCCGGACACCGTCACGCCCGACGAGACGATTCGCGATCGCCTCGAGATGCTGCTGTCGATCGACGACGGTGTCGGACGGATCCTCGAGGCGCTCGATCGCACCGGCCAGCTCGACAACACCATGGTCATCGTCGCGGGCGACCACGGCTACTTCTACGGCGAGCATGGCCTGAACGCCGAGCGGCGTCTCGCCTACGAGGAAAGCGCCCGCATCCCGATCGTCGTTCGGTAACCCGACCTGATCCCGGCCGGAACTCGGCCCGAGCAGCTTGCGCTGAGCATCGATCTGGCACCGACGCTCCTCGAACTCGGGGGTGCGCGAATCGACCCGAGCCTGCAGGGCCTGTCGTGGGTACCGCTGCTCAGGGGCGAGCGTCCGGTCGACTGGCGGACGTCGATCCTGATCGAGCACCACAGCGACCCCGAGAGCTACCTCGGCCGGTCGCCCCTCCGGCGTGCGCTGTTCATGGGGTACAAGGCGGTCCGGACCGATAGCCACAAGTACATCCAGTACACCGACCTGGACGGGATGGACGAGCTGTACGACCTCGACGCCGATCCCTACGAGATGGAGAACGTGATCGACCAGGCCGATCAGGCGGCGCTACTCGAGGAGTTGCGAGCGGAACTCGCGCGCCTGCTCGCCGCGACCGAGTGATCCGGGAGTCGGATCCGCTCACGCGCGAGGCTGGGCATTGCGCGGTCGATCCCGTCGGCGACCGTCGAACAAACGGATCGGAATGTGCCCAGCGGGTGAGCCATGGGTTGACCGAGCAAGCGTGCAACGAAGTCCGCCCTGGCAATCGAAGATCTAGGCGGCCGCCTCCCTAAGAAGGGATCGACCACCGCAACGCCCAGCCTCGCGCCAAGCACCGCTGGAGGTGTAACCCGGTCGGCTCTCGGGCCGGGCGCAGGGGATGAGGGCGCCTGCGAGTTCCACAGCGCGTTGGCGGCCAGTTGCTCTCCAGTTGACGCTGGGTCCGCTCTGCCGCCGGCGTGCGAGGACTGTCTGAGCCCGGCGCCCTCGCCCCGAGTCCGGCTAGGGGGCCGGTTCTTCTACTGCGCGCGACTATGGCGCTAGCTAGATTGCGTCGCTGACGGACGCCAGGTTGAAGCCGCGCACCTTGAGCGGCGGGACGACGATCGGCACGCCGACCGAGCTGTTCTCTCCCGCCGCCACGCGCACCGGCTCGCCGAGCATCTCGACGTTCTGGAGCAGCTCGACCAGCGACTGGTTGAAGCGGAAGTTCGTCACCGGCCGGCTGATCCGGCCATCTTCGATCAGGAACGTCCCATCGCGCGTCAACCCGGTGTACGAAATCGTCCGCGGATTCAGCCCTCGGATGTACCAGAAGCGGCTGATGAGCACACCCCGGCGCGTCGATGCGATCATGTCGGCGACCGAATCGGCCCCACCCGACATCAAGAAATTCGCCGGCGCCGGCCGCGCGTCGACACCCTGCCGATCCGCCCAGAACCTCGAGTAGGCGAGGCTGCGCAGCACGCCGTCCTCAACCCAGGTCTCGGCACTACGCGCGGCGCCTTCCCCATCGAACGGCGCCGCCTCGGCATCGGCCGCCGCCGGGTCGCTGCGGATCGAAATCCGCGGATCGAACAACGCCTCGCCGATCCGGCCGCCACCGCCGGGCGCCGAGAAGAACGACCTCCCCTCGTCGGCGGCTCGGCCATCAAACGTCCCGCGCATTCTGAGCATCAGCATGCCGACCGCCGTCGGCTCCAGGACGACGTCGTAGGCCCCAGGGTCGAGCGCCGTCTTGCCGCGCCACGCATCACACTTCCGAACGGCATCGGCCGCGATCCGATCGGTCTCGATACGCGACCAGTCATTCGCCTCGTCACCCGCCCAGCCCGACGTCGACCCATCGGGCGCCCGGACGGTCAACGTCGAGGCGACTCCGGTCCCGACGTGATGGGCGAACAGCCCTTCCGAGGTCGCGATCGACCGCGACCCATTTTGCACGTCGATGTAGCCGGACGCCACATTGCCCGCGTCACTTGCGCGCTCGATCTCGAGCGCGGCGGCGGAGGCGAGGTCCTCGGGCGCGATGCGCCCCGTGGTGTCGTAGTAGCCATCCACCTCGGCGTAGTCCAGCGGCGGCAACTCTCCCATGTACTCCGGGTTCTCCGGCGCCAGCCGCGCCAGCTCCTCGGAGCGGCGAACGGCTTCGGCCAGCGAGACCTCATCGATCAGGTTTGTCGTGACCGACGCCACGCGCTGGCCGAACGTGCTCATGATCGTCACGGCCACATCCGAACTGGCGCCTGCCGTCGTGATCCGGTTGTCGGCGCTCCGGATGAACGGCCGCGTCCTGGCGTTGATCGTCACGCGCGCGGCGTCGGCCTGGGACCCACCCAGCGCACGGTCCGCCAGCGTTCGCGCGTCATCGGCCGACAGGCCGGCGCGGTCTCCTGCTGATGAGGTCGAGTCCTGCATGTCGATCTCCTACGCCGTGTTGATGATCGTCGCGTCGCGAAACAGCGCCGTCGGGCAGCCGTGCGACACCGCGTTCGCCTGCCCAGGCTGTCCCTTGGCGTCACCTAACGTCGCCCCGAGCCAGTAGGTCTCGGGGCCTCCGAGGACGGCCAGCGAGTTCCAGAAGTCCGGGGTCCGCATGACGTAGGCGACATCGCGCAGCATCTGATGCTTTCGGCCGTTGCGGATCTCCCAGAACGCCTGCCCGGCGAACTGGGCGTTGTAGCGCTGCTGGTCGATCGAATAAGACCCGTCACCTTCGATGAAGATGCCGTGGTCGGTCTGGGCGATCACCTCCTCCTCCGTGAGGGGCGCCTCCCCCGGCATCAGGCTGACGTTCGGCATCCGCTGGAACGGGATGCTCGCCCAGTTCTGGCCATAGGCGCAGCCCTGGCTCCGCGTCATCCCGGTCTGCTCCGAAATCCACGCCGCCTGCTCGCGCGTCGTCTGGTAGTTCACGAAGATCCCGTCGTCGATGATCGGCCACTCGAAGGCGGGCACGGCCTCGTCGTCCCAGCCACACGTCGCGCAGCCGCCGACCTCGGTCCGGTTCCCCATGAAGGTCATGAAGTCGGGCCCGAGTCGCGTGCTGTTCAGGACATCGGCCGGCGGCGCTAGGAACGACGTGCCGGCGTAGTTGGCCTCGTAGCCGAGCGCGCGGTCCAGCTCGGTCGGATGTGCGATCGACTCGTGAATCGTCAGCCAGAGATTGGACGGGTGCAGCACCAGGTCCCAGGTTCCGGGATCGACCGAGGGCGCCGACAGCTTCATGACCGCTTCCTCAGCCCAGCGGGTCGCTTGCGAGGGCAGATCGAGGCCGGCGATGTACTCCCAGCCACGCGCGGCCGCTGCGACGTCGCTGACGCGGCTCTGAAAATCGGACCGGTCCGACGACACGGCCGTGATGGTCATGCCGGGGTTCTGCCGGATGAAGGTCTGCTGGACGAGCGAACCCTCGGATGTGGCCACCAGTCGCCGCTCCTTGACCGCCGACAGGCTGCCCGACACGAACTGCACGCCGTCCACGGCGAGGGCCGCGCGGCTGCCGTCGAACAGCGCGGCGGCCTTCTCCTCGAGCGGGACGTCGAACGGATCGATCTCGTGCGGCGTCTCCCACGCGGCGTTCGGGTAGGCCTCGACCGGCGCCAGTTCGGTCGTCTGCGGCGCCAGTCGATCGTTGGCCGCGGCGACCGCCGTCGCACTCCGCGCCGCGGCGGCCACGGCGTCGGGCGTGAGGTCGCGCGTCCCGGCGAATCCCCACGAGCCGCCGACGCGCGCCCGTACGCCGATGCCGTACGACTCGGTGAAGTTCACCCCGGTGATCTGCTCCTCCCGCGTCCGCACCGACTCGAACCAGTGACGCGACACGCGGACGTCGGCGTAGCGGGCACCGGCCCCGGTCGCCTCGTCCAGGGCGAGCAGCGCCAGTTCGCGCTCGGCGGGATCGGCGACGCTCGGTTCACCCGCCGACCCACAGGCCCACTGGCCGGCGCCCGCTGCCAGCGCTGCGGCCGACACGCCGAGGGCGCCCGACGTCCGGAGGAAGTCGCGGCGCGTCGGATCGACGACGACGCGGTGGTGGTTGACGGCTCGCGGGAGCCGCGTGGTTGGCTGGCGCATGGCGTGCCTCGCTGCGAAACGAAAAACGGGGTGCCCGGCCCCCTGCCGGACACCCCGCAACGATACTCGATCCGGCGTGACGCAGGATCGGCTACTGCTTGTTGTACGTAATGCCCGCAACCTGAGCCTTCTCGATGGCGATCACCATCGCCGGCACCAGGACGACGCCTGGCAGCATGTTGGCTTTCAGGTCCGCCTGAATCCCTTCCACGGTGCCCTTGCCCATCCCGGCAAGCTCCATCGACCATGCGATGACGGCGTTGTTGCAGAGCAGGAACGTCGTGCCCTTCTCTTGCAGGGCCTCGATTCGCGCGTCAGGAAATGGACCGATCGGGCCGATGTAGAGTACCGGGTTGTTCGCGTCGGCGGCGTTGTACATGTTCCTCGTGGCCGGCGCCATCGTCACCGGGTCGCCGATTCCCAGGTACTCCCCGAGTGCGTACTTCTCCCACGTCGCATCATTGAAAGCCATGGCGATGCTGCTGGCCGGCCCAATGCTATAGAGCGTCCCGACCGTGCTAATGTCGCCGGCGTTGACGCCGTACGCACCCTCGTAGGTCGAAATGTAGTTCAGGATGTGGATCAGACCCGCGCCATTCTTCGCCGCGGGAAAATCGAACAGCGCCCGGTGTTCGCCGGTCTGCTGTGCGATCCAGTCATCGGGCCCACCTTGCGCCGCCGCCGCGCGTCTACCCGTCCACGGCATCGTGACGGCGGCCGCCGCGGCGGCCATCGACCCCAGGAAGCCACGGCGAGGAGTCTTGTCGTTCGAAACCATCTGCAAACCTCCAGTGTGGCGGAAGTCGCCCCTGGGCCGACATGGCCGGACGCTCCCGCGTGTACCCGAACCGAGTGATGGTAAGAGGCGGCCATTATGGCACAGCTCTCGCGCGGCGAAGCCATCTATCAGACCCGCCGGAGCCCAGGGAAGACAGGGTGTGAACTGGCCGACTGCAGGGGCGGCGGCGCCCGGGCTACTCGAGCACCACCTCACCGCGAGGCGTGTCGAGGACGGCCGTGAGTTGCGTCGCCGGACCCGGCTCGACGCGCAGCCTGAGGCCCATCGCGGTCAGGAGCGCGCTCATCCGACCGGCCTCGGGATGCTTGAGCCGGAGCGACTGGAGACTGCCACCGACCGGCGCGTCACTGCTCGGATGCGGCGTGCCGTCGGCCCAGTCGATGGCATACGGGATGACGTCGTCCTCGGGGCCGACCATGTAGAGGTTGCGCCAGCGCAGCGTCACGCCGTCCGGCCGTTCCCGGGCGCCGTCGCGGATCTCCCGCACCCGCTCCCCCGCCGCTCGGACGCGCGCCGCCATGGCGTCGGCGTCGCCCGCCACGGCGCACCAGGTCATCAGCCTCGGTGTCGCCAACCCGCGCAGCGTCGCGATTCGCTCGGTCTCGACCTCGGGCTGCTCCGGATCGGGCGCCAGGATCTCGATGTACTGGCGATCGCCCATCGAGAGTATTCCGTTGCGCGTACCGCGCCCGGGGTGACTCCCACCGACCATGGCGCGTACGCCGGTCAACTCCTCGAGGTAGTCGATGCCGGCGTCGCGGTCGGCCACGCCCCAGATCAGATGATCGACATCGGGGACCGCCACGGCCTGCGCCCGCACCAGCGCCGTCCCGAGGCCGGCCCGTGCGATCGCCGCCCCAGCCAGCGCCCCGGCGACCGCCAGGACGTCCCGCCGTGTCGGCTGGCACTTTCGTCGTTGTCGCATCGTCCCTCCTGCCCGATCGGCTCCGTCGGGCGCTGATTCTATCCCACGGCGAGTGCGCCGATCGTTCTTGACAGCACACGCGCCAGGGCCGACACTCAGGGTCTCAGCCTATCGGTCGATGACGGCCGACTTGCCCGGTATTGAAACAGGGGGATCCCATGGCACTGTCACGTCGCGCATTCGTTCGTTCCCTCGGAGTCGGCGGCGCGGGGGCGCTGTCGACGGCGTGGGTCGTCGGTCGGGGGCATGAAGCCCTGGCGTGGGGACCTGATCCACTCGAGGCCGCCCTCCAGGCAGCGCCACAGCAGGACGTCATCCGGATCAGCTCGAACGAGAATGCGCGCGGCCCCGGCGACGCCGCGCTCGAGGCGATGCGTGAGGTGATCGACGGCCGTGTCGGTCGGTACGGTCGCGATGTGGTCCGCGTCGCGCTCCCCGAGGCGATCGCTCGCCGCGTCGGACACGGCCTAGCAGCCGAGAATATCCTGACGACGACCGGTTCCGGACACATTCTGGAGGCCTCGGTACGCGCCTTCGTCTCGCCGAGCCGGCCGCTCGTCAACGGCTCGCCCTCGTACGGGAGCCCGAACCGCACCGCCCAAACCATCGGCGGCAGTGTGCGCGCGGTTCCGCTCCTCCCGAACCTGAAGCTGGATCTCGACGGGATGGCGGTCGCGGCCAACGGCGCGGGGATGGTCTTCCTCTGCAACCCGAACAACCCGACGGCCACCGCGCACTCGTTGCCCGACGTCGCGGCATTCATTCGCCGCGTGAAGTCCAGCTCGCCCGACACGGCGATCCTCGTCGACGAGGCCTACATCGACTACGCCACGGATACGACGGTCGAGACCGCCGCGGCGCAGGCGCTCGAGTACGACGACGTCTTCATCGCGCGAACGTTCTCGAAGGCCTACGGCATGGCCGGCCTGCGGATCGGCTACGCCGCCGGCCGCCCGGCCACCCTCGAGAAGATCGCGTCAGCGTGGGGCCTCGGTGAAGTCAACATGCTGACCGCGACCGGCGCCGTCGCTTCGTTGAACGACCCGGCGCACATGGACGCCGAGCGCGAGGAGAACCGACGGATCCGGGAGTTCACGATCAATGCGTTCAAGGAGATGGGCTACGAG
>DCWN01000040.1:52554-87119 GCA_002328835.1 Acidobacteria bacterium UBA2161 | reverse complement strand
TGGGGCAGGTGATGAAGGCGACCCGCGGCAAAGCCAACCCGAAGCTGGTCAACGAACTGCTGCGCGAGGCGCTCGACGATTGAGCGGACGCGCGAACCGGGCGACTGTGCTATACTGCCGCCGATTTTTGCGATGATCTTTCGCGATTCGGCTTCCGCTGCGAGACAGGTCGTCCATTCGCGCGGCGCGGCAAGAGCGTGATCGAAGCCCATCACCTCTCGAAGGTTTACGACCGCGGTCTCTACGCCCTAAGAGATCTTTCTCTCACTGTCGAACACGGCGAATTCGTCTTCCTGACCGGACCGAGCGGTGCGGGGAAGTCGACGCTGTTGCGCCTCCTCCTCCGCCAGGAACTGGCGTCCGAAGGCGAACTCGTCGTCGACGGCGAGCATCTCTCCGATCTGACGGCCAGCCAGGTGCAGGCCTATCGGCGCAGCATCGGGTTCATCTTCCAGGATTTCAAGCTGATTCCCCGCAAGACCGTGCTCGAGAACGTGGCGTTCGTGCCGCGGGTGCTCAGCGCCTCCGCTACGCAGCAGCGGCGCAAGACCTTCCAGGTACTCAAGTGGGTCGGCCTGCAGCACCGGATGAATGCCTATCCGGTCGAGTTGTCTGGCGGCGAGCAGCAGCGCGTGGCGATTGCGCGTGCGCTCGTCAACGACCCGATGCTGGTGCTGGCGGATGAGCCCACCGGGAATCTGGATCCCGATCTGTCGCTGGAAATCATGAACCTCTTGCGGGAGATCAACGCTCGGGGCACGACGGTGCTCGTGGCGACTCACGACCGCGAGCTCATCCGGCGGGTGGGCCGTCGAGCGATCACTTTGGATCACGGGCAGATCGTCGAGGTGATGGACGGCGATCGAGGCGACGGCGTCGTGGTGCGGCCGGTGACGGCTGTCTAGCCTGGTGGGCTGCTGATGCAAGTACTCAGGTACTGTTTCGAGGAAGCGACGGCCAGCTTCTGGCGGGGCCGCCGGTCAGGGGCGATGTCGGTCATGACGAGCGCCGCGGCGATCTTCGTCCTGGGCGCACTCTTGATGCTGACGGAGAACCTCGAGCGCGTGATCGGCGGCTGGGAATCGGCGGCCGAACTGGTCGTCTATGTCTCGGATGAGGCGACCGGCGACGAGCGCGCCGCGATCGAGCGCCGGATCTCGGCGAGCGCGGTCGCGCGTTCCCACACCCTGGTGTCGAAGTCCGACGCGCTTCGCCGATTTCGCGCGGACTTCGCGGAACTGGCGTCAGTGATCGACGAGCTCGACAGCAACCCGTTGCCGGCCTCCTACGAGGTTCGGCTCCAGTCGGACCCGGGGCTCGGGTCGGCAGTTGACGATTTCGCTGACACGCTGCGTGGGGCGGCCGGGGTCGCCGATGTCCGCTACGATCGGGAGTGGATCGCGCGAATCTCGATGGGGGTCACCGCGCTGCGCGCGCTGGGTGCCCTCGTGGTGTTCGCGCTGGTGGTTGCCGCCGCGCTGACCGTGGCCAACGTCGTCCGGCTGGCCGGACACACCCGCCGAGGTGAACTGGAAATCATGCGGCTCGTCGGCGCACCGCTGGCCTACGTGCGGGGGCCGTTCGTCGTCGAGGGGATGCTGCAGGGCGGGGTCGGCGCGGCGGTGGCACTCGGGATGCTGTGGGGGGCGTTCGCGCTGGGCGAGTTCTACTACGGTTCGATGATTGCGACGCTGCTGAGTGCCACGCCGGCGACGTTTCTCCCGGTCGAACTGTACGCCATCTTGCTTGCGGGCGGGCTGGCGGTCGGTTCCGTGGGTGGCATGGTCGGGGCTCGGCGCACGGCTCGGGCCGAGCGCACGGTTTGACAGCGGCCGACGGGGATCCTAGACTGGGAATCACACCTCGGACATGACGAAGAGTCATACGCCATTCGGTCTTGGCCAGCGGGCGCGCTCGCGGGCTCTCCCCGCGTCGGCCCGAGCGGATTTCTACAGGGAAGAATTCATCAAGCATCAACGCTGCCTACAGCAGCAGCGTGAGTACTTTTCAGACAGCGCCATCACGGATGCGGAGACGGCGTTGTCGCGAATCCTTGCACAGTTGGACCGGCTGTGCTGCAAGGACGACGCCGACGAGGTCCTTGGTCGGCTGCTGCGGCAGTTCGACATGGTCACCCGCGTGTCGGCGTCTTCGGATCCACGTAACGTTCACTGACAGGTCGCAAATCCGGGTGTGTGTCGAGTCGCCATCGAGCGTGAGGGCGGAGTGTATCCGTTCGCATCGGCTCGATGATCGACGGCTGGCGTCGCCCGGCTCACGATCACGCTGATATGACAACCCTCGACGACTTACTCGAACGAATTCGCACGCGTGTCGACCACCCCGCGACGGTGGCCGAACTGCAGCAGGCCCTCCGCATTCCACGCGACCAGCGGCCGGCCTTCCAGCGGCGCCTCAAGGCGTTCGTCGCTTCGGGCGCCATGGTGCGGATCCGGGGCAATCGCTACGGTCTGCCCGACAAGATGAATCTGGTCGTGGGCCGAGTGCAGACCAATCCACGCGGGTTCGGGTTCGTGACCCCCGAGGTGGCGACCGGCGCGGACGGGGACATCTACATCGCCGGCGCCAACCTCAATCAGGCGATGCACGGCGACCGGGTCGTCGCCCGGCTGGAGCGCCGCGGACAGGGAGGTCGGGCCGAAGGGCGCATCGTCCGGATTCTCGAGCGCCGGGCCGCGACACTGGTCGGTCGGTACGACACCGACGAGTCCGGCCTCGGTTTCGTCGTGCCGTTCGACCGCCGGATCATCATGGACGTCCACATCCCGGCCAAGGAGCACGGCACGGCCAAGCGGGGCGACATCGTTGTCGTCGAGCTCACGCGCTGGCCCACCGCGACACGCAACCCGATCGGCCGTGTCACGGAAGTCCTCGGCGACCGGGACGCGCCCGGCGTCGACATCGAGATCATCCTGCGCAAGCACGGGATTCCCGACGAGCACGGCGCGGGAGCGGTTCGAGAGGCCGAACAACTCGGCGCCGAGGTGCGCGACCGCGATCGCCGGGGGCGGACCGACTTTCGCGCGCTGACGACGGTGACGATCGACGGCGAGACCGCCCGCGACTTCGACGATGCGATCACGCTCGAACGGCTGCCGAACGGGCATTACTGGCTCGGCGTGCACATTGCCGATGTCTCGCACTACGTGCGGCCCGGCAGTGAACTGGATCGCGAGGCTCGCGAGCGGGGCACGTCGGTCTACTTCCCGGAGCGGGCGGTGCACATGTTTCCGTCCGCCCTCTCGACCGGGCTCTGCAGTCTCAATCCCCATGTCGATCGGCTCGTGCAGTCGTGCCTGATGGAGGTCACCGACCGAGGCAAGGTCGTGCGGCACGAACTGCACGACGGCATCATCCGCAGCGATGCTCGAATGACCTATACGGAGGTCTCGGCGATTGTGGCCGAGCGCGACGCCGCGACGCGGGAGCAGTATGCCGAGTTGGTCCCGCTGTTCGAGTTGATGCACGACCTGTTCGAGGTATTGGCCCGCCGTCGCCGCCGCCGTGGCTCGATTGACTTCGATCTGAAGGAGCCCGAGATCGTGCTCGACGACGCCGGGCTGGTCGCCGCCATCACGGCGGCCGAGCGGCACGTCGCGCACCGCATCATCGAGGAGTTCATGCTGTTGGCCAACGAGGTCGTGGCGGAGCACCTCGATTCGGCGGAGATGCCGGCGCTCTACCGGGTGCATGACCCACCCGATTTGACGAAGGTTGCCGAGTTTGAGGAGTTCATCACGACGCTCGGCTACAGCCTTGCGGCTCCCGAAGGGCGGGTGACCCCGAAGCATTTCCAGCGGCTGGTCGAGCGGATTCGAGGCACGCCGGAGGAGAAGCCGATCGCGTTCCTCATGCTGCGGACGATGCAGAAGGCGCGGTACGACCCGACCTGCATCGGCCACTTCGGCCTGGCGGCGTCGAGTTACACCCACTTCACGTCGCCCATTCGGCGGTATCCCGACCTCGTCGTCCATCGGGCGCTGCGGCGCATGCGATCCGGGAAGCTGCCGGTCGCCAAACGCCGAGAGCTGTGCGAGGCGTTGCCCGAACTCGCGACCGGAACCTCCGAGTTGGAGCGACGGGCCGTAGAGGCCGAGCGCGAGCTGATGCAGTGGAAGAAGGTCAGGTTCATGGCCGACAAGGTCGGCGATGAATTCGAGGGCTACATCATCGGCGTCACGTCGTTCGGATTGTTCGTGGAACTGGTCGAGCACTTCGTCGAGGGGCTCGTGCACATTTCGAGCATGGCCGACGACTACTACCGGTTCGTAGAGCGGGAGCACGTCCTGTTCGGGGAGGCGACCGGGAAGACCTACCGGCTCGGGGATCGGGTTCAGGTGCAGGTCGTCCGCGTCGATTCCGAGCGGTGCCAGGTCGATCTGGGTCTCGTCGAGATTCTGGAAGCGGTTCGGGCCTCCGAGCGCAACCGCGGCGCCCGCCGCAGCCGCGTGAAGCCGAAGGCAGAAACGCGAGGGCCGCGCCCGACCCGCGAGCGTCGCCCGAGCCGCCCGCGGCGCCGGCGCTGACCCCGGTTCACCTTCCCATGAAGACGACGGTCATCGGTACCGCGGGGCACATCGACCACGGCAAGAGCACGCTCGTGCGCGCGCTGACCGGCACCGACCCCGACCGCTTGAAGGAAGAGAAGGATCGCGGGATCACGATCGACCTGGGCTTTGCGCACTACGCTCAGCCGGACGGCGCCGTGCTGTCGTTCGTGGATGTGCCCGGACACGAGCGATTCGTCAAGAACATGCTCGCGGGGGTCAGTGGCATCAACGCAGTCCTCCTCGTCGTGGCGGCCGACGAGTCGGTGATGCCCCAGACGCGCGAGCACTTCGATATCTGTCGGTTGCTCCATGTCGGCCGGGGCGTCATCGCTCTGACGAAGGCCGATCTGGTCGATGCGGAGACGCTCGAGCTTGCGAAGCTCGAGGTCTCCGAACTGGTGGCCGACTCCTTCCTGGTCGACGCGCCGATCGTTCCGGTGTCGGCGGTGGGCGGCGACGGGCTCGACGCACTCAAGTCCGCGCTGGCCGAGGTCACCCGCGACGCGCCCGCGGCGGGCGGTGCCGGCGCGGTGCGCCTTCCGATCGATCGGGTGTTCTCGATGCGCGGCTTCGGCACCGTGGTCACGGGGACGCTGGCGACTGGACAGTTGAACGTCGATGGCGAGTTGCTGCTGCTGCCGGCCGGGCGCCGCGTGAAGGTGCGCGGGTTGCAGGTGCACGGTGCGAAGCAGGCGCAGGCCGAGGCGGGCCGGCGGGTCGCGGTGAATCTCGGGGGTGTCGAGTTGGCGGAGGTCAGTCGTGGCGAGTCGCTCGTCACGCCCGACTGTTTCGAGACGACCCGTCGCTTCGACGGCGTGGTCGAACTGCTGGCCAGTGCCAAGCCGCTTCGGCACGGCGCACGGGTGCGGTTTCACCATGGCACCAGCGAGGTCCTGGGTCGGGTCGCCGTGTCGGGGCCGGTCGGCGCCGCGCCCGATTCCGGCTCGGCCGGCCGATCGGTAGCCGACGGCGAGATCACACCGGGGGGAAGCGCCTACGTGCGGGTTCGGCTGGAAGCGCCGGCGGTGCTGACGCGCGGTGACCGCTACGTCCTGCGGGCCTACTCGCCCTCCATGACCATCGCCGGTGGCGTCGTGCTCGATCCCCAGCCGCCGCGCCTTGGCGTCCGAACTGTGGGAGGTCGGCGACGGTTCGACCGGCTGAACAGGCCCCCGGAGCTTTCTAGCGTGGACGACCGTTTGCTGGCCGCGGCGCGCGTCGTCATCGAGGAGCAGGCCGGCCACGGGTTGGAGGTGTCGGCGTTGGTCCGTCGGCTCGGCGCCTCATCCGACGCGCTCGAACGCATCGTCGAGCAGCTCGAGGCCGACGGCGCAGCGGTGCGAGTCGGGGATCGCCTGGTGGCGCCCGCGGTGCTCGACGCTGGCCGCGACCACTTGCTGGCGGCGCTCTCGACCTACCACCGCGACCACCCGCTGTCGGAAGGCTTGCCGCGCGAGGAGGCGCGTGAGCGCCTCTTTCGCCACGCAGACGCCAGCGTCTTCGAGCGCGTGCTGGCAGATCTGGTCGCCGGCGACCGGATCGCCGCGCGCGGCCACCTCGCGCTGGTCAGCCACCGCGTGTCGCTGTCAGCCGACGAGGAGCGGGCGCGCGACGCGATCGCCGAGGCGGTGCGTCAGGGCGGCCTGGCCCCACCCGATGCAGCGGGGCTGGCGGCACTGGGGGGCGTCGACGCTGCGGTGGGCGACCGAGTTGTGAAACTGCTGATCCGCCAGAAAGTGCTCGTGAAAGTGGACGCGCTGGTCTTTCATGCCGAGACGCTGCTGCGCCTCAAGACCGAAGTGTCCGCGTTGAAACCCGAGGGGAGTGTCGAGCCGGTCCGGGTCGACGTGGGCACGTTCAAGGAGCGCTACGACATCACGCGCAAGTACGCCATTCCGCTACTCGAGTTTCTGGACCGTGAGCGCGTGACGCGGCGGGTGGGGCAGGGGCGCGTCGTGCTGTGAGGCTAGTCCTGCGGGTCGTTGCCTTCGCGGGTGGCGTCGCGGAAGTTCCTGATTCCCCGTCCGATGCCCCGGCCGAGGGCCGGCAGGCGATTGGCACCGAAAATCATCAGGACGATCAGCACGATGACCAGCAGTTCGGCAACGCCAATGCCCATGGAGGCTCCCTTCGCGACGGTTCGATTCTACCCCGGCTTTTGCCAATCCACGCGCGGAGGCGGTAAACTGCAAGAAAGACGCGGCGCGCCGGACTGAACCGCTTCGGAGCGTGTCGGCGTGTGGCCGGAGGTTGAGACGGACTCATGTTAGAAGACGATCGCTACACCGTTGGCGTGTTCGAAGATGTCGGCGCCGCGGAGCGTGTGCTGGCCGCCCTCGCGGCGAAAGAGTTTCCTTCTGACTCGCTGAGCGTGGTCGCCGCCGACGCGCCTGCGGTATCGGCGCTCCTGGAAAAGACCTTCGGCGACGATGGCGCGACGCTCGACGTGCGCGCCGTCGGCGTGCTCAGGCTGCGTGGCTCGATCGTGGACGCGCTACAGGGCGGCGAGGGTGCGCTCGCCGCGACGGGCATCGCCGCCACGATGAAGCGGGTTGGGTTCCAGGCCCACGACGGCTACATCTACGAAACGCTGACCATGCGGGGTGGCGTGCTCGTCGCCATCCGGAGCGAGCCGCGGGCGGCAGATGCGCTCGCGCTGCTGCATGCCTACGGTGGCGGCAACGCCGCAATCGGCGCGTGGACCGGCAGGGTCTGACGAGGCTGGACGCGACCAGAATCCGGAACGTGGCGTCCTAACTGGCATGACGCGGACAGCCGGCATCGGGCAGTGGAAGGCGTCGGTGACGGCGCGGCTGGCTTCGCTCTGGAAAGCCGTCGTGGTGGCGTTGGCGCCCACCCCCGGTGCGGCGGCGCCCCACACCTCGCTCCGGTCCGACGACGGTCCACCCGTCCCACTCTTCGGTGCTTCCACCCATCCTCAGCGGTTCAGCCGGGCCTTCGGCGTCTCTGTCGGGAGTCACATCGCGATCTTCGTCATCGCAGGTTTCATCGCCGCGATGCTGGACGCGCGGCGCGAGACTCCGTTCCTGCCAGATCTCAGGAGCTTCGACATCGTCTGGGTCCCGATGGAGGGGCCTGGCGGGGGCGGTGGCGGCGGCGGCAACGAGATGCCCGCGCCGCCCCGACAGGTCGAACTGGAAGGGCCCGACGACACGTCGGTGCCGGTCAGCGCACCGCCCGAACTGGAAGATCCGGAGGTGGAGGACGAGCCGCCTGACGAACCCGAACAGGAGATGAACATTCCGGCTCGAACGCTGGCGTCGTCGAACCAGACACTCCCCGGCGTGATGCAGGGGCTGCCGGTCGCGCAGGCGATGTCGCTCTCGCAGGGGCTGGGCATCGGCGGCGGCGGTGGGACCGGTGAAGGGACGGGGATCGGTCCGGGGACCGGCGCGGGCCTCGGGCCCGGTGAAGGCGGTGGGGCCGGCGGGGGCGTCTACCGCCCCGGTGCCGGCATCGTTCTGCCGCGACCGATTCGAGAGGTCAAGCCGCAGTACACTGCCGATGCGATGCGGGCCAAGGTGCAGGGCGCGGTCTGGATCGAGGCCGTCGTCACGCCGGAAGGCACGGTCGGCGACGTGCGCGTGACGAAGTCACTGGACCGCGTCTTCGGTCTCGACGAGGAGGCGATGCGGGCGGCGCGTCAGTGGCGCTTCGTCCCCGGCACGCGATTCGGCCAGCCGGTGGCGGTGCTGGTCGTGATCGAATTGACGTTCACGCTGCGCTGAGCGCCGGCGCGCGTCGGTACAAGAAAAAGGCCTGACGGGCGATCGCCCGCCAGGCCTTTGTTGTCTATTGAGCCTGGAAGCAGGACTCGGACGTAGGGCGGGGCTTCAGCCCCGCCATGCGACCTACGGCTTCCGGCCGTCGGTCCTCAGTACATCCCGCCCATGCCACCCGGCGCGCCGCCCGGCATCGGAGCTTCCTTCTTCTCTTCGGGAATCTCCGAGACGAGCGCTTCGGTCGTGAGCAGCAGCGACGAGATCGACGAGGCGTTCTGCAGCGCGGTGCGGACGACCTTGGCCGGGTCGATGACCCCAGCCCTGACGAGGCTGCCGTACTTCTCGGTCAGCGCGTTGAAGCCCCCATCGTCGGTCATCTCGCGGACCTTCTGCACGACGATCGAGCCCTCGTGACCCGCGTTGGTCGCGATCCACCGCAACGGCTCCTCGATCGCGCGCTTCACGATGTTGACGCCGATCTGCTGGTCGCCATCGAGCTTCAACTTGTCGAGGCCCTTAGCCGCGCGAAGGATCGCGACGCCGCCGCCCGGCACGATGCCTTCCTCGACGGCGGCCTTGGTCGCGTGCATCGCGTCCTCGACGCGCGCCTTCTTCTCCTTCATCTCGGTCTCGGTCGCCGCGCCGACCTTGATGACCGCGACGCCGCCCACGAGCTTGGCCAGGCGCTCCTGCAGTTTCTCGCGGTCGTAGTCCGAGGTGGTGTCCTCGACCTGCGCCCGGATCTGCTTGACGCGGCCCTCGATGGCCTTCGTGCCACCGTCGCCCTCGACGATCGTCGTGTTGTCCTTGTCGATCGTCACCTTCTTGGCCTTGCCGAGGTCCTCGACCCGGATGCCTTCCAGCTTGAGGCCGAGATCCTCGGTGATCGCCTTGCCACCCGTCAGGGTCGCGATGTCCTCGAGCATCGCCTTCCGGCGATCGCCGAAGCCAGGCGCCTTGACTGCGGCGCCCTGCAGCGTGCCGCGCAGCTTGTTGACGACCAGCGTCGCCAGCGCCTCGCCCTCGACGTCCTCGGCAATGATCAGCAGGGGACGGCTCAGCCGGGCGACCTGCTCGAGCAACGGCAGCAGGTCCTTCATCGAGCTGATCTTCTTCTCGTGGATCAGGATGATCGGGTTCTCGAGCACGACTTCCATCCGATCCGGGTCGGTCACGAAGTAGGGCGAGAGGTAGCCTCGGTCGAACTGCATCCCCTCGACCACGTCCAGCGACGTCTCCAGCGTCTTCGCCTCTTCGACCGTGATGACGCCATCCTTGCCGACCTTCTCCATCGCCTCGGCGATGATCGTGCCGATGGTGCTGTCGTTGTTCGCGGAGATGGTGCCGACCTGGGCGATCATGTTGCCCGTGACTTTCTTGGCCTGCTTGTGCAACGCCTCGACGATCGTTTCCACAGACTGCTCGATGCCGCGCTTGATCTCCATCGGATTGGCGCCGGCGACCACGTTCTTGGCGCCTTCGCGGTAGATGGCCTGCGCGAGCACCGTAGCGGTGGTCGTCCCGTCGCCGGCGATGTCAGAGGTCTTGCTCGCGACCTCACGCACCATCTGAGCGCCCATGTTCTCGATGGCATCCGGGAGTTCGATCTCCTTCGCGACGGTCACGCCGTCCTTGGTGATCGTGGGAGAACCGAATTTCTTGTCGAGGACGACGTTGCGGCCCTTCGGGCCGAGCGTGACCTTGACGGCGTTGGCGAGGGCGTTCACGCCGCGCAGAATCGCTTGCCGCGACTCCTCACCGTAGACGATCTGTTTTGCCATGGTTGAACTCCTGAACGATGAACAATGAAATGGGCGTCGGTTGGTGCGGCGGGAACCCGCCGCGACGGACGGCCCGAGGCTACTTCTTCTTGGACTTGCCCTCGATTACGCCGAGCACCTCTTCCTCACGCATGATGAGGTACTCCTGGCCGTCCAGCTTGATCTCCTGGCCGCCATACTTGCCAAACAGGATGATGTCGCCGGTCTTGACGTCCATCGGGACGACTTTGCCGTCGTCCTTGACCTTGCCCTTGCCCGCGGCGATGACCTTGCCTTGCTGCGGCTTTTCCTTGGCAGTGTCGGGGATGATGATCCCGCCGACCTTCTGCTCGCCTTCTTCGATGCGTTGCACGATGATTCGATCGTGTAGTGGTCTGACTTTCATGGCCTCAACTCCACTCTCCCGAATTAGTTATGAGATAGAACGTTCCGGGGATCCGGACGCCACGGACTGCTAGCAGTCAGCCCGGGCAGCTGCTAATTATGGTGCTGGTGGCAGGTGATGTCAAGCCTGCCGCGGGTTCAGGCGGCCGACTTCGGCGTGCGGGGGCGACGCGCGCCGCGAGCCTTGAGCGGCGCCCGCGTGATCCGGTAGGCGATGATCTTGCGGCTCAGGGTGTTCCGGTGGATGCCGAGCAGGTCCGCCGCGCGACTCAGGCTGCCTTTTGACCGCGCCAGCGCGCCGGTGATGAAGCGGCGCTCGAACTCCTGGCGCGCCTCTTCGTAGAGGATGCCTTTCTCGAGCATCTCCCCGATCAATCGGTCGAGTCGTTCACGCACGTCTCAGGCTCTTCCCTCGCGCCCCGGCCCGGGGCTGCTCAGCCCAGGTCGCGGCCGCTCAGGGCCCGCAGGGCTTCGATGTACTTCTCGCGGGTGCGGGCCACGACCTTCTCAGGCAGCGAGGGCACCGGCGGCTGCTTGTTCCAGCTGATCTTCTCGAGATAGTCGCGGACGAACTGCTTGTCGAAGCTGGGTTGTGGCCCGCCCGGTCGGTACTCCGACTTGGACCAGAAGCGTGAGGAATCCGGCGTCAGGGCCTCGTCGATCAGGATCACGTTCTGCGCCCCGTCGGATTCCACCAGGCCGAACTCGAACTTGGTATCGGCGACGATGATGCCGCGAGTCTCCGCGTGCGCCGCACCGAACGCGTAGAGCGCCATCGTGATGTCGCGCAGTGTCGCGATCAGATCCTGGCCGACTAGGCGCCCGGCCTCGGCCTCGCTGATGTTGATGTCGTGTCCCGAGTCGGCTTTCGTCGCCGGTGTGAAGATCGGCTCGGGCAGTCGGTCCGACTCCTTTAGTCCGGCGGGCAGCGGCACACCGCAGACGGCGCCGGTCTGCTGGTAGTCCTTCCAGCCCGAGCCCGAGAGATACCCGCGGGCGACGCACTCGACCAGCACCGGCGCTGTCTTGCGCACCAGCATCGAGCGCCCCCGGAGTAACTCCGCGTGCGGCCGCAGAACGTCCGGGTAGTCTTCGGGCGTCGTGGAAATCAGATGATTCGGGACGATGTCGCCTGTCTGCCCGAACCAGAAGGCCGACAACTGGGTCAGCACCTTGCCCTTGTCGGGAATGGCCGAGCCGAGTACGAAATCGAACGCCGAGATCCGGTCGGTCGTCACCATCAGCAACGCCTCGCCCACGTCGTACATGTCGCGGACTTTTCCGCGACCGTGTACGGCGATGCCGGGCAGCGCGGTTTCCAGCACCGCGTCCGTTGAGCTGGGTCCTGAAGGCGTGGATGACATTCGTGTCGACCTCTGCTGAAAGGAGCCCAAGCTTACCGACGATCGTCCATCGCGGCAAGACCGAAAATGTTGCGGTGTGCCGCCCGGGTCGTCCGCCCGACGCGTCGGTTCGGCGCTGAGCGATCGCCGACCCGTCGAGCGTCGTCACGGTGCGTCGCCGGCGCATGCCACGGCGTCGGTGCGACGCGATAACTGTCTGGCTTCCATAGATCTGGCGAGGTGGGTATAGTAGCTGCCGTCGGCACGCCGATCCGCGGTGCGTGTGTGCCCGCGAGCCGTTCTCGATGTCCCGCCATCTTCGTACCATCGCGATCGTCGGTCTGACCGGGGGGTTGCTGGCGTTCTTCCTCCGTGCGGTGGACCCGGCCGTGGTGTGGCGCGAGATGCGCGGCGGCGATCCTGCGTGGCTCGGCCTGGCCCTGGCGTCGACCGCGTTCCTGCACGTGCTGCGGGCCTGGCGGTGGCAGGTGCTCTTGCTGCCACTCGGGCTGGCACGATTCACGAACGCACTCAGAACGACGATCATCGGGTTTGGTCTCTCGGCGCTGTTGCCGGCTCGTCCGGGCGAGGTCGTCCGGCCGTATCTCCTCGCGCGCCGGGAAGGCTTCAGCAAGACCGCCACGTTCACGACCATCGTCGTCGAGCGCTTGTTCGACCTCGTGTCGGTGCTCTTGCTGTTCGCGGTATCCTCGACATTCTTCGATCCCGGTCTGACTCAGGCAGGCGAGGGCATCCTGACCGCCGTGACGGTCGGCGCCGCGGTCAGCGGGGTGGGCGCGCTGCTGGCGATCGGACTGGCATTCGCGATCGCCGGCCGGCCGGTCGTGCTCATCCGGTTGATGGGCCCTCTCACGAGGGTCCTCCCGTCGCGCGTGGCCGACTTTGCCGGCGGGCTGGTCGAGAAGGTCGCTGCGGGATTCTCCGTCGTCAGACAGCCGGGCGCGCTGATCGCCGCGCTCGGCCTGTCGCTCGCGCACTGGCTGGTGCTGGCGCTGGGCGTCTGGAGCGCCGCGCTCGCCTACGGGTTGCGCGTGCCGTTCTCCGGGTCGTTTCTGCTGCTGGTCCTGCTCACGGTGGGCGTCGCGGTGCCCAGTCCAGGCGCCGTCGGCGGCTTTCATGCGGCGTTACAGCTCGGGTTGACGGAATTCTTCGCCGCGCCGCCGGATCGGGCGGCGGCGGCGGCGATCGTCCTGCACGCGATCTCGTACGGGCCGGTCGCGCTGGTCTGCCTGGCGCTTCTGGCGTCCGAAGGGATCACCGTGGGCGCGCTGCGCCGGGCCGCGAGCGAGGAGGAGACCGCGGCGCCGATGCCGGCTCGCGGGCGAGGAGAGGAGAGCGCGTCGTGAAGTGTCCATTCTGCGGTCATCTGGGCGACAAGGTGGTGGACTCGCGAGAAGGCAAGGAAGGCGAGGTCATCCGTCGTCGGCGAGAGTGTCTCGACTGCGGGCGTCGATTCACGAGCTACGAGCGAATCGATGAGATCCCCTACATGGTCGTCAAGAAGGATGGCAGTCGTGAGCGGTTCGAGCGGCAGAAGGTCGTCGCCGGCATGCTCAAGGCGTGCGAGAAGCGGCCGGTGCAGGTCGCCGCGCTCGAAGCCGTCGCCGATCGCATCGAGTCCGCGCTGCAGGAGCGTCCGGAGAAGGAGATCGCCACGCAGGAAGTCGGTGCCTTCGTGATGCGGGAGCTGCGGAATCTCGACAAGGTCGCCTACGTGCGCTTCGCCTCGGTCTACCGCCACTTCCGCGACATCGGAGAGTTCATGACCGAGTTGAAGGACCTGCTAGACACCAAGGATTAGCCGATGCCGAGGGGCGAAAGCGCTACGCGGGGGCGCGAACCGACTGATACACTGAGCCGATGCTGCTGAGAGGAGCCGCCGGCCGAGGCGTGTCGTGGCGCGGGGTTCTGACGAACCTCGGTCGAGGCGTGGGCGTGACCCTGTGCGCCCTGCTCGTGCTCGTGCCGGCGCTGGTGGCCGCCGACCTCGTGCGTGTCCGACCGCTGCATCGCGACGGTCAGATCTTCGTCTCGTTCGAACTGACCGACGCGTTCAGTGAGGAGATGCGCGCCGCCATTCGCAGCGGCCTGCCCACGACCTTCTCGTACGACGTCGAACTCCGACGCGCCATCAGGTTCTGGTTCGACAGCACGGTTGCGTCGACGACCGTGGCGGCGAGCGTGCAGTACGACAATCTGACGCGTCGGTATCATCTGTCGCGCACGCAGGACGGTCGGGTCGACACCTCGGAGGTCGTCGACAATGAGGAGACGGCGCGCGATACGATGACGACGTTCGACCGGCTGCCGCTCTTCAGCGCGACGCCGCTCGAGGCCAACTCCGAGTACTACCTTCGCGTCGACGCGCGCACCCGTCCGCACAATGGCTGGTTCGCCTGGCCGTGGAGTCGGGCGACCGCTTCGGGCAGCGCGAAGTTCACGTTCATCCCGTAGCGCGAGACTGCGCCGCCGTCACGTAGCAGTCCGTGGTGAAAGTCTGGCGTCGCACCGAGGATGGCGATGGGCCCGGCTGGCCAGGCGCGGCGAGCGAGAATATCGGGAATATTTTGGTGAGGCGCAACGCCGCCAGCCGGGATGCAGCGCCATCCGAATGCAGCGAGAGTTTCACCACGGGCTGCTAGAGCATGTCTCCGACGGTTCGCTCGGCGAAGCCGCCCTTTGGCGCTCATGCGGGCTCCATCCGCCCGCCCTTCCGCGACAACCCTCGACTGATCCTGGTCGGCATCGCGCTGCTGCTTGCCGCGCTCGCCGCGATGGTCGTGCTGGCCGAGCGCTCCGCCGAGCTGTCTCCCGACTTCCTCAGCGGGGCTGTCCTGTACGCGGTGACGGCGGCCGACTTGACGATGCTGGCCGCGTTGGTCTTCGTGCTGGCGCGGAACGTCGTCAAACTCCTCGTCGAGCGGCGGCGGGCGCTGCCGTTTGCCCGCTTCCGCGCCAAGCTGGTGGCGGCCATGCTTGGCCTGACGCTGATTCCGGCGGTCCTGGTGCTGATCGTCGGGAGCGAGCTGATTCGCAACTCCGCCGACCGCTGGTTCAGCGCGCCGGTCGACGACGTCTTGAGCTCGGCCAACGCGGTCGCCAGCGGCTACTATCACGACCGGCAGGTGACGGTGAGCGAGCACGCGGACCGGATCGCCGGGTCGCTCGCCGGCGTCGATCTGGCGGCGGCCGATGTCGGCGCGGTGCGCGATCTGATTTCGACGGAGGTCACCGAAGGCCGAGTCGAGTTGGTGCAGGTCTACCGGGTCGTGGCCGAGTCCGATGACGGGCGAGCCGACGTCGTGCCCGTCGTCGACGTCGCCACGTCGAGTCTGCCGCAGGCGGACGCGCCGGTGTCGGCCGACCGCCTAGCGTCGCGCGTCCTGGCGGGCAGCGCCGAGTCCTGGACCGTTGAACCGCTGGCCGCGGGCGGCGATCTCGTGCGCGCGGCCGCGCTGGTGCCTGGACCGGACGGCGGCGCGCCACTCGGCGTCGTGGTCGCCAGTTCGCATCTGACGGGGGACGTGGCGGATCATTCGCGCCGGATCACTCAGGCCTACGAGGCCTACAGTCAGCTCCGCGTCCTCCAACGCCCGCTGCAGGGTGTCTATCTGTCGTTCTTCCTCATGGTCACGCTGTTGATTCTGGTGAGCGCGACCTGGATGGGCGTGTACATCGCCAAGCGGATCATGCGCCCCGTGCACCTGCTGTCGGACGGTGCCCGCGCGCTCGAAGCCGGACAGCTCGACCATCGGATCGAGCCCGAAACGGCGGACGAGTTCGGTTCGCTGGTCGAGGCGTTCAATTCGATGGCGGGCGGCCTCGCGGTCAGCCAGCGGAAGCTCGAGCGTTCCCAGGCCGACCTGCGCCGAAAGAATGTCGAGGTGGAAGGACGCCGGCGCTACATCGAAACGATTCTGGAACGCATTGCCACCGGTGTGGTCTCGATCGACGCCGATGGCACGGTCGGGACGGTCAACCGGGCGGCGTCGAGGCTGCTCGGCCTCACCGAAGCCGCCGTCGGCCGCCCCGCCTCCGAAGTCTTCGACCGCGCTGACCTGCGTCCGATGGGCGCCTTGCTGGACTCGCTGCCGGCCGCCCGCGATCCGTCGGCGCGGGAGGTGGCGCTCGAGCGGGAGGGCAAGGCGATCCATGTGGCGGTTGCCGCGACGACGCTCCAGCGCGCGGGCGCAGGGGGTGGCGGGACAGTGATGGTCTTCGACGACGTGACGCCGCTCATCCGGGCCCAGCGCGTGGCGACCTGGCGCGATGTGGCGCGGCGGCTGGCGCACGAGATCCGGAACCCGTTGACACCGATCCAGCTCTGCGCGGAGCGGCTTCGGCGGCATTTCTCGACTGCGCCACGGCCGGCGCGCGCGCTCGTCGAAGAGTGCAGCGGCACCATCGTCGGCGAGGTTGAATCGCTCAAGGCGCTCGTCGACGAGTTCTCGCAGTTTGCGCGGATGCCCGCGCCGCGGACGGTGCCGGTCGACCTGCACGCGCTGCTCGACGACGCGCTCCGTCTCTACGATGGGCTCTTCGACGACGTCCGGATCGATCGGGCGTTCGCGCCGCAGGTGCCGGCGGTGCGGGCCGACCCCGAGCAGCTGCGACGCGTCGTCATCAATCTCGTGGACAATGCGATCGAGGTGCTGCGCGGCGCGGCGACGGGCGGCGCGGTGAACAACGGGAACCGCGGCCTCGTCGTTGTGGGCACGGCCCACGCCGCCGCGGATGGCATCGTCCGGATCACGGTCGCCGATAACGGGCCGGGGATCCCCCCGGGGGATCGGGACAAGCTGTTCATGCCGTACTATTCGACCAAGCAGCGGGGGAGCGGACTCGGCCTGGCCATCGTCAGGCGGATCATCGTCGAGCACGGTGGCAACATCGAAGTCGGCGACAACGGCGATCGGGGTTCGACCTTTACGGTCGAGCTTCCGTGCAGTGCGTGACCCACGGGCTGCTAACCATTCATGAGAGCGACGGTGCTGGTCGTCGACGACGAAGCGGGAGTGCGGTCCGCGCTGAGCGGTGTGCTCGAGGATGAGGACTACGCGGTCGATGCGGTCGACAGCGGCGAGGCCTGTCTCGAGCGGCTCGCGCGTCGTCACTACGACGTCATCATCCTCGACGTTTGGCTGCCGGGCATGGACGGCCTGGAGACCTTGTCCAGGCTGCGCGAGCGCGGAATCGACGCGCAGGTCGTGGTGATTTCCGGCCACGGGAACATCGAATCGGCGGTCCGGGCCATCAAGATGGGCGCGTTCGACTTCGTGGAGAAACCGCTCTCCCTCGAAAAGACTGTGCTGGTCATCCGCAACGCGCTGCGCCAGCAGCGCCTCGAGGCCGAGAACCGCGCGTTGAGAGCCCACGTCGATCGGCGCCTGGTGCTGGTGGGCGAGAGCTACGTGATGACTCAGCTCCGCGAGCAGATCGCGATGGCGGCCCCGACCAACGGCCGCGTGCTGATCTACGGCGAGAACGGCACGGGCAAGGAACTCGTGGCGCACAACGTGCACGCGCTGAGCCGCCGCCGGTCGGGACCGTTCGTCGAGGTGAACTGCGCGGCGATTCCGGAAGAGCTGATCGAGAGTGAGCTGTTCGGGCACGTCAAGGGGGCGTTCACCGGCGCGGTGACCGACCGCCAGGGGCGGTTCGACGCGGCCGATGGTGGAACGATCTTCCTCGACGAAGTCGGGGACATGAGCCTGAAGACGCAGGCCAAGGTACTGCGCGTCTTGCAGGAACAGGTCTTCGAGCCGGTGGGGGGGACGTCCAGCGTCCGGGTCGATGTGCGCGTCCTGGCGGCGACGAACAAGGACCTGCCGGCGGAGATCCGGGAGGGCCGATTTCGTGAAGATCTGTACTTCCGTTTGAACGTCATCCCGATTTTCGTGCCCCCGCTGCGGGAGCGGCAGAGCGACATCCCCTTGCTGGCCGAGCACTTCATGAGCGAGTTCGCCCACGAGCACGGCCGGCGCGTCAAGGTGCTCGATACCGGCGCGGTCGCCGCGTTCGGCGCCTACTCCTGGCCGGGCAATGTCCGAGAGCTCCGCAACGTACTCGAGCGGCTGATGATCATGGTGCGCGGCGACACGATCCAGGCGCAGGATCTGGCGTTTCTCCACGGCGGGCGGGTGGAGACCTCCGGATTGTTCGACGCCGACGCCGCCGAGGTCGTGCCGTTGCAGGCAGCCCGCGAGCGCTTCGAACGTGAGTACATCCTGCGTGCCCTGGCGGCACAGCGCGGCAACATGTCGCGCACGGCACAGGCCCTCGGCGTCGAGCGCAGCAACCTCTATCGCAAGATGCGAGCGTTCGGGGTGCCGCCGGGCCGCAAGAGCGATCCCGACGGCGCGGCGTGACCGACGCCTCGGAGGAGCTAGCTCTCGAGCCGGCGTTCGAGAATCTGATCGTCCGGGAATCGTGGAAGGCCGAGCTCGTCGATGTCCACGGCTTCCAGCGCGGCCTCGGGGATCAGGCCGATGAGTTCGCTGCCGGCGATGCCCACCCCCAGACGCGCCGCCTCGGCGCGGATCCGAGCCATCACCGTGGCCAGCGACGTCGTGCGGTAGTCGGTCAGGTTCATCGAGACCTGAGCGACGCGTCTATCGGCCAGCCACACCCCGAGCGCTTTCACACACGGCAGCCCGCCGCTGCTCTCGCGCACCTGTCGAGCGATCTCGCGTGCCGCGTCGTGGTCCGGGGTCGCCAGGTCGACGTTCCACGCGATGAGCGGGCCTCGCGCGCCCACCGCACTGGCGCCGGCCGTGGGATGGGGCCTCGCCGGGCCGAAGTCGGGTTGCCCCGCGTGCTGGCCCATCCGCTGGTCGAGTCCCTCGAATTGTCCGCGCCGCACGTCCTCGAGTCGGCGCCGGTCGGCATTGGTGGCCGCGGCTTCGTACAGATAGACCGGCACGCCGAAGCGGTCTGCCACGACCCGGCCAACATCGCGCGCGAGAGCCGCACACGTGGCGAGCGGAGTGTCGCCCAGCGGCACGAACGGCACCACATCGACCGCGCCGATCCGCGGATGTGCGCCACGATGGCGACGCAGGTCGATCGCGGGAATCGCGGCGGCGAACAGTTCGAGCACCGCGGCCTTCAGTGCCGTCGCGTCGCCCGCCATGGTGAAGACCGACCGATGGTGGTCCGCGTCGGCCGACTGATCCAGTAGGCGGACCCTGGGCACCGCGCGGATCGCCGCCGCGAAGGTCGCGACGACGTCGCGTCGCCGTCCCTCGCTGACGTTGGGGATGCACTCGATCGACGACACGCGGCAGTTGTAGCACATCCGATCTCGCCGTGAGCGCGACGGGTGCCCATCCGGTTGACCCGCGCGATCCGATGGCGGATAATCGTCTGACCTACCTCGGTCCTCATGACTGATTCAGGGCGGCACCACGCGTCTGAACCCTTCGGAAGCGGACCCCGCGTCCGTCAGGACGCGAAGATCGAAGATCTGCTGCTCGCCGGTCTCGATTTCTATTTCTCCGCTCGATACGAGGAAGCGATTTACGTCTGGACCCGCGCGTTGTTCTTCGATCGCGGGCACACACGCGCGCGCGCCTACATCGAGCGTGCCAGGCGGGCGCTCGCGGAACGACAGCGCGAGTCCGAGGAACTCGTGCACTCCGGGGCGGACGCGTTCCGGCGGGGTGACGTCGGACAAGCCCGCACGCTGCTGGAGTCGGCCGTCGAGCGCGGCGGCGCCCATGACGACGTCGAGATGCTGCTCAGCCGGCTCGACCGACTCGACCAGGCGCCGGACCGGACTCGCGACCGCGCCACCGGGCGCGTGACACGCGCGGCGCGGCGCACGTGGCACGAGACCCCGCCACGGTCGCGTCGGGTCCGCAAGCTCGCGTTCGTCGGCGGTGTGCTCGTCCTCGCGCTGGCCGCGCTGGTGGCGGCCGCATCGTGGGATCGCCTCGAGGCGTTCCTTGGGTTGCCGGCCCCGCCGGTCGCCGGCGCCGTCGTGGTGGACGACGCCTTTCCGCTGCCTCAGCCGTCGGCGTCGGAGATCGCGCTGGAGCGGGCGCAGACCTTGTACGGCGACGGGCGTTTTCACGAGGCGCTCCGGATGCTCGCCCGCGTGCAACCGAGCAGCACGGTTCGGATCGAGGCCGATGCCTTGCAGAGCGTCATCCAGCGGGCGTTGATTGCCGGTGTCGATGAATCATCGACGGCCGTCCCGCCGTCGCGACGATGAAGTGTCCGAAGTGTGACTACATCGGGTTCGACGCGGCCGAACGATGCCGGAACTGCGGATACGACTTCGCGCTGACGGAGAACGGCGGGTCGGTGACCGATCTGCCGATCCGCACCGGCGACGAGCCGATAGGGCCGATGGTCGATCTTGCCCTCCAGGAGGCGATCGCCAAGTCGACGCCGGCGGAGTTGCCGGTGTCGGATCCCGATCTGCCGCTCTTCCTCGATCAAGCCGCGCGCGGCGCGTTCGGCGATGAGCAGCCGCCGCGGCCCAGGGCGCCGTTGGCTGTGCGGCGGGCCACACCCGAAGTCGCGCGTGTCCGGACGGCGGTCAAGCGTGCACGCCGGCAGCCGCCCTCGCTGGAACTCGAAGGGTCCGCCGCGGATGGCGGCGCCTCCGCCGACGCCCTCAGCCGACGACTCGCTCCAGGGTACCGACGGATCCTTGCGGCCGCGATCGATGCGGTGGTGCTTGGCGCCGTGAATGCTGGCGTCGTCCTGCTCACGCTGCGCCTGTGCGAGTTGACGCTGGCCGAATGGCCGATTCTTCCCCTGACGCCGATGATCGGATTCCTCATGCTGCTCGACGGCGGGTATCTCGTGGCGTTTACGGCGGCCGGGGGACAGACGATCGGCAAGATGGTATGCCGGCTCAAGGTCGTCGACGCGAACGGCGAGCCGGTGAGCCCGAGCACGGCGACGGTGCGCGCGGTGGCGTTTCTGGTCTCCGTGCTGCCGCTGGGATTCGGATTCATTCTGCAGTTTGCCGACCGCCAGCGGCGTGCGCTGCACGACCGCCTCGCCGAGACTCGCGTCGTCAAGGTATCCTGAAGGGTCGAGCGAACGGGTTCGATCCGCCCCTGTGGGCGTTCCATCGAGCCGTGCGCGGAGAGCCGGAACCTCATATCGTGACCCGCCTGGCCCTTGTCGTCGCGACCGGATGCTACTGCGGCTACACCCCGGTGGCGCCGGGCACCGCGGGCTCCGCCCTCGGACTCGTCGTGTGGGTCGCCATCCGAGCGCTTGGTCCACCGGTGGCCGAGATCGCCGCGCTCGTCGCCCTGGCGGGCGTCGGGGTCTGGGCCGCGTCGGTCACCGAGCGGCACATCAGCCGGACCGATCCCGGCATCATCGTGATCGACGAGGTCGTCGGGATGCTGGTGACGGTGGCGCTGCTGCCGATCGGCGTGGGCGGCGCCTTGGCTGGCTTCCTGCTGTTCCGCCTCTTCGACATCATCAAGCCCTACCCGGCCGCAGCGTGCGAACGGCTGCCGGGTGGGTGGGGCGTCATGGCCGATGACGTGGTCGCGGGGCTGTACGCGCACCTGGTGTTGCGGGGCGGCCTGTGGCTCCTCGCAACGTGGGGCGGATGAGCGCAGCACGTATCGACACGGCGGTGATCATCGCGGTCGGGAGCGAGCTGCTGACACCGCACCGCGTCGACACGAACTCGCTGTTTCTGACGGGCCGCCTGAACGAGTTGGCGATCGAGGTGCACCGCAAGGTCGTGGTCGGCGACGATCGTGACCGGTTGGCGCAGGAACTCGACCGCGGCCTGGCCGACGCGGACCTCGTCGTGCTGATCGGCGGTTTGGGCCCGACCGACGACGATCTCACGCGCGACGCGCTCGCGGCGGCTGTGGGCGCACCGCTCGTCGAGCGGCGCGAGATCGTCGAGTCGATCCGGGAGCGGTTCGCGGCGCGGCGGCTGGCGATGCCAGAGATCAATCGGCGACAGGCGCTCGTGCCGCGCGGCGCCGAGATCCTCGCGAATCCCCGTGGGACGGCGCCCGGACTGTGGCTGGCGTGGCAGGACCGGGTGGTCGTGGCCCTGCCGGGTCCGCCGCGCGAACTCGAGCCGATGGTCGACGGGCTCGTTCGGGCGCGACTGGCTGCGCGCGTCGCCGGCCACCGGCTCGCGCGGCGGATTGTCGTGGTCGGCGGGCGCGCCGAATCGTACGTCGAGGAACGCGTCCAGCCGGTCTACGCGCGCTGGCGTGAGCGCACACCGGTCGTGGCCGCAACCATTCTCGCGGGGCCTGGCCAGATCGAACTGCACCTGTCGACCCGGGCGCCCGAACCGCCCGAGGCCGAGGCCGCGCTCGACCTGGCTGTGGCGGACGTCGAGGCGGCGCTGGGCCGCGACGTCTACTCGACCGCCGGCGAGTCCCTCGAGCAGGTTGTCGGCGAGCGGTTGCGCCAGCGCGAGTGGCGACTGGCGGTGGCCGAGTCGTGCACGGGCGGCCTCGTGGCCTCGCGGCTGACCGACGTGCCCGGAAGTTCGGCGTTTCTGGATCTGGCGGTCGTGGCGTACGCCAACACCGCCAAGACCGATCAGCTCGGCGTCGCCCCCGCGCTGCTCGAGACCCACGGCGCGGTCAGCGAACCTGTCGCCCTGGCCATGGCGTCGGGCGTGGCGGCCCGGGCGACGGCACAGGTGGGCCTCGGCGTGACCGGCATCGCCGGGCCGAGCGGTGGCACCGAGGCCAAGCCAGTCGGCACGGTGTGCATCGCCGTGACGGGCCAGGCGGGCGAGCGGGCCCGGACCTTTGCGTTCCGCGGGGAACGAACCTTCGTCAAACGGCAGGCATCTCAAGCGGCGCTCGACATGCTGCGCCGAATGCTGGACGATCGTGGGTGACAACCGGGCGAGGGCGCGCCTCTTCGTGGCCATCGACCTCGACCAGGCGGCGCGGGGGGCGGTGACCGGGGCGGCGGCGCAGATCGCCGAACGCCTCGCCGGGATCGACGGAATTCGGGTGTCGTGGGTGCGACCTCGGAATCTTCATCTGACGGTTCGATTCCTCGGTGGGGTCAGGCGGGAGACGATGGAACGGCTGCAGGCCTCGCTGGCCGAACCGTGGGCGCTGGCGCCGTTCGAACTGGCGCTGGCACCGGCGGGTGTGTTTCCCGTGTCCGGGGCGCCGCGAGTGGTCTGGGTCGGCGTCAGAGATCGCGACGGTGCGTTCGCGTGTGTGACATCGGAACTGGATGCGCGACTGGCGGCGGCCGGGGCCACCGTGAGCGACGATGCGACGCACTTTACGCCGCACGTCACCCTCGGCCGGGTCCGCCGCGCCCCGCGCCGGGGGCGCGACATCCGTGATGCAGCGGCGGCCGTCAGCGTCGATCCGGAGCGATGGCGGGTGACCGACGTGACGCTCTATGAGAGCTGCCCGACGGACGGGTCGCCGACCTACGTTGCTCGGGCTGTCGCGCCGCTGGGTGCCGGCCTGGCATCGGCATGATGATGGAGTGGTGGTGGGTCGTGATCGGCTATTTCGTCGGCTCGGTGCCGTTCGGCTTCCTCGTGCCCAGGGGCATGGCGGGGGTCGACATACGTGAGGTCGGCAGCCGGAATGTCGGGGCGGCCAACGCCTTTCGGTCGACGCGCGCCTCGGTCGGTCTGGCGGTGCTGACGCTGGACGTCGCGAAGGGCTGCGCGGTCGTGTTCCTGGCCGGGAGGTTCGGCGTGGACGACCCGATGCGGGCGGCGGCGGGCGTGGCGGCGATCGTGGGCCATGTCCATCCCGTCTGGTTGAGGTTTCACGGGGGGAAGGGCGTGGCGACGGCCGGCGGGGTGTTCGGCGTGTTGTCGCCGGCGGCCACGGCGGTGGCGGCCGCAACGTTCGTGGCGGTGGTCTGGCGGACCCGATACGTGTCCGCCGGCTCGATCGTCGCGACGGCGTCGCTGGTCCCGTGGCTCTACGTGATGGGGGCCCCGTCGTCGATTCTGATCGGTGCCGCCTTGACGGCAGCGCTCATTCTTTACCGCCATCGGGGCAACATCGCACGGTTGAGCGCGGGCACCGAGCGGCGGTTCGGGCAGGGGTAGCGGGCGGCCAGGGAGGGTCGCGAACGATGGCGCATCGGGTGACGGTGTTCGGAGCGGGCAGCTGGGGAACCGCGCTGGCGGTTCATCTCGGTCGCGTCGGGCACGACGTGCGCGTGTGGGCGCGAGACCCCGACCTGGTGGCGACGCTGGTCGCGCGCCGGATGAACGACCGGTACCTGCCCGGCGTCGACCTGCCGGCGTCGGTGGTCCCGACGGCCTCGCTCGCCGAGGCGCTGGACGCCTCCACCTGCGTCGTGGCCGCGGTGCCCTCGCACGGCCTCCGCGCCGTGCTCCGCGAGGCGAGCCCGGCGCTGCCCGCCGGCGTGCCGATCGTCAGCGCGGCCAAGGGGCTCGAACCCGATACGCGCCGGCGCATGTCACAGGTGATCACCGAGGAGGTTGGCGAGGCCCGCCCCGTCGCCGTGCTGTCCGGGCCCAGCTTTGCGGTCGAGCTGGCGCGCCAGCTGCCGACCGCCGTCCTCGTGGCCGCCGCTGACCCGGCGGTGTGCGCGTTGGTGCAGGAGGAGTTTCGGTCGAAGTATTTCCGCCTCTATGCCAGCGACGACGTCATCGGCGTGGAGCTGGGCGGTGCACTGAAGAACGTCATCGCGATCGCGGCCGGCGTCGTCGAGTCGCTCGGCCTCGGACACAACGCGCTGGCCGGACTGGTCACCCGCGGTCTGGCGGAGATGACGCGGGTCGCCTGTGCCGTCGGCGGGCGGCCGGAGACCCTCGCCGGCCTCAGCGGTCTCGGCGACCTCGTCCTGACCTGCACCGGTGCGCTGAGCCGCAACCGGCAGGTCGGGATCGAGCTGGGCAAGGGTCGCTCGCTCGCCGACGTTCTCGGTGGCATGACGATGGTCGCCGAGGGTGTGCGGACGACGGGGGCCGCGCTGGCGCTGGGGGCCGAGTACGGGGTCGAGCTGCCGATCGCCGGGCAGATGGCTGAAGTGATGGCGGGCCGGGTTGCGCCACTCGAGGCGGTCGAGCGGCTGATGCTC
Organism: Acidobacteria bacterium UBA2161; assembly: GCA_002328835.1. Taxonomy (GTDB): domain Bacteria; phylum Acidobacteriota; class Vicinamibacteria; order Vicinamibacterales; family UBA823; genus UBA2161. The sequence goes on along the minus strand of DCWN01000040.1, from coordinate 62,226 downwards.
AGGCGCCAGCGTGTCGAGGCCGACTCGCGATGAATCTGTCCGCTCGGTTCCGCGCGGGTCTGCGGCGAACGGCCGAGCATCTCGTGGGGCGGGTCGACGAGGTGTCGGCTCGGGGTGGACCGCCGACGGATCGCGGCGCCGTCGATCCGACGCTGGAAGCCCTCGAGGAAATCCTCATCTCGTCCGACGTCGGCCTGACCGCGACCGCGCGAATCGTGGACGCCGTGTCGGGCCGGTTGGGGGAGGGGCGGCTCCGCGATCTCGTCAAGGCCGAGATCCTCGCCGTGTTGACGGCGGCCGACGCGGCGCCGCCCAACGGCGTACCGCTCAGGGTCGTGCTGGTGGTCGGCGTGAACGGTACCGGCAAGACGACGACGGTCGGCAAGCTCGCGAAGCGGCTGAAGAGCACCGGTGGGCGTCCGCTCATCTGCGCCGCCGACACGTTTCGGGCCGCGGCGGTCGATCAGCTCGACATCTGGGCGAGTCGTGCCGAAGTCGGGCTGGTCAAGGCCGCGTCGGGCGCGGATCCCGCGGCGATCGTGCACGATGCGATCGCGGCCGCGCGCGCGCGCGACCGCGGCGTCGTGCTCGTCGACACCGCCGGTCGGCTGCATACGCGGCGGAACCTGATGGCCGAGCTCGAGAAGATCCGACGCGTGGCCGCCAAGGAAGTCGAGGGCGCTCCGCACGAGGTGCTCCTGGTCCTGGATGCGACCGTCGGTCAGAACGGTGTGGCCCAGGCCGCCGAGTTCGTCGAGACCGCCGGCGTCAACGGCATCGTGCTGTCCAAGCTCGACGGGACGGCCAAAGGGGGCGTGGCGGTTGCGGTGGCCACCGAGCTCGGCCTGCCGATTCGCTACGTCGGCGTCGGCGAGGAGATCGACGACTTGCTGCCGTTTGCGCCGGGCGAGTACGTCGACGCGCTGTTCGAGGAGGGCTGGTAGCGGTGCCGCTGGGCGACGCCGAATACATGGATCGCGCCCTGAGTCTTGCCGCTCGAGGCCGCGGGCTGACGAGTCCGAATCCGCTCGTCGGCGCGGTCGTGGTCTCACCGGATGGCGTCGTGGTCGGCAGCGGTTATCACGAGCGCGCGGGCGAACCGCACGCCGAGATTCATGCCCTGCGCGCGGCCGGCGGCGCGGCGCGCGGGGCGACGCTGTTCAGCACCCTCGAGCCCTGCTGCCATACGGGACGCACCGGCCCGTGTGTCGACAGCATTCTCGAGGCCGGCGTCGCGCGGGTCGTCGTCGGCGTGGAAGATCCGAACCCACGGGTGCGGGGCGGTGGCGTCCAGTTCCTCCGCGAGCACGGGGTCGACGTGACGGTCGGCGTCCGTGAGGCGCAGGCCGCCCGCCTGAACCTGCCGTTCTTCGTGCGGGTGCGGTACGGCCGGCCGCTCGTGATGCTGAAGGTGGCGCTGAGTCGTGACGGCTACGTCGCGCGCCGGTCTGGCGTCCGTAGCGCCATCACGGCGCCGGCCGCCGTTCGCGACGCCCATGCGCTCCGGGCGGAGTTCGATGCGATTGCCGTCGGCTCGGACACGGCGCTGGTCGACGATCCGGTCCTCACGGCGCGCGAGGTGCATCGCGTGCGGCCGCTGACACGCGTCATCTTCGATTCCAGGCTGCGGACGCCGCCGGCCTCGGCCGTCTTCGGGACGCGCGACGCCGGCCCGATTGTCATCGTGACGAGCGAGGCGGACGTGGCGGCGGTGCCGGAGCGGGCGGCGGCGCTGGAGCACGCGGGCGCGCGGCTGCTGCAGGCGCCACGGCACGACCTGCCGTCGGCGCTGCGAGTGCTTGGCGCGGAGGGGGTAACGTCGCTGCTGCTCGAGGGCGGGCCCAGGCTGCACGCGGCGGCCTGGGAGGCTCGGGTCGTTGATCGGGTGCGCCTGTACGTGTCGCCGGCGGCGTTCGGCGCCGGGGGCGTGCCCTGGTTCACGACCGGCGCGTCGGTGCGCGAGGCGCTCGACGACGTGGATGTGCGAATGGTTGGGCCGGACGAGTGCACGGAGGGCTATGTTCACCGGACTGATTGAGTCGACAGGAACCGTGCGATCGATGGCGCCCACCGCCGAAGGGTTCCGGCTGTGTGTCGACACCGATCTGGTGGGGGAACTCACCCTGGGCGACAGCATTGCGACCAACGGCGTCTGCTTGACGGTCGTGGAGGTCGGCGATGCGGGATTCGAGGCCGAGATCTCGCCGGAGACGGCCAGGGTCACTGCGCTGGGGGGGCTCGCGGCGGGCCATCGCGTCAACCTGGAGCGGCCGATGCGTGCGGACGCACGGTTGGGCGGACACTTCGTGCAAGGTCATGTGGACGCCACCGGCCATGTCCAAGCGATCCTGCCGGAAGCCGAGTATCACCGCGTGCGCCTGGCGTACCCGACGAGCCTGGCCGCCTATCTGGTGTCGCGGGGTTCCATTGCGGTGGACGGCGTCAGCCTGACCATCGCGGCGCTGGACACGGAGACCTTCGACGTGCAGATCATCCCCTTCACGTGGGAGCAGACCACCTTCGGGCGGTATCGCGAGGGCGACACGGTGAATCTCGAATGCGATATCCTGGGGAAGTACGTCGTCCGGGCGCTGGAGGTTGCGGCGCCGGGCGCCGGGTGAGGCAGGTAGACGATGGCGAAACGTGAGCCACGCAATCGGGCCGGCGAGTTGAAGGTCGCTCGCCGTGCGGGGGCTGGTGTGTTCACGGCGATCGAGGATGCCGTCGATGCGATTCAGGCCGGTCGGATGATCATCGTCGTCGACGACGAGGACCGGGAGAACGAAGGCGACCTGACGATCGCCGCCGACAAGATCACGCCCGAGGCGATCAACTTCATGGCGCGTTACGGGCGCGGGTTGATCTGCCTGCCGATGACCACCGAGCGCCTCGACGAGCTCGACATTCCGCTGATGGTGCGTCAGAACACCGCGCGGTTCGACACGGCCTTTTGCGTGTCGATCGAAGCGAAGGAGTTCACGAGCACGGGCATCTCGGCGGGCGATCGCGCGGCCACCGTGCAGGTGGCGATGGACCCGGAGACGCGGCCGGCGGACCTGGCCAGGCCGGGGCATATGTTTCCGCTACGTTCCCGCCCGGGCGGCGTGCTCGTCCGTGCCGGGCAGACCGAGGCGGCGGTCGACCTCGCGCGGATCGCCGGTCTGAACCCGGCGGGCGTCATCTGCGAGATCATGAACGACGACGGGACGATGGCGCGGGTGCCCGAGCTGGCGAGGTTCGCGCGTCAGCACGATCTGCCGATGATCACGATCGCGGATCTGATCAAGTACCGGATGCGCACCGAGCGGCTCGTGCGGCGCATCGCGGCGGCGAAGCTCCCGACCGAATTCGGTGAGTTCCAGGTGGTGGCCTACGAGAACGTCATCGGCAAGGAGACTCACGTGGCGATGGTGCGCGGCGAGGTCGGCGACGGTGAGGCCGTCGTCGTGCGCGTGCACGCCCGCTGCCTCACGGGTGACGTGTTTCATTCCACACGCTGTCCGTGCGGGCAGCAGCTGCAGGCCGGCCTGGCGCGCGTGGCTCAGGAGCCCCGCGGCGTGCTGCTCTATCTCAATCAGGACAGCCAGGGCTTGACGCTCGCCAATCAGATTCGTGCCTACGAGCTCCAGGATCAGGGCGTCGACACGGCGGAAGCGAACGCGCAGGTCGGTGTGGCTCCGGATCAGCGGGACTACGGGATCGGCGCGCAGATCCTGGGCGATCTCGGCGTTCGTTCGATGCGCATTGTGACCAACCACCCCCGTCGATTCGTCGGGTTGGAGGGCTACGGCCTCTCCATCGTGGAGTCGATTCCGTTCGACACCGGCGGCGACGCCGAGTCGGTCGAGCACGTAGGTGCCGGGCGCCGCTCGTCCTGACCCTCCGCAGCCGGTGTTCGGCCGTCGCGGCGGTGCGCCTGGCGGCGGTTCGTTGACAGTCCGTGACAGGCTGGGCTACGATAAGCGTTTGCGTCTGAGTGGCTTAGCGGGATCATAGCGCGACATGTTCGAATCGCTCGGTGGCCGTCTGCAGGATGCGCTGAAGTCGCTGCGCAGCGAACCCCGGCTGACACCCGAGCTGGTCGAGGCCACGCTTCGTGAGATCCGGCTGGCGCTGCTCGAGGCCGACGTCAATTTCAAGGTCGTCAAGGCGTTCGTCGACCGCGTTCGCGATCGGGCGGTCGAGCGCGGCGTGCTGAGTAGCCTCACGCCGGCGCAGCAGGTCGTCAAGATCGTTCGCGACGAGATGCTGGCGCTGTTCGGGGAACCCGGGCAGGTCGAGGCGGCAAGCGCCGACGGTGGCGTGGTGATGCTACTCGGACTGCAGGGGTCGGGCAAGACCACGGCGGCGGCAAAGCTGGCGCGGTGGATGTCGTCGCGGGGGCGGTATCCGCTCCTGGTGTCGACCGACGTCCGGCGGCCGGCGGCGATCGACCAGCTATCGGTGCTGGCGGAGCAGGCATCGGTCCGGGTGCACGACCCGGCCGGCGAGCTCGACCCGGTCGCACGCGCGCAAGGGGCGATCGTCGAGGCCGACCGAGTCGGTTGCGATGTGGTCATCGTCGACACGGCCGGCCGGCTCCACGTCGACGACGAGCTCATGACAGAGCTCGAAGCGATCAAGGCGGCGGCCGAGCCGTGCGACCAGCTCTACGTGGCCGACGCGATGACCGGCCAGGATGCCATCAAGAGCGCGGGCGAGTTCAATCGCCGCGTCGGGGTGTCGGGCGTCGTGTTGAGCAAGACCGACGGCGACGCTCGCGGTGGCGCGGCGCTGTCGGTCGTGTCCGTCGTGGGCGTGCCGATTGCATTCGTTGGCAGCGGCGAGCGGCTCGAGGACCTCGAAGCGTTTCAGGGCGACCGCGTCGTGTCGCGCATCCTCGGGATGGGCGACGTGCTCTCGTTGGTCGAGAAGGCCGAGGCCGCGGTGTCTCAGGCGGACGCGGCCCAGCTCGAGCGGAAGATTCGTCGCAACGAGTTCACGCTGGAGGACTTTCGGGATCAGCTCCAGGCCGTGCGACGCATGGGACCGCTCGAGCAGTTGGCTGGTCTGATTCCGGGGATGGGGCAGGCCGCGGCCGGTGCCGGCGAGCTGGACGAAGGCCAGCTCACGCTCGTCGAGGCGATCATCAGCTCGATGACGCGTCACGAGCGACGGCACCATCAGGTGATCGACGGCAGTCGCCGCCGGCGGATTGCCCGCGGGAGCGGTCGCTCCGTCGAGCAAGTGAATCGTGTGTTGAAGCAGTTCGTGGCGATGCGCAAGATGCTGCGAGCGGTGGGCGGTGCCGGCTCGAAAGGGAAGGCGGGTCGCCGGGGGCGGCGCGCCAGCGGGCCTGGGATGGCGCAGCTCATGGGACAGTTCGGAGGTCGGTGACGGTGGTGGCCGCCCCGAGGGGCGGGAGTGCGCGGTCGTAGAGAGCAAGGAAGGGATTGTTCGCATGTTGGCGATTCGTTTGCGTCGAGTGGGAGCGAAGAAGCAGCCGTTCTATCGGGTCGTCGTCTGCGATTCGGCGAAGGCGACCGACGGTCGGTTCGTCGAGATTCTCGGCTACTACAATCCGAGAACCGATCCGGAAACGGTCGAAGTGAATCGCGAGCGGTTGGCGCACTGGCTGGGCCGCGGCGCGCGTCCGTCCGACACGGTTCGGACACTGATGGGCAGGCATCCGGCCGCAGCCGAGGCGCCGGCGGTGGCCGGCGAAGTCGCGACATCGTGAGTCGCGCGCGGGCCGTGGTCGAAGTCGTGGCGAAGGCGCTCGCGGAGGTGCCCGACGAGGTGCGTGTCTCGGAGTCGAGCCACCGAGGTGCGTCCCGGATCGAGCTGTTCACGGCGCCCGGCGACCTGGGGCGGCTGATCGGGCGCCGCGGGCGTACGGCCGCGGCGGTCCGGGAACTGGCGTCGGCGGCCGCCGAGTCCGAAGGGCTGCAGGTAACGGTGGAGTTCCGTGATGGGCCACCGGATGACGAGCAGTGACGACCGGCTGGGTGGGAGCGCCGTGGTGGGCCGGATCGCCAGGACCCACGGGCTCCGAGGGCAACTGGTGGTCAATCCCGAGACCGATTTTCCCGTCGATCGCTTCAGGGTGGGCGCGGTGATGGACGCCTGCCGGGCTGGGCAGAGCGACCCGGTCACGGTCGCGTCGGTCCGGTTTCACCACGGGCGCCCGATTCTGGCGCTGGAAGGCATCGCGACCATCGAGGCGGCGGAATCCCTGATTGGTGCCGAGTTGCGCGTGCCGCTGGGCGCGCTGCAGGAGCTACCGCCCGGGACGTTCTACCATCACGACCTGGTCGGCTGCGCGGTCCAGACCTGCGATGGCACGCCTGTCGGGTCGGTGGCGGCGGTGCAGGGTGCGGCGGACGGTAGCGTGCTGGTCGTACGCACGTCGACCGGCGAGATTCTCGTGCCCTTGGCGGCGGAGATCTGCCGACGGGTGGACACCGAGACTCGCACGATCGAGATCGAGCCGCCGGACGGGCTGCTGGAGTTGAACGTCACGAAGCGCAGCCGGAGCGGGCGATGAGAATCGACATCGTCACGATCTTTCCAGCCACGGTCACCGCGATGCTGCAGGAAGGCATGGTGCGCCGCGCGATCGACGCGGGTCTCGTGGATGTGCAGGTGCAAGACTTGCGAGAGTACACGGACGACCGTCATCGATCCGTCGACGACGTGCCGTACGGCGGTGGACCGGGGATGGTGCTCAAGTCAGAGCCACTCTTTCGGGCGATCGACGCGATTGAAGCGGATTCGGGCCGCCCCGACGCCGTGGTGTTAACCTCGCCTCAAGGGAAGCGGTTCGCGCATGGCGATGCCGACCGGCTTAGCCGGCTGTCACACCTCACGGTGCTGTGCGGTCGCTATGAAGGTGTCGACGAGCGCGTGCGCGAGGGCATCGTCACTGAAGAACTCTCGATCGGAGACTACGTCTTGACGGGTGGGGAACTACCGGCGCTGGTCATCGTGGATGCCGTGGCGCGGCTGGTTCCCGGCGTGGTGGGCGACGCGGAGTCGGTCGAACACGAATCGTTCGTACGCGGATTGCTGGACTTCCCGCAGTACACGCGGCCCGCGGAAGTGCGCAAGTTGAAAGTGCCGGCGACACTGCTGTCGGGGCACCATCAGGACATTGCCCGATGGCGCAAGCGCGAGGCGGTCCGACGAACGCTGGATCGTCGGCCTGACCTGCTCGCGCAGGCCTCGCTCGACGACGAGGAACGTGCCATCTTGCAAGAGTTGTTGACGGAACGGGAGAAGGAGGCGGGTGCATGAACACGATTGAAGCCATCGAGCAGGGGCAGCTGACGGAGCGTCCGGCCATGCGGTCGGGCGACACCGTGCGAGTCCACGTCAAGGTCCGCGAGGGCGACAAGGAACGCGTCCAGGTGTTCGAGGGTGTAGTGATCGGTCAGAAGCGGGGCGGCGCTCGCGCATCGTTCACGGTTCGCAAGGTGTCGTTCGGGCAGGGTGTCGAGCGGATCTTCCCCCTCCACTCGCCCGTGATCGACCGCATCGACGTCGTGCGCTCGGCTCGCGTCCGCCGGGCGAAGCTGTACTACCTGCGGGCGCTGCGTGGCAAAGCGGCGCGGATGCGCGAGCGCAAGCCGAAGTCCAGGGCCTGAGTTTCTCGGCAGGCGCGGTGCCCGGTCGCCTGTCGACCATCGAAGGATCGCCGGATGGCCCGACCCGCCGCGCGCCGGACGATCGAGAACGCCGTCAGGCGTTTGGGATTCGCGCGGGTGGCCGGCGTCGATGAGGTCGGGCGGGGCTGCCTGGCCGGTCCAGTCGTCACGGCAGCCGTCGTGCTCGATCCCGCGCGGCACGTGCCGGGCGTTCGCGATTCGAAGCTGTTGACCGCCGCGGCGCGCGAGCGATTGTACGATCGGATCGTCGCCGCCGCCGCAGGCTGGGGTCTCGCCTGGGCCAGCCCCGCCACCATCGACCAGTTGAACATTCACCGGGCGACGCTGTTCGCGATGCAGGAGGCGGTGATGGGTCTGGTTCCACTGCCCGACTTCGTGCTGGTCGACGGGTTCCGCCTGCACGGCCTGGCGCTGCCGCAGCGCCGGGTCGTGGGCGGCGACCGCCGATGCGCCGCCATCGCGGCGGCCTCGATCGTCGCCAAGGTCACCCGCGATCGGTATATGCGCGAACTGCACGATCGCGATCCGCGCTACGGCTTCGACCGACACAAGGGCTATGCGACGGCCGCGCACCTGGCGGCCGTCAGCCGTTTCGGCTACTCGGGAGTGCATCGGCAGTCGTTTCGACCGCCGTCGCTGTTTGATACGCTGGATTGACGTTCGACCATGGCTGCCGGAAACCTCTTCAGGCGCGCGAAGAACAAGCCGCTCGATCGCGACGACGCCATGCGCAAGGCGGAGAAGTCGCTCCGCCAGGGCCGTCTGGACGAGGCGCTCGCGCTGTACAAGCAGGTCGTCGAGCAGTTTCCGGAGGACTGGACGGCGGCCAACGCGCTCGGGGATCTCTACGTTCGGTCGAACTCCATCCCCGAGGCGGCGGAGCAGTACACGCGCATCGCGGACCATTTCCTCAAGGACGGCTTCCTGCCGAAAGCCGTCGCGCTCTACAAGAAGATTCTCCGCATCCGCCCGGACGACGAAACGTCGAGGCTGCGGCTCGGCGAGATCGCCGCCGACCAAGGGCTGCTGGTCGACGCCAAGGCACATCTGACCGCTGTGCGGGACCAGCGGTTCCAGCGGGGTGACCAGCGCGGGGCGATGGAAGTCGTGATCAAGCTCGGCTCGATCGATCCGACCGACATGGAGGCTCGGCTGGCGGGGACGCGAGCGCTCGCCGAGATGGGCGAGCGTGACAAGGCCGTCGAGCGGATGACCGAGCTGGCGGACGAGTTCACCGAGACGGGCCAGGGCACCGAAGCGCTGGCCGCGCTGCGCGAGGCGGCCCGGTTCGATCCGGAGAGCACGAACGTCCGCGGTGCCCTGGCGCGAGCGGTGCTGGCCAGCGGGGACGTGGCTGCCGCCGGGGAGTACCTCACGCGGGAAGTGGCGGGCGACGACCCGGCACTCCTCGCGATGTTTCTCGAGTTGCAGTTGAAGGCCGGCCACGCCGACGTGGCCGCGCAGCTCGCCGCATCGAGCGATGAACGCCCGCGCGTCCTGGAGGTCGGTCGACGGGCCGGCGCAGCCGACGCGGCGGCGGGCTTTGTCTGCTTCGAGGCCGTGGCGGATCTCCTGCTCGGCGCGGAGGACTGGGACGGCGCGGCCGCGGCGCTGCAGGAGTTCGGCGACGTGGCGCCCCACTTCGCGCCCGCGCTGTTGCGCCTCGTCGAGGTCTGTGTCGACGGTGGGCTCGACGAGCGCCTGTACGAGGCTCAGGCGCGCCTGGCCGAGGCGTACCTGCACGAAGGCCGAGCGTTCGAGGCGAGCGTCATCTCGGAGGATCTCGCCGTGCGCGAACCCAACGTCGGGAGCCATATCGATCGGCTGCGCCGGGCGCTGGTGATGATGGGGGAGAGCGCGCCCGATCGCGTCATCGCGAAGCGGTTGAGCGAAGCGATGGCGGCGGTCGGCAGCGACCAGCCGTCGTCGACGATCGAGACGCACGACGCGCCGGTCGTGCCGGCGGCGCCGGCGTCGCCCCCGCCGTTGCCACCCGTGCCGTCTCAGGAGGCCGTGACGCCGCGCC
>DCWN01000040.1:35604-52223 GCA_002328835.1 Acidobacteria bacterium UBA2161 | reverse complement strand
GCGCCACCACCGCCTCCGCCAGAGATTCCGGCAGCCGCGCCACCGCCGCCGGTTCCAGCGGTTCCGGTCCAAGCGGCCCCTGCGGTCCCGGTCCAGGCGGTGGCAGCGACCCCTGTGGTGCCGGCCCAGCCAGCGGCGCCGCCCGGCGGCACAGGATTCGGCGAGTTCCGCGAGGCGGTGTCGCAGCAGACGGCGGCCGATCTGGCTGCCCAGCAATACAAGCTGGCCCTGACCTACCGCGACATGGGGATGCACGAAGAGGCAGTCGCGGCGCTCGAGCTGGCGTCGAGGTCGCCGGCGCACCGGTTCCTGTCGGCGGCCGCTCTCGCACGGCTCTACTGGAACAAGGGCTCCATCGAGAAGGCGGTGTACTGGTTCGAGCGAGCGGCCGAGGCACCCGCGCCTTCCGTGGATGAAGGGCGGTCGGTGATCTACGAGTTGGGGGACCTTCTCGAACGCACGAACGAGAATGCGCGGGCTCTGTCGATCTTCCTCGAGTTGCAGGCTGACGCCGGCGAGTTCCGCGATGTCGCCGCTCGGGTCGAACGGCTTTCGCGGGTCGTGACGGGAGGCTGACGATTCATCCGCTGCGCCGCCTGCTGCTCATTGCCTACTTTCTCGAGGTCGGCCTCGTGCTGGTCGTTCTGCCCTGGTCGACTTACTGGGATCGGAATGTATTTGCGGAATCCGTTCCGGTGCTGCTCGCCACCCTGCAGAACAACTTCGTGCGGGGTGCGGTCTCGGGTGTCGGCGTGATCAATCTCGCCGCTGGATTTGCCGAGTTGGTGGCGCTCATGGCGCCGGCTCCGCCTCCGCCGAATATCGGCGGACGCCCGCCGATCAGCGTCGACGGCTAACCGGCAATCCAAGACTCCGCGCGCCAGGCGGCGACGCCCGGGCATCATCCCGCGAGAACACGCCATGGATTCCGACCGCGCCCCTGCCGAATGTCGTCCGCTCATCTGCTTGGTGTCTGACCGTCACCGGCTCTCGCCGGCGGCGAGCACGGTGCGACAACTCGACGACCTGGTCGGCCTCGTGGCCGCGGCAGCGGCGGCCGGCGTCGACATCGTGCAGGTGCGCGAACGCGATCTCCCGGGCCGGACCCTGACGGACCTCGTCGGCCGGTGTGTGCACGCGGCGGACGGCAGCCCGACACGCGTCGTCGTGAACGACCGGGTCGACGTGGCGCTGGCCGCCGGCGCGGCGGGGGTGCACCTCCGAGAGGACTCCGTCGCCGCGGGAAGGGCTCGGGCGCTCGGTCGGCGTGGGTGGTTGGTGACCCGCGCCATCCACGATGCGACCGAGATCTCCGAGCAGCTGGCCGGCGTTGACCTGGCGGTGTTCGGCAGCGTGTTTCCGACGGTGTCGAAGCCGGCGGGCCATGGCGTGGCCGGGCTGTCGGCACTCGGTGCGGCGGCGCGCGAGGCGGCGGTGCCTGTGCTCGCAATTGGTGGCGTGAGTGAGGAGCGGCTCGAGGCCGTGTGGCGCGCGGGTGCGGCCGGTGTCGCCGGCATCGGTCTCTTCATCGACGCGGCGAGATCCGGACACGAGTGGGCGGTCGGCCTCGGGCGGCTCGTCGATCGAGTCCGTCAGTCGTTTGACACCCTCCAACCCCTTGTCTAGAGTAGTTTGCTTGGCGCCACGACGGGCGTCGTTCGAGGATCGTGCGTGAACCAGCCCGAAGATTTTGGTGCGCGACTCCGCCAGGCACGCAAGGCCCGCGGCGTCTCACTTCGTGACATCGCGGCGACCACGAGAATCGCTGTCGGTGCGCTCGAAGCGCTGGAGCGAAACGAAGTGTCCCGTTTGCCGGGAGGGATCTTCACCCGGGCGTTCGTGCGCTCGTACGCCTCCGAAGTCGGCCTCGATCCCGAAGCGACGCTGAAGGACTTCCTCGCAGCCTTTCCGGGCGATGGGGTGGCCGACGGCAGTCCGTATGCGCTGGAGTCCCAGGACGAGGACACGTTCGAGAGCAAGCAGCAAATGGCCGGGACCTGGCTTCGGCTGGCGCTGGTCAGCCTGCCGGTCATCGACCTCATCGTGTACTTCGGCATGCGTGGCGCGACCGCCGATCCCGAAGGCGCGTCGGCGCCGGGCGGGGCCACGGGCCTAGCGGCGGCCACGTCCGCGCCGGAGGCGGGGGCGCCTGCGCCCGATCCGGCCGCCGAAGGTGCCGTCACAACGGGGACGGATGACCTGATGCTGATCAGCGTCGAGCCGCGATCGGCCTGCTGGGTCTCGTTGACCGCCGATGGCGACCTGGTCGTGTCTCGGGTGATGCAACCCGGCGAGCGGGAGCGCGTCGAGGCCCGCGACGAGATTCTGCTGAATATCGGCGATGCCGGAGCGTTCAGCTTCACCCTGAACGGTCGACCCGGCCGACGCCTCGGGGAGGCGGGCGAGGTCGTGACCACACGGATCACCCCCGAGAACTATCGCGAGTACCTGGCGCCATAGCCATCCCGGGGTTGACCCCACCTGTCGGAGGCCCGATGCCGGAGAACGACGGACCCAGTCCGCTACTCGACCAGTTCAAGCGCGGTGACGTGCCGCGCGAACTCCGCGAGCAGGCGGCGCTGGGCGCGCTCGCGCTGCGTCCCGCCGATCAACTCACCCTGCTGTCCTGGCTTTCGGATGACAAGGATGCTGGCGTGGCACAGGTGGCCGAGCAGACGCTGACCCGGCTCGCGCCCGCTGCGACCCTGGCGGCGCTCGCGCGGCCCGGCGTTGGTGAGGCGGCCCGCGCATTCTTCGCGGCGCGCGGGCTCGAGGCCGACGGCGCAGCCGGCGCGGAGGCGGAGAGTCCGCTCCTGCCCGAGCATGCCGACGCGGCCGACGAGCCCGCCGAGCGTGAGAAGGGCCCGACCGAACTGTCGATGCTGCCCGTCGTCGAGAAGATGAAGTACGCGATCAAGGGGACCCGCGAACAGCGCGGAACGTTGATCCGTGATTCGAACAAGATGGTGGCGATGGCCGTCCTGGGGAGCCCGAAACTCACCATCACCGAGGTCGAAGCGTTCGCCAGGATGGGGAACGTGGCCGAGGACGTGTTGCGGATCATTGGGGCCACCCGGGCCTATCTCAAGAGCTACGCCGTGATCGCCGCGCTGGCGAAGAATCCGAAGACACCGGTGGGGCTCGCCCTGACCCTGATACCCCGCCTGGTCGAGCGCGATATCAAGATGTTGTCGGTCGATCGCAACGTCTCGGAGGGGGTGCGCATCTCGGCGCGCAAGTTTCTGCAGACGGGCGCGGCACGTCGCCGATAGTCCGCACGCTGCCGGACCTGGCAACTACCGATGCTTGGCGCGGCGCTTGCGCGCCAGGGTCCACTCCGATCTGAGCTGCGACAGTCCGTCCATGTAGACGGCGGCCCGTTCCCGCGCGGTCTCGGTCGGGAGTGTCTTGAGCAGTTCGACGGCCCGCGTCAGGTCGCGCTGAATCGTCTGCGGGCCGGTCCGGAGATACAGCGTTCGGATCCGGGTGACGGTTCGCGCGCCGGTGTCACTCATGGCTGAATAGACCTAGTTCCGGTTGCGCCGCAGCGCAGCCCTCAACGCCTCGACGGAGCGCGTATTGAGCACATGCTCGGGTTCAAGCCACGCGCGGCGGGCGACGACGACCCCCCACCGGAGCAACCCGAACGCATTCGTGGCATGGGCGTCGCTGCTGATGACCACCGAGACGCCGCGTTCGCGCGCCAGACGAGCGTGGGCATCGCTGAGATCCAATCGGTCGGCCTGGCTATTAATCTCGAGGGCGACGCCGTGTGCGGCGGCCGCGCCGATTACCTCCTCGATGTTCACGCGATACGGGTCGCGTCGTCGCAGCAGGCGGCCGGTCGGATGCCCGATCACGTCGACGACCGGCGACTCGACCGCGCGCAGGAGGCGGTCGGTCATTTCGCGCTCCTCCTGCGAGAACGCCGAGTGGACGGACGCCACGACGATGTCGAGCTGGGCGAGACAGTCTTCTGCCAGGTCGAGCGCGCCGTCGGGCAGGATGTCGCACTCGATGCCGGCGAGCAGCGTGATGTCGTCGAGGCGCGCGTCGGCGTCCCGGATCTGCCGGGCGTGGGCCAGTGTCCGCCGTTCATCGAGGCCGTTGGCCATGGCGAGGGACTTGCTGTGCTCGGTGATGGCGAGGTACTCGAGGCCCGCTTCGCGTGCGGCGACCGCCATGGCGTCGAGGTCGGCCCGTCCGTCGCTTTCGGTGGTGTGCGCGTGCAGATCGCCCCGGAGGTCGCCTCGGGACACGAGATGGGGCAGCGTGTCCGTGCCAGCAGCGGCGATCTCGCCGCGGTCCTCACGCAGCTCGGGCGGGATGAACGGCAACGCCAGCGCGGCGTAGACCTCGGGTTCGGTCGCGCCGGCCACCCGCTCACCGGTGTCGAGTCGATAGACGCCGTACTCGTTCAGTTTCAGCCCGCGCTGTATCGCCCGGTCCCGGAGCGCGATGTTGTGCGCTTTCGATCCGGTGAAGTACTGGAGGGCGGCGCCTAGGCTCTCCGAGGGCACGAGCCGTAGGTCCGCCTGCAGGCCGTTGGTGAGGAGCACGCTCGCCTTTGTTTCGCCGCGTCCCAGGACGCGGTCGACGCCGGGGTAGGCCGCAAAGCGCTCCAAGATCGCCAGATCCGTACCGGCGACCAGCAGATCGGTGTCGCCGCAGGTTTCGCAGCCGCGGCGGAGGCTGCCGACCGGCGTCACCTGCAGGTCGGGGTCGGCTCCGCGCAGGTGCTCGGCCAGCGCGTCGGCGATGTCCTGCACGTCGGGCATCGGGAAGCGGCCTTCCCGGCGCCGGTACTCGGCGACGGCCCTGAGCATCAGCTGCTCCTTCTTGGCGCCCAGCCCGCGCAGGCCGCGGAGCCGTCCTTCGGCGGCGGCGGTCTCGAGCGCATCGAGCGAGCTGATGCCCAGTTCACGGTAGAGACGCGCCACGGTCTTCGGGCCGACACCCTGAAGCCGGAGCAGGTCGAGAATGGTTGACGGGAACTCCTCCAGCAGCTCCTGCTGAAATGCCAGCTGCCCGGTGTCCGCCAGCTCCCGGATCTTCGCGGCGACGGTCTTGCCGATGCCCGGGATGGCCCGGAGTTCAGCGTCGGCGAGGTCCGCAACGCGCTCGCCGGTCTGCCCGACGATATCGGCCGCGGTCCGGTAGGCTCTGATCTTGAATGGGTTCTCGCCCTTCAACTCGAGGAGATCTCCGATCTCCGAGAAGACGCGGGCGATGAGGAGGTTATCCATGGTGTCGTGGCCGGGTGTCACGCCGGCGGCGACCCGCCCTCCGCGACCGTGAGGCCGTCGGTGTCGACGCGGCAGGCGAGAATCGTCGCACCGCCCTTGGCGAGCGCGGCAGTGACGGCCGCCATGTTGCCCGGCTCGGCGAACGTGGCGATGCAGCCGCCGCCACCCGCGCCGCAGACCTTGGCGCCAAGTGCGCCGGCGCGCTCGGCACGGCCGATGAGGTCGTCGATGGCCGGGGTGGTGACGCCAGGGGCCAGCTGCTTGCGCAACTCCCACTCACGCGCGATCTGGCGACCGACCTCCGGCCAGTCGGCCGCGACCAGCGCCCGGCGCATCGCGCCGGCGACCTGACAGATCTGGTCGAAGTGTTCGGTGACGCCGGGGTCGCCGTCGATCCGCCCCTTCATGACCTGCCAGTTGTTGATCCCCGATTGGCGGGATGCGCCGGTATACGCTACGATCAGCCGATCCGCGAGCGCGGCGGCGTCGACCTCGAGGCCGACCCGGGTCACGCCCCCGACGCCCAGCTCGACCGCCGAGACACCGCCATAGAAGGCGGGCCGATAATCCTGGGCGCCGGTCGGGACGTCGATCGCCTGGGCTTCGAGATTCATCGCCACGCCCAGCAACGCCTCGCCCGTCAGGTCCAGGCCGCGCCAGCGCGCGAGCGCCGCGCACGTGGCGATGTTCAGGGCCGACGAGCCGGCAATGCCCGCACCGATCGGCGAGTCGCTCTGTGTCACCACTTCCAGGCCCGTTCCGTCGAAGTGGGCCAGGATCCGTTTCAGCAGCCGCCAGGGCGCGTCCTCCGGCAGCGCGGACCAGTGGTCGGTCTCCACACGCTGGTTCGTATCGATCGACCGCAAGACGAGTCGACGGTCATTCCGCGTGCGGAGCCAGCAGCGGGCCCGAAGCGTGACCGCGACATTCAAGGTCTGTGCACCGGCGTGGTAGAGGTACAGTGGCCAGATGTCCAGGGTGGCGCCGGCGAGGTCGATTCGCATCGGAGCGGAGGCGTTCAGATGCACCGGCGCATTATAATGTGACCGCGGACGACGCGACGGCGCGCGATGTGCGCGACTGCGGCTCGCCGCTGCGAGATGTCACAGCGTTCGTTTCGTCGCCAGGTCGGACAGTTCGCGATTGCGGGCTTCGACGGCCACGCCCTGCCCGACGACCTGCGCCGGCTGGCCCAGGAATTCGACCTCGGCGGTGTCATCCTCTTCGCGCGCAACGTCGACAGCCCCGAGCAAGTGGCCGAGTTGGCCCGCGAGGTGGGCGCGCTCAGGCGCGATTGGCCGCTCTGGGTCAGCGTCGACCAGGAAGGCGGGCGTGTCGCGCGACTCCGCGATCCCTTCACCGAATGGCCGCCGATGCAGGTGCTGGGCCGGAGCGGCGACGCGGTGCTCGCTCGTCGCTTCGCCGCGGCGCTGGCTGCCGAACTGGACGCCGTCGGAGTCACGCTCGACTACGCGCCGGTGCTGGACATCCATTCGAATCCGAAGAACCCCGTGATCGGGGACCGCGCGCTGTCCGACGACCCCGACGTGGTCGCCCGGCTCGGCGTTGCGATCATCGAGACGCTGCAGAGCCGCGGGATCGCGGCCTGCGGCAAGCATTTTCCGGGGCACGGCGACGCCGGCCAGGATTCGCATCATGAGCTTCCCGTGCTCGACCTCGATCCGGCGTTGCTGCGGGAGCGGGAACTCGCGCCCTTCCGGGCTGCGATTGCCGCCGACGTTGCACTCGTGATGACCGGACACGTGCTGGTGCCGAGCCTCGACGCGGAGTCGCCGGCCACGCTGTCGCGCCGGATCGTGCACGACCTGCTGCGGGACGAACTTGGCTATCAGGGTCTGGTCGCGACCGACGATCTCGAGATGAAGGCAATCGCGGGCACCTACGGAATCGAGGAGGCCGCGGTCGCGGCCGTCGGCGCCACGGTCGATCTGCTGCTGTTGTGCGGGACCGATGTGACCCGTCAGGCCGCGGCACTGGAAGCCCTCATCCACGCTGCCGAGTCCGGGGACCTCTCGATGCGAGAGCTGGAGGCGGCGCTCGGGCGGCAGCGGCGAGCCAAGGAGCGGTACCTGGCCGGACGGCGATCGTCGGACGCAGACGGCCGTCTGCTGGAACGGATCGGTCTGGCGGATGCCCAGGCCGTGGCTGCGGAGATGGCGCGACATGCCTGACCCGCCGAGTGGTCGGAGCCCTGCGATGTGGTGCCGACCGGGCCGAGCATGCTGAAGCCACGGGCGATCAGGGAGGGCGATCGGCTCGCGGTTGTCGCGCCGGCGAGCGGTTTCGATCGGAGCGAGTTCGATCGAGGCGTGGCCGAGCTACGCGCGCTCGGGTTCGAGCCCGTCTATGACGAGAGCGTCTTCGACCGGGCCGGCTATGTCGCGGGGTCGGCCGAGCGCCGTGCAGGCGCGTTTCTCGCCGCCTGGCGCGACCCCGACGTGGCGGGCCTGGTGGGCGCACGCGGTGGCTACGGCAGCGTGCACCTCCTGCCATGGCTCCCGGCAGACGAAGTTCGGCGCACTCCGAAGCTCTTCCTCGGGTACAGCGATCTGACGACCGTCCTCTCGCATCTCACGATTGGCTGCGGCGTGGTCAGCTTCCACGGTCCCACGGTCGTGGGACGACTGGCGCGTGGCGAGGCGGCGTACGACGCCGCGTCGCTCAGGCGGCTGACGATGTGTGCGGAGCCCGCGGGCGAGATGGCCCCCGAGGGCCTCGAGACCGTCAAGACCGGCGAGGCGACCGGTACACTGCTCGGTGGGACGTTGACACAACTGGTGGCATCGCTTGGCACCCCGTACGCGTTCGCTCCCGAGCCGCCGTTCGTGCTGTTCCTCGACGAAGTCAACGAGCGTCCGTATCGGCTCGACCGGATGCTCACCCAACTGCGGCTGAGCGGGGTGCTGGGGGCGGCAGCCGGCATCATCTGGGGTGAACTGCCCGGCTGCGACGAGCCCGCCGGTCGCCCGACGGCGCGAGCGACGGCGGCCGACCTGCTGGCGGACTTCCCGGGGCCCGTCGTCTTCGGGTTCCCGTCCGGCCATGCCGGCGGGGCGGCACTGACGCTCCCGCTCGGTGTGCGCGTGCGGTTGGTCGCCGACGGCCGGCCACGGCTGGTTGTCGAGGAGGCCGCGGTCTCGTGAGGCGCGTCCACTTCATCGGCATCGGCGGCACCGCGATGGCGACGCTGGCGGTCATGCTCAGGCGCCGTGGCGACCAGGTGCAGGGATCGGACGGTGCCATCTATCCGCCGATGAGCGACCAGCTGGCCGCGGAGGGGATCGTGCCGTTCGAGGGATACCGGGCCGAGCAGGTCGGTGACGACGTGGATCTCGTGGTGGTCGGCAACGCCATCTCCCGCGGCAATATCGAACTCGAGGCGGTGCTCGACCGCAAACTGCGCTACGCCTCCCTGCCCGAAGTCGTGCGCGACGAGTTTCTCTGGCAGACGCGATCGCTCGTCGTGGCCGGCACGCACGGCAAGACGACGACGGCCGCCATCGTGGCCTGGCTCCTCACGCGAGCTGGCCGCGATCCGAGCGTACTGCTGGGTGGCGTCGCGCAGAACCTCGGCGCCGGCTATCGACTCGGCCAGGGGGCCGAGTTCGTGATCGAGGGCGACGAGTACGACAGCGCCTACTTCGACAAGACGGCGAAGTTCCTGAAGTATCTTCCTGATGTGGCGATCGTCGGCAACATCGAGTTCGACCACGCCGACATCTACGAGGACCTCGATGCGATCCGGCTGGCGTTCCGTCGGCTGGTGCGGTTGATTCCCGACCGCGGGTTGTTGCTCCTCGGCGCCGACAGAGTTGAGGCATCGGCCCTCGCCCTTGAGGCGCGGTGCCGCGTGGAGTCGTTCGGCCTGAGTACCGGCGCCGACTGGCGGGCGGTCGACGTGGCGGCCTCCGCCCGCGGGACGACGTTCGGGATCTCACGGGGCGGGGAGCCGTTCGCGGAGGTCGCATCGCCGCTGCTTGGCGGATACAACGTTCGAAACGTCCTGGCCGCAGTGGCGATGGCGGCCGACGTCGGCCTGGAGCCGGCGTCGATTGCCGAGGGCGTGGCCTCGTTCGAGGGCGTCCGTCGCCGCCTCGAGCCGCGCGGCGAGGTGCGCGGGGTCACCGTGTACGACGACTTCGCGCACCATCCGACGGCCGTGGCGGAAACGCTGGCGGGCGTACGCGCGGCGTACCCGGGTCGACGGGTCTGGGCGATCTTCGAGCCGCGCTCCGCGACCGCATGCCGGCGGGTGATGGAGGCCGACCTGACCGCCGCGCTCCAGGGCGCCGACGAGGTCGTGCTGCCGGCGGTCTTCCGTGCCAGCGTGCCCGAGGCGGAGCGGCTCTCGGCCGAGCGTGTCGTCGCGGCGCTCTCGGCGCAGGGGGTCCATGCCCGATTTCTTCCGACCGTTGACGAGATCGTGAGGGTAGTTGCCAGCGAGGCGGGGGAGGGCGACCGGATCGTTGTCATGTCGAACGGCGCGTTCGAGAACATTCACGTGAAGCTCCTCGCCGCGCTGGGCGACGCATGACGGGGTCGGTCGAAGTCCGTGCGGCCGGCGATTCGGCGCTCGTCGTCGAGCTCGGCACCGAGCTGGATCCAGCGCTCAACGCCAGGGTCATCGCGTGTGCGGCCGCCCTGCGCGGTGAGCGAATCCGCGGCGTCCGCGACGTGATCTCGAGCTATGCCGCGGTGACGGTCTGCTACGACCCGCTTCGCACCGACCTTGGCGCGCTGACCGGGGCCCTGACGCGACACGCCGTGGCGGCGGACGTCGGCGTGAATGCTGCGCCCCGCGTACACGAGGTGCCCGTCTGCTACGGCGGCGTGCACGGGCCCGATCTCGAACTGGTGGCGGACTTCGCCGGCTGCTCGGCCGACGAGGTTGCCCGGCGGCACTCGGAGACGCCGTACCGGGTCTACCTGCTCGGCTTCGTTCCAGGCTTTGCCTACCTGGGCCGTGTGGACGAGCGCATCGCCATGCCACGGCGCAAGACGCCGCGCACGACGGTGCCGGCGGGCGCGGTGGGCATCGCCGGCGGCCAGACCGGCGTCTATCCGTGCCCGACACCCGGCGGGTGGCAGCTCATCGGTCGGACGCCGATGCGGGTCTTCGATGCGGCACGGGACGAGCCGTTCCTGTTCGCGCCGGGTGACGAGGTGTGCTTCGTGCCGATCGACGAGGTGACGCTGCTGGCGTCGCTGGATGAGGATGAGGTGGGGACGGCCCCCGGGGCATGATGGGACTGCGCGTCGACAAGCCCGGGATGCTGAGCACGGTGCAGGATCTCGGCCGCTGGGGATATCAGAATCTGGGTGTGCCCGTGGCGGGACCGATGGACCGTTGCGCCCACCGGCTGGCCAACCTGTTGCTGGGTAATCCTTCAGAGGCGGCGACCCTGGAGGTGACGCTGATCGGACCCACACTGACTGCCGAGGGTCGGATGCACGTGGCGGTCGCCGGTGCCGAGTTCGATCTGTTCGTCGACGACGCGGCCGTTCCGATGGGCGTGCCGCTGAGCATCGCGGCCGGCTCCGGGTTTCGGTTCGGCCGCCGACGCCGCGGTGCCCGGGCCTATCTCGCCGTCCGCGGCGGGTTCGACGTCCCCGAGTGGCTCGGCAGCCGGTCCACGCACCTACCGAGCCGGCTTGGGGGGCTGGCTGGGCGCGCGCTCGTGGCCGGCGATGTCTTGCGTTCGCGTGAGACGGCGGCGGGGACCGTCCCCAGCGTTGATCGACGCGGCCCGGTGCTCGACCTGCCCGACGGCGGCGCGCGGATCCGGGTGATGCTCGGTCCACAGGAGGCGCTGTGCGCGCCGGAAGGGATCGAGACATTCCGCACGACGCGATACGTCGTCAGCGACCACTCCGATCGGATGGGCTACCGGCTGAGCGGTCCGGCCGTGGCCCTGGCGTCGTCAGCCGAGCCGTTGTCCGACGCGACACCGACGGGTACCGTGCAGATCCCGGGATCGGGCCAGCCGATCGTGCTCATGGCCGACGGGCAGACGACGGGCGGCTATCCGAAGCTGGCCACCGTCATCACCGCGGATTTGCCGGTGGCCGGCCAGCTGAGTCCGGGCGACTGGATGGAGTTCGAGGTCTGCGACCGCGCGGCCGCCCTGCGCGCGTTGATCGCGCAGGAGCAGGCCCTGCTCGCCTGATCGACGGTCTCGCGATGGCTGACACCGACCGAACGTTGCAGGTCCTCGAAGCTGGCCTCGGCGCGGGGCGGGTGGGGCGGTCCGTGCCCCTGGCGCCGAAGACGACGTTTCGTGTCGGTGGGGCTGCGGAGTGGTTCGTCGAGGCACGGACGAGCGACGAGGTCGCGCGTGCGGTGCGCGCGTCCGGCGCCGCCGGCCTGTCGCTGACGATCCTCGGCGGGGGATCCAATGTGGTGATCGGCGACCGTGGCGTGCGCGGCCTTGTCGTCCAGGTCCACGGCGGTGCGGTGCGTCGGACGCGACCCGGCGCTGTCCGGGCTGATGGCGGTGTGAGCGTCAACGGGCTGGTCCGCTGGACGATCACGCGCGCACTGGCCGGACTCGAGTGCTGGGCCGGCACGCCGGGCACCGTGGGCGGGGCGGTGTACGGCAACGCGCACTTCGACAGGCGATTGATCGGCGATCTGATCACGTCGGTCGGGGTCGTCGACAAGAGTGGCGCGCTCAAAGAGATCGCCGCCGACGCCATGGAGTTCGGGTACGATCGATCGCGCCTGCAGCGCACCGCGGAGGTGCTGTTGTGGGCGGAGTTCGCGGTCGCACCCGGCGAACCCGGCGCGCTGCGGGCGGAGGCGCGTCGGTCGCTGGCGTACCGGAAGCGGACGCAGCCCCTGGGCGCGGCGAGTGCGGGCTGTATCTTTCGAAACCCCGATCCCGCCCACGACACGCTGCCGCCCGGCGTCGCGCCCTCGGCCGGCGCATTGATCGATGCCGCGGGCTTGAAGGACCGCGTGGTGGGTGGTGCGCGGGTCTCGACGACGCACGGCAACTTCATCGTCAACGCGGGGGAGGCGACGGCGGCCGATATCCGCGCGCTCGTGACGATCTGTCAGCGCACCGTCGCCGAGCGCTACGGTGTCGAACTGCGACCGGAGATCGTGTACCTGGGAGAATTCTGAGACGGGACACTAGCGCGATGGCGACACTGCATATCGAGGGGGGCCGGCGTCTGGACGGCCAGATCGAGGTCGATGGCAACAAGAATGCCGCCCTGCCGCTGCTGGCAGCCTGCCTGCTGACGGACGACGCGTGCGTGCTGTCGAACGTCCCACGGATCCGCGATGTCGAGGCGATGTGCCGCTTGCTCGTCAGCCTGGGCGCCGACGTCGACGGCATCGGGACGACGGAGTTGCGCGTGCAGTGCACAAGGCTTACGACCGACGAACCCGACCGCGCGCTGGTCGGCACGCTGCGCGGCTCGGTGCTCCTGCTGGGGCCGCTGCTGGCGCGTCGCGGTCGGGCGCGGCTCGCCCCGCCAGGCGGGGACTTCCCGGCGCGCCGGACGATTCATGCGCACGTGCAGGCGCTGACGGCCATGGGGGCCCGGCATGTCGACGGCGCCGACTATGCGCTCGACGCGCCAGACGGCCTGCGGGGCGGATCGATCTACCTGGAGGAGGCGTCGGTCACAGGCACCGAGACCGCGCTGCTCGCCGCAGCTACGGCGCGCGGCGAGACCGAGATCCGCCATGCGGCGTGTGAGCCGCACGTCGTCGAATTGGCGCGGTTCCTTCGCGCGATGGGGGTCGAGATCGCCGGGGAGGGCACGCCGACGATCCGTGTCGAGGGGGCATCGGCCGCGCGGGGCGCGACGCGCCGACTCGACGGTGACTATATCGAGGCTGGCACCTGGGCCGTGGTCGCGGTGCTGACGGGGGGGCAGGTCGAAATCGGCGGCGCGCGCCTGTCGGATCTCGAGCCGATTCTGGCCGTGCTCGGGCGGATGGGCGTGCGCTGGGCGTTCGACACGGACCGGCTGCGCGTCGAGCCGTCCACGCTGTCGGGCACGGCACGGATCACGACGGCACCGTGGCCGGGGTTTCCCAGCGACATGGTCAGCCTGACGACGGTCCTGGCGACACAGGCGGCGGGCCGGACGCTCATTCACGACTGGATGTACGAGCTGCGGCTCTTCGCCCTGGAGCAGTTGAGCGGCATGAACGCCGATCTCTTTCTCTGCGATCCGCATCGGATCATCGTCACCGGGCCGCGCCGGCTGCGCGGGCGGACCCTGGACAGCCGGGACCTCCGCTCGGGCATGGCGCTGATCGCGGCGGCGCTGGCGGCCGAGGGCGCGAGCCGGGTGCGCCCGCTCGAGACCGTCGAGCGAGGCTATGCCCGCGTCGTCGAGCGGCTGCGAGCGCTCGGCGCCCAGATCGATATCGATCTCGAAGAGGGCTAGCGGATCAACGAGTGGGGTGGTCGCCGGGCGGAGGCGGCGGGGGCAGGATCGGGCTGACGTCGAAGAACTCGTCGGGGTCCAGTTCGGGAAGCTCCCCGGGTAGTGGGCCGAAGTTGTCGAAGCCGAGGCTCGGGTCGCGCTCGACGACGAACGGTCGGAGATCCGTTTCATCCAGATCGAGCACGCGTACGATGTGCGGAGTGAGCGTCAGGACGATGTCGGTCGTCTGTCGCTCGATCTTGTTCCGCGCGAACAGCCGTCCGACGACTGGGATGTCGCTGAGTCCGGGGATACCGTCCAAGACCGTCCGCTCGTCGTCGCGAATCAGACCAGCCAGCAGATTGGTCTCGCCGTCCTTCAGGCGGATCGTCGTGTTGATGAAGCGGTTGCCGAATGTCGGGAGGTCGCCGAACCCCGTGCCCGAGATGTTGCTGATCTCGACCTGAAGCGCGAGCGAGATCTCGCCGTCGTGATGCGTCCGCGGCGTGATGTCGATATTGACGCCGATGTTCTCGTAGTTGAACGACGTGATCGGCTGCTGGGCGACGCCGCCGGTTGCGATCGGCGCGAACGTCGTGACCGGGACCGGCACACGCTGGCCGAAACGGGCCTGGGCCGACAGGCCTTCGGAGGTTCTGAGATGCGGATTCGCCAGGGTCCGCGCGTTGCCGTCGCGCTTCAGCAGCCGGTAGTACAGGCCGGGCAAGCTCGTCACGAAGATGTCGCCCTGGGTCAGGGTGGTGACGTCGTCCAGGGTCAAGCCCTCGGCGTTCGCATCGAGCGCGCCGTTGATGCCCGACGACCCGGGCGAGGCAAACTGCAGGCCGTATTCTCGCAGCTGCTGGCGATCGACCTCGAGCAGTTCTACCTCGATGATGACTTCGGCACGGGCCTTGTCGATCGCGTTGATCACCTGCGCCGCCGCCATCACCCGCTCGGGCGTGTCCATGACGGTGATGGCGTTCGTCGCACTCATGGGCGCGATGCGCCGAAGATCCATCACGATGCGCAGTAGGTCGATCGCTTCTTCGATGTCGGCGTTGCTCAAGTAGAACGTCCGCACGACGTCGCGCCCGTACTCCTGGCGCTTGCCTGGCGTATCCGGAACGATCGTGATCGTGTCCTCCGCGGTGACGCGGACAAAGTTGTTGGTGGCGTCGGCGGTGGTCTGCAACGCGGCCTCGAGCGAGAGGCTGCGCAGGTCGATCGACACCGGCGTGGCTCTGAACGTCGGGTCGAACACCACCGAGACGCCGGAGAATTGTCCGATCGCCGCGAAGACGTCCCGGCTGCTCGCGTCGCGAAAGACGATCGATTCGGGCAGTGTCACGCCGACCGGGAACTCCAGGCCCTCCGGCGCGAAGTCAGCCGAACGGCGAATCAGGGACTCCAGCTCGGTCACACCCTCCGGCCGGGCCGCAAATCCGGCGCGCACCTTGAGCCGGGCGGCACGCAGCGCATCGGCGATGGCGCCGCTCGTCGGGTTCAGATCGGCGGCGATCTGGTACTCCACGACGGCGCCGGCGTACTCGCTCTGATCGTCGAATCGGCGACCGCGCTCGTAGTGCTCCTGCGCCGCTCGGAGGCTGGCGCGTTCGAGCGCGAGCCGAGCATCCAGATCATCCGGGCGTTCCCGGACGGCCTTTGAATACTCGAGTACCGCCCGGTCGTAGTCCTCCAGGCGTTCGGCGGCGGTGCCGGCCGTCATCCCCGCGTGCGTCGTCGCGCATCCCGCGAGGGGGACGACGGCGACGAGCAGGGCGATCGCCAGACGGTGTGTCGACTGGTCGCCGTGTCTGCCGGTGCGTCTAGTTGGGAACGTCATCGTGTCTGATCACCTCGACGTCTGCCGGAATCGTGAACGCGAAGCGCGAGTCCGCGATCCCGATGTTTTCCCGCAGATTGCTGAAGCGAAAGGTCGACGTGCCTCCCTGGCGGTCGTTCGAGATCAGCTGCTGGAGCGCCAGGCCGTCGCGGTCGACGACGAGCGTCAAGGCCTCGTACTCGGGGGCCGAGGATCGCGGTTCAAGCCGCAGCGCGTAGCTCTCCGGGGCCAGATCAGGGAGGTCGGCATATGCCGCGCGAAAGTCCCGGACCAGGTCGCCCTTGCCGGTGAGCAGCAGGACGGCTGCGCTGGCCTCGTCCGCCTGCGGCATGGCGCTGACGGTCACTTGGGAGTCCGCAGGGAAGTGCGCGTAGATGGTCCGGCCATCCGAGACGAACAACTTGTCCTCGGGTGCGTCGTACTGCCAGCGCATCTGCCCCGGCTTCTTGATGAGGACCGTGCCGCGCTCGGTGGCCTGCATCCGCAAGGCGCCGCCTTCGTACACGTGCTCGAAGTCGGCGGAGAAGTCGCGGACCCGGTCGTAGCGCTGCTGCAGCGAGGCGGCCAGCGTCGTGGCGTCAGGCCGCGTCTGGGCCTGGGCCTGAGCGACAAGTGGCAGGCTCGTCATAGCCACCAGAGTCAGGAGACCGCCGGCCAATCGTGCCGTCTCGCGGGGCGATCGGGTGCGCATGGTGTGCAGTTACGAGCAAATTCGAAACACCCAGATCTCCATCATAGCACAGGACTTACGGGCGTCGCGGGAGTGGGGATGCCGGTCTTCGGGCGGCGGGGTTCAGGCGTTGGCGCGTTTGCACGCAAGAATCTCGCGGATGGCAGTGACGGGTTGGGTGTTGACGACCTGGTCGGCTCGCAGCCAGCCGCGCCGCGCGGTCCCGATGCCGTACCACATCTGGGCGCCGAGGCGCGACGCGCGGTGGGAGTCACTGTCCACGCTGATCATGGCGCCAGTGGCGGCGGCGCGTCGGGCCACCGCGCCGTCCATGTCCAGGTGAATCGGCGCGCCGTCGATCTCGAGAATCGTACCGGTCGATTTCGCGGTCGCGAAGACGGCGTCGAGGTCGAGCTCGTACCCCGCCCGGTGACCGACGAGCCGGTTC
>DCWN01000040.1:0-35292 GCA_002328835.1 Acidobacteria bacterium UBA2161 | reverse complement strand
GTGACCGACGAGCCGGTTCGTCGGGTGCGCCAGGATGTTGACGAGCGGATGGCGGAGGGCCGCGAGGCAGCGGGCCGTCAATTCCTCGCCTGAGTGCCCCGCGCGATCGTGCAGTGATGCGACGACGAGATCCAGTTCCTGGAGCGTCGCGTCGTCCAGATCCAGCGTGCCGTCCGACATGATGTCGACCTCGACGCCGTGCAGGATCGTGAGCTGTGGCAGGCGCGCCCGGACCCGCTCGATTTCAGCGGCCTGACGCCGGAGCCGCGCCGGGTCGACGGCGCGTCGCGTCTCGGCGTGGGGTGAGTGATCCGTGATGGCGATGTACTCGTAGCCTAGAGCCTGCGCGGCCTCGGCCATGGCCTCGATCGGGTCCTGCCCGTCACTCCAGTCCGAGTGCATGTGCAGGTCGCCGCGAACGTCGCCTACCGACACGAGGTCGGGTAGCCCACCGGCCGCGGCGACCTCGACTTCGTCCTGACCAACCCTGAGTTCTGGCGCGATTTGGGAGAGCCCGAGCGTGGCGTAGATCTCGGCGTCGGATTCACAAGCGCTGGTGACCGGCTCGCCCGAGCGGAAGACACCCGTCGAGCGGAGCGTGAGGCCCTTGGACCGGGCGTGGTCGACGAGCTTCGCCAGGTGCGCCTCAGTCCCCGTGGACCAGAGCTGGGCGAGTCCCCGGGCAGGCTTGGGCACGACCTTGAGATCAACCTGACTGTCGTCGATGAGCACACTCGCCTTGTGCCGGCTCCGATGCAGGATCTCCGAGACCCCTGGCAGGTCCACCAGGGCGGTGAGCATCGCTCGGGGGTCGGCCGCCGATCCGAGCAGCGTGATCTCCGCCACCAGCGGATCGACCCGCCGAAGCCCGCCGACGGCTTCGACCTCTTCGCCATCGGCGGAGTTCTTCCGCAACGCGTCCAGCACCGGCAGCACGATCCGCCACGCCCGGCCGAGGGGGACGCCCTCGGCATCCGCTGGGGCGTCCGGCGCGCCGGTCGGCGCGAGCCCCCGGCGCAGCGCGCGTGCGATCTGCGCATTGGCCGGGACGCGCTCGTCGAGGAGGCCTTCCCGCAGTACGGCCTGGAGCTCGGTGCGCGTCGTCACGCCGAGCTGACGGTACAGTGTCGCGACCGTTTCGAGCGGCAAACCCGCCGAGACGACCAGGCGATGCAGTTCGTCGGGAATCCGTGTCAGTGCCGGCTGGAGGAGGGCGAGCGGGCCTTCGGTGACGATCGTCTGGGCGTGCTCCCCGGTGATCGGTTCGATCCCGGCAGCTTTGGCGAGACCGCCGGCGCGGGCGAGGTCGAGCACCTCTTCGGTCCGCTCCGGAGGCCAGGCGCCAAGCGTATCGGCAGCGGTCGCCAGTGCGGCCGCTTCGACCGACTCGCCGCGACTGTCCGCGATCTCAGCAAGCCGCCGGAGCGTCTGCAGGAGGATGTCGGCCGAGGCGCCGTGGCTTGAGTGCGTGATGGGGCTAGCCTTTGAGCGCCCCTGCCTTCGGAGGCGCCTGCACCGGGGCGTCCTTCGTGTCGGTCGGGAACTTCGCGGCCATCCAAGCGGCGATGCCGCCCTGGAGCGCGCGGGCCTGGAAGCCCTCTCGAATCAGACTTGCGGCGAGCCTGGCGCTGGTCAACTCCTCGGGATCCGAATCGTAGGTGACGATCTCACGATCACGCGGGAGGGACGACGGATCCGGGTCGCGGAGCGCCCCCGGCAGGATCACGGTGCTGTGCTCGTACGGGTACTTGAGCCTCGCGTCGACCAGGACGGGTACGGCCGCCGCATCGCCGTCGAGGCGTTCCTTCAGTGCTTCCTTGGTAATTCGCGGGATCGACATTTGCTGGTATTGTCGCCGTCGGTCAAACGGACTGTCAAGGGCTCGAGACGGGCGATCATGGCATCACTTCTCGATCTGGATGAGTGGTTCGGCGAGATCGACATCTATCTCTTCAACCAACTGCTCAAGGAACGCATTCAGCCGGGCGACCGGCTGCTCGACGCGGGCTGCGGCGAGGGCCGCAACCTTGTCTATCTGCTGCGCGGCGGCTGGGACGTCTCGGCGGCCGATCGGTCGGCGTCGGCGATCGACTCGATGCGGCAGCTGTCTGAGCACCTGGCACCTCGGCTGCCGGCTCGACGCTTCAGGGTCGAGGAGCTCGACGCCCTGTCGTTCGAGGATGGCGTGTTCGACGTCGTGATCTGCAGCGCGGTGCTGCACTTCGCGGACGACGAGGCGCACTTCGATCGGATCGTCGAGGAGCTGTGGCGGGTCCTCAGGCCGGGCGGCATGTTCTTCGCCCGGCTGGCCTCGACGATCGGTCTCGAGGACCGGATTGTGTCGGTGGGCCCGCGGCGTGGCCGGTCACCCGACGGCATCGAGCGGTTCCTCGCGGACGAATCCCTGCTGCTGTCGTGCGGCGAGCGGCTCGGCGGAGATCTACTCGACCCGATCAAGACGACGATCGTCCAGGATCAACGCTCGATGACCACCTGGTGCCTGCGCAAGCGCGGCGGGTGAGGCACACGAGCGACGGAGGCCGCGCGGTTCGACGGATGATACGCTGAGGATGCGGGAAATGGTGGACGGCAAGGGGCTCGAACCCTCGACCTCGGCGTTGCGAACGCCGCGCTCTCCCAACTGAGCTAGCCGCCCATCTCGACGTGGTGGTGCCGTCGCCGTGTGGCGCGCGACGACAAGCGCGGAATTGTACCATGCGGTGTAAGTGCCCGCAATGCGACCGGGTGGTCTGCTCGCGGAGCGAGCCGTCGAATTCCTTCCACACGAGCCGACGACGAATCGAGCGATGCCAGACGTGAAGCGCGTCGGCGTGATGACCGGCGGCGGAGACGCGCCGGGATTGAACGCGGTCATCCGCGCCGTCGTGAAGTCGGCTGCCGGGTTCGGCTATGAGTGCATCGGCTTCGAGGACAGCTTCGATGGGCTGATCGATCCGAGCCGTTCGCGGACGCTGACGCGGGACGACGTCGCGGGCATCGTCCGCATCGGCGGAACGATTCTCGGCACGACGAATCGCGGCGATCCGTTCTCGTATCCCGGCCAGGACGGAGCCGAGGTTCGCGATCGGTCGACGCGGTGCGTGCAGACGGTGCGCGAGTTCGGTCTCAAGGGCCTGGTCGTCATCGGCGGCGACGGCACGCTCACGATCGCCGAACGGTTTCATCGGCTCGGCATGCCGATCGTCGGCGTGCCCAAGACGATCGATAACGACATCGTCGGCACGAACAGCTGCTTCGGGTTCGATACGGCGGTCGCGTTTGCCACCGAGGCGATCGACCGCCTGCATACGACCGCCGCGTCGCACCGCCGGGTGATGGTCGTCGAGGTGATGGGCCGCTACGCGGGCTGGATCGCTCTCTATGCCGGCCTGGCCGGGGGCGCGGACGCCATTCTCATTCCCGAGATCCCGTTCAATCTGGAACGCGTGGCGGCGTGCGTCCGCGAGCGCGAGCGGTTCGGCGCGCGGTTCAGCATCGTCGTCGTCGCGGAGGGTGCGGCGCCGATCGGCGGCACGGTGTCGGTGGTCGAACAGGCCCAGGCCGGCCGCCTGGAACGGCTCGGTGGCGTGGGGAGTTGGGTGGCGGAGCAACTCGAGGGGCTGACCGGCAAGGAGAGCCGGAGCGTCGTCCTCGGACATCTCCAGCGCGGCGGCGCGCCGACCGCGTTCGATCGCGTGCTGGCCACGCGGTTCGGCGGGAAGGCGATGGAACTGGTCAACCACGGCACCTTTGGCATGATGGTGGCCAACCGCCCGCCCGAGCTCGTCGCGGTGCCGCTGGCGGAGATGGTGGGGAAGACCAAGCAGGTCCCGCTCGATCTCGATCTGGTCAAGACCGCGCGCGCGATCGGGATCAGCTTCGGGGACTGATCAAGCCGTCAGGCCGGGGCGAGGACGTCCAGGTACTTCAGCGCGCCGCCCGTATTGAAGAGGACGACGGTCTCGTCCGGTTTCACCAGGCCCTCGGCGACGAGCGCGTGCAGCGCGCCGAGCGCCGCGCCACCCTCCGGCGCGGCGCTGATCCCTTCGTGGCGACCCAGGTCTCGCATGTAGCGCACCATGTCGGCGTCGTCGACGGCGATCGCTCGGCCGCCGCTCTCGCGCAAGGCCCGAAGGATCAGGAAGTCGCCGATCGCCTTCGGCACGCGCAGCCCGTCGGCCACGGTGTGGGCGTCGGCCCACGGCTCGGCACGGTCCGCGCCCTGCTCGAACGCTTTCACGATCGGGGCGCAGCCGGTTGCCTGGGCCGTGACCATCCGGGGCCGGCGGCCTTCGGGCATCCAGCCGATGGCCTCGAGTTCCGCCATCGCCTTCCACATGCCGACCATGCCCGTGCCGCCGCCGGTCGGATAGATGATCCAATCGGGCCACTGCCAGTCGAACTGCTCGGCCAGCTCGTAGGCCATCGTCTTCTTGCCCTCGATCCGGTAGGGCTCCTTCAGGGTGGAGACGTCGTACCAGCCCAACGGGCCGCCACGCTCGGCTGCCACGCGGCCGGCGTCGGTGATCAGACCGTCGACGAGAGTCACTTCGGCGCCGTACAGTTCGCATTCACGGATGAACGGCTGCTTGACGTCCTTCGGCATGAACACCTTGGCCGGGATGCCAGCCCGGGCGGCATAGGCCGACATCGCGTTGGCCGCGTTCCCCGCCGACGGGACCGACAGCGTCTCGGCCCCGAGCGCGTGCGCCCGCGTCACCGCGGCCGAGAGGCCTCGGGCCTTGAACGAGTTGGTCGGATTGAGTGACTCATCCTTGACGTAAAGCGACGTCAGCCCGAGGCTGCGGCCGAGGGTGGCGGCGTGGAAGAGCGGCGTGAAGCCTTCGCCCAGCGTCACCGGCTTGTCGTGGTCGAGAAGCGGCATCATCTCGGCGTAGCGCCACATCGTCGGGGGGCGGTCTACGAGCGATGCCTTGTCCCAGGTCGACGCGACGCGGCCGAGGTCGTAGCGCACGAGGAGCGGCAGTCCGCAGGCGCACAGGTGATGCCGCTCGCGCGGGTCGAACGGCCCCGCGCCGCAGCCGGCGGAGCACTCGAGATGCGAGACGTAGGCCATGGGCGATGAGGCGGGGAAGGCGGCGCGGCGGCGACGGGCCGCTACCGGTTCAGGAGCTCGTCGTCCTTGTGCTTCTGGAGTTCGTCGAGCAGCTTCACGTGGTCGTCGGTGAGTTTCTGGATGCGGTCGAGTGCGCGCCGTTCGTCGTCTTCGGAGATCGCCTTGTCCTTGAGCAGCTTCTTCAGCCGGTCGTTGGCGTCGCGCCTCGCCTGGCGCACGCCGTTGCGGCTCTCCTCCGCGAGCTTGTGGACGAGCCGCGAGAGTTCCTGGCGCCGCTCGTCGGTCAGCGGCGGCAGCGGGATCCGGATCAGCTTGCCGTCGTTGCTCGGGTTGAGACCCAGATTGGCCGCCTGGATCGCCTTTTCGATCGCGCCCATGAGGCCGGGATCGAACGGCTGTGCGGCGATGAGCGTCGGCTCCGGCACCGACAGGCTCGCCACCTGGTTGAGCGGCACCGAACTGCCGTAGGCGTCGACGTGGACGCCGTCGAGGATCGCGACCGAGGCGCGTCCGGTCCGCACGCCCGCCAGTTCCTTCTTGGCATGCTCGATCGCGTCGTTCATCCGCTTGTCGACCGCGGCGTAGAGTCCCTTCAGATCGCTGGCGTCCATACCCCGCCCCTCCGCGGATAAAACTCAGACCTTGACGAGCGAGCCGACGGCTTCGCCCAGGACGGCGCGTCGCAGGTTGCCGGGTCGCTGCAGGTTGAAGACGACGATCGGCAACCGGTTGTCCATGCAGAGCGAGATCGCCGTGGCGTCCATCACCTTCAGACCCTGCTCGAGCACCTGCAGGTACGAGATCGAGTCGAAGCGCGTCGCGTCGGGGTCCTTCAAGGGGTCGGCCGTGTAGATGCCGTCGACCTTGGTGCCCTTCAGGATGACATCGGCGCGGATCTCCATGGCGCGCAGCGCCGCGGCCGTATCGGTCGTGAAGTACGGGTTGCCCGTGCCCGCGGCGAAGACGACCACGCGGCCCTTCTCCAGGTGGCGGACGGCGCGGCGCCGGATGAACGGCTCGGCCACCGCCCGCATCTCCACGGCGGTCACGACACGTGTGATCGTGTCGATCTGCTCGAGGGCGTCCTGCAGCGCCAGCGCGTTGATGACCGTGGCCAGCATGCCCATGTAGTCGGCCGTGGCGCGATCCATCCCGCGCGCGCTCGCTGCGAGCCCGCGGAAGATGTTGCCCCCGCCGATGACCACGGCAATCTCCACGCCCATCAGGTGGATCTCGGCGATCTCCTCAGCGATCTGCATCGTTACGCCCGGATCGATGCCGAACGATTCCGGGCCGAGGAGTGCCTCGCCCGAGACCTTCAGGAGTACTCGCTGGTATGCGGGGGCGGTCATGACCGACCGATTATAGCTCAGCGTTCGGGCTGGGCGGCGTGGGGCACGCGCCCGAGGGCGACCCGTTCGCCGTGGGCGTCTAGCCCTCGCCCAGCTTGAATCGCGCGAACCGCGAGACCGTGACGTTCTCGCCCATCTTTGCGATGGCCGCGGCCACGAGCTGGCTGACCGTCGTCTTGGGGTCGCGGATCGAGGGCTGGTCCAGGAGCACCGTCTCCTTGAAGAAGCTCTCGATCTTGCCCTCGATGATCTTGTCGATCACGTGTGCCGGCTTCTTCTGCTCCTCGAGCTGAGAGCGAAAGATGCCCTTCTCGCGCTCGAGCGTCTCGGCCGGCACCTCGTCACGCTGCACGTAGAGCGGGTTGGCCGCCGCCACGTGCATCGCCAGTTCCTTGACCAGTTGCTGGAAGTCGTCGGTGCGCGCGACGAAGTCGGTCTCGCAGTTCACTTCGATGAGCACGCCCACCTTGCCCCCGGTGTGGATGTAGCTGCCGACCACTCCCTGCTCCGTCGAGCGACCGGCCCGCTTGGCGGCCTTGGCGACTCCGCGGGTGCGCAGGATCGTCATCGCCTCGTCGGCATCGCCGTTGGCGTCGGCGAGAGCGGACTTGCATTCCATGAAGCCTGCGCCGGTCTTGTCGCGCAGGGCCTTGACGTCGGTAGCCGAGATGCTCATCGAATTTCTCCAGGTGTATCGCCCGTCGGGCGGGCGTCGTACAAGAAAAACGCCGGCGAACGGTCGAGCCGGCGCAAACGAGTTCGGGGCGCGTGTCCCTAGACGGAAGCCGGTGTCGTTGCCGGCGCGGGGCTGGCGGCCGGAGCCGGCGCGCTCGCTGCCGCGGCGTCCACGTCGGCCTTGGCGCGCTCTGCCTGGGCCGACTCACGCTGTGTCCGGCCCGAAATGACCGCGTCGGCCGTCTTGGACAGAAACAGTCGGATCGCCCGAAGCGCGTCGTCGTTGCCCGGGATGACGTAGTCCACGTCGTCCGGGTCGCAGTTCGTGTCGACGATGC
This sequence comes from Acidobacteria bacterium UBA2161, assembly GCA_002328835.1. GTDB lineage: Bacteria > Acidobacteriota > Vicinamibacteria > Vicinamibacterales > UBA823 > UBA2161. The sequence continues at coordinate 27,850 of DCWN01000040.1, read as the reverse complement.
CTATCACCGGAATCTTCAGCTTGCGCGCCTCGTCGACCGCGATCTTCTCCTTGCGCGTGTCGACGACGAACACCGCGTCGGGCAGCCGCGACATCTTGCGGATGCCGTCGAGATTCTTGTGAAGTTTCCGCTTCTCCTTCTCGATCCGAGCGATTTCCTTCTTCGAGAGCGTTTCGTAGCGGCCATCCTCGCTCATCGCTTCGAGATCGCGCAGCCGGCCGATGCTGCGCTGAATCGTCGTGAAGTTCGTCAGGAGACCGCCCAGCCATCGCTGGTTGACGAAGAACATGCCACAGCGCTGCGCTTCCTCGATGACCGCATCCTGCGCCTGGCGCTTCGTGCCGACGAACAGAATGGTGCGGCCTTCGGACGCCAGGGCCGATGCGAACTGCTGCGCCTCACCGAAGAGCTTGGCCGTCTTGCTCAGGTCGATAATGTAGATGCCGTTGCGCTCGCCGAAGATGTACTCCTTCATCTTCGGATTCCAGCGCCTCGTCTGGTGGCCGAAGTGCACTCCGGCTTCGAGCAATTCCTTCAACGCGATCGCGCTCAAACGTTCTCTCCTGCGCCGGCTGGCATCTGGGTCTGGGGCATCGGGGACTACCGCTTGCTGAACTGGAAGCGCTTGCGCGCGCCGGCCAGGCCGTACTTCTTGCGTTCCTTGATCCGCGCGTCGCGCTTCAGCAGGCCCGCCTTCTTGAGACCGGGGCGCAGCTCCCCGTCGGCCTTGACCAGGGCGCGCGCGATCCCGAGCCGCATCGCGCCGGCCTGACCCGAGATGCCGCCGCCGGTCGCCGTCGCCAGCACGTCGTACTTCGCCAGCGTCTCGGTCAACTCCAGCGGGAGCCGGATCTGCATCTGGAGCACTTCGGTCGGAAAGCTCTCGGCCAGCGGTCGCTTGTTGACCTGGATGTTGCCAGTGCCCGGGCGGAGAAAGATGCGGGCGGTGGATTTCTTGCGGCGTCCGGTGCCGTAGAATTCGGTATCTGCCAAGTTACGCGACCTCGAGCGTGGTGGGTTTCTGGGCGGCGTGGGGGTGGTCGGGGCCGGGGTAGACCTTCAGCTTGCGGTACATCGCATCGCCCAGTTTGGTCTTGGGCAGCATGCCCCGAACGGCCTCCTCGACGATGCGGATCGGCCGTTGCTGGCGGACGACCTTCGCGCGCTCTTCCCTCAGTCCGCCCTCGTATCCGCTGTGTCGCCGGTAGAGCTTCTGCTCTTCCTTCTGGCCGGTCAGCTTGATCGCCGCGGCATTGACGATGACGACGTGGTCACCCGTGTCGAGGAACGGGGTGTACTGCGGGCGATGCTTCCCTTGGAGCAGGCGTGCGACGGCCGTGGCGATCCGACCGAGGACCTTGCCCTCGACGTCGATCACGTGCCACTGGCGCTCAATGGTCTTCGGTGTGGCGACGAACGTCCTCGTCAACTCCCTCTCGACTCCCTCTCGGCGCTCTTCCGCGTCGCCGCAAACCCAAAGTATACGGGCGATTAGCGGCGCTGTCAAGGAATCGACCCTGAATACGCGGCTTTTCTGGCCACTCGGGCCGGGCCGCGAGGCCGACGATCCGCCGACCGCGGCGCTCGGCGCCGCCGGCTGCGCGAAGTGCCCGCATTGCATGACGCTGCCGGAAACGGCAGCGGATCATGCCAGAGGCGCACCGTACCCTGGCCGGTTCGCGTCAAGCCGCCGATACGCCAATTGCGCACTGTTGCTGTGCGTGTGTGGGGACCCACGCGAAGCCGTTGTCGACTTGACGGTCAAACGGCTATAACAGAAGGGGTTAGCGGTCCTCGGAGGCATTGAAGGACGTGTTCGGCAGATCGAAATCCAGCGTTGGCCTGGACATCGGCTCGAGCGCCGTCAAGGCGGTCGAGCTGACGTCTTCCCGCAGCGGCCACCAGGTGACGTGGGTGGGCAGCGAGCCCGTGCCGCCCGACGCCATCGTCGACGGCGCGATCCTGGACGGCGCGTCGGTCGCCGAGGCGATCGGCCGGCTGTTCGAGGCGGGTCGTGTGAAGGCGAAGGACGTCATCGCCTCGCTGTCGGGCAGCGCGGTCATCGTCAAGAAGATCACGCTCCCACTGATGACCGACAGCGAGCTGGGCGAGTCGATCTACTGGGAGGCCGAGCAGTACATCCCGTTCGACATCCAGGACGTGACCCTCGACTACCAGGTGGTCGAGGGCGATTCCGAGGGCGCGGCGCGGGGGACGATGGATGTCCTGCTGGTGGCCGCCAAGAAGGAAAAGATCGCGGACTACACCGGCGTCATCGCGCAGGCCGGACGCAATGCGGTCGTGGTCGACGTCGACGCGTTCGCCCTCCAGAACGCCTATGAGGTGAACTACGGCATCGAGCCCGGGCTGGTCGTGGTCCTGATGAACGCCGGTGCCAGCGCGATCAACGTGAACATCCTGAACGGCGATCAGTCGGTGTTCACGCGCGACATTTCGATTGGCGGCAACGACTACACCGAGGCCCTGCAGAAGGAGCTCAGCCTGCCGTTCGAGAACGCGGACATGCTGAAGCGCGGCGTGCCGATCGAGGGACTGACCTTCGACGAGGCGATTCCCGCGCTGGCGGCCGTGACCGACAACGTGATGCTCGAGGTGCAGAAGACCTTCGACTTCTTCAAGGCCACCGCGGCCTCGGATCAGATCGATCAGATCGTCCTCAGCGGGGGCACGGCCCAGATCGAGGGCCTGGCCGACACGATGGCCGACCGGTTCGGGACACAGGTGGAGATGTTCGACCCGTTCCGCCAGCTGCCGCTCGACAGCAAGCGGACGGGCGACGTCGGCGACCTCTCATCGACTGCCGCGGTGGCGGTCGGGCTGGCCCTACGTCAGGCGGGCGACCGATGATTCGCATCAACCTGCTGACCGTCGAGCGCGAGCGGACCCGGCGCCGGGTCGGGTTCGACCCGGCGCAGAAGGCCGCGGCGGCGTGCAGCGTGGTGTTGCTGGCGACGGCGCTGGGCATCGGCTGGTGGTTTTGGACGATGCGGCAGGAGACGGCCGCCCTCGCGCAAGAAGTCGCGCTCGCGCAGACCGAGACGGACCGGTTGAGCGGTGTGCTCGAGCAAGTGCGGGATTTAGAGTCGCGCCGGCAGCAGCTGCAGCAGCGGGTCGCGTTGATCGAGCAACTGCGGCAGGGCCAGGGGCAGCCCGTGCGGATGCTGGATGAGGTCAGCCGGGCCATCCCAGAGGGGCTCTGGCTGGTCGAGATGGTTCAGGACCAAGCCGGGTTGACGATCCAGGGACGCACGACGACGCTCACGGTGCTGTCCGATTTCATCGGCAACCTCGAGAGTTCGGGGTTCTTCCAGTTGCCCGTGGAGATGCTCGACAGTCAGGTCGAGGAGCTGACCCAGAGCGAAGTCGTGAACTTTTCGGTGCGGGTGCAGTTCTTGCCCCCGGCCGTCGGCGCGCCGGGGACGCCGCCGGCCACGCCATGAGCGATGAAGATGAACATGAGCGGCCGGGCGTGTCGTCGCCGGGGCGCACTAAAGCCAAGGGGCACGTAGACCGATAGGGTCAAGCGCGAGTCGTGGGACTGTCGCTGAACAAGCTGCCGTGGTACGGCCAAGTCAGGGCCTTTGTCGCGATCTCCCTGGTCGGTCTCGCAGGGTTCTATTTCTACTACGCCGCGCCAGAGCAAGCGGCTATGGCGACGCAGCGGGCCGAGCTCGAGCAGATGCGCGCCGACATCAACCGCGGTCTGGCGATTGCTCGGCAGTTGCCCGAGTTCGAGGCGCAGGTGGCCGATCTCGAGGGCCGGCTCGACAGCCTCCGGGCCGTGCTGCCGGAGCAGCAGGATGTCGGCGACCTCCTGCGGCGCGTCCAGACCCTGGCGACCCAGTCGAGCCTGACCATTCGGGCCTTTACGCCGCAGCCGATCGTCACGCAGGCCATGCACATCGAATGGCCGATCTCGTTGCAGCTGAGCGGCACGTACCACAACCTCGGGGAGTTCTTCGACCGGATCAGCAAGTTCTCCCGAATCATCAACGTGAGCAACGTCAACATTCGCGCCAACGAAGACGGCGGTGCGGGCAACACGATCGCCGCGGAGTGCACTGCAACGACCTTCGTCCTTCTCGAAACGCCGGCCGGTGCGGCGCCCGGAGCGTGAGATGGCGATGAGGGGGCGCATGCTCGGGGTTGGCTTCTGCGCGGTATCCGGCCTGGTGTTCATCCTGGGCCTGACCGCGGGCGCGACGCGGGCCCATGCGCAGCCGGTCCGGCCGCCGCCGGTCCCGCCCGAGGTTGCCGCAGCGATGGAAGAGGCCGGCGAGGTCGTCCCGACGCCGGCGGGCGCGCCGGGCGCCGAGCAGACTCCACCGGCGGCTGCAGCGGCGGCCCAGGCCGGCGACGAGGTTGAGCCAGGCGTGGAACCGGGTGGTGAAGTCTACTCGTACGACGCCGGGGGGCGGCGCGACCCGTTCGTCAGCCTGCTCGCGCGCGGCGTCGAAGCGCTGCCGATCGGCGACCGGCCGGAGGGTCTCGGCGGCCTGACGATCAACGAGGTGGCGCTGCGCGGCATCGTGCGCAGTCGAGGCGCCTTCGTGGCAATCGTGCAGTCGCCCAACGATAGAACCTACATGGTGCGCGAGGGCGACCGGCTGTTCGACGGCACGATTCGCACGATCACCGAGGACGCCATCATCTTCATGCAGGTCGTCAACGATCCGCTCTCGCTCGTGACCGAGCGCGAGGTGATCAAGCCGCTGCGGACGCCGGAGGACCAACGGTGACACGTGTCTGTAGGACGGTCGTCGTGTGCGCCATCACCGCGAGCGGTGCGTCGGTTGACACCAATGCCCCCGTGCGCATCGAGCAGATCCGGTCCGCCGTGACCAACGGGCGGACGGCGGTGGTCATTGCCGCGTCCGAACCCGTCGCGTACGTCTCGAGCCGGCCCGACCCCTTCACCGTGCTGGTCGACCTGCGCAACGCCTCGGCCGACGGTCTGCAGAACGATCTGCAGGCCGGTGGTCCGAGCCCGCTCGCTGGCGTCGAAGTGGAGACCGCGTCCGCCCCCGACGGCAGCGGCCTGGTTCGCGTCAAGGTGTCGTTGTTGGCGCCGGTTGCGCACCACGTGGAGAGCGCGCAGGGCGTGATCCGCATCGAACTAGACGGTGAGCGACCGGTGGCCGCATCCGCGCCGCCGACGCCGCCAGTGATGGGGCCTGCGCCGATCGCGTCGAGCGAGCCACCGGTCGCGACGGTTCCCCGGCCCGACGATGCGGCAACGACGATTCGCGCGATCCGCACCTCCGCGGCGCCCGACGAGGTGCGTGTCACGATCACCGCCAACGGCGCGCTGAGCCCGGGCCGGATCGCCGAAGCCGCCGACCCGCCGCCGCGTCTCGTCCTCGACTTCCCGGAACTCCGGGCGAATGTGCCGGCGCTGACGACCGTCAACCTCGGTCCGGTCCGGCAGATTCGCGTCGCCGCGCACAGCCACGAACCGCTCGTGACGCGCGTCGTCTTCGACCTGCGCCGGGCGACGCGCTACCGGGTCGAGCAAGCGGCCGGGGAGTCCCGAGATCTCACGATCGTCTTCCCGATCGAGACTGCGGTCGCGCGGATCGCCGACCCGATCCTGGACGTCTTCCCGGTCGAACCAGCGCAGCCGGAGGACGGCTCGGCGCAGCCGGAGGACGCCGAACTGGGTGCCCCGGACGATCGTGACGCCCCGTTTGCTCCGGGCCTTGCGGAATCTCAGGACGCTCCGGCGCCCGTGCTCGTCGCCGCCGACCCGTCGTCGACGGTCGACCCGGTCGTCGCGCGGGTGCTGGCGTGGGCGTCGGCAGCCGTCCCGGCGGCGCCGCTCGCGGGGCCGCGAACCGCCAATGCCCAATTGACGGTTGACGTCGCGCCGCGGGCCGAGGCCCCCGCCGAGGCGATCGACCTGGCGCCGATCTCGCTCTTCGATCTGCCGATCAGGGTGGTGGACCGGACGCCCCAGCTGCCACAGGTGCCCCCGGGGGCGCCCGCGCCGGCCGCGCCGCCCGCCAGTCCGCAACTCGACGGAGGACTGGGCTCGGGCCAGGTCACGGAGTTCACGGGCGACCCGGTCTCCCTCGACTTCCAGAACGCCGACCTGCGCGCGGTGCTCCGGGCGTTCGCCGAGATCAGCAGTCTGAACATCGTGATCGACCCGAACGTCCAGGGCAGCGTCGACGTCGCCCTGCGCGACGTGCCGTGGGACCAGGCGTTCGACATCATTCTTCGCTCCAATGCGCTGGGCTACACCGTCGACGGCACCGTGGTGCGCATTGCGCCGCTGACCGTCCTGGCCGATGAGGAGTCCCAGCGCCGCGCCCTCGCCGACGAGCTGGCGCTCTCGGGTGAACTCGTCGTCGTGCCGCGCACCTTGAGCTACGCGCGCGCGACCGACCTGGCCGCCCTGATCACCACGTCGGTTCTGTCGCAGCGCGGCCAGGTCCAGATCGACGAACGGACGAACACGCTGATCATCACCGACCTGGCCGAGAACGTCGGTAGCGCGGCCGAGCTCATTAACACGCTCGATCGGGCCGAGCCGCAGGTCGAGATCGAGGCCAGGATCGTCCAGACCACCAGCGACTTCGCCAAGGAGCTCGGCGTGCAGTGGGGCCTGAACGGCCGGCTGGCGCCGGAACTGGGCAACACGACGGGGCTGAGTTTCCCGAACCGCGCCGGCCTGACCGGCCGCACCGGCGGCACGCAGGGCCCGTTCGGCACCGACGCTCGAGCGATCGACACCGAGAACAGCGGCACCGCCGTCAACCTGCCGGTGAATGCGCCCACCGGCGCCGTCGGCCTCACGCTGGGCGCGATCAACGGCGCGTTCAGCCTCGACGTCGCACTGTCGGCGCTCGAGTCGAGCGGTAATGGCCGGATCCTGTCGACGCCGCGCGTGACGACGCAGAACAACGTCCAGGCCGAAGTAAAGCAGGGTATCCAGATCCCGATTCAGACCGTGGCCAACAACACGGTCACCGTGTCGTTCAAGGATGCCGCCCTCAGCCTGCGGGTGACCCCGCAGATCACCGAAGCCGACACGGTGATCATGCAGATCATCCTCGAGAACGCGTCGCCCGATTTCTCGCGGTCGATCAACGGCATCCCGCCCATCGACACGCAGTTCGCCACGACCCAGGTGCAGGTCGACGACGGCGCGACGACCGTCATCGGCGGCATCTTCCTGGCGACCGAACTGATTTCGAACGACCGGGTGCCGTACCTGAGCCGGATTCCGCTGCTGGGCTGGCTCTTCCAGCGTGAACTGAACCAGACGGAGAACCGGGAACTGCTCATCTTCATCACGCCCCGGATCATCAGATGAGCGTGGTGCAGTCAACCGACGAGTGTGAACGATGACTCGACGTGAGCCGCTCAGCCTGTTCTCTTCCGACGCGCGCGGCGCGCGACGCTCCCCAAGATCCGGGGCGGTCGGCGCTACGATGGCGGATCCGACCCTCCTCGACGAGCTCGAGCGCCGGGTGAGGGCGGACCCGGCCTCGGTCGCGTTCGCCAACCTTGGCGAGCAGTACCGGCGCGCGGGCCGCTTCGACGAGGCGATTGCGGTCTGCCGCGCCGGCCTCGAACACCATCCCGGCTACGCCTCGGCACGGGTCACGCTGGGCCGGGCGCTGGCCGGCGTCGAGGACTTCGACGGCGCGCGGACCGAGTTGCGTGCCGTGCTGGCGGACACCCCCGACAATCTGGCAGCCTTGCAGGGTCTGGCCGATCTGGATGACCTCGCGGCCGAGGTCCGCTCGGCGCGCGCGGTTGCCGACGAGTTCGGCACCGACCCGCCCGAAGGCGACATTCCCGTAGCCGGGGCGGCGCTGGACCGCGACCCCGCGGCACCCGGCGGGACCGGCCCAGCCACGCTCGCGCCGCTGGAGCGCTTCCTGGGGGCAGCGCGGCGTCGGCGGACGAAAGCCCGGAGACGCTAGTGTCGGGCGAGGGCGGGGCGAGCCGGCTGGGCCGGCGCCTCCTGAAGGTCCGGGACCGATTCGTCGCGGAACGCCTGGACGGCCTTCTGGTCACCCACGGTGCGAATGTTCGCTATCTGACGAACTTCACGGGCACCAGCGGCGCGCTCCTGGTGGGCACGTCGACCTGCCGTCTCGTCACAGACGGCCGCTACCTGACAGCGGCGCGGGCGCTGCTGGCGGCGCCGGACGGCCCGCCGGACACCGAACTCGTCCCGGTCGAACGCTCCTACGAGGCGACGGTCAGCGAGCTGCTGGCCGGCACCGGGTGGCCGCGCATTGGCTTCGAGGTGGCCCACACGAGTGTCAAGACCCACCGGCAGTGGACCGACCGGGTCGGACAGGCGGGCCAGGCCGGTGCCCAGGTACCCGAGCTCGTCGAGACGTATCGAATCGTCGAGCAGGTCCGGGCGGTCAAGGACCCCGGTGAACTGTCGACCCTGCGTCGTGCCGGGCAGATGCTCACGGAGGTCGCGGGTGAAGTCCGGCGGACCCTCGAGCCTGGGCAGCGTGAACTCGAGGTCGCCGCAACGGTAGACCACACGCTGCGAAGCGGCGGCTTCGAACGATCGGCCTTTGATACGATCGTCGCGTCGGGCCCGAACAGCGCTCTGCCGCACGCCCAGCCAGGCCCGCGCCGGCTGGCCGAAGGCGACATCGTCCTGCTGGACTTCGGCGGGGTGCACGACGGATACTGCGTGGACCTCAGTCGCGTGGCCACGATCGGCCCGCCGACTGAGGCCGCCCAGCGGCTGCATGCGGCGGTGGCCGACGCTCAGACCGCCGCGATCGAGGCGGTCCGACCGGGTGCCTGGGCGAGCGACGTCGACGGTGCGGCGCGTCGGGTGCTCGAGGAGCGCGGTCTCGGCGAGGCCTTCGGTCATGGCACGGGGCACGGCCTCGGCCTGGAGATTCACGAGGAGCCGCGGGTCGCGCGCCGAGACGCCGACCGCGAGCGGGCCGTGGCGGCGGGCGCCGACGGCCCGCTGGCGCCGGGGATGGTGTTCACCATCGAGCCCGGCGCCTACGAGCCTGGGTTCGGCGGAGTCAGGCTCGAAGACGACGTGGCCGTGACCGACGACGGCTGCGAGATGCTCACCGACGTCGGCCGGGATCTGTGGGTGGTGTCGTGAGCCCCGGCCGGCGACGTAGCCCCGCGGGGAAGCCGGCGGAGCAGTCCGACGAATCAGCGATGATGAACCTCGACGAAATCAAGCGGATCCTCGAGATGGCCCGGGAGCATAGCCTCTCGGAGTTCGAGATCGAGCAGCAGGGCATCCGGCTCCGGATCAAGCGCGATGGGGCGCGCGGGCCGGCCACCGTGATCGGGGCGGCGGAGGTGGCGGCGTCGCGGGCGCCGGTCGAGGCGGCCGCGGACACCGATGCGGAGGCGTCGATCGAACTGGCCGTCGTCAAGTCCCCGATCGTCGGCACGTTCTACCGTTCGCCCGACCCGAACGCGCGTCCCTTCGTGGAGAGCGGCGACACCGTCAGGCGCGGCCAGGTGCTCTGCATCATCGAAGCGATGAAGTTGATGAACGAAATCGATTCCGAGCTCGACGGCGAGATCGTCGAGATCTTCGTCGAGAACGGCCAGCCGGTGCAGTACGGCGATCAGCTCTTCGCGATCCGGCCGCGGCAGGCGGGAAGCTAGACGCGAGACCGATGTTCAAGAAGGTTCTGATCGCCAACCGGGGCGAGATCGCGCTGCGGGTCCTTCAGGCCTGCCGGGAGCTCGGCATCAGCACCGTTGCGGTGTACTCAGATGCCGACGAGCACGCGCTGCACGTCGGGTTCGCGGACGAGGCGGTCTGCATCGGACCCGAGCGCAGCGTCGACAGCTATCTCAACGTGCCGGCGGTGATCAGCGCGGCCGAGATCACGGGCGCCGATGGCGTCCATCCCGGCTACGGCTTTCTGTCCGAGAGTGCCTACTTCGCCGAAGTGTGCGAAGCCTGCCAGATCAAGTTCATCGGGCCCGACCCGACGGTGATCCGGCTAATGGGCGACAAGGCCCGGGCGCGGCGCGCCATGAAGCGGGCCGGGGTGCCGGTCCTGCCGGGCAGTGAAGGGCCGATCGAGGATCTCGAGAAGGCCGACGCGCTGGCCAAGGAACTCGGGTTCCCGATCATCATCAAGGCGACCGCGGGAGGTGGCGGGCGTGGTCTGCGGGTCGTGCGCTCGGCGCACGAGCTGGAAGGCGCGTTCCAGACCGCCCAGCACGAAGCCGAGACCGCGTTCGGCATCGGCGACGTCTACATCGAGAAGTTCGTCGAGGCGCCACGCCACATCGAGGTGCAGGTGCTGGCCGACGAGCACGGGGCCGTCGTGCACCTTGGGGAACGCGAGTGCTCCATCCAGCGCCGGCATCAGAAGCTGCTGGAAGAGGCGCCCTCGGTGGCCTTGACCGACCGGATGCGGAAGAAGCTGGGGAACACCGTGGTGGATGCCGCCAAGGCGGTGGAGTACCACAATGCCGGCACGTTCGAGTTCCTCATGGACGGCGAGAAGAACTTCTACTTCATGGAAGCCAACACGCGGCTTCAGGTCGAGCATCCCGTGACCGAGATGATCACCGGGATCGATATCGTCAAGGCGCAGATCAACATCGCGGCGGGCGAGCGGCTCGGGTTCAAGCAGAGCGACGTCAAGCTGCGCGGCCACGCGATCGAGTGCCGCGTCAACGCCGAGAACCCCGACACGTTCGTGCCGTCCCCGGGTGTCATCGAGACGTTCAGCGTCCTGGGCGGGCCGGGTGTCAGGCTGGACACCTACGCCCATGCCGGCTGCACGGTCTCGCCGTTTTACGACTCGATGGTGGCCAAGGTGGTGGCACACGGACGCGACCGCGCCGAGGCGATCGCGCGGCTGCGGCGGACCCTCGACATGTCGGTCATCGAGGGGATCGAGACGACGATCCCGCTGCATCGGGCCCTCCTGGCCGATCCGGCGTTCGTGGCTGGCGAGTTCGATACGACGTTCATGGAGCACTTCCAGGCCGAACGCGAACGGAAGCGCTTGGCGAAAGCGGTCTAGCCACCGTTCTCCGCCTCTCGGCGCGCGTGGCGCGCCCGCCCGCATGGCCTCCCGTCCCACCCCGATGACCGCGCTGCCACCTCTCTATCCCATCATCGATGCGGAGCTGTCGGCGGACCAGGGCTGGGACGTGCCCGCGGTCGCGGAGGCGATGATGCGGGGCGGGGCGCGGCTAGTCCAGCTGCGGGCCAAGTCGGCCTCGAGCGCGGTCGTGCTGGCCTGGGCCGAGGCGCTGGTGGCGCTCGGGGCGCGATACGGCGCGACGGTCGTCGTCAACGACCGGGCCGACCTGGCGTTTCTCGCAGGCGCGGGGGGCGTGCACGTCGGGCAGGACGACCTGCCGGCGGCGGCGGCACGCCGCATCGTCGGGCCCGAGGCGGTGGTGGGCCTTTCGACGCATAGCCTGACGCAGTTCGAGGCGGCACTCGATGAGCCGATTTCCTATGCTGCCGTCGGGCCGGTCTACCCGACCGGCACCAAGGCCGAGGCCGACGCGGTGTTAGGGTTGGCACTGGTCGAGCAAGCGGCCGGACGCGCCGGTGGGATGCCGGGCATCGCGGTCGTCGCGATCGGCGGCATCACCCTCTCGCGGGCACCCGACGTCATCGCCGCCGGGGCGACGGCGGTCGCGGTGATCTCCGACCTGCTCGTGGGCGGAGACCCCGAGCGGCGGACCGCTGAGTTCCTCGAAGCTCTCGAGAAGGCGTGATCGCTGAGCGCGCGACTGGGCATTGCGCCGTCGATCCCGTCGTCGGCCGTTGGAGAGGTGAATCGGGGTGGCTCCACGGAGTGAGCCATGGGTTGGCCGGGCGAATCTTTGCCGAAGCGGTTCTTCCAAGTCGAGCGTCTGGGCGGCCGCCTCCCTAAGAAGGGATCGACCAGCGCAACGCCCAGCCGCGAGCTCGGGTCGAGCGGCCGGCGCCGGGGATGAGGGTCGTCGGCGAGTTCCGCAGCGCGTCGACGGCCGGGCCCTCTCTTATTCCCAGGCCAGCCGAAGCTGCCGTCGGCGTGCGAGGGTGTCTGAGCCCGACGCGCCCTCGCCCCGCGCCGCGACATCTACGATCGCACCCTCGGTCCACGCTACCCTACGTGCCCGCCTTGTTCTCGAAGTACTCCGTCGTCAGCTTCTTCACCGTTCCCACCAGAAAGACCAGGCCGATCAGATTCGGAAACGCCATGAAGCCGTTCAGCAGAGTGCCGATCGCCCAGACCACCGGCACGTCGATGACGGCACCGACCATGACGAGCGCCGTGAACAGCATCCGATACGGCATGATCATCTTCGAGCCGACCATGAATTCGAAGCACTTCTCGCCGTAGTAGTACCAGCCGATCAGGGTCGAGAAGCCGAACAGGAACGAGCACAGCGCCACGATCAGCGAGGCGAACGGGATGTTGGTACTCAGGGCGGCGGCCGTCAGGTCGCCGCTCGACGCCTGATATGCCGGGTCGGTCCAGAGGCCCGACGACAGGATGATGAACGCCGTCATCGAGCAGACGAGGATCGTGTCGACGAAGACCTCGAACAACCCGACGACGCCCTGCTCGGCCGGGTGATTCACCTTGGCGATGCCGTGCGCGATCGGGGCGCTTCCGAGGCCGGCTTCGTTCGAGAGGACGCCGCGACTGATGCCGGCAGCCAAGGCCTGAGCGACCGACGCGCCTACGAAACCGCCCACCGCAGCCGACGGCGAGAACGCGCGCGAGATGATCAGCCCGAAGACCGCCGGCAGATGCGTGATGTTGAGCAGGATGTAGATCAGGGCCGTGGTGACGTAGAGGACGATCATCGACGGTACGAGGGTCTCGGCGACCGCCGCGATTCGCTGGATGCCGCCCAGGAGGACGAGGCCGACGAAGATGGTGATGAGCAGGCCCGGCACCCAGTGCGGCACGTCGAGCCCGAAGATCGTGCTCGCCGCCTCGACGAAGGTGCGGGCGACGGTGTTCGACTGGGCCATGTTGCCAGTGCCCAGCAGCGCCGTGACGGCGCCGAAGAACGCGAAGGCGTAGGCCAGCGGCTTGGCGAACGTCTGGTTCTTGATGCCGCCGGTGATGTAGTACATCGGCCCAGCGGCCAGTTCGCCGGTCTCGCGCGTCACGCGGTAGTGGACGCCCAACACCGCCTCCGCGTACTTCGTCGCCATGCCGACCGCGGCGCAGACCCACATCCAGAAGATGGCGCCCGGCCCGCCGATGATGATCGCCGTCGCCACGCCGCCGATGTTGCCGTTGCCGACGGTCGAGGCGAGCGCGGTCGACAGCGCCTGAAACGGCGTGATCGTTCCGTCCTTCCCTCCACCCTTCTGGAAGGCGCCGGCGAAGACCGTCCGGACGGCCACCGGGAATCGGCGGATCTGGACCAGGCCGGTCCTGACGGTGATGAGTGCGCCGACGAGGAGGAGGACCGCTGGCATGAGATACCACCGGTACACGAAGCTGTCGACGGCCAGGATTTGGTTCGTCAGGTCTTCCATCCAGGGCTCCTTGGTCGCGGCGGTCGGCGCGCGAGTCTCAGCCGATCATCGACAGCACGGTGTAGACGAGGATGACCACAATAGCGAACGGACAGGCGTAGCGGATCAAGACGCCCCACAACTGGCGCCCCGGGAACCAGGCCTGCTCGGCCAGGAGTTCCTCGAGCGCCTTGTCGATCCGCCAGACGTAGCCGACAAACACCGCCGTCAGGAATCCGCCTATCGGCAGGGCGAAGTTGTTCCACATCGTGATCATCAGCGTCTGGAAGTCCATCCCGACCACGGGCAGCGCGCTGAAGAAGCGGGATGCACCGTTGGCCAGCGCGGATGGCGCGGCGAGGCAGAACGTGCCGAGCGTCATGACGATGACCGCCTTCCGGCGGGGCCAGCCGTGCGCGTCGATGCAATGAGCGACCGGGACCTCGAGGAGGGAGACGGCCGAGGTCAGCGCGGCCATGGTCAGGAGGATGAAGAACGCGGCGCCGAAGAGGCTGCCTCCCGGGAGTGTCGCGAAGAGGCGAGGCAGGACGACGAAGATCAGCCCCGGCCCGCTCGCGCTGGGGTCGAAGCCCGGGATCGAAAAGCCCGACGGGAAGATGATGAAGCCCGCCAGCAGCGCGATGGCGGTGTCGAGCCCGACGACCATCAGCGCGGCCTTGGCGATCCCCTCGCGCCGGGTCAGGTAGCTGCCATAGACGAGCATGGTTCCCATGCCGAGGCTGAGCGAGAAGAAGGCCTGGCCCAGCGCGGCGTTGACGGTGCCGATGTCGAAGACTCTGCTGAAATCCGGCCGCAGGTAGTAGGCGAGGCCCTCGGCCGCACCGGGCAGCGTGACGGCGCGGGCCGCCAGAATGAGCAGCAACCCGATCAGCATCGGCATCATCAGTTTCGTCATCCGTTCGATGCCCGATCGGACGCCGCCCAGCAGGACGCCCCCGGTCACGGCCATGATGACGAACGTCAGAAACAGGTTGACCGGCCCACTGGACGTGAACTCGGTGAAGAACGCGCCGATTTCCTCGGCGCTCGAGCCCGCGGCGCCGGTGGCGGCGAACCAGATGTAGGCGAGCGTCCAGCCCGCGATCACCGCGTAGAACGACAGGATGCCGACACCGGCGGCAACGAATATCGCGCCAGCCATCCACCATCGTGAGTTCGGCTGAACCGCGCGGAAGGCGCCGACCGGGTCGGTCTGCGTCCGCCGGCCCAGGGCCAGTTCGGCGATCAGGATCGGGAAGCAGATGAAGACGATGCACGCCAGGTAGAGCAGCACGAACGCGGCGCCGCCGCCTTGTCCGACCTGGGTCGGGAAGCCCCAGATATTGCCCAGCCCGACCGCCGAGCCGGCGGCGGCGAGCACGAAGCCAAACCGAGATCCCCAGGTGCCGCGATCAGTCATCGCCATCGCCCTCTCAGGCCGAGTCGTCCTCTGCTCTCCAGGAGCGGCGGCATTCTACTGGACTTCGCGAGGGTACCAAAGCCGAAACTGTCGGAGCCGGACGGGGTTTCGCGGCGACGCGGCTCTTTGAGCACGGGCTGCTAGAATGCCGCGGCATGAGTGCCAGACTCCTCGATGGCAAGGGCACCGCGGCGGATATCCGATCCGAACTGGTGCCGCGGGTCGCGGCCTGCACGCGGCGCCTGGGCCGTCCTCCCACGCTGGGCATCCTGCTCGTCGGTGACGACCCGGCGTCCCAGGTCTACGTCGGAACCAAGTCCAGGGCGGGCGCCGAGATCGGGCTCTCCGTCGAGGTCGTCTCGCTGCCGTCGACCGCCACGCTCGAGGCGGCCCGCCAGGTCGTGGAGCGGTTCAACGCCAGTGACGACCACGACGGCATCCTGGTCCAGTCCCCGCTGCCCGCCGCGCTTGGTCCGGAGGCCGAGCGAGCGCTGTTCGACGCGATCGATCCGTTGAAGGACGTCGACGGCTTCCATCCCGCCAACGTCGGGCGCCTCGTCCAGGCGCGTCCGCGGTTCGCGCCGTGCACGCCCGCCGGCATCCTCGAGTTGCTCGATCGCAGCGGCATCGAGTTGGCCGGCCGGCGCGCGGTCGTCATCGGGCGCAGCCAGATCGTCGGGAAACCCGTGGCCATGCTGTTGCTGCACCGGCATGCCACGGTGACCATCTGCCACTCGCGGACACGCGAACTGCCGGCCGTGGCGCGCGAGGCCGAGATTCTCGTGGCGGCGCTCGGGCGGCCGGCCTTCGTGACGCCCGAATATGTCAGGCCCGGCGCGACCGTTGTCGATGTGGGCATCAACCGCGTGGCCGACGCGGCGACGATCCGGGACCTGCTGCCCGCCGACTCGCCGCGGCTGGCGGCCTTCGCGAAGCGGGGTGCGCTGCTCATCGGCGACGTGCACCCAGCGGTTGCCGACACCGCCGGCGCCTTCACACCGGTGCCCGGGGGCGTCGGCCCGATGACGGTGGCGATGTTGATGGTGAATACGGTGCGCGCGGCCGAGATCCGCCTGGGCGTGGACGGCTGAGTCCGATCAGGGCTATCGGCTGCCGAGGCCGATCACGAAGCGGTCGACCTGGGCGTCGGTCTCGGCCAGGGTGCCCGCCGTCGAGATGACGACGTCGGCCTCCGCCGCCTTGTCCGCCGTCGACAGCTGCGCGGCGATCCGCCGGCGGGCGTCCGCTTCGTCCAGGCCGTCGCGGGCGATGATCCGCTCGACCTGGGTGTCCGGATCGCATTCGGTGACGACGACCAAATCGAAGTCGCGATCGTGCCCGGTCTCATAGAGCAGCGGGATGTCGGCGACGGCGGCGACGTCGGTATTCGCGGCGGCCAGCCGATCGAGCCAGGCGGCGATCGTGGCGTAGACCCGCGGGTGGAGAATCTGCTCCAGGTCGCGTCGGGCGTCGGCGTCGTTGAAGACGATATCGCCGAGCGCCTGGCGATCGAGCGCGCCATCGGCCGTGCACACACTCTCGCCGAAACGCTCGCGGATCTCGTGCCACGCCGGCTGGTCGACGCGGGCAGCGTGCCGGGCGACGACGTCGGCGTCGATGGTGGGGAGGCCCAGCTGGGCCATGCGGGCCCGCACATGGCTCTTGCCCGTGGCGAGGCCGCCGGTGAGCGCAATCCTCAGCATCGAGTGATGGTCGCGCGTCTGTCAGTCACGTTCGCGAGGCGCGTCGGTCGCGTCCTTCGCCGGCGCAATCCGTTCCTCGAGGAAGGTGCTCCACTCGTGGCACTGCGGACACTGCCAGAGCAGCTCGGTACTGCGGTACCGGCAGTGCGTGCAGACGTGCGGGTCGAGATAGAAGACCGCGCCGCGGGTCAACTCGACGTACTGCGCCACCAGGGCGGCGTCGAGGCCCAGTTCGCTCAGCGTCTTCCAGATCGCCTGGTGGATCGACAACGCGTGGGGGTTGTGCACCAGGGCCTCGAAGAGTAGTTCGAGGGCCTCGCGCAGCGCCCCGCGTTCGGCCGAGTGGCGGGCGAGCGCCAGGCGGGCGCGCCATTCGACCGGGTTGGCCGCGATGAGCCCGCGGCACAACTCCTGAAACTTCCCGGGCGCGCCTGCCTTGGGGTAGGCGGAGGCGAGCCGGTCGAAGGCCAGGTAGGCGCGCTCGGGCGCCATGTCGACCACGCGTTCCCAGGCGGTGATCGCGCCCTTCACGTCGCCGCCGGCCAGGCGCACGTCGCCCAGATAGAGGTAGGCGGGCACGGTGCCGTCCTGGAGTTCGATGGCCGCCTCGAATCGCGAGATGGCTTCTTTCGGGTCGGCGTTCCGCTGCGCTTCGCGGCCGATCTCGGTTTCGAGGAACGCCAGGATCGCCCGATGCGCGTCCTGGGCGTCGGGCTCGGCCAGCGTCATGGCGCGCTGCCGGATGGCGTAGGCCTCGGCCCACTGGTGCTGCTCCTCGTGGAGCTTCTCCAGGTTGAGCAGGGCGTAGCGGTTGTTGGGATCCAGGCGGAGCACTTCGTTGAACGCTTCGAGCGCGCGATCCACGAACCCGCCGCGCTTGAAGTCGAGGCCGAGGCAGAGCAGCACGTAGGCATGCTCGATGGTGGAGAGGCCCGAGCGCTGCAACAACGCCTGGTGCACCTGGATCGCCCGGCCGACCTGGCCCTTCTCGCGGTACAGGTTGCCCAGAATCATGTGCACTTCGAGCGCATCGGCGTCGAGGCCGGCGGCGTTGCTCAACTCCTCGATGGCCAGGTCGATCTGGTTCGAGACGAGGAAGTTCAGCCCGAGGATGTAGTGGGGCGACTGTCGGGCCTTGCGACGGTCGATCCAGCGGCCGCCGCGCAGCTTGTAGCGTTCCCAGGCCTTGCCGACCGTCAGGCCGACGAGGAGCGCCACGAGGACGGCGACGAACGCGGCGGAGGCGGCGTTATCCATGGGAACGGCTGACCGCGGTCTCGGGCGACTCCGCGATCGGCGGCCAGAGGCCCCGGGCCTGCAGGACCAGTTCGATCAGTTCGCGGGCGGCCCCCGCGCCGCCGCGCGCCGCACTCACCCAGTCGACACGCTGCCGGACGTCGGTGGCCGCGTCCGCGGGCGCGGCCGAGAGCCCGACACGCCCGAGCACCTGGAGGTCGAGCAGGTCGTCGCCCATGTAGGCGACCTCGGCGTCGGCCAGGCCGTGGTCGGTGAGGAGTTGCTCGTAGGCGTCGAGCTTCGACGCGACGCCCTGCACGACAATCGGCATCTTGAGCTGTTGCGCCCTGAGCGTCGTCGCGGCCGAGGTGCGCGCCGACAGCACACCCGTCAGCAGGCCGGCGCGATTCGCCCAGACGATGGCGGCGCCATCGCGGATATGGAACTGCTTCGATTCCGACCCGTCGGCGTGCACCTCGACCCGGCCGTCGGTCAGGACCCCGTCGACGTCGAAGAGCAGCAGGCGGATGCGGGTAGCGGTGGTTTCGAGCGACACGCAGTCTCTCTAGAACAGTTCGGTCCGCCAGAGGTCGTGGATCTGCAGCACGCCGCGGATGATCCGCCCGTCGTCCACGACGACGAGCGACGTGATCCGCTTTGCCTCCATGGCGTTCAGGGCCTCCACGGCGAGGGTGCTGCCGGCGATCGTGACGGGCGCGGCGGTCATCACGTCGCTGGCGGCGCGCGTCAGCACATCGGTCGAGCCATCCATGTGGCGTCGAAGGTCGCCGTCGGTGATGATTCCGGCCAGGCGCCGGTCTGCGCCCGCGACACACGTCATCCCGAGGCCCTTGCTCGACATCTCGTAGATGACGTCACGCATCGGCGTCGTCGGCTCGACGCACGGTAGCTGGTCGCCGCTGTGCATTAGGTGCTCGACCCGCATCAGTCGCTTGCCGAGCTTGCCACCGGGATGCAGGCTGGCGAAGTCTTCCTGTTTGAAGCCCTTGCGGACCAGGAGCGCCATGGCCAGCGCGTCGCCGAGCGCGAGCGCCGCCGTGGTGCTGGCGGTCGGCACGAGGTTCAGCGGGCAGGCCTCCTCGTTCACGCGGCAGTTCAACGTGACGTCGGCGGCCTGACCCAGCGTCGAGGCCGGCGCGCCGGTGACGGCGACGAGTCGAGCGTCCTGCCGGCGAATCGTCTCCAGCAGGCGCAGCAGTTCGTCGGTCTCGCCGCTGTAGGAGAGCGCGACGACGGCATCGCCTCGCTGGATGACGCCGAGATCGCCGTGAATCGCCTCGGCCGGGTGTAGGAAGAACGCCGGTGTGCCGGTGCTGGAGAGCGTCGCGGCGATCTTGCGGCAGATGATGCCCGACTTGCCCATCCCGGTCACGATGACGCGGCCCGAGCAGCGCTGCAGCACGTCGACCGCCCGCTCGAAGGCGCCATCGATCCGGTCCAGCAGCGCCAGAATCGCCGCGGCTTCGGTTTCGAGGACCTGGCGCGCGAGGGTCAGGTCCGCGCTCATCGTCGCCGAACTGCCGGGGCGGTCGGTCCTGGTCACGCGCGCGCCGCGGCCTCCCGTACCGCGCCGTCGATTCGGGTGAGCCGCTCGAGCAGCGGCGACAATTCATCGAGCGGGCACGCGTTCGGCCCGTCGCTCTTCGCCTCGGTCGGGCGGTCATGAACCTCGAGAAAGACCCCGTCGATGCCCGCGGCAACCCCGGCAGAGGCGAGCGGCACGATGAACTCCGCCTGACCGCCCGAGGCGCCGTCCGCGCCGCCGGGCAGTTGGAGGCTGTGGGTGACGTCGAAGATGACGGGCACGCCCAGTTGACGGAGTTGTGGAAACGCACGCATGTCGACGACGAGATTGTTGTAGCCGAACGTCACGCCGCGCTCGGTGACCAGGACCTGGTCGTTGCCGCTGGCCGTGAGCTTGGCGATCGCGTGCCGCATGTCGGACGGCGACAGGAACTGCCCCTTCTTCACGTTGACCGCCCGGCCGGTGCGCGCGGCGGCCACCAGGAGGTCGGTCTGGCGCGACAGAAACGCGGGGATCTGCACCGCGTCGGCCACCTCGCCGACCGCGGCGGCCTGAGCGGCCTCGTGCACATCGGTGAGAATCGGCAGGCCGACATCGCGCTTGACGCGTTCGAGAATGCGTAGGCCCTCGTCGAGGCCCGGGCCCCGGTACGAACCCAGCGATGTGCGGTTGGCCTTGTCGAACGACGCCTTGAACACGAGCGGAATGCCGCGCTCGGCGGCGACGGCGCTGATGCGCTCGGCGAGTGACAGGACGTGCGCTTCGCTCTCGATGACGCACGGGCCGCCGATGAGGGCCAGGGGCTGGCCGACGCCGAACCCGACGCCTCCGATTGTGACCGGATTCACCGGCTCATTATAGACCGCCCACACGGCCCGTGGCCGCGCGCGGGGAGGGGCTAGCGGTCCGTGGTGAAAGTGCCGAGTGGCACCGAGACCGTCGAGGCGTCCGCCCTGCAAGGCGCGAAGCGGGAGCATACCGAGAGTATTCGACCGCTGAGCAACGCCGCAGGGCGGGATGCATCGGCGGGCGAATGCAGCGGCACTTTCACCACGGGCTGCTAGCCGGCCAGCGACGCCGCGGGCTGCCGTCGTGGCAGCGCGGCTTGCTTGTGATCGTAGCTGGCCGCCACGAAGTGGTCGAACAGCGGATGCGGATGGAGCGGCTTCGACCTGAACTCGGGGTGGAACTGGACCGCCACGTACCAGGGATGCTCGGGGAGTTCGAGCACCTCGACGAACTTCCCGTCCGGGGACTGCCCGGCGATCCGCAGGCCGTGCTCCGCCAGCGGCTTCTCGTAGTCGCGATTGAACTCGTAGCGATGCCGGTGGCGCTCCCGGATTTCTCGCTGGCCGTAGGCGTCGAGGGACTTCGAGTCTGGCGCCAGCTCACAGGCGTACCCGCCGAGCCGCATGGTGCCGCCGAGGTCGTCGACGCCGAGCAGGTCGCGGAGTTTGTAGATGACCTTGTGGGCGGCGTCCGGCGTGCACTCGGTCGAATCGGCGCCTTCGAGGCCACAGACGTTCCGGGCGAACTCGACGGCGGCCCACTGGAAGCCGTAGCAGATGCCGAAGTAAGGGATCTGGCGCTCGCGGGCAACCCGCGCGGCGCACATCATCCCGCGGCTGCCGCGGTCGCCGAATCCGCCCGGCACGAGGATGCCGTCGGCACCGTCGAGGAGCCGCTCGCCGTCGGGAGCCTCGAGCGCCTCGGATTCGATCCACTTGATGGCGACCTTCAAGCCATGCTTGAAGCCGGCGTGGTAGACCGCCTCATTCAGGCTCTTGTAGGAGTCCTCGTAGCCGACGTACTTGCCGACGACGTGGATCGTCAGTTGGTCCTTCGGATGTCGGATGCGCTCGACGAGCGCCTCCCAGGCCGACATGTTGCGCCGCTCGGCGGACAGATGCAGATGCTTGAGGACGATGGGGTCGAGGCCTTCGCCCGCGAGCGCCAGCGGCACCTCGTAGATATTGCTGACGTCCTTCGCGGTGATCACCGCCTCCTCGGCGACGTCGCAGAACAGGGCGATCTTCTGCTTGATCGCCGTGTCGAGCTGCCGATCGGTCCGGCAGAGCAGAATGTCGG
This sequence comes from Acidobacteria bacterium UBA2161, assembly GCA_002328835.1. GTDB lineage: Bacteria > Acidobacteriota > Vicinamibacteria > Vicinamibacterales > UBA823 > UBA2161. Next base: position 6,371 of record DCWN01000040.1, on the reverse strand, counting down.
GCTGGATGCCGATGGCGCGCAGATCGCGGACGCTGTGCTGGGTCGGCTTGGTCTTGAGCTCGCCCGCCGTGCCGATGAACGGCACCAGCGTGAGGTGGACGTAGAGGGTGTTCTCCCGGCCCACGTCCTGCCGGAACTGGCGGATCGCTTCGAGGAACGGCTGGCTCTCGATGTCGCCCACGGTGCCGCCGATCTCGACGAGCACGATGTCGGCCTCATCGGAGACGGCGCGGATGCTGGCCTTGATCTCGTCGGTGATGTGCGGGATGACCTGGACGGTCCGGCCGAGATAGTCGCCGCGCCGCTCCTTCTCGATCACCGAGAGGAAGATCTTTCCGGTGGTCCAGTTGTGGTTGCGCGTCGTGACCGTGCTGGTGAACCGCTCGTAGTGGCCCAGGTCGAGGTCGGTCTCGGCGCCGTCGTCCGTGACGTAGACCTCGCCGTGCTGGTACGGGCTCATCGTGCCGGGATCGACGTTCACGTAGGGGTCGAACTTGAGCATCGTCACCTTGTAGCCGTGGCCTTCCAGCAAGCACCCGAGAGACGCTGCGGCCAGCCCCTTGCCCAATGACGACACCACTCCACCCGTCACGAAGATGTATTTCATCGGTCGACCGTTCCTCCCCAGTGGCAGCTCCGTCACGCGCGAGCTCCGGCGGTCAGGGCCCGGCGGGCCCGTTCGACGTCTTCGGGCGTGTCCACGCCCAGCGAATCGCCCGTCGTTTCGACGGTCCTGATGGCGAAGCCGTGCTCGAGCGCGCGCAGCTGCTCCAGCGATTCGGCGGTCTCGAGCGGCATCGGTGGCAGGCTGGCCAGCTCGAGCAAGAACTCGCGGCGGTAGACGTACAGGCCGATGTGCTTGTAGACGGTCGGCGCGGCGTCGGGGCGCGCATGCGGGATCGCCTGGCGGGAGAAATACAGCGCGTCCCCGCGGCGGTCGACCACAACCTTGACCACGTCGGGATCGGCCAGTTCTGCCGGGTCGTCGATCCGCCGACGCAGTGTCGACATCACGATCGCCGGATCGGCGACGAGGGGTGCCAGCGCCTCTTCGATCATCGACGGCTCGATGAACGGTTCGTCACCCTGCACGTTGACGACGACGGCGCAGGGGAGCCGGCCTGCGACCTCGGCCACCCGCTCGGTTCCGGACCGATGCGTGTCGCGGGTCCGTTCGACGAGCCCACCGAAACCGGCGACGGCCTCGGCGATGCGATCGTCGTCGGTCGCGACCATCACCGCGTCGAGCGTCGAGGCCGCCTGCGCGTGACGGTAGACGTGCTCCACCATCGGCCGGCCGGCGATGTCGATCAACGCTTTGCCAGGAAGTCGGGACGACGCGTAACGGGCGGGGATGACAGCGATGGCCGACGAATCTGTGAGGGAGGGATGCCTACCCGAAGCCGTCGCAGGGTGCACGGCGAATATTACCACAATTGCACGGCGCCGCACGCGGCCAGCGATCGGGCTGGGAGCGGCGCGCGCCCGAGTGCTACGATGGACCCACCGACAATGCAGACGAAACGGCTCGTCGGGTGGTCGATCGGTGGCGCGCTGGTGGCGGCCTGGATGGCCGCGGCCACGCCCTCCGACCCCCAGGTGCCCGAGCGGTCGGTGACGCCGGGGCCGGCGGTCCGGGCGGCGCTGGCGGCGCCCGAGTTCGCGACCGAGGCCGAACGCCTGCGGACCTTCATGTCGGCGCCGCCGGCCCCCCATCGTCCGGCGCGCAATCCCTTCACCTTCGGCGGGCGAGAAGCGCCGGTGATGTCGTTGCCTGACGAGTCGGCGTCGGCCGCGGCAGCGATGCCAGAGGTCTCGGCGGTCTCGCCGCCGGCCGTCGACCTGATCGGGATTGCCACCAAGCGCGCGCCGGACGGAACGCCCGTCTACACGGCGATCGTGTCGGTGGAAGGTCGGATGCAATTCCTCGCGGTCGGCGACGGCGTCCTGCCCGGCACGGTCGTCGCGGACATCGACGGGGCGACCGTCACGCTCGACGACGGCACCGGCACTCGCCGCCTCAGGCTTCCTTAGATTAGGGCTTCGCCCCGAACGCGCACGCTGGACGGTGGCACCGCGTCGTGGAGCCCGGTCGGCATCCCGAAACTCCTTGCTCTCGGCGGGGGGGCCTTGTCGGGCTGCCTCTAGGGCTCTGCCGACGCGGCACCGCCGCCCAGTCGCGGTCTGTCGGAGCCCATAGTCTTCAACCCTCACCCGTCTTCGCGATAGACCTACACCCGTACGAGATCTGCCGTCCGCACAGCCGGCACGGCGCGGAGCGCGTCCAGCAGGCGCTCGTCCAGGGCCGGGCCCTCCGGCGTCGTGGGGTCGTCCACGTTCACGACGGCGATGGCGCCGGCCGAGCCGCGGCCGAGCGCGAAGCTGGCCACGTTGGTCTCGTGCTGGCCGAGAATCGTGCCGATCGCGCCGATGACACCCGGCTCGTCTCGATTGCGGATGACGATGTGCGTGCCGTCGAGGCCGGCCTCGACTTCCACGCCGTCGAGCAGAACCAGGCGTGCGCCGCCATGCTCGAACAGCGCACCTTCGACCCAGAGGGCGCCATCCGACGTCTCGATCTTGAGCGACATGAGACTCGTGAAGTCCCGTGCGCGCGAACTTCGTGACTCAATCACCTCGACGCCGCGCGCCTCGGCTACGGCGCGCGCATTGATCACCGTCACCGTCGACGAGAGCATCGTGCGGAACAGGCCGGTCAGCACGGCGCCCACGAGCGGCTCGGTGGTTCCGACGGCAAGCCCACCGTAGTAGCGGATGCCCACGCGGCATGTGCGGCCGGTGACGAGCTGAGCGGCGAAGGCGGCGAGTTGCTCCGCCAGGCCGATGAACGGCTGCAGCCGCTTGAGTTCCTCGGGTGGAATCGACGGGAAGTTCACCGCGTTGTGCACGATCCCGAAGCGGAGATAGTCGCGGACGCTGGCGGCGGTCTCGGTCCCTACCAGGTGCTGGGCCTCGGTGGTGGATCCGGCGATATGCGGTGTCGCCACGACCTGGGGCAGGGCGGTCAGTCGGGAGTGCACCGGCGGCTCCCGTTCGAACACGTCCAGGCCGGCGCCGGCAACCTGGCCTGCCTCGATGGCGTCGGCCAGGGCATCCTCATCGAGGAGGTCGCCCCGGGCCGTGTTGATGATCCGGACGCCTCGCTTGCAGGCCGCCAGGCGCTCGGCATCGAACAGTCGACGCGTCGCCGCGGTGGCGGGCACGTGGAGGCTGATGAAGTCCGATCGTGTGCAGAGGTCGTCGAGCGTGACGAGGGCGACGTCGAGGTCACCGGCAACCTGTTCCGCGATGTACGGATCGTGGGCGAGCACCTGCATGCCGAAGGCTCGCGCGCGAGAGGCCACCTCCTGTCCGACCCGCCCGAGGCCGACCAGCCCCAGGGTCTTGCCGCGCAGCTCGGTGCCGAGGTGTTCGCGCTTGGTCCACCGGCCGTCCTTCATCGCCGCATCCGCGCGCGCGATCGACCGGCCGAGCGACAGCATCAGTGCGCAGACGTGCTCGGCGACACTGACACTGTTCGCGCCGGGTGCATTGAGAACCAGGATGCCGCGCTCGCTGGCCGCCGTCAGGTCGACGTTGTCGACACCCGATCCGGCCCGGGCGACCACTTTGAGTCGGGGTGCGGCGGCGAGCAGCGCTGCGTCCACCTGCGTGGCGCTCCTGACGACGAGCCCTTCGGCGTCCGCGAGGTCGGCCAGCAGTTGGTCGCGCGGCCGGCCGGCGAGGGCGTCGACCTGCCAGCCCTCCTGGCGGAGCAGATCGGCCGCCGCGGCGGGCAGTTCGTCGGCGATGACGATCTTCGTCGGTGGGGGCGTCACGGACCGTCACCGGCGCCGGTCTCGCCGTGGCAGTCGGCGCAGGCGATGCACGTGACGACGAGATGTTGTGGCGAGCGCGGCACGCGGACGGATGTCATGGAGCCTCGAGCGACGACATGGTGAGTTGGCGATCCCCGTCGTCGGGGAGCCACGGCGGACGCATACAGTATAATGTGGTCCGCACGCCGGCACGCGGGCCAGTCGATAGCGCCTGTCGCACCACGATGGTGCAAATCGCTCGAACCCCCCAGTTGAAGCGGCGTATCGGCGCGCGGGCGGATGTTTTCCACAAGGTTTTCCACAGATTCTGTGAACATCCTGCGTGAACGACGGGGGGCTCTGACCTAAAACGATCGGTTGCGTCTTCACGACGGGCTGTTCATGGCGACGGATTTGAAATTCATTACTCGCGACTCATGCCTGAGACATCATCTGTGACTCCACCCGCTGACGGTGCGCCGATCACCAAAGACGGTGAGCGCCTCGTCGTTCCCGACAATCCGATCGTGCCGTTCATCGAAGGCGACGGTACGGGGCCGGACATCTGGCGCGCGAGCGTGCGTGTGTTCGACGCGGCTGTGGCCAAGGCGTTCGAGGGCGCCCGGCGCGTGGCGTGGCTCGAGATCCTGGCCGGCGAGAAGGCCAAGGTCCAGACCGACGAGTGGCTGCCCGAGGCGTCGATCGACGCGGTGCGGACCTACAAGGTGGCGATCAAGGGGCCGCTGACCACGCCGGTGGGCGGGGGAATCCGGAGCCTGAACGTCACGCTGCGGCAGATCCTCGACCTGTACGCCTGCATCCGACCGGTGCGGTACTTCGATGGTACGCCGGCGCCAGTCAGGCATCCGGAGCGGATGAACGTCGTGATCTTTCGCGAGAACACCGAGGACGTCTACGCGGGGATCGAGTGGGCCCAGGGCACCGATGAGGCCGCCAAGGTCATCGAGTTCCTGGAGCGGGAAATGGGCCGCACCATCAGGCCCGATTCGGGCATCGGCATCAAGCCGATCTCGATCACGGGCAGCAAGCGGCTGGTCCGGATGGCGCTGCGCTACGCCCAGGCCAACGGCCGGAAGACCCTGACCCTCGTCCACAAGGGGAACATCATGAAGTTCACAGAGGGCGGTTTCAGAGATTGGGGATATCAACTCGCCAAGGATGAGTTCGGTGCCATTGAGATTGACGGTGGGCCTTGGTGCACGATGGCCAATCCGAGGACTGGCACTGAGATTATCCTCAAGGACGTCATCGCCGATGCTATGCTCCAGCAGGTGCTGACTCGACCCCGCGAGTACGGCGTGCTGACCACGATGAACCTCAACGGCGACTACATCTCCGACGCTCTGGCCGCTCAGGTCGGTGGCATTGGAATCGCTCCGGGAGCCAACATCAACTACGACACAGGGGTAGCTATCTTCGAGGCCACCCACGGCACAGCTCCAAAGTACGCCGGCCAAGACAAGGTCAACCCAGGTAGCCTGATTCTCTCTGCCGAGATGATGCTACGACACATGGGCTGGACAGAGGCCGCCGACCTCATCGTCAACGGTGTAGAAGGTGCGATCAGCGCCAAGACCGTGACCTACGACTTCGAACGCCTGATGGACGGTGCGACCCTGCTCAAGTGCAGTGAGTTCGGTGCCGCCATCATCGCACACATGTGAGTTGGACCCTATGGATTTCACTTCCCTCAATCTCTGTCAGCCCCTGTTGGATGCCCTCGACGAGATTGGTTACGTCTCGCCGACGCCGATTCAAGCTCAGGCCATCCCCGACCTCATTGAAGGCCGCGACATAATCGGTTGCGCTCAGACGGGCACAGGGAAGACCGCCGCATTCGCCCTACCAATCCTCGATGCGATGGCCAAAGATTCGTGGGGGGGCTCACGCCGTATCCGCGCTCTGATGCTGTGTCCAACACGCGAGCTTGCAACCCAGATTCACGACAACATCGAGCAATATGCTCGACACCTCGACATCCGTTCGATGGCTATGTTTGGCGGAGTATCGCAGCGCCCCCAGGAGAAGATTCTGCGCCGCGGCGTTGACATCTTGGTCGCCACCCCAGGTCGCTTGCTCGACCTCATCTCACAGGGATACGTTGACCTGTCCTATGTGCAGTTCCTCGTTCTCGATGAGGCGGATCGCATGCTCGACATGGGTTTCATCCGAGACATCCGTAAAATTCTAGCACAAATTCCAAAGAACCGCCAGAGTCTGCTATTCAGTGCCACCATACCGCGCTCGATTGTCGATTTGTCCCGTGATATGCTCTATGATCCGGTAAGCGTCTCCATCACACCCGAATCAGCCACCGTAGAGGCCATCGAACAATCTCTTATGTTCGTCATGAGGAGCGACAAGCGTGGCCTCTTGACTTACATTATCGAGGAGGAGCGACCCGATAAGGTGCTTGTGTTCAGCCGCACCAAGCACGGTTGCAATCGCATCGTCAGACAACTTGGACAAGACGGTATCGAAGCCCTCCCAATCCATGGCAACAAGAGTCAGGGCGCGCGTGAGAATGCCCTC
>DCWN01000035.1 GCA_002328835.1 Acidobacteria bacterium UBA2161 | reverse complement strand
CACGTTCTACGACCGGCGGAACGGGTTCTACTTCCAGACCAACCCGCTGGGCGCGGTGATGGACGGTCTGATCACGGACGAGCGTCAGCTCAACCGCGACTGGAACACCGTCTGGGACGTCCGGACGACGATGGACGACGAGGGCTGGAACGTCGAGATGGTCATCCCGTTCAAGTCGCTCCGCTACGGCCCGGGCCGCGACCAGATCTGGGGGCTGAACGTCCGGCGGGGCGTGCAGTGGAAGAACGAGGACTCGTTCATCACCGCGATTCCGCGTGCGCTCAGCTTCAGTGCGCAGTACCGGCTGTCGCTCGCCGCAACGCTGGTCGGCCTGCAGACACCGCCGATGTCGCGCAACCTCGAGGTGAAGCCGTACGCCATCTCCGCCGTCACCGGGACGCGCGCCAGCACCGACGAGATTTCCGACGATCTCACCGGTGATGTCGGCTTCGACGGCAAGTACGGCCTGACGCAGGGATTGACGGCCGACTTCACGGTGAACACCGACTTCGCCCAGGTCGAGGACGACGACGAGCAGGTCAACTTGACCCGGTTCAGCCTGTTCTTCCCCGAGAAGCGCGAGTTCTTCCTGGAAGGCCAGGGGATCTTCTCGTTCGGCGGCGCCGGCGGCCGGCGCGGCTTCGGTGGAGGGGGCGGCGGTGGAGGTGGCTCGGCGCCGATCCTCTTCTTCAGCCGCCAGATCGGCCTCAGCGGGCGCGACCCGGTCCCGATCCGCGCGGGCGGCCGCGTCACCGGCCGCGCTGGCGCGTTCACGCTCGGCCTGTTGAACGTCCAGACCGGCGAAGACGGCGATATCGACGCGCTGGCCACCAACTTCTCGGTCGTCCGCGTCCGGAGCGACATCTTCCGCCGCAGTTCGATCGGCTTCATGGGAACCAACCGATCGGTGGCAATCGACGGCGACGGGTCGAGCCAGTCCTACGGTCTCGACGCCGCCTTCTCATTTCTGGAGAACCTGAATATCTCCAGCTACTACGCCCAGACCCAGACGCCGGGGCTGTCGGGTGAGAACACCAGCTACTCGGCGAGCATCCGGAACGAAGGCGACCGGTACGGCTTCAGTGCGTCGCACCTCCTCGTCGGCAAGAACTTCAACCCGGAGGTCGGATTCGTCCGGCGCGACGATTATCGCCAGAGCCGCGCGCAGCTGCAGTTCTCGCCGCGGCCGCGCAGCATCCGCGCCATCCGCCGGTTCGAGTTCAAGAGCGACATCAACTACATTACGCACGAGTCGACCGGCATCCTCGAAAGTCGTGACGTCGGCGCTGAGTTCCAGATTTCGTTCGAGAACACCGACCGGTTCACCGTGAACGCCGGTGACAAGTACGAGTTTCTCTTCGAAGACTTTCGGATCGCCGACGGCGTCGTGCTGCCGCCGGGCGGCTACAATTTCAGCGACGTCCGAGTGAGCTACTGGATGGGCGCGCAGCGCAATCCCGCGGGCAACATCAGCGTCACCCGCGGCGGGTTCTTCAGCGGCGATCGGACGCAGCTCAGCTATTTCGGGCGGATCGAGGTCAGCCCACAGTTGTCGGTCGAGCCGCGGGCGTCGGTCAACTGGATCGACCTGCCGCAGGGCAGCTTCAACACGCGACTCGTGAGCGCGCGCGCCAACTACACGCTGTCGCCGCGGATGTTGGTCGCGGCGCTGGTCCAGTACAACTCGAGCAGCGACTCGATCAGCACCAACGTCCGGTTCCGCTGGGAGTACGAGCCGGGCAGCGATATCTTCGTCGTCTACAGCGAGGGCCGCGAAACCGACCACCGCGGCTTCCCGCGAATCTCGAACCGCGGCTTCGTCGTCAAGTTCACGAAGCTCTTCCGCATCTAGATGGGGGCTTTGCCCCCGACCCCGAGCGCGCGCCGCGCTGTGCGCGGCGTGTCGCAACAAGAAAAAGGGCGGCCCGTAGGCCGCCCTTCGTGTTGTACGGAACCGCCAAACTCTATTGCGTCGGGATCGACCCGGTCTCGGCGATCTCCAGCATCACGTCGGCGAACTGATCGATCTCCTGGACGCGGGTGTAGACGTTGGGCGTCACCCGCAGCCCCTCGTAGTCGTCCCGCACGATCGGCACCAGGACGATCCGGTAGCGATCCCACATGTAGGAGTTGATCTCCCGCGTGTCGACCCCCTCGATCTGGACGTTGGCGAGCGCCCAGGTCTGGCCGGGTTCGAGCGACGAGTTGATCTTGATCCGCGAGTGATCCTTCAGCCGATCGGCCCAGCGCATCGTCAAATAGCGGAACCGCGCGGCCTTCCGCTCGGCGCCGATCGCCTGATGGAACGCCAGCGCCTCGGCGATCGCCGCTTTCGGCCCCGCCATGTGCGTGCCAATCTCCTCGAACTTCCGGATGTTGGTGTCCTGATTCCGGCGCGCGGCCTGCAGCGGCCAGGTGCGCTCGATGTTCTCCTGACGCACGTACAGGAACCCGGTCCCGTGCGGCGCGAGCAGCCACTTGTGCAGGCTGGTGCCGTAGTAGTCGCACTCGAGATCGCGCAGCTTGAACGGGAAGTGCGCGAACGCGTGGGCGCCGTCGCACATCGTCAGGATGCCGCGGGCACGGGCGATCCGGCTCAGCCGCTGCACCGGGAAGAGCTGGCCCGTGAGGTTGGTGATGTGCGTGAAGTGCATGATCTTCGTCCGCGGCGTGATCGCCGCTTCGAACCGCTGGACGAGATCGTCTTGCGTCGTCGGCACCGGAAAGCTGATCCGCCTCACGACGATGCCGTCGCGCCGCTCGCGCTGGTCCCAGGTCGTCAGCATCCGGCCGTAGTCCTGGTCGGTCGTCAGGATCTCGTCGCCCGGCTCGAGGTCGATGCCGTTCTGCGCGATCTGCATCGACTCGCTCGCGTTGCGCGTCAACGCCAACTCTTCCGGGTCGCAGCCGGCTTCGTCGGCTAGACGGCGGCGTACCGTCTCGATGTTCCGCGAGAGCTGGCCGCGGTAGAACACCGGCAGCTGGTTCGAGAAGTCGAGATACCGCTTCAGCGCGTCGTGCACGACGCGCGGCGTCGGACAGCTGTTGCCGTTGTTCAGGTTGGTGAGCGTCCGGTCGAGCGTGAACCCGAGCTGGATCTCGCGCCAGAAGAACTCGTCCTGGGCCACCTGCTCCGGGGTCTGGGCGGACACCGACTGGGCGGCTTCGGCGATCGCCTCGACGCCGTTCACCTTGGTGGCGACCGTGGCCGCGCCGAGCAGCCCGGTGTTCTGAAGAAAGATTCGTCTACTCCACATCTCGTTACCTCCAGGGGGTGGGAAGGCCCCTACCCTATCATTCGGGCAGGGCGAATGCGACGTAGCTGTCGCCCGACGGGGTCCCCATCTTGCCACCGCCGGCCGCGATGACGACGTACTGGCGGCCGTCGGCCAGATAGGTGGCCGGGGTTGCGTAGCCACCGGCCGGCAGCTCGGTTTCCCAGAGCAGGGCACCGGTGTCGGTCGCGAAGGCGCGGAACTTCTCGTCCTGCGTCGCCCCGATGAAGACCACGCCACCGGCCGTGACGATCGGCCCGCCGTAATTCTCGGTTCCGGTCGGTGGCACACCGCGGTCAGTCAGCGCTTCCAGCTCCCCCAGCGGAACCTGCCAACCGATCGTGCCGAAGTTCAGGTCGATGGCGGTCAGCGTGCCCCACGGCGGCGCGATCGCCGGGTGACCGTCGGCGTCGAGGAAGCGGATGTAGCCGCTCGATGTGAAGGCTGGCGCGGTGGTGTCGGGAGCCGTGGTCCCGTCCTCCTCGGGCGGTGCGGCCTCGGTGCCCGTGAGGAAGGCGACCAGCGCGCCGATCTCGTCGTCAGAGAGGTGGCGATGCGCCGGCATCAACCCGGCGCCGTTCCGGACGGCCGATACAATCGTTTCCGGCGACAACTCGGATGCCACATCGACGAGCGACGGGTAGCCGCCGACCGGATCGCCCTGACGATCGGTACCGTGGCAGTACAAACATTCGTTGGCGTAGACCCGCGCGCCGGGCGTGAGCGCGCCGCTCTCGTCCACCGGCACCATCGTCAGGATCCAGGGCATCTCGCTCGCGTTGACGAACATGATGCCGTTCGGATCGACGGCCGCGCCGCCCCATTCCCCGCCGCCGTCGTAACCCGGGAGGACAATCGTGCCCTCGCGGCTGGGGGGCTCGAACTGGTCGCCGCTCCGCACCCGGCTCAGCCGCTCGGCGGCGGCAGCGTAGGCTTCCGGCGACACGTTGGTCACGTCGCGTTCGGCGAAGACCTGGCGAGAAAACGGCGGCGGCGCCGTCGGCACCGG
>DCWN01000016.1:22829-52218 GCA_002328835.1 Acidobacteria bacterium UBA2161 | reverse complement strand
GACCCCGAGAGCCCCACTCCGGACACCGCCAGGCGTGCTGTGCGCGCCTTGATCCTCCAAGAACTGCCTTGCGCCCCAGGCCCTACCGACGAGCGGGCCCGAAAAGCGGTGTCGGATTCTTCCAAGCCACGTTTCGCCCGCGTGCGATATCGTCTCGTCATTCATGGAGGTCCCTGTGACGAAACGAGTCCTCACCGCCATCGCTGCCGCCACCTGCCTGTCATTGCCGCTCATCGCTCAAGAGCCCGACACCTCAAGCCGGATCAACGCGCTCGACTACTTCGTCGGCTCGTGGACCGGCGAGGAATCGGCCAGCATCGGTCAGGGGCGAGGTGAGCGCACCTACGAGCGGGCGCTCCAGGGCACGTATCTGCTCGGCCGGAACCGCTCCCTCTTCCAACCGCAGGAAGGGCTACCCGAAGGCGACGACCACCTCGACTGGACCTGGTTCAGCTACGACGCCGAGCGAGAGACCTACGTCGTCCGCCAGTTCAACAGCGAAGGCTACGTCAACCGCTTCGTCATGGATGCGGGTTCGGACGTTCCCAACCGGATGAGCTTCACACTGGAGGCGACCGAGAACGCGCGCGGCGGAACCGGCCGGCTCGCCTACCGGGTCATCGACGACGACACCTTCGAGGAGACCTTCGAGTTCGCCTGGCCCAACTCCGACCAGCGCTTCACCGTCAGCAACCGCTGGACGCGGGTCCAGGACTAGCCTCCGGCTTTCTCCCCTTCCGCCTCGCCCGCCAGGGGGAGGGGCGCCGCCCCTAGTCCACCAGACAAGCGCCCTGGCGCTTCTCAACCCAAGACATATACTGACCAGCAATTGGCCACTTAGACTGACTGGTCGATTTGCGGGCGCCCCGAAGGCGGGGGCAATTCGTCGCCGATGGGCGGACGATGCGATCGAACTAACCCGCCGTTGCACCTGACGGCCACTAGTTCGGTCGTAGGCCGCAGGTGAGCGGCAGTGCGTTAGGCCGACTGGCAACCTGGAGGAGGCAGCATGAAAGATAGGCGATCGCGAAGGGAGTTCATGGGATTGACGGCGGGGGCCGTGGCAGGCACCTTCGGGAGCCCATGGCTCGGCCGACCCGTGGCCACCGCAGCCGGCGCGGAGGCCGGCGACGCGGATCTCGTGGTCACCAATGCGAGGGTCTACACCGTTGATTCGAACATGCCAAGGGCCGAGGCATTTGCTGTGAGGAACGGCCGATTCATCGCCGTCGGCACGAACGACGAGATCAGGGAGACCGCCGGCGCGGACACGCGCGTCATCGACGCGAGGCAGATGACAGTAGTGCCCGGCTTCACCGACTGCCACAATCACGCGTCCGGCACGACATTGCTCGAAGCGGTTCTGGTCGGCAACCCGTTCGAGGTCGAGTTTGTGACCATCGCCAGCATCGTCGAGAAGCTCCGGGCGAAAGCCCGGGAGACACCGCCCGGCACCTGGGTCAGTGGGTCTTTCTTCGACGACACGAAGTTGCAGGACGGCCGCGAGCTCAACATTCACGACCTCGACCAAGCGTCAACCGACCTCCCGGTCGTGGTCCGTCATCGCGGCGGCCACACCTCGTTCTACAACACCAAGGCCTTCGAGCTGGCAGACGTCAACAAGAGCACGCCCAATCCGCCTGGCGGCACCTTCGACAAGGACGCGAACGGTGACCTCACCGGCCGCGTGACCGACCGTGCGCGCAGAGTCTTCAACGGTGTCGGCGAGCGCCCAACTTTCACCGCGGATGAGAGGTTGCAGCGCGCCCGCGACGGCCTCGCGTACATCTCGAAGCAGTTTGTCCGCTATGGCCTGACGAGCGTCCACCACCAGGGCGGCGATCTGAGCGCCCTGCAGGACGTGCGGGCGCGCGGCGACCTCCTGCACCGGGTGAGCTACGAGGTCCGCGGTGACTTGCTGGAGGCGATGATTGCCAACGGCATCAAGACCGGCTTCGGCGACGAGTGGATCCGGTTCGGCGCTACCTCCGAGCACACGATCGACGGTTCGTTCTCGGAGCGCACGATGGCGATCAGCACGCCGTACCCTGGCGTCGACCCCCCATACCAGGGCAATATCACGGAGACGCAGGACGTCCTCGACGCCTGGGTCGAACGGGTGCATCGGGCGGGCATCCAGCCCAACGTCCACGCGAACGGGGATGTCGTCATCGACATGGCGCTCACCGCTTTCGAGCGGGCCCAGCGACTGTTCCCACGAGTCGACGTCCGCCCCAAGATTACCCATTGCACGCTGATCAACGACGACCTGCTGCGGCGCATGAAAGCGCTCGACGCCGTTCCCGCTCCGTTCACCACGTACGCGTATTACAACTCCGACAAGTTCCGTTTCTACGGCGAAGAGCTGATGAAGAGGTGCATGGCTTTTCGCTCCTTCCTCGACGCAGGGATTCTCGCGGCAGCGGGCTCGGACTTCAGCCCAGGCCCATTCGCACCGCTGATGGGCATCCAAGGGATGGTCACGCGCAAGGGCTGGGACGGGAAGATCTGGGGCGCCAATCAGAAGATCACCGTGGAGGAAGCGATCCGCGTGAACACTCTCCACGGCGCGTACGCATCGAAGGAGGAGACGATCAAGGGCTCGATCACGCCGGCGAAACTGGCCGATTTCGTCGTTCTCTCAGAAGACCCGCACACGATCGACCCCGAGAAGATCAAGGACATTGAGATCGTACGGACCGTCGTAGGCGGGAACACCGTGTACGAAGCATAGAGCCATGGGCCGCGACTACGTCCATGGCTACAACGGGCGAGAGAGTGAGCGCCTGTACGACCAAGCTGAGACATTGGTCGATCTGTTGCGCTCGCTGACCTTGGCCAGCGGGTCGAGTGGGTGCGGTCCGACTTTCAAGGACTGTCCCAGACGCGCACCATGCCCGACGACTTCGATCTCGTGATCTCGTCGTATGCACTTCACCATCTGAACGCGCAGGAAAAGCGGGCTATCCTGACGTCGGTCGTCCAATCGATCAAGCCAGGAGGCTGGTTCCTGAACGCGGACATCGTGGTGGCCGAAGCTCCGGCTGTCGAGCGGCGGATCCAGGAGCTTCGTGTCGCAGGTGTCACCGCTCGCGCGCCGGCGGACGACGAGCGCTTCGGCAGACTCGACGTCACGAGACAGTTTCTCGACGACCTCGAAACCGCGGAACAGGACCAGCCACAGACGGTGGATGAGGAACTGCGGATTCTCCGTGAATCTGGCATCGCGAATGCCGAAGTGTTCTGGAAGGAATATCGTGAGACCGTGATCGGCGGTTCGAAGGCGAATAGCAGATGACCAGTCGTTCGAACTCGAGCGCCAGGTAGCCTCAGGACTTTAGTAGATGACTTCCAGATATCCGTGTTGGGCAATGCTCATTGCCGCCGTGGCTCTGGCTAGCCTCGGTTCGGCTCAAACACCCCTTACCTTGCCGGCTGTGCCCGAGGCTCCTGATCCGGCTGCGCGCTACGTCTTTTATCTTCACGGGCGGATCATCGAAACGGATGGACGTAGGCCGGCGCACCCCGACTACGGTGTGTACGAATACGACCAGATTCTCCGAGCGCTGAGCGAGTCGGGCGTCCAGGTGGTCAGCGAGCAACGCTCGCCCGATACGGGAATCGGGGAGTACGGGCAGACGGTAGCCAAGCAAGTGTCATCCCTGCTGGGCAAAGGCGTGCCGGCTTCCCAGATCGCCGTCGTGGGATTCTCGAAAGGCGGCCTGATCGCCATCGCTGTGTCGTCGCTCCTCGGAGAGCCGATCAACTACGTGCTGCTTGCTGCCTGTAGTGAGATCGTGTTCGGCACCCGGGAGTTCAGCGTCAGCGGTCGAGTCCTTTCGATCTTCGAAGAGAGTGACGAGAACGGCGCATCCTGTCGTCCCTTGTTCGAGCGCTCCACGATGGTCGACGAGACCCATGAGATTCAGATCGAAACGGGAGCGCGACACGGCGCGTTCTATTGACCGCGACCCGAGTGGTTGGAACCGACGGTGCGATGGATCAAGGGCAGCGAACGCTAGATGGAGACTGAAGCCAGAGACGGCGCGCCCGTGCGGGTTCCACCGCCCCTGGTCTACCTCGCGGCGGTGGTCGCGGGCATCGGACTGCAGCTCGCTTGGCCGCTATCCATCGGGCTGGCGCGGGGCCCGCGCGTCGCTCTGGGCGTGCTGGTTGTCCTCCTTGGTGTCCCGCTCCTGGTCGCGGCGATGAGGCTCTTTCGCGAGACGGGACAAGATCCCAAGCCGTGGCTCGCCACTCCCGAAGTCATCAGCCGCGGTGTCTACCGCTTCACGCGCAATCCGATGTACGTGAGCCTCGCTCTCGGCCAGACGGCGCTCGGCATCGGCTTGGGCAACCTCTGGATCCTGTTGCTGGTCCCGATCGCCTGCATCGTCATCCAGATCACGGCCATTCGACACGAAGAGGCCTACCTCGAGCGGAAGTTCGGCGACTCCTACCGCGACTACAAGAAGTCCGTGCGCCGCTGGATCTGAGCTCGATCCGTAGCGTGGTTGAGGCGAACGCTTGACATGCAACCTCATGGTTGCATACAGTCCCGGCGTGCCAGATGTCTTCGCGGCGGTTGCCGACCCGACCCGCCGGCGCCTCCTCGAGCGGCTGCGGACCGGCGGTGCGCTGTCGGTGACGGAGCTGTCCGCACCGCTTCCGATCAGCCGGCAGGCGGTGACGAAGCACCTCGGCCTGCTCGAACGCGCCGGCCTCATCGAGCACGAGTGGGCCGGGCGCGAGCGGCTGCACCGGCTCAGGCCGAAGCCGCTCCAGCGGGTAGACACGTGGCTGGCACCGTACGCCCGAGCCTGGGACCGTCGCCTGGCGCGGCTGGCCCGCCATCTGGACGAACATCCCTGAGGACCGACGACGATGAATACCGCCGCAACCAACGTCATCGAGCGACGGCTCGAACTGACCGCCCCACCCGAGCGCGTCTGGGCAGCGCTGACCGATCCGGTCGAGATCGCACAATGGTTCGGTGACAGCGCCGAGTTGGACCTTCGCCCGGGCGGCCACGGCTACTTCGGCTGGACGACCCACGGACGATTCGCGGCGCGCGTGGAGACAGTCGAGCCACCGTCGCGGCTGGCCTGGCGGTGGATGCACGCACCGGGCGCCGACTTCGACGAAGCGGCTTCGACGCTCGTCGAATGGGTCCTCACGCCGCGCGACGGCGGCGGGACAATCCTCGAAGTACGCGAGTCGGGCTTCAAGACCGAGGCCCATCTCGAGGAGAACACCGGCGGCTGGAAGGCCGAGCTGGCCGATCTCACCGCGCATCTGGGCACCTGACCCACCTGCTGGAAAGCCGTGGCGGATTGGCGGTCGCTCTGGCTATAATCCCGGCCTCGGCGGCGTAGCGCCGCCAGCTGGGAGATCTCGATGCCACAGTCAGAGCCGAAGCCGAAGCCCACGACTCGAATCATCCTTGCCGCAACGGCCGTGGCCGTTCTGGCCTTGGGCGCGTTCTCACTGACCCAGGAACAGGGCGACCCGAGCGCAACCGAGGTCTGGGAGCCCGAGCCGGTGATGGTGATCCCCGGCGCGGCGGGCGGGCCGCCGTCGGACGCCGTCGTGCTCTTCGATGGCGCCGACCTGTCGGCCTGGGAGTCGCGGAACGGCGGCGGGGCCGCGTGGGTCGTCGACGAGGACGAGGGCACCCTCACGGTCGATCCCGATGCCGGCGACATCGTCACGAAGCAGGGCTTTGGCGATGTCCAGCTGCACGTCGAGTGGCGGACGCCTTCAGTCGTGCGGGGGCGCAGCCAGGACCGGGGCAACAGCGGTGTCTACCTGCAGAGTCTGTACGAAGTGCAGGTCCTCGACTCGTACGAGAACCCGACCTATGTGAACGGCCAGGCCGGCGCGATCTACAAGCAGCACATCCCGCTGGTCAATGCCTCGCGACCGCCGGGTGCCTGGCAGATCTACGACATCATCTTCATGGCGCCACGGTTCGACGCCGACGGCTCGGTCGAACAGCCGGCGACGATGACCGTGCTCCACAACGGCATCCTCATCCAGAACCATGCCGTGCTCACCGGGGCGAGCGCCAACGTCGGCGAAGCGAGGTACGAGGCCCACGGTCCGCTGCCGCTCCTGCTCCAGGACCACGATCACCCCGTCAGCTACCGGAACATCTGGCTGCGAGAGCTGTAAGAGCGAAGAATGAAGAGCTCGAGAGTCGGCGGCCTGGGCTTGCTCGTGGCCCTGGCTGCATCGTCGTGCGCGCGGCCCGCACCGATCGCGCGGCCGGCGCCGCCGCCGCTCGATGCGATGCACCGGGTCATCCCCATCCCCGTGTCGGTCGTGGCCTCGACCGGAAACAGTTTCGTCGTCGGACCCGCCACGGCGATCGTCGTGACACCCGACGAAGCCGAGGCGATCGAGATCGGCCGCTTCCTGTCTGATCTGATCGGGACGGCGGCCGGACCGGAGACGCCGCAGGTCGTCGGCGGCGAGGGAACGATCCCGGAAGGCAGTATCCACCTCACCCTCGACGCGGCAGCCGCCACGGGCGACGAGGGCTACGAACTCGAGATCGCCCCAAACGGTGTCGTCATCGCTGCCGAACAACCGGCCGGGCTGTTCTACGGCGTCCAGACACTCCGCCAGTTGCTACCTCCGTTCGTCGAGTACGACGCAGTGAGGCTAGACGCGGCGCGGTCGGTCGGCGTGCCGGCTGTGACGATCGTTGACGGCCCACGATTCGCCTGGCGCGGATCGATGCTCGACGTGGCGCGTCACTTCCACTCGGTCGACGACGTGAAGCGCTATCTCGATCTCATGGCGCTCTACAAGATGAACCGCCTGCACCTGCATCTGGCCGACGACCAGGGGTGGCGGCTCGAAATCGCATCGTGGCCGAACCTGACGACGCATGGCGGCAGCACGGAAGTGGGTGGCGGGCCGGGCGGATACTACACGCGGGCGGACTATGCCGACATCGTCGAGTACGCACGGCGGCGATTCATCACGATCGTTCCGGAAATCGACATGCCGGGGCACACCAACGCGGCGCTCGCCTCGTACGCCGAACTGAACTGTGACGGCGTCGCGCCGCCGCTCTACACGGGCACGAACGTCGGCTTCAGCACGCTCTGCGTCGACAAGGACGTCACGTACCGCTTCATCGACGATGTCGTCCGGGAGCTGGCCACCCTCACGCCCGGCGACTACATTCACATCGGCGGCGATGAAGTCGAGCGGCTCAGCGAAGCCGAGTACGCCGCGTTCATCGAGCGCGCCCAGGCGATCGTACTACGCCACGGCAAGCAGGTGATCGGCTGGGACGAGATCGCCCACGCGTAACTGGCTCCCGGAACCGTGGTCCAGCACTGGCGGCCGCGGGAATCGCCGGTGCCGGCGATCGCACAGGGTGCCAAGATCATCGCCTCGTCGGCCGACCGGACCTACCTCGACATGAAGTACACGCCCCAGACCCCGCTGGGGTTGAGCTGGGCGGGGTTCATCGACGTCCGCACCGCCTACGCGTGGGACCCAGCCACGCTCTACGACGGGATCGATGACTCATCGATCCTCGGCGTGGAAGCGCCGATCTGGTCGGAAACGATCGCGCACCTGAGCGACATCGAGCGGATGGCGTTTCCGCGGCTCCCCGCCATCGCGGAGATCGCCTGGTCGCCCGAGGACCGCCGGAGCTACGACGACTTCAGTCGACGGCTCGGCGCGCAGGCACCGCGCTGGTCGGCGCTCGGCGTCAATTACTACCGCGCGCCTGAGATCCTCTGGGAGCGTTGAGGGAACCGGCAGCGTGGCGCGGGCCTGGACTCCCTGTTTTCAGTGTCGAATCGCGGTTCAGTAGAGACCGGCCGAACCGGCGCTCGACGGCGAAGCGCAGGCGAACATTTTGCCGATTTCCGCGTGGAGTCGCGCCGGGGACTCATGTTAAGCTGCGGTGTCCAGAAGAGGCCCTTTCGGCGGACCGCGGGCGCGGGTACGTTCCGGCGGGCCGCCATGGGAACACGCGGAGGACGAAGTGGCTGACTACAAATACATTGGCAAGGACTATCAGACTCCGGACATCGTCGCGAAGGTGACGGGCCAGGCGAAATACGCCGAGGACTTCCGCGCCGAGGGCATGGTGTTCGCGAAACTGTTGCTGAGCCCGATGCCGCACGCCCGCATCACGCGCATCGACGCGAGTGAAGCGCTGGCGATGGACGGCGTCGAGGGCATCCTCACCGAGGACGACATGCCACCGCTGCAGCGGGAAGGCGTCCAGGAGCGCGCGCTCAACTCCACCGAGCCCCTGTACGAAGGCCAGCCGATTCTCGCGATCGCGGCCGTTGACGAGACCACGGCCGCCGACGCCATCGAGAAGATTCAGATCGACTACGAGCCGCTCCCGTTCGCGGTCGACCCGATGGAGAGCCTGCGGCCGGGCAGCGCGAACGCACGGCTGGACGGCAACGCCTTCACCGGCCGCGAGGTCGCGACGATCAAGTGGCCCGAGGAGGTCTGGGCCGCGGCGGAACCCGGCCAGTTGCCGATGGGCGAAGCCGGCGAAGAGTGGGAACACGGCGACGTGGAAACGGCGCTCGCCGCCGCCGACCTCGTGCTGGACGAGACGAGCGTCCAGGCCACCACCTCGCATCAACCGCTCGAGACGCGAACCGCGATGGCCTACTGGCAGAACGGCAAGTGCTACTTGCACTGCTCGACGCAGAGCACGGTGCGCAGCCACGCGCCGGCCGCCAACTGGATCGGCATCGATCCCGAGGACCTGGTCCTCATCGCCGAGTATGCGGGCGGCGGGTTCGGCAGCAAGATTCCGGGCTCGATCTTCGAAGCGATTCCGGCGCTGCTCTCGCGGAAGATCGGCAAGCCGGTCATGATGCGGATCAACCGGCAGGAAGAGAACTACATCGGCCGCGCCCGCCCCGGCTATCAGTCGCGGGTCAAGGCCGGGTTCACGTCCGACGGCCGCCTCACCGCACTGGACGTGTACATCGTCCAGGAGAACGGTCCCTACAATCGGCAGGGTGACTTCTTGACGACCGGGCGGTTGGCATCGCTCGTCCACCAGCCGGAGAACATTCGGTTCCGCGGCGTGAGTGTCATTACGAACACCCCGCCCCACGCGTCGCAGCGCGGGCCGGGCGGTGTTCAGCAGGTCACGCTGATCGAGCCGATCATGGCGAAGGCCGCGCGCCAGCTCGGCATCGACCAGGTCGAGTTCCGGCGGATTAATTCACCAAGCGGCGCCGCCGAGTACGGCCCCGCCAACGACGAAGGTGTCCGCCGCAACGTGACGAGCGCCAATGTCCGCGAGGCGCTCGACATGGGCGCCGAGATCTTCAACTGGGAAGAGCGCCGGCAGCGTAGCGGCCAGCGCAACGGCACGAAGGTGACCGGCGTTGGCGTCGCCGTGAGTTCGTATGTCGGCGGCAGCCTCGGGTACGACGGCCTGTTCGTCATCAAGCCCGACGGCAAGCTCTACGTCACGTCGGGCCCCGGCAACCTCGGCACGCATTCGGTCTTCGACACGACCCGGGCGGCCTGCGAGGTGCTGGACTTCCCGTTCGAGAACGTGGAAGTCACCTGGGGCGACACCAGCAGGAACCTGCCCTGGAGCGCGAGCCAGGGTGGCAGCCAGACGACCCACGCCCACACCCGGGCGAACTGGGCGGCCGGGCTCGACGCCAAGCGGAAGTTGCAGGAGATTGCCGCGCGCGATCTCGGCGGATCGGCCGACGACTACGACGTCGCGGACGGTCGGGTCTTCCACCGATCCAATCGCTCACGGTATCTGACGTTCGCGCGTGCCGCGGAGCGGGCGATCCAGCTCGGCGGCACCTACGACGGCCACGAGCTGCCCGAAGACATCAATCCCTTCACGGTCACGTCGGCGACCAATCTGGCTGGCCAGGGGCTGATGGGCATCGCGCGTGACAACTTCGGGCGCGACGGCGACACCTACACGTTCGTCGTCGGCTTCGCCGAGGTCGAGGTGGACGTCGAGACCGGACACGTCCGCATCGTCGACTACACGGCGACGGCCGATTGCGGCGTCATTCTCCACCCGCGCAGCCTAGGCGGCCAGATTCACGGCGGCTCCGTGCAGGGCTTCGGCCACGCACTGAAGCAGAAGTGGGTCTTCGACCAGCACTGGGGCCTGGGAGTAGCGAAGCGGTTCTACTCGAACAAGCCGCCGACGCTCCTCGATGGCCCACTCGAGATGCAGTGGGGCGCGCTGGATACTCCCGATCCGCAGACGCCGGTCGGTTCGAAGGGAA
This sequence comes from Acidobacteria bacterium UBA2161, assembly GCA_002328835.1. Classification (GTDB taxonomy): domain Bacteria; phylum Acidobacteriota; class Vicinamibacteria; order Vicinamibacterales; family UBA823; genus UBA2161. Next base: position 41,944 of record DCWN01000016.1, on the reverse strand, counting down.
TCGGCGAGCCGCCGCAGGGTGCGGGCGCGGGCGCGATTGTCACCGCCATCGCCGATGCGATCGGCGACGAGCATATGCGCCGGACGCCGGCGACGCCGGACATGATTCTGAGTTCGCTGGAAGAAGGCCCGGACGGCCAGCTGACAGCGCATCTCGGCTAGCCAGCGCCCGATCCGGAATTGCGCCAAGGGGGACGGCCACGCCGTCCCCCTTGCTTTGTACGCCCTGTACGCCGCACCTGACCTGACCATGCCTCGCGCCACCGTCGCCGTCCTCCGCACCCAGCCGTCGACGGTCGTCGACGACTACCACGCCCTGATGAACCTGGCCGGGTATCGCCAGGTCGTCGACCCCGCGGTCGACACGGCGCTCAAGGTCAACATCTCGTGGCACTTCTTCTTCCCGGGCAGCTCGACGACGCCGTGGCAACTCGACGGCGTGATCCGCGCGATGAAGCAGGATGGCTACGACCCGGCACGGATTCATGCCTGCCACAATCGAACGGTCGTCATCGACGCGCATCTAGGCGAGCGCGAGAACAAGCACCTGCCGGTCGTCGAGGCGCATGGCCTGCGCAACGTCCACCTGTACGAGGGCGAGGAGTGGGTGCATATTCGGGATGCCGTGGGCGACCTGGCCGATCGGTTCCTCTGCCTGAACGACGTCTACCCTCAGGGCTTTCTGATTCCGAAGCGGTTCATCGGCGAGAACATCATTCATCTGCCGACCGTGAAGACACACGTCTTCACGACGACGACCGGCGCCATGAAGAACGCCTTCGGCGGCTTGCTGAACGAGCGGCGCCACTGGACGCACCCGGTGATCCACGAAACGCTCGTGGACCTGCTGATGATTCAGCAGAAGATCCACCGCGGCGTGTTCGCGGTCATGGACGGCACGTTCGCCGGCGACGGCCCCGGGCCGAGATGCATGACCCCCCACGTCAAGAACGTCATCCTGGCCAGCAGTGACCAGGTGGCAATCGACGCCGTGGCGGCCAAGCTGATGGGATTCGACCCGCTGTCGATCAAGTACATCCGCCTGGCACACGACGCCGGCCTGGGATGCGGCGACCCACGAGAGATCGCCATCGCCGGCGATGAGGCCGCCGCGTCGGAATCGTGGAACTTCGTCGGACCGTTCCGCAAGATGACCTTCGCCTCGCGGATGCAGCACAAGATCTACTGGGGCCCGCTGCGCCGGCCGCTGGAGTGGTCGCTCAAGACCGTGCTGGCCCCGTGGGCCTACCTGGCCAGCGTCCTCTACCACGACAGTTTCTGGTATCCGTTGAAGGGCCGAGCCGTGATGCGCGAGGTCCTGACCAGCGACTGGGGGCGATTGTTTCGGGGGTGGGAACACGCCGCCTCCGACGGGCGGGGCTATCAGGTCGAGGGCCTGCCGGCCGGAACGCTCCGGCGCACCGGCCTACGCGCGCTCCTCACCTCGTTCGGTATTCTCGGCACCTGCCTCAGGGAAGCGCCCGAGTTCGCGAACCGCCGCAGGCGCCTCGCCGAAGCGCCTGCGCGAAGGCGGGCCGGCCGCTCCTGACCTGCCTCGCCGAAGCGCCTGCGCGAAGGCGGGGGGGTAGCGCTCTACTGCTCCTGCTGGTTGTCCGACAGTTCGGACGACTGGCCCTTGACGTAGGTGTCGAACCAATCGAGCCACCGCGCCCAGAGGTCCAGATAGTTCTCCTTCGCGCGCGGGCCGTGCGACTCGAACGGATAGACGTAGAGCGCCGCGGTCTTCCCGAGGCCCGTGAGCGCCTGCATCATCCGCTCCGACTGGATCAGGAAGGTCCCGGAGTTGTTGTCCTGCTCGCCGTGATACATCAACAGCGGTGAGTGGATCTGATCGGCGTAGAAGTACGGCGAGATCTCCAGGTAGGTCGTCGGCGCGTCCCAGATGAACCGGCGCTCGCCCTGGAAGGCCATCGGCGTCAGCGTCCGGTTGTAGGCGCCATCGCCGGCGATCCCGGCCTTGAAGTACGGCGTGTGGGCCAGCAGGTTGGCGGTCGTGAACGCGCCATAGCTGTGGCCGCCGTGCCCGATCCGGTCGACGTCGACGTAGCCCATCTGATCGACCTTCCGGATCGCCGCGTACATCGTCTCGGTCGTGTCGGCGACGAAATGGTCGTTGAAGCGCCCTTCGGTGCCGAGGATCGGAATGTCCGGATAGACGACGGCATAGCCCTGTGTCAGCCAGATGTCCGACCACCGGAGGAAGCTAAGTGGCGTGAAGGCGTTGTGATTGCGGGCGCGGATGGCGCCCCGCGCGTACGCCTCGGGGGTCGCGTACTCGCGCGGGTAGGTCCAGAAAATCGCCGGCACCCGCTGGCCGGGCCGGTAGTCGGTCGGCAGTGAAATCCGCCCCTGGACCAACAGGCCGTCCCGCCGTGTGAAGTCGAAATCGATGCGGCGCGCCGCGGTAACCTCGGGATACGGGTCGGCGTTCTCGGTCAGGTTGTCCCAGCCACCGTCGGTGCTCCAGAGATAGCTGTCGGGCGGAGCCGACTTCGTCTCGCGGCTCACGATCATACGCGTCAGATCGTCGTCGAGCGCGACGAGCGGCTCATCGTAGGCATCGGCCGAACCCTCGAACAGACGGTTCGAGGCGCCGGTGGCGATCTCGACCCGATCGACGAACGGCTGGGGTGTGAACGTCTCACGATAGCCAGGTCCCTGCAGGTAGGCCGCCGTTCCATCGGATGACGTCAGCACGGCCGTGACGCCGTTGCCGTCCTGGCGCGTCAACAGCTCGCCTGGCAGTTCCAGCACGTCGTCGGGATCGTACTCGGCCAGGACCACCTCGCCGCCGGCGCCTGCCGCCAACCGGTAGGCGACGATCCGCCGGTCGCCGTCCTCCGCGATCTCGGCGAACACGGGACCACCGGTGGCCGCGAACCCGAGGCCGCTGTAGCGGCCGCTGGTCGAGGCGAGGACCGTTGCGTCATCGACGTCGAACGGTGCCACGACCGTCAGGATCCGATCCTGGCGCTCTTCCTCGGCATCCTCGGCATCGTCATCCGCCTTCGGCGCCGGGGCGAGCCACGCCAGCCCCTCGCCGTCGGGCCGCCAGACCACCTCGCGCGGCAGATCGCGGTCGGGGCGGTCATCGCGCCCGGACGGCTCGTGCAGCGGCACCTGACGAATCGTCGAGACGACAGCGCCGTCGAGGCCGACGACATCCAGGTCGCGGCCGAAGCTCGTGTAGCCGACGATGTACGAGAACGGCTCGACCAGTCGCTCGCGTAGGATGTGCTGTCCGTCGGGCGACAGCGCGATCGACGTGTACATCGCTGGGTCGCCGATCGGCTGCAGATCCCGCCCCGGGCGAAGGCGTGCGAGCTGAGCGGTCGTGTAGTACCGGAACAGGTCGGCGTCGTGCTCGGTCCGCAGCAGGAACGGCAGCGTCCGGGTCGGCGTCGCCTCCTCGCGCGATCGCCGGACGACCGGCCCAGTCGGAACGGCGCCGGCATCGGGTTCAGCTCCACGCGAGGCCGGCACCGTGAGGGCGAGCAGTGAACCGTCGGGAAGCCACTGGATCATCCGGGACGGCACGCTGGGCGCGCCGAATCCCGCACGCGCGGCCAAGGTCGCCATGACGCGCGCATCGCTCAGCCGTTCGGCAGTACCGGTCGCGACGTCGGCCGTCCAGACCTCGGTGCCGTCGGCCAGGTGCGCCAGGAACGCGAGCCGCCGTCCATCCGGCGACCAGATCGCGTCGCTGACGTAGAACCCGCCCGGCAGGTCGATCGACCACTGCCTCCGATCGGCCAGCGAGTACACGTCATAGCCTCGGATGCCGTAGGTGGCGAGCCGCCACTCACGATCGACCTCGGGCATCAGCTCGAGCATCCCCAGCCTCAACGTCCGGCGCGCCAGCGACTCGAGGCTCGACAACTCGTCGGATCGAGGAATCAGGAAGTGCTCGCCGTCCGGGCTCAACCGATCGAGTGTCGCGAGGTTCTTGTCCCGCTCGAACAGGTCCTGCACCGACGGCGGCGGCAGGACGTAGCTGTCGGAGGGGTCGATCTGGGCGCTCGCAGGCGCCGACAGCACTGCCGCGGCCAGGAGTACTCCGGCGAAGGTCAAGGGGACAGTAGGGCGGCGCCGCGGTTTCCGTGGCTTCTGTCTGTTGGCTATTGTCATGCCAATCCTCCTGATGCAGGCCCCGATCGCATACCCGTCACGCCCATCCAAGCTGTTGAAGGCTGAAGGTGTCGTTCCAGATCTTCGTCATGTGACGGATCTTGTCACCCTCGAACTGCATGACGTACACGTAGTCTGCCTCCACATGTTTTCCTGTCGGTGGCACCGGACCGCCCTCACCCGTGTGAGTGCCCCGGAAGACCGCGTACGCGGTTACGTTGTTGCGACCTTCGTCGACGGCGAATGACCGGATCTCATACTTGCCATCGGGCACGGGCGTGAATAGCCCTTTCATCCACTCGGTGTAGGCCTGCAAGTTGTCGACATCCGCCAGCGCCGCGGCCTGGGCAGAAAACGTCGCACCTGAGTGGCAGTACTGCTGGCACCCGTCCCAGCCCTTTCCTGTTTCGCAGGCATCGAGGAACTGTTCAGCCGCTTCCTTGATCGCACTCATCGAAGATGCTCCTTCCTGACTCGAATGTACCGAGCCCCTTACCCTAGCCCTCTCCCATCCGGGGAGAGGGGACTCCCGATTCGCGTCCGGTCGAACACTGGCGCCGGATTGCGCGGCGAGGTCGACTAGCTCGGCATCATGATGTGGGCGGTCAATGTCCCCGGATTCATGATCCACGCTCCGCCCTCTCTGGGATTCTCGGGCAGGCCGGTCGATTCGGTCGTGGCGCCGGGCACGGCGATCATGAGGTGGTGCGGTCGAGCCTCTTCTCGAGTGGCGCCGTTGACGCTCCACCACATCGACCCATACTCGGGGCTCACGCGGGTCCCGGCCTCCTCCCACTCCTTAAGCATCGCCTCCGACGTCTCCCGGTCGCCGGTCGACTCGGCCCGCAGGTTCTGCGCAATGCGGTCGTAGTTGGCGACGCTGGTGCACTGCACGGCGAACGGCGCCCGCAGTGGGAAGCCGGACAGCTCGTAGCAGACCAGGCGGTTGGTCCCCTGCCGCAGCGTCTCGTATGTGAAGTCGTCAGGGTTCCACTTGACGACGGTGGCCTGATCACGCTGCCGGCTGGGCGCCGCCATCAAGGCCGTATCGACATCGGCCTGTGACGCACCTGGTTCGAGCGGTGGTGGCGGCTGCGGGGCACGGCCGCGTTGTGTGAAGGAAGCGGTCGATACCGCCAGAATGACAGCGACGAACAGTGCGATTCGCTTCATGTGGACCTCCTACGGTTCACGAACGGTCGGATACTCGATGCCAAGCTGTTCCAGATAGGTATCGTACCGCGTCGGATCGAAGTAGTACTCGCTCATCTCCTCCCTGAACTCCTCCATGATCTCGGCGTTCAGGTGCGTCGCCGGCCGGTCGTCCGCGCTGATGAACGGGATGTACTCCTGCTCCGCCGTCTGCACGTCGGTGAAGTAGGCCCGAGCCGCCTCGACCTTCTCGGGCTGCAGCAGGAAGTCGAGCGCGGTCATCGCCATCACCTTGGCGCCAGCCGTCGAACCCTTGTGCGCGATCGGCGTCGCCATCGCCACGGCGCTCGACCAGTGGTGGCCGCCGCCCCCGGTGCGGAAGTTCGCAGGAAACCGCAAGGTCACGGTCGGCACCTGCCACGAGATGTCGCCGATGTCGTCGGATCCGCCGCCGGTCCGCACGCCCTCCGGCGGACCACCCAGCTCACCCAGCTCGGTCGCCAGGCCGGTCGGCTCATCGACACCCATCTCCGTCTGCAGCGCCCGCGCCAGCGTCTGATCCGCCTCGCTCCATTCCGGCAGACCGACGGTGGTGATGTTCTCGTACATCGTCTCGGCGATGACCTTGTTGAAGTGGCGCGGCCAGGCCGAACCGAGAATCCGCCACTCGACCTCCGTATTGGTCATCTGGGCCGCCGCCTCCGCCGAAGTATTGCCAATCTCGAACAGTTCCTTGATGTGTTCGTAGTCCAGCTCGCGGAAGTAGTACCAGACGGAGGCAATCGAGGGCACGACGTTCGGCTGGTCCCCGCCGTCGGTGATCACGTAGTGCGTCCGCTGCGAGAGTCGGAGGTGCTCCCTGCGGTAGTTCATTGCGGCGGTCATCAACTCGACCGCGTCCAGGGCGCTGCGACCCGACCATGGCGATCCCGCCGAATGGGCCGATTCGCCGTGGAAGGTGTACTCCACCGAGACCAAACCATTGCCGCTGCCTTCGCCCCAGCTCACGCCCATGTTGCGGCCGACGTGCGTGAAGATCATGATGTCGACGTCCTGGAACAGGTTGCCTCGCACGAAGTAGGCCTTCGAGCCGAGCTGCTCCTCGGCCACGCCAGGCCAGAGCATGATCGTGCCGGCGATGTTCTCGCGCTCCATCAGCTTCTTGAGGACCAGCGCCGCGGTGACGTTCACGGCCTGGCCCGAGTTGTGGCCCTCACCGTGGCCCGGCGCACCCTCGATGATCGGATCGTGGTACGCGACGCCTGGCTTCTGCGAGGCTTTGGGAATGCCGTCGATATCGCTGCCGAACGCGATTACTGGCTCCCCCGATCCCCAGGTCGCGATCCAGGCGGTCGGCATCTCGGCGACGCCCCGCTCCACCTGGAAGCCGTTGTCCTCCAGGATGCCGGTCACGTGGCGAGAGGTCTCGATCTCCTGGAACCCCAGTTCGCCGAAGCTGAAGATCTGGTCGACGGTCTGCTGCGTGAACGTCCGCAGCGCCTCCACCTCGGCGACCGCCTCCTGCTTCAGGGCTTCGAGTCGCTCCGACTGCGCCCAGGCCGACCCAACCGATACGAATGCCGCGAGCATGACGACGGAAATGACGCGAACACTAGACATGGCAGTAATCCCCCTTCGGGTGCACCGATACTCGGCCTTCAGCCGATCAGCTGTCTGACGAGATTCCCCACGACGTCGCGCGCTTGAACGACGATGATCGTCAGCACGGTGAAGACAGCGAAACTGAACCAGCTGAACCAGATGGCCATTCTCGACGGATAGAACCGGCGATCCGTCTTCGGAATGATCGTAACGCAGTAGTAGACGTTCAGGAAGAACACGACCGGCGCAATGAAAAAGGCGAGCGCCGACGCGACCAGGACCAGTAGCACCGGTCGCGGCACGCCGTAGACGATGACCACGGAACTCACCAGCGAGAACAGCATGGTCGCGCGATAGATGTTGTACTCGGAATACCACCGGCGCCGATGCTCGTCCGTCAGATCTTCTCTGGCCACGCCCTGCAGCGACGCGGTCGACCGGAACATGTTCCGGCAGCAGGCGCCGACAACGCGCGGCCAGCCGTCGAAGTAGTTGAACGCGGTCGAGAATGTCGCGGCGAACGCGCCGAGAATGAACACGACCATCATCCACGGGCCGATGCTCTCGGTGAAGATTCTGGCGATCTCGCCCATGACATCGTTGCCCGCCACGTCGCTCGGGTACATCCAGACCGCGGCCAGAAGCAGGAAGATGCACGCAAGAAAGAACGACACGACGTGGCCGAGCCGGAAGTCCCAGAGACCGATCTGGAACCACCGGTCGCAGTACTCGACGCCACGCTCGGGAATCACGGACGTATCGACGGCCAGGTCCCCCTTCGAACTCGAAAACGGGTCGAACCGCTGCGCCAGTCCCGCCCGCTCCAACTCGGGTCGCAGCCGACCCATGCCGACACGCTTGGCCTTGCCCCATTCGGACGCCTGGAGCGACACGTCAATCCCGGTCGGCAGGAGCCCGAGGAACGCCGCGATGATCAGCCACGACCCCTCGGGCGTCTCGAAGATCACGAAGTGGCTCATCGCGTCGAGTCCCGCCGGCCGGAACAGGAAGACGAAGAACGCCGACAGCACCAGCATCCCCGCCAGCAGCTTGGTGGCGGTTTCCACCGCGCCGTAGTTCCCCCGCAGTATCACCGCGACCGACAGGACACCGAGCACCAACCCGTAGATCCACGCGTCGAACGGGAGTCCAAAGGTCGTCGTGAACAAGAAGTAGGCCACGGCGGACGTCGCGGTCAACCGGCCGGCCTGGCCGATGGCCGACTGGAGGATCGTCGTGATCATCACGTACCAGAGCGGCCATTTCTTCCAGGCCGTGCCGTAGGCCTCGATCAAACTCTTGCCGGTGGCGTTCGTGAATCGGAACGCCATCTCGAAGCCGTAGTACTTGAAGATGTAGGCGATCGGGAGGCACCAGAGCAGTGCGAACTCGAAGCGGCCGCCGGCCGCGGGGGCCGTCACCAGGTGGCTCGTCCCGACGCCGGTCATCATCAGGATGAGTCCCGGGCCGAAGTGCCGCAGCATCCCCCGCCAGGAGGTATTGGGCAGGGCCAACCCGCCGACCTCCCGATCGAGCCGTGCCGCCTGGTCATCGGTCATCGGTCATGCCTCGTTTCCCACGTCGCTCACTCGCTCCCGCGATTCTGAACGAACTGCCATCCAAACCGGCCCTTGATGCACAGGTGCCCCTGGGTCACCGAATGGTCCATCGGCGACGTGACCTTGACGATCTCATTCGCCTGGACGTGCAGTTCGAGATTGCAGCCCACGCCGCAGTAGGGACAGACCGTGCGAGTCACGTTCTGCTTGGCCTCGTCCCAGGTGCCGGCCTCTCGGTGGTCGTACTCGCTCTTGAAGACCAGAGCGCCCGTCGGGCAGACGCCGATGCAGTTCCCACAGTAGACACAGGCCGATTGATCCAGTTTCCTATCGAACTCGGTGGAGATCCTGGCGTCGAAACCGCGCCCGGCGACGGCGATGGCGAAGGAGTTCTGCGCATCCTCGCCGCAGGCCTCGACGCACCTATAACAGAGGATGCACTTCGAGTAGTCGCGGACGTACATCTCGTCGTGGATCTTGACCGGCTGCGCGACCGTTTCCGCGGTCGCGCCGTCGGACGCATGGTGATGCCCTGGGTCGCGGCCGTCGCGCTCGCCCGGCGCCGCCGCCGGGCCGAACCTGGCGGTGTCGACGTCGTAGCGGTCCATCCACCGTTTGACGTCGCCGCTCGCACGAGAGAGATCGACCGTCGACGCCAGCAGTTCGAGCACCAGCTTCCGGCTGTGGCGGACGCGCGGCGAGTCGGTCTCGACGACCGCGCCGTGATAGGCCGCGCGGGAGCACGAGGGCACCAGCGTCCGAGAGCCCTCCAGTTCCACGACGCAGACGCGGCAGACGTTCACCGGCGTCAGCGTCTCCAAGTAGCACAGCGTCGGCGTGTCGGCACCCTTGGTGCGACAGGCATCCAGGAGCGTCGCGCCCTCCGGCACCTGCACGACCTCGCCGTCGACCGTCACGTCGATCATCGGCGTTGCAGCGGTCTGGCTACTCATGGCCCGTCCCTCCGAACAGGCCCATGGTCACGGCCGACTGTGGTGCGTTGGCCGCCGTGTGGCCCAGGCCGCAGATCGACGCATCGCGCATCACCCGCGCGAGCTCGTCCAGCAGATCCGCCTCGGCCGCGGGCGAGGGCCGCGCGCCGTCACGCGCCAACCGCTGCAGCAATTCCTCCTGACGCACCGTGCCGACGCGACACGGAACGCACTGCCCGCACGATTCATCCCTGAAGAAGGCAGCGATACGCAGCACGATATCGCGCATGTCGGCCGCTTCGTCGAACACCATGACGACGCCCGACCCCAGCGACGCTCCAATCGCCCGCGTGCCTTCGAAGGTCAGCGGCGTGTCGAGATGCGCCGGCGAGACGAACGTTCCCGCGGCGCCGCCCAGCAGTACGGTCGCCAGGCGCCGGCCCTCGGCGACCCCACCGGCTCGTTCGAGGAGCGCGGCGAGCGTCGTTCCGAACGGCACCTCGTAGAGTCCGGGCCGTTCGACCGCACCCGAGACGCAGAAGAGTTTCGAGCCGGTGGACTGGTCGGTGCCCACGCCGGCAAAGGCGGCGCCGCCCTCGAGCACGATATCGAGCACGTTGGCCAGCGTTTCGACGTTGTTGATCACCGTCGGCCTGCCGAAGAGGCCCTTCTCGACCGGAAACGGCGGCTTGTTCCGCGGCTCGCCGCGAAATCCCTCGATCGAATTGAACAGCGCCGTTTCCTCGCCGCAGATGTAGGCGCCGGCGCCACGTCGCAGTTCGATGTCGAACACGAACCCCTTGCCCATCACGTCGGCGCCGAGCAGCCCGTCGGCCCGGCACTGGCGGATGGCGCCTTCGAGGCGAGCGGTGGCGAGCGGATACTCGCCGCGCACGTAGAGATAGCCGCGCTCGGCGGAGACTGCGAACCCGGCGATCGTCATCGACTCGACGATCGCGAACGGGTCCTCCTCCATCAGCACACGGTCCTTGAACGTGCCGGGCTCCGACTCATCGGCGTTGCAGACGATGTAGCGGGGGGTCTCCGCCGCCTTCGCGACCGCGTCCCACTTGCGGCCAGTCGGAAACGCCGCGCCGCCCCGGCCTTGTAGCTTCGAGACCGAGACCTCGGTGATGGCCTGGGCCGGCCCGATCTCGATCGCGCGACCGAGGGCGTCGTAACCACCCGCCGCACGATAGGCCGACAGGCTGGTCGGATCGGCGACACCGACCCGCCGCAGCAGCCGCAATCCAGGCTCGCGCGTCCCCGACGTCTGCGGCGTGGAACCGACGGCCGGTGCCGGGACAGTCGCGCCGTTCAGGACCTGCTCGATCTCGTCGACGGTGGCCGGCGCGATCGTGTCGTCGTCCGCGTTCTTCGAACCCGCCAACTGGAACAGGACGGCCGGCGCCCGCTCGCAGAGCCCGAGGCAGGGGCTACGCAGCCACGTTGCCCGCCCGTCCGCCGAGGGCGTCCCGGGCGGCCCGATCGTCCGCTCGAACGTCGCGCACATCGCGTCGGCGCCAGCGAGCTTGCAGGCGATGTCATCACAGACGTGCGCGACGCGCGGGGCTCGCGCCGTGGTGGAGAACATCGCGTAGAAGCTGGCGACGCCGTAGGCCTCGGCCGGGGGCACGATCAACCGGCGGCAGATCTCATTGAGCGCACCCTGCGAAATCCACCCGACCGCCTTCTGCACGGCGTGCAGCGCCGGCAGCAGCAGGTGACGCCGCGCCTTGGCCTCCGTGAGGCCTTCGCGCGCGACCCGATCGGTGTTGGGCACCTCGGACGGCGATTCGAAGACGGTCGCGACCGCGGCGCGTTCGTCCGCGCTCGCTTCGACCGGCAACAGTTTCAGATCCATCCGCGCTCGCTCATCCGCCGGCACCGACCGCCGCCTCGAGCTTCTCGATGCGTATCGCCGCGGCCTTGAATTCGGCCGTCCCGGATCTCCGGTCCCACGCCGGGTTCGTCAGCTTGTTGGTCTCGGCCTCGTCCGGGAAGTGAAAGGTCGTGAACGTCAGCCCAGGCCGCAGCTCGTCGACGTAGCGCACCGTCATCTCGATCGCGCCACGCCGTGAATGCACCCGGACCCGCTCGCCGTCGGCGATGCCCCACCGCTGGCCGTCAGCCTCGCAGATATCGAGGGTTTCGGGCCGGCGGAGCGGCGACGCGAAGCCGCCACTCTGAACCCCCGTGTTGTAGGAATCCAGGCGGCGCCCACTCGTCAGGCGCACCGGGTACTCGTCGGTAAGTTCGTCGGCCGGCGGCACGTCCTCCACGACCGAGAACGGCGCCAACCGGCCCTCGGCCGGGCGCTTCCAGAGGCGGCCGTGCAGATAGGTGCTGCCGGGATGATCCTCGTCGGGGCACGGCCACTGGATGCCGCCGAGCGCGTCGAGCCGCGCGTAGCTCATGCCGGCGTGCATCGGCGACAGGCTGCGCAGCTCGTCCCAGATCTCCTCCGCCGTCGGCTGGCCCCAGTCGTGGCCGAAGCGTTTCGCCAACTCGCACAGGATGTCGACGTCGTCTCGAGCCTCGCCCGGCGGGTCGAGCGCCTTGCGGACGCGCTGCACTCGTCGTTCGCTGCTCGTCACCGTGCCCTCGGCCTCGGCCCATCCCGCCGCCGCCGGCAGCACGACATCGGCGAATTCGGCGGTCTTGGTCAGGAAGATGTCCTGAACGACGAGGTGGTCCAACCCTCGCAGCAGCGCATTGGCGTGGTCGGCGTCGGCTTCCGACTGCGCTGGGTTCTCCCCGATGACGTAGAGCCCCCGCAGATCGCGCCGCTCCATCGCCTCGAACATCTGCGTCAGGTGCCAGCCGTTCTTCGGCGGGATCGTGCAGTCCCAGGCGCGCTCGAACTTCGCGCGCAGCTCGTCGTCTTGGACATCCTGGAAGCCCGGCAGCTTGTTCGGCAGCGCACCCATGTCGCCGCCGCCCTGCACGTTGTTCTGGCCGCGCAGCGGATTGATCCCGGAACCCGGCCGTCCGACCTGTCCAGTCAGCAGCGCAAGATTGATCAGCGCCAGGACGTTGTCGACCGCGTTGTGGTGCTCGGTGATGCCGAGCGTCCAGCAGAGCTGCGCGTTCTTCGCACCGGCGTAGGCGTGGGCGAGAGCACGGATCGCGTCGCCCGGAACGCCGGTGATCCGTTCGGCTTGCTCGAGCGTGCAAGGCTCGACCGCCGCGCGGTAGTCCTCGAATCCGGTCGTCGCATGCTCGACAAATTCCTGGTTGACCAACCCCTGCGCGATGATCTCGCGGCCGACGGCGTTGGCGAGCGCGATGTCGGTTCCGACGTCGAGGCCGAGCCAGACGTCGGCCCACTGGGCCGAACTCGTCCGACGCGGGTCGACGGCGTAGAGCCGCGCGCCACTGTGCAGTGCCTTGAGCAGATGATGGAAGAAGATCGGATGTGTCTCGCGGGCGTTGGAGCCCCACAGGATGACCACGTCGGCACGGTGCAGGTCGGTGTACGAACTGGTGCCGCCACCCGCGCCGAAGACCGTCGCCAGACCGACGACGCTCGGCGCGTGTCAGGTGCGGTTGCAGCTGTCGATGTTGTTGCTGCCGATGATGGAGCGGGCGAACTTCTGGGCGATGAAGTTCATCTCGTTCGTCGCCTTCGAGCAGCTGAACATCCCCACCGCCGACCCGCCGTGCGCGTCGACGACCTGTTTAAGGCCGGTCGCTGCCCGATCCAGCGCCTCGTCCCAGCTCGCCGGCCGCAGCGATCCGTTCTCGCGGACCATCGGCGTCGTCAAACGGTCGTAGGGCTTCCCCATCACGATCTCCTTTGTCAGGTGTCGCAACCGGGGAGTTTATCACGCCGCCTTGGAGGCTCCGGCGCGCGGTCGAGCGCGGACTCGGCCGCGCCCCGAATCGCCGATGCTATACTTCCGACCGTACCGGCCGGTCGGAACGCTTGGTCGAACCGGCGGTCGGTGAACAGCGTGGCTTCCTGCAGCAACGATCCCGGTGGACGAACGGACGGACGCCGCACCGGCGTCGCGTCGCTCGCCGTGGCCACCGCCATCTCCAGCGCGCTCGCCTTCGGCGCCTGCGGTGCGCCCGAGATGCGGGTCGAGCCGGAGCGTATCGTCCTGGTTACCATCGATACGCTGCGCGCCGACCATCTACCGTTCTTCGGCTATCCGATCGACACCGCGCCGTTTCTCACGTCACTAGCCGACCGATCGATCAACTTCACAAAGGCCTTCTCGCACTCGGCGACGACCGGCCCGTCGCACTCGTCGCTGTTCACGTCGCTGTACCCCTTGCAGCACCGGGTGCAGAACAACGGCCAGCGCCTCGACGATGGGTTCGTGACGCTCTCGGAAGCGCTCGCGGACCGCGGATTCGAGACCGCCGCATTCGTCAGCGGCGGCGCGCTGTTCGGCGATTCGAACATTGCCCAAGGCTTCGCCACCTACGAGACGCCGCGCATGACCACGCGCAACGATAACGGCAACCTCATCCGCTACCAATCGGCGAACCGCACGACCGACGCGGCGATCAGGTGGCTGCAAACCGGAGCCGCCGATGGCAAGTTCTTCCTCTGGGTGCACTACTTCGACCCGCACAATCCGCTGCGCCCGCCGCAGCAGCATCTCGACCAGGTCACACCGGCTCCGGGCGAAGCCACCACTCGACACCGAGCGTTTCTGACCGACGAGCAGGAGATCGTCGCTGCCCGACCCCGATTCGAGCTGATCGAGCGCTACGACGCCGAGATCCGGTTCATGGACGAGCACCTTGGCCGGCTGTACGAGGCGTTTGCACCGCTGGGTCTCGATTCGAACACGCTCTGGGTGATCACCGCCGACCACGGCCAGGGCCTAGGCACCCACAAGTGGTGGGGGCACCATCGCTATATCTACAACGAGCAGATCCGGGTGCCGCTGATCTTCCACTTCTCGGACGCCGACGCGCTGGGCGTCGAACCCAGGACCGTCGACGATGCCCTGGCGGAACACGTAGATGTGCCCGTGACCATCATGGACCTCCTGGGCGGAACACTCGACGGGCAGCGGGGACAGGTGCAGGGCCGGTCGCTGACGCCGTTGATTTTTGCCGGCGCGGAGGCCGACGTCGACAGGCGCGCCTACGCGTTCAGTGAACGTCGGCGGATCTTTCAGGACTTTTCGGACGATCACCCCGAAGCTGGGGAGCGCTACGCGCTACAGGATTTTCAGCACAAGTATCTCTGGTCCAGCCTCGGCGCGGACGAGTTGTACGACATCGCCGCGGACCCCTACGAGACGCGGAACCTCATCGACGTGGCGCCGCAGGCGCGGGTTCGCATGAAACAGACGATCGAGCGAATTGTCGCTGCGCTCGACTCTAACGAGGAAGCCGAGATCGTCGACGAGGCGACGCTCGAACAACTCCGGTCGCTCGGCTACGTCCGCTGAGCTGGGGGCACCCATGCCGACTGTGATCCGCACACTACTCATCGTGACGCTTGCCGTCGCGCCGACGGCGCACCTCCACGCGCAGCAAGGCTACGAGCCGAGCCCGGCCAACCTCGAGACCCGGGAATGGTTCCAGAACGCGAAGTTCGGCCTGTTCGTCCACTGGGGCATCTACAGTGTGCTCGGCGCGGGCGAGTGGGTCATGCAGACCCGCCCCATCCAGGCCGCGCACTACGAGCGGCTCGCCGACCAGTTCAATCCGACCGAATTCGACGCCAGGGCCTGGGTCGCGCTCGTTAAGGCGGCGGGCATGCGTTACATCACGATCACGTCGAAGCACCACGACGGGTTCGCGATGTTCGACTCGAGCCTGACCGACTGGGACATCGTCGACCGCACGCCCTACGGCCGAGACGTGCTGGCCGAACTGGCCGAGGCGTGCCGGGCCGAAGGCGTGAAGCTGTTCTTCTATCACTCGCAGCTGGACTGGCGTCACACCGACTACTACCCGCGAGGCCGGACCGGGCGTGATGCCGCGCGGCCCGACGCCGGAGACTGGAACGCCTACATCGACTTCATGAACGGTCAGCTCCGGGAGCTGCTGACCAACTACGGTGAGATCGGCGGTATCTGGTTCGACGGCATGTGGGATCAGCCCGGCGCGCCGTGGCGCATCGACGAGACCTACGCGCTCATCCACGACCTCCAGCCGCAGGCGCTGATCGGTTCGAATCATCATCGGCTGCCGTTCCCCGGCGAAGACTTCCAGATGTTCGAGAAGGACCTGCCGGGCGCGAACACCGCCGGGTTCAACACCACCGAGATCGGCGCGTTGCCAATCGAGACCGCCGAGACGATCAACAACTCGTGGGGCTTCAACATCACCGACCATGCCTACAAGAGCCGGGCCGACCTGATCCGGTATCTCGTCGGCGCCGCGGGCCGGGACGCGAACTTCCTGCTCAACGTCGGGCCGATGCCGAACGGCCAAATCCAGTCGGAGTTCGAGGAGCGGCTGCGCGCGATGGGGCGCTGGCTCGAACACTACGGTGAGTCGATCTACGGCACGCGCGGCGGACCGATCGCGCCCGGGCCGTGGGGCGTCACGACCCAGAACGCCGACACGGTCTACGCCCACATCCTCGACTGGGACGGCCGGGTCCTCGCCCTGCCGCCGATCGGTCGAGAGGTCGTCCGGGCCAGCCTCGTGCGGACGGGCGAAGCGATCGACGTGAACGTCGCCGACGGCGCGTTGCTTCTCTCACTTCCGCCTCGACCGGCTGATCTCGTCGACGAGGTGGTCGCACTCGAGGTGCGGTAGCCAGGAGGGCAAGTCTGTGACACTCGATGAAAGCCTGGTCGCATTCGTCAAGGACGGCCTGACCCGCGGTGTGCCGCGATCGCAGATCGAGGATGCCCTGCGACAGGCCGGCTGGCCCGCGGATCAAGCCACCGCAGCGCTGGCGAGCTTCGCCGAGGTCGACTTCCCCATTCCGGTTCCCCGGCCTCGGCCCTACCTGTCAGCGCGCGAGGCGTTCATGTACCTCGTGCTGTTCAGCACGCTGTACATCAGCAGTTTCAACCTCGGCCACCTGCTGTTCCTGTTCATAGACCGCGCGCTGCCGGATCCGACCACACCGATCCCGGCGGAGGTGTTCCGGGGAGGCGTCCGCTGGTCGGTCTCGTTCCTCATCGTCGCGTTCCCGGTGTTCACCTACGTGTCCTGGCTGACGAGCAGGGCGACCCAGGCGGACCCGAGCAAGCATGCCTCGAAGATCCGTCGCTGGCTCACCTACCTCACGCTCTTCTTGGCCGGGGGCGTCCTGGTCGGCGACGTGACCGCCCTGGTCTACAACCTGCTGGGCGGTGAGTTGACGGTCCGGTTCGTCCTCAAGGTCGCGGTCGTCGGCGGCATCGCGGGCGGCGTCTACGGCTACTACCTGGGGGACCGGGTGAGAATCTCCGGCGGTCAGATCGCGATCGGGGCGGCCGCCGTCGCGGTCGTCGCCGCGGTCATCGGCGGACTGTTGGTCCTTGGCTCGCCGGGCCTGGAACGTGCCCGGCGCTTGGACGACCGGCGCGTGCGGGACCTCCGCGAGATCGCGCGGTCGGTCGATCTCCACTGGACACGAACCGAGCGGCTCCCAGCGTCGCTGGAGGAGCTGTCGCAGGGCTCGCGCACGCCGCTGGACACCGCCGATCCCGAAACCGCGCAGCCCTACGACTATCGCGTCACAGGCGCGGACACCTACGAGCTGTGCGCGAACTTCGAACTGGACTCGGAAGAGACGCCCGAACCTCCCGGACCCTACTTCTGGTCGCACGACGCGGGACGACAGTGCTTCGCGCTGGAAGCCGAGGAAGTCGAACTGTAGGAGCCGCTCGTCTCGGCAGGCAGCCGGCTACTCCGGCAGCTCTTCACCCTGCGGCTCGGGCAGCCAGAAGCTCGCCGTGAAGCCCACGACGTAGACGAACAGTCCTACCGCGGCGGCGGCGTACGCCAGCTGCACGGTTGGGTTCTCACCCGGCATGATGTTGGTCAACTGCGTCGTCACCATGGCGAACGACGTGCCGATCATCCGCCCACCGATGTTCGCCGCGAAGCTCTCCCCGGTGCCACGCAGGTGGGTCGGAAACACGCGCGGGAGGTAGTTGCCCCAAAAACTGAACTGGGCCACGGTGCAGACGCCGGCGAGGAAGAGGCCGAACTGCAGGACGGGCAGGCTGGTCGTCGTGGCAAACAGGAAGACGAGCGGCACAACGAAGAGGCCAGGCGTCTGGAACAGCCGCAGCAACCGCCGCCGCGCGACGATCCGTACCGCGAAGAACGCCAGCAGCAGCCGGCCCGTCAGTCCACCCATTTCCTGAAGGAACTGGACCGTGCCGACGGCCTGCTCCTGCTGCGTGCGCGCCAGGTCCGCAATCCCTTCGAGGCCGGGAACGATCCGTGGCGCCTGCTGCAGCGCGCCGAACGCGGCACCGTAGGCGCAGGCGAACATGATCGTCGTCACGATCGTCGTCCGCCGGAACTCCGGGCGGAACAGCTCGCCGAGACTGGGCCGCTTCAGCGTCCCGGCCATCTTCTTCGCATACCAGGTCGGCGACTCCGGCAGGAACGGCCGGATGACGATGAGCGGCAGGGCCGGGATCACACCTGACATCAGGGTGTAGCGCCACGGTTCGTGGCCGCCCCGAATCTCGGGCAGCGACTCGGCGTAGGTCACGATGAAGAAGTAGGCGCCGCTCACCAGCAACCCCCCGATCGACGAGAACGCCTGCGTGTAGCCCAGGACGGCCTCGCGGCGCTTCGGCTCCGGGAATAGCTCGGCGAGCCAGGCGACCGCGGCCACGAACTCCACGACGACGCCGATGAACGTCGTGCAGCGCAGGACGAGCAGCATCTCGACCGACGTCGAGAACCCCGCGGCCAGCGCCGAACCCGCGTACAGCAGGATGCTCCAGACCAGCACACGCCGACGGCCGAACAGGTCGGTCAGGTAGCCACCCAGCAACCCGAATCCGCCGCCCGCGACGGCCGGGACGAAGAACAGCAAGCCCACCCAGAGATTGAAGTCTGGCGTGCCCGGCGCGGCGCCGATCAACTCGAGCAGGGCCGGCCGCACGATGAGCGGCAGCATCAGCAGCTCGTACACGTCGAAGGCGAAGCCGAGCGCGGCGACGCCGCAGATGACCCACTGAATCGGCGTGAGACGCGCGGCAGGTTGTGTCATCGTCAGATCCGGAACACTACACTACAATGGAGCGCCGCGGGGCGTGTGGTGCGCAACGACGCATTCTTCCCAGGAGGAGCAAACTCATGACGTGGCTGCTGTTCGTGCTCGGCGCGGTTCTCTCGTGGGGAGTCTATGGCGTCGCGCTGCATACCGGCCAGGTGCAGCTCGGCAACCCGCTCCGGGCGCTGCTGTGTGTCGGCGTCGCCTACTTCCTGATCGGCGTCGTCGTCCCGATCGTTGCGCTCTCCTCCCAGGGCGGCCTGAGTGGCTTTTCGGCCGCCGGCACGACCTGGGCCACCGGTGCCGGTGCGCTCGGCGCCATCGGTGCGGTGTGCATCATCTGGGCCTTCCGCACCGGCGGCATCCCGCTCTACGTCATGCCGCTGGTCTTCGGCGGCGCACCCCTCGTCAACGTGCTCACATCGATGGTGCTCCACCCGCCGCGAACCGCACCCCACCCGCTCGTCTACGTCGGCTTCGTTATGGCCTCGGTCGGCGCGGGAATGGTGCTGTACTTCAGGCCGCAGGCATAATCAACTCGGGGCTGCGCCCCGAACCCCCGCGGCGTCCT
>DCWN01000016.1:0-22487 GCA_002328835.1 Acidobacteria bacterium UBA2161 | reverse complement strand
CACTCCGGACGCCGCGAGGCGCGCTGTGCGCGCCTTGATCCTCACCGCGTGCGGCGGTCGCCGATCGCATAGAGAAACGCATCGGTGCGCAGGAAGAGCTGCCCGTCGGAGATCGCGATCGAACTGAGCGTGTACTCGTCCATCGCGTTCTCGGCCAGGATCTCGAACTCCGGGCCGGCCTTGTAGACGGTCGTCGTGCCGTCCTCGTTCGTCACGTAGATCTTGCCGTCGGCCAGCACCGGCGAGGAACTGTAGGTGCCCGGCCGAATCCGCTCGGGCCCGTAGATCGTCAGGCCCGTCTTGGCATCGAGGCAGAAGACGATGCCGCGGTCATTGACGATGTAGAAGTACGTGCCGTCGGTCACTGGCGTCGGGACATCCGGCCCGTTCCGGGTCGACCAGACGAGATGCGACGTGGTCACGTCACCCCGACCGCCGGCCCTGAGCGCCAGGAGCGGACGCACGCGGGTCGGCGCGTAGATCATCCCATCCATCACCACCGGCGACGCCACGATCCGGTAGTCGCGCTGGTTCTCGGGGTTCAGGCCGTCGGCCCGCCACAGCTCCTGCCCCGTTGCTGGGTCGTGCCCGGTGACGACGTCGCCGCCGGTCAGCACGATCTCGGTCACACCGTCATACTGCAGCAGCGCGGGCGTGATGTAGGCGTCGGGCGACTCCCGACGCGCGTGGGTCGGCCGCTCGACGCGCCAGACGGTCTGGCCCGTCGCCTTGTCGATCCGCAGCACGTAGGATGGGTCGTCGGTCCGCATGCCGTGCAGCACCGGCACGTACAACGCGTCCTCGTGGAGCAACGGTGACGACGCGTAGCCCCAGTTCAAGCCGAACTCGCCGTAGTCGGCCTGGATGTCTCGGGTCCAGCCAGGATTCCCGTCGAAATCGAACTGCTTCAGGATGCCCGTCCCGGTCATCACCCAGACGTGCTCGCCGTCGGTCACCGGCGAGGGCGACGACATGTTCTGCTTCTGCCGCTTGACGTTGCCGTCGCTCAGCGGCCGCTGCCACAGACTCTCGCCAGTGCCGCGGTCGATCGCCCACAGCGAGAGGTCGTCGCCGTCCGCGACGTTCAGAAAGATCTGCTCGCCGAAGACGATTGGAGTGGCACCGCTCCAGGCCGGCATCGCGAGCTTCCAGCTGACGTTTTCCGAAGGGCCCCAGCGGACGGGCAAGCCGATCTCCTGGCTCGTGCCGTTCAGATGCGGGCCGCGCCACTGCGGCCAGTCCTCGGCGCGGATCGCGGTGACGCCGACGATCACGACCATCAGGGCCGGCAGGATAGTCCGATGCACGACAATCTCCTCGGGTATCTACTGGCGGGTCGCCTCCAGCGCCTGGAGCAGCGCTCCGACGAACGCGCGCCCCGCCGTGTCGCCGCCGACCGTCAGCGCACGGTCCCAGGCCTGCCGCGCCCCGCTGGCATCGCCGTCTCGCTCCAGAATCTGTCCCAGGAGCTTCAGGCCGTCGAACGACTCGTCCAGATCGAGGCTACGCCGGCAGGCCTCGACCGCCTGTTCGTTGCGGCCTGCCGTAAAGAACGAGGCGGCCAGTTCGAGATGCAGCGCCGCCTCCGAAGGATAGCCGCCAACCACGTCGCCCGGCATCGCCGACTGCTCGGCCAGCGCCGTGCGGATCGCCCCGATCTGATCCTGGTAGAGGCTTCGCGGCGCCGCCAGCTCGAGACGCATGTTGTCATCGGTGTTGAGCGCGCCGCCCGCACCGAAGCTCGCGGCACCAGCGTCATCGAGGCTCAGCTGCACGAGGATATCGGCCGGGTACGCGATGAAGGCTCGGCCGAGACTGTCGCGCACCGCCGGGCGCTCGAACAGCGCCTGCATCCGGGGGAACGAGAACCGAATCGGCGCGCGGGACCCGAGGAGAATCAGATCGCGATCCTTGAACGCGAGCATGTGCGGGAAGACCGAGCGAAACGTCGCCACGAGCGACCGCGTCGACTCTTCGCTCATGCCGTACAGATGGAACCACTGGCAGAAGACGCCGTCTGCCGACAGTCGAGCGGCGGCCTCCTCGAAGAAGTCCTGCGTGAACAGGCTGGCCACGCCGGTCAGCCACGGGTTCGATGGTTCGGAGATGATTAGATCGTACTCGGCGCCTCGCTCACGCAGCTGGGTGCGTGCGTCGCCCAGCACCAGCCGCAGACGCGGATCCTCGAGCGGCTGGCCGTTCTCGGGCTCGAAGTAGCGCGACGCCTCGACGACCGCGGGCTCGATCTCGAACGCGTCGACCGTGTCAACCGGATGCGTCAGCACGGCGCCCACCGTATCGCCACTCCCCCATCCGACGACCGCCACCCGCTTGGCGTCAGTCGCCATCAGCGGCAGGTGGCCGAGCAGCAGTTGTGTCTCGAGGTCGCCGACACCGTTCGAGGCGTCGGTCTTGCCGTTGATCTTGAGTAGCCGGTAGCGATCGACTTCCTGCACCGCGACGGTCGCCGTCGCACCGTCGCGATAATAGAGGACGCGGTGCGCGGACAGCAGCTGGCGGAGCGCCGCCGAGTCGTAGTCGCGGTAGCTGTCGGGCACGGCGTAGAACCCGAAGCTCTTCTGGACGGCGGGCGCGCTGGGATCGAGCACGAGAACGAAGACCACGGCGCCGGCCGATACGGCGACCGGCCGGATGGCCGACGCGGCCCGGCGCGCGGCGACCACGCCGGCCGTGGCCAGCACCAGAACCGATGCCGCGCGCACCGACGTCTCCATGCCGAGCCCAGCCATCAGAACCCACGACGCGAGCACCGCACCCGCCGCCGAACCCAGCAGATTGCCGGTGTAGAGCCGGGAGACGGCATCCCCGAGATCGCGCGGCCGATCGATCGTCCCGACGGCCATGGGCAGCGCGGCGCCCATGAGGAGGGTCGACGGCACCATCAGCAGCGCCGACAGCAGGAACTGCGAGAGAAACGGCACCCAGGTACCGGCGCCGAGCGACTCGTGCAGCGCGAGAAACGCGAACGGCAACCGCCGGGCGACGACCAGGCTGATGAAGGCCGCACCCGATGCGCCGATCAGAATCCACGCGAGCGTCACCGGTGCGACGGGTTGGGCGCGCCGACGCAGCCAGGCGGCGGCCGCGGCCGCTCCGGCGGCGAGGCCGACGAGAAAGACCGACAGCATGATCGACACGCCGTAGGCCGACGAGCCGAAGACCGAGGTCAGGGTGCGGCTCCACGCCACCTCGTAGACCATCGCCGCGGCGCCCGACACCGTCAGCATCGCCACGACGAGCGGATCGGGACGTCCGTTGGTCCCGGGAGCCTCGACGGCGTCGTTGGCCTGCGCCGGGCCGCCGTCGGCTGGCGCCGGCGAACGCATCGGGCGGACGAGCAGCAAGCCCGCCGCCACGACCAGGTTGACGCCGCCCGCAAGCCAGAGTGACGCCGCGAGCCCCACGGCCGGAAAGAGCGCAAACACGGCGAGCACCGGCCCGAGGCAGGCCCCGGCGGTATTGGCGGCGTAGAGCCGGCCGACCCCAGCGGCCGGCGAGTCCCCACCCCGCCCAACCGCCCGCGCCAGCACCGGCAATGATGCGCCCATGGCGACCGTCGCCGGCATCAGCAGGGCCGCGGCCATCAGCGCGCGCCCACCCGGCGCCGCCACGTCGACCCACGTGAGCAGCCACGGGGAGGCCCAGGCGTACACGCCGGCGAACGCCTCCAACGCCGCGTAGACGACGACCGGATCGTGGCGCCTCAGCCACGACCGACCACCCGCCGCGGCGCCGGCGGCCATGCCAGCCATGAAGGCGCCGAGGACCGTTGACACGGCAACCGGAGTCGCGCCGAGTGACAGTAGCAGCACCCGGGTCCAGACGACTTCGAAGACGAGGGAGGAGATTCCGGTGAGAAAGAACGCCGCCAGCAGGATCCATCGGCCACGCGGATCGGGACGGTTCGTCATCCTATTGCACGTTTCGGCACATAGGACCGTCTTCATGACCTGCGGGGTAGCACCGAGGGTCCGCTGAGACGAAGCCGCGT
Organism: Acidobacteria bacterium UBA2161; assembly: GCA_002328835.1. Lineage (GTDB taxonomy): Bacteria > Acidobacteriota > Vicinamibacteria > Vicinamibacterales > UBA823 > UBA2161. The sequence continues at coordinate 18,475 of DCWN01000016.1, read as the reverse complement.
CCGGCCCTTTCAAGGCGCGAGAAGGGAGAATACCGGGAGTATTTGACCCCGCCGAAGAATGGCTCAGCGCCGCCTCCGGCGACGCGCATCGGCGGCCGAATGCCGGCGCAGGTCATGAAGCCGGTCCTACCTACTCCGTCTTGAGGGCTGGCAGGAGCGGCGAGCTGGCCATGACCCGGGTCGCGGCGAGCGACGCCAGTACCCCGGCCAGCGCCACGGTCACCAGCAGCCAGCCTATCGACGCGAACGGCAACCGCTGCCCGCGCTCGAGCCAGGCCGGCGCAATGGCGACCAGCGCGCAGGCGGCACCGATGCCGAGCCCCAGAGTCAGTAACAGGAGGTTCTCGGCCAGGACCATCCCCGCCAGGTGGCGCCGCTCGTACCCGACGGCGCGCAGCAGTGCCAACTCGCGGCGCCGTTCGAGGACGTTCCGCAACAGCACCGCGCCAAGCCCGAACGTGCCGAGCAGGAGCCCGAGCGCGCCGAGCGTCTGGAACGTGGCGAGATAGGTGTTCTCGATCCGATGGAAGGCGGCGAGGCGCTCGGCGGTCGGGGCGACGTCGAACCCGAAGTCGGCAAGCCGGTCCTCGAGGAGGGCCGCGGCTTCCGCCGCGCGCTCCTCGCCGACGTCGACCAGGAAGAACCGGTAGCCTTCTTCCTCCGGGAACACCCGCCGGAAGTGCGTCTCCGACACGATCAGCTCGCGTTGCAGCACGCTGTCGGTCAGCGCGGCGACGATCCTCAGGGTCACCTCGCGATCGCTGCCCCGATTCAAGACGATCTCGTCGCCAACGGCCAGATGCATCGCGTACGTGAGCGAGTTCGCGTCCGCCAGGGCGGGCACGACACCGTTCGGCAGCTGCCGGCGCAAGAGGCGCCAGGGGTTCTCCAGTTCGTCCGGCGTCTCGGCGAGGGTCGCACCGAAGCTGAACCGGTTTTGTCGGATGAACCGATCGGAGACGCCGACCACGCGCGGATCGCCCGGCCGGTACAGGTTCAAGCAGCTGGCATCGTCGCCGGCGCGGACCCGGAACCGCTCGATCGCCGTGCTCTCCAGGATGTCGACCCCGGCACCGGCGCCGGTCACGCCGGCGCGCTCCAGCCCCTCGGCCTCGGACAGATCATCGCCGAGCGGCAGCAGCGAGTCGGCGAGCAGCGCGTAGCCCCCAGTACCCCCGGTCCGATCGGTTGGGTCACCCTCACCCCGCCGGAATGCATCGACCGCCACGATGATGAAGGCCGCGAAGGCGATGAGCGCGATGCAGAGCACGCTGCGTCCCGGCCGGTAGCTGGAGTTCCGAAGGCCGAGCTGGACGACCGGCCAGAGCTTCGCCTCGGCGATCGAGCCGGGCGATCCCCGGCGCAGCCAGAGCCAGGTCGTGCCGAGCAGCGACGCCAGCAGTAGCAGCCCCGCGCCGAAGAAGCCCGCCGTCGCGTTCAGTGCGCCGGCCCTCGCCGCCGCCACCAGCCCCAGACCACCCGCCGCGAGCACGGGCGGCCACAGCCAGCCCGGCAGATGCACGCGCACCGTGCGGGACCGCTCCCCCGCATCGGGTGCGATCTCCGGGAGCGCGCCGGTCAGGAGGCGGCGCGGCGACGCGCTACGGAGCGCTCGCAGGCTGAGGGTGATCGTGGCGACCGCCGCCAGCACACCGGCCGACGCGCCGATCCAGAGCGTCGCCGCGGACAGATGCAGCGTCAGCAGCGTCGTGCCGACCGCGTCGACCCACCAGGTCCTGAGGCCGTACATGATGAGCCTCGCGTAGCCGATGGCGCCGGCCGTCCCGATCAGCCCGCCAATGACGCCGAGCACGATCGCCTCGCGCCAGAACAGGCCGCGGATCGCCGGCAGCGAAAAGCCGAAGGCTTGAAGCGCGCCGACTTCCCGGACGCGCTGCTCGACGCCGAGCCGGAAGAACAGGCTCGCCAGCAGCAGCGCGGAGACGACGATGAAGAAGCTGAAATACGTGAAGTACTCCCCGAAATCTGTCGCCCCGACCGACGCGCCCAGCGCGAGCGCGCGCACCGGTGTCACGCCGATGCCGGCGGCGATCGGGTCGAGTCGAGCCGCAAGCGCCGTGCGAAAGGCCGCTTCCCGCGATTCGAGGTCTGGAACGGCGTCGGCGTCAACGTCAGCGTTGTTGAGGAGCCGGACCGACGTGAGCTGGCCGTATCGCGACTGCCAGAGCGTCTGGCCTGCCCCCAGCTCGATGAATCCCTTTGGTGTCGTCCGGTGGCGATCCCAGTACTCCTCGTCGCGCGGGCCGATGGCGCCAAGATCGATCGGAAACGGCGGATCCCAATCGACGATCGTCTCCGCATCGGTGATGCCCTCGTACGCCGGCGCGAGATCGGGATCGGCGGCGGGCCCGTCGATGGGCAGGACGCCGTACAGCTGAAACTCGGTCTCCCGCGTGACAAGCCGGCCGGCGTCTTCCCAGATGTAGTACTCGGCCTCGATGATGTCGCCCTGCCGCGCGCCGAGATCCTGGGCGGCCCACTCGTTCAGGAGAATCGGCGGATACTCGAGCGCTTCGGGCCAGAGCCCCGACCGGCGCTGGGCGCGTGACGACAGCGCCGAGAACGCCGGGAAGTCGACGCCGGTCACGAGCGAGTACGGCGTCTCGCGCGGCCCCAGACGCAGACGGTTGATGAGATAGGTCAGAACTGGCTGCGGCTCCAGGCCCAGCGGCTCGGCCGCTTCGCGCACCGCCTCCGCGACCACGTCGCCGACCATGCCGCTGCCCGACTCGACGACGAGCGCCTCGCGTTCCGGCAGCGCCCGAACCGTCAGGGCGAGATCGTCGAGCGTGGCCACGGCGCGCAACGCGCTCTCGACGGCTTCGACACCGGCCGCACCCGCGTCGTCGTTCAGCGGATCGGCCGCGCTCGACAGCAGGACCGTGTTGACCTGGCCGTCGAGCTCCAGCGTCTCCTGAAGCCGGGACAACTCGACGAAAACGGCCCGCACCGACCCTTGCTGCTGGCGCAGCGAGAACTCGCCCAGCGCCGCCGGTGCCAGCGTCGCCGCCACGGTCAGGCGCACCGTCCGGCCGACATCGTCCCGCCGACCGTGCAACGACCCGAGCGGCACGTCGGTCGGCCGCTCCACCCGGAGGAGGAGCGCAGTACCTGGCTCGACCGCCAGCTCGCGGGCCAGCGCCTCGCCGAGCAGCAGCCCGTTGCGACCGGGTGTCTGGACCGCGCGCTGGTGAAACGCCCAGAACCGTGCGTCGACGCCGTACACCTGGACGCCGGTTGCGCGACGGCCGCTGGCCGGGTCGGTCACGAAGCCGTTCAGCGCAATGAGCGGCACGGCCCCGTCGAACCCATCGGCAACCGCCGGGGTCGCCAGGAGATCGGCGGCGAGCGCGTCCCGGAAGAAGACCGGCGCTGTCACGACCGTGTCGGTGAGGCCGAGACGGCCTAGCGCCAGGTCGCGCAGCGAGCCGCGCACCGACCCGCCCACGAGCAGGGCACCCGCGAGCACCGCGACGGCGACGCCGACGCCCGCCACGACGGTCAGATTGACGCCCCGATAGTGGATCAGGCTCCGCAGGACGAACCACGTGCGGCTCACGAGGCCATCCTGCGGGGCGCAAGCCGCTGCTCGTTCAACTCGAGCCGGCGGCCGAACCGATCGGCGAGCGTTGGACTATGGGTGACGACAGCCAGCACCGACTTCTGCTCGCGGTGCAGCTCGAGAAGCAGCGACGCAACGGCCTCGGCCGATTCGCGATCGAGGTTGCCCGTCGGCTCGTCGCACAGCACGATCGGCGGCTGCCGGATGAGTGCCCGCGCGATGGCGACACGCTGCTTCTCACCGCCCGACAGTTCGGCCGGTCGGTGGTCGAGCCGATCGCTCAGACCAACCCGCCCGAGCAGGTCGAGGGCGCGTGCGCGGCCATCGGCTAGCGGTTCACCGACGAGCGTCGGCAGCAGGACGTTCTCGACCACGGTGCACTGAGGCAGCAGCAGGTGGTCCTGGAAGACGAATCCTACCGCGCGATTCCGAAACGCGGCCAGCGCCTTCGGACCGAGCGCGAACGGGTCATCGCCGCCGATGATCACCCGTCCCGACGACGGTGGCTCGAGGGCGCCGATGATATAGAGGAGTGTGCTCTTGCCGCTGCCCGATGGCCCCATGATCGACGCCGATTCGCCCCGCTGCAGCGACAAGCTGACGTCGCGGAGCACGGGCAGCTCCCCGCGAGGGGTGGGATAGGCCTTCGACAGGTTCGAGATCTCGAGCAAGCTGCGATTCCCCGGGGGCCGCCTTCAGGATACGGCAGCTGGGCCGGCTGACGCGACAACTTCTCCGAACAGCTCGATCGCCCGGTCGGCCATCCGGCCGACACTGTAGTGTTTCCGGACGCCGTAGGCGCCCTGTCGACGCAGCTGTTCGGCGCGGTCGGGCTCGCGATGCAGCGCGGCCAACTCGTCGGCCAGGCGATCGGCGTCGTGGGGCTCGAACGTGATTCCGCCGCCGGTGCGCTCGAGGATCTCCGGAAACGCGCCGTGTCGCGGCTGCACCACCGGCACGCTGCAGGCCATCGCCTCGAGCACGAAGATGCCCTTCGGATCGGGATAGGCGCTGGGCACGGAGAAGACGTCGAGGCCGCTCAGGAACTCGATCTTCCGGGCGCGGTCGATCACACCCCGATAGGCGAACGCGTCCTCGAGTCCCCACGAGGCCAGCTTCGCCTCGATCTCGGCGAGATACCCGCGATGCTCCGGGGCCAGGTAGCCGGCCACCTCGAGCCGCGCCCCGATCACGCCGAGCCGATCGCGCAAGGCGCGGAAGGCGTCGGCCAGGACGTGGAGCCCCTTCTCCGGTGCCACGCGGGCCAAGTACCCGACTGTCAGCTCGGCCCCACTCGACACCGCTCGGCGTCGTTCCGGGTAGCCCTCGAGGTTGACACCGAGGGGCAACACGCTGATCCGATCCCGCGGAATGTCGAGGTAGCCGACCATGAAGTCAACGTAGTACTCGCTGACGGGCAGGAACCGATCGACATCGGCGACCTTCGCGCGGATGAGGTCGAGCGCGGCCTCGCGGGACGCCTCGGGCAGCCCGTCCAGAAAGAGGTCTTCACCCTGGAGCGTGCAGCACACCGGCCGGCCGAGCGCCTCACGGAGCGGCGAGGCCAGACCAATCAGCAACGAGTTCGGCAGGACGACGACATCCGGTCGCGGCTGCGTCTTCAGCCAGTCGATGAGCTTGTACAGTTCCTTGCGCTGGTGACCGTCCTCTCCGCGCAGGACGGAGATCGTCAGCGCGCCAAGCTTCGCCGGATCGACGCTGACCGACCGGCCGGTCGCTGCGCGGATCACCGACGGCGCATCCCACAGCCGATCGAGCAAGCGCGGCGTCCGGCGGAACAGCGGCGAGAGTTCCTGCAGAAAGACGCTGATGCCGCCGTAGAAGACGTGCGGGTCGCTGACGTTGCGCTCGTCGGTGCGCGTTGGGGTGTAGAGCGGCAGCAACAGGACATCGTGGCCGCGTGCGATCAGTTCGGCGGCCAGGGCATTGTCGCGCAGACAGCTCCCGCAGTACATGTTGGCCGCACCCGCCGTGATCGACAGGATGTGCACGGCCTATGCCATCTGGAAGGCGCGGGCGCGAAACAGGAAGTCGACGATGTTGCCCTCATGCGGCTGCAGCCAGTTCAGCCGGGTGGTCGGGATCGGCCCGAGGTTCAGGCGATCGATGTTGGTCGCCGCCATCAACGATTGACGGAAGGCGTCGTCCTGCGTAATGCCGGTCGCGACCAGCGTCGAGCCGATCGACCCGATCATCTCCGCCTGCGGACACTCCACGACGGTGACGAACGGAAACATGTACTCCTTCGCCGCCGCAGCCGAAGTCGCCCGGCCGCGGAGGACCGTGGGACGGAGGTAGCCGTAGCGCTCGTGGCTGGTCAGGCGTCCGCCCTCGTGGTAGGAAGCCGTCGCATCCTCGACGCCGTCCTCCGCGATCGCCGCGTCGATGTCGCCCGAGATCGCCTCGGCTTGCCCCGGCACGGTAAACGCCGCGAGTTCGGACTTCGGGTCGTCGGGCGGCAGCGGCGCGATCGGCCCGAGCCGCTCGGCCAAGGCCGCCGCAATCTCCTTCGTGTGGCGTGAGGCCCAGATTCCCGAACAGTTGATACAACTGCGGCCACTGTTCAGCGCGACCGACTGCACCATCAGGTCGAGGTGCTGCTCCCAGTCGTCGACCTGGTCGTCACCGATCAGGATCTTGCTGAACCCGGGCCCGTGCACCTGCACCGCCGGATTGCCGCGGTAGCGATCGACCGTCGCCGTGCCACCGAAGATGAAGCTGCGGGGACAGTGGTTCACGACGGCGGCGCCGACCTCGGCTTCGCCCGGGTAGAGCGCTATCGCCTGCTTCGGCACGCCGGCCTCGAAGAACGCCTGCGTCAGGCGCCACGGTGTCCACGGCTCCTGCGGCCCAGGCTTCAGGACGAGCCCCACTTGCAGCGGCACGACCGGCAGCCAGAGGCTGTGCACGCCCGGCGAGTTCGATGGCAGGACCATGCCGAGCACCGGCGCGGCCGCCTGATAGCTTCTGAGGACTCCGTCCTCGTCGCCAAACCCCTTCGTGAAGATGTCGAGGTCGAGCCGGCGGGTCAGGGCGTCCAGAATCCTGTCGAGCTGTGCCAGCACCCCAACCAGCTTCTCCATGTTCATTCGGCAGAGCTGCTCGGGCAGGCCGGTCGTCGCTGACTGCTGCCGGACGAAATCGTCGGGCGACTGCGACGCGTCGCCGACCGGAAGCTCGGCCGTCTGGAACAACTGGCCCGCCCGCTTCACCATCTTGACGAGTTCGGCGCACGGAATCTCGCGCAAGACGTCACGCGCGCGCTGGGCCTTGCGGAGGTCGCGCGCGACCAGTCCGCCGTTGGCCTGGCTGACCTCGGCCAGCGGCTCGCCCGTGGCGAAGTGCGCGACCTGATTCACCTCGAGGCTCTGGTATGGCTCGCCCCATCGGAGCGCGGGAAAGTGAATCACTAGTAGACCCCCACCGTCGTCGTCGAGCCCAGCCGGCCAAAGGGTCTCACCCCGCTCACGCCGTCCCACGGGCACTTCTCGTACGGGCGCTCGCGTTCCCCTTCGTCACGCTCCAGAAAACGGGGCAAGAAGAACTCCTTCGTCAGGGTCGTGATCATCACGCGGCCGGTGGCCCCGTAGTCGACGACCCGGTCGGGATCGTCGGGATCGACCACCTGGACGACGGCTCGCGGCTGCGCCGCGTAGTAGGCGATCTTGTAGCCGTTCTCGGGTATGCTCGGCGCGCTCGCCGCCAGCCCCATCAGCGTGTTGCCGTAGGTCGGCGTCATGTAGACGCCGTCGAGCAGTTCCTCGTGCGCGAACCGGTTCCACTGCGGCGTGAACTCGGTGCCGCCCGAAAAGACCCCCGTGATGCCAACCCCCTTGATAGAGGTCCCGTCGTTCTCGAGTCGGTTGGCCAGGGCTTCCAGCAGCTTCGGCGTCGTGAACAGGCACTTGATGTCATGGGCCGCGCCGAGCAGCGTCACCGCCTGGTCGATGACGTGGGCCTGGTAGGCCATCAAGTGATCCATCCAGCCTTTCTGGATGAGCTTGATCACCCAGCGCGGGTCGAGATCGACACAGAAGCAGACGCCGCCTCGATGCTGCGCGAGGTGCTCGACGGCGAGGCGCAGCCGCCGGGGACCAGTCGGCCCGAGCATCAGCCAGTTCGACCCGGGCGGAAAGCGATCGTCCGGCAGCGTCTTCGAGAAGAGTTCGTAATCAATCCGAAAGTCGTCAATGTTGATCCGGCTCTTCGGCACGCCGGTCGTGCCGCCGGTCTCGAAGACGTAGACGGGCCGGTCGGCATAGGCCTTCGGCACCCAGCGCCGAACTGGGCCGCCTCGAAGCGCTTCGTCCTCGAAGTGACCGAACTTCTTCAGGTCGTCGAACGCCTGGATCTCACGCCGCGGGTCCCAGTCGGCCTGCTCGGCCCACTCGAGCCAGTGCGGGCAGCCCGTCGACGGGTCGAAATGCCACGCGACGACCTCGCGCACCCAGACATCGAGATCCTCCCGTGCTTGCTGTTCTGCGTCTGCCATCTCCCTCACCATCCTACAGTAGTGTCCCGCGCCGGCGGGCTCGGTGATGTAGACTGGCCGCGCCCGAGCGGCGTTTACCGACACGACGCGCTGGTCCGACGCCGCTGACGACCCCTCGTGACAGTTCTCGCCCTTCTGACCGCCGCATTTCCCCTCTGGGTGCTCGTCGCGAGCGCCATCGCGCTCTACCATCCACCCTCGTTCACTTGGTTCAGCGGACCGTTCATCACGGTCGGCCTCGGCATCATCATGCTCAGCATGGGGATGACCCTGGGTGTCGACGACTTCAAGCGGATCGCACGGCACCGGCGCCTCGTCGTTCCCGGCGTCGTCCTGCAGTACACGGTGATGCCCGCGCTCGGCTGGAGCATCGGGTATCTCTATGGCTTGCCGACCGAATTTGCCGTCGGCCTGGTGCTGGTCTCGTCTTGCCCGGGCGGCACCGCGTCGAACGTCATCTCGTTTCTCGCCAAAGCCGACGTGGCGCTCTCGGTGACGATGACCGCGTTCTCGACCCTGCTCGCTGTCGTGATGACGCCGACCCTGACGGCGCTACTCGCCGGTAGCCGCGTCGACGTGCCGGCCGCCGGCTTGCTCCTGAGCACCGTGCAGGTCGTCATCCTGCCGGTCGTCCTCGGCGTCAGCCTGAACCGCTACGCGCCGCGCCTAACCCGCGCTGTGCTACCCGTGGCGCCGCTCGTCGCGGTCCTGACGATCGTCCTCATCGTGGCGTCGATCATCGGCGCCGGAAAGCAGGACGTCCTCGATGCCGGCGCGCGGCTGCTCCTGGCGGTCTTCACGCTGCACATCGGCGGATTCGGCCTCGGCTATGCCGCCGGCCGTTGGCTCCTCGGCCAGGAACGTGCGGCCCGGACGATCTCCATCGAGGTCGGGATGCAGAACTCCGGCCTCGGCGTCGTCCTCGCCCGCCAGAACTTCGCCAGCCCGCTTGTCGCCATCCCCTGCGCGATCTCTGCGGTTTGTCACTCACTCGTCGGAAGTCTCGTCGCGGCTCTCTGGCGACGGTCGGCGAAAGGGCTGGGCCGCGGGGTGATTGGGGCAGCCACGGGGCGGTCTGAGGCCTGAGACCGTCAAGGGCCACAGCCCCGAGCCCACAGCCTGTCCGCCCGTCACGCAGTGAGATTTTCCAGGTTCGCCATAGCTTCGCGGCGGAGTATTGCCGGGTCCGGCCGGTCGCGAGGACCTGAGCGCGGGCGCTCAGCCCTCCAGATCGCTCTGGTAGAGGTCAGGACCCGCCGGGCGTAGTGGCGCCCAGGATGATCCTCGTCATAGGCGCCGCTTCATAGCTCGTGAGATAAGACGGCCGGCAGCGCACAACCGATCCTGCTCATTTGACGAGGCGACATGATGATGCTCACCAGGGTGGCGGTCCTCGCTCTCACCCCAGTTGTTCTCTCGGTTTTCCTCTCGAGTGCTTGCACGCAGTCGCCGGATGGGGCAACTGAGCCGGGGCTGATCGATCTCTCCCTGGATCCTTCCGAACACCCGCCGAGCTCGCCCGAGCTCCTGGCGCTCGGAGAGACCACGTACGAGAAGGAGTGCGTCGCCTGCCACGGAGCAGACGGCGACGGATTGGGTGAGGCGGCGTATCTGCTCTATCCGCGACCGCGCGATTTCACGACAGGACGATTCCGGTTGATCTCGACGTGGGACGGCGACCCTACCGATGACGATCTGTTCCGCACGATGTCGCGCGGCATGCCTGGCTCCGCGATGCCGTCGTGGGCTCACCTGTCAGAGGAGACCCGGTGGGGGTTGGTACACTACCTCAAGACATTCCTCGAACGGCCGATCGCCATCGAAGAGCCTACCGAACCGGCGTCGTTCGGCAACCCCGGCACCGGCATCATCACGATTCCGACCGAGCCGGAATACACGCCCGAGGCCGAAGCCCAAGCACGCGAACTCTACGAGAAGGGCTGTGCCCCGTGCCACGGGGAGACCGGCAGGGGTGACGGCGCCCAGGAGCAGATTGACTCGAAGGGCCTGCCGACGCGACCGCGCGATCTGACGCTCGGCGTGTACAAGGGTGACCCGTCGCCCGAACAGGTCTATCGCCGCATCGTGGCCGGCCTGCCAGGTTCGCCGATGCCGCAGAGTGGGTATCTCCACGGCGATGATGGCTGGCATCTGGTGCACCTCGTCCGGTCGATGTCGAGCGACGAACAACGGGCCAAGGTCGAGATGAAGAAGTTCCGGATCGTCGCCACCCGCGTGCCGGTACTGCCTGAGCATCCGGACTCAGGCGTCTGGCGAAGCTCCCCGGCCGTGAGCCTCCACCTCATGCCGCTCTGGTGGCGGGCAGAACGCCCCGAGGAGATCACCGTCAAGGCAGTGCACGACGGTCAGCAAGTCGCGATGCTGTTGAACTGGTCGGACACGACTCAAGATGCTACGGCCATTCGGCCACAGGACTTCCGCGACGCCGCGGCGATCCAGTTCGCTCTGAATGAAGATCCGCCATTCTTTGCCATGGGTCAGCTGGGTGACCACGTGAATATCTGGATGTGGAAGTCCGAGCGTCAGGCCGATCTGGAACCGGCATTCCAGGACCTGGAGAAGGTCTATCCAAACATCGGGATCGACTCCTATCCCAACCTGCTACGTTCACCGCTCGAGCAGCCGATGCGAAACGCGCTGACGCTGGAATCGGATCCACGATTCGTCACCGCCTGGGGCGCCGGCAACATCGTCGCGGATCCGACGCGGGACAGCGCCGCCGAGGATCTGACTGCGGAGGGCTTCGGCACCCTGCAAGCCCGGCCACCGTTCGATCAGGCCGTTTCGGCTACCGGCGAATACGAGACCGGATCGTACCGAGTGCAGTTCACACGGGATCTCGATACCGGCAAGAACGAAGCCGTGAGGCTCAGACCCGGGTCGCGAACGTCCGTGGGGTTTGCGGTGTGGAACGGCAGTGCCGGTGACCGGGATGGCAAGAAGTCGATCACCATCTGGCAGGAACTGTTCATCGAACCGTAGACGACGCGCGCGACCGAGACCTTCCAGGCAATCTCGACGGCGGTAGACGGACCGGAGAATGACGTCATGAGCAAAGACAAGCATCCACTCCCAGATCCTGCCCCAGGCGAACCAACGCCGGGCGGCGTACCGCGCCGCTTGTTCCTGCAATGGATGGGCATCGGCACCGCCGGGTCGGTGCTGGGACTTGAGGCTGCGTGCACGTTCCTGGAGCCGACCGACGACGGCAACCCCCTCGGGCGCACTGTCTCGCGGAACTGGGAGACGATCTACCACGATCAGTACCGGTACGATTCGATGTTCGACTGGGTCTGCTCGCCCAACGACACTCACGCGTGCCGTATCCGCGCCTACGTCCGCAACGGCATCGTCGTTCGAACCGGGTCGACCTACGATTATCAGGACTACGCCGACCTCTACGGTAACCACGCGACAGTCAACTGGAATCCCCGGCAGTGCGCGAAAGGCTACACGTTCCACCGAGTCCTCTACGGACCGTACCGATTGCGCCACCCGATCGTCCGGCGAGGTTGGAAGGCCTGGGCCGAAGCGGGATTCCCCGAACTGACGCCGGAGTTGCGGTCGACCTACTTGTTCGATCGGCGCGGCGACGACGAATTCATCCAGATCTCGTGGGAGGAAGCGTTTCGGAACATCGCCCGCGCGCTCGAGTCGATCGCTCGCACTTACTCCGGAGACGAGGGTGCGGAACGGCTGCGCGCGCAGGGGTATCAGCCGGAAATGGTCGATGCCATGGGCGGCGCCGGCACCCGGACGGTCAAGATGCGAGGCGGGATGGGCCTCCTGGGCGTGCTGGGCAAGTACGGCATGTACCGGCTGAACAACTCGCTGGCCCTGCTCGACGCCCAAGTTCGAGGGGTCGGACCGGACGAGGCGAGGGCGGGGCGGAACTTCTCGAACTACACCTGGCACGGCGACCAGGCACCCGGCCACCCGTGGGTGCACGGCTTGCAGACGTCGGACTGCGACTTCAACGACCTCAGGTTCTCGAAGCTCATCATCATGGATGGGAAGAATCTGGTCGAGAACAAGTTGCCTGATTCGCACTGGTTCATCGAGTGCATGGAGCGGGGTGGCAAGATCGTCGTGATCGCGCCGGAGTACAGCCCACCCGCGACGAAAGCCGACTACTGGATCCCGATCCGCCCGCAGAGCGACGCGGCGCTGTTCCTGGGCATCACGCGCCTGCTGATGGAGCGCCAGCAGTACGACGAGGACTTCGTCAAGCGGTTCACCGACTTCCCGCTGCTCGTCCGCACCGACACGCTGAAGCGGCTCCGCGCGAGTGAGGTCTTCGCTGACTACCAGAGCACGTTGGCGGCAGACGGTCCATCGATGCGCATACAGGGCTTCACCGAAGAGCAGCATGAGCAGCTCGGTGACTACGTCATCTGGGACGAGCAAGCCGACGAGCCTCGGGCGCTCACGCGCGACGATGTCGGCGACACGATGACCCAGAAGGGTCTGTCGCCCACGCTGGCAGGACGGTTCGATGTCGCTCTGGCTGACGGGCAGACCGTCGAGTGCATGACACTGTGGACGATGTACGAGACCCACCTACGCGACTACGACCTGGACTCGGTCGTCGAGATGACCTCCGCGCCCAGGGAACTGATCGAGCAACTGGCCGACGACATCGCCACGATCGCCCCGGTGGCGATCCACCAGGGCGAGGGGATCAACCACTGGTTCCACGCCACCGAAATGAACCGGGCCGTCTATCTGCCGCTGATGTTGACCGGCAACATCGGCAAGCCTGGCGCCGGGAGCCACACCTGGGCGGGCAACTACAAGGCGGCGCTGTTCCAGGGATCGGCCGAGACCGGCCCGGGCTTCAAGGGCTGGGTCGCCGAAGATCCGTTCCAGCTCAATCTCGACGAAACGGCGTCCGGCAAGGACGTCGTGTACACCGGTTACTCGAAGGACGAAGAGCCGGCCTACTGGAACCACGGCGACAAGGCGCTCATCGTCGAGACGCCGCGCTACGGCAGGAGGAACTTCACCGGCGAGACGCACATGCCGACCCCCACGAAGGCGTTGATCTTCAACAACGTCAACCTGATCAACAACGCCAAGTGGGCTTACGAGATGATCAAGAACGTCAATCCGATGGTGGAAATGATCGTCTCGATGGACATCCAGATGACGGCGTCGATCGAGTATTCGGATCTCGCACTCCCGGCGAACTCGTGGCTCGAGTTCGAGGACGTCGAGGTGACGGCGAGTTGCTCGAATCCCTTCCTGCAGATCTGGAAGGGCGGCATCGCACCGGTCTTCAACAGCAAGGACGACCTAACGATCCTCGCGGGGATCGGACGAGCCCTGGGTGACGAGACCGGCGACACCCGCTTCGTCGACATGTTCAAGTTCGAGCACGAGGGCAGGCGGTCGATCTACCTTCAGCGCCTGCTCGACACCTGCACGACGACGGCGGGCTACAGCCTCGACGACATCATGGCCGGCCGCTACGGACCGCCGGGCGGTGCGTTGCTCTTGTTCCGGACCTACCCGCGCATTCCGTTCTACGAGCAGGTGAACGACAGTGAGCCGTTCCACACCGATACGGGGCGGCTGCACGCCTACTCCGACATCCCCGAGGCGATCGAGTACGGCGAGAACTTCATCGTGCACCGCGAGGGGCCGGAAGCCACACAGTACCTTCCGAACGTCATCGTGAGCACGAATCCGTACGTGCGGCCAGACGACTACGGAATCTCGCGCGAGGCGGAGCACTGGGACGACCGGACGATCCGCAACGTGAAGATGGGGTGGGAGGCGGTCAAAGACACCGAGAACTTCCTCTGGGAGCGCGGCTTCCAGTTCTTCTGCCTGACACCGAAGACCCGGCATCGTGTGCACAGCGGTTGGTCCAACGTCGATTGGCACATGTTGTATGACTCGAATTTCGGCGACCCTTACCGCCTGGACAAGCGCGCACCCTGCGTGGGCGAGCATCAGCTGCACATGAACCCGCAGGCAGCGCGAGATCTGGATATCAACGACGGCGACTATGTCTACGTCGACGCCAACCCGGCGGATCGGCCCTACATCGGCGCCCAGCCCGACGACCCGTTCTATCGTGTCGCCCGCTGCATGCTGCGCGTGAAGTACAACCATGCGTACCCCTACAACATCATCATGATGAAGCACGCGCCGTATATCGCGACCGAGAAGAGCGTCAGGGCACACGAGACGCGGACGGACGGACGTGCGCTGTCAGCCAACACCGGGTACCAGGCGAACCTCAGGTACGGATCGCAGCAGTCGATCACGCGCAACTGGCATATGCCGATGCACCAGACCGACACGCTCTTCCACAAGTCGAAGGTGTACATGAACTTCATCTTCGGCGGCGAGGCGGACAACCATGCCATCAACACCGTGCCGAAGGAGACGCTGGTGCGGGTGACGAAGGCGGAGGACGGCGGCATGGGTGGCCGCGGTGTCTGGGCGCCAGCCACGACCGGCTATACGCCGGACAACGAAGACGAGTTCATGCAGCGCTATCTGGCGGGTGAACTGATCAGGACGACCTAGCATGCCCTACGACGAGCCAGAGCCGGATGATCCGCAGGTACTGGTCGGTGTGACCGTGCCGGGCGACGCAGAGTCGGCCCGCGAGATGGCCGCGGCATTTGCCGACGAATTTGCCCGAATGGGATTCGGTCGACGCCAGATCCTGGCGCTCTTTCGCAGTCCACGCTACGCGGGCGCGCATGATGCGCTGGCCCGCCTGGGCGACGTGGAGGTCGCTCGTGTCGTCGATGAGAGCCTTGGGGTCTGGGGACAGGTCCGGCTCGCAGTCGAGGATGCGCCAACTGCTCCAGGTTCCGCGGCAGACGCGGGGCCGGTCGACTCAGGTCGATTCCTGAAGGTGCTGAAGTAACGAAAGGACCGCCATGCCACAGGTCAACAACTGGCAACTCGGCCGGGACATGGGTTACGTCTACGACGCCAAGTACCCGGCGCGGCAGTTTGCCTTTGTCTTCAACATCAATCGGTGCATCGCCTGCCAAACCTGCACGATGGCGTGCAAGTCGACCTGGACCTTCAGCAAGGGCCAGGAACACATGTGGTGGGCCAACGTCGAGTCGAAGCCGTACGGTGGCTATCCGCAGTCCTGGGACGCGAAGATTCTCAGAATGCTCGAAGAAGCCAACCCCGGCGAACAGCGTTGGTCTGAGCCGGCATCGGCCGACAACGGCCAACCCTACGGCCAATACGACGGTCAGACGATCTTCGAAGCCGCCGAACAGACACTCACGCCCGACAGCGCACGCGTGCTCGGATATCTGCCGCCCGACGAAGAATGGAACTCCCCCAATATCTACGAGGACAATCCTGTCGGCGGTCGCGGCGTCCGGGACCGGCTGCACGAGACCGGCGAGCAGTTGCCGATTCACAACACCTGGTTCTTTTATCTGGCGCGAATCTGCAATCACTGCTCCTATCCGGCCTGCCTCGCCGCGTGTCCGCGCAAGGCGATCTACAAGCGGCCCGAGGACGGCATCGTCTTGATCGACCAGGAACAGTGTCGAGGCTACCGCAAGTGCGTCGAGGCCTGCCCCTACAAGAAGGCGATGTACCGGGGCAATACGCGCACAACGGAGAAATGCATCGCCTGTTATCCGCGTGTCGAGGGCACCGACCCCGAGAGCGACGGTCAGCCGATGGAGACGCGCTGCATGGCGTCGTGCATCGGACAGATCCGGATGCAGGGGCTGGTCCAGCTCAATGATGACGGCAGCTGGGCCGAAGACCGGCAGAACCCACTGTACTACCTCGTGCACGTGGCGAAGGTGGCGCTGCCGCTCTATCCGCAGCTCGGGACCCAGCCGAACGGCTACTACATCCCGCCACGCTGGGTACCGCGCCCGTATCTACGACAGATGTTCGGACCCGGTGTCGATGAGGCGATCGAACGCTACGTCAATCCGGACCGGGAGCTGCTCGCCGTTCTTCAACTCTTCCGCCGGTCGAACAAGATCATATTCCGATACGAGTTCGAGGAGGGACCCCAGGTCTACGAAGGCACGCTGCGCGGCAGGCCGGTCACCCTGTACAACGACACCGTCATCGCGTTCGGAAGTGACGGGAACGAGTTGTTCCGGACCACGGTCGAAGAACCGCTGCACGTCAGGCCGGAACAGCATGCGAACTCGATCTAGCGGGATGGGACCGCGATGAGCATGGCGGAGATGCACGCCGTCCGAGACGATTGCGGGTTCGAGATCGATACGGCGCTCGCACGGAGTGTGATCTACGATGCCCTGACCGAGGGGTTTCGGCCTCCCACCGCGGACACGCTTCGTACGCTTACCTCTGGTGACGCGCTCGCGACGCTGCGGGCCGCCGCCGCCATGCTCGATACGCAGTCGTCATCACCAGCTGAGCCGATTCTCCCAGCCGTGCTGCGCCTTGCTGAGGTTGCACATCTCACTCGCGAGATTATCTCGGATAGCTACCAGCGATTGTTTGGGCACACCGCTCGCGGTGTCGTCTGCCCGTTCGAAACGGAGTACGGCGGGTCTGACAGCGCGTTCCGACAACCTCAGGAACTGGCCGATATCGCCGGTTTCTACCTGGCGTTCGGCCTCCGTCAGAAGGCCGAGATCGAGGAGCGCGTCGATCACATCGGCTGCCAGTGCGAATTCATGGGATTCCTCGGCCGCAAGGAAGCCCTGGCGCTCGAGCGCGGCCGCACGTCGACCGCTGTTGAGTCCGCGCCAGATCACGAGATGCTCGAGGAAACGCGGCGCACCAGTAAGACGTTTCTTCGCGACCACATCGGCCGGTTCGGCCGTGCGTTCGCGTCGCGCCTGATGAGCGCCGATCCGAGCGGATTGCACGGCCGGCTCGGCGACATCCTCTTCCGACTCATCGGCGTCGAGTGTGAACGGTGGGGGGTGGCAATCGGATCGCCAACGCTCGAGCTGCGATCAACGACCGAGAGTGATGCCCCGATGGCCTGCGGAACCGCCCAGGAGTTGATCCAGATCCAGCGCCCCACGTAGCTGGACGCAGTTCCCACCCACGCATCCATGATGGAGCCGCGCCAATCGATCGACTGGGACGACGAAGCCCAGACGGTACCCATAGGGCATGCCAAGCTCGGTGCCTATTCGATCCGCTACGATTGCCGGCTGGTCGAAGAGGCGGTCAGCCGAACGGTCAAGGGATACTCGCCTGCCGAGCGGCAGCAGTTTCATCAGCAACGCGAGGCGATCTACGCGGAGCGCGACCCGGATGCGCGTGAGAGCCGTTTCCAGCAACTCCACGCCGAGTGGTTCGTCAGGGTCGGGTTACAGGCGCCGCTGGAGTCGCTGCTATCCGAGCGTGCCGCCCTGATCGACGCGACCCAAGACTGCTTGGTCGTGCCGGCCAGGATCCGCTCCGACGAGACCGCCGACCTGTACGATTGCCGGCTGCGCCAACCGGACGACGTGCGAGACGCGGGCGATGCGATCAGCCAGGAATCCGCAAGACGTCTCGTTGTGCGGATCCGCAGCGAAACGCTAGCCGACCCGAAGGCCCTGACGGCGTTACTGCAGCACGAACTGATGCACGTGACCGACATGGTCGACGTGAAGTTCGGCTACGAGCTCGAGTTGCCAGCCTCGGATGCCGGGCCGTCCTACGACAACATCCTCAGGGACCGGTATCGGGCCGTGTGGGACAGTTGCATCGACGGACGCTTGTTCAGACGACGTCTCGTCTCGGTCGAGGCGCGGACTCGAAGGCTGAGGGAGTTCGCGCGCGCGTTCCCGATGCTCGGCGCGCGTACCGAAGAGAGTTTCGGCAGGTGGTTTGACGAGGCACAACCCACTCACGCAGCGATTGTCGCCTTCGTTCAGGAGCCCAGGGGGCCCGGTGAGAGTCAAGGACCGGTAGTCGACGGCCGCTGCCCGATCTGCCGGTTTCCCAGCCCCACCCTGGATCCGAATCCCGGGCGTCTTTCAGCCGGTGCGGTCGCGGCGCTGCAGCATGGCCATCCCGCCTGGACCCCAGAGCAGGGGTTGTGCGTGCAGTGCGGCGACCTGTACGAAGCCCGATCACTTGACATCGCCGCGGCGAACCCGTGAGAACACGAGATCGATGATCGCCCGCGTGTACCGAAGTTGTTGTTGCCGCCTTCATTCCCGAGACGCCTCTCGAGGTGGCGGCCGGTGTACGCATTGACGGTCGACAGTTGAGCTGAGTCTGGAACGAGACTCGCGAGGCCCGGGAGGTGCGAACCTCCCGGGCCTTTTTTTTTGCCCACGCTGTATCAGCGGACGGCGGATCACGGAGACGAACGATGACGACGGCAGCGGACGAGGTAGAGCGAGGAGAGTTGGGGCGCGAGGGAATCGACG
>DCWN01000038.1:23464-77613 GCA_002328835.1 Acidobacteria bacterium UBA2161 | reverse complement strand
GATCGATTTGACGACGTACAATCTCCGACGCGCAGATGAGCGAGACGATCCAGATGTTCGGCAGTGAGCGGACGGTGCAGGCGTCGCTCTTCATGATCGTCGGCGACATGCACGAGCATCTGGGCCAGGCGATTGCCTACGCGCGCAGCAACGAAGTCGTTCCGCCCTGGTCTCAGTAGGGGGATCGGCTTACGTCGTCGTGAGAACGGTGTAGGGCAGTCCTCTAGGGCCCTGGATCGCACAGCTGGAGGCGCGATGCTGCACGTACGAATCTTTCCGTTGGTCCTGCTTCTACCCGTCGCGGTTCTGGCCCAGGAACTGGCACCGGGTACGCGGTACGACCCGGCGATCCCAACGCTGGAATCGGTCGTTGGCCACGATCACGGCGACGAGCTGACGACGCCCGAGGAGGCTGGTGTCTACCTCCGCGCCCTGGCCGGTGCCGCGCCCGACCGGACGCATCTGGTTGAGTACGCGACGAGCTGGGAAGGCCGGCCGCTCTACCTGATGGCGATCGGCTCGGCCGCCCGCATCGGCGAGCTGGACGAGACGAAGGAAGGTCTTCGGCGCCTGGCCGATCCCAGGAACCTTTCGGCCGACGAGATCGACGCGCTCATCGACGACATGCCGGTCGTCACCTGGCTGATTCACGGCGTCCATGGCAACGAAATCTCGTCGACCGACGCCTCGCTGGCCGAGGCGTACCATCTGCTGGCGGCCGAGGGTGACGGGTTGGTCGACGGGATCCTGCGCGAGTCGATCGTCCTCATCGATCCGATGCAGAATCCTGACGGGCGTGCCCGCTTCATCTACCAGCACCTGCTGGGCCGCGCGGCAACGCCCGATCCCGAGCCGGCTTCGGCCGAGCACGACGAGCCGTGGCCGGGCGGCAGATCGAACCACTACCTGTTTGACATCAACCGCGACTGGTTCGCCCAGTCGCAGCCCGAGACACAGGGGCGGATCGGCGTCTACCTCGACTGGATGCCGCACGTCGTCGTCGACCTGCACGAGATGGGCGGTAACTCGACCTATTTCTTCGCGCCGCCGACCCGGCCGCTGAATCCTCGTCTCAGCGCGTCCCAGAACGAATGGCTCGACGCGTTCGGCCGCGGGAACGCCGCCCGGTTCGACCAGCGCGGCTTCGCCTACTTCATCCGGGAGTCGTACGACCTCTTCTATCCCGGCTACGGCGACTCGTGGCCGTCCTTGCAGGGTGCGATCGGGATGACCTACGAGCAGGCGTCGGCGCGCGGCCTGGTCTTTCGGCGGAACGACGAGACCTACCTCTCTTATAAGGATGGCGTCGTCCAGCACTTCACGGCGGCGATCGCAACGGCCGACACCGCCGCGCGGAACCGTGTCGGCATCCTCCGCGACTTCGCGCAGCATCGGCGAGGGGTCGGGGACGGTGGCGTCGTCGAGTATCTCCTGCCCCCGGCGAACGACCCGTCCCGGACCGAGCGGCTCGGGCGGCAGCTCGTCGCGCAGGGGATCGAGGTGCGGGTCGCGGACGCACCCGCAACGGTCGGGGAGCGGACGGTCCCGGCCGGCACACTCGTCGTCTCGCTGGCGCAGCCGGCCGGCCGGCTGGCCGCCACGCTCCTCGACGCCGAGACCCGGATGGACGCCGCGTTTCTGGAGGAGCAGGACCGGCGTCGCCGGCGTCGCGAGAACGACCAGATCTACGACATCACCGGTTGGAGCTTGCCGCTGGTGTTCGACGTGGAGGCGATTGCGTCCGAGTCGGCGACGGCCGTCGACGCTTCGCCGCTGGCGCCGGGATCTGACGGCGGGGTGGGTACGCTCCCGGCCGCGCAGGTCGCCTACTTGATGCCGTGGGGCCTGGACACGGCCGCGGCCGTGGTCGAGGCGCTCGCCAGCGGGATCCGCGTCCGTTTCGCCGACGACGGCTTTACGATGGAGGGCCGGGAGTATCCGGCGGGCACGGCGATCCTGCGGATGTCCGAGAACGACGCCAACCTGGCATCCACGCTCGGTGAGATCGCTGGCCGCCACGGCGCCGAGGTCGTGCCGACCGACACCGGCTGGGTCGATGACGGCGTCGCACTCGGCAGCAACCGGGTCCGTGCGATGAAGGCGCCGCGGATTCTCCTGGCCTGGGATACGCCGACGTCGAGCCAGTCGGCCGGTTGGGCGCGCTTCGTTCTGGAGCGGCGCTACGGACAGGCGGTCACCGTCGTCAGGACCGGTTCGCTCGGCCGCGTCGACCTCAGCCGCTACGACGTCCTCGTGTTGCCGTCGGGCAACTACGGTCGGGCCCTGACCGGCGCGACACTTCAACGGGTCAAAGACTGGGTCCGCGGCGGTGCGACGATTGTCACGATCGGCGAGGCGTCACGCTGGGCCGCGCGCGAGAGCACCGAGCTGCTTGCCACGACGACCGAGCTGAGGGACGGGTCGGCTGAGGTCGAAGATGACGACGAGGATGACGAGAACAGCGGTTCGCCCGATCCCGACGGCGACGAGCCGTTCGACCTCGAAACGGCGATCGCGCCAGACCGCGAGCTGCCCGAGTCGATCCCCGGCGCGCTCTTGCGCGTGACGCTCGATCCCAAGCACTGGCTGTCGGCCGGCAGCGACGGCGAGATCCAGGTGGTCGTCGAGGGGCGGCGGGTCTTCACGCCGATCACGCTCGACGACGGCGTGAACGTCGGGATCTACGCGCCCAAGGATCGCCTGGTCGCGAGCGGCCTCGCCTGGGAGAACTCGCAGGATCTGATCGCCCAGAAGGCGTTCCTGATCCATCAGCCGATGGGGCAGGGGCACGTTATCGCCTTCGCCGAGGACCCGAACTTCCGCGCGTTCGCCGAGACGACCCAGCTCCTGTTCATGAACGCCGTGCTTCTCGGCCCGGCGCACTGAGGGTCGATCGACGGTGCCGCCGTTGAAGCTCCTCTCCGTCAACGCCGTCGGGTGATCGGCAAGGGCGCCGTGCACTCTGCCTGCCGAGCTCTCGTCTAACCAATTGTCATGATCCGCGGGGCCGAGAACCCGCGCCCGAAGAGGGGCCGGCCGCTTGACAGCCGATATGCTAAATTATTAGCATCTACCCAGTGATCGTCTAGAGCTTCCGGGGTTTCCTATGAACAATCTCTTCTCCGACCTCCGCTTCGCCGTTCGGTCGGCCCTGCGCCAGCCGGTCTTCACGCTCACCGTCGTCGGAACCCTGGCCCTGGGCATCGGTGCGAACACGGCCATGTTCGCCGTCATTCATGCCGCGTTGCTGCGCCCGATGCCGTACGCCGATCCCGATCGGCTGGTCCTGGCCCGGACGACCTTCGACGGCAACCCGAACCGCTGGTCGTCGCTGCCCGATTACTACGACTATCGCGAGCAGGCCGAGAACTTCGAGTATCTGGTGGCGACGCGGAGCGGGGCGTGGGGGGTGCCGGTGAGCGGCCGCGAGCGGCCGGCGCTCGTGGAGACCTTCCAGGTCGGTGCCGACCTGTTCGACCTGCTCGGCGTCCAGCCGATCGCGGGGCGCGGGTTTACGACCGAGGAGGCGACGGCCGGCGGCCCCTACGCGGCGGTCGTCGGCGAGGGCTACGCGCAGCGTCGGTTCGGTGGAGTTGCGGCCGCGCTCGGCCAGGCCTTGACGATCACCGGGATGTCCGGCGACGGTCCGGTCGCGGCGACCGTCGTGGGGGTGATGCCGGGATCGTTCCGGTTCCGCGACGAGGCGGACATCTGGGTGCCGGTCCGACGGGGCGAGAACGACGGGCCCCATACCCGCCGGTTCCACAGCTGGGAGCTGTACGGGCGGTTGAAGCCTGGCGTGTCGATCGAGAGCGCCCGGCGCGAGGTCGCCCTCATCGCGGGTCGCTTGCAGGAGCAGTATCCGGACACGAACGACAACAAAGCGCTCCGCCTCGACCCGCTGCAGGCTGGTTTGCTCGAAGCCCAGACTCCCTGGCTGATGGTGCTCATGGCGGCCGTCGGCCTGGTGCTGCTGATCGCCTGCGCCAACGTCGCCGGCCTGCTCCTGGCGCGTGGCGCCGCGCGGCGGTCGGAGCTGGCGGTCAGGACGGCGCTGGGCGCGTCGCGGTCGCGGCTCGTCGCGCAGCTGCTGACCGAAAGCCTGATGCTGGCCGTTGCTGCCGGGCTCACCGGGACCGTCCTGGCGATCTGGCTGCAGCGTCTGCTGCCGGCGGCCACCGGGTTGAGCGACGCCGGGGTGGAGACGGCCGCGCTGAGCGTCCCCGTGCTGGGGTTCGCTCTGGCGGTATCGATTGCGACCGGCCTGGTCTTTGGCGTGGTGCCCGCACTGCGCGCCGCGTCCGGCTCGCCGGCCGACGACCTGGCGGCGGGCACCCGAACGACCGAGGGGCGGGGCGGCG
This sequence comes from Acidobacteria bacterium UBA2161, assembly GCA_002328835.1. Classification (GTDB taxonomy): domain Bacteria; phylum Acidobacteriota; class Vicinamibacteria; order Vicinamibacterales; family UBA823; genus UBA2161. The sequence continues at coordinate 73,252 of DCWN01000038.1, read as the reverse complement.
CCAGGTTCCGGGGCGCGCTGGTCGTCGGGCAGGTGGCGATCTCGCTGACGCTGCTCGTCTGCGCCGGCCTGCTCGTTCGCAGCTTTGCGCGACTGGCGGCGACCGATCTCGGATTCGAGACCGAGCAACTCTTGACCGGAAACCTCCAGCTGCTCGAGACCGAGTACCCGGAGGCGGCGCAGCAGACGCAGGCCTTCGCGGCGCTCCGCGATGAGATTGCCGCGCTGCCCGGGGTGACGGCCGTCGGCTTCACCAGCCACCTGCCGATCCGGCACCCGTTCGGCAATCCGCCGGCCTGGGCCGACGGGGAGGATCCTCGGGAGACCGGGTCGACGGCCAACCGACGGGTCGTGTTGCCAGGCTACTTCGAGGCGATGCGGATGCCGCTGCTGGCGGGACGCGATCTCGCCCGGACCGACCGGGCAGACACACTGTTCGTGGCAGTCGTCAACGAGACGCTCGCCCAGAGATTCTTTCCCGACCAGGATCCGATCGGACAGCGCATCGTGATCGATCAGAACCCGGCCGTCACCTACGAGGTGGTCGGCCTCGTGGCCGATGCGCGGATCGATCTCGTCAGCCGAGAGGTGCGTGCCGCGGCCTATACGTCGTTCTACCAGGTGCCGGGTACGGTGATGCGCTTCGCGGTGCGCGCCACGGTGCCGCCGGAGCAGCTGGCCGAGACGGTCCGCCGGGCGGTCACCGAGCGGAACCCGAACGTTTTCATCAGCGACGTCGAGGCGATGGAGCGGATCGTCGGCGACTCGCTCGTCTCGGAGCGAGTGACCGCACTCACGCTGGCGATGTTCTCGGGAGTCGCCCTGCTCCTGGCGGCACTGGGTCTTTACGGGGTCCTGGCTTACTACGTCGCGCAGCGGACGCGCGAGATCGGCGTCCGGGTCGCGATGGGCGCCGAGCCGCGCGCCATCGTGGCATACGTCCTCAAGCGGAGCAGCCGGATGGTCGTGCCCGGCCTGGCGCTGGGGGTGGTTGCGTCGCTGGTCGGCGGTCGGCTGATCGAGCATCTGCTCTACGAGGTGCCCGCGACCGACCCGGTAACGCTACTGACCGTCAGCGGCTCGCTCGCCGCCGTTGCACTCGTCGCGAGCGTCTGGCCCGCCTGGCGCGCCTCGCGGATCGATCCGGTTCAGGCGCTGCGCAGCGAGTAGCTGTTCGCCTCGCCGTACGTCCTTCGCCGCGCCGTCCCCGGCGGTATAATCGCCCCTCTCATCGCCACTGGAACTGACGAGACAGGAGGCGTCATGCGAACCGTCTGGCTGCCGACACTCGCGCTGCTGCCTGCCATAGCCTTCACGGAGTGGAGGTTCACGTTGACTACAGAGCACTTCGCTAAGCGTCGACCGATCCGGATCGCGTTGCCGGTGGTTTGCATGCTACTCGTGGCGTCGATGACGGAGGCGCAGGAGGCACGTCCCGGCGTCGACTGGCCCCAGTTTCGGGGGATCGGGTCGAGCGGCATCGCCGAGGGATTCGCGACACCGGTCCGATGGGATCTCGACTCCGGCGACAACGTTCGGTGGCAGTCGCAGGTTCCGGGGCTGGCGCATTCGAGCCCGGTCGTCTGGGGCGATCTGGTCTGCGTCACGACGGCGGTGAGCGATCGCGGGAACGACCGGCTGCGGGTCGGACTCTACGGAAACATCGACCCGGTGAACGACGATACCGCGCGCCGGTGGGAGGTTCACTGTGTCGACAAGCGCACCGGCGCGAACCGCTGGACGGCCGTCGCGCACGAGGGCGTGCCGAAGATCCCGCGTCACCCGAAGGGGACCCACGCGAATCCGACACTGGCGACCGACGGCACGCATCTGGTGGCGATGTTCGGATCGGAGGGGCTGTATGCCTACGACCTCGAGGACGGGACCCCGTTGTGGTCGAAGGACCTTGGCATCCTGGAGTCCGGCTTCTTCCAGGCGCCGACGGCGCTCTGGGGTTTCGCCAGCTCGCCGGTTATCCACGACGGATTCGTCATCATTCAAGCCGACGTCCTGAACGAATCGTTCCTGACGGCGTTCGAGGTGGCGAGTGGCGATGAAGTCTGGCGAACCGACCGCGATGATCTCCCGACGTGGAGCACGCCGGGGGTGCACGTCGCCGGCGACCGCGCGCAGGTCGTTGTGAACGGCTTCCGTCACATCGGCGGCTACGACCTGCGGACCGGGCGCGAGTTGTGGCGGATGCGTGGCGGCGGTGACATTCCGGTGCCGACGCCGATCGCCTGGAACGATCTCCTGTTCGTTACGAACTCACACGGCCCGGCCTCGCCGATCTTCGCGATCCGGGCCGATGCGTCCGGCGACATTTCGCTGGATGCGGACGCCTCGTCGAACGAATTCATCACCTGGAGCACCGGGCGCGGCGGCGCCTACATGCAGACGCCGCTCGTCTACGAGGGCTACCTGTACAACTGCCGCGACAACGGCGTCCTGAGTGTCTACGACGCGCGGACCGGCGAGCGGATGTACCAGCAGCGCCTCGGCGACGGCCGCACTGGGTTCTCGGGCTCGCCGGTGGCTGGCGACGGCAAGGTCTACTTCAGCAGCGAAGAGGGTGACATCTACGTAGTGCGGTCAGGGCCCGAGTTCGAGTTGCTCGCCGAGAACACGCTGAACGAGATCAGTATGGCGACGCCGGCGCTTTCGGAGGGGGTGCTGATCATCCGAACTCGCACGCAGCTCATCGCGATCGGGGCGGACGAGAGCGGCCGGTGATCGGCTGCGCGCTCGACCGTCGACTGGGCCGCCCCACTGCACGGGGGGCCGCGTCTGGACAAAGTCGCTCTCGTTAGACATGATGTTGCGAGCTTTTCAAGGAGAGACCCATGGTTGACCGAGATCGCTTGTGGCAGTGGTGCGTCGTGGCGCCGGTGGTAGTGATATTCGGAGTGGCGGCGTGCGGCGGCGGCGAGGCGCCGCCGGCCGAGATGGAGCCCGAAGCGGAGGCCGAACCGGCCGCGATGGAGCCGATCAACGATCGGCCGAACCCGTACGCCTCCGCGGCGTGGGGGACGCTGCCCGACGACCGCGAGTGGGGTTCGACCGCCGGCGTCGGCATCGACCCCGACGGCGTCCACATCTGGGCGATCGACCGCTGCGGCGCCAACTCGTGCGCTGACTCCGATGACGATCCGATTCTGAAGATCGATCCCGACGGCAACGTCGTGACGAGCTTCGGCGGCGGTCTGATGCTCTTCCCGCACGGCCTGCACGTCGACCCCGACGGCAATGTCTGGGTGACCGACGCGCGCGGGCCGGCCGAGGACGATCCGAGCCAGGCCGGCAAGGGCCACGTGGCGCTCAAGTTCAGCCCCGAGGGTGAGCTGCTGATGACGCTCGGCGAAGGCGGCGTGGCTGGCGACGGCACCGGGGCGATCTTGAACACGCCGTGCGACGTGGCGGTCGGCCCCGACGGCAGCATCTACGTCGGTGACGGCCACGAGGGCCAGAACAGCGATGACCCGACCACGGTCGGCCGCATCGCCAAGTTCTCGGCCGACGGTGAGTTCCTGATGTCGTGGGGCCAGTGGGGCGCCGAGCCGGGTGACATCCGGACGCCGCACGCGCTGCTGTTCGACGACGCCGGGCGGCTGATCGTCGCCGACCGCGGCAACAACCGGCTGCAGATCTTCGACCAGGACGGCAACTACCTCGAGGAGTTCAAGCAGTTCAGCCGGCCGAGTGACATGGACTTCGGCCCCGACGGGATGATCTATGTTGCCGACTCCGAGTCGGCGTTCGACGAGGTCCGCAACCCGGGCTGGACGCCGGGCATCCGCGTCGGCAGCCTGGACGACGGGTCGGTTAGCTACTTCATCGGCGGCGCGATCGAGTCGTATCCCGACGGGTCGAACCCCGAGGGTGTGGCGGTCGACGCGGCCGGTAACGTCTACGGGGCGGTCGTCTCGGGCGGCGGCGAGATGGTCCGGTCGATGATGCAGGAATAGGGGGCACCATGAAGGTCGATCGGCGCAAGTTCGTGGCGAGCTTCGGCGGTCGGCCTTCTGCTCCGGTGTCATGAGCGAGAGCGCCTACAACTCGACCTCCTGACCCCGCCCCTGTTCCCGGGCGCGGGTGTACGCGAGGTGGGCGGCGGCGATGTCCTCGACCGCCATCCCGAGCGACTTGAAGAGCGTGACCTCGGACGGGCTCGTGCGGCCTTGGCACGTGCCGTTCACGACCTCGCCGATCTCGCCGGCAATCTGCGTCGCCTCGAAGCGCCCTTCGGCGATCCCCTGCACGATGTCGCCCGACTCGGCGAGCGCAGCCGCCCTCGAGTCGACGATGACTCGCGCCCGCGCGACGAGCCGCGGGTCGATCTCTCGCTGATCCGGCACCGGCGCGCCGACCGACGTCACGTGCGCACCGTCGGCGACCCAGGCGCTATCGACGACCGGCACGGCTGACGACGTGGCCAGGACGACGAGCGTCGCCTCGCGGACCGCTTCTTCGGCTGACGATGCGGCCGTGATCGACACGCCGGAGGAGGCCGCCGCCGTTTCCACGAATCGCTCACGATGCGACGCGTTCGGGCTCCAGACCCGCGCCGTCTCGACCTCGAGCGTCCGGCTGAACGCCTCGAAGTGGCTGCGGGCCTGCACACCCGAGCCCAGGAGCGCCAGTGATTGTCGTCCGGGCACGGCCAGGTGCCGCGCCGCCATCGCCGAGACGGCAGGGGTCCGGGCCTCGGTGATGTAACGCCCGCCGAGCAGGGCGATCAGCGCGCCGGTCTCGGGGTCGAGCAGGACCACGGTCGCCAGATGCGACGGCAACCCGCGATCGTGGTTCCGGTCGACGATCGTGATCAGTTTCGTGCCGACTGCGGCCGGGTCGTGGAGCGCTGCCGCCATGACACCACAGAAGGACCGGTCGGGACCGATGCCAAGCACGCTACGGAGCGGCTGGTCGACCTCGCCCGCCGAAAACTGGCCCAGCGTCCGCTCCATGAGCGGCACGAGGTCGGGAATCGAGATGAGCGCGCGGACCTCTTCTTCTGGAAGGATGAGCGGCATGGGGTCGTGCTCCTGAGCGAGCTTATAATCGTGCCGACCAATGCCGCAACACCGCCCCCTCCGCACCATTGATGCCCATGCGGCAGGCGAACCGCTGCGCCTCGTCGTCGACGGGTTTCCGGCTCCCGAGGGCGAGACGATGCTCGAGAAGCGTGCCTGGGTCAGGGAGCACCACGACGCGCTGAGGCGGGCCCTGATGTTCGAGCCGCGTGGGCACGCTGGCATGTACGGTGCGGTCTTGACCGAGGCCGCCACCGAGGGCTCGCACGCCGGCATCCTCTTCATGCACAACGAGGGCTACAGCACGATGTGCGGCCACGGCATCGTGGCGGTCGTCACGATCGCACTCGAGCGCGGGCTGCTGCACCTGCCCGCCGGCGAGCCGATCGTCCTCGATTCGCCGGCGGGCCCGATCACGGCGCGGGCGTCGGTCGCCGAACGTGCCGGGGCCCTACGCGTCGACCACGTCGCCTTCGTCAACGTGCCCTCGTTCGTCCTCCATCCTGGACTGTCGATTCGACTCGATGACCGGCAGGTGCCGGTCGACGTCGCCTTCGGCGGGGCGTTCTACGCGATCGTTGATGCCGAGGCGGCGGGACTCGGGGTCGGCAAGGCCCACCTCGGTGCGTTGCGTGAGGCCGGCATGGCGATCAAGCGTTCGGTCGAGGCGCAGGTGAAGGTGGTGCACCCACTCGACGACGGCCTGGAGGGGATCTACGGCACGATCTTCACCGGCATGGCCGACGCGCCCGACGCCGACCTGCGCAACGTGACGATCTTCGCCGATGCGCAGGTCGATCGCTCGCCCTGCGGCACGGGGACGTCGGCCGTGATGGCGGTGCTCGACGCGATGAGTCTGTTGGCCGACGATCAGGCGTTCACGCACGAGAGCCTCATCGGAACGACGTTCCGCGGCCGGATCGTCGGGCGAACCGAGGTCGGGGAGTATCCGGCGATCGTGCCCGAGATCGAAGGCTCGGCCTGGATTACCGGCGAGCACACCTTCCTGATCGACGACGACGACCCGCTGAAGGAAGGCTTCCTGCTTTGACCCTGTGGTACCGTACTCAGTGATGACCATCGACGATCGCGTTGCGCAGCTTCTGACCGAGCTGCCGCGCGAACCGCAGTTTCCAACGCAAGGTGCCACGCTCTTCATCGACCTGGCGCGCCAGCGGGTCGCGCAGGCCTACACGCCGCGGAAGGTCGTCGAGACCTTCCTCGCCGGCCGCGGCGCCAACATGTTCTACCTCCACCGCCTGTTGGACGAGACCCTCGATCCGACTGATCCCTCGGTCCCGTTGATCTTTGGCTCAGGCGTCCTGACCGGCCTCGTCCCGAGCGCGGCGCGGGGGAACGCCACGTCGTGGTCGCCCGAGTCCGGCGTCCTGATGGACAGCAACGCCGGCGACTACTTTCCGTCGTTCATGAAGATGAACGGCCTCGACCACCTCGTGGTCTACGGACGCGCCGAGGCATGGATCTGGCTCTGGCTGGGCGAGGGCCGGGTCGAGTTCCGCGACGCGGCGCCCTATCGTGGCCTCGACAACATCGACCTGCGCGATCGGATCGCGGCCGATCTCGACGGCGCCTGGACGCGCGATCTCGCGATGGCGAGCGTCACGCGCGCCGGTGAGAACCAGGTCATGTCGAGCGCGATCATGGCCGGGCCGAAGGCCTGTTACGCGCGGGGCGGCACCGGCGCGAAGATGGGTTCGCTTCGCGTGAAGGCGATCGTCGTGCAGGGCCAGACCCACGATTTCGAAACGGCCCAGCCCTACAAGCCCTACAACAAGACGATCGCGATGAAGCTGCTTGGTACCTCGGTCGTCAAGCACGCGCTGCGGACGATGGGGACACCGTTCCTCTACAAGCCGAGCCGGATCCTCGGCGCCATGGGGACGAAGAACAACCAGGAAACGACCTGGACCGACCGTCTCGACGCCGAGCACATCACGCCGTACCGGGCCGGGATGGAGGGCTGCTTCCGGTGTCCGGTCAACTGCCGCCCGCTGAACCATCTCAACGACGACGCGGCCGACAAGTACGGCCGCGGCGACGGTCCCGAGTACGTGACCCTCGGCAAGTTCGGGCCGAACGTCGGAATCGATCGGCTCGAATCGGTCATCCGGCTGAACAACATCTGCAACGACCTCGGCCTCGACGCGGCCTCGAGCGGGTCGGCGATCGCCTGGGCGATGGAGCTGTACCAGCGCGGCATCATCGGCGTGGCCCACACCGGCGGCCTCAAACTGACCTGGGGCGATGCCGAACTGGTCGAGCGGCTGCTCTTCGACATGTCGCGGCGCGAGGGATTCGGCAACGTGCTGGCCGACGGCACGCGCGCCGTCGAGCGGGGGCACTATCCGGCCGAGGCGCTGAAGTACCGGATGGCCGTGAAGGGCCTGATGCAGTCGGATCCGCACGATGCGCGGATTCTCAAGGCGTTCGCGCTTGGGCTGGCCGTGGCGACGCGTGGGATGGACCACCTCAGGAACCGGGTCACGCTGGAGATCAACGCGCGAATCAACGACGACGCCGACTTCAAGGCGAAGCTCTACGGCGCGCCGGTCACAGCGAAACCGAACGTCTACGAGACGAAGGAGCGGGCGGTTCGCGCCTGCGAGAACGTCTACGGCGTCGGCGACGCGGTCGGGATGTGCCGGTTCACGACCAAGCTGTTCAATAGCCCGTCGCTGCCGGGCCTCGACCAGTTCTCGGACCAGATCGCCAATGTCACGGGCCTGGCGCTCGACGCGAGGGCGCTCGACCGGATCGGCCTCAATATCATGGGGGTCGAGCGCTTGATCAATCAGCGACTCGGCGTGCGGCGAAGCGACGACACGCTACCCGAGCGGTGGTTCGACGAGGAGATCGAGGTCGGTGCGTACAAGGGCGAGAAGATCGACCGCGCCGAGTTCGACGCGATGCTGTCGCGCTTCTACGAGATCTCGGGGTTGACCGACGAGGGTGTGCCGGCTGCTGCCTGGCGCCGCGAACTCGAGTCGGTGCTCACCGCGTCCGCCTGAGTTCGAACGGCTGCGAATCGTCATGGCCGTCACCGTACGCCTGCCGACGACCCTCCGCGGCGACGGCCCGGATACCCTCACGGTCACCGATCCGGTCGCCACGATCGCCGATCTGGTCGAGGTGCTCGACCGACGCCTGCCCGGATTCCGCGCGCAGTGGGACGATTCGATGCTGAACCTCGCCGTGAACGACGAGATCGTGTTGCACGGCGCCGGCCAGCGTGCGCTCGCCGACGGCGATGTGATCGAAGTGGTTCCCGCCATCTCCGGCGGATAGGTCCAGAGCGCGCACAGCGCGCTCCGCGGCGTCCGGAGTGGGGCTCTCGGGTTCCCCGCGCAGGACGCCGCGTGGGGCTTGGGGCGCAAGGCGCCCCATCTACATAAGGACGAGGGCGATCCCGGAGACCCACGTGGCGGTCAGCAGGACGAAGACCACCCGGTCGGCGCTGCTCGAGAACGAGAAATCTTTCAGCATCTTGGCTCCTTTGTTGTCTCTCTCTATGTGAGACGGAGCCAAGCGACGGAAAGTTGTCCGGCGATGGCGACGACGCACAGACTCCGGGGATGCGGTCGCCGGCGAGTCGCCCGCAGGGTGGACAGCGCGTCGACGGCAGGAGGCCAGGGCGCGCACGGCGCCCCATCTAGGGACTGCTCAGGCTGTCGGCGTCGGCGATATAGCTGCGGCGCGCCCGCGCCGTCATGCCCGGCCTCCTGAGCTGCACGTCGAGCGCGTGGAGTTCGCCGTCGAGGGCGGCCGGCGTGAAGCCGATGACGTACTGGCTGTGCAGCTCCTGCGCGACGCGCGTGAAGGTCGAGCCCAGCTCGTCTTCCCGGCGCAGCTCGAAGTAGCCGCCGCCGGTCTCCTGCGCGAACTTTCGGAGGCCGCGGTCCGGCCGGCTCGTCACCATCCGCGCGCCGTTGAAGAATTCGGCCCGCAAGCCGATCGCGTAGATCATCACTTCTTCTGCAATCGCGCGATCCAGCACGTCGTCGTCGTCCGCATCGCTGCCGGTGTCGTCACCGTCGGTGAAGACGAGCACGACGCGCCGGCCCTCGATACCCTTCAACGCGTCGAGGCTCGAGTCGATCGCATCGTAGAGCCGCGTCGGATTGCCGAAGTCCAGCTCGCCCAGCTCGGCCACCAGCCGGTCGCGGTCACCGGTGAACTCGGGACTCAATTCGATCTTGTCGTTGAATGCGCCGACCCGGCCCTGATCACCCGGCAACAACCTGATCAGGAACTGCTCGGCGCCGGCCATCAGCAGGTTCAGCTTGGCGGTCATGCTGGCGGAGGTGTCGAGCATGACCACCACCGAGATCGGCTGGACGTCGTTCCGGAAGACGACGATCTCCTGCGGCACCTCGTCGTCGAAGATCTCGAAGTCCTCCTGCCTCAGATTGGCGACCAGCCGGTCGTCGCGGTCGGTGACCGTGACGTACAGCGGCACGATGTCGGTTCCCGAACTGAACATCGGCACCTGCTGCTGGGCCCCAACGATCGACATCGCCGACATCGCGAACCCGGCGAGGGCAGCCATGCCGGCGGCGGGAAGGATCCTCATGCGCATGCAATCGAGAGTAGCAAGCGCCGTGCCCAGGTGCAATCGCCCGAGAACACGGGCTCGGTGGACGCCGCCAGTCCCCTCGAGGTGACGTCGCTGTCCGCCTCGGTCGCCAGCCGGCGTGGGATATGCTCAGGGTTTGACCGCCACCGCGCCCGGCCCGCGCCACAGCGATGCCACGGAAGCCGAACGGCTCATCGCCGACGGCATGGTCCGGTTGCTCGACGTCCGGACAACCGGCGAGATCGGCAGACCGTCGCGATGGCTGCTCGAGAACGCCGACTTGCTCGGGGGCGGGCGGGCGCTCGACATCGCGTGTGGCCGCGGCCGGCACGCACTGTTGCTGGCGGCGGCCGGTTGGCAGGTTCACGCGGTCGACCGCGATGCGGCCGCCGTCGACAAGCTGCGTGGTGTCGCCCAGCGTCTCGGCCTCGACGCTCAACTCGACCTGGACGTCCGTGACCTCGAAGCCGGTGAGGTCGACCTCGGCGAGGCGGCCTACGACCTGGTCGTGGTCACGCGCTACCTGCACCGCCCGCTGTTTCCGGCGTTCCACCGCGCACTCCGGCCCGGTGGCATCTTGCTCTACGAGACCTTCACGACGGCCCATGTCAAGCGCGGCCGTCCAAGGAATCCGGCCTTCCTGCTCGAACCCGGCGAACTGCCGCGGCTCGTCGCGCCGCTCACCGTCGCGCGTGCCGACGAAGGCGATCGTGACGGCCAGATGGTCTCCGCGGTGGTTGCTCGAAAGCCGGCGGCGGAGTCGGCATGAGCGACCGGCGGATCCTTTTCAGTTTCGCCCATCCGGACGACGAGAGCTTCACCGGCGCCGGCGTGACCCGCATGTGTGCCGAGGCCGGGGCCGAGTTGACCCTGGTGACCGCGACCCGTGGGCAGGCCGGCAAGCGCGGCGACCCGCCCCTCTGTGCGCCTGAGGAGCTGCCGGCCACGCGCGAGCGCGAGCTGCGCGCCGCGGCGGACATTCTCGGCATCCAACGGCTCTACCTGCTCGATTACGAGGACAAGCAACTGGCCGACGCCGAGCCCGAGAAGATCCGCACCGAGCTGGTCGATCTGCTTCGCCGCCATCGGCCGCACGTTGTCGTCACCTTCGATCCCAACGGCCTGACCGGGCATCCTGATCACAAGGCGATCAGCCGATTCACCTCCGATGCGATCCAGGCCGCCGCCGATCCTCGGCTGCGAACCGACGCCGCGCCGCACCAGGTCACGCGCTTGCTCTGGACGCCGTCGCTGCCACCGTGGGAGTTCGGGCGGCAGACGGATCTTGCCGACCGGCCCGGCATCGACTTCGTGATCGACGTCGGGGCCTGGCGCGAGCAGAAGCGCGCCGCGCTCACCGCGCACCGGACGCAGCACCTCGCCGTGGATCGCCACTGGTTCGGCAAGCCGGACGTCGATCGATTGCTGTCGGTCGAGGCCTACCGGCAGGCCTGGGGGCCTACGCTGCCCGAGCGGCCGATGCGGAAATTCCTGGTCGACACACCCACTGAGTAAGGAGGAACGACCCATGCCAGCCGACGCGTCGACGCCCAGATTCATCACCGAACCAGGGCTGCCCGCGCCATCGGGTCCGTACTCGCCTGGCGTCGGCTTCGAGCGCCTCGTATTCATTTCGGGGCAGGGCGCAGCCGATCCGGCCACGGGCCGGATGGTGTCGGACGATGTGGCGGAGCAGACCGAACAGGTGCTCAGGAACGTCCAGGCGATCCTGGAGGCGTCAGGGTCGAGCCTCCGACACGTGCTCCGGTGCGGCGTCTACCTGACCGACATCGGCGAGTTCTCCAAGATGAACGCCGTTTACGAGCGGATGTTCGACGGTCACCGACCGGCGCGCACGACCGTTCAGGTGGCGGCGCTCCCGGCACCCGGTTTGAGAGTCGAGATCGACGCCATCGCCTATCTCCCGTAGTGGTATCGTAGGGAGTCAATCTCATGCCCGATAGCTCCTCCCCGACGACCGATCGGCAGCGTATCGTCCAGACGCTGATCCGGGTTGCCCGGCGGCGGCGCTTCGCCCGGGTGACACGCGAACTGCTCCACGGGTTCACACTGTCGCTGATCCTGCCGATCTCGTTGAGCGTGCTCTACCGGTTCGTGCCGATGCGCGGGGCCGTCATCGCGGTCGTCGTCGGGCTCTGGCTGGTCGGACTGGCGGCGTATGCGTATTCCGTCCTCGCCCGCAGAGAGACCCTGCTGGGCGCCGCCGGCGCGGTCGATCGCAAGGCCGATCTGCACGACGAGCTGACGACGGCCTACTGGTTTCACGAGGAAGGCCGGTCGAACGATTGGGTCGACGTGCAGCTGCGCCGCGCCGCCGGCACCGCCCGCGATCTCGACGTCGATCGCCTGTACGCCTGGTCGATGCCGCGGCGTGCGCGAACCGCGGCGGGGCTGCTGGCCTTGCTGCTGACCCTCAACCTGCTGCCGTTGTCGTGGACTCGCGGGTGGCTTGAGGCGAGACCGCCGGTGGTGGCGTTCACCGACGCCGATCAGATGTTGCTGTCCGAGATCGAGCGGATGCTGGACGACGCCGCGCTAGCTCAAGGCACCGAACTCTCGCCTGAGATGCGCGAGGCGCTGGCCCAGTTGCAGCGCGGGCAGCTCATCGAGGAGGAGGCGAGGGCCGAGCTCGAGAAACTGCAATCGTTGCTCGACGGCCAGCTCGACCTGGCCGAATTGGAGGACTTGCTGACGAGCATGGCCGAGACGCTGGCGTCGGCGAACGAGGGCTTAGCGGAGGCGCTGTCGGAGAGCGATCTGGCTCGGGCGGCCGAGCAGCTGCGCGAGCTGGCTGAGACGATGACCGACGAGGAGCGCGAGCAGCTCCAGGCCGCGCTCGAGCAGATGGCCGAGCAGGCCGAGGGTTCGATGGAGGATCTGGCCGAGGAGTTGGCGGACGCCGCCGAGCAATTGGCCGAAGGCGACGAGACCGAAGCTCGGCAGGCGATGGAAGAGCTGGCGCAGCAATTAGAGCAACTCGCCCAGGAGCAGCAGGGCGAGGAGATGCGCCAGGCCGCCGCCCAGGGACTCGAGCAGCTCCAGCAGGCGCTCAGCGACGATCCGGAGCAGCTGCAGGCGGCCGAGGAGACGGCGTCGGGCGACCAGTCAGCCGCCGGCATGCCGCAGCCGGGACCGATGAATCAGGATGCGATGTCGATGGAAGCCGGCGAAGCCGGGTCGCAGTCGGCCGAACAGGGCCAGGGCGATCTCTCGGCGCCAGGCGCGGGCGACGAGATCGAGTACGGCACGCCGACCGGCCTGGAGGTCGAGCTACAGCCCGAGCTGATGGAGCTCGGGGAACCGCCCCAGGACGAGCCGGGCGAGCAGTTGCTCGATCAACCGAGCCAGGCCGAGGAATCGACGATCGCCTACGAACAGGTCGAGCCGGACCTCACCTACGGGGAGGCCGACGCGCTCGATCCGGATACAATCCCGTTGTCATACCGAGACCTCGTCAAGCGCTATTTTCAAGCCGTCGGGCCACGCGGACAGCATGATCACTGACATCGACCAGCAAATCGAACAGTTCCAGCGCAACTTCACGCTCGTCTCCAGCGAAATCGGCAAGCGCATCGTCGGCTACGAGGAGATCGTCCGGGGCATCCTCGTCAGCCTGCTCGCGAACGGCCACGTCTTGCTGGAAGGGATTCCCGGACTCGGCAAGACGAAGCTCGTCCACACGCTGAGCGACGTGCTGCACCTGAAGTTCGCGCGCGTGCAGTTCACCCCCGATCTGATGCCGGCTGACATCATCGGCACCAACGTCATCCAGGAAGGCGCGAAGGGCGAGAAGTTCCTCGAGTTCCAGCAGGGGCCGATCTTCGCCAATATCGTGCTGGCCGACGAAATCAACCGCGCGACACCCAAGACCCAGTCGGCTCTGCTCGAGGCGATGCAGGAGAAGAGCGTGTCGGTCGGGAAGCGGACCTACAAGCTCGAGCTGCCCTTCTTCGTGCTGGCGACGCAGAATCCGCTGGAAATGGAAGGCACCTATCCGCTGCCCGAGGCGCAGCTCGATCGCTTCTTCCTGAAGCTGAAGGTGGCCTATCCCGACATGGAGAGCCTGCACGAGATTCTCGACCGGACGACGCAGCTCAACGAACCTGACGTCGAGCGGGTGCTCACCGGGGAACAGTTGATGGAGATGCGCCGGACGGCTCGGGAAGTCCCGATCGCTCGGCCGATCCAGGAGTACGCGATACGCCTCACCCTGGCGACGCATCCGGAGTCGCCCTACGCGCAGCCGATCGTCAACCAGTACGTCCGCTATGGCGCCAGCCCTCGGGGCGCGCAGGCGCTGGTGGTCGGAGGGAAGATCCGCGCGCTGCTGGAAAACCGGGTACACGTGTCGTGCGAGGACATCCGAGCGATGCTGCTGCCGGCGCTCCGGCACCGCGTCCTCTTGAACTTCGAAGGCGAGGCCGAGCAGGTCGATCCCGACACGATCCTCCAGGACGTCCTTACCAACACGCCCGAACCGACCGAGTGAGGCGGTGGCCGGCCGCGGCGGGTTCGCCCGCGGCCGCCCGGCCGACACCCACCGAGAGTTCGTGATGGTCACCGAAGAGACACTCTTCGACGGCGAGTTCCTCAAGAAGCTCGAGTACCTCCATATCGTGTCGAAGCGCGCCTTCGCCGGTCAGTACCGGGCCGAGCGTCGCGCGCGGAAGCGGGGGTCGGGGCTGGAGTTCGCCGACCACCGTGCCTACGCGGCCGGCGACGACTTCCGCCGCGTCGACTGGCGGGCCTATCAGCGGCTCGAGAAGCTGCTGCTCCGGCTCTTCGAAGAGGAAGAGGACCTGCCGACCTATCTCTTCGTCGACTGCAGCCGATCGATGGCCGACGGCCACCCCACGAAACTGACCTACGCGTGCCAGGTGGCGGCCGCGCTCTGCTACATCGGGCTCGCGCACCTCGACCGCGTGACGCTGACGCCCTACACCGACCACCTGGGGCGCGAGCTGGCGTCGCAGCGCGGCAAGGGGCAGATCTTCAAGGTGTTCAAGTTCCTGGGCCAGCTGGCGTCGGGGGGCACGACGAACGCGAAGGAATCGTTCGAAAGGTTCTGCCGCAGCAAACGGCCGCGCGGCGTCGCGGTGGTCGTGTCGGATTTCCTCGATCCGCACGGCTTCGAGGATGGCCTCAACATGCTCAGGTTCTCGCACCACGACATCTTCGCGATCCACGTCGTCAGCCAGGCCGACGCCGATCCCGAGCTGCGGGGCGATCTGCAGCTCGTCGACGCCGAGACCGGGTCGACGCACGACATCGCCGCCACGCCGTCGCTGCTGGGGGCGTACAAGAAGGTGTACGCCGAGTTCTGTGACGAGCTGGAACGCTTCTGCGCCCGATATCAGCTCGGCTACGTGCGCACGCAAACCGAGGTCCCGTTCGAGGACGTGATCCTCCAAGTGTTCCGCCAGAACAGGTTCCTGACGTGACGTTTCTGGCGCTGACCGCGACGCAGGTCGCCTGGCTGTGCGGACTCACCCTCGCGGCGGTGATCGCGCTGTTCTTCCTCAAGCTGCGGCACCCGCGCGTGGCCGTGGCGTCGTTGCTGCTCTGGGAGCGGGTGCTCGTCGACAATCAGCACCGGTCACTGCTCGAACGCCTGCGGCGGCTGCTGTCCCTCTTGCTCGCCATCACGATCGCGCTGCTCATCGCGCTGGCGCTCGGCCGCCCGGAGGCGGGCGCGATCACCGGTGAGCCGCGCGAGGTCGTGATCGTCGTCGACACGTCGATCACGATGGCGGCGGCCACGGCCGACGGCCAGACGCGCTCGGACCACGCGCGCGAGGCCGCTCTACGTCTCGTCGGCGACGCCGGTGGCGCCGATCGGTTCCTCGTCGCCGACACCAGCGGCCACGTAGCGACGGCCATGACTGCCGATCGAACGCAGATCGAAGCCGCACTCGACCGGATGACGCCCACGGCCGCCCGGCCGACGTTTCCACAGCTCGATCTGACCGACCGCGAGGTGATCGTCATTTCCGACGGGGTCGCGCGGCTCGCGCTGCCGCGGACGGCCCGGGCACTGTCGGTCTTCGAACCGGCCGACAACGTCGCGATTGCCGATTTCGAGGTGGTCACGGGCGGCGATGGGGGTGGTTCGGAGGTGCGGCTGGTCGTCGCGAATCATTCAACCGACGCGAAGGAGGTCGAGATCGCCATCGACTTGGATGCCGGCAGCGATGCTGACTCGCGCGTGACGGAGGTGGTGACTGTTGCGGGGCGCGACGCCGTGGCTCGCACGATCGCGATCGAGGGCAGCCCGAGCGGTGCGATCCTCGCGCGCGTCGCGGCCGACGGCGACGCACTCGCCGTCGACGATGAAGCCGTCGACTATCTGCCGCCGCCTCGAGGTCTGCGCGTTGCGCTGGTCAGCAGCGGCAACGACTTCCTCGAGACGCTGCTGGCGCTCGATGCGCGGGTCGACCTCACAGTCGTGCCGCCGGATCGCTATGGTGGTGACGAGGCGGTCGACCTCTACGTCTTCGATGAGTTCGCGCCGCTCGTTCAGCCGAGCCAGCCCGCGCTGCTGTTCCGGCCGCCGGGCCGGGCGTGGCTGGCCGGCTCGGACGCGGTGGCGCCACTGCGGGCTTCGGAAACGGGCGTGACGGACTGGGATGAGGCCCACCCGATTCTGGAGTTCGTGTCGATGCGCGACGTGCAGATCGTCGGCGCGAGGCACCTCGAGTTCGCGACCGATGCGGCGACCCGGGTCGTCGCGACAGCGGGTGGGACGCCGCTCGTCGTGGCCCGGTCGGCGACGCCACGGTGGGTCTCGGTGAACTTCGCGCTCGACGACTCCGATTTCGCGATGCGGCCCAGCTTCCCGATGTTCATGCAGAACGTGCTCACCTGGTTCGCGGGCGAGGCTCGGCCGCTGCGCCGGTCGGTGGGCACGATCGAAGTGGCGCTGGCCGACGCGACGGTGGCGACGATCGACGGCGCGGACGTGCCCGCGCGTTCGCGACTCGGCGCCACGCTCTTCGAGGCGCCAACGCCCGGCCTCTACGTGGCGTCGTCTGGCGCGGCGGGCGCCTACGTGGCGGTGAACCTGCCGGCCGGACTTTCGGACGTCAACGGCGTGACGCAGACCGGTCGCGACAGGGTCGAACTGCCGCCCGGGCGCTGGCTGTCGAGCGAGCTGTGGACCTATCTGCTGGCGCTGGCCCTGGCCCTGGCCGCGCTCGAGTGGTGGACGTACCACCGCCGGATCACGGTGTGAAGAGGAGTCAGGAGTTAGGATTAGACGAGGTCTGGATCAAGGCGCGCACAGCGCGCCTCGCGCGGGTCGGAGTGGGGCTAGCGGGGCCCCCGTGCAGACCCGCGCGGGGGTTCGGAGCGTAGCCCCGATGTGAAGATGCAGTTTTCCGTCGCCCAGTACTGGCCGATCGTCCTGGTAGCCCTGGTGCCGCTGGTCTGGTGGACCCAGCGCCACTCGTTCACCGGATTCTCGGCGCGCCAGCGCGCGCTGCAGGCTGTTGCCCGTTCGCTCGTCTTGCTGTTCCTGACCTTCGCGTTGATGCAGCCGACCTGGGAGCGCGCCGGGCGCTGGCTGTCGGTCGTCTACCTGCTCGATCAGTCGGCCAGCGTCTCGCCTGCCTCCGCCGCGACCGCCTCGCAGTGGATCGCCGCCGCGACGCGCGAGGGCCGGCCCGACCATTGGCGAGCGCTGACGTTCGCCGGAACGACCGGGGCGTTGGACGATCTGGAAGCCATCGAAGCGATCGGCGACCGGGTCGACGCCCCGCTGCCGCCGGCGACCGATGCGGCCTGGCGGACCAATCTCGAGCTGGCGGTCCGCGAAGCGGCGCGTGCCTTCGCGCCGAACCATTTGAAGCGCCTCGTTCTGATGACCGACGGTCACGAGACCGACGGGAGGCTGACCGAGGCCCTCGGCGAGCTCCAGCGCCAGGGAATTGCCGTCTACACGATGCCGCTCGACCCGCGCGATCTGGGCGATGCCTGGGTCGACGACGTTCGGATGCCGGAAGTGGCGACCGTCGACGAACCGTTCCCCGTCATCGTGCGCGTCCACGGTCAGACCGACGCGCCCGCGATCGTCGACCTCCTGCTCGGCGAGTCGGTGCTCGACGCCCGATCGATTCAGCTCGGCACCGGACTCCAGGAAGTGACGCTCGAAGCCAGCCTCGACGAGATCGCCTCGACCGAGTTGGTCGTTCGTCTCCGCGTCGCCGGCGACGCGCTGCCGCAGAACAACCGGGTCCGCCGATCGGTCGACGTCGTCGAGCGGCCTCGGGTGCTCTACGTCGAAGGCCACGCCGAGAGCCGGCAGTTCCTGACCGACGCGTTGGAGGCGGGTGGGCTGGCCGTGGAAACCCTGACGCCGGCGTCACTGCCCGAGGACGCGGACAGCTTGATGCCGTACGCGGCGGTGGTCTTCAGCGACGTGGCGGCCGATGCGCTGTCGACCGACCAGATGGAGGCGCTGGCCACCTATGTGAGCGATCAAGGCGGCGGTTTCGTCATGGCGGGCGGCGATGCGATGTACGGCGAGGAGGGCTATGCCGACAGCGCGCTCGAGGCGCTACTGCCGATCACCTTCACGGTGAAGGAGCGGCCCGAGGAGTTCGCCCTCATCATCGTGCTCGACAAGTCGTGGAGCATGGTCGGTGAGAAGATCGAATTGTCGAAGGAGGCGTCGAAGGCTGCGGTCGACGTGCTGGCCGATCATCATCAGATTGGGGTCGTTGCGTTCAACAACAGTCTCGACTGGCCGGTGCTGCTCCAGCGCGCGTCGAATCGTGAGTGGATCAAGAACAAGATCAGCACGATCATGCCGAGCGGGCACACCAACGTGTATCCGGCGCTGGAAGAAGCGTTTCTGGGCCTCGAACCGGTCGAGGGCCGCCTGAAGCACGTCATCCTCCTGTCGGACGGCCGGACCTATCCCGACGACTACGAGGGACTCGTCACGAAAATGGCCGAGGCCGGCATGACGGTGTCCACGGTGGCGATGGGGCAAGAGGCCGACCGCGAGCTGCTCGCGAACATTGCCGACTGGGGGAAGGGCCGGGGCTACGTCGTCGAGGACGCGCAGGAAGTGCCGCAGATCTTCGCGAAGGAGACGCGCCGCGCCGCCCAGCCCACGCTGGTCGAGGAGCCGTTCAGCCCGATCGTCCGGAAGCAGGTCGAGATGTTCAAGGGGATCGACTTCGCCTCCTCGCCGCCGCTTCGCGGGTATGTCAGCACGCAGCTCAAGGACACGTCCGAGGCGCTGCTCATCTCCGGCGAGGACGACCCGATTCTCGCGCGATGGCAGTTCGGGCTCGGGCGCGCCGTGGCCTTCACGTCGGATGTCAAGAACCGCTGGGCGACCGAATGGCTCCAGTGGCCCGGGTACGGCAAGTTCTGGACGCAGCTGGTGCGTGAGACGATGCGTGGCCCCGACGACCTCGCCCGCGCGCTGTCGGTCAAGCGCGAGGGCGACATGGCCCGGATCACGCTGGACCTGCCGCCGGCCGCCGGGCCGGCTGAGGCTCCACCAACGATCCGGTGGACCGATGGCGACGGCGGCGAGGCCGCCATCGAGACCGAACGTGTCGGGCCGGGCTCGTACGTGGCCAGTGTGGCGATCGACGCCGCGCGCGACCAGGCGTTCTCCGTGGAATTGCCCGACGGCGCCGAGGCCGGCCGGTCGCTGCTGGCGTCGTACCCCGACGAGTATCGATTCCGACCGGCCGACATCGAGCTGCTGCAAGCCGTGGCCGCCGACACCGGTGGCGTCTTCGCGCCGTCGACCGAAACGATCGCTGCCGTCGACGGCGCCCGTACCGTTCGCCCGGTCGCCCTCTGGCCGTATCTGGCCGTCGCGGCGCTGGCGCTCTACTTGCTCGACCTGCTGCTCCGGCGGATCCGGTTGTTCGACGCGGCCGCCGACTTCGCGACGCCGTTTCAGTCCTGAACGCGCGCTGCGCTATCCTACCTAGTTGAAGATGCTGAGACATTCCGCGTATTGCCTGCCCTCTCGCCTGCTGTTGGTCCCGACGACCATCTGTCTGGCGGGTGCCGCCGTGCTGAACGCCACGGAAGCCGCGTCGAGCCGCGACACGCACCGGATCGCCGCCCTGCGGATCGATGAGGCGCCGACGATCGACGGTCGGCTGGATGAGGCGGTCTGGCAGGACGCGCCGGTGGTCGAGCAGTTCACGCAGCAAGAGCCCCTCGAGGGCGAGGCGGCGACCGAGCGGACCGAGGTGCGGATGCTCTACGATTCGAGCAACCTCTACATCGGTGTCCGCGCGTTCGATTCGGACCCCGAGGGCATCATCGCGACCGAGATGCGGCGCGACTCGCAGCAGATGCTCAACGAGGACAACTTCCAGTTCATCATCGACACGTTCAACGACTCGCGCTCGGGCTACATGTTCGCCACGAACCCGCTGGGCGCGAAGCTCGAGCAGCAGATCTTCGAGGAGGGCGAGGGCTCGGGGTTCTTCGGGCCCAACTCCAACATCAACATCGACTGGGACGGCGTCTGGAACGTCCGATCGCGGCGGACGGAGGCCGGCTGGGTCGCGGAGATCGCCATCCCGATGCGGACGCTGCGCTTCATTCCCGGCGAGAGCCAGAGCTGGGGCATCAACTTCATGCGCCTGATCCGCCGGAAGAACGAGTCGGTCTTCTGGGCACCGATTCCGAAGGCCTATAGCCTGACGCGCGTCAGTCTGGCCGGCTCGCTCGACGGGCTGGAAGCGCTCAGCCAGGGTGTCGACCTGCGGATCAAGCCGTTCGTCGTCGCGGGCGGAGAAGGCGAGCGGGTCGATGGCGAGATAGAGGGTTCGGGGTTGGGCGAAGTCGGCCTCGACATGACCTACGGCGTGACCTCGGGGTTGAACCTCGACGTGACAGTCAATACCGACTTCGCCCAGGTAGAGGTCGACGAGCAGCAGGTGAACCTCACCCGGTTCAGCCTGTTCTTCCCCGAGAAGCGCGATTTCTTCCTCGAGAACGCCGGGCTGTCCACCGTCGGTGCGTTGACGCCGCGACTGAAGACGGCTGATCTCTTCTTCAGCCGCCGGGTTGGGCTATCCGATCGGGGGCAGCCGGTGCCGATCATCGCCGGCGGCCGGCTGACCGGAAAGTCCGGGCGGAACAACATCGCGGTGATGGACATCCAGACCGACGACGCGTTCGGCGAGTCTGGTGAAAACTTTCTGGTTTCGCGCTACGGCCGTGATGTTTTCGCGAAGTCGAAGGTCGGCGGGATGTTCATCAACAAGCAGTCGGCCGACGGGTCGAGCTTCAACCGGACGATGGCTGTGGACACGGCGCTGTCGTTCGGCAACCTCTCGGTCAACTCGTTCATGGCGAAGACGTCGAGCCCGGACATCACAACGGGCGACATGGCCTATTACGGCCGGGTCGGGTGGTTGTCGCCCATCTGGAACCTCTGGGCCGAGTACAGCGACATCCAGGACAACTTCAACGCTGAGGTCGGTTTCGTGCCCCGAACCGGCATCCGCTCGACGCAGTTCATGTTTGCGCCGACGCCACGCCCGAAGCGGTTCAACATCCGGACGCTGCTGCCGATGTACAACCTGCTGTACACGACCGACCAGAACAATCGGTTGGTCACCCGCCGCGCGCACTGGATGGTCGGGTTCCAGATGGAGGACGGCTCGTTCATCAACCTGATCTACAACGATCGGCTGGAGGTGCTCGACCTGCCGTTCCAGATCGCACCGGGCGTCATCATTCCGCCGGGCAGCTACAACTTCGGCGAGCCGCAGTTCATGTTCAACAGCAACCCGGCGAGGCGCTTCTACTATCAGCTCCGCTACGTCCCGCAGACGTTCTTCGACGGCACGCGCACCGACTACAACGTCACGCTTGGCCTCAGGCCCAGCAGTCGGTTCGCCGTGGAGGCCCGCTACGTCCGCAACGACGTCGAGCTGCCATACGGAGCCTTCGAGGTCAACCTCGGCATCTTGCGGGTCGACTACGCGCTGTCTCCCAGCACGACGATTCGGAGTCTCATTCAGTACAACTCCTCGACGAATCGGCTGAGCACCAGCGTCCGTTTCAACATGCGCTACACGCCGGGCAGCGACTTCTACATCACCTACGACGAGGCGCGCGACACGTTCGGGCGCGACATCTTCCTCCGCAATCGCCAGCTCGTCGTCAAGCTCGACTACCTCATCGCGCGCTAGACCGGCCGGCTTTCGGCTATCATCGGTTCTTTCCATCAGGTGTCGGACTGCGGGCGCGGGGCCCGTCGGAGAGAGTCATGTTGAAGCTGCAAACCATGGTCGGCGCTGTCGTCGTCAGTCTGTTGCTGCTCGGATCGAGCGGCTGCTCGTCGGATCCGGCGGATCGGGTGCTTGCCTATCCCGAGTCGGCGCGGAGCGACCACGTCGACGAGTATCACGGTGTCGAGGTCGCCGATCCGTACCGCTGGCTCGAGGCGCTCGATGCCGACGAGACGGCCACCTGGGTCGAAGCGCAGAACGAGTTGTCGCGGCCCTACCTGGCGGCGAACGCCAGTCGCGAGGGGATCGTCGATCGGATCACCGAGCTATGGAACTACGAGCGCCTCGACCCGCCGGTGAAGCAGGGCGGCCGGTACTTCTTCGAGCGGAACGACGGACTGCAGAACCACGACATCCTCTATACGGCGACGTCGCTCGATGCCGATGCCGACGACGCGCGCGTCCTCATCGATCCCAACACGTTCCGCGACGACGGCACGGTGTCGCTCGGCGGCACGTCGATCGGCCCCGACGGGCGCTACATCGCCTATGGGATGTCCGACGGCGGCTCCGACTGGCGTACCTGGAAGGTGCGCGACGTCGAAACCGGAGAGGACCTGGACGACGAGTTGCGGTTCATCAAGTTCAATTCGCCTTCGTGGGCGCCCGACGGCGAGAGCTTCTACTACAGCCGGTATCCCGAAGGGGCGGATGGGCAAGGCGACGGCAGCGCCACTGTCGCGATCTATCGGCACGAGATCGGGGCCGCACAGGATGACGACATCCTCGTGTATCGGGTGCCTGGCGACACGCGTCAGAACCCGTACGCCACGGTGACCGACGACGGCCGGTTCCTGGTCGTACGGATCTCGGAAGGCAGCCTGGCGAACGCCATCGCCTACCGCCCCTTCGACCAGCCTGACGCCGCGCTCGAGCCGCTGCTCGACGAGTGGGACGCGACCTACACCCTCGTCGGCAGCCGAGGTGACACGTTGTACTTCCGGACGACCAACGGCGCGCCGCGCGGTCGGCTCATCGGCGTCGACGTCGGCCAGCCCGACCCGGCGAGCTGGACCGAAGTGGTCGCCGAATCGGACGACACGCTGCAGAGCGTCGGGCACATCGGTGGCCACTTCGTGGCCCGCTACCTCCACGATGCGCACGCGCGTGTCGCCGTGCACGACGAGGGCGGCGCCTTGGTGCGCGAAGTCGAGCTGCCGGGCATCGGCAGTGCCGGTGGGTTTGGCGGCGAGCCAGACGATTCGGAAACCTTCTACTCGTTTACTGGGTTCACGACGCCGCCCACGATCTATCGCTACGACGTCGCGACAGGTGAGTCGTCGCTCTTCCGCGAACCCGACGTGGCGATCGACCTCGGCGCGTTCGAGACGACTCAAGTGTTCTACGCCTCGACGGACGGCACCCAGATCCCGATGTTCGTCACGGCGCAGAAGGGGATCGAACTGGACGGGAGCCGCCCGACGCTGCTCTACGGGTACGGCGGGTTCAATATCTCCCTCACGCCCGGGTTCAACGTCGCTCGGCTGGTCTGGCTCGAGATGGGCGGCGTGCTGGCAATCCCCAACCTGCGCGGTGGCGGCGAGTACGGCGAAGCCTGGCATCTCGCGGGCACCAAGCTCCAGAAGCAGAACGTGTTCGACGACTTCATCGCCGCGGCCGAGTGGCTGATCGCCGAGGGCTACACGTCGACGCCGAGGCTGGCGATCCAGGGCGGCAGCAACGGCGGACTGCTCGTTGGCGCCGTCATGACCCAGCGCCCGGATCTGTTCGGTGCGGCGCTGCCGGCGGTCGGCGTGATGGACATGCTGCGCTACCACACACCCAGCGCCAACGCCCGCAACTGGTCGACCGACTATGGGCTGAGCGAGAACGCGGACGAATTCGAGGCGCAGCTGGCCTATTCGCCGTACCACAACCTGACGGAGGGCGTCTGTTACCCGCCGACGCTGGTGACGACGGCTGATCACGACGACCGTGTGGTCCCGTGGCACAGCTTCAAGTTCGGCGCGGCGCTCCAGCATGCCCAGGGCTGCGCGAATCCGGTGCTGGTCAGGGTGGAAACCCGCGCGGGCCACGGCGCCGGGACGCCGACCTGGATGCGGATCGAGGCGCTGGCCGATCAGTGGACGTTTCTGGCGAGCGCGCTCGGCCTCTGATTGCTTGAGAATCCGGCGAAAACAAGGAGAAACCCGAGTTTTCGTTCACGGCGTTGCCACGGTCGGCCGGGTTGCGCCCGAGGCGCCGCCGGAGGCCGCCGGAGGCCGGAATATTGGCTTTTTCCACCGCTCCCGGGCGTAGTATGATTCGGGGCGCATCACTGGCTACAGTGCGCGTCCGTTCGAGGCTCGATGGCGGGGCCCTGACTGGCTCCGGCCGACCGGAGTTTGGGTTTTTCGGCGTGAACGTTGAGAAAGGTGATCGAATCCATGGCTGACATCGAGATCACTGAAGCGGCTGATCCTGGAGTTTCCCGTCGAAACTTCATCAAGGGTGTCATCGCGGCGGGCGCCGCGGTGGGATCGGCGAACTACATGTTTCGCGGCGCCGGGTCGATGTTCGCCCAGGCGACGACGCCGGGCGCCGTCGAGCGGCTCATCACGATCACCGTGAACGGGCAGCAGCGCCGCGTCGACATCATGCGCCAGGAGACGCTGGCCACGACCCTGCGCTACAAGCTGGGGTTGACCGGCACGAAGATCGGCTGCGACCGGTCCGAGTGCGGTGCCTGCACCGTCCTCATCGACGAGGTGCCGCACTACGCGTGCTCGATCCTGACGCACAGTGTGCGAGGCCGTTCGGTCAGGACGATCGAGGGGCTCGCGGCCGAGGATGGCACCCTGCATCCCGTGCAGCAGGCCGTCGTCAGCGAGCAGGGCTTCCAGTGCGCGTTCTGCATGTCGGGCTACGTGATGGCCGCGGTGGGATACCTGCAGGACAACCCGAATCCGACGCGCGCCGACCTGGCGCACGGGTTGTCGGGCAATCTCTGCCGCTGTGCGGACTACAACAAGATCCTGAACACGATGGAGCAAGCTGCCGAGAACATGCGGCAGGCGTGACAGGCGTGAACTTCGACGATCTGATTCGCAATCGGTTTGCGCATGCGCCATGGCCGCCGGCCGATCAGGCCATCGCGGTCCGCGCATCATAGGAGGAGGTACTCATCATGGCCGTGATTCGCGACATGATGCCCGCGTTCGAACTGTTCCAGCCGGCCACCGTGGAAGACGCTGCGGCGCTGCTCCGAGAGCACGGCGAGCAGGCCTGGGTGATGGCCGGTGGCCTCGACTCCTTCGACTGGTTCAAGGATCGCGTCAAGCGGCCCTCAGTGGTCGTCGACCTGGGCGGCGTCGACGCGCTCAAGGGGATCGAATCGACGGCCGACGGTCTCGAGATTGGTGCGATGACGCCGCTGACCGACGTCGTGCGCCACCCGGACATTCGGGAGCGCTACGGGCTGCTGCAGCAGGCGGCCGAACTGGTCGCGTCACCGCAGATCAGGAATCAGGGGACGATTGGCGGCAACAACAGCCAGGACACGCGGTGCTGGTACTACCGCGACGGCTGGACCTGCTATCGTGCCGACGGCAACATCTGTTACGCCGATACGCCGACGTCGATGAATCGCGAGCACGCCATTTTCGGGGCCGACCGCTGCGTCGCTGTCAACCCGTCCGATACGGCGCCGGCGCTCGTCGCGCTCGACGCGCAGATGGTGGTGCAGACCGCGGGCGGCGAGCGACTCATGGACGCGGCCGACTACTTCATCGGCCCGAGCATCGACATCACCCGGATGACCATCCTCGAGCCGGGCGACCTGCTCACGGCAATCCGGATTCCCTCGACCTGGGCCGGCGCGACGTTCTACTTCGAGAAGGTGCGCGACCGCCAGGTGTGGGACTTCCCGCTGGTGAATGTGGCGACTGCACTTCGCGTGAGCGGCAGTACGATTGAGGATGCGCGGGTCGCGGTCAACGGTGTGGCCCCGTATCCGATGCGGCTGACCGCGGTGGAAGACGCGCTGCGTGGTGGGTCACGGGACGAGGCGACGGCCGAGCGAGCCGGCGATCTGGCGGTTCGTGGTGCGCGCGCGCTGCGGCACAACGGCTACAAGATTCCCCTGATGCGGAATCTGGTGAAGCGCTCGATTCGGGCGGAGGCGTAGATGAACTTCCTGACGTGGGGGACCGACCCGTGGGGCCAGGAGGTCCTGATCCGGATTTCGTGGGACCTGCTGTACGTCGCGTCGGTGCTCGGGATCCTGTTCGTCGGGGCGCATGCTGTCTGGCTGGCGTTCTTCGTGCAGGAGGAAGCCGAGGCCGTTGACGAGGCGGCGCTGGCCGGGGTGCCCGAGAAGGTCGCGCGGCACTCCCTGGCGTCGCGGGTGTTTCACTGGGTGATGGCGGCCGCGATGCTGGCGTTGCTGTTGACCGGCTTCCTGCCGGTGATCGGCATCCAGTTCCCGTGGGTCACGATCCACTGGGTCGCCGGCGTCGTCCTGACGCTGTCGGTCATCTACCACACGATCCACGCGACGTTCTGGCTCGGCCTTTCGGCCATGCTGGTCGGGCCAAAGGACATCAGCGACGCGGTCAGCCGCTTCAAGCGGAGCATCGGGCAGGATGCCCCGGCGCCGCGGAAGCACGGGAAATATCCGCTCGAGAACCGCCTCTATCACCACGCGATCACGCTGACCGGTGGACTGGTGATCGTGACCGGCATTCTCATGATGTTCCGCATCGACACGCCGCTGTGGGCCCGCGATCCCTACATCTTCACCGACCCGACGTGGGGAATGATCTACGTGGTTCATGGTTTGTCGGCGGTCTCGCTCGTGACGCTCGTGATTGCCCATATCTACTTCGGCATCCGCCCCGAGAAGCGGTGGATTACCTGGTCGATGGTTTGGGGCTGGATCGATCGCCGTCACTATGTCGAGCATCACGATCCCGAGCAGTGGGCCGCCAGGTCCGAAGGCAGCTCGGGCCAGCGCTAGACTCGTTCGATCTCGAGATCTGCTTTGTCGAAGACGGCGCAGGAGCAGTTGCACGATCGGTGCAACGCCATCGAGGAAAGCTACGAGTTCATGCTGGCGTATGCCGCGCAGGGCGTCTCGGGCGCTCCCGGCTCGCAGACCGGCGGCCAGGTGCGCGAGTATCTGACGCGTGCCGACACCGCCCTCACGGGCCTGGCCGACATCTTTCGAACGCTCGTTGTCGACGCCAAGGTCGACTCGGCCGATGCCTACGAGACGTTCATTCAGATGCTGGAACGCGATGCGGGCGACGCTCAGGCGGCACTGCGGCTGGCCCTCGCGCAGCCGGCGATCAGCTCGCAGCTCGTCGACAACCTGAACGCCTCGATTCACGTCCGAACGCTGCTGACCGATCTGTTCCTGATCGACGAAATCCTCAAGCAGCGCATCGCCGAAGCCAGTCGCTAGCCGCCGGTTTCAGTTCGCCCCAATTGCCGCGCCACCCGTCCCCGTCCGCGTCCACTCCGGCTTTAAGGTAGACTGGCGGTCGACTCGAAGGAGGCGACCCATGGTCGGATCTCAGGATCGCGGTGAGCGAGAGTTGGCCGAGGCGATGCGGCAGGGGATGCGCCGCCGCGGCGAGCAGGCCTTCGGCGAATACTTTGATCGACATGGGCGATCGTGCGCCCTCGGTGCGGCCTACGACGGCATGTACCTGTTGCCGGCGGATCCGGGTAAAGCGCGGCCGCAGCAGCTCGATCGATTGTTCGAGTGTCTCGAGGGGACCGTCCGGCGATGCCCACACGCGGGCTGCCGAAAGAAGCTGGCCCTCGGCGTGATCATCGTGCACCTGAACGACGACCACCGCTGGACACGTGAGCAGATTGTGGACTGGCTGGTCGGTCCGTCGGTTGCCGACGCGACGCACTAGGCGACCGACGAGATGAAGAATTCGTTCTGGTGGTCCGCGGTTGTGCTCGCGCTCGCCGTCGCGGCCGGCTGCTCCCCGTCACCGCCGCCGCCCAAACCCAAGGTCGCCGTCATCGGCCTGGACGGCCTCTCCTGGACGTTCCTCGATCCACTCATCGCCGCAGGCCAGCTTCCGAACTTCGAGCGGCTGCTGGACGGTGCGGCCACGGGAGAGCTCGAGAGCTTCCGGCCGACGCGCTCGGCGATTCTCTGGACGTCGGTGGCGACCGGCAAGACGATGGAGAAGCACGGCATTACCGACTTCACCTTCGTCGACGAAGGCGCGATGGAGGAGATCGAAGAGGTTCGGCTGGTCACGGGCATGCGCCGGACGGCCGCTACGATCTGGGAGATCCTTGGCGAGCTGGGCTATTCGATCGGCGTCGTCAACTGGTGGGTCACGCATCCGGCGACGCCGGTCAACGGCTACCTCGTCAGTGACCGCCTCAAGGCGGTCATGAACCGTGAAGCCGTGGTCGAAGAGCCGGATCTCGTCTACCCGCCGATGCTCCTGGCCGAATTGGCGCCGATGTTCGTGAGCCAGACCCGCGCCCACCGGACCATGCGGACGTACGACTTCCCGCGCTATTCGCGCGAGCGTGCGGAGGCGATGTACGCGACAAGCCCCGCGAGTCAGAACCTCTACGAGCGGCTCAGGTCGTACGTGGGGCAAGACCGGATGGTCAAGGACTGGTCCCGGCATCTGCTCGCGAAGGGCCAGCCCGATCTCTTCGCGGCGATCATGCGCATCACCGACGTGTTCGCGCACTTTGGCTACCGTTTTGCCGACCGCGAGACGCTCGAGCGAATGGTCCCCGAGATCACCGTACGGCGCCTGACCCATTCCGACGCAGCCGTCCGCGAGCGGACGGCTGCGCTCGTCGAAGAACTGAATCCCGTGGTCGCCAATGCGATGCTTCCGGCCTACAAGTACGCGGATGATTTCATCGGGGAAGTGCTGGCGGCGATCGATCCGTCCTCGATCGTCATCGTGGTGTCCGATCACGGATTTGCCTGGGCGGGCGGCGGCTATGCCCATACGCAAAGCCGTCAAGGGTATCCCGACGCGGCGCCGCCAGGTGTGATCGCGCTGAAGGGGCCGGGGATTTCGCCGATCCGGATCGAGGGCGCCGGGCTGTTCGACATCGCGCCGACGATCCTCTACGCGCTCGACGAAGCCGTCGGCCGGGATATGGACGGGCAAGCGCTCACGGCGGTCTTCGGCGGCGACGGTGCCGCCGAAGCGCGGGACGTCAAGTTCGTCGCCACGTACGGCACCGGCCTGCGCCAGCGCGAGGTGGCGGACTCTCCGCTGACCGAGAGCGAGCAAGAGATGCTGGAAGACCTCAGGAGCCTCGGCTACATCCGCTAGGCGGGCGCGGCCCGAATCTTCGGCTCCATCCTCGCGAAGCGCTCGACCCTCATAGCGTTCTCTGACCCTCGGCGACCGGCTCTTGGCCCGAAAATGGCCGGTCGGCCCGGTCCGTGTTGCAAATATACATCTATTTATATAGATTCATAGATGTTTTGAAGCATCTCAGCTCGCTGTATCGCCTGCTCGGCGACGACGCGCGTCTGCGCCTACTGCGCCTGCTTGCGGTCGAACGGCTCAACGTGACGGAGCTGACCGAGATCCTCGGCATCGCTCAGTCGGGCGTCTCGCGGCACCTTGGCCTTCTGAAGGATGCCGGGCTCGTGACCGAGTCGCGCGACGGCGGCTACGCCTACTATCGCCTCTCGTCCGACCTGGAGACCGGCGGTCCGCTGGCGTCGTTGTGGTCGCTGCTCAGGGGCCAGTTCGCCGAGGTCGCGACGAGCGGCCCGGCCCGCGCGGACGACGCTCAGTTGCGCGAGGTCCTGCGGATCCGGCGGGAGACGATCGAGGGGCACGGCAGCGCCGACGCCAGCGAGGGACGGCAGTTCGTGCCCGGTCGCAGCTGGGCCGCCTGGGCTCGTGCCCTCGGATTGCTGCTGCCACCACTGGAGGTTGCCGACCTGGGCTGCGGGGAAGGGTTTCTCACGCTCGAGGTGGCACGCTGGGCGCGGCGTGTCGTGGCGGTGGACCGCTCGGAACGCGTGCTCCAGCGGGCCCGCGCCCTGGCGCGCCGCCGGCGAGTGACGAACGTCAGCTGGAAACGCGGCGAGTTGGATCGGCTGCCGCTGTCGGATGGGGCGGTGGACGCCGCCATCCTGTCGCAGGCGCTGCACCACGCCGACGATCCTGGCCGCGCCGTCGCCGAGGCCGCCCGCATCGTGCGGCCGACGGGGCGAGTGCTGGTCGTCGATCTGCGCGCCCACGACGAGCAGTGGGTGCAGGAACGGCTGGGAGACCGCTGGCTCGGGTTCACCGACGCGAAGCTCGCCGAGTTGATGCGCGGCGGCGGCCTGACGGACGTGACGGTGCAGGTTGGTGCACACCTGTCGGGCGATCCGTTCACGGTGCTGCTCGCCAGCGGTGTGCGGGCGCCGGCGCGTGAAGCGCGAACGCCGGTGCGGCGGCGCAAGGCGACTCCGGCTGCGTAGAGGTTCGCGGATACACACCATGGCGACACGACCAGACACGGACGCCGAGCCCAGGGCTGACGTTCGCGCCGAACTCTCCCGGCTGCTCGGGCAGCGGATCCTGCTGCTCGACGGCGCGATGGGGACGATGATTCAGCGCCGCGGCCTGTCGGAGGCCGACTTCCGGGGCGAACGCTTCGCCGACCACGGGCACGACCTGAAGGGCGACAACGACCTGCTGGTGCTCACGCAGCCGGATGTGATCGAGAGCATCCATCATGAGTATCTCGAAGCCGGCAGCGACATCATCGAGACCAACACCTTCAACGGCACGTCGATCTCGCAGGCCGACTACGGGCTCGAGTCGATCGCCCACGAGTTGAATCGTGAAGCGGCCCGTATCGCCAAGCGAGCGACGGCGGCCTGGGCCGAGCGGACGCCGGACCGCCCGCGGTTCGTGGCCGGGGCGATCGGTCCGACGAGTCGCACCCTGTCGATCTCGCCAGACGTCAACGACCCGGCAGCCCGGGCCACGACCTTCGACGCCCTGCGCGATGCCCACGCCGAACAGGCGCGCGGCTTGCTCGACGGCGGCGTCGACCTACTGATGGTCGAAACGATCTTCGACACGCTGAATGCGAAGGCGGTGATCGTCGCGCTGCAGGACGTCTTCGACCAGCGTGGCCACGACGTCCCGGTGATCCTTTCCGCGACCGTTGCCGACCGCAGCGGCCGGACCCTGTCGGGGCAGACGATCGATGCCTTCTGCGTGTCAACACGCCACGCCCGCCCGTTCGCGGTGGGCCTGAACTGCGCCCTCGGCGCGCGCGAGATGCGACCCTACGTGGCCGAGCTCTCACGGCTGGCCGGCACCTACGTCAGCTGCTATCCGAACGCCGGCCTGCCCAACGCCTTCGGCAAGTACGACGAACTGCCCGCGGAGACCAGCCAGTTGCTGGGTGAGTTTGCCGAGAGCGGATTCGTCAACATTCTCGGTGGGTGCTGCGGGACGACGCCAGACCATATCCGCGCGATCGCCGAGGCCGTGGCGGGTGTGCCGCCCCGGGTGGCGCCGACGCCGGTGCCGGCGACCCAGTTCGCCGGCCTGGAGGTGCTGACGATCGACGCGGACAGCAGTTTCCAGATGATCGGCGAGCGGACCAACGTGACCGGGTCGGCTCGGTTCGCGCGTCTCATCAAGAACGCGGAGTTTGCCGAAGCCGCGTCCGTGGCGGTGGAGCAGGTGCGCGGCGGCGCGAATCTCGTCGACGTCAACATGGACGAAGCGATGCTCGAGTCGGAGCACGCGATGACCACGTTCCTGAATCTGATTGCCACCGAACCCGAGATTGCGCGGGTGCCGGTGATGATCGACAGCTCGAAGTGGTCGGTGCTCGAGGCCGGCCTGAAGTGCGTGCAGGGGAAGCCGGTCATCAATTCAATCAGCCTCAAGGAAGGCGAGGACGATTTTCTCGCCAAGGGGCGGGCGGCGCAGCGCTACGGTGCGGGCGTCGTCGTGATGGCGTTCGACGAGGTCGGCCAGGCCGACACGGTGGACCGCAAGGTCGAGATCTGCAAGCGGGCCTACGGGCTGCTGACCGAGCGCCTCGACTTCGATCCGCACGACATCATCTTCGACCCGAACATTCTGGCAGTCGCCACCGGTTTGGAGGAGCACAATCCGTACGCCGTCAGTTTCATCGAAGCGGTGAAGCAGATCAAGGCGGCCTGCCCCGGCGTCAAGGTGAGCGGCGGGGTCAGCAATCTCTCGTTTTCGTTTCGGGGCAACAACGTCGTGCGCGAGGCGATTCACTCGGCCTTCCTCTACCACGCCATCCGCGCGGGCCTCGACATGGCGATCGTGAATGCGGGCCAGCTCGTTGTGTACGAGGACATCCCGCCCGAGTTGCTGGAGCACGTCGAGGACATCATCTTCAACCGACGGCCGGATGCGACCGAGCGGATGGTGACGCTTGCCGAATCTGTCAAGGGCGAGGGCACGCGCCGCGAAACCGATCTGGCCTGGCGCGAGGGGGCGGTCGAGGCCAGGCTGTCGCACGCGCTGGTGCACGGCATCGTCGACTTCATCGATGCCGACGTCGCGGAGGCCCGGCAGCGGTACGCCCGGTCGCTGGAGATCATCGAAGGGCCGCTGATGGCCGGCATGAAGGTCGTCGGCGACCTGTTCGGCGCGGGGAAGATGTTTCTCCCGCAGGTCGTCAAGAGCGCCCGGGCGATGAAGAAAGCCGTCGCGTATCTCGAGCCGTTCATGGAAGCGGAGAAGACGTCGGGCAGCGTGGCATCGCCTGGCAAGATCGTGCTGGCCACGGTGAAGGGCGACGTGCACGACATCGGCAAGAACATCGTTGGCGTCGTCCTGGGCTGCAATTGCTACGAGGTCGTCGACCTCGGCGTGATGGTGCCGTGCGAGACGATCCTCCAGACGGCGGTGGATGAGGGCGCCGACCTGGTCGGTCTGAGCGGCCTGATCACGCCGTCGCTCGACGAGATGGTTTTCGTGGCGAAGGAAATGGCCCGCCGTGGGCTCGAGCTGCCGCTGCTGATCGGCGGTGCGACGACGAGCCGGCAGCACACCGCCGTGAAGATCGCGCCCGAGTACGAACAGAGCACGGTCCACGTCGTGGATGCCTCTCGGGCGGTCGATGCGGTATCGAACCTCCTGAGCCCGAGCGTCCGAGATGGCTTCGATGTGGAGAACCGACGGGCGCAGGCGGAGCTTCGCGAAGCGCATGCCAGCCGCGCCACCCGGCCGGTGCTGCCGTTCGCCGAGGCGGAGGCGAATCGTCTCCAGATCGACTGGGGCGCCGCGGAGCTGCCGGCGCCGGCGTTCACCGGTACCCGCTTGCTGGAGGAGGTGCCGCTCGGTGACCTCGTGCCGTTCATCGATTGGACATTCTTCTTCTCGGCCTGGGAGTTGAAGGGACGGTTTCCGGAGATTCTCGATCATCCGATTCACGGCCAGGCGGCGCGGGAATTGTACGATCACGCTCAAGCGCTGCTCGGCCGGATCGTCGGCGAGCGGCTGCTGACGGCTCGGGGGGTGTACGGCTTCTGGCCCGCCGATGCCGACGCCATGTCGATCGCCGTCTACGGTGACGCTGCCCGAACCAGCGAACTGGCCAGATTCCCCACGCTCCGCCAGCAGGGGGTGATGGTCGATGGTCGGCCGAACCGCTCGCTCTCGGACTACGTGGCTCCGCGCGGCGACCCTCACGCCGACTACCTCGGTGCGTTCGCGGTCACGGCTGGCCTCGGCGTGGAGGATCTGGTCGCGGAGTTCGAACGAGACCACGACGACTACCATGCGATCATGACCAAGGCGCTGGCCGATCGGTTGGCCGAAGCGTGCGCGGAGCAGCTGCACGCGCAGGCGCGGCGCGATTGGGGCTACGGCGACGCGGAGCAGTTGAGCCCAGACGATCTCGTCGCCGGGCGGTTCCGGGGCATCCGGCCGGCC
This sequence comes from Acidobacteria bacterium UBA2161, assembly GCA_002328835.1. Lineage (GTDB taxonomy): Bacteria > Acidobacteriota > Vicinamibacteria > Vicinamibacterales > UBA823 > UBA2161. The sequence continues at coordinate 39,442 of DCWN01000038.1, read as the reverse complement.
TTCGGCTATCCGGCATGCCCGGATCACAGTGAGAAGCAGCGGCTCTTCGATCTGCTCGACGCCGGCCGGGCGGGAATCGGCCTGACCGAGTCGTGTGCCATGACGCCGGCGGCCAGTGTCAGCGGTCTCTACTTCAGTCACCCCGAGGCGCGATACTTCACGGTGGGTCGGATTGGCCAGGATCAGGTGGAGGCCTACGCCGTCCGGAAGGGCCAGGCGGTCGGCGACGTCGAACGCTGGCTGGCGCCGAACCTCGCCTACGATGCGACACCAGGAGACGTGGGGCAGTGACCCAGTGGATGGGGTTAACATCAGACGATGACCGAATCGGTCGAGTACAACATCCGGCAGTACGGGCTGCAGCAGGGCGCGCTGGAGATTCAGTACATCGAGGAGTACTTCGGGGAGTTTCCCCGGCGGAAGACCTCGGCTGAAGTGATCGGACGTTTGGACGGCCGGGACCATCAGATCCTCATGGCCGAAGCGCCGCTGCCCACCGACCCGAGCACCGTCGTGCCCGTCTCGTACAAGGTGGCCCACGAGGTCCGTGCCGAGGAGGACGAGCCGAAGCTGGCCGACCTGGTTGCGCGCCTCAACGACTGCGTCAGGTTCCGCGACCGCAAGATTCTCTACAGCTGGATCGGGGCGACGCGGCGGGATTGGCGAGGCCAGGGACACTTCCGTGCGCTCAGCGAGGAACAGGAAGCCTGGGCGCTCGACAACGGCTTCGACGAGATCGTCGTCAAGACCAAGAACAAGTTCTACGCCATGCGCGGCGTCCTGGACAACCTCGAATTCGACGTCATCAAGTACGAGGTCAATGCCGAGGACAATCGCGAGTCGAAGGTCTACTTGAGCAAGCGGCTCGCCCGCGCGGTGCTCGACCGCCACCGGAGCAAGCGCGCCGTCGTACAGCAGTGAGCCCGGCCGGCCACGCCCACCGCGTCCAGATCCAGGACCCCGACGATCCACGTGTCGCCGACTATCGCAACGTTCCCGACCCCGAACTGATCCGCGAGCGAGGCCTCTTCGTCGCCGAGGGGCGGCGGATGGTCCGCACGCTGCTGACGGAGGCACGGTTCCCAGCGCGGTCGGTCCTCGCCACCGAGGCGGCCTACCGCGCGCTGGGTGGCGTGCTGGACGCGGGTCGGCGGGACATGCCGGTCTACGTGGCCGCGCAGGCGTGCCTCGATGCCATCGCCGGCTTCCATTTCCATCGCGGATGCCTGGCGCTGGGGGAGCGGCCGCCGCCGATGGTCATGGCGGAGGTGCTGTCGGGTCTGGCGGAGGGGCCGGCCGTTCTCGTGCTGCTCGACAACGTCGGCAACCCAGACAATGTCGGCGCAATCTTCCGGAACGCCGCGGCCTTCGACGCCGCGGCCGTACTACTCAGTCCGGGATGCTGCGATCCGCTTTATCGCAAGGCGATCCGGACGTCGATCGGCGCCAGCCTGCGCCTGCCGTTCGGAACCCTGACGGCCTGGCCCGGCGACCTGGCCGAGCTGACCGCACGCGGCTTTACCCTGGCGGCGCTCACGCCCGATCCGCCAGCGGTGACCCTCGGCGAGTTCGTCGCGTCGACGCCACCGCGGCGTCTCGTGTTGCTCCTCGGTGCCGAGGGCGACGGCCTGAGCGACGCGGCGCGTGATGCAGCCGATGTCGCGGTGCGGGTTCCGCTGGCGGCCGGCGTCGACTCGATCAACGTCGCCACGGCTGCGGGCATCGTCCTGCAGCGCCTCGCCGAGACGCGAACGCCTAGCGAATCTGGCGATACCGGAAACACCCGGTCAGATGGTCGTTGACCATTCCGGTGGCCTGCATGAAGGCGTGGCAGATCGTCGAGCCGACGAACTTGAACCCCCTCCGCTTGAGGTCCTGGCTCATCGCGTCGCTGGCGGGGGTTGTCGGCGGCACCTCCTGTATCGTGCGCCACCGGTTCCGGATCGGTCGGCCGTCGGTGAATTGCCAGATGTAGGTGTCGAACCGGCCGAACTCCCGCTGGACCTCGAGGAATGCCTTCGCGTTGCCGATCGCCGCGTCGATCTTGAGCCGGTTTCTCACGATGCCGGCATCGGCGAGCAATCGGCGCCGGTCGGCCGCCGAGTAGCGAGCGACCTTTCGCGGGTCGAAGCGATCGAAGGCCTTTCGGTAGGCCGCGCGCTTCCGCAGAATGGTGATCCAGCTCAGGCCAGCCTGGGCGCCCTCGAGCATGAGCATCTCGAAGAGCTTCCGGTCCTGGTGTTGCGGGACACCCCACTCGGTGTCGTGATACCTGATGTACAGCGGGTCGCTGCCAGCCCAGGCGCAGCGCGTCGGCATGCCGGCACTCGGGCTACCCGCCGGTGGCCGGACGGTCACCCTCGGCCAGACGCGTCCGCGCCTCTTCGACGTCGCGGTGGAAGACGAACAGCGGGTCGGCCGTGTCTTGCTCGTCGGTGAAGTTGTAGGTACGCCCGCCGCGGATCGCCAGTGACAGCGTCTGGTCGAGATAATCGAGCTCGAACGCGTCGACGTCGTCGAGTGACACCGAGAAGGCATCATCGTGGTCGGTCTGGTAGTGGAAGCCCTGCAGGTTCGCGACCAGCCGGCCGCTGCACGAACCGAAACGGTGCGTGTGGACGACGTCGATCGCCTCGTCGAGCCGGACCACCCGAAACTCGACGTTCAACTCGACCGGATCATCGGGGCCGATGTCGACCGTCTGCACGATTCCCTCGTAGCCGGTCGCGGCCACGTTCACCTGGTGCCGGCCAGGTTCGAGGTCGGTCATGTCGAGCGGCGTGTTGCCGAGGAACCGTCGGTCCAGAAAGACCTGCGCGCCGTCCACGTCGCTGGTGACCCGCAAGACGTTCGTCGGCGCGGCCGGCGGCTGGGGTTCCGGCTCGGGCTCGGGTTCCGACTCGGGTTGGGGCGCTGGTCTCACCGGTTCGGGATCCGGCTCGGGTTCGGGTTCCGGTTCGGGCGCGGGAGGTGGCGGCGCCGCCCGCTCGGCCACGACAGGTTCGGGTTCGGGCGACGACAGGAAGAAGTAGGCTCCCGCGACGACCACGATCAACGCCAGCGCGATGACCACGACGCGGCCGCCCGAGCCTGACGATTCGCTCTCGTCGTCGGGTGCGACCGACGGATCTTCGTCCAGCAAGGCCATGGGTTTCATGCTAACACGCGCGAATCGTCGCCCTCTCTCCCCAAGGCGGCGCGTTGGGGAGAGGGTCGCAGGGTAAGATGGTTGAGATACCGATGCGATTCGCCCCTGTGCGTCCGCTCGCCTCCGTCGTTGCCGCGGTGGCGTTCGGTGCCGTGGCCGTGCAGGTCACCCTTCCGGCACAGGCGCCGGGGTGGCACCAGTGGCGCGGCGCGAATCGCGATGGGCATTCACTCGAGCGTGGGCTGCTGCAGTCCTGGCCCGAAGACGGCCCGCCGCTGCTCTGGACCGCCAGCGGTGCGGGCATCGGGTTCTCCTCGTTCTCGGCCTCCGAAGGCCGGCTATACACCCTGGGCTCGCGCGGCGGCAGCGAGTTCGTCCTCGCCTACGATGCGGCGACCGGCAAGCAGCTCTGGGCGACGGCCCACGGACGCCGCTTCGACAACGAGATGGGCGATGGGCCGCGCAGCACGCCGACCGTCGTCGGGGACCATCTGTACGTCTTCGGCGCGCGCGGCGACCTGACCTGCCTCGCGGCGGCGACCGGCCGCATCGTCTGGACGCAGAACCTTCTGGAGCGTTTCGACGGCGACCGTCCCCACTGGGGCTTGAGTGAATCGCCGCTGGTCGTCGGCGACCGCCTGCTGGTGAACGCGGGCGCTCGAGACGGGGCGATCGTGGCGCTCGATCGTCACGACGGGGCGCTCCTCTGGCGCAGCCAGGGCGATGGCGCCGCGTATTCGTCGGCCGTCACGCAGCGGATCCGCGGGATCGAGACCGCGGTCTTCTTCACGGCGCAGCGCGCGCTCGGCGTCGTCGTCGAGGACGGCCAGCTCGCCTGGAGCTACCCGGCCGTCGCGAACCGGACCGCGAATATCGCGACGCCGATTGTTCGCGGGACCGAGGTGTTCCTGTCGTCGAATTACGGGCGGGGCGCGGCGCTGCTCGATATCGGCGATGACGGCGCCGATGCACGCGAGGTCTACTTCAGCACGAGCATGCGGAACCACCACAGCAGTTCGGTCCTGGTCGGCGACCATGTCTACGGCTTCAACAGCGCGTTTCTGACGGCGCTGCGATTGAGTGACGGCAAGGTCGCTTGGCGGGATCGCAGTGTCGGCAAAGGGTCACTCATCTACGCCGACAATCGGCTCTATCTCTTCAGTGAGCGCGGCATCGTCGGCCTGGCCGAGGCCACGGCCGACGACTACCGCGAGGTCGGCCGGTTCCGGATCGAGAGCGGATTCTCGATGACGTGGAGCCACCCGATCATCTCCGATGGCCGGCTCATCCTTCGTCATCAGGACGAGATCTATGCCTACGACATACGGGCCGAACGCTAGAGCGCTCGCCGTCGTCGTGGCGGTCGCGCTGGTCCTGGTCGTCGGATCGGCCGGCGCGCAGGATGCATCGGAGGCCGCCGCGAAGTTCGAGACGTCGCTCGCGGTCGAGGAGATGACCGCCAAACAGGCCGTCGTCGAGACGGATCGTGGCCCGTTCATCATCGACCTGCTGGCCGAAGCCGCACCCAACCATGTCGGCTACTTCATCAAGTCGGCGGCGGAGGGCGTGTACAGCGGCACGAGTTTTCATCGGATGGTCAGGCACGGCATCGTTCAGGGCGGGGATCCGATGACGAAGGACGTCGAGAAGCCCGAACTCTACGGTCAGGGTGGCCTTGGGGTCCTCGCCGCCGAACTGAGCGACGAGCCGCACACGCGTGGCGCGGTGTCGGCCGCGCAGATTCCCGGCGATCCGGACAGCGCCGGCTCGCAGTTCTTCATCAGCGTCGTCGACCAGCCGGCACTCGACGGGTCCTACACCGTGTTCGGCCGGGTCATCGAGGGCATGAACCTCGTCACCGAGATCTCGGAAGCCGAAACCGACGAGTCGGGGAAGGCTGTCGAGCGGATCGCGATCCGGTCGGTCACGATCCGCGACCGACCCGCCGAGCAACCCGCGCCGTTCTCGGAGGACAGCGCCGAGGAACTCGCCGCCTACCGGGCGATTCTCGGCACGACTTCGGGTGCGATCACGCTCGAGTTCATGCCCGAGATCGCGCCGGAGCACGTGCGCAACTTCCTCCGCCTCGCGTCGGTCGGCGTCTTCGACGGCATGTCGTTCCACCGTGTCGTCGGCGGCATGCTGATTCAGTCGGGGTGGCTGGGCAGTCGCAACCGGCCGCTCGACGAGCGCCAGCGTCGGCTGGTCACGACCCTCGAACCCGAATTCTCGGCGACGCCGCACGTTCGTGGCATCGTCTCGATGGCGCGGGGCGACGATCCGGCCAGCGCCGACACGTCGTTCTTCATCTGCACCGACACCGTGAGCGCGCTCGACGGCGAGTACACGGTGTTCGCCCGCGTCGTCGACGGCATGGAGACCGTGGATGCCATCGAGTCGCTGCCGCTCGAGGGCGAGACGCCGATGCAGCGGGTCGAGATTCTGGGCGTACAGGTCGCCCGGTAGCGGCGCTGGGCCGAGGAGGATAGATGAACACGTTCGTCGCATCGCTCGTCGCGTGCGCCTGCGTCTTGGCAGGGTCGTTCGCCCGAGGAGCCGAGATGACGGTTGACCAGGCGAGCGATTCCCAGCCTGCGACGATCGGCGGCGTCGAGCGGGTCGACGGCCGCCTCAACGCGATCGTGTCGCCCGACGCCGCGTTCGAGATCCTGGCCGAAGGCCACGAGTGGACGGAAGGTCCGGTCTGGGTGCCGGCGCTGGGTGGCATCCTGTACTCCGACATTCCGAACAACGCCGTCCATCTGTGGCGCGAAGGTGAGGGTTCGACGCTCTGGCTCCGGCCGTCCGGCTACACGGGAGAGACTCCGCGGGGCGGCGAGAGCGGCTCCAACGGCCTGACGCTCGACCGCGCCGGCCGCCTCGTCCTGGCGCAGCACGGCGATCGACGCATCGCGCGGCTCGACGCGCCGTGGGAGGCGCCCACCGCGAGGTTCGAGACGCTCGTCGACCGGTTCGAGGGGAGACGCTTCAATTCGCCGAACGACGTGGCGCAGCGGAGCACCGGCGACGTCTACTTCACCGACCCGCCCTACGGCCTCGAGCGGGGGATGGACGATCCGGTCAAGGAGATGGCGGTGCAGGGGGTCTACCGGCTCACACCGGACGGGGAAATCTCGCGGCTCGTCGACGATCTCTCACGGCCGAACGGGATCGCGTTCTCGCCGGACGAGCGAACCCTCTACGTCGCCAACTCGGACGGCCGGAACCAGCCGGTCGTGATGGCCTACGACGTCGAGCCCGACGGCGGTCTCGGCGACGGCCGGGTGTTCTACGAATCGTGGGGCGACGGGATGGCTGTCGACCAACAGGGCAACGTGTACATCACCGGCCCCGAGAACGGCGTCCTGATCGTCGACGCCGACGGCGACCTCCTCGGTTCGCTGGTGACGACCCAGAGCACGTCGAATTGCACCTTCGGCGACGACGGATCCACGCTCTACGTTACGGCGGACATGTATCTCCTCCGCATCCGCCTGAACGTCATGGGCGTCGGGTTCTAGACATGGTCGCGATCCGCCCCGTCGAGGCGGACGACGCGGCGGCGTGGCTGGCGATGCGGCGGGAGCTGTGGCCCGAAAGCTCAGAGGCGGAACATCGCGACGAGATCGACCAGTTTCTCGCTGGCCGGAGTCTGGAGCCCGCGGCGGTCCTGCTCGCCGAGGATGTCGACGCCCGCCCCCTGGGCTTTGCTGAACTTTCCGTCCGGCACTACGCCGAAGGCTGCCGGACTCAGCGCGTCGCGTATCTCGAAGGTTGGTTCGTCCGGCCGGGCACCAGGCAACGGGGGGTCGGACGCAATCTGGTGGCCGCGGCCGAGGCCTGGGGCCGCGACCAGGGTTGCATCGAGTTCGCGTCGGATGCCGATCCGGACAACACCGCGAGTATCGCCGCGCACCGCGCACTCGGTTTCGATGACGTCGGCCTGGTCCGGTGCTTCAGGAAGAATCTCTAGACGCCGACCACGTCGCTCCGCCGCTCGAGCAGCACGACATCTCGCCACTGTCCGTCCATCTGGCCGACTCGCTCGCGCACGCCAACGTGGCGAAACCCGCAGGCCGCGTGGAGCGCGATGCTGGCCGTGTTCTCCGGAAAGATGCCGGCCTGGAGCGACCAGATTCCCTCGCGCTCCGACGCCGCCACCAGCGCCCGCAGGAGCTGCCGGCCGACGCCCTTGCCTCGGGCGGCCGCCGCGACGTACAGGCTGACCTCGGCGACGCCGGCGTAGATGCATCGGCCCGACACCGGGCTCAGCGCCCCCCAGCCCAGGATGCCCGGCGCACCGGGCGCACGCGCGACGATTCGACACGTCGAGAGGTGGGCGGCACTCCACGCCTCCCAGGACGGCACGTCGGTCTCGAACGTCGCGTTGCCCGTCTCGATGCCCTCGCGATAGATCGCGGAGACAGATCCCCAGTCTGCCGGCTGCAACGGCTCGAGGTCGACGGTCGCGGCGTCGTCGGTCGTCATGTCGTCAGGGCTGCAGGTTCGAATCGTAGCTCATCATGAACGTGTAGAACGTCGAGACGTCGACCATGTCGTCGCCGACGTATCGCACGGTGTGCGAGTCGATCCGCTCGATTTGCGGCAGGTAGGCCAGGAGCTGCGTCGGGCGGTAGTGCTTGAACGTCACCTCGAACCGGAGCGGTGCGTCGGGCGTGTACGGACTGAAGTCGCCGTCGGCGAGCCGACCGACGGCCGCGCGCGCCCGCTCGCGGATCAACTCCTGCCCGGCCGACGGATGCAGCGTGCGCGCCGAGTGGAAGCTGTAGGCCCACTTGACGATCGCGCCCTCGACATCACCCACGACCGCCTGCACCTCGGTGACCGCGGCGTCGTCGCCCGAGACCATGATCACGGGCACGTTGAAATGCCCGGCGATGGCGGCGCAGAAGCTGCCCTCCGTCATCTCCACGCCGTTGAGGCGCACGGCGGACAGCCGCGCGCTCGACGTGGTGTGCGCCCGGATGCCGTCGGGGTTGGACGTGCTCGAGTGATAGCCGATGAAGATGACGCCGTCGAACGTCGCGTCGATGCCTTGCATCATGCCCAGGGGGCGCGGCCAAGAACGAACGACTTGCACCTCCTCGGGCAGTTGCTCGATCAGCAGGTTCTCGCCGTTGCCGTGCGAGTCGCTGACCAGGATCTCCGTGGCGCCGGCCTCGCGCGCACCCTCGATGGCGGCGTTGACCTCGTCCGTGAGGAACTGACGAAATCGCTGGTACTCGAAGCCATCCGGGCTGAGCTGGTCGCCCGTCACGGCGCCGGTGACGCCTTCCATGTCGGCCGAGATGTAGATCTTGAGGCCGTCCTGTTGCGCGTTTGCGGGCACGGCGAGTGCCACCCCTCCAAACGCCAGCACTCCGAGCGCGAACGTCATCCGCGTCATTCTCGTCCTTACCTGCATGTCCAAGGTTCCTCCCGTCATGCCGCATCACCCGGCGTCGGTGTCCGGTTCTGGGACCCGCTCGCCCAGCGTTGAACACCGACCAGGGCGCGCCCCACGACGACGCGGCGGCATCTCGTTGTGGTCGTGCGAGTTAGGGAGCCGGTCGAGCCTGGCACGACGTTTCCTTATCAGCGACCGGCGTCCGAACCCGTCAAGCTTATCCCCATACTGGGTGGCGTCGCCGGAGTAGACCGAGATCATGCGAGACTTTGTCCACGACCTTCGCTACGCCCTGCGCAGCTTCCGCAAGGCACCCGCACCGTCATCGCCGTCGTCACGCTCGCCCTCGGAATCGGCGCCAACACGGCGATCTTCAGCGTCGTCAACCAGGTGCTGCTGACGCCGCTCCCGTTTGCCGCACCTGACCGGCTGGTGACGCTGTCGCATGTGTACCCGATCATGAATGGCTTTCAGGCGTCCGTGTCGGTGCCGGGCTACCTCGATTATGCCGAGCAGAACCGGGCATTCGAGTCGATGGCCGCCGTCGCGTTCCGCGGCGTCAACCTCACCGGCCTCGGCCAACCCGAGCGGCTGAATGCGCGTGCGGTGTCGTACGAGTTCTTTCCAACGCTCGGCGTGCAGGCGATTCACGGCCGCACCTTCGTGCCGGAGGAGGACGCCCCCGATCGCAGTCGGGTGGCCGTGTTGAGCCACGGCCTCTGGCAGCGCCGTTTCGGCGGCGATCCCGCGATCGTCGGCCAGACCTTCGCGCTCGATGGGGCGACCCACGAGGTGGTCGGCGTGATGCCGCCGGCGTTCGACTACCCGTCCGGCACCGACCTCTGGACGCCGATCGGATTCACGGCCGCGCAGCGCGAGCCGGGCCAGCGGAGCAGCGAGTTTCTGAGCGTCGTGGCGCGGATGGGTGACGGCATCAGCCTGCCGCAGGCGCAGGACGAGATGCGGCGGATCTCGGCCATCTTGCAGCCGCAGTTCTATACCTTCGACGCGGGCTGGCACGTGGGCGTCGCGTCGCTGCCGGAAGGCTTCGTGCAGCAGGTACGCCCGGCGCTGGTCGTCCTGCTGGCCGCTGTCGGCTTCGTGTTGCTCATCGCCTGCGCCAACGTCGCGAACCTGCTGCTGGTGCGAGCCAACTCCCGTCGGAAGGAGATCGCGCTGCGCGCGTCGCTCGGCGCGGGCCGCGGCCGGATCGTTCGCCAGCTGCTCACCGAGAGCGTCGCGCTGAGCGTCGTCGGAGGAGGGTTGGGGCTTCTGGTGGCGGTGTGGAGTGTCGACCTGCTGCCGGTCGTGGCCCCACAGAGCCTGGCGCAGTTCGGTGCGATCGAGATCGATGCCACGGTCCTGGCCTTCACGCTGGGTGCGTCGCTGCTGACCGGTCTGGTGTTCGGCGTCGTGCCGTCGATCCAGGTGTCGCGGGCCGACCTCCACGACGCGCTGAAGGAGGGTGCACGCGGGTCGGCCGGCGGCCGGCAGATGACACGGCGTGCGCTGGTCGTCGCCGAGGTCGCCCTGGCTCTGGTCCTCCTTGTCGGGGCAGGTCTGCTCATTCGCTCGTTCCAGCGCGTGCTCAACGTCGACCCGGGTTTCGCGCCGCAACAGACCCTGACCTTCCGTCTGGCCCTGCCGGCCACGACCTATCCCGGCGCCAGTGAGTGGGCGACGTTCTACCGGCGGACCCTGGAGCGGGTGCGAGCACTGCCCGGCGTCCAGGCGGCCGGCGCCATCTCGTCGCTGCCGATGAGCGGTGTGGGAGGAAACGGCTCGTTCGCCATCGAGGACGTGCCAATCGCGCCGGATGCCGCGGCGCCGCACGGCGATCCGCGCGCCACGACACCTGGCTACTTCGAGGCGATGGGGATCGAGTTGCTGCGCGGCCGCTATCTGACCGAGCGCGACCGAGAAGGGGCGCCGCTCACCGTCGTCGTGGACGACGAGATGGTGCGCCGCTACTTCCCCGACCAGGACCCGATCGGCCGGCGCCTGACGTTCTTCTTCGACAGCGCCCCCGGGGAGCCCAACTGGCGAGAGATCGTCGGGGTCGTGCGCAACGTGAAGCACAGCAACCTCGAGGCCGACCCGCGGATGCAGATCTATTACACGGCAGCCCAGACGCCTGTCGGCGCGATGTTCGTCGCGCTCCGCACGTCCGTGGATCCCGAAACGACCTTTACCGCCGTTCGCGGTGCGGTGCAGGCCGAGGATCCCGGTCTGCCGCTGTTCAACATCCAGACGATGGACCAGCGGGTCTCGGCCTCGCTCGGCGTCAGACGGTTCTCGATGGGACTGCTGGCTGGCTTCGCGGTCGTCGCGCTCCTAATGGCGGCGATCGGCATCTACGGAGTCATGGCGTACTCGGTCGCCGAGCGGCGCCAGGAGATCGGCATCCGGATGGCCCTCGGCGCGCGGCGCCGTGACGTGCTGGGCTTGATCCTGGGCCAGGGCCTCGCACTGACACTCGCGGGCGCCGCGGTCGGCCTGGCGGGTGCGTTCGGCCTGAGCCGTTTGCTGTCGGCGATGCTGTTTGGCGTGACCTCGACCGACCCGGCGACCTACGTCGCGATTCCCATCGTACTGATCCTCGTGGCGCTGGTGGCTGTCCTCGTGCCGGCCCGCCGCGCGACGCTGGTCGATCCGATGGTGGCGCTGAGAACGGAATGATCAGAGACGTGCGGTTCGCCGCACCCCCCGCGTCGACCCGATGACCGCCCTGAGAATCGAGTAGGGCAGGGCTCTCGGGTATAGTTCTACTCCCCGATGCTCGCCGTCGAGATTTCCACACCGGGTGGCCCAGAGGTCCTCACACCGGTCGACCGGCCGAGGCCGGCGCCGGGCCGTGGCGAGGTGCTGATCGCCGTGGCGGCGGCGGGTGTGAACCGCCCCGACATCATGCAGCGCCAGGGGAAGTACCCTCCGCCGCCGGGGGCGTCCGACCTGCCCGGGCTCGAAGTGGCCGGGACGGTCGCGGCGTGCGGTGCGGATGTCGACCGCTGGCGGGTCGGTGATGCTGTCTGTGCGCTGGTGCCTGGCGGCGGCTATGCCGAGTACTGTGTCGCTCCCGCCGCCGTGACCCTCCCGATTCCATCCGGCGTCGACGCCATGTCGGCCGCGGCGCTGCCCGAAACCTACTTCACGGTCTGGACCAACGTCTTCGATCGAGGGCGCCTGTCCGAAGGCGAGCGGATCCTGGTACACGGCGGCTCGAGCGGCATCGGGACGACCGCGATCCAGCTGGCCTCCGCCTTCGGCGCCCACGTCTACGCCACCGCCGGCACGCCGGACAAGTGCGCGGCGTGTGAGCGGCTCGGCGCGGAGCGTGCCATCAACTATCGCGACGAGGACTTCGTGGAAGTCGTCGCCGATGTCACCGGCGGCGCCGGCGTCGACGTCGTGCTCGACATGGTCGGGGGCGACTACACGCCCCGCAACATCAAGGCGCTGGCGCCCGACGGCCGGCTCGTGCAGATCGCGATTCTGGGCGGGCCGAAATCGACGATCAACTGGATCCCGATCATGCAGAAGCGACTCTTGCTGACCGGTTCGACGTTGCGGCCGCGTCCGGTCGGCGAGAAGGCCGCCATCGCCCAGGCGCTGCATCGCAAGGTCTGGCCGCTCCTCGAGCAGGGCCGGGCCCGGCCCGTCATACACGCGACGTTCCCGCTGCGCGCCGCGGCCGAGGCGCACCGGTTGTTGGAAGCCGGCGCGCATATCGGGAAGATCGTGCTGCTCTCGCAGCCGGCGGCCTGAGCCGGGCGGGCGATGAGAATTCGTGAGAAGATTGGCGCTCGCCGCCAGGACGGCGGCCCGCCGAGTCTTGCATGAGGAGCCGAGCGTGACCCAGACGTTGAATCGCCGCCAGTTCATCGCCACCTCGTCGTTCGCCGTCGCGGCGGGCGCCTTGCGGGGTCTCCCGGCCTTCGCGCAAGAACCGGAAACCAGCTTCGAGACACTGCGCGGCGGCGTCGGTATCTTCAACGGTGCCGGCGGCACGATCGGCTGGCTCGTTTCGCCAGACGGCACGGTGGCGGTTGACAGCCAGTTCGCCAACACCGCGCAGATCTGCGTCGATGGACTGCGGGAGCGGTCGGAGCGAGGGATCGACATCCTGATCAACACCCACCATCACGGGGACCACACCGCCGGCAACCGAGTGTTTCAGGGCGTCGTGAAGCATATCGTCGCGCACTCCCGGGTGCCGGAGCTGCAACGACGCGCCGCCGAAGAGGCGGGGACCGAGGCCGATCAGGCCTACGCGAACGTGACGTTCGTCGAGAACTGGCGGATCCACTTGGGCGCCGAGATCGTCTCGGCGCGTCACTACGGTCCAGGCCACACCGGTGGCGACATCGTGGTGCACTTCGAGAATGCCAACGTCGTGCACATGGGCGATCTGATGTTCAACCGCGTTCATCCCCGGATCGACCGCCCCTCGGGCGCGTCAATCGCGAACTGGATCACGACCCTCGAGCAGGTGGCCGACAACCACACCGCCGACACGACCTTCGTCTTCGGGCACGGACATTCGGGATTCGGTGTCGTTGGCGAGAGCGCCGATCTGCTTCACCAGCGCGACTACTTCACGGCCGTGCTCGACCACGCGCGGGCCGGCATCGCGGCCGGGCAGTCGGTGGAGGAGATCACGGCGCTCGAGAGCCTACCGGGCTTCGACGACCACGGGGTGCTGGTCCCGCGCCTGAGCCTCGCATCGGTGCTCACGGACGCTCACGGCGAACTGTCGGAGTAGCGCCGCCGGGTCCCGGCGGTCGGTCAGGGCAAGCCGACGAGGTAGCGCATATCCTTGGACGGCTCCTCGAGTGCCAGGATCATCAGCAGGTAGTCGCGGATGTGGCGGGTCGTCAGGAAGTTCTCCTTGGCGTGCAGGTAACCGTTCGTCCCGAGCCGCAGACGTAGCGCCGGATCGCCGAGCAGCTCGATCGCTCTGTTCGCCGCCCCCTCGGGCGAGTGCACGAGGAAGCCGGTGATGCCGTCGAGGATCTGAAGCTTGATCCCTCCGACGGCGCCGGCGATGACGGCTTTCTTCTTCCACAGCGCTTCGGTCACGGTCAGTCCGAAGCCTTCCTTGATCGACTTTTGCAGCACGATCGTCGACCCGCGGACCAGCGCGTTGATCTCGATGTCGCTGTGAGGCGGCAGTGCGACGACATGGATATCGGCGTCGCCGTCGGCGGCCTCGTTGACCTCCTTCAGCACCTCCGCACCCTCTGGGTCGTCGTCGGCGGCGCCTCCGGCCAGTACCAGCTGGCAGTCGTGCCGCCGCTTGACCAGCCGGTAGGCCTTGATCACGCCGACCGGATCCTTGAGCCTGTCGAACCGCGAGATCTGCGTCAGAATCGGCCGCGCCGGGTCGAGCCCGTAGCTCTCCAGCGTCCGCTCGATCGTCTCCTGGGGCAGCTCCTTGTTCTTGTCGCTCAGCGGATCGATCGACGGGGTGATCATGAACTGCGGAATCTGCAGTTGCTGTGAGAACTCGGGCATCGAGAACACGGAACTGTCGTAGCGGTCGACGTACGGCTTCAGAAACTCCCAGACCCGCGGGTCGGGCGTCGACACGTCGATATGGCAACGCCAGATCCAGCGCCGGTCATCGCCGCGCTGTTCGATGAGACCGGCGGGCTGGGGATCGTGCACGACGACCACGTCGCCCGTGATCGCGACCGACTCGAGATTCTGGGCAGTCGTCTCGCGGTAGGTGTCGAGCATCGCCTCGGTGATTGCTTCCGCGCCGCCATGCAGCGCGTTGTGGAAGGCCTTGGTGACCTCGAAGAAAGGTGCCTCACCCTTGATGACGTCCCAGCTTGTCTCGACGCCGAGCTCGCGGAAGAGCGGCACCATCCGATCGAGCAGTTCGGCCACGCCGCCCCCGACCAGCGTCGAGTTGATGTGCTGGAGCCGCCGATGCTTGATCTGGTCGGCCGCGACCTTCAGTTCGTCGATGATCTCCGGGCCGACGATCGCCCGGTAGTCTGCGAGGCTGGCGGTCACGCCTGCGGCTCCGGCGTGTCCGCGAGCGCGACGATGGAGTCTCTCAGCTCGTCCAGCGTGCGGACATAGGGGTCGAGTCGATCGATGGCATCGGCGAGATCGGGGCGACCACGATCCTTGATCCACCGGGAGAAATCGTTGGTTCGCCGGCGCAGCCGCAAACGGGCTTCGAAGAAGTGGAAATACAGCGACGCAACGCTGACGCGCGGCAGTTTAGCGAAGAAGTCGGGCACGTCGCTCGCCACGACACCCGTCGGCAGGATGAAGCTCTTCGACTTGCAGAAATGGAAGGCGTCGTCCGGGTGGCACTCGAACCCCGGCCGGCGCATCGCCGGCAGATAGTCGTCGATCGTCGATACGAGCGCGGCGCGTAGCTCCCGGATGCTGGTGAATCCCAGCAGGTCGATGGCGGCGAGCTTCTCGGCGAGCGCCTCTTCGCGCAGCGCCTCGTGCACCCAGACCGCGAAGTCGTTGTAGTAGATCGGCTTTTCGAAGTTGTGCGCCAGATACTCTTGATGCGTGTGGTAGAAGATCGACGACCCAGGGAGCTTCTGCAAGGCCGAGCGGAGATCCGAGACACCAAGAGCTTTGACGCCAGTCAGCGCCACCAGGCGAAGCTCGGTATGGAAGGTGAAGCTCTTCTGGCTCGGCATCGGCTCCCACGATGCGTCGTCGGCTGAGAGGCCGATCCGTCCGCGCCGCTGGCGCCCCTACTATATCGCGTCGATTCTAGATGGGGCGCTTTGCGCCCCAAGCCCCACGCGACGCCTGGTGGGGTCCCCGACGCCCAGCCGCTCACTTCTCGGTTGCCGGCGCCGGCAGTTCCACGCGGCCGACGCCGTCCTCGTAGACGACTGTCGTGCCGAACGGTTCCGACAGGCGGATCACGTCGCCGATGATCTTGGCGCCGAGTTCGGCGCTGGCAAGCATTGGCCGCCCGCGCACCATCCGCGACTCGCCGAACCCGAGCGTGATCGGGTGCAGGCGCAGGTCCGCCAGGCGCGAGCCGTCCCATTCGGCGACCGCCACCACCGATTCCCAGATTTCACGCTGCGCGGGGAAGCCGCGCGTGTCGTTGTCGTAGCGCCGGTCGTTGAAGTCGGCGACGTGTGCATCGCCGTCCAGATCGTACGGCTCATAGTTGTCGCTCGGTAGCCTGAGCAGGGTTTCGTTCTGGAAGAGGAAGTTTGCCAGGCTGTAGAGGATCGGCTTGCCGTTTCTGAATTCGATACCGCGGACGACGTGCGGTCCGTGGCCGACGAAGATATCGGCGCCCGCGTCGATCATCGCGTGCGCGAAGGCTACGAGGAACTGCGCCGGGACGAACCGGTCGCCGTCACCCTCGTGGGTGTGAATGGTGACGATGGTGTAGTCGGCCTGCCGGCTGGCGTTGGCCACGACG
>DCWN01000038.1:917-23123 GCA_002328835.1 Acidobacteria bacterium UBA2161 | reverse complement strand
CCACGACGAAACGATTGCCGCGGAAGGTCAAGCGGTCTTCGTCGTCAGGCACGTTGAGGCCCAGGCCGCGCATGGTGTCACGCAATGCTTCGAGCTGATCGCGCTCCACGACATAGCTCGTGTCGAAGCGCAACGGGTTCAGGCCAGGCCGGGCCGGCACGTCGCCGCGGGTCCGGCCGGCGCGCGAGTGGTCGGGGAACGTCGAGGCCACCGAGATGAGTGCCACGCGGGCCTCGGCGGTTTCCAGGAACTTGGCCTCCCGGGCCTCCGCCAGGCTGTGGCCGACGCCGGCCTGGGTGAGCCCGGCCGCGTCCACGTAGCGGGTCGTCAGGTCCATGCCCAGGGTGCCGTAGTCCCCGGTGTGGTTGTTCGCGCGGGAGACCATGTCGAAGCCGGCCCACGTCAACTCGTCGACCAGCGAGGGCGCTGCGCGCATGTAGGTTCCCCCGCTCTGATGCATCGGGTAGGGCTCGTAGTCGTGGAAGAGCATCTCCAGGTTCGTGAATGCGATGTCGGCCCCACGCAGCAGTCCGATCATCTCCAGGAACTCGGGCTCTTGATAGACCGACAGCCGTCGGGTGATGATGGAGTCGCCGGTGAGGGCCATCGTGAAGCGGCCGTCGCCGGCCGACTGCATCGAGCGCGACTCTTCAATAGCCGGCGCCGCGGCCAGCGAGGCTGTGGCGAACGCTAGGGCAGCGAGCGTGATGCTGCGGAGCACTTGGATGCCTCCCTGGTCAATGCTAGAGTTCGGGATCGGTCACTCGGGATTGTAGTCCAGGTGGCCGGGTGGTGGCGGTACCGACACGAGAGAGGAATCGATCATGAAGGGCGTGACGTGGGAGGACATTCCGGTCGAGCGGATCACCAACTCCGTCGAGCGGCGCGTGGTGTGGGGTGACAACGGGACGTTCGCTCGGCTGACCTTGGCGGGCGGTACGCACGTGGGAAAGCACAGTCATGCGGCCGAGCAGTTCACGTGCGTCATCGACGGCGCGATCCGCCTCAAGATCGACGAGCAGGAGGTGCTGCTGCAGACGGGTGAGATGCTCGTGATCCCGGCCAACGCCGAACACGAAGCCTGGGTGATGGAGGACTGTATCGTCTGGGACTTCTTCACCAAGCGGCGGAACGACTGGGAGGAAGGGAAGAATCAGTACCTGGACGTCGACAGCAAGTAGCCACCGGGCTACATGCTGGTGCTGCGCAGGGCGTCTTCCAGCGCGTGCACCGGCCGGTCGATCTCGGCCTCGGTGATGACGAACGGCGGCGCCAGCATCAAATGCTCGCCCGCCGTGCCGTCGATCGTGCCGCGCACGGCGTGCACGATCACGCCGTCGTGCCGGAGCTTCTCGAACAGGCGCTCGACGAAGAGCGATTCGGGCGGAATCGGCGTGCGCTTGCTCTTGTCTGCGACCAGCTCGATCGTCCTGAGCAGGCCCTGACCGCGAATCTCACCGACGCGGGCGATCCGGTTCAGCGGTGCCAGGTGGTCGGTCAGGTACTCGCCCCGCTCGGGCGCGCGCGCGATCAGTTCGTGGCGTTCCAGGTACTGCTGGACGGCCAGGCCCGCGGCCACCGAGGGCGGGTGGGCCTGATAGGTAAACGTCGGTTCCAGCGGCTCGTCGGCGCCGCTGGCCTCCTCCGAGACCTTTTCACTCACCAGGAGCGCGCCGAGCGGCGCGTACCCACTCGCCAGGCCGCCGCCCACGATCAGCATGTCGGGGACCACGTCCCAGTGCTCGATGGCGAAGAACTGGCCGGTCCGTCCGCCGCCCGTGAGCGTCTCGTCGGCAATGAACAGGATGCCGTGGGTGTCGCAGATGTCGCGGATCGTCTTGAGGTAGGTCGGCGGCGGGACCGCGCCGCTCGTCTCGCCCACGATCGGCTCGCAGATGAACGCGGCCACGGTCTCCGGGCCGGCCCGGCGGATCGTTTCCTCCAGGTCGTGTGCGCACGCAACCTCGCAGAACGGAAACTCGACGTCGAACGGGCAGCGGTAGCAGTAGCACGGTGCCGCCAGCGGCACCTCGGTCGCTGCATAGGCCTGTCTGGGTGCCCGGTTGCCCGACAGCGTCTGCGCCGCGGCCGTGCCGCCGTGGTAGCCGTGCCACCGTCCCAGCACGGTCTGCCGTGCCGGCTCGCCCTTGGCTGCCCAGTAGCGGCGCGCGGTCGCGATGGCCACCTCGGTCGCCTCCGAGCCGCCCGACGTGAAGATCACGTCAGCGTCCTGCTCCGGTCCGGGGAAGCTGCCGCTGAGCATCGCCGCCAACTCGAGGCTCTGGGGCGTGTCGAAGACGCCGCCGTGGACGAAGGGCAGCTCGCGTAGCGCGGTGCCCACCGCGTCGGCCACGCTGCGGACACCGTGGCCGATCGTGACCACGCCGCCGCCGCCGGCCGCGTCGAGGTAGCGGTTGCCTTCTTCGTCGATGACGTAGACCCGCTCGCCGCGCACGGCGACCGGTCGCAGCAAGCTGTCGGTGTCCGCCGTCGATCCGCTCGTGGCGTCAGGGGGCATGCGTCGAGTACGTCTGCTGAACCAGCGCTACCGGGTGCCGGCGCCCGCGACCGTGTTGCGGAGGACGCCGACGCCCTCCAGCTCGATCTCGACGACGTCACCGGGCTGCATCGCGCGGGTTTCCCCGGGGGTGCCCGTGTAGATGACATCGCCCGGCTCCAGCGTCACGAACTGACTGACGTAGCTGATGATTGCGGCCGAGTTGAAGAAGAGGTCGCTCGTGCGCTGCGACTGCCGCACCTCGCCATTCAGGCGCGTCTGAAGCAGCAGGTCGTCGGGGTTCAGCCCCGTGGTGATCGCGGGGCCCAGCGGTCCGAACGTGTCGGACGCCTTCGCGCGGAACCACTGCAGGTCTCCGGCTTGCCAGTCCCGCTCGCTGACGTCGTTGCCGGCAGTCACGCCGAAGACGTGGTCGAGCGCCGCCTCACGCGACACGTGCCGCGCGCGCCGTCCGATGACGAGGACCATCTCGCCCTCGTAGTGCACGTTGCCCGCGCCGGGAGGGAAGACGATCGATTCGCCGGTCGCGATGAGCGACGTGGGGTACTTGATGAACAGCCCGGGATACGGGTCGGGCTCGCGATCGCCGAGATGGCTCCGGTAGTTGAAGCCGACGGCGATGATCTTCGACGGCTCGACGGGGATGAGCAGCGTCGCATCGGCCAGCGCGATCGTGCGGCCGGTGCGGTCGGGTGCGTCGAAGAGACCGCCCCGCAATTCGTGGATCTGGTCGCCCTCCAGAATGCCGTAGGCTTCAGCGCCCGCGTAGGCGTAGCGCACGTACTTCGCGCCTTCCTGAGCCGGCAGGGGCGTGGCCGCGAGCACGGCGCCCACCACGGCCGATGCGACGATGCGTGGAATGGTCATGAAAATCGAGCCTACCACGATTCAACTGGCCCACTGGCCGACGGTCAGTCGAGATCGCGCCGTTCGGCCACACCTGTCGCCGTGTCGTACACGACGTAGCTCGCGGTGCCGCTCAAGCCGCCGTACACCTCGCCGGGGTTCACGATGACGGTGTCACCGTCCACGGTGATCGCATGCTGATGGTCGTGCCCGTAGCAGACGAGGTCGTAGCGGTCGGAGGCCGCTAGGGCGCGGGCGATCTCCGGGAAGTGATTGACGGCGATCCGCTTGCCGTCGCACGTGAGTTCCGCGAACTCGCCGTGCAGGGTCAGATGCGAGAACCGGTTGGCCTGCTGGGAAATGCGGAACAGGTCGCCGTCGTTGTTGCCGAACACGACGTGGATCGGCCGGCGGAATCCCTCCCCGAGCTGCACGACGATGAACGGCGAGCAGAGATCGCCGCAGCAGATGAGCAGGTCGGCGCCGGACACCTGGTCGAGCACCGTGGCCAGGTGATCGCGCCGGTCGTGGATGTCCGAGATGATGGCGATCAGCATTCCCGGGCCCCAATTGTCATCGATCCCTCGGGCTCTGTCACTCGGTCGGCCCTGACCTCGTCGGTGGCCGGCGTATAATCTCCCGGCCAGTCGCCTCTCCGGCACGCCGCTGACCCGAGAGGCCGGATCCGCTGGTCGTCTTCATGATCTTGGCATGCCCGCAGCTTCCCGCCAGTTCGGACGCCGTCATCGTCGTCGGCGGCCCGGCCGGGACGGTGGCCGCGCGGTTGCTGGCGGCGTGGGGGCACGCGGTCCTCGTCTTCACGAAGGCCGAGGCCGACGCGCCGACGATCGCCGAATCGATCCCGCCCAGTTGTCGGAAGCTCTTTCGTGCCGTCGGCATCCTGGAGGCGATCGATGCCGCGGGGTTCTTCCGATCGACGGGGAACACCGTCTGGTGGGGCGGCGGCGTGTCCCGAGCGGAAGCGTTTGCCGAGGGCGCGCTCGGCTACCAGGTGGAGCGGCGTCGTTTAGATCGACTGCTCAGGTCGCAAGCCGAGGCGGCGGGCGCTCCCATCATCGAACGGATGGTGACGCGTGTCGAGTTCGATGCCGGTCGCGCCGTGGTGGCTGTCGTGGATGGCGCCGGTGACGAGACTTCCGTCGACGCGCGGATCGTGCTCGATTGCTCCGGACGCGCCGGCGTCGTCGCCCGGCACGGCTTCCGCCGGCATGGTGACGGCCCGGCGACGCTGGCGATCGTCGCGGTCTGGGACCGCGCGGCGGGCTGGCCTCTTCCCGAGCCGAGCCATACGCTCGTCGAAGCGTATCGGGACGGCTGGGCCTGGTCGGTGCCGGTCAGCGCGTCGCGGCGCTATCTGACCGTCATGGTCGACCCGCGCGCGACCGATCTGGAGCGTGGCGGTGACCTCGCGGGCACCTACCGCGCCGAACTCGCCAAGACCCGGCAACTCGCCGGCCTGACCCAGGACGCCACCCTGGCGATCGAACCGTGGGCCTGTGATGCGTCGGTCTATGCGGCCGGTCGCTACGCCGCGCCCGCGTGCTTGCTGGTGGGCGACGCCGCGTCGTTCATCGACCCGCTCTCGTCGTTCGGCGTGAAGAAGGCGATCGCGTCGGCCTGGATGGCCGCCATCGTCGCCAACACCGGCCTCACCCGACCGGAGATGACCGAGCCGGCCCACGAGTTCTACACCGCACGTGAAGCCGAGGTCGTCACGAGCTTCGCCCGCCAGGCTGCCGACCATTTCGGCGACGCGGCGACCGCCCACGACCATCCGTTCTGGACCGGACGGTCCACCGTCGGAGACGATCTTGCCGATCTCGCCAATCAACCGTCCGCGGGGATCGACGTCGAGGCGCTCCGTGGCGACCCGACGGTGCAGGCGGCCTTCACCGACCTCAAGCAGCGGTCCCGGATCGACTTCGGGCCTGGGGAGCGTCTGCGCATCGAACGTCAGCCGGGCATCGCCGGACGTGAGGTCGTGCTGGAGGCGCGCCTGCGCCTCGAGACCCCCGCCATGGCACCCACCGCGGCCAGGTTCGTTCGGGGTGTCGATCTGCCGGCGCTCGTGGAGATGGCCGGCGACCAGGGCCAGGTGCCCGATCTGTTCGACGCCTACAACCGCCGGAATCCGGCCGTGAGCCTGCCGGACTTCCTCGGCGCGCTGTCACTCCTGCTGGCTGCCGGGGCGCTCAGACACCGCTCAGCCTAGGCCGGTCGGTTCGCGATGGGTCAAATTGATGCGGGTCGGGGGCTTGTGTTACAAAGAGGGCACTTTTCTTCGAGATTCCGGGCGGTCGTGGCCATGCCGATAGCGAGATCCCAGTTCATCCTTGCCTTGCTTCTCCTCGCGGCGTGGCTGCCGCGGACTGCCGCGGGCCAGGATGCCGGCGAGGCGCCGGCGGGTATTCCAGTTGAGAACCCGACGGTCATCGAGGCGTGCGGGATCTGCCACGCCACCGACGACCCGCGGATTCTCTCCCGCATCTCGTACCGGCGGACGACGCCCGAGGGGTGGCAGCGGACGATCCGGCGGATGGTCACGCTGAACGACATGGCGCTCGATGCCGACGAGGCGCGGGAGATCGTCCGGTATCTCTCGAACGACCTCGGGCTGGCGCCCGAGGAGGCGCGTGCCGGCGCGTTCGAGGTCGAGCGACGCGCGATCGAGTTCGCCTACGAGGCCGACCTCGACACCGAAGACACCTGCCGGGCCTGCCACTCGATGGGGCGGATCCTCAACCAGCGCCGCACCAAGGAAGAGTGGGAGCTCGTGGTCGCGATGCATCGCGGCTACTACCCGTTCGCCGATCGACAGGGTTTCCTCGAGGACGGCATGGTCGGGCGGGAAGCGCCCGCGGCCGATGAGACGCCCAGGCGGCGACATCCGATGAATCGGGCGATCGACCACCTGGCCGAAGTTTTCCCGCTGCACACCTCGGCGTGGGCGGCCTGGTCGGCGAATGTGCGGCCGCCTCAACTCGCCGGGACCTGGGCGGTGTCTGGGCATCACCCCGGCCGCGGCCCGGTCTTCGGCCAGATGACGGTGACCGCCGTGGCCGGCGCTGACGCCGAGTTCACGACCGAGGCCTCGCTGGTCTATCCGCAGAGCGGCGAGTCGGTGACCCACGCCGGCCGAGCGATCGTCTACACGGGGTACCAGTGGCGGGGGTCGTCGGACGTCGCAATCGAAGACACGGCCTGGCGGCAGGTGATGTTCGTCGAGCGCGACTGGAACGAGATCTCGGGCCGGTGGTTCCGCGGCGTCGGCGACGAGATCGGCCTCGACGTCACGCTGACGCGCTCGGACGCCGGCGCCGCGCCGGTCGTCGCCGGCGTGCATCCGCGGGCGCTGCGGCTCTCGGCCGAAGGCGAGGTGCAGATCCACGGGGCGAACCTGCCCGCGCCCCTGGCGCCGGCCGACGTTGACTTCGGTGCCGGCGTCGAGGTGACCGAGGTCGTCAGCGCCGCGCCCGGCCTCGCCACAGTGCGTGTCGCCGTTTCGGCCGGGGCCGCCGTCGGCGCGCGCGATCTACGTGTCGGTCGTGGGCGGGCCGCCCGCGCCCTGGTGGTCCACGACCGGGTGGATCGGATCGAGGTCGAGCCCTCGCGTGGCATGGCGCGAGTGGGCGGCGTCGTCGCAGCGAAGCAGTATCAGCAGTTCCACGCCGTGGCGTGGCACGACGGCCCCGACAGTGAAGCCGGCACCGGCGACGATCTGAACCTCGGCGTGCTCGAGCCGACGTGGAGCCTGGAGGAGTACTCGGCGACCTACGGCGACGAGGATCTCCGGTACGTCGGGGCGGTCGACCAGACTGGCCTGTTCACGCCGGCGGTCGACGGGCCGAATCCAGAGCGGAACGGCAACCGGAACAACATCGGCGACGTCTGGGTCGTGGCGTCCTTCACGCCCGACGGGCGCGACACGCCGCTCCGCGGACGGGCGTTGCTGGTCGTCACCGTGCCGGTCTACATGCAGTTCGATTCCTGGGAGGTCGGGCGGTAGTGTCCGAGCGTCTTCGTACGCGCCATCTGCACCGGTTCGAGGCGGCCGGGAAGGCGTTCCTGTACCTGCAGAGCGCCGCGATCTTCGCGCTCGACGACGCCAGCCGCGCGATCCTCGATCTGCTGGAGGCCGAGCCGCGATCCCGCCACGAGATGCAGACGGCGCTCGCCGCTCGCTGGCCGACGGATGAGCTGGAAGAGAGCCTGGACGAGCTGGTGAAGGTGGAGGCCGTGGCACCCGTCGACCAGGCGCCCGCGCCGATGCCCAAGATCATCCCGCTCGAGCCGTTTCCGCTGACGACGATGGTGATGAACGTCACCAACCAGTGCAATCTCGCCTGTGCCTACTGCTACGAGTACGGCGAGGACAAGATCGTCGAGACCGCCAACGGCGCGCAGCCGAAGTTCATGTCGGAGGAGACGGCCACGCAGAGCGTCGATTTCATGCTCCGCGAGGCCGGTCCGAACAAGGTCGTCCACATGACGCTGTTCGGCGGCGAGACGTTGCTCAACTTACCGGTGCTCAAGATCGCCATCCCCTACGCGCGGCAGCGCGCGATGGAAGCGGGGAAGCGGGTCGAGTTCAATCTGACGACCAACGCGACATTGCTAAAGCCCGACGTCGTCGACTTCCTGGTCGAGAACGACGTCGCGGTGACGATCTCGATCGACGGTCCGCCGGAGATGCAGGACACGTTCCGCGTCTTCCGTAGCGGCGCCGGCAGCTACGACGTCGCCATGCCGAAGATCAAGGAACTGCTGCGCCGCCATCGGACGAAGCCAATCGGCGCCCGCGTGACCCTCACGTCGAAGACGCTGGACGTCGGCCGCATCTTCCGGCACCTGACCGATGAGGTCGGCTTTCGGGAGGTGGGGTTCGCGCCGGTCACGACGTCGCCCGACCGGCAGTACGCGATCGAGGACGGCGGGTTCGATACGATGCTCGGCCAATTCCGGACGCTCGCCGAGGAGTTCCGCGATCACGCGCTCGAGAATCGGCACCACGCGTTCGCTAATGTGAAAGACACCCTGGAGGAGATTCACAAGGGTGCCAACAAGGCCTACCCGTGCGGCGCGGGCCTTGGCCTGATCGGTGTCGCGACCGACGGGCAGGTGGCACTCTGCCACCGGTTTGCCGGGTCGGACGAGCACACGATGGGGACGGTGGACGGCGGGATCGACCGCGAGCGCCAGGCCGAGTTTCTCGACCGCCATCACGTGGCGCGGAAGACCGACTGCCGGACGTGCTGGGCGCGGCCGCTCTGCGCCGGCGGCTGTTACCACGAGGCGCAGACGCGCTACGGCGCGACCGACGCACCGAACCTGCACTACTGCGACTGGATCCGAGAGTGGACCGACGTCTGTCTCCGTATCTACGGCGAGCTCGCCGAGCGCAACCCGGCGTACCTCGCGCGTTTCGAAGGACGAGTGACCGATGAAGCATCTCAAGCCAGTTAACCAGAAGGCCGATCGCGTCGAACGCCACATTGAAGTCGAAGCCGGGGCGCGCGGCGACGTCGTGGCGTTGCAGCAGGGGCCGCTCAGACCCGACGCAGCCGTCCCACTCGGGTGCTCCTTCGTCTTCTTCCCGGGGTGGGAAGTCGACGTCGAGGGCGGCACGGCGGGGCTCTGCTCCCCGGTCGAGCGCGATCTGTTCGACTGCCATCTCGGGTGCTTCTGGCCGGCCCAGGTGCCCGACCAGCTGAACCATGCTCCGGATTGGACCGCCTCCTGTGCCTCGGCGCAGAAGGACTGGCGGAAGATAGACCTCATCTTCCCGTGATCGCGTTGCCGAGGACCCTCATGCCACTCCTGACTCGACTCGCATGGCTAGCCGTGGTGTTCGCGTTGGTCGGCGCTCCCGCCGGCGCGCAAGTCGGCGCTGATCTCAGGGGCGGCACCGGGACGCTCTACATCGGCGGGTACGCGGGGAAGATCTACGTCATCGACGAGGCGACCGAGCAGGTTGTCGACGAGATTCAGGTGACGTCCGGCATCCCGGGGAACCTGACGCTCTCCGCCGACCGCAACCACTTCTATATGACCGACGTGACGGTGGAGTTTTTCGAGATCATCGACATCGCGAGCCGGTCGACGATAGACACGCTCACGTTCAGCGAGGGCGCGACCCGGACGCGGATCGAGAGCTACGCCGTCGATCCTCAGGAGCGCTACGCGCTGTTCGTGACGCAGTCGCGAACGAAACTGATCGATCGGTTCGAGATCGGCGAACCAGAGTTCGGCCAGTACGACCTGTCGACCCGCGAGCTAATCCGGACGATGCCCTGGCCGGACGACAAGGCGCGGCCCCGGATGAACATGCTGTTCTCGCCCGACGGCTCGCTGCTCTACATCTTCGGGCGGGAAGTCGTGATCTACGAGACCGACGACTTCACCGAGGTCGACCGCTGGGACCTGTCGGAGCCGCTCGAACCTGGTCTCGGGCCGCTGCGGTTCGGGTTCACAGGGAGCCTCAGCGAGGAGTTCGGCTTCTACACCAGCCTGTTCACCGTGGCGTCGCCGGTGCGGGGCGGCCGACAGATGGGCGTGGCCCGGGTCGACCTCAATGCGAAGGAAATCGAGGATTTCTACACGCTTGGGCCCGCGGTCGGCGTTAGCTTCAGCGTGACGCTCGACGGATCGATGGCCTACGGCCTGGTCCAGGAGATCGGCAACTACGAGTTCTGGGCGTTCGATTTGGCCAATCGTCGGTTGGGTGAGCGGCAGCGCTTCAACGGCCGGCCCCGGATGTCGCTGAAGCCGAGCACGAACGGTCAGTTGCTCTATGTTCATGGGGCCGGCCAGACGATCGACATCTACGAGGCCGACACCTTCCAGTACCTGCGCACGCTCGAACTTGAAGCCGACGCCACCATGACCGGCCTGATCGTCATGCCGCCGGACTGACCGTTAGCCCGGCCCTCATCCCAACCCTCTCCCCAAGGGAGAGGGAGAAGACGGCAGCTTCTCCTTGTTAGATCCCCAGTTCCGCCGCGCGCTGGCGTACGTGGCGCCGTACTGGCGCCGGCTGCTGCTGGTCATGGCGCTCAGCCTGTCCAGCACCGGCCTGGCGCTGTACGTCCCCTATCTATCGCGCAGCCTCGTTGACGGCGCCCTGCTCGGCGGTGACAGTGGCGTGCTTCGTCGGATCGTCGCCACCTTCGTCCTGATCACCCTGGCCAGTTTTACGTTCAACGTCGTGAGCGGCCTGCGCTACACGCGGGTGTCGGCCGCCATCCTGTTCGACATGCGGCTGGCGCTCTACCGGCATCTGCAGCGGCTGTCGCCCCGGTTCTACGCGCGCACCAGGCTGGGTGACATCGTCTCGCGCATCAACAACGACATCGGTGAAATCCAGCGTGTGGCGTCCGACGCCGTGCTCGCCACGCTGGGCAACGTGATCTTCCTGGTCGGATCGCTCGGCATGTTGGTCTGGCTCGACACCCGGCTCTTTTTCGTGAGTGCGATCTTGCTGCCACCGAGCCTCTGGGCGCTGGTGCACTATCGGCGGCGTCTCGAAGGCCGGGTCCGCACGGTCCGGGCCCGTAGCGCCGACATCGGGAGCTTCCTGATCGAGACGATCCAAGGGATGAAACTGGTCGTCACGTCGAACGCGCAGACGCGCGAGACCGATCGCTTCCGCAGCCGCAACGACGCGTTCGTTGACGCGCTGATGGCGATGCAGTGGGTTACGTACCTGTCGGGCGGATTGCCCGGACTGATCCTGTCGGGTAGCACCGCGGTCGTGTTCTTGTACGGCGGGAGCCGGGTCATCGACGGCACAATCACCATGGGCACGCTGGTCGCGTTCATGGCCTACCAGATGCGCGTCCTGCCGCCGCTCCAGGCGTTGATGGGGCTCTACGCGAGCCTGGCGACGGCCAAGGTGTCGCTCGGTCGGGTTCACGAGTTGCTCGACGCCGACGTCGAGGTCGAGGATCGATCCACGGGCGGCGTGCTGGCGACGGTGCGTGGCCGGGTCACGCTCGATCATGTGACCGTCTCGTTTGACCGTGGCCGGCCCGCGCTCGACGACGTCTCGGTGGATGTCGCACCGGGCGAAGTCCTGGCGGTCGTCGGGCCCAGCGGCAGCGGGAAGTCGACGCTCGCCGACCTGCTGATGCGACTGCTCGATCCCGACGAGGGCCGCGTCTTGCTCGACGGCGAGGACCTGAAGGCGCTTCCGCTGGCGGCGGTCCGCGGAGCGGTGGCGCTGGTCGACCAGGAACCCTTCATCTTTCACGCGACGCTGGCCGACAACGTCCGCTACGCGCAGCCCGAGGCGACCGAGGCCAGTGTGACCGACGCGGTCCGCGCCGCCGGTCTGGAGGCGTTCGTGGCCGGGCTGCCTGATGGGATGGCGACCGAGGTGGGCGAGCGTGGCCGCGCACTGTCGGCGGGCGAACGACAGCGGGTCGCCATTGCGCGGGCCTTCCTCGCGGCGCCGACCGTCCTCGTGCTCGATGAACCGACGGCCTCGCTCGACCCGGCCACCGCGCGCCAGGTGATCGCCGGGTACGGCGCGCTCATGCGCGGCCGGACGACGATCATCATCTCTCACCGGCTGGAAATGGTTCGGCAGGCCGACCGCGCGATCGTTCTCGATGGTGCCCGGCTGGCCGAGGAGGGATCGCCGGCTGAATTGATGGCGCGCGACGGTGCCTTTTCCCGCGTCTTCGGCAGGCGGTCGGCCGCCCCGGCGGCCGACGCATGATGGCCGAACTGCGCGCGCAGGCGGTCCGGGTGGCGGTCGTCGACAGCGGCGTACATGCCGAGCACCCGCACGTCGGCGGCGTCGCCGGCGGGGTCGGCATCGCCGCGGACGGTGCCGAGCATCCTGACTTCGTCGATCGGCTCGGGCACGGCACCGCGGTGACGGCGGCCATCCGCGAGAAGGCGCCAGCGAGCGAGATCTTCACGGTGAAGGTCTTCGACCGGGAGTTGTCGTCGAGTGTCGAGGCGCTGGTCGCGGCGATCGACTGGGCGGCGCGCAACGGCGCGCGCGTGGTCAACCTGAGTCTCGGAACCGCGAACGCGGCGCATGCCGACGCGCTGCATAGTGCGGTGCGGCAGGCGGCCGAGCGCGGCGCGGTCGTCGTGGCGGCTGCGGCCGACGGCGCCACACGGTGGCTGCCGGGCAGCCTGCCCGGCGTCGTGCCGGTCGCCGTCGACTGGGATTGCCCGCGTGAGGCCTATCGCTGGGGCCGTCGTGACGGTGCGGTCATCTTCGCCGCGTCGGGCTTCCCGAGGCCGATTCCCGGCGTGCCGCCGTCTCGCAACCTGCAAGGCACCAGCTTCGCCGTCGCCAACTTGACCGGGTGTCTGGTGCGCGCGCTCGAGGGTCGCGGGCCGGCGTCGTTCGACGAGACGCTGGCGGTGTTGACCGACGACGCCGAGGCTCGGTGACGCGGCCGATCGTCAGGGCGTCCGGAAGGTTTCCGCGGCGCCGCGGGCCGTGAAGTCGAGTTCACGCTCTCCGACCCGGCCCGTCACCCGATACGTAGCCCGCAGCTGCCAGAAGTCCATGTCGCGGCCGAACGCTCCCCGGTCCATCTGCGTGACCTCGGCCGCCTCGACGTCGAGTTCCATCTCGAGACTGATCTCGCGGCTCCGTCCGCTCACCTTGATGTGGAGAGGCTGGCCCGTGTCGGGGTCGTCCTCCTCCTCGATCGTCACGCGCGTCGCATAGCCGAGGGGGCCATCGGGGCCGAGCGCCGTGAGGAACCCCGGCAGCCGCTCGGGATCGGCGGCGTCTGGGGGCGGGTAGACGCGCCCGTAGACGAACGACACGTCCTCGTGCTGCACCTGGCCCCACCGCCAAGTGACGCCTTCCCAGTAGCCCCAGTTGTGATCGTGGTAGCCGCGACCGCCATCGAGCTCGACGCGCTCGCCGCCGACGTCGAGCGATCCGGTCAGCCCGCCCGAGAGCACGGGGACGACGTAGCCGGTGGTCCACCCATTCGCGCCGTTGATCGAGATGGGTGGAAACGATCGCCCGGGCTCGGACTCCAGCGCGATCTCGCCCGTGAGGCGCTGCCGCTCCAGGCCCTCGGACGTGGATCGAGCCTGTAGATCGAGCGAGATCCGGTAGCGTGTGCCGTCGAGGCGGACGCGGTTGGCGCCGATCGCCATGTCGGGCGCCGAGGCCAGCAGTTCGGCCTCGTCGATCTCCGCCGACGCGGAGTACGACGACAACCGCCCGTCGCGATCGAGCTGCAAGCGGACGCCAGCGGACCGCCGGCCACCGTCGACCCTGGGGCCGACGAGAAAGGTCAGATAGAAGCGCGCGCCGTCGTGCTGTCCGTTGAAGTACAGCCACTCGGCCCACGAGTCGGCCCGATCGGGTCGGTCCGGGATCGGATGGAACCGGTCCATCCCTCGCAGCATCTCTCCCGGGTCCGGGTCGAGCCAATCCGCATCGACGGCGGTATCCACCCACGCCGCCACGTCTGCCGTCTCCGGGTCACCCAGGGCGCGTTCGAGGCTCGGCACGCCCCCGCGCGCGCCGATCGCGATTGGGTCGCCCCGGCCGACGAGATACAGGATGCCCGCAACCGTCGGCGAGGCCGCCGCCACGTCGGCGTCGAGCGGAGCGGCTCCCAGCACGTTGGACAAGACGAATTTCGCGCTGGGGAGCGGGCCTGTCGCGCCGCCGATGCCGACATGGCCGCCGCCGCGCAACGCCGGTGCCCGCGCCTGTTCGAGGATGACCTCGCCGATGCCGAGCAGGTTCGCCATCACCGAGACACCCAGCCCGAAGCCGCAGGCGAGCACGGCGCTTCGGACTGGGCGGGACAGCAGCGCGCGCAGCGCCAGCCGGAACGTCATGCGGGGGCCCCCGCGACGATCTCGCCGTCACGCATCTTGAGCTGACGCTTCGCGCGGGCCGCGATTGCGGGATCGTGGGTCACGACAACGATCGCATTGCCGTCGGCGTGCACCCGGTCGAGCAACTCGGCGATCTGCTCACCGGTCGACTGGTCCAGTTCGCCTGTCGGCTCGTCGGCCAGCAGCAGGCGCGGACTATTGGCGAGCGCTCGGGCGATGGCCACCCGCTGCATCTCGCCCCCCGAGAGCTGTGACGGGCGGTGCTGCGCGCGCTGCGACAGCCCGACGTAATCGAGCAGTTCAGCCGTGCGCGCCCGGCGCTCCGGCTTCGACACGCCGGCCTCGCCCTGCGGCAACTCGACGTTCTCCCAGGCGGTGAGCATCGGGAGGAGGTAGAAGCGTTGAAAGACGAACCCGATCTGGGTCAGGCGGATCCGGCTGCGTTCGGCATCGGGCAGCGTGCTGATGTCACGGCCGTCGAACAACAGCGTCCCGCTCGTCGCGGTATCGACCGATCCCAGCAGGTGCAGCAGCGTCGACTTGCCACAACCGGAAGGGCCGCTCACGGCGACGTATTCGTCCGGCGAGACGGAGAACGAGACGTTCCGCAGCGCGGTCACCGGGCCGGCCGGCATCGGGAACGTCTTCGTCAGGCCGGTCGCCTCTATCACCGCCGCGCTCACCCGACCACCTCGTTCCTTAGCGTCGAGGCCATCGGCAGCTTCGAGGCGAGAAACACCGGATAGGCCGCCGCCAGGGCTCCGGCGGCGGCCAGCAGCGCGACGTGCAAGATGACGGCCGCCGGATACAGCACGAAGAAGTGCAGGTCGCTCGGGATGCCGGGCATCGCCTTCAGGATCCGATCGAGCCAGATCGCCAGCACCAGGCCGAGCGGCAGCGCCAGGAGGCCTCCGGTGCCGACCATCAGGATCGATTCCCAGAGGAGATCGCCCGCGATCCGGCGCCGGCTGAAGCCGAGCGCGCGCAGTGCGGCGATCTCGGCGAATCGCTGGTTGACCGACACGGTCAGGAGCACAGAAATCAGGAGGAACGCGAAGAACAGCGTGATCGTGGCCAACACGGTCGAGATCTGGCGGAAGTACGAGAAGCCGACCTGCTGGAAGCGGTCGACGAGCTGGTCGTTCGAGTAGGCGTGCAAGTCGGGGCGCAGCCGCTGGATCGCTGCCACCGCCATTTCCGGATACTCGCCGGCTCGGGTCGCCACGAGGAAGACGTCGGCCTCGTCCATGACGCTGCCGCACGCGCGATCGAAGTCTGGCATCGCCACCGCCGCCGTCATCTGGGTCACCGGGTCGAACGGGAACTCGGCGATGCCGGAGACGACAAAATCGACCGTCGGCAAGACGGAATAGCGCTCCGTGCACTCGCTCCGGATGGTGACGGTCCCGCCGGGCGCCAGCGTCAGCTCCTCGGCGATGTTTCGGTTGATGACCATCGGCGGGTCGTCGTTCCCGATGAGATCGTCCAGGTCGACGCCTTCGACAACGGTCCACGCGTCCCGGCGGCTGGTGACAGCGCCGATCAGGCTGAGATTGACGCTGTCGGGTCCGACGATTCTCGCCTGACCGATGCGCATCGGGACGACCGCGTCGACTTCCGGCAGTGCTTCGACCGCGGCCGCCGTCGCCGCGGCGTCAGCCATGCGCGGCCCGCTGATCGGCGTGGACGGCGTCGCCAAGATCCGGATGTCGAATCCGCCGTCGTCGAGGAGATCTCGAAACGAGATCAGCATGCCCTGCGAGAGCAGCAGCATGTCGAAGAGCAGCGCGCCGATGGCGGCGACGCCGGCGATGGCCAGGGCGGCGCGCACCGGTTGACGGAACAGGCTGCGCCAGGCGAAGTGGAAGGAGTTCATCGTCGTAGCAGGGCGAGCACTTCGCGTCTCAGCAGGGTCCAGGAGGCGACGACGCTGGCCACGACACCGAGCGGCACCGCCAGTGCGACACACTGCGCTGCAACCTTCGGTGATACCCGGACGAAGACGAGCGCCGTGTCGTAGCGCCACTGGAAGAACTGGTTGAAGCCGTCCTGCGCTACCAGGGCCAGCCCGATACCGAACATCGCGCCGACCATCGCGATGATCACCCCCTCGATGAGCACCTGCGTCAAGACCCGGCCCTTGCGGAGCCCGATCAGCCGCAGGATGCCCGCGGTCTCGCGCCGCTCGTCAGAGCGCATCACCATCAGCGCGAGTAGGAACGCGGTGCTCGCGAGAATCGTGACGATGGCGATGGCCAGATGGAACTGTTCGAGGACGACGAACGGGTTTGCGCTGTCACCTCGCACCGTCGACCAGACACTCAGGCCCGGCACCCGCCCGAAGACGCTGCGCCGGAACTCCAGTTCGCCTTCGGGATCGTGCAGGGCAACGTTGATCGCACTCACCGACTCGCTGGACTGGGGATCTGTGGGGTCCGCCAGCATGTCGACCATGTCCTGCAGGTGAAGGCGCACCTCCAGTCGCTGCTGCGTGAACCGAGCGGGATCGGGCAGCGGTTCGTAACTGCCCACGACCCGGAACGCGCGTGCGCGCGCGCCGTCCGGATCGGCCGCGAGCTCGATCAGATCGCCGACCGCCAGATCCTGCGATTCGAGAAGTTGCCGAGAGACGAGGATGTCGGCGACATCACCCGAGGGAGGCGCGGGCGCGGGCTGGAGGCCGGCCAGCGACGCCGTGCCCAGCGCGATAACGGTGGTCAGGAGGAGCGCGAAGCGCCGCCGCATGGGTCGGAAAATTATAGCGCGTCCTGAACCGTTCACTTTGCCCAGGCCTGCCAGCGGCCGCGGCGGCGCTCGACCGCAAGCGCGAGTCCGAAGCAGCACGACAGCGTCTCGCCGGTCAGTGTCTCGTCCAACGGCCCGGCGTTCAGACGCCGTCCGCCGGCGAGCAACAGGACGTGCGTGAAGCCCGGTGGGATCTCGTCGACGTGGTGGGTCACCAGGACGGTGGCCGGGGCAGTGGAGTCGCCGGCCAGCGCGGCCAGTGTGCCGACCAGCGTCTCCCGACCGCCGAGATCGAGGCCCGCGGCGGGCTCGTCGAGCAGCAGCACATCGGGATCCGACATGAGCGCGCGGGCGATCTCGACTCGCTTCCGTTCACCCGAGGCCAGCGTGCCGAAGCGGCGCTCGGTGAGATGCTCGCAGCCGAAGCGCGCGAGCAGCCTCCGCGCCTTGACGTAATCGGCTTCGGTGTAGGTGTGCCACCAGGTGGCCAGTGCGCCGTGCTTGGCGGTAACGACGGCGTCGGTGGCGATCAGGTCGGGTCGCAGCATCTGCGCCAGACGAGCGCCCGCGTAGCCGATCCGTTTTCGCAGCTCTCGAACCTCGGTCCGACCCAGGCGCTCGCCGAGCACGTGAACGCTGCCCCTCGCCGGATGCTGGTACAGCGACGCGACCTGGCAGAGCGTCGTCTTGCCCGCGCCGTTCGGTCCGAGGACGATCCAGCGTTCGTCGGCCCCCACCGTCCAGTCGATGCTGTCGAGGATTGGCCGGCCGTCACGCATGACGGTGACGCCGCGAAGTTCGAGGGCGGGGATCGTCATCCGGTGGGCCGGGTCGGAAAGAGCGATCGGAGCGCCTGAACGTCGTCGGTCGCGGCGCCGACGGCGGCGTGGCGCAGGACGCGCCCGGGTGTCGCGCCGGTGTGGGTGCCATCGGCGACGACGACCTCGCCGTTCACGATCACCCAGCGTACCCCCATCGCCAGCTGCTGAGGATCGCCGAAGGTCGCCGTGTCTGTGATCGTCTCGGCGTCGAAGACGACGACGTCAGCACGCCAGCCAGCGTCGAGGACCCCCCGGTCGGCGAGGCCGAGCCGCGCGGCAGGCAGGCTGGTGATCTTGCGCACGGCGTCGGGCAGCGTCAGGACGCCCTCGTCACGGGCGTAGTGCCCCAGGACGCGCGCGAACGATCCGTACGATCTCGGGTGCGGGTGGGTTCGTCCGAGGATGCCGTCGGGGGCGAGCGCCGTGCCGTCGCTGCCGATCGTCGTCCACGGCAGCGCCATCGCGAACGCGACATCCTCCTCGCGCATGCCGAAAAAGATACCGCCCGCGGTACCGTCGGCACGGTCGATGATCTCCAGCAGCGCATCGGCCGGCTCGACGCCCATCGCCTCGGCGATCGCCGCCAGCCGCATTCCCTGGTACTGGCGGTGTGGTTCGTACGGCGTGCGGCCGACCATGACCGTTGCCGGAGTCGCGCCGCCGCGGTCACCGGCCAGGAGGTCGGCCACCTCGCGCCGGATCCGCTCGCGCGTCTCGGGATCGCGCAGTCGCACGACCAGCTGCTCGCGTCCGCCTTCCAGGGTCCAGTCGGGCAGCCTGATGTTGAGCGTCGTCTGGCTGGCTGCGTAGGGATAGAGATTGGCGTAGATCTCGATTCCCGCTGCCTGCGCCTCTTCGATCAGCAAGGCGGCATCCTGGATCGTCACGTCCGTGCCGCTGGGCACTGGCCGTGCGCCCGATCGCTTGAAGTGGAGCACCTCGACCTGGATCTCGGCCTCGCGGCCGATCCCGATCGCTTCGTTCAGCGCATCGAGCAGGCCGTCGCTCTCGTTCCGAATGTGCGAGACATAGATGCCACCGTGCCGCGCGGCTGCCCGGGCGAGGGTGACCAGTTCCTCGGTCGGCGCGTAGCTGTTCGGCGGGTAGATCAGCCCCGACGACAGGCCGACCGCGCCGTCGCGCATCGCCTCGTCGACGAGCGCGGTCATCCGCTCCAGTTCGTCGGCCGTGGCCGGTCGGTTGTCGTAGCCGACGACCGCCGCGCGGATCTGACCAGAGGCCACCGTGGAGAGGATGTTCACGCTCGGCGGAGTCCGTTCCACCCGGGCGAAGTACTCGCCCAAGGTCGTCCAGTCGAGCGCCAGCTCGAGACCGTCCAGTGTTCGGGCCAGTTCGGGCCTGGCCGGGCCCAGAGCGGGCGCCGCGGAATTGGATTCACCCAGCAACTCGGTCGTCACCCCTTGTATGATCTTCGAGAGTGCGCGGGGATCGACCAGCAGCGTGTAGTCCGAGTGGCTGTGCATGTCGATGAAGCCCGGCGTGACCGTCAGCCCCGCCGCGTCGATCGTCTCGGCCGCAGTCGAGGCGGAGAGATCGCCGACGGTGGCGATCGCATCGCCACGGATGCCGACGTCGGTGACGAGGGCCGGGGTGCCGGTGCCGTCCAAGACGCTCCCCCCGCGGATGATCACGTCGTAGTCGGGCGGTGCCCCGCACGCCGAGGTCATGGTGGCAATGCCGGCGAAGCCGACGAAGACGGTAACTGCCTGGCGCATGGGTTCCTCCGGGGTGACTGGCTGGTGTCGAACCGAACCGGTAGGATAGCTCAACCTTGGCCCAGACCGACCCGTTCCACCCCGTTCGCGACCTGCCGGTAGGTGCGCTGCTGACCCATCTGGCCCGGGCGCTGCCCGACCGCGAGGCGCTCGCCTACCCGGCGGTCCGCTACACCTTCGCGGAGCTCGAGGGTGAAGCCCGTCTCGTGGCCCGCGGCCTGATGGCGGTCGGAATCGAGCCAGGCGAACGCGTCGCGCTCTGGGCGACCAACGTGCCCGAATGGGTCGTCCTGCAGTTCGCGCTGGCCAAGATCGGTGCCGTCCTGGTCACCGTCAACACGTCGTTCCGGGCCAAGGAACTGGACTACCTGCTGCGCCAGTGCCGGGCGAGAACCGTC
Organism: Acidobacteria bacterium UBA2161; assembly: GCA_002328835.1. GTDB lineage: Bacteria > Acidobacteriota > Vicinamibacteria > Vicinamibacterales > UBA823 > UBA2161. Next base: position 3,205 of record DCWN01000038.1, on the reverse strand, counting down.
GCGACGATCCGCGGCCTCAAGGAGATCGACTATCTCGCCGAGCTTCGAATGGTGGGCGCGCTCCCGGGTGAAACCACCTCCGGTTCCACGGGACTCGAGGTCGAGCGAGTGATCGGCATTGCGGACGCCGCGGTCGACGAGCCGGCGCTCGTGCCCTACGCGCGGCTCCGGACGCTGGCCGAGACGGTGACCGACGCGGCGCTCGACACGCGGTCGGCGGCCGTGGCGGTCGACGATGTCACCAACATGCAGTACACGTCGGGCACGACCGGCTTCCCGAAGGGCGTCATGCTTTCGAGCCGGAACATCGTCAACAACGGCTATGCGCTGGGAGACGCGCTGGCGCTGTCGCCGGCGGATCGGCTGGCGCTGTGCGTACCGCTGTTCCATTGCTTCGGCTGCGTCATCGGCGTCCTCGGCATGTTCACCCACGGCGGCTGTCTCTGCCCGGTCGAACGATTCGAGCCACAGGCCGTGCTGGACACCGTCGTTCGCGAACGCTGCACGGTGCTTCACGGTGTGCCGACGATGTTCCGCGCGATGCTCGAGGTGCCGGAGTTCTCGAGGTACGACGTGACGTCGCTCCGCACCGGCATCATGGCCGGTGCGCCGTGCCCCGAGCCGCTGATGCGCCGGGTCATCGGCGAGATGCACCTGCCGGAGATGACGATCGCCTATGGCCTGACGGAGGCGTCGCCCGGGATCACGATCACCGGGCGCGATGATTCGATTGCCCGCCGCACCCAGACCGTCGGACGCGCGCTGCCGGAGGTGGAGGTGCGGATCGTCGACCCGGCCACCCAGCGGCCGGTCGCCACCGGCGTCCGCGGCGAGCTGCAGACCCGCGGCTACCATGTGATGAAGGGGTATTACGACAAGCCGGAGGCGACGGTTGGCGCGCTGGACGCCGACGGCTGGCTGAGCACGGGCGACCAGGCCGAGGTCGACGCGGACGGCTACGTCCGCGTGACCGGGCGGATCAAGGATCTGATCATCAGCGGTGGCGAGAACATCGATCCGAGCGAGATCGAGGTTTGCCTCCGCGCGCACCCCGAGGTCGCCGATGCCTACGCCTACGGTGTCGCCGATGAGCGCTGGGGCGAGCGGGTGGCGGCGTCGGTCCGGTTGCACCCCGGCGCTTCGGTGACCGCCGAGGCGCTGACCGAGTCGTGCCGCGGTCAGCTGGCGAGCTTCAAGCTGCCCCGCGTGATCCGGATCGTCGAGGAGTACCCGATGACGGCGTCAGGCAAGGTGCAGAAGTTCAAGCTGCGCGAACTGCACGAGCAGGAGCTGGCCGACGCCGGCTCCTGATCGATGAACCAGGCTCTACCTGTCGCCGACGACCAGCTCGATGTCGACGCCTTCCGTGAGCTGTCGGTCCATCACTCCCACGCGGCCGGCCTGTGACGTCGTCAGCGTCACCTTCGCCGGCGTCGCCGCTCCGCCGTGGGCGCGCACGACGATCTCGGTTCGCACTCGGAAGCGTGCCTCGTCCGCGGTGACCGACGTCGGCTCCAGGCCCAGCAGCTGACCGTAGCCTTCCGCCGCCCAGGCGAGGTCACGCACATACACGGTCAGACGGGCGATGCCGACCGCGCCGTTGCGGTGGCGGCGGACGTCACCCTCCGGCACTCGCAGGGCCCGCGGTGTCTTGTCGGCGCAGAAGAACGGCAGGTTGGGATCGTGCGGGAAACCGAATTGCCAGGCGACCTTCTGGCCGTCCGGCCGGATCCGGCTGCCCGACAGCGGGCCGTCGATGAGGAGCCCGCGACCACGCGCCGCCCTGATCCGTTGCTCGGCGTCGTCGGGCACCAGGGCGTAGTCGATCAGGCCGTCGCCAACCGCGCCACGCCGCCGGACGCGGGAGCCGAACGACGGATCGGGAGGCACGACGCCGTCGAGTAGATGGAAGCGCCGCAGCAGGCGCAGCTTCGTCAGGGTCCACCGGTCGGTGAACGCCACGAGTTCGAAGTAGGTGTCGTCGTCGAAGACGACCTGCGCGTTGTGGGTCGCGCCGTCGGCATGCCGGCCGCCCGGCGTCACCGTGAAGCCGAGCCGCCGGTAGTCGGTGATCGCCGTCGGGAGATCACGAACCAGGATGACGAGATGGTCGAGGCGGATGCCCGGGGGCGCACCCATGACGCCCCAGAGCTTATCAGGTAGGGGACGGCGCCCGGAGCGCTACGCTCATCTCCAGAATCGCCAGCGCCAGCGGCGCCGCGGCTTGGGCTTGGCCTTCTTCCCGGAGTCGTCGTCCTCGGGGACGCTGTCCTTGGAGTCGTCGTCCT
>DCWN01000038.1:0-585 GCA_002328835.1 Acidobacteria bacterium UBA2161 | reverse complement strand
GTCCTTGGAGTCGTCGTCCTTGGAGTCATCGTCCGAGCTGCTGTCGTCCGAGCTGCTGTCGTCCGAGCTGTCGTCGTCATCCGAGCCACCCTCGACGGTGACGGTCCGCGAGACGGTGGCGGTGTTGCCAGCCGCGTCAGTCGCCTCGTAGGTCACGACATAACTGCCGGGGATGGCCGGGTCGACCGTGTTGGCCGTCTGCGTGACCGGAACCGATCCGTCGACGGCGTCGGTGGCCGTCGCTCCCGGGTCGGTGAACGGCGTGCCCGCAGGATGGACCAGTGGGTCGGCCCCGATGAGCGTCAGCACCGGCGGGGTCGCGTCCACGACAGTGACGTCGAACGTGGCTTGGCTACTGTTGCCGGCCGCGTGCCGAAGAAGCCTTCTGAGAAGAAATGGCAATGCGCGTCGTTGAGCATTTCTCAGATGGGGCGCCTTGCGCCCCAAGCCCCACGCGGCGTCCTCCGCGGGGACCCCGAGAGCCCCACTCCGGACGCCGCGAGGCGCACCGTGCGCGCCTTGGTCTTCGTGCGAGCCCCTCTAGCCTAACTCCAACTGGCAGATTTGATAGTCTGTCCGCTCGCC
>DCWN01000034.1:58662-75585 GCA_002328835.1 Acidobacteria bacterium UBA2161 | reverse complement strand
CGGGAGGCGAACAGGTTCTTCTGGATCTTGTCGGCGACGACCCCGTACCCGGTCTCCTCGACGGCGTGGCGGGCGGCCGCCTCGGCGTGGTCGGTGGCGGCGGCCGCCATGGCGTCCACGATCGCGTCAATCTGTTCCTGGGACAGCTCAGCCAGGGCGGACTGCGCGTGCTTCGCCCGGCGCGCGAGCGTGCGCGCCTCGTGGATCGACGCGAGGTCTCGATCCGAAGCGGCGACGTCGGCCATCGGGGTTCCTTCGAGTCAAGAAAGCCCGCCGAGCACGGCGGGCCGGAGCGGGCGGCTGCGACGGTGTGGCCGCGCTACTTCGAGGAAGCCTTGGGAAGAAACTTCTCGACTTCGCTGTGCGGGCGCGGGATGACGTGCACCGACACTAGCTCGCCGACCCGACGCGCCGCGGCGGCGCCTGCGTCCGTGGCGGCCTTGACCGCGCCGACGTCGCCACGGACCATCATCGTGACGAACCCGGCACCGATGTATTCCTTGCCGATGAGCACCACGTTGGCTGCTTTGACCATGGCGTCGGCCGCCTCGATCGAGCCCACGAGCCCCTTGGTTTCGATCATGCCAAGCGCTTCGAGCGGCATTCAAGTTCCTCCAACTGACGATCGGTGAGGCGTCGCGCGCGCGCATCGGCGCGGCACACCCAAACGCGCCGGAAATGTAACATACCGCGGCACCTACGACAACCGGTCTGTGCTACCATTCGAACACTTCTCAGTGCGGCACCGTTAGGCGGTACCTCGGGCGACGGCAACCTACGACATCTTCAGGAGGCGGAGCGATGCGGCGAAGGCTCGGGATAGTCGTGATTCTGGGAACGGCGGTTGCGAGTTGCGGTGGGCCCCCGCCAGAGCCCGTGGCCAGTGCCGTCGTCGCTCTGGATCGGGGCGAGGTGCCGCTCGGCGGTGTCGTGGGCATGTCGTATCAGTTCACGGTCTTCGAGGGCCAGGAGCCGATGACCGAAGACTATAGCGTGTTCGTGCACTTCGTGAACCCGGACGGCGAGGTCATGTGGACCGACGACCACGATCCGCCGGAACCGACGTCACGCTGGGCGCCGGGCCAGGCGATCAGCTACGACCGGACGATGTTCCTGCCGCTGTACCCGTACGTGGGAACGTCGACGATCCGGGTCGGCCTGTATCCGACCGACGGCAGCGACCGGGTGCCGCTGAGGGGCGACGACGACGGGTCGCGGTCGTATGCCGTGAGCACCCTCGAGTTGTTGCCGCAATCGGAGAACGTCTTCCTGATCTATCAGGATGGGTGGCACGCGCCCGAGCGGGTGCCTGACGCGCCGGGTTCGGAGTGGCGATGGACGCAGGGCAACGCAACGCTCGCGTTTCGGAATCCGCGCCGCGACGTGCTGCTGTATCTGCGGGCCGACGGTCGTCCCGACCTGGTCGGGGGGCCGCAGGGCGTGGTGCTGCAGATCGCCGACCGGGAGGTGGCGCGGTTCTCGATCGACAACACCGATGCCGAGTTGAGATTGCTGCCGATCACGCAGGCGCAACTCGGCGAGGAAGACATGATCGAACTGCAGATCCTCGTCGACGGGTCGTTCATTCCGGCCGAGCGCTCGGCGACGAATGCGGATGACACCCGCGAGCTGGGGATCCGCGTGTTCGAGATCTTCGTCGACGCGCACGGATAGACGGAGAGGACGTTGCGCTCGAACATGCCCATGCCGACCCGCATCGCAGTCCGAAGCGCGGCCCTGGCTGCCGGCCTGGTACTGGCCGGTGGGGCGTCGAGTCCGGCGCGTGCCGACCTGGTCTTCTTGACGACCGGCCGGGTGGTGTCGGTCGAAGCCCTGGAGTCGGTCGACGCGAAGCGGATCCGCCTCGTTCTGCGCAGGGGAGGAGAGATTGTCTGCGCACGCGCGCTCATCGCGCGGGTGGCGCCTGACGAGCTGAGCCGGACCCTGCCGGCGGGGCCCGTGGTTCAGGTTCAGCTCCCGGCCGGGTCTCCGGGCGGTCTCGACGCGATTACCGACATCATCGATGCGGCGTCGGCGCGGCACGGTGTCGATCGCACCCTGCTGCGTGCCGTGATCGAAGTGGAGTCGGCGTTCCGCACGGACGCCCAGTCGCCCGAGGGGGCGATGGGCCTGATGCAGCTGATGCCCGCCACGGCGGCTGAGTACGCCGTCGGGGATCCGTTCGACGCGGCCGAGAACGTCGAGGCCGGAACGCGGCATCTGCGCCGGCTGCTCGATCGGTTCGAGATGCCCGTGGCTCTCGCGGCGTACAACGCGGGCGAAGGCGCCGTGGCGCGGTTCGGCGGCATGCCGCCGTTCAGGGAGACGCGCGAGTACGTCGCCCGCATCCTCCAGCTCATCCAGTAAACGGCGCGGCGAGTCTGCCGGTAGGCGTGCGGAGCCACGCCGTGGAGCGCCGATCCGTGAAGCGCGCCCGCGGGGGCGGGCGCCGTGTCGCCGTGGCCTTTGGTATAATTCGCAGGTCAGCGCACGGCGATAATGTCCTTTCTCTCAGTATGTTGCGTCCGCCACCGAACGGCTCGCCGGCTTGGCACGGCGCGATAGCGGGACGATGGAATTCCAGTGCCGACTCGGGACCGCGACGGGGCAGGTCATCGAGGGGACCTACGTCGCGGAGAACGAATCACGGCTGCGCCACGATCTCGAACAGCGCGGCATGCACGTCCTGTCGCTGAGGCGTCGAGGCGGGCTGGCCTGGTTCACGGCGGTACGGTTGGCCCGGCGCCGCATCGGATCGCGCGAGTTCCTCGTCTTCAACCAGGAGTTGGCCACGCTACTGCGCGCCGGTCTCCCGCTGGTGCAGTCGCTCGACATCCTGCGGACCCGCATCGATCACCCGATTTTCAAGCCCGTGCTCGACGACGTGCACGAACGGGTGCGCGCCGGCGCCTCGCTTTCGGAAGCCTTCGAAGCACAGGGCGACCTCTTTCCCGGGGTCTACAGCGCGTCGCTCCTCGCCGGCGAGAAGAGCGGAGGGCTGGAGGAAGTCATCCGCCGATACGTGAGCTACCAGAAACTGATTGGCGGCGTGCGCCGGAAGACGATTTCGGCGCTGGTCTACCCGGTGATTCTGTTCGCGCTCGCGCTCGTGGTCGTTGGCATCATCGTCCTCCGCGTCGTGCCGGAGTTCGCGGGGTTCTACGCCGGCTTCGGCTCGACCCTGCCGCTGGGCACCCGCGTGATCGTCGGCATGTCGGAGGTGGCGAGGCAGTACTTCCTGGTGTTCGCCCTGGGGGCCGCGGGGGCGGGCGTCGCCGGCTGGGTCTGGTTCCGACGGGGCGATCGGCGGGCGACGCTGGACCGCTGGCTCCTGAAGGTGCCCGGCCTCGGGCAGATCTCCTGGAAGTTCGCGACGTCGCAGATGGCGCGCACGCTCGCCACGCTGCTCGGTGGCGGGATGCCGCTGGTGACCGCGCTCGACGTCGCGGCGCGGTCGATGAGTAATCGCCACCTCGCCCTGGAACTCAATGTCGTGGCGCAGCGTGTGCGGGAAGGCGAGGGGTTGGCGGCGTCGTTGGCGGCGCGGGAGGTCTTTCCAGACGTCGCGATCCGGATGGTGGAGGTGGGCGAATCGACCGGGGCGCTGGGCGACATGCTGAACAGCCTGGCCGACTTCTTCGATGAGGAGATCGAGACCAATCTCGGCCGGTTCATCACGATGATCGAGCCGGCCTTGCTGGTGACGATGGGCATCGTCATTGCGGCGCTGTTGCTGGCGCTGTACATGCCGCTGATGCAGCTGTCGTCCGCGTTGGGGACATGACCGAGAAACGTCCGAGCGCGGTGTCCGGTCCGGCGGCCCCGACGCCGTCCGTGGAGGTCACCGATCTGTACGCCGGAGCCGTCGAGGGCGGCGCAGTGGACCGCGCCGCCGAGATCGCCCGGGCGCGGCAGCTCGCGTTGCGGTACCGCCTGTCGTTCATCGATCTGTCGGAGTTCCACATCGACCACGATCTGTTCCGCTCGATCCCGGCGGACCTCATGCTGCGATACGGCTTCGTGCCGTATCGCCGGGAGGGCGAGTCGTTGGTCATCGTCGTGTCCGACCCGACCGACCTGCCCATGCTCGACGAGCTGGCGCTGCTGCTCGAGGCGCCGGTCAGGGTGACGGTGGGCGCGCCATCGGCCATTCAGTCGATCCTGCAGAAGAGCGAGAGTTCGCAGCGCGTCCTCGAGGAGGCAACCGAGAGCTTTCAGCTGCAGTTGCTCCACGAGGACGAAGGCGGCGAGGAGGCCCTGACGGTCGAGCGGCTGACGAGCGACATCAGCCCGATCATCCGATTGGTCGATTCGACGATCTACACGGCGATCCAGCGGCGGGCCAGCGACATTCATATCGAGACGCAGGACGATGCCGTGCACGTGAAGTACCGGATCGACGGTGTGCTGCAGCAGGCGATGCGGCCGATCGACCGGCAATTTCACTCGGCGATCATTTCGCGCATCAAGGTGATGGCGGAGCTGGACATCGCGGAGAAACGGATCCCGCAGGATGGCCGGTTCAAGCTGCGGCTCGCCGCCAAGACCATCGACTTCCGGGTCTCCATCATGCCGAGCGTCCACGGCGAGGACGCCGTCATCAGAATCCTCGACAAGGAGTCGATCAGCGAACAGTTTCAAGAGCTGCGACTCGACATCTTGGGGTTCCCGGAGGCCGAGTTGCGCCGGTTCCGGAAGTACATCGCCGAGCCGTACGGCATGGTGCTGGTCACCGGCCCGACCGGCAGCGGCAAGACGACGACCCTCTACGCCGCGCTGGCGGAGATCAAGTCGGTCGAGGACAAGATCATCACCATCGAGGATCCGGTGGAGTACCAGCTGGCCGGCATCACGCAGATTCCGATCAACGAGCGAAAGGGCCTGACCTTCGCGCGCGGCCTCCGGTCGATCTTGCGCCACGATCCGGACAAGATCATGGTCGGCGAGATTCGCGACCCTGAGACGGCGCAGATCGCGATTCAATCCGCGCTTACCGGCCACCTGGTGTTCACCACGGTGCACGCGAACAACGTCGTCGATGTGCTCGGGCGATTCCTGAACATGGGCGTCGAGCGCTACCAGTTCGTGTCGGGGCTGAACTGCGTCCTCGCGCAGCGCCTCGTGCGGATGGTCTGCGAGCACTGCAAGCGGCCCGTCTCGACGACGCCGGCCATGCTCAACGAATCTGGGTTGGATGCGGAGGTCTATGCCGCGCACGCGTTCTACGAGGGCGCGGGCTGCATCGAGTGTGGCGGCACCGGCTACAAGGGGCGAACGGCGATCTGCGAACTGCTCGACCTGACCGACCGGATCCGCGAGATGATCCTCGACGGGAAACCGACGTCCGAGATCAAACGTGCCGCGCGGGAGGAAGGGATGCGGTATCTGCGCGAATCAGCCGTCGAACGCGCGGTCAACGGCATCACGACGCTGAAGGAAATCAACAAGGTGACGTTCGTCGAATGAGCCTGCTGCGATCGATCTTCTCGACGCCCGGTCCCAGTGTGGGAATCGAGATCGCCTCCGATGCGGTCACGGCGGTCGGTCTGGCCCGCAGCGGGTCGAACGCAATCGTCAGCAGTCATGCGACCGAGCCGTTGCCGTCTGGCGCCGTGGTGCCGGCGGTCAACGAGGGCAACATCAAGGACCCGGCGGCGGTGGCCGGGGCGCTCCGCCGGGCCCTGGACCAGTTCCCACGCCGGCCTCGGCGAGCGGCGCTGGTCGTGCCCGACGCCGTGGCCAAGGTGTCCATCGTGAAGTTCGAGGAGGTGCCGACGCGGAGTCACGACCTCGACGAGCTGGTGCGATGGCAGGTCCGCAAGACGGCGCCGTTCCGGATCGAGGATGCGCAGGTCGTCCACAGCCGCGGGCTGACCGACGACGCCGGGGCGACGGAGTTCGTCGTGGCCCTGACCCGCCGGAGCATCATCGAGGAGTACGAGCAGGTGTGCACGGAGGCTGGCGTGCACGCCGGCGTGGTGGACCTCTCGAGCTTCAACCTCCTCAACACGGTCAGCAGCGGCGATCCGGTCGACGGCGATTGGCTGCTGGTGCACGTGGCGCCCGAGAGCAGCACGATCGCGATCATGCGCGGTGAGCAGCTCATCTTGTTTCGCAATCGGCCGGCCGAGGCCGGCGCTCAGCTGGCTGACCTGGTGCACCAGACGTCGATGTACTACGAGGACCGGCTGTCGGGCACCGGGTTCGCGCGGGTGTTCCTGGTCGGAGCCTCGGGTGGGGTGGGCGAGGCGATCCGCAAGGGGCTCGAGGGGCGGCTGGGAGGGAGCGTCGAGTCGGTAGACCCGCGCCGCGTGGCCTCGCTGGCGGACCGGATCGACGCGTCGCCCGACCTACTCGACAGGCTGACCGCGCCCATCGGCGTTCTGGTGAGGGAGCACGCCGCGAGCTAGGCGAGACCGGCCATGCTGCGAACGAATCTGGCGACCCGACCGTTCTACAACGAGCGTGGCGTCCACGTCGGTCTGGTCGCGCTGGCGATCGTGGTGGTCGGCGTGACCGCGTTCAACGTCACCCGCGTCGTGGAGCTGTCGCGCAGCCACACCGACCTTGGCCTGCGCGTGGCGCAGGATGAGGTCGTGGCGCGCGAGATGGCGGGTGAGACGGAGGCGGTGCAGCAGGAGATCGACGGCGCCGAGCTTCGGGTCGTGACCGACGCGGTCCGCGAGGCCAACGCGTTGATCGGTCTGCGGATGTTCTCCTGGACCGAGTTGTTCAACCGCATCGAGACGACGCTGCCGCCGGACGTGATGCTCACGTCGGTCCGACCGGAGGTCGACGGCGAGTTCGTGTCGGTGGCGATGGTCGTCCTGGGCCGGCGGATCGAGGCGATCGATCGATTCATCGAGGCGCTGGAGGCCACCGGGTCGTTCGAGCAGTTGCTCGCCCGCCAGGAGGAAGCCACCGACGACGGCATGTTTCGCACGATGCTGCGCGGCCGCTATCTCGGTGCGACGCCGGCAGCGGTGGCCGAGCCGCCCGCGGAGGGTGGGCCGTGACGGCACTCTCCCGCATTACCGCCGAGAAGCGCCTGTTCATCCTGCCGCTGGTCGTGGGCCTGGCGCTCAACGCCGCGCTGTTCGCGCTGGCGGTGTACCCGTTGACCGTGCGAGTCGCCAATGCCGACGTCCGGGCAGCGGCGGCCCGAGAGTCGCTCGAGGATGCCGAGCGGGCGCACGCCGAAGCCGTCGCGATCCTCGAGGGCAAGTCGCGCGCGGACGCGGATCTCCGGACCTTCTACGAAGAGGTGTTGCCGCTCGACCTGCCCAGTGCGCGGCGGATTACCTACGCGCAGCTGGCGGCGATGGCCGAAGGCGCGAACCTTCGGCACGATCGACGCAGCAGCGTGACCGAGCAGGATCGAGGCAGCCGACTGGCGCGCCTGCGGACGACGATGGTGCTGGCCGGCGAGTATGCCGACGTCCGGGAGTTCATCTACATGCTGGAGACTGCGGACGCGTTCGTCGTGATCGAGGCGGTCAGCCTGGTCCAGCCGGACGAGGCTGCGACCTCGCTGGTCCTGACCCTCGAGGTCTCGACGTACTTTTGGTCGGATCAGTCTGATGCTGATGCGTGATCCGCGCACGGTAGCGAAGCGGTCGGCCGGTTTGCTGGGCATTGCCGCGGCCGTCGCATTCGCGACGTTCACGGCGTCGTGCGGCGCCGCCGGCTCGGGAGGCCAGGGCGGTGGCCCGGGGGGCGCGGCGGCAGGTGAGCCGGCCGGCGGGGCGAGCGGAGCGTCGGGAATCCCCCGGGTGGCGCTCGACGGCCTGGCCGGCGGGCGGCGGGGCCGTGGGAGCGACGGGCGGCGGAATCCGTTCAGGTTCGGTGCGGTGACCCGGGCCCCGGTGGCCGCGCCCAGACCGAGCGTCCGGCCGGTCACGCCGCCCACCCGTCCGGCGATTCAGCAAGTTCCCACTAGCGCGCGGCCAGCCGAGGCGGTTACCCTGAAGTTCATCGGCACGCTCGACGGGGAGAGTGTGGGCCGTGTGGCGGTCCTCAGCGACGACGGCGCGGTCTATCACGGGCGGACAGGCGAGATCGTCGACGGGCGCTATCGCATCGTGCGCATCGGGATCGAGTCGATTGAGGTCGAGGTCGTGGCGGATGGCCGTCGCGTCACCGTTCGCGTCAGCGGATCGTGAGCGGCAGACTGGAGAATTGTCAGTGAGCGCGTATCCAGCATGGCGGCATCCCTCGCGCCTCGCGATCGTGGTGCTGGCCGTGGTGATGGCGGGATGCGCGGCGGGTCGGGCGTTCGAGCAGGGGGAAGTGGCTGCGCTCAACGGCGACTGGGACGCCGCGGTGGCGTACTTCACGCAGGCGGTCCAAGACGATCCAGAACGCGTCGACTACAAGATCGCGCTCGAACGGGCGATGCTCAACGCCTCGCGGGCGCATTTGATTCGGGCCCGTGAGTTCGAGGCGCGCGACGAATTGTCGGCGGCGGCGCTCGAGTATCGCGAGGCCAGCGAACTCGATCCGAGCAATCAGCAGGCCGCGGCCAAGGTGGCCGAGCTGGAGCGCCTCATCCGCGATCGGATCGAGGCCTCGCGGCCGCGGCCGGCCATCGAGCAGATGCGCGAGCAGGCCAACCAGGCCTCGGCCGCGTTGCTGCTGAACCCGGCGTCGCGCGAACCGCTCGCCATGCAGTTCGTCGACGCGAACCTGCGAGACGTCCTGGACTTCATCGGGGATTCGACCGGGATCAACGTCACCTACGACCAGCAGTTTCAGGATCGGCAGTACTCGGTCACCCTGACCGGCGTCACCATCGAAGACGCGCTCAACCAGATCCTCTCGGCGAACCAGAGTTTCTACAAGGTCGTCAACCAGCGCACGATCATCGTCTCGCCCGACACACCGCAGAAGCGCGCGCAGTACGAGGAGCAGGTCATCCGGACGTTCTATGTCTCGCACGGGGATGTCCAGGAACTGTCGCAGCTCATCAGCACGATCATCCGCGTGCCGCAAATGGCGGTGCAGCCGATGGTCGCAGTGAACCAGACGAACAATTCGATCACCATCCGGGCCTCGACCGCCGTGGCGGCGGTGATCGAGCGGATTCTGGCCGCGAACGACAAACCCCTCGCGGAGATTGTGATTGACGTCGAGATTCTCGAGGTCAATCGCGAGCGCGTCCGGCAGTTTGGTCTGGACCTCACGCAGTACGCGAATCGGCGGCATCTTCTCGCCAGAAGTCGCGCCGATCGACGGGGCGATCCCGACCGAGGGCCTGGGCCAGGCGTTCAACCTGAACACGATCTCCCGCGGCGTCAGCACGGCCGACTTCTACGGCGCCGTGCCGGCGGCGTTCATCCGCTTTCTCGAGACCGACGGCCAGACGCGATTCATCGCGCGGCCCCAGCTGCGCGGGCAGGAGGGCCAGCAACTGACGCTCAATCTCGGCGAGGAGATTCCGGTGCCCACGACCGCCTTCTCCCCGATCGCCACGGGCGGCGCGGCCGTGAATCCGCTCACGTCGTTCAACTACCGGCCGGTCGGCGTCATCCTGGAGATGACACCGCGTGTGACCTACGAGGATGAGATCGTCCTCGACCTGGTCGTCGAGAACAGCGCGCTGGGGGCGAACATCGAGGTGGCGGGGAACTCGCTGCCGACCTTCACGTCGCGCCGCGTGGAGACTCGGCTCCGGCTGCGCGACGGCGAGTCGAACATGCTGGCGGGGCTCCTGCGCGAGCAGGAACGTAGCCAGCTCAGGGGCTTTTCTGGTCTCATCCACGTGCAGGTGCTCCGGCAGCTGTTCTCGAACACGGACGAGCAGATCAGCCAGAGTGACATCGTCATGCTGCTGACGCCGCGCATCGTCCGGACGCACGGCCTGACGCAGGCGGATCTGGACCCGATTCACATCGGCACCCAGCAGAATATCGGCCTGAGCGGACCGCCCCCCCTGATCGCGGCCCCGCTGGTGGCCGACGCGGGACAGGCGACGGATGCGGCGGTGGCGGCCGCGCCACTGGGCACCGCCCCCGTGCCGACGCCACCGCCTGGCACGGCGCCGCGCCCCGGGATGCCCACGGCCGTGGCGGCGGGGCAACCGCCACCGGCTGCGCCCCCCGCGCCGATCATTGTGACGCCGGTGACGCCAGTCGCCGAGCCCCCGCAGGTGGCGGCACCGGCCGAGCGCGCGCGGGTCATCCTCACGCCTCCGGGCCCCGAGCTTCGAATCGGGAGCGGGCCGTACACCGTGCCGATCTCGGTGACCGGCGTGTCACGCCTCTCCACGATCACGCTGTCCCTGACCTTCGATGCGGCGGTCCTCAGCGTCCGCGCGGTTCAGGAGGGGAGCTTCATGCGTCAGGGAGGGCTGGCGGTGACCTTCACGCAGAGTGTCGAGGGCGGGCGCGTCGACCTCACGCTGGCGCGCACGGCGGACGGGATCGGCGCGTCGGGGTCGGGCCTGCTGGCCGCCGTGCTGTTCGAAGCGACAGCAGCCGGGACCGCGGCGCTCGGCCTGAGCGGCGTCGGGACGACGCCCGACGGTAACCTCGTGCCGCTCGCGTTCCCACCGGTCGCGATCACGGTCCGATGAAGCGCCTGGCCGGCGGCGCCGGCTACACATTCGTGGAACTGCTGGTGGTCAGCACGATCCTGCTGACGCTGGCGTCGGCGATCATGCCGCTCGCGCAGGTGACCATGCAGCGGCAGCGCGAGATCCAACTGCGTCGCGTGCTGCGGGAGATGCGCACCGCGATCGATCGTTACAAGGACGCCGTGGACACCGGCGCCATCAGTCCAATCGACGTCGAGCCCGGCAGCGAGGGGTATCCGCCCGATCTCGAAACGCTCGTCGAGGGCGTGCCGATGGCGAATGACGCGTCGGGCCGGACCTTGAAGTTCCTGCGCCGCGTACCGATCGACCCGTTGATGAAGAGCGCCGAGTGGGGGCTTCGCTCGTATCAAGACGATGCCGATGCCAGGTCCTGGGGCGGCCAGAACGTCTACGACGTCTTCACCACGAGCCGGGGCACCGCGCTCGACGGGACCGAGTATCGGACGTGGTGACGGCTAACGGAGGGCGGCCGAGGATGACGAGGTGGCGCCGATGCCGGAACGCAGCGGGATGGACGCTGGTCGAACTGCTGATCGTCATCTCGCTGATCACGCTGCTGGCGGGCATCGCCCTGGCGTCGTACCGCACGGCGGTGGTCCGGTCGCGCGAGGCGGTCCTGAAGGAAGATCTCTTCCGGATGCGCGACGCCATCGATCAGTACTTCGCCGACAAGACGGTCTATCCGCCGGCGCTGGACTCGCTCGTGGGCGACGGCTACATCCGCCAGATTCCGGAAGACCCGTTCACCGGGTCGCGGGCCACGTGGCAGACGGTGCTGGCCGAGCCTGATTTCGACAACCCGACGGCCACACTCGGGGTCTTCGACGTGAAGAGTGGCGCCGAGGGCCTGGCGCTGGACGGCACTCCCTACGCGGAGTGGTGACGCGCCTCGGTCGAGATGCGCCAGCCCCTTCGCGGCGACTCTAGCCCCGACAACCCCCATCGCGGGCAGCTATTTCGGATCCGTCTAGGGAATGACGAGTTGGATCTGGGTCGTTGCCGTGCCACCGTCCACCGCGACGGCCGTCACCGTCACCGTGACTGTGCCTGCCGAGCCGTAAACGTGGCTCGTGATGGCACCGCTCGTGGAGACCGACGCGCCGTCGCCGAACGTCCAGTCGTATCTGCTGATGGCGGCGCTCGTCGGTAGGACAGCCGCTGTGAACACCACGGAGACAGGCGCCGTGGTCGGGGTCGTAGTCGTTAGGGTGACACTGAGTGGTGTTGCCTCAGGGATGAAGATCTGGGTCTGTGCTCTGGCCGTCCGTCCGTCGACCGCGGCGGCCCTGACAGTCACCGTCTGGGTGCCGGACGACGTGTAGACATGGCTCGTTGCGGGTCCGCTGGTGGAGACGGAACTCCCATCACCGAAGGTCCAGTTGTACCGGCTGATCTCGGCGTCCGACGGCGTGACCGTCGCCGTGAAGCTCACGGAGATGGGAGGGGCTGCAAGAGTTGTCGATGTCGCGAGGGTGACGTTGAGCGCCGTCTCGTCCGCCTCGTCGACGACGACGGTGCTCGTGACGGTCGTGCTCTTGCCACCGGTGTCGGTCGCCGTGACCGTGACGACATAGGTGCGGCGACGGCGGTAGACGTGGGCGACGGTGCCCGTGCCGGTGAGCGCGCCGAGCGACTGGGCCGATCCGTCACCGAAATCGATCGTCACCGTCCGGATCGGGCTGGCACCTGCGGTGACCGCCAGCGTGAACGTTGCACCCTCGCCTTCGGTGACGGGGGACGGCACGGTCAGGGCCACCGTCGGCGCGATGTTGACCGTCACGGTGATATCCGTGAAGACGTTGCCGAGGGTTGCGGTGACGAGCGCATCCTGGCGCGTCGTCAGCTGGACGCGGGCCTCGCCCGACTTGTTGGTGGGCACGATTCGTGTTGGCCAGCCGGCCGGCGGTCGTGGTGAAGGTCACCGGCACACCGGCGACGCGGTTGCCGTTCTCGTCGGTGACCAGGGCGACGACCTGCACCGTGCCGCCGGTCGACGGGACGACGCTCGGATTGGCCGTGAGCACGATGGTCGAGGCCGCGGCGCCGCCGATCTGGACGTCCACGTTCTCGGAGATCGGGTCGCCCGAGAGCGCGCCGACGGTGGCGAGGCCCGAGCGGTTCCCGGCGTTCAGCCTGACGAGGACCTTGCCGTTCTCTGTGCGCGCCTCACGGGGCGAGACCGTGCCGAGCGTCGTCGTGAACGTCACGAGCGTGCCATTCTGCACGGCGGTGCCGCTCTGCTCGATGACGGTGGCGATGATTTCGGCGATGCCGTTGATCGGCAAGACCAGCGGCGAGATGGCCAGGGTAATGGCCGATTGCGTGGGGGCGAGAAGCGGAACCGTGTTGCAGGCGGCGCCGGGACCGAGAACGGCCGCGGCGATGACGGCGACCAGCACCGCGCGCCGCCACGGCGAGGTGAGCGTCCTTGATCTCATCGAACCCGAAGGCGATGATATCGGCATGACTGGAGGGGGTCAAGCCGCGCGTCGTGCAGTCCGTGGTGAAAGTCGGGCGCGGCACCGAGACGGGCGAGGCGCTCGGTTGGCTGGGCGCGACGACCGAGAATATCGGGAATATTCGAGGAAGGAGCAACACCGCCAACCGGGATGGATCGCTCGTCGAATGCCGTGGGACCTTCACCACGGGCTGCTAGCCGATGCGCGCGGTTACGCGATGGCCGCGCTGCTCGTGTCGCTGGCCGTGATGAGCGTGATGCTCACGGTCGCCCTGCCGGTGTGGCGGCAGGCGATGCAGCGGGAGAGAGAGGCCGAGCTTGTCTTCCGCGGGGAGCAGTACGCGCGGGCCGTCGCCTTGTTCCAGCGGAAGTTCGCCGGCGCGTTTCCCCCCAGCATCGAGCTGCTGGTCGACCAGAAGTTTCTTCGCCAGGAGTACGCCGATCCGATGGTCGAGGACGGCGAGTTCCAGGTGCTCTATCAGACGACCGCCGTGCCCGGGGCCACGCCGGGGACCGGACTTCCGGGCAGTTCGGAGGCTGGTGGCGCGGGCGCTCGAGGCGGGTCGAGCGCGCCGCCCAACGCCTTCTCGTCATCGTCGTCGTCGGCGTTCGACACCGGAGAAGGCGGCGTGCGAGGCGGCGTGGTCGGCGTCGTCAGCAAGAGCGAAGCGGAGTCCCTGCGGCTCTACCAGGGGCGGTCCCGGTACAACGAGTGGGTCTTCTTGTACACGAACGTCAGCGGGCAGGCTGGCGCCGGCGCCGCGGGCGCCGCGGGGCAGGTTGGTCCCGGGACAGAGGGCGCGGGCGGGGGGCGGCGTCCAGGCGTCGGCAATGGTGGCCGGGGCGGGAGCGGTCAGGCTCCGGGTGGGCGTCGGCCGGGCCAGTCGAGCGGCATCGGACGGCCTGGTGCGGGGCCTGCCCCGCCGGGTGGCCAGCGGCCCTCACTCCCGCGCAGCCCCAGATGACGCTGTTGAGGCTGACGCGGCCGGTGTTCTCCGCCTAGCCGGTCACGCTCTTCCAGCCGCGCTTGGTCAGGTGATGGTGCAACAGTAGCGCGGCGGCCGTCGCGCAGGCAGCGTACGGCAGCGCGGCGGAGAGCGACTGGAAGAGCAGCGCGCCGATGCCGAACAGCGTGCTGTAGACGAGCACCCAGCCGGCCATCCAGTCAACGACCAGGCTGCCGATCGCCTCCGGCGGCGGGTCGCCGGCGGCCCGCGCGATCCGTGCCCACCCCGGACCGCCCGGGCGGACCCGCCGGTAGAACGCGATGAGGTGATCCGTCGGCTCGGGCGGGGTCAGGAAGGTCACCACCAGCCAGCAGATGGTCGTCCACGTGACGAGGTAGAAGAGCGTCGACGGGAAGGCTACCTCCGTGAAGAGGTTGAGGTAGGCGAAGCCGATCGCCGGCGCGACCAGCGCGGTGACCTCCGACCATGCGTTCACCCGCCACCAGTACCACCGCAGGATCAGCACCAGGCCGATACCGGCGCCGGACTCGAGAATGAACTCCCACGCCTGGCGAATGCTCTCGAGATAGAAGGTCGTCACGCCGCCGAGCGCCATCAGGAGGAGCGTCGTCAGGCGGGCCGCCCTGATGTAGTGCCGCTCGTCCGCATCCGCCCGGACGAAGCGCCGGTAGAAGTCGTTGATGACGTACGAGCAGCCCCAGTTCAGCTGGGTGCCGATCGTGGACATGTAGGCGGCGAAGAAGGCGCCCAGGAGCAGGCCGCGCCAGCCGACGGGCAGATGATCCCGTAGCACCATGACGTAGGCGGCCTCGCGATCGGCCACCGACGGGTACAGCACGATCGAGGCGAGGCCCACGAGAATCCAGGGCCAGGGCCGGATGCAGTAGTGGGCGATCGTGAACCAGAGCGTGGCCAGCAGCGAATGGCGCTCGTCCTTCGCCGACATCATCCGTTGAGCGACGTAGCCGCCGCCGCTGGCTTCCTGGCCCGGGTACCAGCTGGCCCACCACTGCACGCCGACGAACGCGATGAACGCCGCGACCGGCAGCGCGAAGGTCTCGGCCGTCGACGTGTCGCCGCCGATGGTGGGCATGAACTGGAACGTCGAGTCGGGGAGCGATTCCCGCAAGCCGGCGATGCCGCCGACCGCGGGCAACCGCAGCGCGAACCAGGCAAGTGCGATGGTGCCGCCCATGGCCAGGATGAACTGCACGAGGTCGCCCACGACCACGCCCCACAGGCCCGAGACCGACGAGTACACCCCGGTGAAGGCCAGGCTGATGAGCACGGCCGTCAGGCGATCCCAGCCCATCGTGACCAGCAGGATCTTGGCCATGGCCAGGTTGACCCAACCCATGATGAGGAAGTTGATCGGCAGGCCGAGGTACAGCGCCCGGAAGCCCCGGAGAAAGGCGGCGGGCCGCCCCGTGTAGCGCAGTTCCGCGAACTCGACGTCGGTCAGGATGCCGGCCCGGCGCCAGAGTCGGGCGAAGAAGAACACGGCCAGCGTGCTGCCGAGGGCGGCGTTCCACCAGATCCAGTTCCCGGCGATGCCGTCGCGTGCGACGATGCCGGCCACGGCGAGCGGGGTGTCGGCCGCGAATGTCGTGGCGACCATCGACGTGCCCGCAAGCCACCACGGCAGCGAGCGCCCCGAGAGGAAATAGTGGTCGACGCTCGTGCCGGCACGGCGGTAGAACGCCATGCCGATGGCGAGGACGACCACGAAGTATCCGATGATGACCGCCCAGTCGATCGCCGTCAGCGTCATGGAGGATCAGTCAGCGACGCCCTGGGGCGCCGCGTCGACCACGGCATCGTGCAGGGCGGGCCGGACGGCCCGGATCGCCTCGGCATCGTGCACGGCGGGATGGACCCGGTTGGTCAGGAACACGATGTAGAGATCGCGCGCGGGATCGATCCAGAGCGAGGTGCCGGTGAACCCGGTGTGCCCGATCGCCGAGGGCGACAGCCGATGGCCGCACGACGAGGTCGGCAGCATCGTATCCCACCCCAGCGCGCGGGAACTGCCTGGCACGTCGGCGCGACGGGTGAACTGACGCACGGTGTCCGGCTGGGCGAGCGTCGGCTCGCCCGCCAGCCCCTTCAGGATCAGGCGCGCGAATCGTCCCACGGCCGCGGCCGTGCCGAAGAGTCCGGTGTGGCCGGCCACGCCGCCGAGCGCCCAGCCGTTGTCGTCGTGCACTTCACCGACCAGGCGGCGGCCACGCCATGCGTTGTCCCCGGCGGGTGCGATCGAGAGGTGTGGGGGCGGTGGCGCGTAGCTCAGGCTGGCCAGGCCGCAGGCATCAGCCGTCCGTCCGAACTGTGCGTCGAGCCCCGCCTTCCCCAGGTCTTCGAGTAGAAACCCGAGCAGAATGAAGCCGAGGTCGCTGTAGACGGACTTCGTGCGCGGCTCGTACTCGAGCGGGAGCCGGCAGATGCGCGGCTCGAACTCGGCGCGACCCGCGTGATCGTGAAACAGCGGCTCGTGGGCCGCGAGGCCGCCCGTGTGCGCCAGGAGGTCCGCGATCGTCACGGCCGAACGGTCGTCGCCTTGCCAGCGTGGAAGGTGTTCGCCGAGGCGGTCGGTGAGCGCCAGGCGGCCCCCGTCGGCGTGACGCATGGCGAGCGTCGTCGTCGCGACGACCTTGGTCAGCGAGGCGAGATCGAAGACCGTGTCGAGGCTCGTGGGCGCGGCGCCATCGTCGTAGGCCAGGGCGCCCCAGGCGCCCTCCCACAGGGGGCCGCCGGCACGGCCGACCTCCACGGTGGCCGCCGGGAAGACCTGGGCCTCGATGGCCCGGCTGACGATCGCCGCGGCCTCGTCGAAGCTCACGCGGGCGCTCCTGGGGGATCGGCGGCGAGGGCATGGGCCAGCCAAGCCGCTCCGAACGTCGCTC
>DCWN01000034.1:0-58348 GCA_002328835.1 Acidobacteria bacterium UBA2161 | reverse complement strand
CCGCTCCGAACGTCGCACTCGAGCCGATGAGGACGTACCACTGCCACGAGATCGGCGTGAACGTTCGGATGCCGAGCATGAACAGGATGCCGGCGACGATGCCAACCAGCGCGGCGCGGGGTCCGATCCGCGTCGTCAAGGTGCCGAGCAGAAACGTTCCGAGCAGCACGCCGTTGGTGAATGAGGCGATGCCGAGCACCTCGTCGACGACGCGGGTCGATAGCTCGATGGCGGCGATGGCGACACCGAGCTGGACCACGCCCCAGCCGACGGTGGCCCAGCGGGAGACCGCCAGGTAGTGCCGTTCGGACCGGGCGTGGCCCGTCAACGGCATGTAGAAGTCGGCGAGCAGAGCCGCCGACGACGAGTTCAGCGAGGAGGAGAGCGTGGACATGGCGGCCGCGAAGATGGCGGCGAGGACCAGGCCGACGATCCCCGGTGGAAAGTGCGTCACGATGAAGTGCGGCAGGATGCGGTCGGTCTGGACGGCCCCACCAACCGTGAATGCGGCGATGTCACCTGGCGCGTAGGTCGTGTAGTAGACCCAGAGCATCACGCCGATGAGCAGGAACAGGACGAACTGTGCGAACACCACAACCCCGCTCACGAGAAGCGCCGTCGTGGCCTGGCGAGGTCCTCGGGTGCACAGGTACCGCTGCACCATGAGTTGATCGGTCCCGTGCGTGGCGGTCGTGAGGAAGGCGCCGCCGATGACCCCCGACCAGAACGTGTAGTCGCGAGAGAGGCTCAGGCTGAAGTCGAAGAGCCGGAATTTCCCGGCCGTGCCGGCAACCTGGGCGACCTCGTTCCAGCCTCCGGAGATCCGGTCGAGGGCGATCGTCGCGGCGAATCCGGTGCCGATCAGGTAGATGACCAGCTGAATCACGTCGGTCCAGATGACGGCCGACATCCCGCCCAGAAACGTGTAGGCGATGGTGACGGCGGCGATCGCCAGCACGGACAGGACGAGCAGTCCGGTCGTGGGTTCCAGCCCTGGGAGCCAGCGTGCGACGATTGCGCTGGTGCCTGGCATCACGAGCAGAAGCGCGGACAGGACAAGCCCGGTGGCGAACAGGCGGAAGCCGTCGGCGAGGCTTCGCGTCACGAGGAACAGCGCCGACGCGAGTCGCCGCACGCTGTCGCCGAAGCGGCGGCCGAGGATCTCGTAGACGGTCAGCAGGTCGCCGCGAAAGTAGGCTGGGATGAACAGCAGGGTGATCGCGAGCCGGCCGAAGAGATAGCCGACGACCAACTGGAGGAAGGTCAGATCGGCGCCGTAGGCGAAGCCGGGCACGCTGATCAAGCTGACCGTGCTGGTCTCGGTGGCGACGATCGAGCCCATGACCGCCCACCAGGGGATCCGGCGCCCGGTGATGAAGTAGTCGCGGACGCCGCGCTGCGCCCGGGAGAAATAGGCGCCCAGCAGGATGGTCCCGAGTAGGTAGGCGACCAGGACGATGAGATCCAGTGCGCGCATCGGGAATCGCCGAGGGGCCACCGGCGCCGTGGGGCAGCGCGGTGGACCGCGGGCTACCGCGATCCGGCCGTGACGGTGTTGACGCCGAAGGCCGCTTCGGCGACCTGGGCGAGGTAGTCAGCGCCGTGCTGTGCCGGATCGGTCAGGCTGTCGTACGAGAAGAGGACGATGCCGTCGGCGCGGTGACGGCGCGCCGCGCGAATGTTGACGATGGTCTGTCCGGGTGACAGGCGATACGCCCCGATCCCAGCCCAGAGGCCGTTCGACGTGGCGATCTCCCGAATGGCGGCAATCTGCGATTCGAACACGGCGGGGTCCTGCGTGTAGGCCATCGGGCAGGCGACATCGAGGAGGCCGCCTTCGAGCCAGGTCCGCCAATCCTGGAATCGGAGCGCCAGGGCGTCGGCCTCGTCGGGGACGAGCGCCGCGCTGAAGATGGCGTCGGGGCGACGGCGCTTCACGACGGTGCGGAGCCGCATCAGGAGCGACGTCAGCCGCGAGCGGCGCAGCGCGGTCCAGCGTTCGGGATAGCGGTCGGCGTAGACCGTGGGCCGGACGCTGGCGCGGGCATCCATGCGCAGGCGTTCCTCGCCGGGCAGACGCGGCCGGACGTCGGCACGAAGCTCCTCCATGGCGGACCGGCTGAAGTCGAAGCGATCGTCGGGGAAGCGGATGTAGTCGAGGTGGACGCCGTCGACCGGGTAGCGCGCGGCCAGATCGTCGAGGACCTCGGCCGTATACTCCGCGGCGCCTGGCGTCAGCGGCGAAAGATAGAGGCCTTGGACGGCGTCGGCGTGTTCTCGCGTCCAACGCGACAGCCTGCCGAGGTAGGTCGGGGTGTCCGGTTCGATCGTGGCCAGTTGCTCCGCCAAGTCACGCGGGACCATCAGCCATTCGGGATGTCGGTACACGATGTGCTGGCGGGATGCCGGCAGGTCGTTGGCGCTGGCCACGAGATTGACGTTGACCCACGCATGCACCCGCAAGCCCTCGGCGTGGGCCGACGCGATCAGCGCCTGGAGTGGGTCGAAGCTCGCCGGCTGCAACGCGAGCGCCGCGGCGCGCGGATCGACGCCGCCGTTGAAATAGGCGTCACCCCGACCGCGCACCTGGACGAGCACGGTGTTGAACCCATGGTCGCGGGCGGTTCTGACAATCGCTTCGACCGAGGAGGGAGAGGTGAGCGAGGTGCGCACCACCCAGAGCGCCCGGACTTCATCCGCGGACTGGCCCGCCGCCGAGGTCGGCAGCACCGCGCACGACAGCAGGAGCGCGGCGAGGGCGCGGGTGGACCGTACGACCATGGGGAGCGTCGGCGGAGGCACAGGAAACGAGTGAGTCTATCAAGCGGCCTGACGCACTGTCAACGCGATGACTTGCCGGCTTCGAGCACCTGTCGGAGCCGAGCTTCGGCATCCTCGCCGATAGCGTCGCCGACGGAGTCGCCAGCCGCCTTGAGGCGGCTCATCGCCTTGGCGTACGAGTCGCCGGTCTTCTGCATGACGATCGCGGCCTTGATGTTCCAGCGCGCATCATGCAGCAGCGCATCGGCATCGTCGTATTCCAGGTCGGTGATGAGGCCGATGATCCGGCGGGCACGGTCGCGATGCTTCTGCGACCCGGTCTTCACGTCGACCATGAGATTGCCGTAGGTCTTGCCGAGCCTGACCATCGGAATCGTGGTCAGCATGTTGAGCACCATCTTCGTGGCGGTTCCGGCCTTGAGCCGCGTCGAGCCCGCGATGACTTCGGCGCCGACCGCCGGCGCGATCGTGACGTCGACGACGGTCTGTAACTCGGTGCCGGGCCAGCAGGTGACAAAGACGGTCTTGGCGCCGGCCTTGCGGGAGCGGGTCAGGCCACCACGAACGAACGGCGTCATCCCGCTGGCCGAGATCCCGATGAGGACGTCGCGCTTGGTCGGTCGGATTCGCGCAACGGCCCGGACACCACTCTCGTAGCTGTCGTCCAGGGCCTCCTTCGACCGGAAGAACGCCTCGCGCCCGCCGGCCATGATCGCCTGGACGAGCGTCGAGGCGGTGCCGAAGGTCGGTGACATCTCGGCGGCTTCGAGCACGCCGAGTCGGCCGCTCGTGCCCGCGCCGACGAAGACGAGTCGCCCACCCTTCCGGAGCGCCTCGGTGACCAGATCGACGGCCACGGCGATGCGCGCGCGCTCGCGGTGGACCGCGCTCACGATCCTTCGGTCTTCGGCGACCATCAGGTCGACGATGTCGGTGGTCGACGCCTTGTCGATCCCCACGCTGGCTGGATTGATAGCTTCGGTCGGCAGCGCCTGCCACTTGGAACTGGAAGCTTCGGAGGTCACGGGCCGGCGGCGGGTGCGGCGCCTGCTATCGGCGGACATGTTCGCGATTGGCGGCTGGCGTGGCCGGTCCCGGCCGCGTATGCATGTTAGTCTGAGGCCGTTCAGAGAAGGTTACTCGAACTCGCGGGTCTCCGAGAAGGGTCGCGGGGAGAGGGGAGTGATGATCGCGACCTCGAGCGGCACGGGCCGGCGGCGCGGAGCCCTGACAGTTCTGGTGCTGGGCTTGCTGGGCGCGAGCCTTGGGTGCGGCGGCGCACCGGCTCCGGAGGCGCGCGACACCCTCGTCTTTGCGGCGCCGGCGGACGCCACGGTGCTCGATCCCCACAACACGACGGACAGCCAGTCCGATCAGGTCGTCCTGATGCTGTTCGACACGCTCATCACGTTCGACCAGGAGATGAACATCGTCCCGCACCTGGCCGAGCGCTGGGAGGTCGCCGAGGATCAGGTGACCTGGACCTTTTCTCTGCGTGAAGGCGTGACGTTCCACGACGGCTCGCGGTTCGATGCGGAAGCCGTGCGGGCCAACTTCGCGCGCGTCCTCGACCCCGAGCAGAATCACAAGCGGTTGCCGCTCTTCGAGATGATCGATCACGTCGAGGTCATCGACGACTACACGGTGAATATCGTTACGGCGTATCCGTTCGGGGCGTTCGAGCCGACGATGGCGCACGTGTCGGCGGCGATCCTGAGCCCGGCGGCGGCGGCGACCCACGGCGGCGAGTTCGGCCGTTCCGCGGAGGCCACGTCCGGGACGGGGCCGTACCGGGTCGTCAGGTGGACGAAGGATCTCGAGATCGTCCTCGAACGCTTCGACGACTACTGGGGAGAGGCGCCGCCGCTGCGGCGGGTCGAGTATCGGCCGATTCCCGAGGCTGCGTCGCGCGTGATCGCCCTCGAGGCGGGCGACGTCGATGTGATCACGCACATCCCGCCGACGGACCTCGTCCGCCTTGAGGCGGAGGCCGCGATCGACGTGCACAAGGTCGTGAGCATCGGCGCGCAGCAGTTCAGATTCAACCATGCGCGGCCGCCGTTCGACGACCCGCGGGTGGTTCAGGCGATCTCCTATGCGATCGATCGGCGCGCCATCGTCGAGAATCTGATGCCCGGGTTGGCCGAGGTGTCGACCGGCGCGCTTACGCCGATCATGCGGGGATACGCCGAGCTGGGCGAGATCAGCCAGGATCAGGATCGCGCGCGACAGCTGCTGGCCGAGGCCGGCTATCCGGACGGCTTCTCGACGACGATTTCGACGACGCCCCGATACCTGCTGGGCGTCGAGCTGGCCGAGGTCATGGCGGCGCAGCTGGCCGACGTCGGCATCGAGGTCGACATCGACGTGTTGGACTGGGGGTCGATGGTCGCGTTCTGGGAAGGGCTGCTGCCCGAGAACAACCCACAGGAGATCTTCATCATGGGCGCCGGGGCCTCGACGGCCGACGCCGATTGGGGGCTGCGGCCGATCTTCCTGACCCATCCGACGAACGAGAACAACTACGGCTACTACTCGAACGCCGAGTTCGATCGAGTGATCCAGGAGGCGATGCGGGCGACCGATCCCGACGCCCGGCAGGCGCTGTATCGCCGCGCGCAGGAGATCGTGTACCTCGAGGATCCTGGGGCGGTCTGGCTCTACGACAACTACTTCATCCTGGGCGCCCGGAGTAGCGTCGTGAACATCACGCAATCGCCGCTCGGCGTCGTGACATTCGAGCGGGCCGCCTTCAGAGAGTGACCGCCGCCCTCGCCGCGTTCGGGCGTCACGTCGCGCGTGCGCTGGTGCACGTCGTGCCCGTCCTGTTCGGCATCTCGCTGCTCGTCTTTCTCGTCGTCCACTTCATTCCCGGCGACCCGGCGGTCATCGCGGCTGGCCTGGAGTCGAGCCCGGAAGTGGTCGAGCGGATTCGGACGGAGCTGGGACTCGACCTACCGCTCCAGCAGCAGTTCTGGCGGTTCTTGAGTGGTGCGGTACAGGGGGACCTGGGCGAGTCGATTCGAACCGGCCGGCCGGTGGCGCAAGAGATCGTCGAGCGGTTTCCCCACACCTTCCGAATCGCCCTGGGCGGGACGCTGCTGGCCGCGCTGCTCGGGCTCCTGGTCGGGGTCACGGCGGCGGTCCACCACAACCGCCTCTGGGACAACCTCATCATGGTGCTGACGCTGGTGGCGGTGTCGACGCCGTCGTACTGGCTGGCCCTGATGTTGATGCTCCTGTTCTCGCTCGAATTGGGCCTGTTGCCGTCGATCGGGGTCGGCACGCCGCTGCACTATGTCTTGCCGATCCTGACGCTCGGCATGCAATCAGCTGGCCTCATCGCCCGCATGACGCGGTCGACGATGCTGGAGGTACTGCGCCAGGAGTACATCCGGACCGCGCGCGCGAAGGGCCTGGTCGAGGTGGTGGTCGTCTACAAGCACGCGCTGCGGAATACCCTCATCCCGATCGTCAGCCTCATCGGGCTCCGGTTCGGCGGCCTGCTCGCGGGCACGGTGCTCGTGGAGAGCGTCTTCGCCATTCCGGGCATGGGGCGGATGATCGTGGAGGCGGTGCTCAACCGGGACTTTCCCCTGCTGCAGGGATCGGTGCTGGTCGTGGCGACCGTGTTCGTCCTGACCAACCTGCTGGTCGACCTGGTCTACGGCGTCGTCGATCCGAGGCTGCGACCGGCCTGAGCGGAGCGCGCATGCTGCAGCGATTCCGGGCGAACACAGCGGCAGTCGGCGGGGCCACGGTGATCGCGCTCTTCATCGCGGTGGCCATCGTCGGTCCCGTGTTGGCGCCCCACGATCCCCTGGCGCAGGATCTGTTCTCGAACTACGAATCGTCGAGTTGGGCGCATCCGCTCGGGACCGACCATCTGGGCCGGGATAATCTCAGCCGGATGATCTACGGGGCGCGCGTGTCACTGACGATCAGCGTGACCAGCGTGGTGCTCGGGCTCCTCATTGGCATGGCGATCGGCCTTGTGGCGGCCTACAGCCGGGGCATCGTCGATGCATTCCTGATGCGGGTCGTCGATATGCTGCTCGCCTTCCCCGACATCCTGCTGGCGATCGCGATCATCGCCGTGTTGGGCGAGGGGATCATCAACACGATCATCGCCGTGGTCGTCTACAGCGTGCCGCAGTTCGCCCGGATTGTGCGTGGTGCGGCGCTCGCCGTCATCGAAACGGACTTTGTCAGCGCGGGCCGGGCGCTGGGCGCGTCGCATCCCCGCCTCGTGCTCCGCCACATCGTGCCGAACTGTCTCTCGCCGATCGTCGTGCACGCGACGATCATGCTTGGGACGGCGATCCTCATCGCCTCGGGCCTGTCGTTTCTTGGCCTGGGGGTGCAGCCCCCCGACCCCGAGTGGGGCGCGATGCTGTCGAAGGGGCGGGAGCTGCTGCGGAGCACGCCGATCGCCGCGGTGGCGCCCGGCGTGGCGATTACCGCCGTCGTCCTGAGCTTCAGTATCGTCGGCGACGGTCTGCGCGACGCGCTCGATCCGAAGCTGGAACGGGAGGTGCGGTGAGATGATCTCGACGAACATCAGATGCGGTCTGCGAGCGGTGGTGGCGGCGATCGCGCTGCTGGCGTCCGCTTGTGTGGCACCGGAGCCTTCGGAGGCGCCGACCGAGGGCGTGGCGATCCCACCGAACGTCATCTATATCCTTGCCGACGATCTGGGCTACGGCGACCTGGGAGCCTACGGCCAGGAACTGATCGCGACCCCGAATCTCGACCGCCTGGCGGCGGAGGGCCTCGTCTTCACGCAGCACTACGCCGGCTCGACCGTCTGTGCGCCGTCGCGGGCGGTGTTGATGGCCGGGCTGCACACCGGCCATACGGTGATTCGCGGCAACAGGGAGGTTCAGCCGGAAGGGCAGCACCCGATTCCGGACAGCCGCGTCACGTTGGCCGAACGGCTCAAGGCCCTCGGCTATCAGACCGCGGCGATCGGGAAGTGGGGGCTGGGGGCGCCGGAGACCGAGGGGGTGCCCACGCGCCAGGGCTTCGATTACTTCTTCGGCTACAACGACCAGCGCGAAGCCCACTCGTACTATCCGGACCACCTCTGGCGGAACGAGGCGTGGGTGGATCTCAACGACAACCGTGAGGGTGCGCGGGGCACGTACAGTCACGATCTGCTGGTCGAGGATACGCTGCGCTACGTGCGCGAGGCAGGCGACGAGCCGTTCTTCCTCTATCTTCCGTTCACGATCCCGCATGCCGGCCTCGATGTGCCGGAAGACTCGATGGCGCCGTACCTCGGCCGATTCGACGAGACCCTCTGGGAGGGGC
Source organism: Acidobacteria bacterium UBA2161 (assembly GCA_002328835.1). GTDB lineage: Bacteria > Acidobacteriota > Vicinamibacteria > Vicinamibacterales > UBA823 > UBA2161. The sequence goes on along the minus strand of DCWN01000034.1, from coordinate 50,254 downwards.
AGCGACGCTACATCACGCAGGCGACGCCGCGCGCCGCCTTCGCCGGGATGGTGTCGAGGCTCGACCGGGACGTCGGCCGCATCGTCGACCAGATCGACGAGCTCGGGCTGGCCGAGCGGACACTCGTGATCTTCACGAGCGACAACGGGCCTCATCAGGAAGCGGGAGCCGACCCGGTCTTCTTCGGGAGTGGCGGCGGGCTGCGCGGTATCAAGCGCGACCTCTACGAAGGTGGGATTCGGGTGCCGATGATCGCGCGCTGGCCGGGGACCGTCGCCGCCGGGACGACAACGGATCACGTGTCGGCGTTTTGGGACGTGACGCCGACGATGCTGGAGCTCGCCGGCGCACCGCCGGCTGGCGGCCTGGACGGGGTCTCGTTCGCGCCGACGCTCCTGAACGAGCCGCAGCAGAGGCACGAGTATCTCTACTGGGAGTTCCACGAGCGAGGGGGCAAGCAGGCGGTCCGCATGGGGGACTGGAAGGCGGTTCGCCTGAATGTCGAGGAAGATCCGGCGGGGCCGGTTGAGCTGTACGACCTGTCGACCGATCCGACCGAGGCTCGTGATGTCGCCGGTGAACACCCCGACGTTGTGGCCCGGATGGTCGACGTGATGCGTGAGGCGCACGCGCCCTCCGATCTGTTCCCGTTCCCCGGAGACCAGCCATGAACATGAAGCCGGGGCGCGAGTCTGCTGCCCCGCATCGTCACCTGACCCTGGCCGTGTCGGCAGTTGTGGCGCTCGCGGTCGTGGCAACCGCGTGCGGTGGCCTGCCGCCCGATGGAGAAGACGAGCCCGAACGGCCGAACATCCTCTGGATCATCGCGGAGGATCTCGGGCCGGAGCTGGGAGTCTACGGCCATCCGGCGGTCGAGACGCCGAACCTTGATCGGCTCGCCGCCGATGGCGTCCGCTACACGCGGGCCTTCACGACCGCGCCGGTCTGCTCGACCAGCCGATCGGCGTTCATGACGGGGATGTACCAGACGACGATCGGGGCCCACAACCATCGATCGCATCGGGACGACGGCTACACGCTCCCGGCAGGCGTCCGGGTCATCACCGACTGGCTCCGCGAGGCCGGCTACCTGACGGCGAACCTCGTCGATCTGGCCGGGGACGCCAACGAGACCTACTTCCGCGGGACCGGCAAGACCGACTGGAACTTCCAGTACGACGGCGAACCGTTCGACACCGATCGGTGGAGCGATCTGGCTGGCGCCGAACCGTTCTACGCCCAGGTGAACTTTCCCGAGACCCACCGGGGCGCCGAATGGGACGGAGCCCACGAACAGATCACCCGGCCGGCGGATCCCGATGCGGTCTGGATGCCGCCGTACTACCCGGACCACCCGGAGGCGCGCGCCGACTGGGCGCAGTACCTCAACGCCGTCATGTCACTGGACCGCAAGGTCGGGTTCGTGCTCGACACACTCGAGCGGGACGGCCTCGCCGACCGCACGCTCGTCGTCTTCATGGGGGACCACGGTCGCGCGATGGTTCGAGGCAAGCAGTGGCCCTACGACAGCGGTCTGCACGTGCCGTTGATCGTCCGCTGGCCGGCCGCGATCCCGGCCCCCGCCGGGTTCGAACCTGGACGGGTCGACGACCAGCTCATCGCCGCAATCGATCTGACCGCGACGACGCTAGCGATCGCCGGGGCGGGGCCGCCCGACGGGATGCAGGGGCGGGTGTTCCTCGGGGCGCAGGCGGGGGCGCCGCGCGAGTATCTCTTCGGCGGCCGGGATCGGGGCGACGAGACGGTCGATCGCATCCGCACGGTGCGCGATGTCCGGTATCGCTATCTCAGGAACTACTTTCCAGACCGCGGGCTGCTCCAGACGAACCGCTACAAGGAGTTCACCTATCCGATGATTCCGCTGATGCGGGAACTCGACGCCGAGGGGCAGCTGACGCCGCTGCAGGCGCGGCTGCTCGCGCCGACGCGGTCGGCCGAGGAGCTCTACGATCTCGAGGCGGATCCCTACGAGACGGTGAATCTCGCGGCGGATCCGGCCCATGCCGACGTACGGGCACGTTTGCGCGCGGCGCTGGAGGGCTGGATCGACGAGTCGAACGACCAGGGCCGGGTGCCCGAGGCCCCGGAGATTCACGAGTACTGGGAGCGGCAGATGCAGCAGAACTACGATGCCCGCATCGACGCGATGCTGGAGGCACGTCGCCAGCGGCGCTAGCGAACCGGCGACGACATCTGCTCGAGCGCCAGCATCAGGGCGTGCGTGCCGCGCTGGCCGTAGCCCTGCGCCTGGACCGCCATGTAGAGCTGATGCACGAGCGCCAGGCCGGGCAGCGCGAGGCCCATCGCCTTGGCCTCGTCGAGCGCGATGCCCATGTCCTTGATGAAGTGCTCGACGAAGAAGCCGGGATCGAAATTGCGCTTCAAGATCCGGGGTGCCAGATTGTCGAGCGTCCAGCACGCGGCGGCGCCGCCGCTGATGGCGCCCAGCATCGTCTCGAGGTCGAGACCGGCCTTGTGTCCGTACAGCAGGCTCTCGCAGACGCCGATCATCGTGCCCGCGATGACGATCTGGTTGCACATCTTCGCGTGCTGACCGTTGCCGGGGCCGCCCTGGTAGACGATCTTCTTCCCGAGCGTTTCGAAGAGCGGCATCACCGCGTCCACGGCTGCCCGTTCGCCTCCGACCATGATCGACAGCGCGGCGTTCTTGGCGCCGACGTCTCCGCCCGAGACCGGCGCATCGACCGTCGCGACCTGGGCTCGCTCGCCCACCGCGGCAATCTCACGCGCCAGGCTCGGCTGCGTCGTCGTCATGTCGACGAAGATCGTGCCGGCTCTGGCGCCCGCGAAGAGGCCAGCTTCGCCGAGATAGACATCGCGCACGTCGGGCGGGAAGCCGACGATTGTGACGACGACGTCTGATTGCTCGGCGACTTCGCGTGGCGAGTCAGCCCAGACGGCGCCCTGATCGATGAGCGGCTGCGCCTTCGATCGGGTTCGCGAATAGACCGTGACGGGATGGCCCTTGGCGAGGACGTGACCGCACATGGAGAGCCCCATCACGCCGGCGCCGACCCAGCCGATGCGGGTGGAGCCGGTGACGGTCGTCGGGGAGGAGGGTGGCTGATCAGGCATCGCTACAGGAAACGTGAAGGCCGGACCGATGTCAAGGGTGTCAAAGCCGCGTCGGCCGTTTGACTTGGCCGACCCGACACGTCACAATGGCGGTTCGGTCGCCACGGAAGACGGCGGCCCAGGCAGCATCAGATGACGCAGACCCGCGGTACGACGGCAACGATGATGACCCCGACGGTGGTGATGTCCATTACCACCACCGCGACGCCGATGCGTGCGCGACACTGCCGGATGATGTAGCCGACCCAGATAGCGACAGAGGAACTTGAGGCCATCATCCGGAAGCGGGTGGTGGCTTTTTTTTGTGCGAGACGTGATGACGATGGAACGCGAGGCGGCCGGGGCGCTCGCTGTGGCGCTGGTCGGGTTCGGCACGGTGGGCCAGTCGGTGGCACGCATCCTGGTCGGCGGGGTGGAGGGCCTGCGCCTGGTCCGTATCTGCAACCGGCACGTCGCCCGGAAGCGCGTCGCCTGGGTGCCGGAGCGCGTGCACTGGACGGAGTCGGTCGACGACGTCCTGACCGGGGACGTCGACGTCGTCGTGGAACTGATCGGCGGGACCGATCCGGCCCTGGAGTGGATGCGGCGTGCGCTCGAGGCCGGCAAGTCGGTGGTCACGGCGAACAAGCAGGCGATCGCGCATCACGGGACCGAGTTGTTCAGCCTGGCCCGGCGGCACGGCGGACAGCTTGGCTTCGAGGCATCGGTCGCCGGGGGGGTCCCCGTGATCCGGGGGATTCAGGAGGGCCTGGCGGCCGACGAGGTCGTTCGGATTCAGGGTGTTCTGAACGGCACCTGTAATTTCATTCTTTCAGAGATGGCCTCGTCTCCGGTCGCGTTCGAGACGGTGCTGGCGGACGCGCAGGCCCGAGGCTACGCCGAGGCCGACCCATCGGCCGATTTGGATGGGCTGGACGCCCAGGCCAAGATCGCCATCCTGTCGGCAGTCGGGTTCGGACGCCGGGTGAATCCCTCGGCGATCGTCTGCCGGTCAATCCGGGGGCTGGAGAGTGCCGACTTCGAGGCGGCGCGGACGCTCGGCTGCGCCGTCCGGCAGGTGTCGACCGCGGAGCGCGTGGAGCATGGCACGGGCGTGCGCGCCGCCGTCGGACCGGTCCTGGTGAGCCTGCAGTCGAGGCTCGCGCAGGTTGAGGGGAGCGAGAACGTCGTGCTGGTGGACGGTGCGCGAGGCGGCCAGATCGGATTCGTGGGCCTCGGCGCAGGCGGTGATCCGACCGCGGTCGCGGTCGTGGCCGACCTGCTGGCGATCGCCCGCGGTGACGGGCATGCGGCGACCGATCGGTTTCCGATCGACGGCGCGCCCCAGGCGGTGCAGCCGATGGGCGCCCGGCCGTACTACCTGCGCGTGAGCGGCAGCACGGACGCGGCGGTTCAGCTCGCGGCGAGTGGCGTGTCGACGGCACGCAGCCTCGATGGTGCGAACGGGTGCGTGCGACTCGTGACGGCGGCACTGACAGCGGCCGAATTCGAGGCGGCCACCGGGACTCTGGCGGCGGGGCCGGCGCGGATCGCGGCCGCGCTGCCGTTGATCGACGCGGCGTGAGGAGAGCGATGAGTTTCTTCAGCGGACTGCAATGTCATCTCTGCGGCACGAAGTTTCCCGGTGAGGCGCTCTTCGTCTGCGATCAGTGCCTCGGCCCGCTCGAGGCGACCTACGACTACGACGGCGTGAAGCAGGCGCTGACGCGCGAGGCCATCGCCGCCCGGCCCGAGAACCTCTGGCGTTATCGCGAACTGTTGCCGGTCGAGGGGGCGCCGCAGACCGGTCTCAACTCCGGCTTCACGCCGTTGGTGAAGGCCGATCGGCTGGCGCGGGAAGTCGGCCTCGAGCGCCTGTATCTGAAGGACGACTCCGTCAACCATCCGTCGCTGTCGTACAAGGACCGGGTGGTCTCGGTGGCCGCGACGCGGGCCGTCGAGCTGGGGTTCCGGGTCTTCGGGTGCGCCTCGACCGGCAACCTGGGCAACAGCGTCTCCGCCCACGCCGCTCGAGTCGGGCTCGAGTGCTACGTCTTCATTCCGAACACGCTCGAGCCCGGCAAGGTCCTGGGCACGGCGATTGCCGATGCCCACGTCATCGCCATCGACGGCACCTACGACGACGTGAATCGGCTCTGCACGCAGATGGCCGACCGGAACGGCTGGGCGTTCGCGAACATCAACCTCCGCAGCTACTACGCCGAAGGCGCCAAGACGCTGGCGTTCGAGGTGGCCGAGCAGCTCGGTTGGACGCTGCCGCAGCATCTGGTCTCGCCGGTGGCCGGTGGCACGTTGCTGCCGCGGATCGGCCGCGGTTTCCGGGAGCTTCGAGAGATCGGCCTGGTCGACGATGAGATGCCGAAGATCCATGCGGCCCAGGCGGCCGGCTGCGCGCCGGTGGTGCGCGCGCTGAACGAGGGCCTGGAGTTCCCCGAGCCGGTGAAGCCCGACACGATCGCGAAGTCGATCGCGATCGGCAATCCGGCCGACGGGTTCCAGGTGCTGGAGACCGTGCGCGCGACAGGCGGTGCGGGTGCCATGGTGAGCGACGAACAGATCGTCGAGGCGATCAAGTTGCTGGCGCGCACGGAAGGCATCTTTACCGAGCCGGCTGGCGGAACGACGCTCGCGGCGACGCTGGCGCTGGTCGAGGACGGTGTCATCCCTCGGGACGAGTCCGTGGTGGTGGCGATTACCGGCAACGGGTACAAGACGGCCGACGCGGTTTCGGATCGTCTGACGACGCCGGTGCAGCTCGGCCGCTCGCTCAAGGAGTTCGAGGCTTATCTGGCGTCGCGGCCGACCGAGGCGGCGCGCAAGGTTCCAGTGAAGCGTGGCGCGGGACTGTAGTCCCGCGATGCCCCATGGCGATCAATTCTCACCAGTCTGAAATCGTCGAGGCCGAAGGCCACCTGATCGACTCGAACCTGCTCAACGTCATCTTCGACAAGGTGATCGAACGGGGCGGAGCGTTCGAGGTGCAGAGCTTCACCATCGGCCGAACCAACGACGACATGTCGCGCCTCCGCCTTAAGGTCGCCGCGGAGAGCGAGGCGGCCCTCCATCACCTGCTCGAGGACCTGGTGCCGCTGGGCTGCCACGCCCTGCCCGAGCGCGACGCGCTGCTGCGTTCCGCGCCACGGGACGGCTGCGTGGCCCCCGACTTCTACTCGACCACCAACCAGCGCACGCGCGTACGCCATCAGGGCGCCTGGCTGGAGGTGGCCGCGCAGCGCATGGACGCCGTGGTCGTCGTGGCCGATGGCGTGGCCGCATGCCGCAAGCTCCGCGACGTTCGCGCCGGCGACCCGGTGGTCTGCGGCGCCGACGGCGTGCGGGTCGTGCCCGAGTTCCGCGAGCGCGACCGGCTCGGCTTTGCCTTCATGACCAACGACATCTCGTCGGAGCGTCGGGTCGAGGTTAGTGTCGAGCGGGTGGCGACGATGATGCGCGAGGTGCGCGAGGCCGGCGGCCGGATCGTCGTCGTCGCGGGGCCCCTGGTCGTTCACACCGGCGGCGTCGGCTATTTCTGCGAGATCATCAGGCAAGGCTACGTGGATGCGGTCCTGGCCGGGAACGCGCTGGCGGTGCACGACGCCGAACTGGCGATGTTCGGAACGTCGTTGGGTGTCGACCTCGAGTCGGGCGCGACGGTCGAGGATGGGCATCGCAACCACATGCGGGCGATCAACGCCGTCAACTCAGCGGGTGGCCTGACCAAGGCGGTCGAGAGCGGGGTGTTGTCGTCGGGCGTCATGTACGAATGCGTGCGGGGTGGCGTGGACTACGTCCTGGCGGGCAGCATCCGCGACGATGGGCCGCTGGTCGATACCGTGATGGATCTCGTGGCGGCGCAGGAGCGGTACGCGGAGTTGCTCGAGGGCGCGTCGATGGTCGTGATGCTCGCGTCGATGCTGCACAGCATCGGCGTCGGCAACATGCTGCCGGCCTGGGTACGGGTCGTCTGCGTCGACATCAACCCCGCCGTGGTCACGAAGCTGGCGGATCGGGGTTCCTCGCAGACCGCCGGCATCGTGACCGATGTCGGCCTATTTCTTCATCAATTGGCGCGCCGGCTGGCCGGTCCCGACGGCGCACAGTCCGAGACACGCGCATGAGCCAGACGCCGGCTGAAGCCGGGAGCGGGTCGAACGGCAAAGTCATGAGCCAGTCGAAGGGCCTGGTCGTCCAGAAATACGGTGGCACGTCGGTCGGCGGCCCCGACAAGGTGGTCGCGGTCGCCGAACGGATCAAGCGCAGCCTCGACACCGTCGATCGCCTGGTCATCGTGGTCTCGGCGATGGGCAGCACGACCGACGATCTGGTCGCCCTGGCCCACAAGGTGTCGCGCGATCCGCAGGGCCGCGAGATGGACCTGTTGCTGGCCTCGGGCGAGCAGATTGCGGTGTCGGCGCTCGGTCTGGCGCTGCAGGATCGCGGTGTCGCGGCGGTCTCGCTCACGGCGGCGCAGTGCGGTATCCGCACCGACGGGGTCTTCAGTCTGGCTCGCATCCAGTCGATCGACACGCGGCGAATTCAAGGCGAGCTGGATGCCGGGCGGGTCGTCATCATCACGGGTTTCCAGGGCATGACGGAAGGCCACGAGATCACGACTTTGGGCCGGGGCGGCAGCGATGTGACCGGCGCGGCCGTGGCGGCGGCGCTGGGAGCCGAGGCGTGCGACATCTGCACCGATGTCGACGGTGTCCTGTCGGCCGACCCGCGCCTGGTGCCGGACGCGCGGCGATGGGCCGAGATCTCCTACGAGGAGGCGATCGAGCTGGCGTCGAGTGGCGCGAAGGTGCTGCATCCACGCGCGGCGGAGATCTGTATGTCGTACGGGGTTCCGATTCATGTGCGATCCAGCTTCACCGATGAGGCAGGGACGTGGATCCGAGCAGGGGAGTCGATCATGGAGCAGGCGGAAGTCGTTGGGGTCACGAGCGACAAGAAGGTCGCCAAGGTCACACTGCTGAACGTCGCCGACCGGCCGGGCATTGCGGCCGAGGTCTTCGAGGACCTGGCGGATCGGAACATCAGCATCCGACTGATCATTCAGAGCGCCAGTTCGGAGAGCCGCGCGCGGATCACGTTCATCCTCGACGAGGAGTTCGTGGACGGCGCGCTCGACGTGCTCGACCGGTGGAAGACGGAGCAGGTGGCGACCGACGTCCTGGTGGATCGCGACGTCGCCAAGATTTCGATCGTCGGCTCGCGGCTCGGCTCGACTCCTGGGCTGGCGGCGCGGATGTTCAAGGCGCTGGCGCGCGAGGGGATCAATATCGACTGCATCAGTTCGTCGGAGATGAAGGTGGCGTGCGTCATCGCGTCGCGCCACATCGAGCGGGCGGTGAAGGTGGTGCACGACGAGTTCTTCAAGACCCAGCCGCAGCCGGTGGCGGGGTAGCGAGCACGAGCGGATGACGAAGCAGATTGAGGTCGGTGTTCTCGGCGCGACCGGCATGGTCGGGCAGCAGTTCGTACGGGAGCTGGAGGGCCATCCGTGGTTCAGGCTCACCTGGCTCGGGGCGAGTGAGCGCTCCGCGGGGAAGCGCTACGACGCTGCGGCACCCTGGCGACTGCCGGGGCCGATTCCCGACGAGATCGCCCGCCGCACCGTCGAGGCGTCGACGCCGGACGGCGCGCCGCAGCTCGTGTTCTCGGGGCTCGACGCCGCGGTGGCGGGTGAGATCGAGGGTGCGTTCGCCGAGTCGGGGCGGACGGTCGTCAGCAATGCCAGGAACTTCAGAATGGACGACCTGGTGCCGCTGCTCGTGCCGGAGATCAACGCCGACCACCTGGCCCTGCTGCCAGCGCAGCGGCAGGCGAAGGGCTGGCGAGGCGGGATCGTGACGAACCCGAACTGCTCGACGGTCGTCCTGACGATGGGCCTCGCGCCGCTGGTCGAGTTCGGCCTGCGCGCGGTCATCGTGACCACGGCCCAGGCCGTCTCCGGAGCCGGCTACCCGGGCGTGGCGTCGCTCGACATCGTCGGCAACGTCGTGCCCGAGGTGCCGGGCGAAGAGCAGAAGATGGAGACCGAGACCAAGAAGATTCTCGGGCGTCTCCGGGACGGGCGCGTCGAGCCACACGGCGTGGCGATCAGTGCGGCGACGACGCGAGTCCCGGTGATCAACGGACACACCGAGATGATCTCGGTCAAGTTCGACGAGGCGCCGCCCGAGGCGGATCTCTTGGCGGCATTCACCCGGTTCGCCGGCCGGCCGCAGGAGGCGAAGCTCCCGAGCGCGCCGCCGCGGCCGGTGATCTATCTCGATGCCGCGTTGCGCCCGCAGCCACGGCTCGACGCCGACCGGGACGGCGGCATGACGGTGAGCATCGGCCGGTTGCGACCGTGCGGTGTGCTGGACTACAAGTTCGTGGCCCTGGGGCACAACACGGTCCGGGGCGCCGCGGGTGCGGCGGTCCTGAATGCGGAACTGATGCATGCGGATGGGTTTCTGGACTGACCCGGACGTCGCCGATACGCCATGACCGAGTTCGGCGCACTGTCGGTTCTGCCGCCCGTGCTGGCGCTCGGCCTGGCCATCAAGACGCGGCAGGTGTACGTCTCCCTCTTTGTCGGCATCTGGCTGGGCTGGACCATCATGTCCGGCTGGAATCCGATCGTCGGGTTCGCCCAGTCGGTCGAGGCGTTGGTCGGCGTCTTCGCCGACCGTGGCCAGACGCTGATCCTCCTGCTGACGGCTCTGATCGGGGCGTTGCTCACCTTCACGCAGTACTCTGGCGGCACGCGTGGCTTCATGGAGTGGGTCAGCCGGCGGGGCTTTGCCACGACACCACGCGCGGCCGGGGTGATGGCCTGGCTCATCGGCTTCGTCATCTTCGTCGAGGCGAACATCGGCGTCTTTGTGTCGGGCCCGGTCTCACGGCCGCTGTTCGATCGGTTGAGAGTCTCGCGCGAGAAGCTTGCCTACATTCTCGATTCGACGGCGGCTGCGAAGGCGACGATTTTGCCGGTCAACTCCTGGGGCGCCTACATCATCGGGCTCATCGCCGCGCAGGAGATCGAGAACCCGCTTCGCACGATGGTCATGGCGATACCGATGAACCTTTACGCGCTGCTGGCCATTGGCTTCGCCCTGGCGGTTGTGGTGACGCAGTGGGACATCGGGCCGATGCGTCGGGCGGAGCGTCGCGTGAGGGACGAGGGCAAGATCCTCCGCGACGGGGCGCGTCCGCTGGTGTCGTCCGACGTCCTGATGCTCGAGCCGAAGCCGGATGTGCCGGCACGCGCGATCAACATGATCTTGCCTGTGCTGGCCATCATCGTAAGCGTGTTGATCGCGCTGATCATGACCGGTGACGGCAACATGATGAACGGGGATGGCTCGCTGTCGGTCTTCTGGGCGGTCGCAGTCGCGCTGCTGCTGGCCGGGGTGAGCTACGGCGCGCAGCGCATCATGACCCTCGGTGAGGTGACCGACATGTTCATGCGGGGCGTGGGTGGGATGGTGCCGATCATGGTGCTGCTCATGCTCGCCTTCGTGATGGGCGACACCTGCCGCGCGCTCGGCACCGGGCCGTTCGTGGCCGGCGCCGCGGAGGCGGGCGTGCCGCGGGGTGTCATTCCGGCGGCATTGTTCCTGGTCGGTGCCGCGACGTCGTTCTCGACCGGGACGTCGTGGGGCACCTGGGCGATCATGTTTCCCGTGGCGATGCCGATGGTCGAGGTGATCGGCTTGCCGACGGGGCTCGTCATCGGCGCGGTCCTGGGCGGAGGGATCTTCGGCGACCACTGCTCGCCGATCTCCGACAGCACGATCATCTCGTCGATGGCGGCCGGCACGGATCACATCGATCACGTGCGAACGCAGTTGCCGTACGCGCTGATGGCCGCGGCCGTGACGGTGGCGGCCTATCTCGTCCTGGGGTTCACCCTCTAGCAGTCCACGGGCTGCTAGCTGACGTCGGAGTGCGATCGTGCCGAGAAGACACCGCCCACCCTCCCGCCCGTTTCGGCTCCACCTCCAGAGCAACCCGAAGGCGCCACCCGTATTTCAGGTGACGCCCGAGCGCTACGCTGAAGCCGCCGCGCGCCATCCGCAGGTGGCCAAACGCGTGAAGGCGACGATCGGCACCGATTGGGACGCGTTCGACGCGGCGATGGTCGATGCCGATGCCCTGGCGGGCTTCTACTTTCCCCACGATCGCTTCGCCGAGCGGGCGCCGAAGCTCAAGTGGATCCACATCTGGGGCGCGGGCGTCGAGCACCTCGTGCCATTCGACTGGCTCCGGCGCGGCATCGCGCTCATCAACAACAGCGGGGTGCATGCCCAGAAGGCCGGCGAGTTCGCGATGATGGCGATTCTGATGCTGAACAACGCGATGCCGACGCTGGCCGCGAATCAGCGCTCGAAGGTCTGGGACGAGATCTTCAGCACCTCGGTGGCGGGCAAGACGCTGGCGGTCGTGGGCGTCGGCGCCATGGGGCGTGCCGCGGCGCGTCGGGCGCGGCAGTTCGACATGCGTGTGATCGGCGTCCGGCGCAGCGGGCGCCCACGGCGGGAAGTGGACGAGATGTTTGGGCTGGACGCCCTGGACGGCGTGCTCGCCCGAGCGGATTTTCTGCTGCTGACGATTCCGCTGACCCGTGAAACGGAAGGGCTCATCGGGCGGCGCGAGCTGGATCTCTTGAAGCCGACGGCGTGCCTGATCAACATGAGTCGCGCCAAGATCGTCGACTACGACGCGCTCGGCGACAAGCTGACGGCGGGGACGCTGAAGGGGGCGCTGGCCGACGTGTTCGATCCCGAGCCGCTCCCGGCCAACTCCCGGCTCTGGCGGACGCCGAACTTCGTGATGACACCGCACGTCGGGTCGGACGACAACGACGCGTACATGCCGAAGACGCTCGACTTGATCTTCGAGAACATCGACCGCCAGCTGCGAGGGCGACCGCTCAGGAACCGGGTGAGGCTGTCACGGGAATACTAAGGGCTCGGCTCGCGGCTACGGCCGGCGCGCCCAGTTGCCGGTGATGTTGGCCGCCTCGCCGCCAGGTGCCCAGATGACGAGCACGCGCGTCGGGCCGGCGTCCTCGCTGACCTTGTGGGTCACGCGGTCGGGCGCACGCACCCAGCCGAGCATCCCAGGGTCGAGCATGTAGCTCTGGCCATTGACGATGTGCTCGAGCTGGCCTTCCAGCACGTAGAAGACCTCGGTCGACTGATGCACGTGCGCCGCCGACTCCGACCCGGGCGGGAACGTCAGGATTCCCACCTCGACCTCAGTGCCGCTAAGGTTCGTCTCGTCGAGCAGCATCTCGAGGACCGTGCCGGTGGCGCTCTCGTAGGCGTCGACCCGGTCGGCCGCCTGGGCGGCGGCGAACGTGGGCAGCAGCAGAGCGATGAGCGTGATGGCGATGCGAAGCATGGGTCCCCTCCGTACGGGAATCTGTCGTCCGGTCTGAGTCCGTCAGCGAGCGGCGCGGCTGACCGAGGTGATGCGGACCGGCGGCTCGAGCGATTGTCCGTCGGCGGGTTGCTGCTGAATGCGTCGCACCACGTCCATGCCGCTGACCACGCGGCCGAAGGCCGCGAAGCCCTGACCGTCCGGATTGCGATCGCCGCCGAAGTCCAGCGACGGCTGGTCACCGATGCAGAAGAAGAAGCTCGACGACGCGCTGTCGGGTGCGCCGCGCGCCATCGAGATCGCGCCGTCGACGTGGGCCAGGCCCGTCACGGTCGTGCGCTCCAGGGGAATCGCCCCGAAGCCGTGGTCGGCATGGTCCGGGTTCACGCTGGCCTGGATGACCTCGATCCGCACGTCGTTGTCGGGCTGATTGTTCATGGTGACGGTGCGGTGAAACTGCCCCCCATCATAGAAGCCCTCGTCGACATAGCTGAGGAAGTTGGCCGCCGTGCCCGGTGCCCGCTCGGTGTCGACGTCCACCGCGATCTCGCCGAACGCCGTGTCGATGACCACGCGCGCCAGGCCAGCGTCTTGCGCGCCGGCGAGGAGCGGAGCCGCGCCGAGCAGTGCCGCCACGAGAGATCCGATCATCCAGAGTCGCATTGCTGCTCCTTCGCCCCTTCACCGGGGCCGGGTTCGCCGCAGTCCGAGCCTCAGATGATAGGGCACCGGGGCGATCAGGGGCAAGGCAGCGGTCCGAGTGCGCGGCGCTACTCGGCCATCAGGTAGATCGCCAGCGCCGCCAGCGACATGCCGCCGAGCTGGATCCCGGAGGGCACGCGGGCGTAGATGGCGAGCGACAGGACGATGGTGATCACCGGCGCAAGCGCCGTCATCGGGACCACGATGATCGCCTTGCCGTCTCTGAGCGCATAGACGAGACAGAGCGCGCCGACCGCGTTGAGCACGTGGATGAGCGCGGCGAGATACGGTCCGTCGAACCGATAGTTGATCGGCTGCGTGAAGTCCGTCATCCAGAGCGCGATCGGGACGAGCAGGACGCCGGTCAGCATCATGTAGAAGAAGATGCTCTCGGAGGTCATCCGAGCGTTGGCATGCTTCATCACGTAGGCCTGGACACCCCACATCATGAAGACGCCGAAGGCCAGCACGAGCCACACGTAGCCGCGAACCAGCGTATCGTCGGGGGCGACATACGAGAGCAACGCGATGGCGGGGATCGCCAGGGCGATGCCCAACTGGCTGCGCGAGGTCGCGCGCTCGGACAGCAGCCAGACCGACAGCGCGATCGTGACCGCGGGATACAGCGAGACCACCGGAAAGACGATGAAGGCCGGCCCCGAGCGGAGGGCTTCGAAGAGGATCAGTTGTCCGCCGGCGCCGAGGAAGCCGACGAGCGCGCCGAGGATCCACGCTTCACGGTGACGTGCGAGGCGCCATCCATCCGCGCGCAGGGCGAGGACGGCGCACGGGATCATCGTGAGGGCCCAGACCGAGTAGCCGAGCGTGGCGGGGAAGCCGCGTTGCTCGGGGATCTCGATGAGTGCGCCCCAGACGCCCCACGTGAGCGTCGTGACGATGGCGTAGAAGAGCCAGCGGCGCCTCGTGGCGGGTTGCGTTGACGGGTCGTTTTCCATTCCAGTACGCTGCCTGCGCGTATGCTTATAGCTGGCGCGCGAGTGAAGATCAAACACGCGACCGGGGGCAATGCGACGCTGAGATCGTGGACGCGTTCCTGACCGACCTTGCTTCGGGTTCTCCCGCGATCGCGGAGTTGACGCGTGACGTGCCGCTGGTGGAGCAAGTGGCGCGCGGCTACGGCCATACGCTCGGCGAAGTGTGCCGCCAGCCGGCCGCCTGGCGGCGGCTCGGCCGCGCGGTCGAGCCGCGAGGCGCGCGCGGTCACGCTCCGGCCGGCGGATACGTGCTCACCGGTTCCGGCAGCTCGCACTTTCTCGGTGCCGCGTTGGCGCCGGCACTGCAGTCGAGCCTTGGCGTGTGTGTCCGCTCCGCCGCCTGTGGCGAACTGCTGCTGGCGCCCGAGGCGTTCATCGCCGCGGGCCAGCCCTCGACGATCGTGTCGTTCGGCCGCTCGGGCGACAGCCCCGAGTCGATCGCCGTCGTCGACCTCGTGCTCGGCCAGTATCCCGACTGCCGGCATCTGATCGTCACCTGCAATCCTGACGGCCAGCTGGCCACCGGCTACACGACGGACGAGCGGGTCGACACGATCCTCCTCGGCCGCGAGGTGGACGACCAGAGTCTGGTCATGACGAGCAGCTTCACGAGCATGTGGCTCGCCGGGCGCGGGCTGGCCGCGTGGGCCGACGCCGCGGCCTTCGCGCGAGCGGCGGGGGCGCTGGCCGATGCCGGCCAGATGGTGCTGGAGACCCGACTACAGGCGCTGGCCGAGGCCGGCCGCCAGCCATTCGACCGGGCGGTGTATCTGGGCTCGGGGGCCAGGTTCGGTGCGGCTCGCGAGGCCGAGTTGAAGATGCTCGAGATGTGCGCCGGGCGGGTGGTCACGCGAGCCGAGACCTTTCTCGGACTCCGGCACGGGCCGATGGCCTGTCTGGCGGAGGGACGGACCCTGGTCGTCGCCTTCCTGTCGAGCGAGCCGCGGCGGCGGGCCTACGAGATGGATCTGCTCGCCGAACTGCGCCGGAAGGACCTGGGCCAGCGGTTCGTCGTCTGCGGGCCGGAGTTGCCGAGCGAGGCCGTCAGTGAGAGCGACCTTGGCGTCGAGTACGGCCTCGGTACGGTGCTCGGGGATGATGATTGGCCGGCGGTGGATGTGCTGGTCGGCCAGGTGCTGGGGTTCTTTCGGTGCCTGCACGAGCGGCTCCGGCCCGATGCGCCGTCCGCGGACGGCGTCATCACGCGCGTCGTGCCGTCGTTTCCGATTCACCCAGTCTGAGCCGGGATGCCGCCTACTTCGCCGCTCCTCGTGCTGATTCCCGGTGAAATCAACCTCGATCTGATCTTGCACGGCTTCGATGCGTTCCCGACGCTCGGACGCGAAGTGCTCGTCGACGAGTGCCTGCCGACGCTCGGGAGCGCATCGGCGATCACGGGCGTCGGCCTGGCGCGCCTCGGCGTACCGGTGCGCTTCGTCGGCAAGGTTGGCGCCGATGCCTGGGGCGACCAGTGCCTCGAGACGATGCGCGCGGCGGAGGTCGACACCACGTTCGTCGAGCGATCGGCAGACACGCGGACGGGGGTGACGGTCGCGATCTCCTCGGCGGCCGACCGCGCGCTGGTCACCTATCCGGGCGCGATCGCCGAACTGACCGCCGTCGACGTGCCGAGCGCGGCGTGGGACGGTGCTGCCCACCTCCACCTCTCGTCGTACTATCTGCAGGAGGGGCTGCGACCGTCGGTGCCCGAGCTGTTCCGACAGGCGCGCGATCGCGGGATGACCATGTCGCTCGACCCCGGCGGCGATCCCACGGCGCAGTGGCAGGGCGGCGTGCGCGACGCTATCGCACTGGCCGACGTCTTCCTGCCGAACGCGGTCGAGCTGGAAGGGATCGGCGGCGACCCCGATCCGGTGCGATGCCTGACGGCGCTCGAGGCCGAGGGGTGCCAGGTCGTCGCCAAGCTCGGCGCACGGGGGAGCCTTGCCCTGGTCGACGGCCGACCCGAGTCGGTGCCGGCGCCCGGCGTCGACGTTGTCGACACGACTGGCGCGGGCGATTCGTTCAACGCCGGGTTTCTGGCGGCGTGGCTCGGGCGACGAACGCTCGTCGAGTGCATGCGAGACGGCGTCTGTTGCGGTGCGTTGGCCACGCGCGGACTGGGCGGGACGACGACGCAGGCTGACGTAAACGAACTGGCGGAACTGCGCGCGGTGCACTTCGGAGGAGAGAGATGATCACCGTTGCTGGTTTCAACACGTCCATCGACCACTGGTTCAAGCTGGATCGGCTCGAGCCCGGCGGCGTGCTCCGGGTCGAGAGCGTTGGCGCCGCGCCCGGGGGCAAGGGGCTGCATGTCGCGTTGACGTGTGCCGCCCTCGATGAGGAGGTCCGCCTCGTCGGCATCATCGA
The DNA here is from genome assembly GCA_002328835.1 of Acidobacteria bacterium UBA2161. GTDB lineage: Bacteria > Acidobacteriota > Vicinamibacteria > Vicinamibacterales > UBA823 > UBA2161. Next base: position 33,692 of record DCWN01000034.1, on the reverse strand, counting down.
TGCCGAGCACGGGGGCTACTTCAGCGAGTTCCTCCACGAAGCGGGTGTGACCTTCCAGGGGGTCGAGGTCGGCGGCGAGGTCAGAGGCTGCGTGGCGATCCATGAGCGCGACGGGCGGACGACCGAGCTGCTGGAGCCTGGGCCCGAACTGGATGACGTCGAGTGCGGCGCGCTCGATTCATCGGTTCACTTCGGCGTCGGGCGCACGGACGTCGTCGCCTTCGCGGGCAGCGTGCCGCGCGGGTATCCCGGTTCCGCCTACGCTGAGTTGATCGCGCGCGTCCGCGCGGCCGATGCGCGCACGATCGTCGATGCCAGCGACGAGTTGCTCCGAAGCGCCATCGCGGCGGCGCCGGACCTCGTCAAGGTGAACCGGGACGAGGCCGCGGAGTTGACGGGTCGCGCCATTGGTGACGCGGCGGAGGCGATGGCGGCGGCGGGCGCGATACGCGAACAGGGGGCCGGTGCGGCGCTAGTGACCCTGGGTGGCGGTGGCGCCGTGCTGGCGACGGACGCCGGGGGCTGGACGTTGAGCGTGCCCGAGGGGCTCGAGGTCAAGAGCGCGGTGGGTGCGGGAGACTGCCTGCTCGGCGGGGTGGCGGTCGCGATCGCTCGCCGGTTGCCATGGGACGAAGTGCTCCGTCTCGGCGGCGCGTGCGGCACGGCGAAGACCCAACGGGTCGAGACCGGATTGCTGCATCGAGCGGATATCGAGGCGATGCAGGAGGCGATCGAGGTCACGCGATGGGCGGCATGAGAAGACGACTGGGCGTGATGATCGGCCTGGCCGCGCTGGTGGCCGTCGGCTGCGGCGGCGCCGGGGAGCTGGGGACGGCGGGTTGGCCGAATCGTCCGATCACGATGCTCGTGGCGTTCGGCGCGGGCGGCGGCACCGACGCAAACGCACGAATCGTCTCGGGGCTGCTCGAACGGGAACTGGGGCAGCCGGTCAACGTCGTCAACCGCACCGGCGGTGGCGGCGTCGTGGGGCACACGGCGATCGCGAACGCCGAGCCGGATGGCTACACGCTCGGCTATGTCGTGGCCGAGGTTGCGATGATGCACTGGGCGGGCCTGACGGATCTGACCTTCGAGGCGTTCACGCCGTTGGCGATGCTGACCGGGACCCCAGGCGCAGTCTTCGTCAGGAGTGATGCGCCCTGGGAGTCGATCGACGACGTCCTCGATGAGATCGACCGGGGTGCCGAAATCCTGCAGGCGTCGGGCTCCGGACAAGGCGGCATCTGGCACGTGACGCTCGCAGGCGTTCTGCGGTCGCTGGCACGAGACCCCGGCGCGGTGACCTGGGTGCCGCACCAGGGCGCCGCCCCAGCGCTGGCCGATCTGGCGGCGGGCGGCGTCGATCTGGTGGTGTCGGCGCCGGCCGAGGCGCGCGGTCTGGTCGATGCTGGCCGGATCAGGCCGCTGGTCGTGATCGACACCGAGCGGCATCGATTGTGGCCCGACGTGCCGACGCTGGCCGAGGCGACTGGGTCGGACTGGAACGCGCTGGCCTGGGGCGGTGTCGCGGGGCCGGCGGGGTTGCCCGCCGACGTGGTCGCGACGCTTCAGGCGACGCTCGGAGGGATCGCGCGCTCCGAGGAGTTCATCGAGTTGATCGAGCGGCGCGGGACCGGCGCGATCTACCGCGACGCGGGCGGCTTCCGGGAGTACATGGCGGCCAGCGACGCCAGCTTCGGTCAGGCGATGGCCGCCGTGGGGCTGGTCCCGTAGGGGCACGATCGGTGCGGATCTACGACGGCCTGCTCGGGTGGCTGATTGCGCTCGGCGGCGGCGGCGTCATCCTGGGCGCGTCAAGTCTACCAACGCCCGCGGGTCAGCCCTACGGCCCGGCTCTCTTTCCGACACTGCTCGGCGTCGGCCTCGTCGTCTGCGGCGCGAGCCTCGGGCTGGCCGGCCGACGGCACAGCCTGCAGCGGCGCTGGGTCAACCTGGCGTCGTGGACACGGTCACCGAGCCGACAACGCCGCGTTATCCTCGTGCCCGTCACCATCGCCGCCTACGCCGCCCTGGCACCGACGGTCGGCTTCCTCCTCACGATGACCGGGGTACTGACCGTCCTGATGACGGCGCTCGGTCGACCGCGGTTGGAGACGTTCGTCATCGCGCTCGTGACCGCGGGCACGATCCAGGTGCTGTTCGGCGGCCTGCTCCGGGTGCCGCTGCCACCCGGCGTCCTCCTGCCTGGCTTCTGAGGCGAACCCGATGGACGCACTGGGCGCCGCCTTCGGCCTCGTCCTGCAGCCCGATGTCCTCGTGGCCGTCGGCCTCGCGGCGGTCTTCGGTCTGTTCGTCGGTGCGATTCCCGGACTGACCGCAACGATGGCGGTCGCGCTGCTGGTGCCGGTGACGATCTTCATGGAGCCGGTGCCGGCAGTGGCGGTCGTCGTCACCGTGGTCGCCACGGCGATCTTCGCCGGCGACATCCCCGGCGCGCTACTCCGCATTCCGGGCACACCGGCCTCGGCCGCCTATACCGACGATGCCTTCGCGATGTCGCGTTCGGGCGAAGCCGAGCTCGCCCTGGGCGTCAGTCTGGTCTACTCGGTCCTCGGTGGACTCGTGGGCGCCGTCGTCCTGACCGCGGCCGCGCCGCTGCTGGCCGAGTTCGCGCTGCAGTTCAGCTCGTTCGAGTACTTCTGGCTCGCGTCGCTCGGCCTGACGTGCGCCGTCTTCATGTCGGCCCAGTCACGCGTGAAGGCGATCGGCTCGCTGTTGCTCGGCCTGCTAGTCTCCACCGTCGGGCTGGACGTCGTGTCGGGCCAGGCGCGGTTCACGTTCGGGACGACCGAGCTGTTGGGCGGGGTCCACTTCATTCCGGTGCTTATCGGGATGTTCGCGGTGTCGGAAGTGATCCGCCACATGGCGGCGTCGACGTCGGACCTACGGGTGCCGGCGCGGCGGATAGGGAACATCTTCGCCGGCGTGGCCGCGGTCGGTCGCCGCCACTGGCGCAGCGTCGTCCGCGGGAACGCGCTGGGCGTCGGCATCGGCATCCTGCCGGGCGCCGGCGGCGACATCGCCGCCTGGATCGCCTACGCCGTCAGCAAGCGCTGCTCCCGCCAGCCCGAGCGCTACGGCACGGGTCACGTCGAGGGGATTGTCGAGAGCGCATCGGCGAACAACTCGGCGCTGGCCAGTGCCTGGATCCCGACGCTCGTGTTCGGCATTCCGGGCGACTCGACGACGGCGATCATCATCGGCGTCCTGTACATGCAGGGGCTGAACCCGGGACCGACCGTGTTCCTCGAGCGGCCCGAGCTCGTGTACGCCGTGTTCCTGACGTTCTTTCTCGCCAATCTGGTGATGTTGCCGCTGGGTCTCGCGGCGATCAAGTCGGCGACGCTGCTGCTGCGCGTGCCGCGGGACCTGTTGATGCCGATCATCTTGGGGTGCTGTATCGTCGGCGCGTTCGCGATCAACAACGCCGCGTTCGGCATCGTCGTCATGCTGGTCTTCGGCCTCGTCGGATTTCTGATGGAGGAGAACGGCTTTCCGCTGACGCCGGCGATACTGGGGATGGTCCTGGGGCGGATGGTCGAGGAGCAGTTCATGATCTCCATGATCAAGGCGGAAGGGAACGTCCTCGCGTTCGTCGACCGGCCGATCGCCGCGCTGTTGGCCGCCCTGGCCGTGACCGTCTGGGCGTGGCCGGCGGTCAAGACCCTTCGGTCGCGCGTTGCGGGCCTTCGACCGGTGGGGTAGAGTGCGCCTCTGGAATCCACGGGGGGGGCGAAGATGTCGAAGAAGGTCGATCGTCGTGAGTTCGTGAAGGCGAGCGTCGGTGTCGGAGCCGCGGCCTCGGCCATGGGTAGACCCCGGCGCGCGTTCGGGCGGGCGCCGGCCGTGGGGACGCAGTCGGTGCGTCCGGTCGTCGTCTCCGACCGGAGCGGTGCCACGTTCCGGAACGGTGGGCGGTTCAGCTGCATCGAGCGGGCGTTCGACGGCATCACCAGCGGTGAGGACGTTCTCGACGCGATCCTGGCCGGCATCAACATCGTCGAGTTGGATCCGGAGGAGTCCGGGGTCGGCTTCGGCGGCACGCCGAACGCGGACGGCGTCGTCCAGCTCGACTCGTGCTGCATGCACGGCCCGAGAAGGCAGGCGGGCGGTGTGGCGGCGATCGAGGGCGTACGCACGCCGTCGCTCGTGGCCAAGGCGGTGATGGAGCATACCGACCATCATCTGCTGGTCGGCCAGGGGGCGCAGGACTTCGCGCGCAACATGGGCTTCACGGTCGAGAACGATCTGAACACTCCGAGAACGCGCGAGCGCTGGCTCGAGTGGAAGCGTCGGCTCGATCCCGAGCACTACCTCGATCCCGAGCGGCGCGCTCGCCATGGCTACGACGTCGCGCTCGAGATGCTGGCCGCGGGGCTAGCCGACGAGAGCCACTTCTGGGGGACGGTCAACTGCGACGCGATCGGCCCGACCGGCGACATCTGTGGCGTGACGTCGACGAGTGGCCTGGCCTGGAAGATTCCCGGCCGGACCGGCGACTCGCCGATTCTCGGCGCCGGGCTCTACGTCGACGGCGGCGTCGGCGCCTGCGGCTCGACCGGGCGGGGCGAGGCGAACCTCTACAACCTGACGGCGTACCTGATCGTCGAGAAGATGCGGGAGGGGATGCACCCGAAAGACGCCGGCCTGGCCGGCCTGCAGCGGATCAAGGAGAACACGGTCGAACGGCGGCTGTTGAAGGCGAACGGCGATCCGGCCTTCAATATCCGGTTCTTTGCCTTGAACGCGCGGGGCGAGTACGCCGGCGTATCGATGTACGCGGCGGGCGAGACGATCTACGGCGTCTGCGCCGAGAACGGCGCCGAGGAAGCCGCGCTCGAGCCGCTCCTCGACGGCTCGCCCAGCGATGCGTAAACGAATTGGCATGGGACTGGTCGGCGCCGGCCTGATCGGCCCGCAGCATGTCGAGGCGGTGCGTCGCCTCGGCTTCGTTGACGTCGTGGCCGTCGCCGGCAGCAACGAGGCGTCGGCCAAGGCCAAGGCCGAGGCGATGGGGATCCCGAAGGCCTACGACGGCTACCAGGCGCTCATCGACGACCGCGACGTCGAGGTCGTCCACAACTGCACGCCGAACAATCTCCATCTGCCGGTCAACCTGGCCGTCATCGAGAAGGGGAAGCATGTCGTCTCGGACAAGCCGCTGGCGATGAACGGCGATGAGGCGAATCAACTCCTCGACGCCGTGACGAAGGCCGGCGTCGTTCACGCCGTGACGTTCAACTACCGGGGGAACCCGCTCGTCCAGCAGGCGCGAGCAATGATCGCGGCCGGAGAAATCGGCCGGGTCCACTTCATTCACGGCCACTACCTCCAGGACTGGTTGATCAAGGAGACCGACTTCTCCTGGCGGATCGAGCCCGAGAAGAGCGGCCCCAGTTCGGCGATGGGGGATATCGGCTCGCACTGGTGCGATCTGGTCCAGCACGTCAGTGGCCTCCGGATCGAGAGCGTCCTGGCCGATCTGACGACCGTCATCCCGACGCGGAAGAAGCCGACCGTGGCGCGCGAGACCTTCAGCGAGGCGACGGATGACGAAGGCGAGGACTTTGCTGTCGAGGTCGAGGATCTCGGCTCGGTCCTGGTTCGGTTCGAGAACGGGTGCAAGGGGCTCTTCACGGCGGGGCAGGTCTGCGCCGGCCACAAGAACGACCTGGTCTTCGAGATCGACGGACTGGGCGGGTCGCTCCGTTGGCTGCAGGAGCGCCAGAATGAACTCTGGATCGGGCGCCGCGACGGCGGAAACGTCGAGCTGGCGAAGGACCCCGGCGCGATGGACGCGTCCGTTGCCGGCTACGCGCACCTGCCCGGCGGCCACCAGGAAGGCTGGGCGACGGCGTTCCACAACATCATGCGGGACATCTACACACATATTGCGGACGGGAAGGGGCCCAACGACCCGCATCCGCCCGCGTTCGCGACGTTCGACGACGGCTACCGGGCGAATCGGATCGTCGACGCCATCCTGGCCAGCTCTGGCGCCGGCGGCGTCTGGACCGACGTGAGGTACTGATATGAAGCTCGGCGTATTCTCCGTGCTCTTCGCGCAACTCTCCTTCGACGACACGTTGAAGAAGGTGAAGGCCGCCGGCCTCGACGCTATCGAGATCGGCACCGGCGCCTATCCGGGCGACAGCCACTGCGACGTCGACGCGCTCCTGGCCGACGCGGCGAAGGCCAAGGACTACCGGAAGCAGGTCGACGACCACGGCCTCACGATCAGCGCGCTGTCGTGCCACGGCAATCCGCTGCACCCCAAGGACTCGATCGCCACCGAGCATGACGAGATCTTCAGGAAGACCGTCCGTCTGGCCGAGCAGATCGAGGTGCCGGTCGTCGTGACCTTTTCCGGCTGCCCGGGCGACTCCGACACCGCGAGCTACCCGAACTGGGTGACCTGTCCCTGGCCGCCCGACTTCCAGGAGGTCCTCGACTGGCAGTGGGAGAAGAAGGCGATCCCGTACTGGAAGGATGCCGCAGGGTTCGCCGCCGAGCACGGCGTGAAGGTCGCGCTCGAGCCGCACCCGGGCTTCGTCGTCTACAACGGCGAGACCGCGCTGAAGCTGAGGGCCGAAGTGGGGGACAACCTCGGCGTCAACTTCGACCCGAGCCACTTCTTCTGGCAGGGTGTCGACGTGCCGGCCGCGATCCGCGCCTGCGGCAAGACGATCTTCCACTTCCACGCCAAGGACTCGGCGCTCGATCCGCAGAACATCGCGCTGAACGGTGTCATCGACGCCAAGTCGTACACCGAGATGGCCGACCGGGCCTGGTTGTTCCGAACGGTCGGCTGGGGACACGACCTGCTCACCTGGAAGCAGATCGTCAGCGCGCTCCGGATGGTGGGCTACGACTACGTGATGAGCATCGAGCACGAGGACGCGCTCGCGTCTATCGACGAGGGCTTCATGGGCGCGATCGACGTCTTGAAGCGGGCGATCTTGAGAGATCCACCGGCCGAGGCCTGGTGGACGTAGCCGAACGACCGCGTCTGGCCTATTCCCGCTTCAGGTAGGTCGCGTGGCACGCTTCGCAACTGCCGAAGACGACATCGCCGGCGTCCAGGAGCGCGTCCACGTCTCTGGCTTCCACGGCCCCAAGCGCCGCCGCGCCGGCCTCGACCATCGCCTGCGACGCCTCCGTCCAGGCCGCCTCGTCGCGGGCGCGGTCCCTGATCAGCAGCAGGTTCCCCGACTCGGCCAGGACGACGGCGCTGAGGGCCAGGGCCGACCATTCCTCGTCGGTCTCGGGGGGCTGACGACCCACGTTGAACACCGCGTTGGACGCGGGAATCGTCATCGCGTCCATGAGCTGCATGACGCTGCCCACGGTCGTGACCGACCGTTGCTGTGCGAGGGAGCCCGTCCCGAGACCTATCGAGAGGACGACCGGAAGGGCCCACAGAGTAGTTCGCATTCGAGCTCCTGACTGTCGTATCGCCTTTGCGAACTCGGAAGAGCTTCTCGTGCCAGGGTGTGCGGAGAGCGTCATCCCAATTCCTGCACGGCTCTCCAGGCCTGATCTATGGCAACGTGCACCGGCCGCTAGATCAGGCGCGGCGCCGCGATCGGCTGCTACTTGAGCGTCACCCAGATCAGATCGATGGTGGTGTTGCCCGTGTTGCCCGACTCGTGGCCCTCGCTCAGGGTGACAGGGTCCATCCACCCCACCGAGCCGGTCTCCGAGAACGGTGACGGGTCGAGTTGCTCGCCGCCACGGCGCTCCGACCAGATGCCTCCCTGGATGTGGATGTAGAGCTGGTTACCGGGATGCAAGTGGATCCCCTCCCACTCCCCAGGCTCGATCTGGAACCGCTGCACGATCACCCGGTCGTTTTCCAGCAACAACTCGAGCGGGATGTTCGGGTAGGTCTGCTCTGCATGATCGACATCGGGGGCCAGCGGCGCATCGTCCTTCAGCGTCACCCAGAGCAACTCGATCGGGGTATCGCCAGTGTTGCCGGATTCGTGCCCCTCGCTGAGCGGAATCGGGTCCATCCAGCCCACGGAACCGTCCTCATCGGCGGCACCGGACGAGGTGGGCTCACCTCCTCCGACAATGCCGGACCATTGCCGCCCTTGACGTGTACGTAGAGCTGGTTGCCAGGATGAGAGTGGACGCCTTCCCATTCGCCCGGACCCACGACGAACCGCTGCACGACGACTCGCTCGTTCTCGAGGAGCACCTCACCGCCAGGATTCGCCAGGTTCGGGTAGGACAACAGAAACCGGCTCTCGGCGGCGGCAGCCGGTGCCGCCGGCGGAGTTGCAGCTGGCTCGCTGCCACCGCAGGCGGCAATGAGCAACGCCAGGGCCGCGAGGCCGCTCCCAGACCATCGAGGAGAGAATCGGAGCCGGCCCTTGTCGTCGAGTTCAGTTTGGCTCATCGCTTCTGGTGGGTCAGTATATCTGCTGACTGGGAGAGTCAGGTTCCGTACTCCATCTGGGCGGTCCGGCTTGCCGTGCGCCCGAGTTGGAGGCAGGAGAGCATCGATGCGAGGCTTGAAGAGCAAGAACGTCTTGGTCACGGGGGGCGCCAGCGGCATCGGGCAAGCCACGGCGACCCGTTTCCTGGAGGAGGGCTGTGCCGTCTGCGTGCTCGACCGCAGCGCCGAGGCACGCGAACGGGTTACGACCGAGCTGCCCGCGCTCGCCGGGGTGATCGCCGCCGACGTCTCGAATTGCGAACAGGTAGGTGCGGCGGTCGACGAGGCGATCGAGCGCATGGGCTCGCTCGATGTGGTGATCAACAATGCCGGCATCAGCATCCGGCACGACTTTCTCGACATTACGGCCAAGGAGTGGGACGAGGTGTTGGGCGTCAACCTCAAGGGCGTATTCCAGGTGGCGCAAGCGGCCGCTCGCCACATGGTGGCCAGAGGGTCCGGCGTGATCCTCAACACCGCCTCCACCGGCGGCAGCACGGGCTACCCGCACTACGCCGACTACAGCGCCAGCAAGGGCGGTGTGATAGGCCTGACCCTGGCGATGGCTCTCGAGCTTGCCCCCAAGGTTCGAGTCAACGCCGTCTCGCCCGGCTACGTGCTGACGCCGATGCAGCGCGCCGAGTACAGTGATGCCATGCTCGACGCGGTCAATCGCAAGATTCCTCTCGGCCGGCACGCTCGACCGGAGGAGATTGCCGCGCTCTTCGCCTTCCTGGCCTCAGAGGACGGTGGCTTTGCGACCGGCCAGGTCTACGTCATGGACGGTGCGGAAACGACGGGTGGCCTGTGCAGCCAGTGGACCCACGAGTAGCGGAGTCCGAGTCGGTGGGGCTGGCGGCATGCAACCTCCGTAGAGGATCATCCCGATGAAGCTGGACGGCAAGGTTGCGCTGATCACCGGTGGCAACTCGGGCATCGGTAGCGCCACCGCGGCCCTGCTCGCCAAGGAGGGGGCAACCGTCGTGCTCACCGGACGCAACCAGGCACGCGGTGACCAGATCGCGCAGGCGATCACCGAAGCTGGCGGTCGGGCGATCTTCCTCCGCGCTGATGTGCGCGTCGCGGACGACTGCCGGCAGGTCATCGAGCAGACGCTCGAGCGGTTCGGGCGAATCGACGTCCTCTTCAACAACGCGGGGGTCTACCATCCGCGGACGGTGCCGGAGTGCACGGAGCAGGAGTGGGACGAGACGATCGACTCCAGCTTGAAGGGCGCCTTCCTGATGTCGAAGTATGCTCTCCCCTCGATGATCGAGCGCGGCAGCGGCTCGATCATCCACACCAGTTCGGGGTGGGGCATTCAGGGCGGCGACCACGCGGCGGCCTACTGCGCCGCCAAGGGGGGGCTCGTCGTCATGGCCAAGGCCATGGCGATCGACCACGGCCCCGACGGGATCCGCGTCAACTGCGTCTGCCCCGGTGACGTCGACACGCCGATGCTGCCCGACGATGCCGGCAGGCGCGGCATGGCGTGGGACGACTACGTTGCCGGCGCCTCGGACCGCCCGCTGGGCCGGATTGGCACCACCGAGGAGATCGCCCGGGCGGTTCTCTTCCTGGCCTCCGACGACTCTTCGTTTATCACCGGCGAGGCGCTGGTCGTGGATGGCGGCGGTATCGCCGGCTAGCCGCCGGCGCGTGCCGGCTCGGCCGGGCCCGAGCGGCCACCTCGCGTGAACGCTGGGGCTAGAACTCGAGATACATGACGCCGTCGGTGACTGAGAACGTGGCGCCGGCATTGGCCGCGGCCTCACACAACGCCTTCCGCAGGATCACGCGGACATCAGGCCCGTGCTCCAGACGGCGAAGCAGGGCTTCGCCGGCCTTGTCGCCGATCTTCATGGTCAGCTTGATCCCGCGACGGCTGCAGGTCACCCTCGTGCCGTCCTCGAGCAGCACCTTGGCAATGGGCTTGAGGTAGGCGTCGGCGTAGTTGATGCCGACGCCGGAACCATCCGGCTTGACCTCGGGAAGATGGTCGTCCGCTCCGGAGCTCTCTTCGGCTAGCCGCCACTTCATGGGGAGACACCTCGTTCGCCCGTACGCGTGTCCGGACGGGCCGCCGCCGCGACGGCTCGAATGTGGCTGGGGGTGCTGCCGCAGCACGCACCGACGATCCGGGCACCAGCGGCGAGCACTCCCGCGACGCCATCAGCCATTTCCGCTGGCGTCTGCTTGTAGACGGTCTGCATCTGCTCCAGCACAGGTTGGCCCGCGTTCGCCTGCACCATGATCGGCAAATCGCAAACCGCGCGGTATCGCGCAACGATGCTCGTCGCGATCAGCATGTTGACCCCGGTCCCGCAATTGGTGCCCACGACGCCGGCGCCCCTGTCGACCATGAACCTCGCAGCCTGTTCCGGACTGACACCCATCATGGTACGGACATCGTCGCTGTCGAACATCCGATCGAAGGCCATTGAACCGATCACGACCTCGGCTCCGGCCGCCCGGGCGGCCGCGATGCCGATCTCCAGTTCTTCGAGGGCGGTCTGGGTCTCGACGATGATCGCGTCCACGCCCGCGCCGACCAGCGCCTCGGCCTGCTCGGTGAAGGCCGCCTCGACATCAGCGATGGCGATGTCACCCAGAGGCTCCATGAGGCCACCGAACGGCCCGATGTCGCCGATTACGAAGCCGGGGTGGCCGCCAAAAGCCTCCCTGGCGATCGTCGCCGCCGCCTGATTGATGGCGGTGGTCCGTGCGCCCTCGCGATGCCGGGCTAGGCTGATGCGGCAGCCGCCGAAGGTGTTGGTGGTCAGGCAATCCGCCCCAGCCTCGACGTAGGCTCGGTGAATCGCGAGTACCCGGTCGGGCCGATCCAGATTCCAGGCTTCACCACAGCCGCCCGGTGGCAGGCCTGCCAGTTGCAACTGCGTCCCCATGGCGCCGTCGCCGATCAGCGCACGCTGCGCCAGAGCCTCCACCAGCGTCATGGTGCCGAGCTCACGTAGCCGTCTTGCCGAAATCGACAACCGCGCAGATCGCAGGATTGACAAGGATGAAACGCACGCATCTGGTCGTTCGTGGGGCCACGGCTGAGGGCGAAGAGCGCGAGCTGCGCGTTCTTGGGGCGCACCATCCCCGAGTCGAGCACCTCCAGGTCCGACGCGGAGGGGCCAGACTCGTCGTCGCGCAAGAGCCGGGCGAGCCGATGCTGATCGTCCATCGCCCACCCCGTGTAACCGGGGCTGTAGGGCGGTAAGAGGCAGAGTTCGTGCGCCTCCGCGGTCCGGCACAGGTCGATCGTCATCGCCTGCATCGTCTCCTGGACTACTGCCGCCGCAAGACGGTCGAGGACCACGGCGAGATCCGGGCGGTCGGCCCATCGTGCCTCGGTCTCACCGTCGACCCAGTGCCCGGCGCTGACCGCCATGGCGATGACGGCGTGGGCGTCCGCGGAAGTATAGCGACTCGCGAGGAGTTCGCTGTGAAAGCGCTGCCCGCCGGCAACGAACGACTGATTGTCGATGCGCTCGATCTCGACCGCCCGGGACCAGACCCAGGCCTGGCCGTGCTGCTCGTAGAGCGTGAGGGCTTCATCGATGGTTTCGTGCATCGTCTCCGGCAGCGGGCGGCGTGCGGGGCTGCCCAGCGCGCGGGTCAGGGCCGCGACGGAGGGCGTCTGTTCGATCCGTCTCGAGGTCCGGAACCCGAGCAAGGGATCCAACCCACCCGGAAGCGCCTTGAACTGACACCCATCGACGAAGTAGTCGAAGAATTCGGGATCGGTCTCGAGCCGGAGGTGCTCGATCCGGCGGACATGATCTTCCAGGCGTTGCCGGTCCGCGCCCGATCGCAGCGCCATCGCGGCGCCCTGCAGGGACGCGTTGCCGACCTTGACGAAGGCGCTGGCGGGGAGGCTGGGCAGAAGCCCGAGCATTTGCGCCGCGTCGACATCGACGTGCGTGGCGAACCCGCCCGCCAGGTAGAACGTCCGCACCTCGCGGACGTCGATGCCGAAGCGCTTCAGAGCGACCAGCAGCCCCGCGGTGTTGGCGCCCTTGGCCTGGCCCAGTTCGTTGATGTCGAATTCGGTGAGACGCATGCCGTGCGGTCCGACGGCGAAGCTGCCCTCGCCGTCGGTGAGCCTGCCCTGCGCGTTCATTCTTCCGGTGCGGCGCAGTTTGCTCAGGAGGTCGATCAGGCCAGATCCGCAGATCCCGATTGGATCACCCCCGCCGATGACCTGGTACGTGGTCTGTCCGTGTTCGTCGATCGTCAGATGCTCGATCGCGCCATCGAGGCCCGGAACCCCGCAGCTCAGGCCGCCGCCTTCGAAGGCCGGCCCCGCCGGACACGATGCCGCGACCAGGCGCTCTCGGTTGCCGATAATGACCTCGGTGTTGGTGCCGACGTCCATCAGCACCGAAACGGCCTCGCGGTCGCCCATGCCGGTAGCCAGCAGGCAGGCCGCCGCATCGGCCCCCACATGGCTACCGATGAGGGGGAGTCCATAGACCATCGCGCGCGGGTGGAGCGGCAGTCGCAGGGTCTTCGCGGGCATCGAAAGGCTGGTCGTCTCCACCTCTCCGCGCTGCAGCTGCTGCTCGGTGAGCGACTGGTACGGCATCTGCCCAACTGACTGAACGTCGAGGCCGAACAGCAGGTCCCGCATGGTCGTGTTCGCGGCGACCGTCATTTCGAAGATGTCGTGGTTGGCGCAGGGCAGGGCGTTGATGGCGCGTTGGAGATACCCCAACAGCGTGCGCTGAAGCAGGCGCCCCGGGTGGGTGGTGTCGAAATGGATGCGTGCAATGACATCCGATCCGCCGAACCGCTGCGGATTCTCGAAGGCCTGAGTCGCCAGCCTCACACCGCTTTCCAGGTCGAAGAGGGCCACGACGACCGTGGTGGTGCCGAGATCGACGGCCAGCCCCAGGATGCGCTCGGCGTGCGTCTCGATTACCTCACCATCTCGGACGGCCGCCTTGCCCACGCGCTCGACGATCGGATCGACGGCGCGCGACGCGGCATCGTCAGCGAAGGCCTCCTCGATTCGCAGCGCGTTGCGTCGCAGGGTGTGGCAGCGCACCTCACCATCTCGAACCAGATGAGCGCGGCAGGCGAGTCGAAAGTTCCCCTGGAGGTGGCTCTCTTCGGGGCTGGGTTCGCTCAGATACTCCGCGCCGGCCTCGACCTCGACCAGACACTCCCGACACCTACCCTGCTTCGCGCATGAAGTCGGAATGTGCAGGCCGGCCCGTTCCGCGGCCGCGAACAAACTGTCGTCTACCGCGGCGTCGACCTCGGTCGCATCGAGAATGAATCGCATCGAGCGCGGGTCGTCAGCGTGCGGAGATTGCCTTGGAGGATCCAGTCGCCGCCCGTTCAGGCCAAGCCGTCAGCCGCTTGAACAGTTCGACCGCGCTGGACGCGTCGGCCGCATAGCCGTCGGCGCCTATCTCGTCGGCGAACTCCTGGCTCAACGGCGCGCCCCCAACGCAGATGCGAATCTCGAGACCGGCCGCCCTGACCTCGTCGACCACCGTCTTCATGTAGACCATGGTCGTGGTCAGCAGGGCGCTCATTCCCAGGATCGCCGCGTCGTGTGCCTCGACGGCCTCGATGAAGCTGCGAGCGGACGTGTTGGTCCCGAGATCGACGATCTGGAAGCCGGCGCCCTCCGCGAGCATGCCGACGAGGTTCTTGCCGATGTCGTGCAGGTCGCCCTTGACCGTGCCCATGACGATGACTTTGGCGGCCTCCTGAGGTGTCCCGTCGCCGATCAGCAAGGGCTGAATCACGGCCAGCCCGGCCTTCATGGCGCGGGCTGCGAGGAGCACCTCGGGCACGAACACCCGGTTGTGCTTGAAGTCTTCTCCGATCACGGCCATGCCGGCGATCAGGCCTTCGTTCAGCACCTCGAGCACCGGGCGTCCCTCCGCGAGGGTCGCCTCGGTCGCTCCCTTCACCTGCTGGTGGTTGCCTTCGAACAGGTGCTGGTTCATCACCGCGTAGTCGGTCATCGTCGCTCGATCCTACTTTCCGATGGACGGAAACGTGAAGTCCGTCTCGGAGCTTGCCCCACGCAGCAGGTCCTGGGCAAACTGCGCGAACTCGCGATCGATCGGTTGGGGTTCGTAGTCGGCGAGGAGGCTTTCGATGCGCTTGGCGGCACGATCCTTTTGGGTCGGGCTGCCAGCGTTCTCCCACTGCTCCCGGTTGGTGCGGTCGACCATGATGCCCGGGATGTAGAGCTCGTCCTCCCAGTGCGCCAGAGTGTGCTCCGAGGTCAGCAGGTGGCCGTCACGGGTGAGTTCCTCGATGAGGGGGCCAGCGGGCAGGTCGTCGACGATCGTGGTCGGCCGTGCGAAGTGCAGGGCCTGACCAGCGAGTTCGTCATCGAAGACGAGCTTCTCCAGACTGAAACAATTGACGTAATCCAGCATCCCGGGACCGGACACCGAGTTGAATCCAGCCATGGCGGCCAAGAACATGCCGATGCCGCTCTCCGCGCCCGCCTGCGCATCGTTAAACTTGCCATCTCCAAGGCCCAGGTAGGCTTGGCTGGGCAGGTCGAGGTGCTTGGCGATCTGAGCGTAGCCGCAATAGACGCGCAGCACTTCCACCGCGGTCATCGGATTGGTCATCAGCCGCATGTGGAAACTCGCCGGAGCGCCGCCGAAGGCCACCGGGGTGCCCGGTCGCACCGTCTGGGCGATCGCCAGGCCGCTGAGGACCTCGGCGGTGTGCAGTACCAGCGCTCCGACCAGGGTGCAGGGCGAAATCATGCCGAGCAGCAGGACCGGCACGACCTCGATCGGAATGCCGGCCTCGGCGCAGTCGATGAGGTTTTGCGTCGAATCCTCGCTCCATCGTAATGGCGTGTTGGGGCAACAGGTGAAGATCGACATGGGCCGGTCGATCAGGTCCTGTTTGTCGGACCGAAAGCACTCCATCATCTTCGCCATCGGCCGCACGCCGAAGGCGGTGAACGCCCCCGAGACGATCGGCTTCTTGCTGTGGGTCAGGTGCAAGTACAGACGCCACGCGTCGGCGATGTCCTTGGGGACATCGGTCGGGATGAACGCCGTCGACAGGTAGGCGATGTGATCCAGGCCGTCGCAGACTTTCACGTACTCCACGAAGTCGGCGGTGAGCGGGTCGCGCACCTGGTCGGTTTTCCGATCGAGGATCCGTAGAGCCGACGACGCCGGGACGAAGTGCGTCCGGTCGTCCGCGAGGTGCGAGTGGGGAGTGCCCTCGCGGTCGTGGAGCGTGATCGCCTTGGGCGCGTCCCTGAGGGCCTGCTCCAGTGTGGCTCGGGGAAAGCGGATGCGCATGCTGCTCTCGTCCCCGGGCAGCCCCAGGGCGCGCACCTTCGAGAAGGTCTCCGCGTCCTCGATCAGCACCCCGGTGTTCTCCAGGACCGCCATCGATTCATGGACGATACGGTCGACGAGTGCCGGTTCTAGCAGCTGCATACGTTCAGCCGGTCTCCGATGCATCACGCCTGCGCGTGACCCAGTAGTAGAGCGGGACGCCGGCAGCAAAGAGTATGACGCCGAGCACGATCTCGCTCGTCCCTGCACCGGAGACGGCGAAGAGTGAGTACGCGGCAGCAACCGCAGATACGACCATGGCCAGACGCGCCCCCGGCCCGCCCCAGCGTTTCGGCTCGCGACGGATCAACACGATGTGAGCCAGCGGCGCGAGTATGTAGGCGAGCATGATGGTCACGCTCGCCAGCAGGACAGCGAACGTGAACAGACCGACAAGCCCGCGCGTGAAGTTGGCCACGACGAGGACCGTGCACAGGGACGACGAGAGCAGCAGCGTGAAGGTCGGGGTGCCGCGCTCGTTCAGTCGGCTGAAGCGCGCCGGGAAGAGCCCGTCGCGAGACGGCGCCAGCGGCATCTGACCCTGCATGAGCACCCAGCCGTTGAGCACCCCGAAAGCCGCAAGTGCCGCGCCGGCGGCAACAACCTTGCCTGCACCGCTGCCCCAGATGCGAGTTGCCGTGTCGGCAAACGGCGCCGACGACCCGGCCAGTTCGCTCATGGGCAGCACGCCCATCACGGCCACGGTGCTCGCGACGTAGATGATCGCGGTGGCAGCCGTTCCCCACACCGTGGCGATCGGAATCGTCCTTGCCGCATCGTCCACCTCTTCCGCGGGAACCGTCGCCGACTCGAGCCCCATGAGCCCCCAGAGCGTCAGTATCGCCGTGGCCGCGACGGCCGACAGGTGCGACTCGCCACTCGAATTGAACGGTGTGAACTTCGCGGTGTCCACCCAGAACAGGCCGATCGTGGCAAAGACCAACAGCGGTAAGACCTTGAGTACCGTCGTTATCGTCTGCACGACGGCCGCCTCGCGAAGACCCCAGACGTTGATCGCGGTCAAGAGCCAGATTGCGCCCAGCGCGACCGACGCCATGACTGCGGGCGATTCCTCGATTGCAGGGAAGAAGGGTGTCAGATAGCTGGCGAACCCGGTCGCCATGGCTGCATTACCCACCCAGACCGAGACCCAGTACCCCCAGGCGACCAGGAACGCCGGAAGGTCGCCGAAGGCCTCGCGGGCGTAGGCATATGGCCCACCCTCTGCGGGCATGATGCGTGACATCCGGGCGAAGGCCGCCGCGAGACAGATCGCCCCGCCAGCCGTCACGACCCAGCCGATGAGGGAGATCGTGCCATACCGGCCCAACGTGGCCGGCACGAGGTACGCACCCGTTCCCACCATGTTGCCGACGACCAGCGCGAGGCAGGTCCAGAGCCCCAGAGCCTTCTTGCGGGTCAAGCGGCCGCCCGTGCTGGCGTCAGGCGCCCCCGGGCTGCGTTGGGACGAGTGACAGGAGTACACATGGCTGTAAGATGTCGCCTCGGGTGTTCGGCCGGCCGGGTGTTCGGCCGGAAGGGCCGGAGTTGCTGCCGGTCTTTCCCCCCGAATATACTGCCGCCGCTGTGCTGAGGACCACCCCATTCCACCGCCGCACCGAAGCCCTCTGCGAAGCCGGCAACTGGCGTCGCTGGTCGGGTTTCCTGGCGGCCAGTTCCTACGAACTCCACCACGATCGAGAGTACTGGGCGATCCGGAACTCAGCGGGGTTGATCGACGTCTCGCCGCTGCACAAGTACCGCATCCAGGGCGTGGACGCCGAACGGCTCCTGGACCGTCTCGTGACACGGAATGTGGCGAAGTGTGCGATCCATCAGGTCCTCTACACGCCCTGGTGCGACGAGGCCGGGAAGGTGATGGACGACGGCACGCTCTGCCGCCTCGCGGACGATGTGTTTCGGCTGACGTCGGCGCTACCGAATCTGCGCTGGCTGCTGGACAACGCGCGTGGCCTGAATGTCCAGATCGAGGATGTCTCAGACGCGCTGGCCGCGCTCGCGCTCCAGGGACCGAACGCGCGGGCCATTCTGACCGAAGCCGCTGGCGGCGTGGCGGACGACCTCGGCTACTTCCGCCTCACGGAGGGCGCGATCGGCGGGGCGCCCGTGCAGATCACACGGACCGGGTACACGGGCGATCTCGGCTACGAGATCTGGACCGAGCCGCAACACGCCCTGACGCTCTGGGATGCCCTCATGGCGGCGGGTCGGGCCCATCGCGTCGTGCCCGCCGGGCTGTTGGCGCTCGACGTCGCTCGCGTGGAAGCCGGCCTGATCCTGATCGAGGTCGATTACGTGCCGTCGCATCAGGCGGTCATCGAGGCCCGCAAGTCATCGCCCTACGAGATCGGGATGGGGTGGACGGTGAAGCTCGACAAGCCGGGCTTCGTGGGGCGAGACGCGCTCATGGCCGAGCGAGCGCGAGGCCCGGAGTGGGAGTTCAAGGGCCTCGAGGTCAGCTGGGATGCCATGGAGTCGCTTTACGGGGCGGTCGGCCTGCCGCCGCAACTGCCGTCGGAGGGCTGGCGGACCAGCGTGCCGGTCTATGCGGGGAACCGCCAGGTGGGGTACGCGACCAGCGGCTGCTGGTCGCCGCTGTTGAAGAAGTACATCGCGCTGGCACACCTTCAGACGCCGCACTCCGCGACCGGCACCCATCTCAGCATGGAGATCACGGTCGAGCATCATCGGAAGAAGGCCGCGGCTCGTGTCGTCGAACCGCAGTTCTTCAACCCCGATCGAAAGCGCAGCAACCCGGGCCGAGCGGATCGATCATGAGCGCCCACGCCTGCGACGCGATCGTCATCGGGGGAGGACACAACGGCCTGGTCACGGCGGCCTATCTCGCCCGCGCCGGGAAGAAGGTCATCGTCTTCGAGAAGCGGCACGTGCTCGGGGGCGCGGCCGTCACCGAGGAGATCTACCCGGGCTTCAAGTACTCCGTCTGCTCGTACGTGGTCAGTCTGCTCCGTCCCGAGATCATTCGAGAGCTCGATCTGCCGCGGCACGGCCTCCGGATCCTCCCGCTCGAGAGTACGTTCACGCCGCTCCCGAACGACGACTATCTCGTGCGCTGGGCCGATCACGACCAGACCCGCCGCGAACTGTACCGGCATTCGCCGCGCGACGCGGACGCCTACGACGACTTTGGCAGGCTCATGTACCAGCTCGCGGTTGCCGTGAAACCGATCCTGGCGATGATCCCGCCGGATCCGACCTCGATGAGCCCGAAGGACCTCCTCGGCTTCCTCAAGCTGGGCAAGCACTTTCGGGGACTGGGTCACGCGCAGTTCCACGCCCTGCACAAGCTCATGACCATGAGTTCGGCCGACTTACTCGACGAGTGGTTCGAAACCGAAGCGCTCAAGGCGACGATGTCCGCGAGCGGAATCATCGGCACGCTCCTCGGGCCGCGCTCACCCGGAACCGCGTACGTGCTCCTGCACCATTACATGGGCGAGATCGACGGGGCGATGCGTGCGTGGGGCTTTGCGAAGGGCGGAACGGGTGCGGTGAGCGAGTCGATCGCCGCGGCCGCGCGCGAACATGGCGCCGAGATCCGGACCGAGGCGGGCGTGTCGGAGGTGATCGTCCGACATGGGCGTGCCGTCGGGGTGGCACTGGAGAGCGGGGATGAGTACCGCGCTCCCGTCGTCGTCTCCGCACTCGATCCGAAGCGGACCTTCCTGAGCCTCGTCGCGGAGCAGCACCTGCCAGGCGACTTCGTCCGCGATATCAAGCGATTTCGGATCCGTGGGTCGTCCGGCAAGGTGAATCTTTCGCTGGGCGAGCTGCCGGACTTCACCGCCAAGCCTGGCGTCGGGCCGCTCCACCAGGGCGCGATCTCGATCAGCCCCAGCTTCGACTATCTAGAGCGCGCGTACGACGATGCGAAGTACGGCGAGTTTTCGACCCGTCCCTTCATGGACGTCATCATCCCGTCGATGATCGATCCGGAGATGGCGCCGCCGGGTAAGCATGTCATGTCGATCTTCGTCCAGTACGCGCCGTCCGACCTGCGCGGCGGATGGGACGAGGCGAAGCGCGAGGCGTTTGGCGATGCGGTGGTCGACACGCTCGCCCAGTACGCCCCGAACCTGCCGGGAGCGATCCTCCACCGGCAGGTGCTGAGCCCGTGGGACATCGAGCGGTCGATGGGGCTGACCGCAGGCAATATCTTCCACGGGGAACTGTCGCTCCAGCAGCTCTTCTGCATGCGCCCCGCGGTGGGTTGGGCCGACTACACGACGCCGCTCGACGGCTATTTCCAGGCCGGATCGGGCACGCACCCGGGCGGCGGCGTGACCGGGGCATCGGGTCGGCTGGCGGCGATGAAGATCCTCGGAGGCAAGCTCTGATGAGCGCGGGCTTCGACACGGTCGTCATCGGAGGCGGCCACAACGGTCTGGTGACCGCGGCGTATCTGGCGAAGGCCGGCCAGGGCGTGCTGGTCGTCGAGCGTCGCGAACTGCTCGGCGGGGCAGCGACGACGGAGGAGATCTTCCCGGGGTACCGCGTCGACACAGGCGCGCACCGGCTCGGTGGGCTGAGCGCGCAGGTCGTGGCGGATCTCGGGCTGACCGGCCATGGACTGGAGGTCCTCGCCGCCGACCCCACGGTCTTCACACCTGTCGGGAACGGTATCCCACTCACGCTCTGGCGCGACCCACGGGAGACCGCGGAGAGCATCCGGCGGATCTCTCGGCCAGACGCCGAGGCGTGGGTCCCCTTCACCGAACTGGTCGGCAAGGCCGCCAGCTTCCTGCAGGCTGCGTGGACCACGACGCCTCCAGACGTGACGGGGAGCGACCTCGGTGACCTCCTCGCCGGGGCGAAGCTCGGGCTGAAGCTGCGGGGTCTGGGAAGGAAGGACATGGCCGAGGTCATGCGGATCCTTCCGATGTCGATCTACGAACTGCTCGACGAGTGGTTCGAGAGTGACCTCGTTCGCGGGACCGTCGCCGCCTCCGCGATCGGCGGACTCTGTCAGGGGCCGATGAGTGGGGGTACCGTCTACACCTTCCTGCACCATCACGTCGGCGCGGGCGCCGGGGTGATTCGGCCGACCGAGCGGGTTCGGGGAGGGGTGGGGCAGTTGAGCGAGGCCATCGCGTCCGCGTGCCGCCAGTACGGCGCGGAAGTCCGCACCGGCGCGCCGGTGGAGCGTATTCTCGTGGACGACGGTGCCGCGAAGGGCGTGGTGATCGCGGGCGGCGAGGAGGTCCGTGCCGAGCGCGTGGTCTCGAGTGCCGACCCCAGGCGGACGTTCGTCCATTTGCTCCCACCCGATGCGATCGGGCCGGACTTCGCGCGGAAGATCGACCACGTGCGGTTTCGTGGGGTGTGCGCCAAGGTGCACCTCGGGCTCGCTGGGCTGCCCGACTTCACCTGCCTGCCCGGGGCGGGGCCTCACTTGGAAGGGGTTATTTCGATCAGCCCGAGCCTCGAGTATCTGGAGCGGGCCTACGACCCGGTGAAGTATGGAGCGATCTCGGATGCGCCGTACCTCGAACTGTCGATCCCGTCGCTCGCGGATCCCGGCGTGGCCCCGGCGGGCAAGCACCTGGCGTCGATCGTGATGCAGTATGCGCCGTTTTCGTTGCGGGACGGCGCGTGGGACGAGGCTGCGCGGAATTCGATTGGCGATCTGGTCGTACGCACGCTCGCCCGCTACGCGCCGAACATCGAAGCGGTGGTGGAAGGCCGCCACGTCATGACGCCGCTCGATTTGCAGGAGCGCTTCGGCCTGACCGAGGGCAACATCTATCACGGTGAGATGACGCTCGATCAACTGCTGTTCATGCGGCCGGTGCCAGGGGCGGCGCGCTACCGGGCGCCGGTGAAGGGGCTGTACCTCTGTGGCGCCGGGACCCATCCCGGTGGCGGCGTGACCGGCATGCCGGGGCTCAACGCGGCGCGCGGGATCCTGAAGGACTGACGCCGGCCTGTGGAGAGATCATTCGGCGGCCATTCGATGACCGGGCGGCTGCGGCGGGTGTTACTCTGCGCGCCGGACGTCGCCGGCTGGTCCGAGCCTCAGGCCTCCTCGCGCTGGGCTGAGCTTGGCTACCGGCGCGCTCCGAGTGGAGCGGTGGCTCGAGCGCAGCACGATCGGATGCGACGCCATCTGGAGGACGCCGGTGCGGAGATCGTCTGGCTGCCGGCGGCGCAGGGTGTCTCACTCGATGCGGTCTACGCGCACGACGCGTCGTTCATGACCGACCACGGCGCCGTGCTGATGCGGATGGGAAAGCCCGCCCGCGCCAGCGAGCCCGGCCGTCACGCCGACCTCTACCGCACGCTCGGCATTCCGATTCTCGGTGGGGTCGAAGCGCCTGGTACGAGTGAAGCCGGCGACATCGTCTGGCTCGATGCGCGGACGGTGCTCGTCGGTCATGGTTATCGCACCAACCAGGCTGGCATCGAGCAGTTGCGTGGCGTGCTGGCGCCGCACGACGTCGAGGTCATCGCGGCGCCGTTGCCGTACGGTCATGGTCCGGACGCGTGCCTGCACCTGATGTCACTCATCAGCGTGCTGGATCATGACGAGCGGGTCGCGCTCGTCGACCTCGCCTGGCTTGCGGTCCAGACGGTGGAGTTGCTGCGCGCGCGGGGCTTCACGCTGATCGAAATCGATACCACCGAACGTGACGCTCTCGGGTGCAACGTCGTGTCGCTGGGCCACAAGCTCCTGGTCGCGCTCGAAGGGAGCCCAGCGACGATCGCGCGGATGCGCGACGCCGGCTTCGACGTCAGGACCTTTCCCGGGAGTGAGTTGTGCGATAACGGGTCCGGCGGGCCTACCTGTCTCACGCGGCCGATACTTCGGCACTAGGCTCCGTCTCCCCGGCCGGGCGGTGGAGCATCCTGTACGCCGGCGCGTGAGCGAAACTCCTCCAGCTGAGCTCTATGGTGACGATAGTCGGCGATCGGATCGTCTACGGTACTCTTCACCGTGAGCGTCTCGCCCTTGTGCCGAACTCCGAAATCGCGATCCCACGCGCCGGGATCAAGTGCGCGTAAGAAGGACGTCAATTCTCTTGCCGACGCGTTCAGGCTCTGGAGCAGGGCCGAGCGATCCGTGTCGGCGTACTCGCGCACAAGCGCCGCATTCACGTTCGAGTAGTCGGGTCCAGGATCGACATCGTAGAACGGTAGCTCGCTGAGAAGAATCTGCCCCCCGCCCCGCACGATGTATCGGTTCCACCCAATCAGGTGAGCCACGATGTCTCGGGCCGTCCAGTTGGTGACCTTCGTGAGCATGAGACGCTCGTCGAGCAGAGCAATAGAGCCCGCAAAGGCCTCGACGCAATGCTCGAGCTGCTGTATCTGTTCTTCGAACGTCACCGCTTGATCCGTCCACGATTGGCAGCGAGAGCGTGGCGTGAGTCGATAGGCTTGCCCCGTCTCACGGCACAAGTATCGGCGCAAGGACAAATGCTCTTGACGTCAGCCGTCCGGGCGGTCATTCTCGGCACCTTACACACGATGCACACGGAGGACTGAATGCGATCGACTATTCTCGCTGCCCTGCTCGTGGTGTTCGCGGCTCCAGCTGGGCTGCGTGCCCAGGCCGTGGAATCCGCCGAGCCTTTCAAGGTCGGAACCTTCCAGATCGACGGGAAGGCGACCGTGGCGCTCGTGCTGCGGGACGCCCTGATCGTCGACATCGGCGCCGCGAACGCCGAACTGGAGCTGAGTCAGACCTACCCGCATCTTGCGGCACCGGCCGACATGCTCGAGCTGATCGGTCAGTACGAATATGGACTCAAGTTCCGGCTCTACGAGATCGTCAACCACCTCGTCGCCGAGAACCGGCTCGCGGGCAACGCGCGTGCGGACTACGTCCACGACGTCGGAGACGTCAAGATTCTTGCGCCGATCCTGTATCCCAGCAAGCTGATGAACGCGGCGGTGAACTTCTACACGCACGCGTGCGAGGGCTGCACCGAGGAGGAGCTGCAAGCGCGGACCCGGGAGCGACAGGAGAACCGGGGCGTACCCTATCTCTTCTTGAAGCCCACCCGCGGCGCGATCATCGGCAGCGGCGAAGACATCGTGATGCCCTACGGCCGTGACCGGATCGAATGGGAAGTCGAGATGGCCATCGTCTTCGGCCGTGCGGGCAAGTACATTTCCGCGAGTCGTGCATACGACCACGTGTTCGGCTACATGGTTGCCATGGATATCTCCGATCGCGGCGGGCGCCCGCCCGGGGGCTACGGCTCCGGTTCGGACTGGTTCGTGGGTAAGGGCCATGACACGTTCGCGCCCCACGGGCCGTGGATCGTTCCAAAGGAGTTCTATGGCGATCCGATGGAGCGCCTGCACCAGAGCCTGGTCATCGACGGCGTGACCGTCCAGGAGGCCAGGGCGGGAGACATGATCCACAACATCCCGGAGCTGATCGAGTACGCGTCGTCGCTCATCACTGTGTTCCCGGGCGACGTTCTGCAGAGCGGGACGTCCGGCGGAACCGGCGCCGGTCGCGTCGAGCGCGCGACAGGCTCTGGGTACCTGCAGGCGGGTGAGACGATTAGCGCCAGCATCGAGGGAATCGGCACGCTGACCCACAGCGTCATCGTCGAGGAGAGCGTTCCGGCCGACCTGTCCGGCGCGCAGCTTCCGCCGGTCGAGAGCTATCGCCGGCCACGCTAGCTAGTCTGGCAACTGGAGCGTCTCAATGAATGAACGCGGCACATCGGCGTTCTTCTTGCCGCCGAGCGCAAAGTAGTAGAGCGGCTCGCCCTCCAATGAGAATCTGTGGCGGTATCGCTGTAGGTGGTAGAGGTCGAGGTATTCGGAAAAGATGAGTTCCCGAACGAGCGTCGAGAACCCAGACTCGTCACTGCGATCGAGGAACGTCTCCTTGATGTTGAAGGCCACCCAGCCGTGCTTCGAGATCAGATTGAATGCTTCCAGGAAGGCTTGAGCTGGGATGTCTCCGAATCCCAGTGCGGCGACCGAGACCAGACACTCCGGTGACCACGTGGTGAGCTCCTCGCGCTCGTCACCGGTAAGCGAGCAGAAATCCATCACATAGTACGCATCGTACACGCCGGGGCGATCGCGCTCGGTCGCCGCACGGGCTTCGGGGATGATGTCAACGCCGATCAAGCGCGAGACGCCGTGCTTCTTGAGTTCCTCTCCAACCATCCCGTTGCCCGCGCCGAGGTCCAGGACCCGCAGCTCGTTCAAGCGCTGGTCGGACTGAGAAAGCGCATACTGCAGCACGTCAGTGACCGTCGATGGGGACTGGCACTTCAGTCGGTCGTACACGACCTGCTCATAGAGGCCCGGTATCTGATAGATCCGCTCGTACTCGTGGAGCCGGAACTTGGTCCTCTGTCCCCGCCCGTTGAGCAGATAGAAATAGACCTCGTCTTGGGCGAGTTCAGCAACATCTGTTGCGGGGAACTGGATCTTGTGACGCATCATTACGCTGTCTCGCCGCCCTTCTCCAACGCACACGAACACCTCAGTATATCGTAGCGGAGGCGTCTCTGGGCGCATTCTCGATCATCCGGCGCGCGTCGTCACTCATCCGCGAGAAAGCTTGCGAGCCGACGCCCCGCGCGTCAGGCCGGTGGATGTCCTCTCCAGATCTGCGCTTGACGAGACCAGATCGATACATGACGATCGTCTTCACGGAGGTGACAACGATGCGGCGACTACTGGTGTTCGTCGGGTTGACCCTAGCGATGAGTGCGGCGGTTGCTCCGTGTGCTACAGCACAGGAGGCAGGCGAAGTCGTAGAGTACCGACTGTTGGCGACGAACAAGACCTCCACGATGCAGAAGGAAATGCAAGAGGCTGCTGAGGCGGGCTATCGATTCGCCGGTGTCATGGGCGGCGAGACATCGTTCGGGGGCTCGGAGGTCGTCGTGGTCATGTCTCGGAACCCTGAGGCAACCGATCTTGCGATCTACGACTATCGGCTTCTGGCGACGAACAAGACCTCGACGATGCAAGAGGAACTGCAGGAAGCTGGTGACGCCGGCTATGCCTATGTCGGGCAGACCGTCTTTGGAAGTACGTTCGGCGGCGATGAGGTGGTCGTCATCTTGGAGCGCGGTGATGGCGAATCGGCGATCGACCTCTATGAGTACCGGCTCCTTGGCACCAAGAAGACGGCGACGATGCAAAAGGAATTGAATGAGGCGGGAGCTGCAGGATTCGCCTTCGTTGGGTTCACCGTGTCATCGACGACCTTTGGCGGGACGGAGTTGGTAAGTATTCTTCGCTGCCCGATTGTGGACTAGGGTGTCGCGCGGGTTCATGAGTGTGCTCGCTCGCCGTCGCCTCGCTACCGTCCCGTCGGCACGCGCGCCTTCAACCGGCGATGAAGCCTCTGTCGAGATCCAGGACGAGCGGCGGCTGCTCGTGCTCCACGACATACTCGAACTCCTGCCGGAATTCTTCGAGCGAGACGCCACAGGTTTCGGCGAATCGGGCGATCTCGTGCGCGTCCTCGAAGTCATCACGACGCAGCCGGATCATGTAGCGTCGGGCGATCCGATAGCGGGCGGAGTGGATGTCCACGAGCCGCACCCGCGGGCGGCTGGTATCCGTGTCGACGATCTGGTCGAACGGGATCGGGACGAATGCGCCGCCCTGGATCGAGATCACCGCCGCGTTACCGCCACCGATGAGATACCGTGCCGCGCAGTACCCAAGGTCGCGTGTGTAGTCCATATCGTACGGAATCGGGTCGGCGCACCGGAGCTCGTAGCCAATGTTCTTAGCCACTATCGTCGTCCTGAGCCCGAACGCCCGTAGCCGCTGCCTGACCTGCTCCTTGAGGAGCTCCCCGATGTTGACCTCGGCGATTCGGACGTTGCCGTGCGCGTCGCGCTCGATGTCGTCGATGCCAGCCAGATCTCGACGGTCGATGCCGAGGACGAGACCCTCGGCGAGAACTGCGACGCCATCGCGGCGGTCATAACTCAAGCGCTTAATGATGGCGCCGGCCAGTGTGTCGACCACCATCCGGAGTCGGATGCGGTGTCCCGCAAACTCCTCCGGGACGAGCGTGAGCGTAGCTCCCGCGGCCTTGCCGATGCCGAGCGCTAGGTGCCCGGCCTTCCGCCCCATCGCAATCACGAAGTACCACCGCGACGTCGTGTTCGCGTCGACCATCAGGTTCTTGATGATCTCGACCCCGTGGTGGCGGGCCGTCTGGTAGCCGAACGTATCGACGTGGGCAGGCAAGTCGAGGTCGTTGTCGATCGTCTTGGGAACGTGCACGATGCGGATGCGGCCTTCGGCCTTCTGTTCCAGCTTCAACGCCGAGTACGCTGTGTCGTCACCGCCGATCGTGATGAGCTGGGTCACGTCGAGGCGCAGGAGCGAGACGATCGCGTTCTCGAGCTGCTCCGGGTCCAAGGTAGGGTTGGCGCGTGAGATGCCTATGTGCGACCCGCCGCGGAAGTGGATGCGGCTCACCTTCTCGGTTGTCAGTGGCATGACATGGTCGATGTCACCTTGCATGATCCACTGGAACCCGTCGAGGATGCCGATGACGTCGATGTCCTCGACTTGCGCCCGGATGGTCGCTGCTCCGACCACGCTGTTGATGCCCGGGGCTGGGCCGCCGGCGACAAGGATGGCGAGTTTCTCGGGATGCAGCATGACTCACCCGATCCTACCCCGTCATGTTCGAGCACGGAATCGCGATAGCTGGAATGGGGTAGACCAGCTGAAGTAGAGTCTTGGCAGGGACCGCAGCAGCGAAGTCGGGATCCGCCTGGAGGAACTCATGTCATTGCCACGATTCTTGATGTCCGTGCTCGCCGGTGCCGCGCTTGTCGCGGGGTGCGCTTCCCAACCCGATCCGCCGGCCGCGACGGTATCTGCCACAAGTGACCCGGCCACGGCCGTCAACCCGGTGACGGGCGAGGGGCTGCCGAACCCGAACCCGACACGAATCGGGAACTGGGCGACGCTGCCCGAGGGGCGGGACTGGGGCTCGACGGCCGGCCTCGACATCGACCCGACGGACGGCCACGTCTGGGGCTACGAGCGCTGCGCCTCCGGCTCGGCGGGTGGACTCGGGGTCAACTGCGACAGCAATCCGGTCGATCCGATCTTCAAGTTCGATCGCGGCACCGGAGAGATTCTCGCGAACTTCGGTGCCGGCATTTTCGTGACGCCGCACGGCATCTACGTACATGACGACGGCAACGTCTGGGTGACCGACTTCGCCGGGAACGAGGACGGCACGAAGGGGCATCAGGTGCACAAGTTCAGTCCGGGCGGCGAACTCCTGATGAGCCTCGGCACCGCCGGTCAGCCGGGCAACGGGCCGGATCACTTCAACCAGCCCAACGACGTGATCGTCGCGCCCGACGGCACCATCTTCGTCGCCGACGGCCATACCGGGCAGAACCTGACGACCGACGCGCAGATGGACGAGGCGCGCGCGGCCGGACTGACCGGCCGCATCGTCAAGTACTCGCCCGAGGGCGAGTACCTCCTGGAGTGGGGCGAGATCGGCACCGACCACGGTCAGTTCCGCACACCGCACGCCATGGAGTTCGACGCGCAGGGCCGGTTGTGGGTCGCGGACCGGGGGAACCACCGGCTCGAGATCTTCGACCAGGCGGGGAACTACCTCGAGTCGCGCTACCAGTACGGGCGAATCAGCGATCTGTTCATCACCGACGACGCGATGGTGTACGCAATAGATTCCGAGTCCAACCGGCTGCGGCACATCAACTGGCGAAACGGCGTCCGCATCGGCCCGGTCGATCGGGACATGCTCGTCGGCTTCATCCCGCCGTGGGACTCCGACAGTCGGCCCTACCACGGCGTGACCGGAGAGGGCGTTGGCGTGGACGCGGACGGAAACGTCTACGTGGCCGAGGGACCCGCGTCGCTCAGCGACGCCGGCGCGGCGTTCACGAAGTACGAGGTGGCCGGTCAGTAGGCCTTTGGGTTAGGCTGTCCTGGCCAGAACCGTCGTCCGTTGCAGCACCCCGGCACATGACACGGAGGTTCAGATGACGGGTCCATTCTTCGGCCGTGCACTCTCGGTCGTCGTCGGCAGCCTGCTGCTCGCCGCATCCGCGTGGGCCCAGGCGGTGCCCAAGCTGGATTCCTACGACGGAGTCGCCGTCAGGATCCTGCAGAGCAACAACGCGGGCGATATTCAGCACATCATCGATCCGACCATCAACGAGGTGGTGGGGCTCATCCGCGGCTGTCCGCACCCCCACAATCTGACGATGCACCCGGACGCGCTCTACTACTACTGCGCGAACGAACAGGACCGCACCGTTGACGTCTTCGACACCAGGACGCTCGAGCTGGTCGAGCAGATCGCGCTGTCGCAGCGACCCAACAAGGTGGCGGTCAACAAGAAATACCGGAAGATCTACGCTGGGATCATCCGCCGGTCGGCCGAGCCGCTCGGCCCGGAGGTCACAGCCGAGCCCGACGGCGAGATGCTGGCCTGGGTCGACGTGATTGACATCGACACGCACGAGGTCATCAAGAGCATCGAGGTGCACAATCCGGTGCACAACGTCTTCATGACGCCCGATGAGCGCTGGGTCGTGGCCGGCCTCCGGGGCGAGATCGAAGCCGGCGAGCCGACGATCCAGGTGATCGATCCCGAGACCGACACCGTGGCGTGGGGCATCGAGATGACCGGCTACAAGCAGTACGGCCGGACGCACCACGAAGTGCGGCCGATGGCGTTCGAGGCCGACGACGACGGGTCGACCAAGCGGTTCTTCGCCCAGGCGACCGGGATCAACGCCGTTTGGGTGTACGACTGGGAGAGTCGGGAACTCCTCGAGATGCTCTGGCCGCCCGAGCTGCCCTTGTGGGAGAAGAACGCCGACGGGATTCAGACCGGCGACATGCACGGCCTCGAGGTGCTGCCGGACCGTTCGGCCGTCTGGGCGTCGAGCCGGCTCGACAGCCGGATCTACGGCTGGAGCCTGCCCGACCTGGAGTACATCGGCAGCGTCAGGGTCGGCCCGAGCGCCAACTGGATGACGTCGACGCCGGACAGCCGCTACATGTACGTGGCGGTGTCGGGCGCCGACTACACGTTGGCCATCGACCTGGAGACGCTCGAGATCGTCGACAGGATCACGACCGGGGCGCGCCCTGCGCGGATCAGCACCGCAATCCTGCCGCCCGACCGGGTGAATCCCACGGGGACCAACATGGGGCCCCGGGAGTAATGGTCATGGTGACGAGACTGCGGAGCGGGGAGCGGTGGGCGACGCTCACCCTGACGGGCGGTGGCCTGGCGCTGGTCCTCGGGCTGGCTACCGCGGTGAGTTCGTGCGCGCCGGCCGAGTCGCCGGCCGCGGGGCAGGCGCTTGACACGGCCGAGCTCGAGGCGTACCGCACGACTGTAGAGGGCGTCTTCATGACCGATCGCGGCGGTACCACGAGCGGCTACGCCGCCTGCGTCATGTGTCACACCTGGCAGACCAGTGTTCGGTTCAGCCTGGAGACGCCCGACTCCGACGCCGGATGGAGCGCCGAGCAGTCGAGGCGCAACTTCGACGTGGTGAGTCAGCTCATCAACACGGCCGACCCCGAGGCCAGCCGGCTGCTGCGGAAGCCGCTCGGCGCCGGTGCCGGCGGCCTCACCCACACCGGGGGCACGTACTGGACGTCACCCGAGGAGCCGGAGTACGTCGCGCTCCTGGAGTGGATCGAGAGCCTGCCCGATGACCGGTTCATCCCTGCGGCCGAACCGGAAGTAGACTTCGAGTTCTTCAGCGCCTGCGTGCAGCGGGTCTTCGCCGATCCACGTGAAGGGCAGCTCCGGTGCAGCAACTGCCACTCGGGCGGGCTCGCCGGCTTCGCGCCCGCTCCGGCGGGCGGAGATGCGTGGAGCGAAGAGGAGGCCCAGCTGGCGTACCGGTCGCTCTCGCGGTTGATCACGCCCGGCGATCCCGAGCAGAGTAGGTTCCTGCTGAAACCGCTCCATCCCGATGGTGGCGGCGCCTACACGCACAACGGGCCGCGACGCTGGCAGAGCCGCGACGATCCGGAATGGCAGATGCTCGCGGGCTGGGTCCGCGGGGAGCGAACCGGGGCGAGCTGCTCGTAGGCTACCGCCCCGTCGGCACCCGCGCACTGACGTAGGGCAGTCCTTCAGGGCTGCCATGCGGCGCGCGTCACGGCACCGAGACGCGCGCCTTCAACTCCTCGAACCAGTTGAGGACGACGCGAATGGGCTGGGGCGTCAGTTCGTCCTCGCTCGGCATAACGATCAGAAACCGGCCATCCGGCGCCACGTCGAACGGTCCCGGGCTGGTGGTGCCCAGCTGCAGAGAACGGGCGATCTCTCGTTGGAAGAGTTCGCGGGGCGCTCCGAATTCAAAGGCAGGGATTGTCACGACCGGGACGGCGATGATCGCGTTGCCCTGCAGATAGAACAACTCCCGGCCCTGGTGCCCCCACACCGGCGACCTGCCGCCATCGGTCGAGACCTGCCACTGGCCTTCATCGACCTCGGGGAAAGGCCGCACATGAATCTCCCCCGCCCTCTACTTCGATAACCTAGAGCTTTCAGGAGAGGGACGATCAGTTCTTCTCTTACCGAATCCTCCTTGAAGTCCGGAGACTCCAGGAGACGGAAGTCGAAGTCGCCGAATATAGACGTCTCAGGCATGTTGGGCTGCCAGTCCTAGAGAGTATCGGTCAGAGTCCAGGCGCAGCGAGCCGGAACCACCGAGCCAGGCTGATCGGGGACTCAGCGCAATGCAGTGGGGCAAACAGCTGGTTCGTGACGCCAGAAGGCTAACAGTCGCACGGAGAGCGGACAAGGCAAGCGGCTGGAGGCTGGGCGCAGGAATGACAGACCGGATCGGCCCTGAGCAATGGCCGAGGGCGAAAGCGCCTGAAATGACTTACGGGAACTCAAGCGTTGGCCACATCGCTGTAAGTCGTAAAACGTCGAGGCGAAAGGTCGTGACAACGTTGGTCAATCCGGAGTTCGCTTGGCGTTCGGGTCCGATAAGGAAACTTATGTTAACTTGTAACTAGCTGACTAATAAGCACTTAGACTGCATGGTGGTGTCTACTTTCGGGGACGGTCCGCGTGCTAGAGCCACCCACTCTTGTCGGTGGGGCAGAGCGCGACCTCGACTGACTGGCGCGGCAGGAACTCGAGGAAGATCTTGTTGGTCCCGCCGTAGGTGTCCTGAATTGACACCACGCGGTCGCCAGGCGTGAGGAAGGTGAAGAGCGTGTTGCTGATCGCCGCCATCCCGCTGGCGAAGCTGGTCGCGCTCTCGGCGCCCTCGAGTTGTTGGATCTTTTGCTCGAAGGCCCGCACGGTCGGGTTGGTATTCCGGCTGTAGATGTCGCCCGGCGCCTCGCCGCGGCCGACGGCTTCCCACTGGGCGACGTCTCGGTAGCCGAACGCCACGCTCCGGACGATCGGAACCTGCGTCCCGGCGCCCGGTGCCGGTTCGTCTTCACCGGCCCAGACCGACAGGGTGCCGGGGCCCGGCGTGCGTCTAGGTGCTGGCGGCAGGTCTTCGTCGGGCATGGTCCGGCGATCATACGGGATCGCAGGGGCGTCGGTCGGTTGACAAGCGCGCGGCTGGTGCCTATATGGGTGCTGGAGCGAAGGGAGGTTCGCCATGGCGTACATGATGAGACAGGTGATGTTCTCGGCGGTATTGGTGTCCGGTGGAATGGTCGCCCTGGCCGGCTCGCAGTCGACTCCGACGCCGAAGCGGATCAACAAGGCGATCGAGCTACTGGAGCAGGGCCAGCCGATCTACTACACGCAGGTGAATCGCGGCGGCTACGACGAGGGCTTGGCGCTGGCCCAGACCTACGCCGACTACATCACCTACAACCTCGAGCACTCGGCCTTCGACATCGCCTCCCTCGAAGGGTTCATGCGCGGGCTGGTCGAGGGCGGGCCGACGAAGAGCGGCCACCGCACACCGACCGTCATTTGCGTCCTACCGGTGCGCGGCCTCGACGGGCCGACGATGCGGGCGAACGGTTGGATGGTCGAGCAGGTACTCTCGGCCGGCGTCCACGGCGTGCTGCTCGTCCACGCGCGGTCACCCGACGCGGCGCGGGCGATGGTCGAGGCCGCCCGCTTCCCGCGTCGCGCTGAGGCCGCGACGGTTGGCCTCGCCGAAGGGCTGCGGGGGAGCGGTGCGCAGGGGAACGCGGCCCGGATCTGGGGGATCTCCTCGACCGAGTACCTGGAGGTTGCCGACCCGTGGCCCCTGAATCCGGACGGCGAGATCCTCCTCGGGCTCAAGATCGAGGACCGGCATGCGCTGGAGAACGCCGAGGCGTTGACGAAGGTGCCGGGCATCGGCTTCGCCGAGTGGGGTCCGGGCGACATGGCGATGTCGTTCGGCCTGTCACGCAACGCCGACGGCGCCTGGCCAGCGGTGCTGGCCGCCGCGCGAGCGCGCGTGCTGAACGCGACGAAAGCGGCCGGCATCCCGTTCCTCAATGCGGTCACACCCGACAACGTCGAGGCGATGATCGACGGGGGCGTGATGATCGGTGCCGCGAACGAGGCCGCGGCGGAGCGGGGGAGACGTCACACCGGGCGGACGATGCCCTGGTGAGGGAGTCTCGTTCCTACTCGCTGCGCAACGCGACGAGCGGATCGACGCGCGTGGCGCGGAGCGCCGGGAGGCAGCAGGCGGCGAACGCCGCCACGAACAGGGCGAGCGGAACGACGAGGAAGGTGGCCGGATCGATCGGGGCCACGTCGTAGAGCTGGCTCGCCATGACCCGGGTCAGGATTGTTTGATTTAAAAACCAATATCACGCGGAGGTAGTCCGCCCCAGGCGGCTGTCAAATGCTGTCATCAGCTGCCTGGATGAGTTGTCAAAAGTAGACCAGA
>DCWN01000039.1:16052-16209 GCA_002328835.1 Acidobacteria bacterium UBA2161 | reverse complement strand
CAAGCGGCGCAACTACAGCACGACGAAGAACAAGCGGACGACGTCCGAGCGCCTCGAGATGAAGAAGTTCTGTCGATGGTGTCGGACGCACACGAAGCATCGGGAAACGAAATAGGTGCGGCCGCGTTTTCGTAGGCCAGTAGCTCAACTGGCAGAG
>DCWN01000039.1:8514-15731 GCA_002328835.1 Acidobacteria bacterium UBA2161 | reverse complement strand
GAGCACCGGTCTCCAAAACCGGGGGCTGGGGGTTCGAGTCCCTCCTGGCCTGCCACCCACGACGAGGCGCGATCGTGGGGCCAGCGCGGCGAAGGGACGGCGAGCGAGAGAACAGGATGAGTGGCGTCGTCGGGTGGTGGAGTCAGTCGCGGTCGTTCCTGGCCCAGGTGCGCAACGAGCTGGAGCGCGTCACCTGGCCGTCGAAGACCGAAGTGTACGCGACGACGTTCGTGGTGATCCTGACCTCGGTCTTCTTCGGCGTGTATCTCTGGGGCATCGACCTGCTGCTCAGCAGTCTGGTCGGTTGGGTGTTCAGCGCATTTGGTGTGGCATGACGGACGTCATTACGAAGCAGTGGTACATCGTGCACACCTACTCGGGGTTCGAGAAGAAGGTGTCCGAGTCGCTCAGTCAGCGCGTCCAGGCGTACGGACTCCAAGACGAGATCGGCGAGGTCCTCATTCCGACGGAGGACGTGGTGGAGATGCGCGGCGGCCGGAAGGTCGTCAGTTCGAAGCGATTCTTCCCTGGCTACATCCTGGTCGAGATGCACATGTCCGACCACGCGTGGCACGTCGTCAAGAACACGCCGAAGGTCACCGGGTTCGTCGGGGCCGGCGTGAAGCCGACGCCGCTGACCCGCGAGGAGGTCGACCAGATTCTGCACCAGGTCACGGTCGCCGCCGAGAAGCCGAAGCCGAAGTACATGTTCGACAAGGGCGATCAGGTGCGGATCAACGAGGGCCCCTTCACGAACTTCAACGGCTCGGTCGAGGAGGTCAACCTCGACAAGAGCACCTTGAAGGTCATGGTGACGATTTTCGGCCGGTCGACGCCGGTGGAACTGGATTTTCTGCAGGTCGAGAAGCTGTAGCGGGCGGGTGACGCCGCGACGGGCGAGTTGACGTATGGCGAAGAAAGTGTTGGCGCAGGTGAAGCTTCAGATCGCGGCTGGAAAGGCGACGCCCGCGCCCCCTGTGGGCACGGCGCTCGGCCCGCACGGTCTGAACATCATGGACTTCTGCAAGGCGTTCAACGCGAAGACCGCCGGGCAGGATGGGCTCATCATCCCGGCGGTCGTGACCGTGTATGCCGATCGCTCGTACAGCTTCATCACCAAGACGCCGCCGGCGGCGGTGCTGTTGAAGCGCGCGGCGAACATCGCGAAAGGATCGGGTGAGCCCAACAAGAACAAGGTCGGCACGGTCACGGCGAGGGATGTCGAGGAGATCGCCAAGGTGAAGATGCCCGACCTGAACTGTGAGTCGATGGAGTCGGCGATGAAGATCGTCGCCGGGACGGCGCGGTCGATGGGGCTCGACGTCGAGGCGTAGCGGGGCAGGTGCGCAGATGGGAATGACGAAGAATTTCAAGGCGGCGAAGGATCAGGTGCCCGAGACGCTGCTGGCACTGGAAGACGCGATCCCGATGGTGCAGAAGGTGAAGTTCGCGAAGTTCGACGAGACCGTCGAACTGGCGCTGCGCCTGGGCGTCGACCCGAAACATGCCGACCAGATGGTCCGGGGCACGGTCGTGTTGCCGCACGGCCTCGGCAAGAGCAAGAAGGTGCTCGCGATCGCGGGAAGCGACAAGCACAAGGAGGCCGAGGAGGCCGGTGCGGATGTCGTCGCGGGCGAGGAGATCGTCGAGAAGATCCAGGGCGGGTGGATGGACTTCGAGGCCGTCGTGGCCACGCCCGACATGATGCGTTCGGTCGGCAAGCTCGGCAAGGTGCTCGGCCCGCGCGGGTTGATGCCGAACCCGAAGACCGGCACGGTGACTTTCGAGATCGGCAAGGCGGTCAAGGAGATCAAGGCGGGCAAGGTCGAGTTCCGCGTCGACAAGGCCGGCGTCATCCACGCTCCGATCGGCCGCGTGTCGTTTTCGAGCGAGAACTTGATCGAGAACGCCAACGCGCTCGTGTCGAGCGTCGTGAAGGCGAAGCCCTCCGCGGCGAAGGGCAAGTATCTGAAGAGTCTGACGGTGTCCTCGACGATGGGGCCCGGAGTGAAGGTCGATACGGCGGCCTCGGAAGGCGCATAACCGATGGCGGTGACCAGAGCGGAAAAGGAAGCCGAACGGCAGCAGCTGGAGTCGCTGTTCAAGGCGGCGGACAGCGTGCTGCTCGTTGATTTCAAGGGGCTCGACGTGCCGGCGGCCACCGAGTTGCGGCAGAAGGTTCGCGCCGCCGACGGCCAGTACCGGGTCGTGAAGAACTCGCTCGCGAAGCGCGCGCTCAAGGGCAGCGCCTACGAGGCGTTGGCGGAGATGTTCGAGGGGCCGACCGCGGTGGCGTCGTCCACAGCCGATCCGGTGGCGCTGGCGAAGACGCTCTCGATCTTCGCGAAGACGGCGCCGTCGCTGAAGGTGAAAGCGGCCATCGTGCAGGGCCGCAGCTTCACGCCAGCCGAGGTCGACGAGCTGGCGGCGTTGCCGAGCAAGCCCGAGCTGTACGCGAAATTGTTGTCGGTGCTGCAAGCGCCGATGTCCCAGTTGGTCATGGTGCTGAATGGCGTTCCGCGCGATTTCGTGAACGTGCTTTCGCAGATTGAGAAGAAGAAGAAGAACGACTGATTCGCGGCGCCGTCCATGGCGCGCGCGTCCGTCTTACGTCAGGAGAACGAACGATGGCTGAGGTCACGCAAGAGCAGGTAGTCGAATACATCAAGGGCATCTCGGTGATGGAACTCTCGCAGCTCGTCAAGACGCTCGAGGAAGAACTGGGCGTGTCGGCTGCGATGCCGATGGCGGTGGCGGGCGTGGCGGCGGCGCCGGGCGCCGGTGGCGCTGCGGCCGAGGAGCAGACCGAGTTCACGGTCACGCTCACCGAGATCGGCGACAAGAAGATCAACGTCATCAAGGCGGTCCGCGAGGTCACGAGCCTCGGCTTGAAGGAAGCGAAGGACCTCGTCGAGGCCGCACCGAAGGCCGTCAAGGAAGGCGTGCCGAAGGACGAGGCCGAGGCGATCAAGAAGAAGTTCGAAGAAGTCGGCGCC
The DNA here is from genome assembly GCA_002328835.1 of Acidobacteria bacterium UBA2161. Lineage (GTDB taxonomy): Bacteria > Acidobacteriota > Vicinamibacteria > Vicinamibacterales > UBA823 > UBA2161. Next base: position 12,735 of record DCWN01000039.1, on the reverse strand, counting down.
AAGGCCGAGATCAAATAACGGTCTCGGCCTTGGGGTACGCCGCGCCGGCCGAGGCCGGGGCGGCGGCAATCGAACGGGGTTCGGGGGACGGCGACCCCGGGCCCGACGTTACTGGTCACGCGTCACGCGTTTTTCGCCGGCGTGGTGCGTAGGCCACGCCCTGGACTCAGCCAAGCATGTACACCCTGCCCAAGAACGTCTACCGCGAACGCATCGATTTTTCGAAGATCAGCACGACCGTACCGATTCCCAATCTCATCGAGATTCAGCGGAAGTCGTACGAACGCTTTCTGCAGATGAACCGGCTGCCGTCCGAGCGCGAGGACGCGGGCCTGCAGTCGGTGTTCAAGTCGGTCTTTCCGATCAGCGATTTCCGCGAGAACTCGTCGCTCGAGTTCATCGAGTATTCGATCGGCAACTGGGAGTGCAAGTGCGGGCGGCTGGCGGGCCTGCAGCACCTGCGGGTGCCGTGCGCGGGCTGCGGGGCCGAGTTGGTGGCCGCCCCGTACGGGTCGCACGAGGTGCTCTGTGCCGAGTGCGGTCGCGCCAATATCGCGCGGGGTGACGTCTGCGACGTCTGCGGCAACAACGTCGAGCTCAAACTGAAGTACGACGTCGACGAATGCCAGGAACGCAGCATGACCTACGCCGTGCCCCTGAAGGTGACCATCCGCCTTGTCGTGTGGAACAAGGATCCCGAGACGGGCGTCAAGACCATCCGCGACATCAAGGAGCAGGAGGTCTACTTCGGCGATATCCCGCTGATGACGGACAACGGCACGTTCATCATCAACGGCACCGAGCGCGTCATCGTCTCGCAGCTCCACCGTTCGCCCGGGGCGTTCTTCCACTCGTCGGACAAGGCGTCGTTCGTCGCGCAGATCATTCCGTATCGCGGGTCGTGGGTCGAGTTCGAATACGACGCGAAGAACCTGCTCTACGTCCGCATCGATCGGAAGCGCAAGTTCCTGGCGACCGTGTTCCTGCGCGCGCTTGGGCTGCGCAGCGCGGACGAGATCGTCCGGACGTTCTACACGGTCGACACGCTCGAGATGAAGGGGGGCGCGCTGCGCTGGAAGGTCAGCGAGTCGCTCATCGGGCGCAGGGCGGCCTCGGACGTGGTGCTGGCCGGCGACGACAAAGTGGTGCGTTCGGGCAAGAAGATCACGAGTTCGGCGGTGGCTGCGCTGCAGGCAGCCGGCGTCGAGGCGATCGAGGTGTCGGACGCCGAGCTCGAGGGGGCCTTCGCCGCCGCCGATGTGGTCGACCCGGCCACCGGCGAAGTAATTCTGGAAGCCAATGAGGAGGTCACGCCGCGCGTCATCTCGATGGCGCAGGAGAAGGCCGTCGAGGCGCTCGAGATCTTCTTCGCCGAACGCGACGAGACCGGACCGGTGCTGTCGACCACGCTCAAGAAGGACACGATCCGCACGCACGAAGAGGCGCTCATCGAGATCTATCGCCGGCTGCGCCCAGGCGACCCGCCGACCCTCGACAGTTCGCGGTCGCTGTTTGAGAGCATGTTCTTCAACCCGCAGAAGTACGATTTCTCGCGGGTGGGCCGGCTGAAGCTGAACACCAAGCTGACGCTGACGACCCCGCTCGACGAGAAGATTCTGCACCCGCAGGATTTCTACGAGGTCATCGGCTACCTCCTGAAGCTCCGCAGGAATCCGACCAACGTTGACGACATCGATCATCTCGGCAATCGCCGTGTGCGCTCGGTCGGAGAGCTGCTCGAGAATCAGTTCCGGATCGGACTCGTGCGCATGGAGCGGGCGATCAAGGAGAAGATGTCGGTCTACCAGGAAATGGCGACGGCGATGCCGCACGACCTGATCAACGCCAAGCCGGTCATGGCCGCGATCCGGGAGTTCTTCGGGTCATCGCAGCTGTCGCAGTTCATGGATCAGACGAACCCCTTGTCCGAGATCACGCACAAGCGGCGACTGTCGGCGCTCGGGCCCGGCGGGCTGTCGCGGGAGCGCGCGGGCTTTGAGGTGCGCGACGTCCACCCGACGCACTACGGACGGATCTGCCCGATCGAGACGCCGGAAGGCCCGAACATCGGGCTCATCTCGTCGCTGTCGTGCTACGCGCGGATCAATGAATTCGGGTTCATCGAGTCGCCGTATCGCCGGGTCCACGACGGTCGCGTCAGCGAGGCCGTCCTCATCACGAACGCCGGCGGGACCAAGTTCAAGGTCGGCGACATCGTGGAAGTGAAGGATGCCGTCGACGAGAATGCCGCCGCGAAGTCTCGCAAGAAGCGCGCCGCCGAGTTCGAGCCGCACTCGTTCTACCTCTCGGCCTGGGAGGAGGACCGGTACGTCATCGCGCAGGCCAACGCCACGGTCGACGAACAGGGCATGCTCACCGGGGAGCGGGTCAATGCGCGACAGGCCGGCAACTTCATTCTGGCGCCCCGCGGAAAGGTCGACTTCATCGATGTGTCGCCGAAGCAGCTCGTGTCGGTGGCGGCATCGCTGATTCCGTTCCTGGAGAACGACGACGCCAACCGCGCCCTGATGGGCTCGAACATGCAACGGCAGGCCGTGCCCCTGCTGCGGGCCCGAGCGCCGTTCGTCGGAACGGGGATGGAGTACATCACGGCGCGCGACTCCGGTTCGGTCGTCAGCGCGCGGCGCGCGGGGTCGGTCGACTACGTCGACTCCCAGCGCATTGTCGTGCGCGTGGAAGGCGAAGATGAGAGCGACGCCGGCGCGGACATGGGCGCCGACATCTACAGCCTCACGAAGTTCAAGCGCTCCAACCAGAACACCTGCATCAGCCAGAAGCCGATCGTGCGTGACGGGCAGCGGGTGGAAATGGGGCAGGCGCTGGCCGATGGACCCTGCACCGAACTGGGGGAGCTGGCGCTGGGGCGGAACGTGCTGGTCGCCTTCATGCCGTGGCGGGGTTACAACTTCGAGGACGCGATTCTCGTGTCCGAGCGGATGGTCAAGGACGACTACTACACCTCGATTCACATCGAGGAGTTCGAGATCGAGGCCCGCGACACGAAGCTCGGCCCTGAGGAGATCACGCGCGACATTCCGAACGTGTCCGAAGGGTTCCTGAAGGATCTCGACGACAGCGGCATTATCCGGATAGGTGCCTACGTGAAGCCTTCCGACATCCTCGTCGGCAAGGTGACGCCGAAGGGTGAGACACAGCTCACGCCGGAGGAAAAGCTGCTGCGCGCGATCTTCGGCGAGAAGGCCGGTGACGTTCGCGATGCCTCGCTGACCTGTCCGCCCGGGATCGACGGCATCATCGTCGGCGTCAAGATCTTCTCCCGGAAGGGGATCGAGAAGGACGACCGCGCGAAGGCCATCGAAGCCGAAGAGCTCGAGCTGATGGAGAAGAACCTGCAGGACGAGATTCGCATCCTGCACGACGAGGTCAAGAAGCGCGTCATTCAGATGCTGCCGGGGCAGTCGCTGTCGGCGGATCTCTACGACGAGCACGGCCGCGAGAAGCTGCTGGACGCCGGCACGGTGCTCAGTGACGAGGCGCTTCGGGACCTGCCGTACGAGGCGATCGCCCGGATGAAGGTGGTGGCCGACGACCCGCGGCTCGAAGCGGATCTCCAGAACCTCGAGAGCCGCACGATGCGGCAGGTCGCGGTCATCAAGCAGCTGTTCGAGGAGAAGAAGGAAAAGGTCCGCCGCGGCGACGAACTGCCGCCTGGCGTGATCAAGCTCGTGAAGGTCTATGTCGCCATGAAGCGGAAGCTGTCGGTGGGCGACAAGATGGCGGGCCGCCACGGCAACAAGGGGGTCATCGCGCGGATCCTGCCCGAAGAGGACATGCCGTACCTGCCCGACGGAACGCCGGTCGAGATCGTGTTGAACCCGCTGGGCGTGCCGTCGCGGATGAATGTGGGGCAGATCCTCGAGACGCATCTCGGGTGGGCCGCCCACGCGCTGGGGCTCTATTTCGCCACCCCGGTCTTCGATGGCGCGACCGAGACGGAGATCAAGAGCTGGCTCGAGCAGGCCGGATTGCCGAAGGGCGGCAAGACCCGACTCTTCGACGGGATGACCGGAAAGGTCTTCGAGCAGGACGTGACGGTGGGCTACATCTACATGCTCAAGCTGTCGCACCTGGTCGACGAAAAGATCCACGCACGGTCGATCGGCCCGTACTCGCTCATCACGCAGCAGCCACTCGGCGGCAAGGCGCAGTTCGGCGGGCAGCGCTTCGGCGAGATGGAGG
>DCWN01000039.1:0-8201 GCA_002328835.1 Acidobacteria bacterium UBA2161 | reverse complement strand
GGCGAGATGGAGGTCTGGGCGCTCGAGGCCTACGGCGCGGCGCACATCCTGCAGGAACTGCTGACCGCAAAGTCGGACGACGTGACCGGCCGAGCGAAGATCTACGAGGCGATCATCAAGGACGATGCGTCGTTCACGCCGGGGCTGCCAGAGTCGTTCAACGTGCTCATTCGTGAGCTGCAGGCGCTCTGTCTCGATGTGGAATTGCTGAAGACCAAGCCGAAGGTGGTGGACGAACTGCCGCCGGCGGAAGCAGTGCCCGAAAAAGCGTAGGCTGAGCCGTTCTGAGGCCAGCCGACCGCTGGCCCCAGAGGGCGCATTTCGCGACGAAGAACTCTTATGAGACCAAGCTTTCAAGAACGCGGTTCGCTGACCACGGATTTCGATGCCATCCGGATCAGTCTCGCTTCACCCGAGCGGATTCTCTCGTGGTCGCACGGCGAGGTCACCAAGCCGGAGACGATCAACTACCGCACGTTCAAGCCGGAACGCGACGGCCTGTTCTGCGCCAAGATCTTCGGGCCGGTCACCGACTGGGAGTGCTTGTGCGGCAAGTACAAGCGGATGAAGCACCGGGGTGTGATCTGCGACAAGTGTGGCGTCGAGGTCACGCAAGCGAAGGTCCGTCGGGAACGGCTGGGCCACATTCAGCTGGCGACCCCGGTCAGCCACGTCTGGTTTTTCAAAGGGTTGCCGAGTCGCATCGGGCACCTGCTCGACATCTCGCTCCGCGATCTCGAGCGCACCCTCTACTTCGAGGCCTACGTCGTCATCGATCCCGGGGACACGGAGTTCAAGCAGAACCAACTGCTGACCGAGGATCAGTTCCGCAAGGCGCGGGAGGAATACGGCGTGAAGTTCCGCGCCCAGATGGGCGCGGAGGCGATCAAGGAGCTGTTGAAGCGCGTCAGCATCGAGGAGTTGGCGGAAGAGCTTCGCGATCGGATGCGGACCGAAACCTCGGCTCAGAAGAAGTTGAAGTTCGCCAAGCGGCTGCGCGTCGTCGATTCGTTCCGGCGGTCCACGAACAAGCCCGAGTGGATGATTCTCGACGTGGTGCCGGTAATTCCGCCCGAGTTGCGTCCGCTGGTGCCGCTCGACGGCGGCCGGTTCGCAACCTCCGACCTGAACGACCTGTACCGCCGGGTGATCAACCGGAACAATCGGCTCAAGAAGCTCATGGAGCTGAAGGCGCCCGACGTGATCATCCGCAATGAGAAGCGGATGTTGCAGGAGGCCGTCGACGCGCTGTTCGACAACGGCCGGCGTGGCCGCGTGCTGCGAGGCGCCAACAACCGGCCGCTGAAGTCGCTGTCCGACACGCTGAAGGGGAAGCAGGGACGATTCCGGCAGAACCTGCTCGGCAAGCGCGTCGACTACTCCGGGCGGTCAGTCATCGTGGTCGGTCCGGAGCTGAAGCTGCACCAGTGCGGGTTGCCCAAGAAGATGGCGCTCGAGCTGTTCAAACCGTTCATCTACAACAAGCTCGAAGAACGGGGCCTGGTGGCCACGATCAAGCAGGCCAAGGAGATGGTCGAGCAGCACCAGGGTGAGGTCTGGGACGTTCTGGAGGAAGTGATCCGGGAGCACCCCGTGCTGCTGAACCGTGCGCCCACGCTCCATCGTCTGGGGATTCAGGCGTTCGAGCCGGTCCTGGTCGAAGGCAAGGCCATTCGGATCCATCCATTGGTCTGCACCGCCTTCAACGCCGACTTCGACGGCGACCAGATGGCCGTGCACATTCCGCTGGCCCCAGAGGCGCAGATCGAGGCCTCGGTCTTGATGATGTCGTCGAGCAACATCCTCTCGCCGGCCAACGGGACGCCGGTCGCGGTACCGTCGCAGGACATTGTGCTCGGCTGCTACTACCTGACCAAGGCCAAGACGGGCGCGAAAGGTGAGGGCCGCGTCTTTGGCAGTGTGGAAGATGTGATTCTGGCCCAGGAGGCGTCCGAACTGGAGACGCTGTCGCCGATACGGCTTCGGATCAGCGGCGAGTTCATGGACCTGGTGGGCGCGCGCGACGACCAGGACATTCTGCACGCGGAGGTCAAGGAGTCGCCCAGCACGATCATCAGCACGACCGTGGGCCGCGTCATTCTCAACAGCGCACTGCCCGACGGCGTGCCGTTCGTCAACGGCCTGCTCAAGAAGAAGGGGCTGCAGCAGTTGGTGCAGTACTGCTACCTGCGCTTCGGCCTGGAGAAGACCGTCGCCATGCTCGACGGCCTCAAGAACCTCGGCTTCCTCGCGGCCACGCTGTCGGGGCTGTCGATCGGCATTGACGACCTGGTCATCCCGTCCGAGAAGCCCCAGCTGGTCGAGCAGGCCCGCGATGAGGTCATCAAGGTCGAGCAGCAGTACCTCGAAGGCGCGATCACCAACGGTGAGCGCTACAACAAGGTGATCGCGGAATGGTCGGATGTCACCGAGCGGATCGCCGACGAGATGTTCGCCGAGATGGAGGAGCTCGACCGCGAAGGACGCACCTTCAACCCAGTGTTCATCATGGCCGACTCCGGCGCGCGGGGCAGCAAGCAGCAGATCCGCCAGCTGGCCGGCATGCGCGGCCTGATGGCCAAGCCGTCGGGTGAGATCATTGAGACCCCGATCACATCGAACTTCCGCGAAGGTCTGACCGTGCTGCAGTACTTCATCTCGACGCACGGCGCGCGAAAAGGACTGGCGGACACCGCCCTCAAGACGGCCGACTCGGGCTATCTGACCCGACGGCTCGTCGACGTGGCGCAGGACGTCATCATCTCGGAGGATGACTGCGGCACGATGGACGGCATCGACGCGCGCGCGATCGTCGAGAGCGGCGAGATCATCGAAAACCTTCGCGACCGGATCGTCGGCCGGGTCACCCTCGAGTCAATCAACGATCCGTTCACCAACGATCTGATCATCGACACGAGCGCGGAGATCACCGAGGAACTGGCCTCGGAGATCCAGGAGGCCGGGATCGAGCGCGTTCGGATCCGGTCGGTGCTGACGTGCGCGGCACGCCGCGGCGTCTGCGCCAAGTGCTACGGGCGCGACCTGTCCACGGGCCGGCTGGTCGAACGCGGCCTCGCCGTCGGCGTCATCGCGGCGCAGTCGATCGGCGAGCCGGGCACGCAGCTGACGATGCGCACGTTCCACATCGGCGGCACCGCGTCGCGTGTCTCCGAGCAGTCGACGCTCGAATCGAAGCATGCGGGCACCGTACGGTTCGACGGGCTACAGGTCGTCGAGGCGCGTGGTGGGGCCCTGGTCGTGATGAATCGGAGCGGGTCCCTGATCATACAGGATCTCAAGGGCCGCGACCGTGAACGCTACTCGGTCGTCTACGGCGCCCACCTCAGAGTGCACGACGGCCAGGACGTCGAGCCGGGGCAGGTGCTGGTCGAGTGGGATCCCTACACCTTCTCAATCGTCACGGAGCACCCGGGTAACGTGCGCTTCAAGGACATCATCGAAGGGCTCACGGTGCACGAGGAGGTCGACGAGGTCACTGGACTGTCGCGGCTCATCATCGTGGATTCTGCCGACGAGAAGAAGCAGCCGACCATCGAGGTGCGGGGCAAGGATGGCAAGGTGCTGCGGAAGTACAACATGCCTTCGCATGCCCATCTGATGGTCGTCGACAGCGAAGAGGTCTTTGCGGGCGACGTGCTGGCGAAGATTCCGCGTGAGACCACGAAGACGAAGGACATCACCGGCGGCTTGCCTCGCGTCGTGGAGCTGTTCGAAGCCCGCAAGCCGCGTGAGACGGCGGTCATCAGCGAGATCGATGGCGTCGTTCGCCATGGCAGCATCGCCAAGGGGCTGCGCAAGATCGTGATCGTGCCGGATGAGGAGGGTGCCGAGCCGCGTGAATACTCGCTACCGCGCGGCGTGCACGTCAACGTCCAGGAAGGCGACCGGGTCAGGGCCGGCGAGCCGCTGATGGACGGTCCGAGCAATCCGCACGATATCCTGAGCGTCCTCGGTGAGAAGGCGCTTCAGAGCTATCTCGTCAACGAGATCCAGGAGGTCTACCGGCTGCAGGGCGTCAACATCAACGACAAGCATATCGAGGTCGTCGTCAGGCAGATGATGCGCTGGGTGAGGATCGAAGAGGTTGGCGACACCGAGTTCCTCGTCGACGAACAGGTCGATCGCATCCGGTTCATGGCCGAGAACGAGCGCGTGATCACTGAGGAGGGTGGCCGTCCGGCGACGGGCCGGCCGATGCTGCTGGGCATCACGAAGGCGTCGCTCTCGACCGATTCGTTCATCTCCGCGGCGTCGTTCCAGGAGACGACGCGGGTGCTGACCGAGGCCTCGATTTCCGGCAAGGTCGATCACCTGCGCGGGCTGAAGGAAAACGTCACGATGGGACGCCTCATTCCGGCCGGCACCGGGTTCGACTACTACCGACGCGTGAGCATCGAGCCCGACGAGCCGCCGCCGCCGCCGCCGCCGACGCCGGAGGAGCTGGAGCTCGAGCGAGAGATGGAGTACCTCGTCGAGCCCGAGGAGAGCTTCGGTCGAGACGAGCTGCTCGAGTAGCCAGGCGAGAGAAGGCAGGAGGGTGGTGGACAGCCGATTGCCGCTAAAGCCCTCAGCCCTTGGCCTTTAGCCAGGGGCCCCCAGCGGGAGGCGTCAGGCGGGTCGAGTGGGCTGACCGTCGGCGACTCCGGCTAAGTCCTGACGAGCGAGAGACTTGCTCTTGCCTCGGGTTTTCGGGTTGTGCTATCTTCGTAAGGTTTTGTCGGAGCTAGGAAACCCTATCTAGCTTCGCTCCGCCTCTGAGGGCGCCGGCACCGAAGGTGACCCAGAGAGGCAGAAGAAGAAGCGGTTGTGGCGTGTGCCACGATCCGTCTCTTCACCTGAGTGCTTGCGGGGGTCTCCCCCGCGCGAACACACAAATAGGGTATTCGGGTTTCCAGGCGCCAAATCGACGCGCGGCGTCATTTCTAGGCCTGGAGCAGTGTCCGGTCGCCTCTCGCGTACCGGTTGAGGGAGGGCCATCGGCCGAATCCCTCTCCCGCGGCGTGCGAGCGGCCCATTGGAGTGCACGTGCCGACTATCAGTCAGCTCGTTCGTCGGGGGCGGAAGAAGATCACGACGAAGACCAAGAGCCCTGCGCTGCAGGAGAGCCCGCAGAAGCGGGGCGTGTGCGTCCGCGTGTTCACCCAGACGCCCAAGAAGCCGAACTCGGCGCTGCGCAAGGTCGCGCGTGTCCGGTTGACCAACGGCATCGAGGTCACGTCCTACATTCCCGGCGTCGGGCACAACTTGCAGGAGCACTCGCTCGTGCTCATCCGTGGCGGTCGTGTGAAGGACCTGCCGGGCGTTCGATATCACGTCGTTCGCGGCACGCTCGACGCGGTTGGGGTTCAGGGGCGGAAGCAGTCGCGTTCCAAGTACGGCGCGAAGCGGCCGAAGGCCTAGTAGAGGGACAACGAAGATGCCACGCCGACGTGAGATTCCGAAACGCGAAGTTCCGCCGGACCCGCTCTACAACAGCACGCTGGTCACGAGGTTTCTTCGCACGATCATGCTGAGCGGAAAGCGCAGCACGGCGGAGGGCATCCTCTACGGATCGCTGGACATCATCAAGGAGCGCACGGGCGACGACCCGATGAAGGTGTTCAAGAAGGCGCTCGACAACGTCAAGCCAACGCTCGAGGTGAAATCGCGCCGCGTCGGTGGCTCGAACTACCAGGTGCCGATCGAAGTGCACCAGAACCGCCGGCTGTCGCTGAGCATCCGCTGGCTGGTGGGCTACGCGCGCGCCCGCGGCGACGGCAAGACGATGCGCGAGAAGCTGGCAAACGAACTCATCGACGCATCAAACCTGCGGGGCTCGGCGGTCAAGAAGCGTGAAGATACGCACCGCATGGCCGAAGCGAATAAGGCCTTTGCGCACTATCGGTGGTAGGCGCAGGACTTCTTTGGAACGACCAGGACGATGGCCAGGCTGGCACCAATCGACAGGACGCGCAACATCGGCATCATGGCGCATATTGATGCCGGGAAGACGACGACGACCGAGCGCATCCTGTTCTACACCGGCATCACCTACAAGCTGGGCGAGGTGCACGACGGGACCGCGGTGATGGACTGGATGGCCCAGGAGCAGGAGCGCGGCATCACGATCACGTCGGCGGCGACGACGTGCCTCTGGCGCGAGCAGCGGATCAACATCATCGACACGCCGGGACACGTCGATTTCACGGCCGAGGTCGAGCGGTCGCTGCGCGTGCTCGACGGGGCCGTGGCCGTGTTTGATGCCGTGGCCGGCGTCGAGCCGCAGTCGGAAACCGTGTGGCGCCAGGCCGACAAGTACCGCGTGCCGCGGATCTGTTTCGTGAACAAGATGGACCGGGTGGGCGCCGACTTCGACCGGACGCTCGAGCAGATCCGGACGAAGCTGCAGGCGAATCCGGTCGCTGTGCAGATTCCGATCGGCGCCGAGGCTGGGTTCGAGGGCGTCATCGATCTCATTCGGATGAAGGCGATTCGCTATGCCGACGAGACGATGGGCGCCGAGTCGAAGATTGAAGAGATTCCAGAGTCGCTCGTCGAGCAAGCGAAGGCCTTCCGCGAGCAGCTGATCGAGAAAGTCAGCGAAGCCAACGACGAGCTGCTGGAAAAGTACCTGCACGGCGAGCCGATGGACGAGGATGCGATCGTCGCGACGCTGCGTCGTCGCGTGATCGAGTCGGTGCGCAAGGAGCAGGCGCCGTTCGTGCCGGTGCTCTGCGGGTCGGCCTTCAAGAACAAGGGCATTCAGCCGCTGCTCGATGCCGTCATCGACTATCTCCCGTCGCCGATAGACGTGCCGCCGGTGACCGGTCTCGACCCGAACGAGGTTGAGGAAACGCTGCTCGAGCGCGAAGCGAATGACGACGCGCCGTTTGCCGCGCTGGCGTTCAAGATTCTGACTGACCCGTTCGTCGGGCAGTTGACGTTCTTCCGCGTCTACTCCGGCGTCATGAAGACCGGGGCGTCGGTCTACAACCCGACGAAGGAGCGGAGCGAGCGCCTCGGCCGGCTGCTGAAGATGCACGCCAACAAGCGCGAGGAGATCAACGAGGTCTACGCGGGTGACATCGCGGCCGCGGTCGGCTTGAAGAGCATGGCCACGGGCGACACCCTGTGCGACCGGCAGCACCCGATCATCCTCGAGTCGATGGAGTTCCCGGAGCCGGTGATTTCACTGGCGATTGAGCCGCGCACCCGCGGCGACCAGGAGAAGCTCGGCCAGGGCATGGCCAAACTGACCGCGGAAGATCCGACGTTCCAGGTGCGGACGGATCACGACACGGGCCAGGTGGTCATCTCGGGGATGGGCGAGCTCCATCTGGAGATCATCGTCGATCGGCTGCAACGAGAGTTCGGCGTGGCGGCCAGCGTGGGCCGGCCGCAGGTGGCCTACAAGGAAAGCCTGACGAAACCCGCCGAGGGCGAAGGCCGCTACGTCAAGCAGACCGGCGGGCGTGGGCAGTACGGCCACGCCAAGATCCGCCTCGTGCCCCGCCGGCCAGGTGACGGCTTCGAATTCTTGAACGATATCGTCGGCGGGTCGATTCCCCGCGAGTTCATCAAGCCGGTCGAGCAAGGCATCCGCGAAGCGATGACGACGGGCGTGTTGGCCGGGTACCCGGTCGACGATCTGAGCGTCTCGCTCTACGACGGGACGTTTCACAACGTCGACTCGTCGGAAGTGGCGTTCAAGATTGCCGGGTCGATGGCGTTCCGTGACGCCGCCAAGCGGGCCGGGCCGGTGCTGCTCGAGCCGGTCATGCGCGTCGAGATCGTCGTGCCGGAAGAGTACATGGGCGACACGATGGGCGACATGAACGGACGCCGCGGGCGCATTCAATCAATGGAGGCGCGCGGCGGCACGCAGATCGTTACCGCGTTCGCACCGCTCGCCGAGATGTTCGGCTACGCCACAGACCTTCGGTCGCGGACGCAGGGGCGCGCGACCCATTCGATGCATTTCCATCGATACGAGCCGGCCCCACAGCAGGTGAGTGAAGAAGTCGTTGCGCGCATTCAGGGCCGGTAGCGCCCGCGGGGCACGGCCGGGGCCGGCGCGTCGGCGCGTCTGACAATCGCGAGGGAGAAGCAGTCATGGCGAAGGAAAAGTTCGATCGATCGAAGCCGCACGTGAACATCGGCACGATCGGGCACATTGACCATGGAAAGACGACGCTGACGGC
>DCWN01000027.1 GCA_002328835.1 Acidobacteria bacterium UBA2161 | reverse complement strand
CCGGTGTCCCAACGATCTTCCGCCGGCTCTACCACAACCCGGCCGGCTACGAGCGCGAAGACGAGTACGACTTCGTCACCTACTTCGAATGCACCGACGAGAACCTGCCGGTGTTCGACCAGGTGCACGCCGCGCTACGCGATCAGTCGCAGAATCCCGAATGGCGCTACGTGGCTGAAGGGCCCGAATGGCGCGGCACGCGCGTCCTGCGCTGGTAGGCGCGGGGCGGATCGTCCGACGTTTCGGGCTACGGTCACTTCAAAGCGGCTTGCGGAACGTCCCGACAACCGACGTGCCGGCCCCTGGGCCGCGTGTGCTGACGTCGCGATTCGGAACGGGGGGCTGTTGTTCGAAACGGAGCTCGCGCCGCGAGGCTCGGAGGGTTAACTGCTCACTGCTCCGCGCTCGACCAGAAACTGCTCCAGGGCTCTCAATCGGACAAGGGTGCGGTCGCGCCCGATCAACTCGACCATCTCGAAGAGGCCTGGGCTGACGGTCCGGCCGGTCATGCCGACGCGGGTGGCGTGGATGAGGACGCCGGCCTTGATGCCGCGCGTCTCGGCCACGGCGCGGAGCGCCGTCTCGAGCGCGGCGGCGGTGAACTCGCCGGCGGCATAGGCCTCGCGGAGTGCGGTGACGTGACCGGCCAGGCCGTCAGCCGAGAGCCGCTTTTCGACCGCCTCGGGTTCGTAGGCCACGTCGTCGGCCAGGAACGGGCGGCCGTACTCGACGAAGTCGGCCAGGAATCTGACGCGGGACCTCAGGAGGTCAATCACCTGCGCCAGCCATGCGCGCCGCCCGCCGCCCGCCGCGTAGTCGTCGCGCCAGAGCCCAGCCGCTTCGAGGGCCGGCCGCAGCGCATCGACCACCACGTCGGCCGGCATCAGACCGATCTGCTGGCCATTGAACCAGTCGAGTTTCTCGGCGTCGAAGACCGCGTTGCCTCCGGAGATCCCTTCGAGCGTGAACGCTTCGACGAGCGCCTCACGCGTGAACAGTTCCTGGTCACTCCCGGGCGACCACCCGAGCAGCGCCAGGAAGTTCACCATCGCGTCAGGAAGATAGCCCCGGTCCCGGTAGTCGGTCACGGACGTTGCGCCGTGGCGCTTGCTCATCCGCTTCTTGTCGGGCCCGAAGATGAGCGGCACGTGCGCGAATCGCGGCGGCGAGGCCCCGAAGGCGTCGTAGAGCAGAAGGTGCTTCGGCGTGTTCGAGGTGTGATCGTCGCCGCGCACGACGTGCGTGATCGCCATGTCGATGTCGTCGACGACCACCGACAGGTGGTACGTCGGATGACGGTCGGAGCGAAGGATGACGAAGTCCTCGATCGTCGCGTTGTCGACGTCGATCGTGCCGCGGACCAGGTCGTCGAATCGCGTGCGGCCCTCGGGCACCCGAAAGCGGACCGCATGGGGCACCCCGTCGTTCGTCAGGCGCGCCGTCGTCTCCTCGCGGCGCTGGAGGCAGGTACGGTCGTACATCCACCCGCCGCCCTTGGCCTGCGCGGCCTCACGGCGCTGCTGGAGTTCCTCGGGCAGGCAGAAACAGCGGTAGGCGCGGCCGTCGGCGAGCAGCCGGTCGACCTCGGTGCGGTAGCTCTCCAGCCGGGCTGACTGCAGGTACGGACCGTGCGGTCCACCGACGCCCGGTCCTTCGTCCCACTCGATCCCCAGCCAGCGCAGGCCGTCGAGAATGCCCGCGACCAGGTCGTCCGAGGAGCGGCGAACGTCGGTGTCCTCGATGCGCAGGACGAAGACGCCGCCGTGGCGACGCGCGTAGAGCCAGTTGAACAGCGCCGTTCGCGCCCCGCCGACGTGGAGAAATCCAGTCGGCGAGGGCGCGAAACGGAGGCGCGGCGTCACGGACATCGAGTGGAACGGTCTACCCGGGCAACGTCTCAGGACTGCGGCTTGCGGGCCCGGACGAATGCGCTCATGAACGCGCCGTCGATCTCCGAGGCCAACCCCTCGAGATCGCCTTCCTCGACACCGGCGAGCAGCGAACCCGCATCATCGGCATGATAGATGCGCGTCGGCTCGATGTCGACCTGCTCGAAGCCGGCGCCCTGGAGGCCGCCGCGGTACTCCGTCTCCGACAACGCGCCGGCGACGCAGCCTGCCCACAGCTCCATACTTCGCCGGATCCGCTCGGGCACGTCGCGCCGGCGGACGACGTCGGAGACGGCGAACCGGCCGCCCGGCTTCAGCACCCGGAACGCCTCGGCCAGCACTCTGGGCTTGTCGCCGGAAAGGTTGATGACGCAGTTCGAAATGATGACGTCCACCGAGTTGTCGGGCAGCGGAATGTCCTCGATCTCACCGCGCAGGAACTCGACGTTGTCGGCTCCGGCCTTCCGCTGGTTCTCCCGCGCGAGCGTGAGCATCTCGTCGGTCATGTCGAGTCCGTACGTCTTCCCGGTCGGACCCACGCGGCGGGCCGAGAGCAGCACGTCGATCCCACCGCCCGACCCGAGGTCGAGCACCGTCTCCCCCGGCTCCAGCGTCGCCAGCGCCGTCGGGTTCCCGCATCCGAGCGACGCCGCCACCGCGTCGTCGGGCAGTTGCTGCTTCTCGCCGGCGTCGTAGAGATCGCGTGTGATCGCGTCGGGGCCACCTTCCCCGCAGCACGTCGGCCCGCAGCACGACCCTTCCCCTTCGCTCCGGATCTTTGCGGCGACCTGCCCGTACTTCTCCTTGACGATTTCCTTCACGCCCACGTCACTCATTGTGGCCTCCATGATGATTGGTTCATAACATTCGCTATAACGAATATACTGATCCTGGCGCAGGCTTAGATATGTGTCAAGCCATATATATAAATGCCGTATAAGACGCTGCTAATAAGAAGGTCGCAATGCCAGACAACCAACTCAAGACGCTGGAAGAGGTCCTGAAAGCACTAGCCGACCGGACCCGGCTGAGGATTCTCAGCCTGCTGTCCGGGGGCGAGGTCTGCGTCTGCCACCTTCACGAGGCGCTTCGGATCTCGCAGCCCAAGGCCTCGCGCCATCTCGCCTATCTGAAGCGGGCCGGCCTGGTCGTCGGGCGGAAGGACGGGCTCTGGGTCCACTACCGGATGGCACAGCCGAAGGACGGCGTCGCCGGCGCCCTGCTCGCCTCGGTCGCTCATTTTCTGACGCACGTGGCGTCGTCGGCGACCGACCGATCCCGGCTCGAGAAGATCACCGGGTGTTGCCAGCCCGCGGCCAAGCCGGCCCCGGCACAGCTGTCGTGCTGCGACAGCGAGGCCGACACCGGCTGCTGCTGACTTGGCTTCGCCTTCGGCCCGCCCCGATCGGCTGAAACAAGTAGACCCGTTCAGGCGTGCGCTACGGACGCGAAGCCGACCGTCGTCCCCTCGGCTTCGCCCGCCGATGGTTCGCCCCCCCGGCAGCCGGACGCGAGCCGCGCCCGGCCTGTCTCGCAGGGGCGCCGCCCGGCCGACCCGGTTGCCGACGCATCTGACGGCCGCGCGCCGGCGCGGCGGCGGCAGCCCGATCCGCCGCGGTGATCTCGAAGCCCTCGACGACGACCTGCTCGAGCGGCGCCGGCAGCAGCTTCTGGATATCGCGCAGCAGGCTGTCCTCGGCCGGCGAGACCAGCGAGACGGCACGTCCGGCCAGCCCGGCGCGACCGGTGCGGCCGACACGGTGCACGTAGTCCTCGGCGACCAGCGGCAGGTTGTAGTTGACGACGAGCGGCAGCTGCGCGATATCGAGGCCGCGCGCGGCCAGGTCGGTCGCCACCAGCACCATCGCGCGGCCCGCCTTGAAGTCGCCGAGCGCCTTGTTGCGTGCGCCCTGACTCTTGTTGCCGTGGATGACCGCCGCCCGGACGCCGGCCTTCTGGAGCGCTTCGCCGACGCGGTTCGATCCCCGCTTGGTCTTGCAGAAGACGAGCGCCTGCCCCACCGGCGGCTGCTTCAGGACGTGCGCCAGCAGCTGGCCCTTCCGCTTCTCCGACACCGGATGCACCCGGTGCGTCACGGTCGACGGCACGACCTGCTGCTCGGAGACGTCGACGCGAACCGGCTCGCGTGTGAATTCACCGGACAGGCTGACGATCTCCTTCGAGAAGGTCGCCGACAGCAGCAGCGTCTGTCGCTTGCGCGGCACCTTCCCGACGATTCGACGCAGCGGCGGCAGGAAGCCCATGTCGAGCATCCGATCGGCCTCGTCGAGGACGAGGATCTCCACGCCGGAGAGATCGATCGTGCGTTGCTGCATATGGTCGATGAGCCGGCCGGGTGTCGCGACGACGATGTCGGTTCCGCGCCGCAGGGCTTGGAACTGCGGCCGGATAGACACCCCGCCGAAGATCACGGTGACCCTGAGGTTCGCAGGCGCACCGTACGTCTGGAGCGACTGGTGCACCTGCTGCGCCAGTTCGCGCGTCGGCACGAGGACGAGACCACGGGGCCGACGGCTCCCGGACGGTCGCCCGCCACGGACGCTGAGGCGATCGATCATCGGCAGACCGAACGCGGCGGTCTTGCCGGTGCCTGTCTGCGCCCGGGCCAGCAGGTCGCTGCCCTCGAGAACGATCGGAATGGATTCGGATTGCACCGGCGTGGGCCGCGTGTAGCCCAATCGCGCGAGCGGTGTACAGAGGACGGGCGAGAGCCCGAGCGTAGAGAACGGCATCGAGAATGCTCCTGTATTGCCTGGAGCGTTTCCCTGAACCGCGCAGCAGGCCGACGAAAGACGAATAAAGTTCACGTCCGAACGACGTGTGAATTTGAGCGGCGGAACCTAGCGGTGGGGGCTGAGGCGACGAACCGAGTGACTCGGCGGCCGCGTCAGGTGTCCAGCGGGAAATCTAAGCTGCAACGCGCAAACACTGACATTGTATCCCAGAATCCTCAGGGCCGCCTACATGGCCCTCCGGCGGCGCCGCCGCGCCTGCATGAAACTTCACGGTTTCGCGTAAATTGCTGATTTGAGATGGGTTGGCATGGGCGTCCTACCGTGCACTAAAACGTTGCCAACGCGTTGAACGGACTGGCCGTTCCGCCTTCGATCGGGTTGATCTGGATCGCGGTCAGGAACTCCCACCGCTGGAGTCGGGCCGCCGTAGCGGCCAGATCCTTGAGATAGCCGTTGTCGACGAGCGGAAGACCGAGCACCACCTGCGTGAGCTGGTGGACCGGTCGGCGGATCCCCTCCACGCCGGAGGGCTGGACGTCGTTCACGGCGTCGCCGACGAGAATCGCCACGTCGCGCTCGCGGAGCCACGGCAGCACCGAAGCGTGCAGGCCGGCGCCACCGGTCCCGTAGCTCCAGGGTCCCTCGGCGTCCCGCTTGGCCCAGCGGCCGGTCCGCACCAGCAGCGCGTCGCCGCTGCCGATCGTGACACCCGCGAACTCCTCCCAGGCTTCCAGGTCCGAGACATAGATCGGCGTGCTCGCGTCCAGCCAGTCGACGCCGCGCATGAGCGGCAGGTCGACGAGCACCCCGCGCGTCACGTAGGACGTGCCCATCCGGTCGACCGCGAGATCCTCGCAGCCATCCTTGGTGAGGTTCTGCGGATAGCCGTTGAAGATGACGTACTGGCCATCAACTTCGGTCCGATAGTGGCAGAGCGCGTCGACGTGCGACAGCATCCCGTCGTGGAGCGAGAACTGGATCTCGTCGAGCGCGAAGAGCGGCTCGCCGGTGTCGGGATCGACGCGGCTCATCCAGTGGTCGGTCGGCCCGAAGGTCTGGCTGTCGATCGTCTTCTCCAGCGTGACGAAGTGCTGGAGGTTCACCGTCTCGCCCTCGTGCACGAGGGCCGCGGCCTGCCGCGTCTTCTCCCGAGTGATCAGGTTGAGCGTGCCGCGCTGGTCGTCCGGTCCCCATCGTCCCCAGTTGGACAGCTCAGTCTCCCACTGGCCAAGCGCCTCGAGCGTGACCCGCACCGACGCTTCCTGCGTCGACGGATGCACCGGGAACGCCTCCTGCGCCGGTGCCATTCCGGGCATCAGGAGCACGGCCGCCATGGCGATCACCGCAACTGAGGAAACCGACTGAGGAGGAGACGTCGCCCGGGGGTGGATGCTCATGGTTGTCCTAGCCGGTGCTATCGTGCACAGTTTCTTCTGACACGAGAAAGATGCTCGAAGCGTCGAGTTCCAGGAATGATTCCTGAAATCGACGCAGCTTCGCGATGCGCCCCTGCATCGCGTCCTGCTCGGTCGCCTCCATCAACTCGGCACCTCGCACCCAGCTGATCTCGGCGACGCCATCGAAGGCCGGGAGCATGCCGCGCTCTTCACTCATCCGGCGGTTGAGATCGATCGCCAGGGTCGTGCTGAGCACCACACGAACCGCATGAAGCTCGTCGGCCAATTCACCGAGCCGTTCTCCGTACTTGACCTGCCCCCATTGTTGGTCCATTAATTATGAGAGAGGTCGGGTCAGATTTCCCCTCCCATGAGCCAGCCCGGTCTGCCGTCTCCTTCACCACCACGAGCGCCAGCGCCTGATCGGCGCTGACCGTCCGCAGGCGGCGGTGTTCCAGCCCCAAGGCCCTGAGCCGCTTCAGATGATTCACGCGTAAGCCCCCGTATTCCTTACGCCACCGGGAGTACGTCTGCTCACTCGTACCGAGCTTGCGCCAGACCTCGGCGGTGGTCTGCCCTCGAACGAGCTCGACTTCGGCCTGGCGCAACTTGGTGATGATTGGCTCCGGCGTGTAGCGTTGTCTCGGCACTTCCAGCTCCCTCTCGACCCAAAATCCTCTCCCTAGTTTTGGACCGGTTTGAGGGGGCAAGGGCACACGCGTCCCGGTTTCTTCGCTCACTATCCGCTCAGCCTGGAAGGGTGTCAACCGTCAGAGGGTAACAGTGCGGGATGAGATCCGAGCCGTTCGCCGAGGACGCCAGGCGAGATGGCGACGAAGGGTGTGAGGGGTGTCTAAGATTCGTCGGGTGGCGAGGGCCGAGCATCGCAAGGTTGGGCGGCTTCGTGATGGGATGGACTAGCTTTCATCCCACGCCTGAATCAGAAGCCACTCGTCAGGAGGACAGGCATCCATCGCTCCTGTGTCTATCGTGGCCTTGCCGAGCCAGCCTGGCAGAATGATGTCACCCTCGTCGAACGTCCACACGGCCTTGGCTTCGGGTGGGCCACCTCGCAGTCGGGGAATGATGTGGGTTGCCAGAGCGGTGTATTCCATCGGATAGCCGTTGCCGCCGAGGTCGATCGCCTTATGTTGTTTGACCAGATCCTCGAGCCAATCCAGCCCGCCGAGCCCGGTCTGCCACACTGCTAATCGTGTCCCGTGCGCTCCGCCGAATGACGCCGGAGTCGCCCCGTCGTTCTGCTGTCGGCATACAGAGATGTTCCAGCCCAGGGGCATAGGTCGTCGAACTCTCCGCTGCTCGTTCAGTCGCCTAACGGCTGGCCGTCCACCTGCCGTCTCTGGCCTACCGTCCCGTCGGCACCCGCGCCAGAGGCCGTTCAGCCCGCGCCCTTGGGGGCGCTTACGATGAACTTCGCTCTCTCATAGAAGGTGGACCATCACTGGGGCCAGGTCAGGAGTGTGGGAATGATTTGCTCCGGCGTGCAGCGTTTCTTCGGCAGCTCCTGCCCCCTCTCGGCCCAACATCCTCTCTCTAGATTTGGACCGGTTTAAGGGGGCAAGGTCAAATCCTCGCCCGCTCGAACTCAGCAATGGCTCCAAGGATGTGCATTTGGAGTTTGCCGGCCGGTGTGGTCGCGTCGATGCCTTCCGCGAGAGACACAAACGCCACGCCGAGAACCTGGAGGTCATCCTTGACGGGAAGACTACCTGTATGATGACATTCTTATTGCTCTCTTCTCACTTCTACCCGCCGATTGAGGGCCTTGCCCTGGGCGGATCTGTTGTCAGCAACCGGCCTAGATTCACCATAACCAACCGCGGCGAGGCGCTCTGCCGCTATGCCGTCCTGGGACATCCATGCGACGACTGATTGCGCTCGCCGTTCAGACAGCCTCACGTTGTATTCATCGGAACCATCAGCGTC
>DCWN01000007.1:1001-105715 GCA_002328835.1 Acidobacteria bacterium UBA2161 | reverse complement strand
GCCGTCTCACCCGACTGGGTGATGACGATCGCCAGTGTGCGGTCGTCGATGATCGGGTCGCGGTAGCGGTACTCCGATCCGTAGTCGACGTCGACCGGCAGCCGGGCGAGTTGCTCGAACAGGAACTTCCCCACCAACCCCGCGTGCCAGGAGGTGCCGCACGCCACGATGGCGACCCGCTCGATCCGGCGGAGCGCCTCCTCGGCGATCCCTAGTTCACCGGGAAACACGTCGCCGGCTTCGAGCGAGATCCGGCCGAGCAAGGTCTCCTGGATCGCGTCGGGCTGCTCGAAGATCTCCTTCTGCATGAAGTGCTTGTAACCCGCCTTCTCGGCCATCACCGCGTCCCAGGCGACACGCTGCGGCTCGAGCGGACGCGGCGCGCCCTCGAAATCCGAGTAGGTCGCGCCGTCCCGGCGGACGACCGCCATCTCGCGATCGCCCAGGAAGACGATGTCGCGGGTGTGGCTGAGCACCGCGGGAATGTCCGATGCCACCAGGTACTCCCCGTCACCGACTCCGATGACAATCGGTGGCCCACTGCGCGCGGTGACGATGGTGCCCGGGTCGTCGGCCGACACCACGACGAGCGCGAACAGGCCTTCGAGCGCGGCCAGCGCCCGCCGGACCGCACCCGCCAGCCCGTCGTCGCGCATCTCGCGCTCCACCAGATGCGCGATCGTCTCGGTGTCGGTCTCGGTGACGAAGGTGTGCCCTTCGCGCTCGAGCTCCCGCTTGAGGTCGAGGTAGTTCTCGATGATGCCGTTGTGGACGACGACGAGCCGGCCCGTGCAGTCGACGTGCGGGTGGGCGTTCTCCTCGGTGGGCCGCCCGTGCGTCGCCCAGCGCGTGTGGCCGACGCCGTAGTCGCCCTCGACCGACTCGAGGTCGAGTGATTCTTCGAGACGGGCCAGCTTGCCGGCGGTTCGCCGCCGCTCGAGGCCGCCCGCGCGCACCAGCGCCACGCCGGCCGAGTCGTAGCCGCGATACTCGAGCCGGCGCAGGCCGTCGAGAATGACGGGCAGCGCGGGCTGGCCGCCGATGTAGCCGATGATGCCGCACATGGGACTGCTCCGGGACCCCGCTCAGGCGCGGCGTTTCCGCGCCACCCAGCCTTCCTTGACGGTCTGGCGTCCGCGCGCCACGGCGAGCGAGCCGGCCGGCACGTCGTCGGTAATCGACGAGCCCGACGCCACGTAGGCGCCCTTTCCCACCGTCACCGGCGCGATGAGCTGTGTGTCGCTGCCGATGAACGCGCCATCTTCGATCACGGTGTGATGCTTCGTCGCGCCGTCGTAGTTGCAGATGATCGTGCCCGCGCCGACGTTGACGCCCTCCCCCACCGTCGCATCGCCCAAGTAGGCCAGGTGGTTGGCCTTCGAGCCGGCGCCCACCACGGCCTTCTTCACCTCGACGAAGTTGCCGATCTTGGCGTCGCGCCTGATGTCGGCTTCGGGCCGGAGATGCGCGAACGGGCCGATCTTCGCACCGGTGGCGACGCGCGCGTCGGTGATGACGCAGTGATTGTTGATCGTCACGCCGTCCTCGATCGTCGAATCGACGATTCGCACGCCGCTGTGGATCTCGCACGCCGAGCCGACCACCGTTCGGCCCTCGAGCGTGACGCCGGGATGCAGCACCGTGTCGGCACCGACCGTGACGTCGGTGTCGACGTAGGTCGTCGCCGGGTCCTCGATTGTCACGCCCGCTGCCATGAGTTCTTCGTTCTTGCCTTGTCTCACGATGGCCCCCACCTCTGCCAGCTCGGTCCGGCTGTTGATGCCGCGAATCTCCTCCGGCCGCTCGACGGTGACGGTCTCGACGACCAGCTTCCGCCGACGGTAGATCGACACCAGATCGGTCAGGTAGTACTCGCCCTGCGCGTTCTCGGTCGCGATGGAGCGGAGCGCGTCGAACAGCGGCGCGAGATCGAGCGCGTAGATGCCGCTGTTGATCTCGCGAATATCGCGCTGGTCCGGCGTCGCGTCGCGCTCCTCGACGATGCGGGCGATTCGCCCCTGCGTCCTGACGATGCGGCCGTAGCCGAACGGCCACGGCACCGTTGCGGTGAGTACCGTGGCAGCGGCGCCCGCCTGCCGATGGGTCGCCACGAGCGCCCGGAGCGTCGCGGTGCGGAGGAGCGGCACGTCGCCGGCCAACAGCACGAGCGTGCCGGTAGCGCCGGCCAGCGCCGATTCCGCCTGCATCAGCGCATGGCCGGTGCCCAGCTGCGGGGCCTGCGTTGCGAACCCGACCTCCCACCGCGAGAGCGCCGCCTGCACCTGCTCGGCGCCGTAGCCAACGACCAGCGTCGTCGAAGCGGCGTCGAGCGGCGCGGTTGCGCGGAGTGCGTAGTCCGCCATCGGCAACCCCGCGACGCGGTGCAGCACCTTCGGCCGCGCCGACTGCATCCGGGTGCCCTTGCCCGCCGCGAGGATCACGACGTGCGTGTTAGCCATCGGGAGAACGTTCTCCGAAAATTGTAGCGCACCGGGTTGTCGGACGCCTGCCCGACGGCCAGGGGGCTACCGTTGCCGGCGGGCACGGCGCCGCGCGGGCGGCGGCTCGAGCAGCTGATGCACCCGCTCGTGCTCGCGGAGCGATTCGAAGTCCGGCTCCTGTCGTGCCAGGAGCCGATTCTCCGGTTCCAACTCGACGGCGCGTTCGAGGTGGGTGACCGCCAGGTCGAGTTGATCGGTCTGTGCGTAGACGACCGCCAGCATGTAGTGGGCCCGCTCGTCGTCGGCGTCCTGGCCGATGGCCTGACGGAGGTGGCCGAGCGACTCGTCGTGGGCGGCGTTGTTGAGGGCCACGGTCGCCGCGTAGACCAGTTCGTTGGGCGTCGACGGCCGCGGTGCTCGGGGCGCCGTCTCGCGTGCGCACACCTGCAGGTAGAGGCGGCAGCGGTCGTGCAACTCGCGCTCGGCCGGAAACTCCTCGAGGACACTCGTGAATGCGGCAACCGCGCCCTGGAAGTCGCGTCGTTGCATCGCCTTCAGGCCGCGCTCGTAGGCGCCGACGGCCTTCCGGCGTCGCGCCTCGGCTGCCTCCTGCGCGGCCAGGGCCTCCGGGCTCGGCGCCGGCACGGCCCGGGCGCGCTTCGCGCGCGGTTTTCGGACCTTGGCCTTCCTGGTGGCCTTGCGCTTGGTCGGGGCCTTCTTTTTCGCGGCTACTCGGCGCTGCTTCGCCATCTGACCTCCGGGGGGCGCGGTAGATTAGCAGAAGCGCTGCAAACGGGTCAAGGCGAGCAAGTTAACCGTGCCGGTCGGCACCTCGGGCACCTGACTGGCAACGGGAGTTAGGTCAATCAACATATTATTTGACGTCCTCAATCGCCTGGTAGATCGTCTTCGAGGAGATTCCGTGTCGTCGTGCAAGTGCCGAGATGGCGTCACGGCGGCCAAAGCCCTCGATATCTGTCAAACGACAGAACTCCTTGTATATCAAGCTGTTGCTCGGACACCGAGTCTCGTTCTCGGACTGCTCCGAAGGCTCAACGACGAGCGTCATCTCGCCCTTTACTGCCGACAAGTTATTTAAAATGAATGAGATAGGTCCTTTAACCAATTCTTCGTGCTTCTTGGTCAGCTCGCGGCCCAGGGCGACCTGCCGATCCCCGAATATATCCGTCATATGACCTAGTAATTTGGCGATCCTGTGCGGCGCCTCGAAGATGACGAGCGGTCTGGGCTCGTCGGCCAGCTTCTCGAGCCAGCGCGCACGGGCTTGTGACCTAGACGGAGGGAATCCAACGAAGAGGAACTGCTCGCTCACCACGCCCGACGAAGAGAGCGCGGCCAGCACCGCGCTCGCGCCGGGGACCGCCTCGACCCGCAGTCCGCGGTCGAGGGCGGCGGCGACCAGACGGGTGCCGAGGTCCGAGACGGTTGGCGTGCCCGCGTCCGAGACGAGCGCGATCGACTGGCCGGCGGAAAGCTTGTCGAGCAGGGTCGACTGTTTCCGGCCCTCATTGTGGGCGTGAAAGCTCGTGGTCGGTGTCGAGATCGAGTAGTGTTGAAGCAAGGTGGCGGTGCGGCGCGTGTCCTCGGCCGCGATCAGTTCGACCTCCTGAAGCAGACGAGCCGCTCGAAACGTCAGATCTTCAAGATTGCCGATCGGTGTGGCGACCACGTAGAGGGTGCCGGGCATGCCAGATGCCGTGCGTCGAGCCGCGCCGGCCAGCGTATCTTACCACCACGGGCGGCTGGGCCCGATGGCGCGGCGGACCCTCCGGACCTGACTGAATGTACTCGGCCGAGCCCCTCTCGCATTTCGTCGAGCAGTACCTCGACTACCTCTACGAGACCCACCCGACGGGCGCCGCCTTCGAGGGTGTTCACCAGTTCGATGACCTGCTCGAAGACCCGAGCCGTGGAGCACTCGAGGGACAGGCCCGCGAGCTGGGTGGCCTGGCCCGGCGGTTGGCCGCCATCGGCAAATCGGGCCTGACGTCGACCGAGCGGATCGAGCGCGAGATGCTCGATGCCAATATCCGGGCACGGATCTTCGAACTCGAGAAGGTCCGCTCCTGGGAGCGCAACCCCCAGCGGCACGCCGAACTGCTCGCCACGAGCCTCGCCGCGCAGGCGCTGTTCCCCTACGCCTCGATTGAGGAGCGCGCGCGGCGGATCCTTTCGAAGTTGCGCCAGGCACCCCGGTTGATCGAGGCCGCGCGCAACACGATTCAGGATCCGCCGGGGATCTTCGTCAAGGAAGGTCGCTCGTCGCTCGACGGCGTGGCGCAGTTCATCGAGCGTGACCTCCCGCGCGCCCTGGCCGAGCTCGACGAGATGCATCTGCTGAGCGACCTCGCTGATGCCTCCACAGAGGCGGTCGCGGCGATTCGGAGCTACGCCGATCATCTGCGCGACGACGTAGCGCCGAGCGCCAAAGGGTCGTTCCGGCTCGGCCGGAAGGCCTTCGACGAGAAGCTAGCGCTCGAAGAAGGGATCACTCTGGGCGCCGATCGGCTGCTGGCCATCGCCGAGCGCGAGCTGCACGAGACGCAAGAGGAATTCCGGAAGCAGGCGGGGAAGTTCGGGGGCGGCGTCGCCGATGCGCTCGACAAGGTGAAGCAGAACCATCCCTCCGACGACGCGCTGGTCACCACCGCCGAAGAGCAGGTGCGCGAGCTGGCCGCTTTCGTCGAGCGCAAGGGCCTCCTGTCGGTGCCGGGTGCCGAGGCACCGGTCGTGGCGCCGACGCCGCCGTTCTTCCGGTGGACGTTCGCGAGCTTGTGGACGCCGGGGGTGTTCGAGGCCAAGCCGCTCCCGACCTACTACTACTTGACCGGCGTCGATCCGGCCTGGTCCGCGGAGCGGCAGGAGCAACATCTGCGCGATTTCCACACCGGCGCCCTCTGGGCGATCTCGATGCACGAGACCTACCCTGGGCACTTCCTGCACCACCAGCACGTCCGCCGGATCGAGTCGACCGTCCGCCGGTCGGGGATGCTCGCCTCGATCGGGTTCATCGAAGGCTGGGCCCACTACGGCGAGCAGCTGATGATCGAAGCCGGCTTCGGCCGCAAGGACGACCGTGTGAAGCTCGGCCAGTTGGCCGAGGCGCTCATCCGCCTGGCGCGGCTGGTGGTCGGCATCCGGCTGCATGCCGAGGACATGTCGGTGGAGCAGGGCGTGCGATTCTTCCGCGACGAGGCCTACATGGAGGAGGGGAGTGCGCGCCGGGAAGCTGAGCGCGGTACGTTCGATCCGGGCTATGTCGTCTATTCGGCCGGCAAGTTGATGCTCCTCAAGCTCCGGGCCGACTACGAGGCGAGGCACCAGGCCAAGTTCTCCCTGAAGGCCTTCCACGACCGCCTGCTCGGCAACGGCGCCCTGCCGTTCTGGATGCATCGCCGGTTGATGCTCGGCGACCACGCCGGCCCGGCCCTGGCCTGATTCGCGGTCCGTACCCCCGGGATTCGCCCACCGCCCGTTGACAGCCGGAACAGGGCGACAGTACGATGAGGGCTTCTAACATATTGAAAAATGCCCCTTTACGAGTACGAGTGCGGCGACTGCGGTGAGCGCTTCGAGCGGATTCAGGGCTTCTCGGACCCCCCCGAGAAGGTCTGTCCCGCCTGCGGCGGTACTGTCGAGAAGCTGCTGTCGTCGCCCGCCATCCAGTTCAAAGGCACCGGTTGGTATGTGACCGACTACGCCAAGAAGTCGGGCGCGCCTGCCAGCGGCGAGGGCGCCGGGAAAAACGATGGCGCCGGGGCGGGCACGGACGCCAAGGCCAAGAAAGATGGCAAGGGCGCGAAGCCGGCGTCGACCTCGGCCGGGTCGTCATCGTCGAAGTCGGGCTCATCAAGCCCCACCTCCAAGTAGGCCGCGCGGCGCCGCGCTGGCGCCGGGTCTTCCTCGACAAGATTACGGGTCAGTCGTCGGTGCCGACGCCGAGCGTGCGGAGGTAGCGGCGGAAGGTCTCGGCCAGATCCGGGCGCTTCAGCGCGAAATAGGCCGTCGCGCGGAGGAAGCCGCTCTTGCTGCCGGTGTCGTGTCGGACGCCGTCGATCTGGCAGGCGTAGAGCGGCCGGTGGGCGAGGAGCCGCCGGAGCCCGTCGGTGAGTTGAATCTCGCCCCGGGTGTCGCGGGGGGTCGACTCGAGGATGGGGAAGATGTCGGGGGTCAGCACGTAGCGGCCGATGATGGCCAGGTCGGAAGGCGCATCCTCTTTAGGGGGCTTTTCGACCACGTCGCGGATCCGGTAGACACCGTCCTCGCCGGGGACCGGCTCGCCCGAGATGACGCCGTAGCTACTGACCTGGTCGGCCGGGACCCGCTCGACCGCGAGGACCGGGTCCTCGAGTCGCTCGTAGACGTTGATGAGCTGCTGGACCGCCGGCGGATTGGCGTCGATGACATCGTCGCTGAGGATCACGACGAATGGCTCGTCGCCGACCAGCTCGCGGGCGACGAGCACCGCGTGGCCGAGGCCGAGCGGCTCGTTCTGCTGGACGGCGGCGACACTGGCGGGGCAGGGGACGCTGCGGATGTCGGCCAGCAGGTCGGTCTTGCCGCGCGATTCGAGCAGGGTTTCCAGCTCGACGTCGACGTTGAAGTGGTCCTCGATGGCGTGCTTGCCCTGGCCGGTGACCAGGACCACGTGGTCGAGACCCGAGGCGAGCGCCTCCTCGACGCCGTACTGAATGATCGGCTTGTCGATGAGCGGCAACATCTCCTTGGCCTGCGCCTTGGTCGCCGGCAGGAAGCGGGTGCCGAGTCCGGCGGCGGGGAAGACCGCTTTACGGATGGTCTGCAAGACGGGGGTCATCTCGGCGGGGATCGTATCGCAGGTCCCCGGCGCGAGGATAAACGATTTAGAATGCCTCGACATGCGCCTCGGCGCGGTGAGGCGCACGTAAAGGTCAAGATTATGCTCGACCCAGCCCTGGTGAGGGACCACCTCGACGACGTGGAAGCTCGGCTCGCCACGCGGGCGACCAATCTCGAGAAGGAGTTAACCGCGATCAAGGACCTCGACGGCAAGCGTCGCGCGATCATCCCCGACCTCGAGAACGCGCGACGGGAGCGCAAGGCCGTCGGCGCCAAGATCGCCCAGGCGAAGAAGGCCGGGGAGCCGGCCGACGACCTGCTGAAGCAGGGCACCTCTTTCTCCGAACAGATCAAGGCGCAGGAGGCCGCACTCGAGACGGTCGAGGCCGAGCGCCGCGATCTGCTGCTCCGGCTGCCGAACCTGCCGCACGAGAGCGTACCGCGCGGTGGTGGTGAGCAGGACAACCAGGAGATCAGCCGGTGGGGCGAGCCGCCGACGTTCGACTTCACGCCGAAGGCCCACTGGGATCTCGGCCCCGAGCTGGGGGTCATCGACTTCGAGCGGGCCGTGAAGATGTCCGGAGCCCGGTTCGCCGTTCTGCTCGGTGCCGGCGCCAAACTGAACCGTGCGCTCATCAACTTCATGCTCGCGCTCCACACCGGGGAGCACGGCTACACCGAGGTCGTGCCGCCGTTTCTCGTCAACGGCCAGGCGCTGACCGGCACCGGGAACCTGCCGAAGTTCGAGGCCGATCTCTTCAAGATGGCAGGGGACTGGGACCTTTACCTAGTACCCACCGCCGAGGTGCCGATTGCCAACCTCCACCGCGAGGAGATTCTCGACGGCCGGCGGCTGCCGCTCAAGTACGTTGCCTACACGCCCTGCTTCCGGAGCGAGGCCGGCTCCTACGGCAAGGATGTGCGTGGCCTCATCCGCCAGCACCAGTTCGAGAAGGTCGAACTGTTCACGTTCGCCGCGCCCGACCAGTCGTACGACGCGCTCGAGCAGCTGACACGCCACGCCGAGACCGTCCTCGAGAAACTCGAGCTGCCGTACCGCCGCGTCGCGCTGTGCACCGGTGACATCGGGTTCGCCGCCGCCAAGACCTATGACCTCGAGGTCTGGCTGGCGGGGCAGGAGACCTACCGTGAGATCTCCTCTTGCAGCAACACCGAGGCGTTCCAGGCGCGCCGCGCCGGCATCAAGTTCCGGCCCGACGGCACCGGCAAGGCCGAGGCCGTCCACACGCTGAACGGCTCCGGCCTCGCCATCGGCCGCACGCTGATCGCCGTCCTCGAGAACAATCAGCAGAAGGACGGATCGGTCGTCGTGCCCGAAGCGCTCAGGCCCTACATGGGCGGCCAGGAGATCATCGAGCCGGCGTAGCGGCGGCGAGTGCGTCGGCGGCGCGGGGCCTCCAGCGAAGCGGGGAGCAG
Organism: Acidobacteria bacterium UBA2161; assembly: GCA_002328835.1. Classification (GTDB taxonomy): domain Bacteria; phylum Acidobacteriota; class Vicinamibacteria; order Vicinamibacterales; family UBA823; genus UBA2161. The sequence goes on along the minus strand of DCWN01000007.1, from coordinate 96,998 downwards.
CCCCGCGAACGGCAATCCGGAGGATTGCCAATCGTTTCCGGAGGGATGGCCGAGCGGTCGAAGGCGGCGGTCTTGAAAACCGTTAGCGGGGAAACTCGCTCTAGGGTTCGAATCCCTATCCCTCCGCCACTCCTTGCATTCTACACGCTACTTGTGTAGTGTGTAACACGACGCTCGTGATCCAATCCTTTGCCGACGAGACCACCGTTGATCTCTTTCGCGAGCGGAACACGCGTCATGCGCGCTGCGTTCCTCGGGAGCTGTGGCGTATCGCTCAGCGGAAGCTTAAGGCGCTGGACGTCGCGCTCCGCTTGGGTGATCTGACGATTCCGGCGGGCAACCGTCTGGAACGGCTCAAGGGTCGAGATGCGGGCCGCCACAGCATCCGCATCAATGATCAGTTTCGTGTGACGTTTCGCTGGGAGCAAGGTGATGCCTACGAAGTCCGCGTCGAAGATTATCACTAGGGATCCGAGTTGGCTGGGACCGGTGATTCCTCCTGGAGAGATGCTCCTGGAGGAGTTTCTGAAGCCTCTCGGGCTCGGCCAGACCGACGCGGCGCGCAAGCTGGGGATCTCCCTCAACCGGCTGAACGAGATCGTGCTCGGAAAGCGCAGCATCACGGCCGACACCTCGCTGCGGCTGGCGAAGGTGTTCAAGACGTCACCGCAGTTTTGGATGCGGCTCCAGGCGGACTGGGATCTGCATCGCGCCCTGCAGCGCCGGGCACGCCGGGCATCCTGACCGATCCCAATCCGTGGGACCCGCTCTGCCACGAGCCCTCAGCACACCGGGTCCGCTTGCCAACCCGCCATAATTCTCCGTTCCCACAATGCCCCTAGAGATTGGCTCCCCGCTGGGCGTCTGTCCAGCCCGGTTGAACGAAGTCGTGACGGTTATGACGCCCGTCATACGTAGCGTAGCGACGACTGCTCCAGACTGCCCTGCAGTGCAATGGCCATCGCGGCCGGCTCAGCTTCAAGCGGAATCGAATTCCCTGCCATCTTCGACTACCGCAGCAATCTGTTGCATCTCAGGCCAAACGAGATGTTTGATGAACCGTTTCGCGAGATGAGCAAGTCGAGGCGCCTAGGAGCGGGCTGATGAACAGGCTTTCTGTGCGGTGGACAGGCGTCCTTCTCACCCTCCTCGGGCTGTTCTCACCTTCTTCTTCGCACGCCGCGACACTGGACGAACATCTCGCGTTCCTCCAACCCCTGATCGGCACCCAATGGGTCGGGGGGTTCGTTGGCGAAGCAGCGCCAGACCTTGAAATCACACTCCGGTTCGAAGAGATCCTTGATGGCCGAGCTGTCAGGTACACGCGCGACGTTCCGGCGGCGAGCTTTTCGGCTGAGACCCTCTTCTACTGGAGTTCAGAAGGCCGCACGGTGCGCTTCCTGAACCTGAACAACAACGGGATCACTGGCGAGGGTGTCGTCGAGTTTGTGGACGGCCAGATCGTGATCACTGGGACGAGCTATCGGCCGGAGGGCAACGTGGAATTCACGACGCTGCTGGAAATGGATGCCGACGGCACCCTCAGAGATATCTTCACGGGAACACAAGACGGCGAATCGGTGCCGGGGCATGCGCAGGAGTTTGGCGCGAGGTAGGAGCCCTGGGAATTGGTTCGAGGAACTCCAGGCGCGGGTGTCGACGGGACGGTCGGCGGCGACGGCACCCCCCAGCAGGGGGGATTCGGATGACCGCGAGTACCGTCACGGCCGAGTCTGACTCACGATCATCGGTTGAACGTCGAACCGGTCGACGTCTTCCGACGACGCCGTGATCAGGACCCAGTGCATCCGCGGATGACCGAAGGTCTCCACCCGCGTGAAGTTCGTCAACAACTCGCCGGTCTCAGGGTTCGAGATCGGCTTGTCCACTCTGAAGGTGTGCGTGTCGCCGTGGAGCAACAGCACCGGCCCGTCGAACGCGTCAACTTCGACATGCAGGGCCTCGAGAAAAGCCGAAAACGACGGATTCGGTTCCCCGCGATTGAAACGCTCCCACCTCGGGTTGGCATGTATCACGATGACCACGCTGGGGAGACTCTCCTGCCGAGCCAGCTCGAACGACTGCCGCATCCAGGCGATCACGGCTTCGTTTCTCTCGACGAACTCGGCCCTCGGTTCGGCGTCCGGGCCCCGGTTGTTGCCTCCACCGACCACGTGTAGGGCGACATAGAGGTCACCACCGAACCGCCAGCGGACGTGCTCGCGGAACGTCTCGTAGCCGGACTGACTGCTCTGGCGCTCGAGCGGCAGTGTGCGGCCGCCGAGAGATTCGTCCCCCTGCGTGAATGTGGATCTGAGATGTTCGAGTTGTTCCATCGGATCGAGGCCGGCGTTGTCACACTCGAGCCATTCGTTGTCGCCAGGCGTGTAGAAGACAGGATGTCCGAGGGCCTCGAACTCCGCGTATCGCTCGGCGTAGACAGAATCTGCACAAACCCGAGAGCTGTTCGTGTCGCCCACGTGAACGACGAACTCCACGTCGGCGTCGTCGATCTCCTGCAGAACGGCCGCGTACTGCGCGGCGACGAATTCGGGAGGGAGTTGCGTGCCGGGGTCGGCATAGTAGGGCATGTCGCCGACCAGCGCGAACCTGTAGCTGTCCGCGACTCGAGCGGCCGGCGCGTCTTCCTCCGACACGCAGCCCGCGGCGGCGAGGAGCAGGCAGAGGCCGGCCGCCATGCCTGGGGTGCTGGCCAATTTCATCACTTGCTATGCCAGTACGCGTGTCGGGTCGTGGGATGTCAGCGCGTGGCCTTATGGAGCTTCTCTCTCCATGAGCACCACGGTCGAGTCGTGCATCCAGCCGCTGTCCTCGTCCCCGATGGTGATGCGCCGGCCACGCCGAATGATCTCCCGCTTGCCCTCGTACCACCGCACGACCATTCCGGTCTGCCTGAGCTCCGGCGACAGCTGCACCTGAACCCACTCTCCGCGCCGCCCGATGATCGGCAGGACGGTCCCCCGCGGGACGAGCACCAGCAGAACCGAGCCCGACCCCGGCGCCGCGTGCACGTTCGCGTAGCTCGTCGGGACCCGGGCCTGTTCCGTCGGTGCCGGCGCCTGACTGGATGCCGCCTGGGCCAGGAGCGCGACGGCCACCGTTCCACCGAACGCGCATGCGACTGACCGCCACGGGCGAAATCCTCCCAGACGGTTCCGAACGGGAACATCGGTCATGAGGGCCAGTGAACAGGGGATGCTGCCGCCTGTCAACAGGTTCCGGACGAGACGCCGACGGGTGTGCGGCCGGTCGTGCGCTCATTGACAGCCGAACTTCGACGTAGCATCGTGGCTCGACTTCTCGACCGGTCACGGAGTGTAACGATGCGCATGAGACCTCTCCAGGCGATGGTGTTCGCGGCGCTGGGGCTGCCGGCCTTCCTGGCCGTGAGCGGCTGCGGCGGCGCCCCGGAGATCGAGTCGGCGCCGACACCGACGGCGCAAGCGGTGGAGATGGGTGACTACGAGGTCGTCGAGAACTGGCCCAAACCGTTGCCCGATGACGATCTCTCGCACGACGGGTGGACCTGGGGGTCGGGCTCGGGCGTCTGGGCCGAGACTCCGGACCGGGTCTGGGTCGGACAGCGCGGCGAGATCGCGCTGCCGCCAGGTGCCGAGCCGTGGATCTGCGCCTGTCTGGTCGACCCGCGCCGAACGAACACCGGACGGCGCCCCTATGCTGGAACCGAGTACGGCTATGAGATGCGGCGGCACCACATCATCTTCGCGGTCGATCGGGAGGGCTATGCCATCGAGGAGTGGCTCGAGCACGACGACTACCTGGCCCCAGCGCGGGGTTCGGGGCTCGGCGAGGTGGGCCGCGGCCCGCACAAGTTGTTGCTCAATCCCTACGATCCCGAGAAACAGATCTGGATCGTGGACGACGACATGCACGAGATCAACATCTTCACGAACGACGGCCAACTGGTAAGAACGCTGGGCGAACGCGGCGTACCCGGTCGCGGCCCGAACAACTTCAACCGTCCGACCGACATCGCCTGGCTCCCCGACGGCACGTTCTTCGTCGCCGACGGCTATGCCGGCACGCGCGTGGCCAAGTTCGACGTCGACGGGAACTTCCTCTTCGACTGGGGCCAGCCACCGGTGGACCCGGCCAACCCCGGTCCCAACGAGTTCTGGTCCGTCCACAGCATCGGCATCAGCCGCGATCGCCGAGTCTTCGTCGCGGATCGCGAGCACCGCCGGATGCAGGTGTTCGACGAGAACGGCACATTCCTCGACATGTGGCCCACGGGTCACAACTCGCAGGTCCTCGCCCATATCGTCACGGAGGACGATCACGTCTGGGTGGCGGACTGGACGACGAACCGGCTCGTCAAGTACGACCTCGATGGGAGGTACATCCTGGATATCGGCGGACCGGGCGCGCTGCCCGGGCAACTCGACGGCCTACATCAGATCAGTGTCGACCAGGAAGGCAATCTGTACATCACCGAGATCGCCAACGACCGCTCGCAGAAGTTTCGTCCGAAGCCGGACGCCGACCCCGCGAAGCTGGTGGGACGAATGGTGGGAAGTTCGCCGTCCTGACGAGAACCGTCAGTCGCCCTGAAGATTTCGTCGTCGTCCAGAACTGGTTCGAGGAGTTGAAGGTGCGCGACCCAGTGGCGTGACGTCCGCGCATCGCGCGACTGAAGTCACGCGCTGTATTCGGAGCGCGGCTGGCGACGGGATGGTAGGGCTGTCCCCGCAATTGCCCCCTTCAGGACCGCCTTCGCCGAGGCATGCTGACCCCCGACATGCTGCCCGAGATCCGGCGTACGGCGTCCGTGACGGCGGCACTGCTCCTGCTGATCGCCGGGGCTCGGCGCGCGCAGACGGCCGGGCCGTCGGTCAACTGGACGGCCCTTCCCCCGCTGCCCGGCGGCGGCGTGGCCGCCGCGTGCGCCGGCGTGAGCAACGGCGCCCTGATCGTCGCGGGCGGCTCGGACTTTCCCGCGGCCCCGCCGTGGGACGGTGGAGCCAAGCGCTGGCACGATGCCATCCGGGTCCTGGAACACCCGAACGCTTCCTGGCAGACTCCCGATCGGCGGCTGCCCTTCGGCGTCGCCAGCGGTGCGTCGGTGACTCACCGGGATTCGGTCATCTGTCTCGGCGGGGCAAACCGCGACGGACATCTGCGCGACGTCATCGGCCTGCGCTGGACCGGGTCAGCCATCGAACTCGACAGCCTGCCACCCCTACCGCGGGCCAGTGCCTACCTGGCTGCGGCCGTCCTGGAAGACACGGTCTACGTGGCGGGTGGGCTCGAGCGGCCCGAGGCCACCGAGGCGCTGCGCACCTTCTGGGCGCTCGATCTCGCGCGGCCAGGGGAGTCCCAGGCGTGGGAGGAACTCGAACCGTGGCCGGGGTCGGAGCGGCATCTGGCGGTGTCCGGGGTCCAGGACGGAGCCTTCTACCTGTTCGGCGGGATCCGGCTGCGCGCCGCCGGCGGGGGCGGCGTAGCGCGGGTCGAGCCGTACCTCCAGGACGGCTACCGATTCACACCGGGGGCCGGCGGGGGGGGACTGGGTGCGGACGCGCGACCTTCCGCGCGCGGCGGCGGCGGCCCCGAGCCCGGCCCTGGCGCCAGGGCAGTCACACCTGGTGATCACCGGCGGTCTGGACGGATCGCGGATCGACGTCAATCCCGCCAGGCATCCAGGATTCGTCCGGGAGGTGCTCGTCTACCACACGATCACCGACACCTGGCTCCGGCAGCCGGATGGTTCGCCGACTCCCTCCGCCATCGTGGCGCCGGTCGTGGCGTGGGGCGGCGGGTGGGTGATCGTCGGCGGCGAGATTCGGCCAGCCGTCCGGACGCCGTCGATGGCACTGGGCGCACTCGAGACCGGTGAGGTGGCCTTCGGCGTCGCGAACTGGAGCGTGGTCGTCGCCTACCTGGCGGCGCTGCTCCTGATGAGCCTCTATTTCTCGCGCCGCGAGCAGACGACGCACGACTTCTTCCTGGCCGGACGGCGGATCCCGTGGTGGGCGGCGGGGCTCAGCATCTTCGGCACCCAGCTGAGCGCGCTCACCTTCATGGCGGCGCCGGCCGTCGCCTACTCGAGTGACTGGATCCGGATGAGCGGCGGGTGGACGCTCATCCTGGTCGCCGGCCTCGTGGTCGTCTTCTTCCTGCCGTTCTTCCGGCGCCTCGAGGTCTCGACCGCCTATGAGTACCTGGAGCGCCGGTTCAGCCTCGCCGTCCGGCTGTTCGCCAGCACGATGTTCGTCCTGTTCCAGCTGGGACGGATCGGCATCGTCCTCTTCCTGCCGGCCATCGCCCTGGCCGCGGTCACGGGTCTCGACGTCGTCGCCTGCATCGTCGTGATGGGCTTCATCTGCACCGCCTACACGGTGGTCGGTGGCATGGAGGCGGTCATCTGGACCGACGTCATGCAGGTCGTCGTCCTGTTGGCGAGCGCCGTCTGGTGCCTCGGCGTCATCCTGGCGGATGCCGGCGGTCCGGCCGGCCTGCTCGCCGTCGCGGTGCCCCAGGACAAACTGCGGATGTTCGATTGGCGCTGGGACCCTACCGCGATGGTCGCGTGGGTCATGCTCGTCGGGTCGATGTTTACGAGCCTGGTGCCGTACACGACCGATCAGTCGGTGATCCAGCGCTATATGACGACGCGCGACGAAGCCGCGGCGGCACGTAGCGTCTGGACCAACACCATCATTTCCATCCCGGCGGGGTTGCTGTTCTTCGCCTTGGGCACGGCGCTCTACGTCTTCTACCAATCGCATCCGGAACTGCTGCGGGCGGGCCGCCACGACGAGATCCTGCCCCGCTTCATGGTGCAGCAACTGCCGGCCGGGCTCGCGGGGCTCGGGATCGCAGGCATCTTCGCCGCCTCGATGTCATCGCTCGACAGCAGCATGAACAGCGTGGCGGCCAGCCTGGTGAACGACGTCTATCGGCGGCTCCGGCCGGCCGTAACCGACGCGGCCTGCCTCCGGCTCGCCAAGGGGATCACGGTGGCGATGGGAGCGATCGGCGTCGGCACGGCGATACTGCTGGCCTCTCGAGCCGACATGCGGTTCGCCGCCGACTACTTCAACGGGTTGATGGGGTTACTGGGCGGCGGCCTTGCCGGCGTGTTCCTGCTGGCCGTCTTCACGCCCCGATCGGCGTCCTGGCGTGCGTTCTGGTCGGCTACCTGACGAGCTTCATCCTGCCGGGCGCGGCCCGCGACCTGACCAACCTGACCTGGTCGACACTGACGCCGACTGTCCCCCGCCGGCCCGCACCGTAGCGCAGAATTCAGGGGCCACCCTCGCCATCGGCGCCTTGCGGCGGTGGTTTCGCGGTGTTCGTCCTGGCGGCCCTGAAGGACCGCCCTACACCCAACGGGAATCCCGATCGCTTCACCCGCTATAATTCACCGCTATGCCCCTGGAAGTCGGCACCACGCTCGGCCCCTACACTCAAGGAGGCTGTTTCCGTGCGCACTGCTAACGCCCGCGTCGTCTTCGCATTCGCCCTTCTCGCAGCCTCGGCGGCCTTCGCCGCGGCTCAGTCCCCAGACCTCTACAGCGACATGCACTGGCGCGGCATCGGACCTACCCGGGCCGGACGCACGCGTGCCCTGGACGGCGTGGCCAGCCAGCCCAACGTCTTCTACATCGGGTTCGACAACGGCGGCGTATGGCGCTCCACCGACTACGGTTCCACCTGGGAGCCCCTGTTCGACGACCAGTCCACCGGCTCCATCGGCGCCATCGCGGTGGCGCCGTCGGACCCGGACATCATCTATGTAGGGAGCGGTGCAGGGATCATCCGCCCCGACCTGTCCACTGGTGACGGAATGTACAAGTCCACCGACGCGGGGGCCACGTGGACGCACCTGGGGCTCCGCGACAGCCAGATGATCGCCGATGTGGTCATGGATCCCACTAACCCGGACCGCCTCTTCGTCGCGGTGTTGGGGCACCCCTACGGACCCAACACCGAGCGAGGGATCTTCCGGTCCCTGGACGGGGGCCGGTCCTTCGAGAAGGTGCTCTACCGCGACGAGTACACCAGCGGCAACGACATCCTCATGGATCCGTCTGATCCCAACATCATCTACGCAACGCTCTGGCCGCAGCAGCAGGGCTTCCGGGAAAGCAGCGCCTTCGGCGGCGCCGGAACGGGCATCTTCAAGTCGACCGACGGGGGGTCCTCCTGGAGGCCGCTCACCGAGGGGCTCCCCAATGTCATCCAGGCGAACCTGGCCGTGGCACCGAGCAATCCGAGCCTCCTCTATGCCATCGTGGCGGGCACTCCCAAGGGACAGGAGCCCACCAGCACCACGGGGGTGGTGGGCTTCTACAAGTCCATCGACGCCGGTGAGAACTGGACCCCGGTGAACGTCCCTGAGGGTCCCATGGGCGCGGCCACGGCGCACGTGGACACCCGGCCCCTGGCCCGCATCGGCGGCGGCGACCTTCCCACCATCACCGTGGATCCCAAGGAAGAGACGGTCGTCTACAGCGCCACCGTGGTCATGTGGCGCAGCGACGACAGCGGTGTGCACTGGTCGGCGGTGCGTGGCGCATACGGAGGGGACGACTACCAGAAGATCTGGATCAACCCGAACAACCCCGACATCATCCTCACCGTGTCCGACCAGGGTGCCGTGATCTCGGCGAACCGCGGCGAGTCGTGGAGCAACTGGTACACGCAGCCCACCGCGGCGATGTACCACGTGACCGCGGACAACGACTTCCCCTACCGGCTGTGCGGGGGGCAACAGGACGCAGGGTCGGCGTGCGTCCAGAGCCGCTCCAACGATGGCATGATCACGTTCCACGACTGGCATCCCGCCAACATCCAGGAGTACGGCATCGCCGCGCCGGATCCCAGGGATCCCGACATCGTCTTCGGCAGCAGCCGGAGGGACGTCACCCGCTACGACCGGAAGACCGGCCAGACCACCAACGTCGGTCCCGACATGGGACCCCGAGGCGGGCCCTTCAACCGGGACGTCCGCACCATGCCCCTCCAATGGTCGCCGCTGGATCCGGACCTGCTCTTCTACACGTCCAACGTCGTCTGGAAGACCCGGGACCGCGGGCACAGCTGGACCCGCATCAGCCCCGACCTGGCCCGGCCCACCTGGGAGGTGCCGGCCAGTGCCGGCAAGTACGCGGCCGGCGTGACCGCGAGCGCCCTGGGAACCATCACCGCGCTGTCGCCCTCGCCTTTGGACGTGGATGTGCTCTGGGCGGGCACCGACGACGGCAACATCCAGATGACCATGGACGGCGGCGCCAACTGGACCAACGTCACGCCGCCCCAGATCGAGCCCTGGACCCGCATCTTCAACATCGAGGCGGGCCACTTCGACACCGGCACCGCGTACGCCGCCGCGAACACCATGCGCATCGACGACATGAATCCGCATTTCTGGCGCACACACGACGGGGGCGAGACCTGGACGGAGATCAACACGGGGCTCGCGCCCGGCGCGGTGGCCAACTCCATCCGGGAGGATCCACGGAAGGCTGGTCTGCTCTACGCCGCCACGGAGACGCAGGTGTGGTTTTCAACGGATGATGGTGGCCGCTGGAATTCGCTGAGGCTGGACATGCCGGCGGTGTCCGTGCGCGACATCCAGGTGAAGGACGACAGCACGTGCCTGTGCTCCGACCTAGTGGCCGGCACGCACGGACGGGGCTTCTGGATCCTGGACAACGTCACACCGCTTCGGCAGCTGGCCGATGCGCAGGCCGCGACGTCGGCGTATCTGTACGAGCCCGCCACGGCGGTACGGGTCCGCTTCGGCATGAACGATCCCACGGAGTGGACGCCCGAGCTTCCCCATGGCGAGAACCCGCCCCCGGGGGGGATCATCGACTACTACCTGGCCGCCGACGTCACGGGACCGGTGACGCTGGACATCCTGGATGCAGGCGGGACAGTGGTGCGTTCCCTGTCGAGTGACGATCCGGTCCTGGTGCCCGACCCTGCGCTGGATCCAGAGGGATACGATGCGATCTGCCGGGAGGATCCCACCGCCCCCAACTGCAGGGTGCCTCTGTATTGGCCGGCGCCGCAGATGGTGCTCTCCACCCTGAAGGGGATGCACCGGTTCTCGTGGGATCTCCACTTCGATCCCATCGGGGACGAGCCCCGGGCAGGGGGCGGCGCCACCGGAGCCGTGCCCGGCCGCACCTATCCGTCGGTCCAGGCGCCTTGGGCGCCTCCGGGCCAGTACACCGTTCGGCTCACCGTCGACGGTCGGCCTTACACCCAGCCTCTCACGCTCCGTCTCGACCCCCGGGTGACGACGTCTGCCGCGGATCTCGAACGCGTTGCGACCCTTTCCAGGGAGATGTATGACGGCGCCGTGGCCGCCAACGCGGCGTACCTGGAGGCCCGGACCCTGGTGGCCCGCATCGCCGCGGCACCGACGGCGGACGCCGCCGCCCTCAAGGCCGACGTCGAGGCGTTGGCACCCGAACCTCGCCCCGCCCCGCCCCGCCGCTTCTTTCGGAGAGCCGAGCCCGCCGGCCCCCCCACCCTGGACGGCGTGAGCCGGAGCCTGATGAGCGCCGCCATGTCCATGCAGGAAGCGGACGTTGCGCCTACCGAGCGGCAGGTGGCCGCGTGTGAAGCGGCCCGGGTGCAGCTCCTTGAGGTGATGCAGCGCTGGAACGCGTTGCGGATCCGCGGAGGGGAGCGCTGAGAGATCGTGACCCTCGGCACCGATGTCATGGGGCGAATCCTGCTTGGTGGGTCCTGCCATGGGCATGAGTGAGCAGACAGGCTCGCCCGAGCGTGTGGACGAACGCGACACAATGTTCGCCCGGATGGAACGGCGGGCGGGGACGTTCGCCTACGACGACTACTACGCCCGGCGCCCGGCGGCTCGAGCCGGCGACGACCGGCTGAGACGCATGACGCCGCTGCTCAGTCCGGGCGGACAGCACTACGACCCCCGCGTGGCGGGTGAGGCCGCCGAGTACTTCCGCGCGATCGGTGACATTGAGGTCGATGGTGGACTGGTGGAACGATGGAAGGCCCGGGTGCGCCCTTCTCGCAATCCGACCGAGACGATCAAGGCGCTCGTCCGATCCCTGGGAGCGGTCGCGGTTGGATGCGCCGAGCTGGACCAGGCCTTCATCTACACTCACAAGGGGCGGTTCGACGCGGATTACGGGCGTCAGGTCGACCTGCCGCATCCGTCGGCCATCGTCTTTCTCGTGGAGATGGATTTCGCGGCCATGCAGCACGCACCGTGCGCCCAGGTGATCCGGGAATCGGCACGGCAGTACTACCGCGCGGCTGACATTGCCAAGGTCCTGGAGGCGGTGCTGGTCGCTTGCGGGTACGCCGCGCGAGCCCACTATGATGCGCACTACGACGTCATCTTGCCGCCGCTCGCCGTGAAGGCTGGGCTGGGCGAGCTAGGACGGAACAACATCCTGGTCGCCGACCGTTTTGGCAGCCGCGTTCGGATCGGCGCCGTCACGACCGACTGCCCGGTCGACCGTGACGCGCCCGTCAGCTTGGGCATCGGTCGGTTCTGCGAGGTCTGCAGGAAGTGCGCCGACAACTGTCCGTCGCACGCGCTGTCGGACGACGCGCCCGTGGCGGTCCGTGGCGTGGGCAAGTGGCCCACCGTGCCAGAACGATGCCACGGATACTGGCGCCAGGTCGGCACCGACTGCGGCATCTGCATGGCCGTCTGTCCCTTCTCGCACCCGGATACGGCGCTCCACCGGCTCGTTCGACGGACCGTGCGGGTCGCGCCGTGGCTGTCCCGCCCCTTGGCCCGTCTCGACGACCTTTTCTACGGGCGTCGGTGGAAAGCGCGGCGCGGCGCCGACGCTAGTCCGCAAGCCGTTTCGTCGTAAGGTGCCTCAGCGTCTCATCGGCGACCATCCGAACCGATCGTGCGCTCTGCCTCCGCCTGATCGGCGTCAGCCGGCGCCGACTCGTCTAGACGGAAGAAGCCAGGCGTAAACTCCCGCATCCGCCGGTCCTTGTCGAGATAGGGCACGCCGTCGGTCATCCACGCCGGGGCGGGCTCATCCTTCAAGTAGTGGTCGAAGAACTGCCGGAGGCGGTACTGGAAGTCGACCCGGTTCTCGAGCTTCCGGAGACCGTGCCCCTCGTCGGGGTACGACAGCCAGATGATCGGCTTGCCGAGGAAGCGCAGCGCGTTGTACCACTCGAGCCCCTGCTCCCAGTTCACGGTCGGATCCTCCTCGCCATGCAGGTAGAGGACCGGCGTGTCCATCGTCTCGACACCCGAGATCGGCGACTGGTCCCAGTACAGCTGAAAGTCATCGTACGGGTTGGTGGCGTACCGGCCCTGTCCGTAGATGTCGTAGGAGTGGTTGTTGCGACCGTTCCCCACGAAGAGCTGGTTGAACTCGCTCACCAGGTTGATCGGCGCCGCGCCGTGCGCCACCGCCGTGAACATCTGCGACCGAGTCGCGATGTAGGCGCCGCCGCCGCCGCTATACGAGTGGCCACTGAGTCCCACGGCATCGGGGTTGGCGTATCCCATCTCGACAACCTTGCGCACCGCGGCCTCGACCGACTCGAGCATGTCGCTGTGCGAGCTGCCGATGCGGAAGTGCACGTCCGGCTGCATGACGAGATACCCGTTGCTCACGGAGCCGGCGAAGTTCGGCGAGTGGCGGAACGTCGGCGTGGGGTAGAGGTGCAGATCCTGGGAGTACTTCTCGTAGAAGCGCACGATCATCGGCAGCGTCTGGCCCGGCTGATGACCATCGGGAATCGCGAGGGTCCCCTGCAACGGCACGCCGTCGTCGTTGGTGTAGTCGAAGAGAATCCGGTGCCCCCAGCGGAATTCCTCCTGCTGGGGGTTCGCGTCGGTGACGGCCTCGCGGGCCACGAAGGTGCGGTCGCTGACGTAGAGGTCGGGGAAGTCCTCGAAGGTCTGGGCCGTGAACAGGTAGCGGTCGGCGTCTGCCGCCTTGCGCGGCGTATCGAAGCGGCGATCTTCCCAGCTTAGTTGCCGGAGGTCGCCGCCATTCAGCTCGAAGAAGCCCTCCGCCTTGGTCCATTGCCCGTACGCGTCGATCAAGAGCGGTTCGTCGCGATCGATCGTCCGGCTCTCGGGGTCGGTGCGGATGTAGCGGAATCGGATCTCATCAGTCGTGCCGCGGCCACCCGTGAGGTTCGTCGCGGCGCGTCCGTCGAGCGGCTGCAGCCAGATGTCGTACCGGTCGTACAAGACGACGCCTTCCCCGTCAGCCGTCCACCCGGCCACGCCGTGAGGCGGCTTTTCCCCGAAGCGGTCGTACTCCAGGTTCGTGAAGTCCACGGGGGCCGACGCCGTGAGGTTCACGTGTCGATCGTCCGCGATCCGATACACCCAGTGGTGGCCGTCCTTCCAGTACAGATAGTGTCTGCTGTCCGGCGACAGCCCGAGCGTGCGCAGGTGGCCCTCGAGCACGCTCGCCCGGTGCCCCGTCCGGGTGTCCACGCGGTAGAAGTCGGCCAGGTCCGGTCGCCAGTCTGAGACGTACCCGCGCTCGTCGCGACCGATCGCCCAGCGGCCGTCACGGGTAATCTCGACGGTGCGCATCCGCTCGTCTGTGAGCGGCACGACGGTGCCACGCTCCAGGTCGACCCCCGCGACGTCGGTCCGATCGCGGTCGTCCGATGCCGACTGCTGCTGCTCGGATTGAATCCGATCGTCGGCCCAGTGCCAGATGTTCACGTCCGCCAGCGGCAAGCCATCCTCCGGCCAGTCCTCCAGCTCGTCGTCCTGCTGCTTGGTCGCGACGAACAGCATCGTGGTCTCTTCGTTCCAGACCAGGTTGCCTTTCTCGCTCAGGACCCAGCCGTCGGCGAGTCCGCCGTTCCCGCTTGCGTCGATGTCGACCCGCGTGGGCGAGCCGCTCGGCACGCGTCTGAACGCGATCAGCGCGTTCACGCGCTCGACTTGCTGCTCCGGTTTCTCTCCACGCAGGACGGCGAGCGCGTCGCCGTGCTCGGACCACGTCAACCGGGCGTACCGCTCGTTGGCGTTGTCGAGCCCTCGTCGGGAGCCGGTCGCAAGATCGAGCAAGTACAGACCGTTCCCGTCCCCGCCTTCGGCGTCGACGGTGAACGCCAGGTGGGTGCCCCCGTCGTTGAACGTGGCCTCCCCGACGCTGCCGATGAGTTCCTCGAACCCCTCGCGAAGGTTCCTGAGGATCAGGTCGGTGCCTTCGTGCGCCGGCTCATCCTCCTCTGCTTCCGCTTCCTCTTCTTCAGTGTTCGCGCGCCGCTTCTTCACGTAGAAGTGGCTGGCGCCCTCGGAGAAGCCGAACGACGCGGCATCCTCCCAGGTTCTGGTCTCTCCCGTCGCGAGTTCGAGCAGGCCGGCCTGTCGCGGGACGGTCTCTTCGTCACGGCGCAGCTTCTCGGCATCGAGAAACGGCGGCGCCACGAAATAGGCCACCCACCGCCCGTCGTCCGAGAAGCTCGGCGCCGACGCCGCGGCGACCACGTGCTCGGCATCCGAGTCGAGCGCCTTGACGTGCAGGGTGTCGTCGGCACGCACACGCAAGTAGGTCCAGGCGACCCACCGGCCGTCGTCCGAGATCTGCGACCCAGAGATCGTTCGCCACTGTGCGTAGTCGGCGATCTCGAGGGCGCGTTTCCCGGCGACCGGCTGTGCGTGTCCGGCGGCCGGTGCCAGCAGGAGCGTCAGAGCGACGACGAGGGCGACGGTCAGAGCCTGCGGCACGCGGCCGCTCGAACTACGCAGAAACATGGGACGCCTCAGGTTGAAGGGTGTCATCGCCGCGCGGGGGAAACGGCCGCCGTGCGGCTCGATGACGGCAGCTTACACCAGGATTCAACGGCTTGCTGAAACCTCGCCCGAACGCCGATACTGAGTCAGCTCACCGACCCGGCGACTGCTGGGTCGATTTTCGGCAGGAGGACACCATGCGGATCCAACGTCGTCGCTGGCTGATGAAGCTCGCTCTGATGCTCACTGTTGGCTCCGTCCCCGTGTTCGCGCAACTGTCGGGCTTCTCGAGAGGGGACCTCATCAAGTACACGGCGGACGTGCCTTACGAACGCTTCGAGGACGGGCGTCCGAGGGTGCCCGATCAATACATCGAGGCCCTCAAGAACTCCTCCTCCGAGATGGTCTGGGGCCCCTTGCGCCAAGCCGGATTCCAGAACCAGTGGGTCGGCGGGTGGGAGCTGCTTCAACCGGACAAGAAGCTGGTTGGGCGCGTCTTCACGGCGCAGTTCATGCCGCTGCGCCCGGACGTCAACGACATCATTGAAGAGGACGCCAACGCCAGGCTCGACCGCGCGGTCAGCAACAACCAGCGCGTCATCAACATGCTGCAGCCGGGAGACGTTCTGGTCGTCGACTTGTTCGGTAAGATCGAGAACGGGACGTTCGTCGGCGACAACCTGGCCGCCGCCGTTTTCGCCGCGACCGGCAACGGATTCGTGATCGACGGCGCCGCCCGCGACCTCGACGGAATCTATCCGCAGGGGATGCCCGGCTACGTGCGCGGCTTCCACGTCAGCGCCCTCGGCAACGTCATGCTCACGGGCGTGAACGTCCCGGTTCGCATCGGAAACGCCACCGTGATGCCCGGCGACATCGTCCTTGGTGACCGCGAAGGCCTGACGTTCATTCCGGCCTCGGTCGTGGCTGACGTGGCACGCGCCTCGAAGATGACCGAGCTGCACGACGTCTGGACCAAGGAGAAGTTCGCGACGGGCAGGTACAGGTCCAGCGATCTCTACCCGCAGCCGACCGATCCCGCCCTTCTCGAGGAGTTCGAAGATTGGCGCGACGCTGAGTTGCGCAAACTCGGCATGGAGCCCCCCCAACCCCGGTGAACGATAGGTATCTCGTGAGAAGCCTCGCCATCGCACTACTGACCGTGGGCCTGGGGTGCGACGCGACTGCTCAGGAGCAGACGGGAACCGTCCGAGTCGAGGTCGTCACCACCGCAGGCGAGCCAGTTGCTGACGCGGAGGTCATTGCTGCGGGGGTCACGTACCAAACGGATGAGCTGGGCGTGGCCGTGCTGGCCGTGCCAGCAGGCAGCGTGCAAGTCACCGTCGTGCAGGAAGGGTTCGTTCCGATCAGCATCCCAATAGATGTGGTGGCGGGACGGGAACAGCGGGTCAGCATCGAACTCGCCCAGGCGCTGACGGTCGAGGAGGAAGTGACGGTCGTTGCCAGCACGCGGACCGAGCGGCGCATCGAGGATCAGGCGATGCGGGTCGAGGTGCTCAACCGCGAAGAGGTCGAGGAGAAGATGCTGATGACGCCGGGCGACATCGGCATGATGTTGAACGAGACCGGTGGGCTTCGCGTGCAGACGACCGCGCCCTCGCTCGGCGGTTCGAGTGTTCGGATTCAGGGGATGCGCGGCCGCTACACGCGCTTCCTGTCCGATGGCTTGCCGGTCTTCGGCAGCCAACCCAGCGGTCTCGGACTGCTCCAGATCCCACCGATGGACCTCAGCCAGGTCGAGGTCGTCAAAGGCGTGGCCTCCGCGCTCTACGGCGCCGGCGCACTCGGCGGAGTCGTCAATCTCCTGTCGCGCCGGCCAGGCGATGAACCCGAACGCGAGCTTCTCGTGAACCAGTCGACGCGCGGCGCGACCGACGGCATCTTGTGGCTCTCCGCGCCCTTGTCCGACGACTGGGGCGTCACCTTTCTCGGTGGTGGTCACGTTCAGGATCAGACAGATGTCGATGGCGATGGGTGGTCCGAGCTGGCCCATTACGAGCGCGGCGTCGTGCGGCCACGTCTGTTCTGGGACGACGGGCAGGGGCAGTCATTCTTTCTTACGGTGGGCACCACGCTGGAGAACCGGAACGGCGGAACACAACCAGGCGCCGTCCTGCCGGCGACCGGACTGCCGTACCCGGAAGGTCTTGAAACGCGGCGCGTCGATGTCGGGTTGTTGTGGCAGACGCTGGCGGCCGGACGCTACGTCGTCACAACCCGGGCGACCTCGGCTCGTCAATGGCACGATCACCAGTTCGGTAAGGTGCGAGAGGAGGATCGCCACAGCACGGACTTCGCCGAAGTCACCTTGCGGGGTTCGACCGGAGCGCACACATGGGTGGGGGGGGTGGCCGTCGAACGAGACGCCTACGATCCGACCACTCTCCCGCAGTTCGCCTACACCTATACGACGCCAGGCGTGTTCGTGCAGGACGACGTCGACGTCAGACCGTGGCTCGCGCTGTCGATGAGTGGACGTCTCGACCGCCACAGTGAGTACGGTACCTTCTTCAGTCCTCGGGTGTCGGCGCTGCTGAGGTCCGATGACTGGTCGACCCGCATCTCCACGGGCAGCGGCTTCTTCGGTCCCTCCGTGCTCACCGAAGAGACTGTAGCGGCCGGTCTCACCCGCCTGCAGGTGAACCGCCCACTCCAGGCAGAACGCGGCCGCAGCGTGTCAATCGACCTCACACGCACGCAGGGCCCTTTTTCGGTCACCGGGACGCTCTTTGGCTCGCGCGTGGCCAACCCGATCAAGGTCGATCGAGCGACCTACGTGCTCGAGAACCTGGTCGAACCGACCACGAACATCGGTGCAGAACTGCTCGGCCTCTTCCGACAGGCCCCGTTCGCCGTCACGGCGAGCTACACCTACGTGCAGTCGCGCGAAACGGAGGGCGGCGTCACGAGCGATGTGGAGCTCACGCCGCGTCACAGCATCGGCCTGGTCGGAATGTGGGAGAACGAAAATGGGCGGGTCGGGATTGAGTGGTACTACACCGGGCGCCAGCGGCTCGAAGACAACCCCTATCGCGGGACGAGCGAGCCCTACAACATCGTGGGCATCCTGATCGAGCGGCGAGTGGGCCCATTGCGCCTCTTTGTCAACGGCGAGAACCTGACCGACACCCGACAGACACGATGGGACGACCCGTTTCTTCGCCCGGAGCGCGCCGCCGACGGCCGCTGGACCGTCGATGCCTGGGCCCCGCTCGACGGTCGCGTCATCAATGGTGGCGTGAGGGTAGGTTTCTAGTCGCCTAGTCGCGCAGGCTCCTGAGGTGCCGGTATCCGCGTCGGGCGGCGCCGAGGGGATCGTCCGGAAGGTCCACCTCCACGAAGGCATGGGGCACACCGGCCCGCTCCATGGCCGCGACCGTCCTGCCGAAGTCGACGGTGCCGTCACCCGGCGCGACCAGCTGCGTCATCTCCGGGATCGGTGAACGCGGTGAGCGCTCGCCGATAGGGCGGCCGGGATCGTAATCTTTCAAGTGACAGGCGATGTATCGGCCCGGGTACCGATCCAGGTACTCGTGCGCATCCACCCCGGCGACCTTCGCCCAGCCAACGTCCAGCTCCAGCTTGACCAGCGCCGGGTCGGTGTTCTCGACCAGGACGTCGAACGCGATCCGGCCGTCGAAGCTGGCGAACTCCATATGATGATTGTGATAGGCGAACCCGAGTCCGAGCCTCCCGATCGTTTCGCCGAGCTCGTTTAAACGCGCCGCCAGTCGCTCGACCTGACCGAGGTCGCGCAGGCCGGAGACCAACGGCCCGTCCGGCGTGATCGACAAGAGCTCCGTCGCCATCCCGAGCACGAGGTACTCGACGCCGATCTGCTGCACGGTGTCGGCAATTTCGGCGAGGTCATCCGCCTGGCTCGAGTACTGGGTGCTCGGGACGCGCAGACCGAGGTCGTCCAGCACCCGCTTGAACTCGCGCGGGCTGCGGCCGTAGAGCGGGTCCTCGAGGAACGGCGAGCCGCCGAACCCGACCATCTCGAGTTCGCGGTAGCCGATTTCGGCCAGGGCAGACAGCGTTCCGACCGGATCTCGAGCCAGGAGGTCCCGGACCGTGAAGGTCTGAAACCCCAGGGCGCTGCGGAGGACGCCGCCTGGCGGAGGAGTGAGCTGGGCTTCGCGTTCCGTGCGATCAGCGGCCAGACTCGGCCAGGCAAGCCCGGCGATCCAGGCGCCGGCGGCCCCCACGCCGAGCTCGAGGCAGTGTCTCCGATTCACGGGGCCCGCGTGGGTCAGTGGTGATCGTCGCCGGAATGCTCGCAGGCCGGCAACTCGCGCCACGCCGTGCGCGGAGTCCAGCCGAGCCGTCGCATCCCGGGCTCGGTGGCAAAGTAGGCGTTGGCGACTAGGTCGCGAAGGTGCACGAGGTGCCGGTGCAGCGTCGAACCAGCGCCGGCGGCCGCGCGGTCGAGGACGGCGACCTGCGCCGCCCGGTCGAGATCGATCCAGCGCGCCGCGTGCGTGGCACGCGCCTCTCCCTCGAACGCGCGGATCGCGGCGAGCAGCGCCGACCGGTAGTCGGCGGTCTCGACGGCCGCCACGCGGTCGACGAGGTCGGGAACCGCCGCGTCGACGGAACCGGGCACGAGCAGGTCGCAGAGGCTGTCGAAGGTTGCGCGGTCGTGCTCCGGCAGGAGCGATGCGGGTACGGATTCGGCGTCCGGGTTCGCCTGCGGCGACGACATCGGCGAGGCCGCCTCCGCAGGTCCCACCGCCGACAACGCGCCGGGCGCGGCCACGGCTCCCGCGACGCCGGTGGCCAGACCTCGGAGCACGCTCCGGCGCGGGACGCCGGAGGCCGCGCCCGTCTTCTTCTTGGCCATGAGCAGGCTCACTCTAGCACACGGCGTGGTTGCTCGCCGTCGCCAGCCTCTGATACCGTCGCCGCGACGAAACGTGCGCATGCAGAGCAGTAGCCAATCCGAGTTCGATGTCCTGATCGTCGGCTCCGGCGCCTCCGGCGGCTGGGCGGCCAAGCGCCTCGCGGAAGCCGGCATCAAGGTCGCAATCGTCGAGGCGGGCCGCGCGCACCGCGACGACGAGTTCATGGAGCACCAGCGGCCCTTCGAGCTGCGCTACAACAATCTGTCGCGCGAGCTGCTGAGACGAGAACGCCCACGTCAGGCCGACTGCTATGCGTGCAGCGAGTTCAACCAGCACTGGTTCGCGAGCGATCGCGAGGAGCCGTACACGCATCCCGCGGACAAGCCGTTTAGCTGGCAGGGCCGGCTCCGGCTCGTGGGCGGCCGCACGAATGTCTGGGGTCGCCAGAGCTATCGGCTGAGCCAGCAGGATCTCAAGGGGTACTCGTTCGACGGCGAGGGCGCTGACTGGCCGCTCGCGTACGACGCTCTCGCCCCGTACTACGACCTGGTCGAGGGCTACGTCGGCGTCAGCGGGCAGGCCGAGGGCGTGCCCGAGCTGCCCGACGGCAACTTCCAGCCGCCGATGCCGCTGACCTGCGCCGAGACGCTAGTGCGCGACAAGGTCAAGGCGGCGTTCGGTCGGACCGTCACCATCGGACGCACGGCGAACCTCACACGGCCGCTCAATGGCCGGAGCGCGTGCCACTACTGCGGTCCGTGCGTGCGCGGGTGTGCCACGGAGTCTTACTTCAACTCGGCGTTCACGACCGTGCGCGACGCGGTCATCACCGGGAACTGCACGCTCGTTACGAACGCCATGGTGTACCAGGTGATGATGGACGAGGGTCGCCAGCTGGCCACCGGGCTGCGCTACGTCGACCGCGCCACCCGCGAGACCCGCGAGATACGGGGACGCGTCGTCGTCTTGTGTGCCCAGGCGCTCGAGTCGGCCCGGATACTCCTCAACTCGGCGACGCCGCGTCATGCCAACGGCCTGGCGAATTCGAGCGGCGTGCTCGGGCATTACCTCATGGACCATTTGTGGGTCGCGGGCGGGGCCATGGGCGACTTTCCCGACATCCCTGCCCCGGCGACGCTCGGACAGCCGGTCCGTCCCAACGGCTGGTACGGGATCCGGTTCAGAAACACGACGGACGGCCCCCGGAGCCCGAACTTCGTGCGCGGCTTCGGGTTCCAGGGCGGCGACCGGGTCGACCTCGGCTGGGGCGCGGATGGGTTCGGCGAGCAGAGGTTGCGGGCGATGCTCGAGCCGGTGACGCGCGCGCGCTTCTCGGGATTCGGCGAGTGCCTCCCGTACTACGACAACTACGTCGAGATCGACGAGAACACCGTCGATACGTACGGCATACCCGTGTTGCGCGTGAACATGCAGTGGGGCGCCAACGAGAAGGCGATGGTGCCCGACATGGCGGAGACCGCTGCCGAGATGCTCGACGTGGCCGGCGCAAGGAACATCGAGCCGTTCGAGGTTCCCGACCGTGAGCCGGGCTACGGGATTCACGAGATGGGCGTCGCGCGCATGGGCGACGACCGGACCACCTCGGTGCTCAACGAGTTCCAGCAGGCCCACGACGTCGACAACCTGTTCGTCATGGACGCCGCCGGCTTCCCGTCGGGCGGCTGTCAGAACCCGACGCTGACGATCATGGCGCTCGCGGTGCGCTCGACCGACTTCCTCATGGAGGCGATGCGGCGGGGTGATCTCTAGGCTTGCCCGTGAGCCGCTCTGTTTAGGAGGACCGATGAACATCGACCGTGACGCTTCGAGGCCGCTCTCCACGATGCTTGCGTTCCT
Source organism: Acidobacteria bacterium UBA2161 (assembly GCA_002328835.1). Taxonomy (GTDB): domain Bacteria; phylum Acidobacteriota; class Vicinamibacteria; order Vicinamibacterales; family UBA823; genus UBA2161. The sequence goes on along the minus strand of DCWN01000007.1, from coordinate 75,548 downwards.
GATCGCGCTGGTGCTCGCCGTGCCGGGCGCGCTCGTGGCTCAGACCCCTGAGCCGCCGCCCGAACCGCCCGCCGCGTGGGGACCGATCTCGATCAACATGGAGGAGATCGAGTACCCGCATCCGGTCGAGTTCATGAACTTCAGCGTCTACGGCCAGGACGTGCGGATTGCCTACATGGACGTCGCGCCGGTGGGCCCGGCGAACGGCCGCGCCGTGGTCTTTCACCACGGCGGCAGCTACTACGGCTGGTACTGGGAGGCGCAGATCGAGGCCCTGATCAATGCCGGCTACCGGGTGGTCGTGAAAGACCGGCTGGGATGGGGCAAGTCGTCGAAGCCGATCCTCCCGTACAGCATGAGCCTGCACGCTTCGAACACGGCCCGGTTGATGGAGCACCTCGGCATCGCCGAGGCCGGCATCGTCGGCCATTCGATCGGTGGGCAGATGGCCACGCGGTTCGCGTTTCTCTATCCGGAGAAGACGACGCACCTCGTGACCGTGAACCAGATCGGCCTGACCGATCGTCGGGCGGGACGAGGATTCAGTCCGTTCGACGGCGAGATCGACGCCGACCCGGAGATGCAGAGCGCGTACGAAGCCGACGTGCGGACCGACACGCGCCGCTACGTCGAGTGGAAGCCGGAGTTTCTCAAGCATCTTCGCATCCGGCATGGACAGCGGTTGAGCGGCGACTGGCCGCGCCTCGCCTACGTGCGCCGGCTCGGCGGGAACCTGCGATCGATGGACGCGGTGGTCGATGACTGGCCCCACATCCTGACGAAGACGATGATTCTCGGCGGCGAGATCGACGGGCCCGACTTCCCCGATAACGCGCGGCGTGCCGTGGAGATTCTCCCCAATGCAGAGGTCTTTCTCATCCCGAACGTCGGCCACAACCCGCACGAAGAAGTGCCCGACATCGTCAACGCCGAGCTGATCCGCTTTCTCGGCAGCGACCCCAACGAGTCGGCCGGGAAGAGCGGACGCTAGACCAGGCGGAGCGTGCTGGACGTGACTCTCGCGCCCCGAGGAGCACTGATGCCGATTGCCCGTGTTGTGGTCGTCGCATCGCTTGCCGGTCTCGCAGCGTGCGGCGGCGAACGCTCCGCCATCGAGACACTCGAGCCCGGCGTCGTGAAGATCGCCGTGACCAGCACGACCGCAGCCGATCCGCTCAGCACCACGCTCTGGATGTATCGCTACGCCGAGCAGCTCGGCCGGGATCTGGACCTTCGCATCGTGTGGGAAGTGGTGCCGTTCGACAGATCGTGGGAGCTCGCGGGCCAGGACGTCGTCGACGTGGTCGCGACGAACGTTGCCAGCTTTCCCGATCGCGTCAGCCCGGGCGGCACGTTCTCGGAGCCGTTTCTCTTTGAGCAGCGGGCGCTCCGGATCCTGGCGGCCGATCGATCGCAGTACCGCACCATTGCCGACTTTGTTGGCAAGAAAGTGGGCGCCGTCACCGGCATGGCTGCCGAACGCGACTTGCTGCGGCGCGCGCCCGACGGCGTGGAGATTGTCTCCACGACGACGTTCCCTGAACTCTACGAGCAGTTCGACGCGGGGGAGCTGGATGCCGTCGCCGAAGCGGAGTACTTCGCCCTCGACGGCCGCGTCATCCCCTCATACGGTCCGGAGATCGCGCTGATCGACCATCACGACTTGAATCCCGGTGAGCGCGAGGAATCGGTGTTCGTCGTTCGCGACAGCAGCACGAACCTGCTCGAGGCGGTGAACGCGTTCGTGGCGCGGACGCCGTTTCCGTTCCATCTGGCACCTGAAGACGGCACACCCTGACGGCCCGGGCCGCGGCTGTCGTCGCGGAGCCGGATCCCGTCGACGTGGTTCACCACGAAGTCCTGGATGAAGGCGTAGCAGGCTCAAGGGCAACCTCCGGGGCTCTGTAACATCCGCGGCAAGAATTCCGTCTCTCTAAATATGATGAACCTGCTCCTCAACGTCATCTGGATAGTCTTCGGTGGCCTCGAGATGGCCTTCGGCTGGCTGGTGGCCGCCGCCGTCTTCGCCGTGTCAATCGTCGGGATCCCCTGGGCCCGCGCCGCCTTCAACATGGCGCTCTTCCATCTCTGGCCCTTCGGTCGGGAGATCGTCGATCGGGATGAGATGACCGGCCGCGAGGACCTCGGCACCGGTGCCCTGGGCCTGCTGGGCAACGTCGTCTGGTTCGTTCTGGCCGGCTGGTGGCTGGCACTCGGCCACGTCTTCTTCGTCGGAGCCCTGGCGATCACGATCATCGGCATCCCCTTTGCGTGGCAGCATCTGAAACTGGCGGGGATGGCGGTGGCACCGGTCGGGAAGATGGTCGTCGACAAGCCGGTCGCGGCACACACGCGCCATCTCGACTGGCGGACCGCCTGACGCTCGCGACCGGGGGTCGGACGGATTCAGCGGCGACGTCCCGGGCCCACCGCTCGCGCCGGCTTACTCCACCAGCGCGAACGCGTTCAATGGTGACGCCGTGGCGCCGCGGTAGCGCAGCGGGTTGATGACGAGCGCGAACTCACCGGGGCTGCCGGCCAGCTCGCTGCCCAGCGCCTCCAGGTTCATGTTCTCGACCAGGTAGACCCCGGCGCCGGGGATCAGCGTTCGGTGGGCCGGGAACTCCGTGCCGGCCTCGGGCACGACGTCGAACGTGAGGGTGTCCATGCCGGCCAGAAACGGGTTCTGCTCGGCGAGCCAGGTCGCGCCCGCTTCGCCCACGCCCGGCCGGAAGCCGGTGTAGCGCGCCTGATCACCCTCGAAGAAGGCGCCGAATCCGGTGCGGATCACGATGGAATCGCCGGCGCGCAGTTCGACGCCCTGCGCCGCGACCGTCCCCTCGAGATCCTCCGGCGTGATCTCGTAGCCCGGGTCCAGCGCATCGACGCCCTTGTAGCGCGCCACGTCGAGCAGCACGCCCCGGTTGATGAACTTGTCGCTCGGGTAGTTCTCGATGCCCAGCGCCGTGAGGCCGGCGTCGGACTCACTGTCCGTCGCACTCACGCCGCCGTAGAGCTGGCCGTCGTGCGAGATGTGGCCGATCGCGTCGATCGTCGGCGCGCCGTGCTGCCCACTGGTCTCCATCACATCGCCGGCGAACGCCAGCCCGCCCGGCATCGACGGGGCCGTGTTGGCGTGCGTGGACGGCAGGCTTATCCTGAAGGGCGGGTTCAGCTCGAGCACGGGCGCGTCGTTGCCCCAGATGAAGTTCAGCTCTATGACGCGGGCACCGGTGACGGTGTCGAGCAGGCTCGGGGGCGGCGACGCCTCCTCCACGGTTGGGGCGGCTGGCGCGCAGGCCGCAAGCAACGTCAGCGTCGCGAGGACCGAAAGGAGTCGAGGCATCTGGTGGTTTCTCCTTGAAAAACGACAAAGCCGCCTGACGGAGCCAGATAGTAGCACGGCGCCGAGAGCGCTACGATGCAGCTTCCCGCGCCGGTATAATTCTTCCCTTCGCCGGGCCCGCCGACATCGGGGCGACGGTGCGGACGAGAGTCGCAGGAACTGAGATGATGAGACCTGTCACCGTGGCCGCCGCGCTGCTGCTGTTCCTCGGAGCCTGCGCCCAGCCAGAACCCGAACCGACGCCCGCAACGCCCGAGCCGTCCGTTGCCGATGACGTGTTGTTCACGGTGCTGGGCAAGATGTCGCTCCACGACCAGTCGGCCGACGGCGAGATCAGCCTGCGCGATCATCACTTCGTCACCGAGATCATGCCGAAGGCGGGACGCACGATCGTCGTCGGCACCCTCACCAGCGCCGACCGCCCGGACGAGGTGCTCGAGTTCGCCGCGGAGGGCAACGCCTTCCTGGCGCATGGGGAGCGGGTGATGGAACCGGCCGCGCTGCATGTCGCGCATCCCGACGGGACCTACATCTTCAGCTACGAGACGCAGAGCGGGTCGATGGAACGGCAGCCGCTGACGCTCACGAAGCGGTCGACGATAGAAGGCATGCTCGAGGCCGCCCGCGTCACGCTCCGCCAGGATGGCGAGGCGGTCTCTCCCTCGCGCATCGATCCCGATGCCGATCTGAACGTGGCGTGGACCTCGATGGCGGGAAACGCCCGCGTGGCAACGAGCGAACTGGGCGACCTCATCTTCATCCCGGCGTTCGACTGCTTCGGCAACAACGTCGCCCACAGCGGTCGACCGTTCCAGGGCGGTCCGTACCTCACGTACGAGGATACCGAGTACGTCATTGCGGCGGACGCGCTGAAGCCGGGCCTGAACTATTCGGTCATCGTCGAGCAGGCCACCGCCGACACGGAGCGGCATGAAGGCGTGCCCGGGATCGCCACGTACGCCACACTCACGTTCGTCGATCTTTCCACGATGGGCGAAGCCCCGGACGGGGAAGCCTGTCCAGCCAATTGAGCGCATGCCTCTCATGATCCAGTCACTGACGCCCCGCCCGTTGATGCTCTTCGTTCTGGCAGGCCTGGTTCTCGCGGCCGCGCACCTCGGACACGCCCAGGTCCCGAGCGCCGAGTCGAAGCCCAACATCCTCTTTATTTCGGTGGACGACCTGAACGATTGGGTCGGGTTCATGAACGGCCATCCGGGGATGACGATCCAGACGCCCAATCTGGACCGCCTGGCCGCGTCGTCGATGATTTTCACCAACGCGCACACGCCGGCGCCGGCCTGCGCCCCCACGCGCGCGGCGATTCTGAGCGGCGTGCACCACGCGCGGTCGGGCGCGGAGAACGTCTACTGGGGCGACGAGCCGAGATGGCGGGAGTTCGAGGCGCTACGTGACGTGGAGACCCTCGAGCAGTTCTTCAAGAACCGGGGCTACAAGACCCTCGGGGCCGGGAAGATTTATCACAGCCAGGCCCCGCCCTGGTCGCCGACGAGCCAGGTCGAACCGGCCAACTGGGACTTCTATTACCCGAGTGCCTACATCTCGCATCCTTTTCAGATTCGGGCGCCCGAGGACGTGATCTACCCGGCCGACGTCGACAACACGACCCGGCCGGGCGGAGAACGCGGCTGGTGGACCTGGGGTCCGGTGCCGGTCGAGGACGACAAGATGGCCGACTACCATGTCGTCGACTGGGCCCGGTACCAGCTCGGCCAGGAACACGACCGACCGTTTTTCCTGGCGGTCGGCACCTGGAAGCCACACGACCCGTGGGAGGTGCCGCAGAAGTACTTCGACATCTATCCCCTCGACGAGATCGTCCTGCCCGAGGTCAAAGATGATGACCTCGAGGATGCGTTCGACCATGGACGCCGCTGGATCCATCAGTGGGCGGTCGACAACCGGCAGTGGGAGAAGGTGGTCCAGTCGTACGCGGCGTCGATCACGTTCGCCGACGCGCAGATCGGGCGATTGCTCGATGCTTTCGAGAACTCGCAGCATGCCGATGACACGATCGTGATGCTCTGGTCCGATCACGGCATGCACATGGGCGAGAAGGAGAACATCGAGAAGTTCACGCTCTGGGAGGAATCGACCCGCGTCCCGCTGATCGTCTCGGTTCCCGGCGTCACGCGGCCGGGAACGTCGAGCGACCAGCCGGTCAGCCTGATGGATCTCTATCCCACCCTGGTCGACCTGGCCGGGTTCGATCCGCCATCACACCTGGATGGACGCAGCCTGGTTCCGCAGCTCGAGGATCCGGAGCGCGCGACGCCGCCGGTCGTGACCAGCTATCAGTTCACCTGGACCGACGAGCCGGTCATAGGGCACACGGTGAGAAGCGAGCGGTACCGGTACATCTACTATCCCGAGATCAACCTCGAGGAACTCTACGACCACGACGTCGACCCGAGCGAGTGGGACAACGTCGCCTACCAGCCGGCGAACCAGGCGATCGTCCGGGAGCACCGACAGGTACTGCTCGGGATGTTGCCGGACCTGACCTGGGACGCGGGTGAGCCCGAGGGATATGCCGTCGATGGGGACGGAAACATCCGCAAGATTGGATACCGTTCCTACTAGACCCGTTCGACTGGAGGGGATCATGCGCACTGGAACTCTGGGGTCCTTCCTGGCCCTGCTGACGCTCTTGGCCGCCGGGCCCGCGGCTGCACAGGACGGACGCCGGCCGATGACGGTGGACGACGCCATGGACATGGTGCAGATCTCCGATCCGCTCATGTCGCCGGATGGCAGCTGGGTGATCTACTCGAGACGCACGCTGAACTGGGATGAGAACGAGTACGAGACCGAGTACTGGCGCGCGCCCGCCGACGGCGGTGAGGCGTTCCGGTTTATCGGCGAGGAGGGTGGCAGCCAGTTCCAGTTCTCACCCGACGGGGCATTCCTGACGTTCCGGCGGGCTGTGGGCGGCGATGCCGGAAACGGGGACGGCGACAGCGGCCGGCAGCAGCAGATCTTCCTGATGCGCACCGCCGGCGGCGAAGCGTTGCAGCTGACGGAGCATGCGACCAGCATCGCCCGCTATCGCTGGGCGCACGACAGTTCGGCGATCTTCTTCCAGGCGACCGACGAGAAGTCGGAGGAGGTCGAGAAGGAGGAGAAGAAGGGCGCCGACGCCATCTTCGTCGATGAGGGCCCCAACGGGCAGACGGCGAGCAACTGGAGCAACCTCTGGGTGTTCGACATCGCGTCGAAGGAGGAGCGCCAGATCACCGACGCGGAGGTCATCATCGGCAGCTGGGACATCTCTCCCGACGGTCAGCGCCTCGCGCTCACCGCGCGCTCCCAGAATCGGCGGAACGACGCCTATCTGTACGAGATCCATCTGGCCGACGTCGAGACGGGCGAACTCACCCAGCTCACGACGAACCGCGCGCCCGAGAGCGGGGTCTCCTGGACGCCCGACGGCTCGGGCATCCTGTACACGGCGGCCGACGATCGACGGTGGATGAATCGGAACACCAAGCTCTGGCTGCTCGACCCGACGCTCGAGGAGCATCGGTTCCTCTCCAGCGCGTTCGAGGGAACGCCCAGGAACCCGGTCTGGAGCCCCGACGCGAAGACGATCTATTTCAGCGGGCAGCAGGCGACGAACACGAACCTCTTCGCGATCGACGTCGACTCCGGAAACGTGCGGCAGCTGACCGAGGTGAAGGGGACGCTCGTGGCGCCGTCATTCTCGGCCGACCGATCCACCTACGTCTACTCACTGACCGACTATCGCACGCCGTCGGATCTCTGGGTCGGTCGGCTGGATGGCTCGGAGCCGGTGCGCCTGACCGACGCGAACCCGCAGGTCAAGGAGTGGCAGCTCGCCGAGATGCGCGTCATCGACTGGAAGAGCCGGGATGACTTCACCATCGAAGGGCTGTTCCACCTGCCGCCCGGCTACGCGGAGGGCGAGCGTGTGCCGCTGGTCCTGAACATCCATGGCGGGCCGGCCGGGTCGTTCTCCAACCGCTGGCGCCCGAGTTACCACATCTACGCCGGCCTCGGCTACGCCTCGCTCTCGCCCAACGTGCGCGGCAGCAGCGGATACACCGACCACCTGCGCGAGGGCAACACCGTCGCCGAGGGTGACGGCATCGGCTTCGGCGACTACTGGGATCTGATGACCGGTGTCGATCGGCTCATCGAGGACGGTGTCGTCGATCCGGACCGGATGGCCGTGAAGGGGTGGAGCTACGGCGGCATCCTCGGGGGCTGGACGATCACGCAGACCAACCGGTTCAAGGCGGCGTCGATAGGGGCCGGCGTCTACGACTGGACATCCGAGTACGGGCCCGGCTTCAACAACGACGTCAGGCTCTGGCATATCGGCGGCACGCCGTGGGAGAACCCGGAGGAGTGGCGCAACCAGAGCGCGCTCACCCACGCCGCGAACATTACGACGGCCACACTGCTCATCCACGGTATCAACGACACGACCGACACCGAGCAACAGAGCATGATGTTCTTCACGGCGATCAAGGACATCGGCAAGGCGCCGGTCCGCTACATCAGGTTCGCCCGCGAACCGCACGGCTTCCGCGAGCCGCGACATCAGCGCACGCGCGACGTCGAGGAGCTCCGCTGGATGCAGCAGCACGTCCTGGGCGAGGAGTGGACGCCGTGGGAGCGCCCCGTCGAGGACAGCGACGAGGAAGAAAACGACAAGACGAACGAGACAACCAGCGATGGTTCGTGACCCACGCTGGGCTTAGCCCCTCACTCGACGCTTGCAGCCACCAACGTGAGGTCATCCTCGTAGCCGCCTGAGGCCGGGTGACGACTACTCCAATCGCTCAGGGGTTCCAGCAGGACGGCGTTGAGGCGCTCGGCCGAGAGTTCGTGACGCTCGGCGAGGAACGCTCGTAGTCGCTCGGGGTCGAAGAACACACCTTCACGATTGGTCGGCTCGAGGATGCCGTCGGTGTACATGACGATCCGGTCGCCCGAGCCCACCTTCATCGCGATGCACTTCGAGCCCGTCCGGGCCTTCTCCGGACGGGCTTCACTCTTGTACTACCGACGTCTGAACTCGCTCTCGGACACTTGGCCTCTTTTTCCCCTCCGGCCGGACGTTCTGAACGACAATCGGCGTCGAGCTGCAACGCGTCCACCCGCGTTGCGTAGTACCTGATGCCGACGCAGAGCGACGACGACACGGGTGCGGGCCAGCGGCAGTTCGCCACCACACACTGGAGCGTGGTGCTCGCCGCGGGCGGCGATCGCTCGGCGCAGGCCGACCGCGCGCTGGCCGAACTGTGCGCCGACTACTGGTATCCGCTCTACGTCTTCGTGCGTCGTCGCGGGCACGACGCCGACGCTGCCCGCGATCTGACCCAGGCCTTTTTCGCCAAGCTGCTCGAGAAGAACGATCTGAAAGCGGCCGACCCGGCGCGCGGGCGGTTTCGTAGCTTCCTGCTGACATCGATGAAGAACTTTCTGGCCAGCGAGTGGCGCCGCCAGGCGGCCGTGAAGCGGGGTGGCGACGTGGAGCTGGTTTCGATCGACTACCGAGACGCGGAAGATCGCTACCGGATCGAGCCGGCGGACACGCTCACGCCAGAGGCGATCTACGAGCGGCGCTGGGCCCTCGGCCTGCTCGCCCGCGCCGTCGACGACCTGCGAACGCAGTACGACGCACGCGACCGAGCCGAGTTGTTCGACGCGCTGAAGGGCTATCTCGGCTACGACCCGGGAGGCGTGCCGTACGGCGAGCTGTCCCAGCGGCTCGATCAGAGCGAAGCCGCCTTGCGCACGGCGCTTTCACGGCTGCGGGCACGCTGGCGCGCTCGGCTACGCGAGATCGTCGCGGAGACGGTGCAGGAGGGACGGATGATCGACGATGAGCTGAACGACCTGATCACGGCCCTCACGCCGCCGGCCGGCCCGAGCCTGTAACAGTGCTGGCCCCGCTGCGTAGAACAGGGTGAAGGGTATAAAGAGAGGACCCACGATACCCGAGTCCAGGACCTGCCCCGAGTGCCACGCGGAGATTCCCGCCGACGCCCCGCCGGGCGTCTGTCCCTACTGCGCGCTGCGCGCGGGGCTCCGCTGGGAGCAGCCCGCGGCCGCCAACCCGCCGGGCGGCGCGCGATCGCCGATGGCTCCCGAGGACTTGGCCCGACGGTTGCCCGAGCTCGAACAGTTCGAACTGATCGGCCCGGGCGGGATGGGCACCGTCTACAAGGCGAGGCATCGGGACCTGGATCGACCCGTCGCCGTGAAGGTTCTGCACGCCCACCTGCAGGATGACGCCACGTTCGCCGAGCGCTTCGTCCGGGAAGCGCGCACCCTGGCCCGCCTCGACCACCCGAACATCGTCCGCGTCTACGACTTCGGCCACCGCCGGGGGATCTACTACTTCGTGATGGAGTTCGTGGACGGCGTGACCTTGCGCCAGACAATGTCCAGCGGTGGCGTGACGCCGGCGGAGGCGTTGACGATGGTGCCGCGTATCTGCGAGGGGCTGCAGTACGCCCACGATCAAGGCGTCGTACACCGCGACATCAAGCCCGAGAACATCCTGATCGATCGGTCGGGTGCGCCCAAGATCGCCGACTTCGGCTTAGCACTGCTCACGGGCTCCACTGCCGAGACCCGGATCACCCAGACGGCGCAGGTGATGGGCACCCCGCAGTACATGGCGCCCGAGCAGATCGAGCACCCGGCCGACGTCGACCACCGCGCCGACATCTACGCGCTCGGCGTCGTCTTCTACGAGATGCTCACCGGCGAGCTGCCGGTCGGGCGCTTTCTTCCGCCGTCGCAGAAGGTGCAGGTCGACGTCAGGCTCGACCAGGTCGTGCTCCGTACGCTCGAGAAGGAGCCGAGCCTCAGATACCAGCAGGCCAGCGAGTTGAGCAGCGAGGTCGAGTCGCTGTCAGGGTCCGGGCCCGGGCCTGCCGCCCGGCGCGACCGTCCCACGCCGACCAGCGCGTCGTTCAACTGGTGGCCGTCACATTACGAGTACCGTTCGAAACGGACCATCTGGGGCATCCCCCTGGTCCACGTCGCGTTCAGCGGCGACACCAGTGGGCAGCATATGGCGCTGGCGCGCGGCATCATCGCCATCGGTGACGCGGCGTTCGGTCTGATTGCCCTGGGCGGAATCGCGTGCGGGGGTGTCACGATCGCCGGCCTCAATCTCGGCCTCATCAGCCTCGGCGGCATCTCGTTCGCCCTGCTCGTCGCGATCGGTGGCGTCGCGATCGGCGGTTTCGCAGGCGGCAGCGTGGCGCTCGGCCTGGTGTCGGCCGGGTTGACCGGCCACAGCGTCATCACCGTGCCCGACGGAATGCAGCAGTGGTTGTCGCTGGTGGCGTGGGGGCTGAGCACCGCCATCGTGACCGCGGTTGTGGCAGGCCTGATCGTCTGGCGGTTGGACGCCGCCGGGCGCAAGCCGGGTGACCGATCTAAGGGGTTCGGGATCCTTCGTTGGTGATCCGAGCGGAGCCTGGCTCGAGGACGGTTCGATCGTCTTTGGTGTGATCGGCCTGGCTGGGTTCAGGCTCTTGCGCGTGATGGCGTCTGGGGGCGAGCCATCACCGGTCATCCCGGCGACGGAGAACGGAGAAGAGATCGCCCACAGAGACGCGGCCGCGATTCCAGGCGGAAGAGGGTTTGTCTCGATCGGCCAGACCCGAGGTTCCTCCTCGGTGTTCCTGCATCCTCCGGGTGGGGGTGAGCCCGTTCTTCTCATCACCGGGCGCCTCGCGCGGGTATCGCCTTCGGGTCATCTCGTCTTCGAGCAGGATGGGACGCTCTGGGCGGTCGCGCTGGACGTCGATCGGGCACCGGTGGTCGGTGAATCGGTGGCGCTCGCGAACCTTGCTGGCGCGGTCCCCTTTCTCTCACCGATGTTCGACCTGTCGGTGAATGGGTCGCTCGTGTACGTTACGGGCGGATCTGGGGAATGGCCCAACCGCTCGCTCTACTGGGTCGCCCGGGATGGTCAGGAGGAACGGCTCGACATCGAGCCGCGCCCGTACTGGTTCCCTCGCGCGTCTCCAGACGGCGAACAAATCGGCTTTCACATCATGGATCCGGAGAACATGGACGCTCATATCCATGACCTCCGATCGGGTGCGACCTCTAGGCTCACGTTCGATCCCGCGGTCGACGGCTATCCGGTCTGGTCTCCCAACGGCGAGCGAATCGTCTTCTGGTCAAGTCGCGAGACCGGCACGGGCAACCTGTTCGCTCGAGCCACCGACGGCACCGGAGACGTGGAGCGGCTGACCGAGACCATCAGGCGCTCCGCGCCCTATTCCTGGACGCGCGACGGTCTCATCGTCTTCACCGAGGAGAGTTCGGAGACGAGTTCCGACATCTGGAAGCTGTCGATCGATGGGGATCGGACACCAGAGCTCGTCCTTCAGGAACCCTACGCGGAAACTCGACCCGCCGTCTCTCCGAATGGACGCTGGATCGCCTACCAGTCGAACGAATCGGGCCAATGGCAGATCTGGGTCCGTCCGTTTCCGGACGTGGAGGACGGACGCTGGTCGGTTGGGGCCGGCATGTCGCCTCAATGGTCGCCCGACAGCCGGGAACTCTACTTTCGTGGCGACGGTGCGATGATGGCGGTGCGGATCGACGCCGCCGACGGGTTCTCGGCCGGCCCGGCCGTGCGTCTGTTCGACGCCCCATATGTGCTCGCGACCAGCGATGTCGCGCCCCTGCAGGCCGAGTACGCGGTGGCTCCTGACGGTCGATTCCTGATGATGAAGGACGTCTCGCCGAGCGAGAACGCCGCCGAGGTGATCGTCGTCCGTAACTGGGTAGAAGAGTTGAAGGCGCGCGTTCCGGCTCCGTAGGACGGTTCCGAATGCGTGATACCTCAGGGGATGATGCCCTGGGTCGTCAGGACGACCCGGTAGAGGCTAGTGCGCGCCGTGATGTAGAGCGTCGAGCCATCGTCGCCCCACGCGACGTTCGCCGGTACCTCCGGAGGCTGAATCGTTCCCAGGTGCGTCCCGGCCGGATCGAAGATCCAGACGCCGCCCGGGCCGGTCGTGAAGACGTTGCCCGCTCGATCGACCTTGAGGCCGTCGGGGTTGCCGGGCGCCGGGTCGCCGGTGACGTCGAAGAAGACCCGCCCGTCATCGAGCGTGCCGTCCTCCAGCACGCCGTAGGCGATCCACAACCTCCGCTCGGCGTCGGAGTTGGCGACGTAGAGTGTCGTCTCGCTAGGTGAGAAGGCGAGCCCGTTCGGGCGGGTCTGCTTCCGGTTCAGCAGCTCCACTTCGCCGTTCGGTCCGAGCCGGTAGATGCCGCTGAAGTCGAGTTCCTTGGCCGGGTCATCGTCGCCGCCCGGCAGCCCGTAGGGCGGGTCGGTGAAGTAGAGCCAGCCGTTCGAGTGGTAGGCGCCGTCGTTGGGGCTGTTGAACCGTTGCCCCGCGTGGCGGTCGGCGAGGACGGTCCGGGTGCCGTCGGCTTCGAGCCGGCTGACGTGCCGGTTGCCGTGCTCCATCAGGACGAGTCGCCCCTCGGCGTCGACGGTCAGGCCGTTCGATCCAACCGAGTCGCCCTCCCCGTCGAAGACCGGACGGAGGAACTCGGTCAGCTCGCCGCCGGCGGTCCACTTGTAGATGGCGTTGGCCGGAATGTCGCTGAAGAGGAGGTAGCCGCCGTCCCGGCGGACCCAGACCGGCCCCTCGGTGAAGGCGAGGCCGTCGGCTATCTTCTCGATGCGCGCCGTCGGGGACACGATCGCGTCGAGCACGCGGTGAAGTCTCAGAATCGAACCGGCATCGTCGTCTACCATCGTGGTCGTCTCGGCGGCGGGATCGGCGGACTCCGGCTCGGCGCCGCAGCCGCCGGCGCACGCGGCCACGACCAGGAGCAGGGTGGCGGCAGGCCACTTGGTCATCATCGCCATCGTATGCCAACATCGGCCTACATCAATGATGCGTCTCAGACGATCGCGGATGTGTGCGGGCTTGAGCGCGCTGGCCGTCCTGGCCTGGTGGCCGGTCTCGGCGGGCGGTGCGTCTGCACCCGTCAGTCCCGGAACCGTCGACCAGACACCGCAGGGCAGTGCGCGACCGCGCGTGACCGTCGAGACGACCGACGGCCGCCAGCTCTCCGGCCGTCGCCTCAACGGGAGTACCACCGAATTGCAGCTGCTCGTGGACGGTGGCGGTGCGGATGATGCTCCGACGATCCGCCTCTTGCGCGCCGCCGGCGAACGCTACCGCGTCGTGATCTCCGATACCGACTGGCCGACCTACAACGGCGATGTTCGCGGCAACCGGTTCAGCAACCTCGATCAGATCGACCCGTCGTCGGTGTCACGGCTCACGCCGAGCTGGGTCTTTCCCGTGGCCGGAGGACGGCGGCTCCAGGTGACGCCGGTCGTCGTCGACGGCGTCATGTACGTCACCGACGCCAACGAGGCGTACGCCCTCGATGCCGGGAGCGGGCGCGAACTCTGGAGCTACCGCCGCCCGCGGACGGAGGGGCTGGTGGGCGACGCCTCCGTCGGGATCAACCGCGGAGTCGCCGTCGCGGGTCGGCGACTATTCATGATCACCGACCACGCGCATCTGATCGCCCTCGACCGCTTCACCGGCACGCTGCTCTGGGAAACCGAGATGGCCGACTGGCAGCAGAACTACGGCGCCACCTCGGCGCCGCTCGTCGTCGGCGACCTAGTCGTGTCGGGCACCTCGGGCGGCGACGAAGGGGTTCGCGGCTTTCTCGCCGCCTTCGATCTCGCCGATGGCCGCGAGGTCTGGCGCTTCTGGACGGTGCCGGCGCGAGGCGAGCCGGGCTCCGAGACCTGGAGCGGCTCGGCGATCGACCACCCGTGCGCCGCCACCTGGCTCACCGGCACGTACGACCCGGACCTCGATCTCCTGTACTGGCCGACCGGCAACCCATGCCCCGACTACGACGGCGCTGAGCGGCAGGGCGACAACCTGTACTCCGATTCGGTCCTGGCGCTGGAACGATCGACCGGGGAGTTGCGCTGGCACTACCAGTACACGCCGCACGACCTCTGGGACTGGGATGCCCAGCAGCCGCCGGTCCTCGTCGATCGCGAGTGGAAGGGGGCGCCGAGGCGGTTGTTGCTGCACGCGAACCGGAACGGCTTCTTCTACGTCCTCGACCGGACCGACGGTGAGCTGCTGCTCGCCGAGCCGTTCGTGGAGAAGCTGACCTGGGCCAGCGGGATCGGCGCTGATGGTCGGCCGGTGCTGAACCCGGATCAGACGCCGTCGGCCGAGGGGACGACGGTCTGCCCCGCAGTGCAGGGCGCGACCAACTGGTTCTCGACGTCGTTTCATCCCGAGACCGGGCTCTACTACGTGCAGACCCTCGAGCACTGCAACGTCTTCACCCGGACACCCGAGGAGTGGGAGGCCGGCCGTTCGTACTACGGGGGCTCGACACGAAGCGTGCGCGACGAGCCGCCGCAGAAGATTCTTCGCGCCATCGACATCGCAACCGGGGAGATCGCCTGGGCACTGCCGCAGGTCGGTCCGGCGAATTCCTGGGGCGGCACGCTGGCGACGGCCGGCGGCCTCGTCTTCTTCGGTGAGGATTCGGGTGCGTTCGCGGCGGTCGATGCCGCGACGGGTGAGCCGCTCTGGAGCTTTCCGACCAACGCCGTCTGGAAGGCGTCGCCGATGACCTACATGTTCGACGGGCGGCAGCATGTCGCCGTTGCCGCCGGGCCGAATATTCTCTCGTTCGCGCTGGGTTCCGAGCCGTAGGGTCGATCGTCGCCGGAAGGGCGCGGTCTGTGCGTGTCTGAACCGGTGAACCCGCGACCCACGGCTATGGCCGCACGGCTTCCGGCGTGAGCGACGTCAGGCTGGCGATCTCCACGGGCTGCCCGCCGCGTGCGCTCTGTCGCGCCGCGACACCTATCAACACCGCCATGGCGCCGTCCCGGAAGCCCGCGGCCTGCTGCAGCGGATCGGGCGCGTCGGGTGTGCGGAACAGCCGGTCGTGCAGCCGGATGTCGCCGCCGCCGTGGCCGCCGTCACCGTGTTCGATCCGGACGATCTCGGTCTGTCCGAAGTTGTCGGTCAGCCGGATCTCGTCCGCTGGCGCTTCCTCCCACGGCTGCCGTTCCTTGATCCAGGCTTCGAGCCGCCCCTCCGTGCCGTTGAACGCGATCCGGTAGCCCTCGTAGGGCGAATAGGTCGTGCACGAGTAGCTCACCTGCACGCCGTTGGCGTAGCGGATCTGCGCGCCCATCTTGTCGAAGATGTCGATTGCCTCGTCCCAGACGCAGCCGTCGCGAATGTAGCCGTCGTGCTGCTCGTTGTCGACGTACAGCCGGGTGAGCGTCTCGTTCGCGGTGATGTCCCAGTAGTGCTCGCAGCCATCCTGATGCGGGCAGCCGCGGCACTGCGTGTGACGGAAGTCGTTGTTCGATCCGTAGTACTCCAGCGCGCCGTTGGCGTAGACCTGCGCCGGGTCGGAATCGAGCCACCAGTTGAGCAGGTCGAAGTGATGGCAGGCCTTGTGGACGAACAGCGTCCCCGAGAACCGTTCCTTGCCGTGCCATCGGCGGAAGTAGTCGGCACCGTGGTAGACGTCGAGATACCAGTGGAAATCGACCGATGTCACGCGGCCGATTCGACCATCCATCAACAGCTGCTTCATCCGCGCGCGATGCGGTGCGTAGCGGTAGTTGTGCGTGACGACGATGTCGCGGCCGGTCCGCTGCTGCGCGTCGAGGATCGCCTGGCACTTCACCTCGTCGGTCGTGAGCGGCTTCTCGGTGATGACGTCGCAGCCGGCCTCCATCGCCGCGACGATGAACTGGTCGTGCGTCGCGTCGACCGTCGTCACGATGACGGTCTCGGGCCGGGCCTCGACCAGCATCCGGTCGAAGTCGGTGAACGTCGGACAGTCGACGCCGATGTGCCCTTTCGCGAATGCGAGGCGGCCCGGATTGATGTCGCAGAGGCCGACGTACTCCACGGCGTCGGCGGAGCCGGCCATGACCTCACGGCCCCACATGCTGATGCCGCGGATGCCGGTGCCGACCAGCGCAATCCGCTTCCGTGGGCCCTGAGCTTGCGGCGGCGGTGGCACGCGTTCGCTGGCGGACGACACGACGGGCGCGGCCAGGAGCGATCCGGTGACGACACCGCCGGTCGTCCGGATGAACTGCCGTCGTGAGAGCTCGTGCGGGTCATCGGTCCTGGGTATGTCCTTGGCCATGTCGGGTTCCTTCCGCCGGGGTCTACCAGCGCACGTCGTCGTTCGTCCGGACCACATGCGGCGGCACCGGATGGTCGGCGTTGAAGACGTGCAGCGTCACCTCCGGTTCGATCGCGACGCCACGCTCGTCGATCGCCCCGGCGGCCGCGGTGACTGCTTCGAGCGAGAGGCCGAGATGCTCCGCGAGAAAAGCGTAGGCGCCGTTCCGCTTCGCCGGGCCGTAATCGTGCACCTCGTCGGGGAGGTGCAGGTTGTCGACCAACCCGGCAGCGTCGTGCAGCCGGTAGACGTTGCGGATGTACGGGAACTCGACGTCGGGCGTGTTTTGGGTCCAGTCGTCGCCGTCAGAGATCAGCAGTTGCGGCCGGGGCGCGGCCAGCGCGGCGATCTCGACGTTGTTGGTCTCATGCGTCGGCCTGACGTGGATCGGCATCCCGCTCTCGCCGACACAGCCGCCGAAGAAGTGCGCCGAGACCTGGACGACCGGCACCGACACCGCGACGCGATCGTCGACGGCGGTTAGCAGGAACGTCTGCGTGCCGCCGCCCGACGCGCCGGTGGCGGCGATCCGGTCGGCGTCGACCTCGTCGAGCGAGGTCAGGAAATCGACGCCGCGGATGCTGTTCCACAGTTGCAGCGCCAGCGTCTTCGGATGCTCGTGGACCCAGCCGATCTCGCGCAGCTCGCCGTAGCCGACCATGTCGTACGTCAAGACCACCGCGCCCATTCGCGCCAGCGTCGCCGTGCGCAGTTGCATGTCGGGCCGGTAGCGGCCGTAGTCGTCGGGGTTCTCCCAGTGGCCGTGCGGGCTGAGGATGCCGGGGTAGGGGCCGTCGCCGACTGGGCGATAGAGGCTGCCGGTGACGAACACACCGGGCAAACTCTCGAAGGCGACGTCCTCGACGGAATAGCCGTCGTGCTCCCGCCGGTCGTCGAACAGCGGCTTGAGCGGTGTCCTCTCTGGCAGGGGGTCGAGGCCGGCGCCGGCCAGGATCCCGTCGCGGATCAGTGCCGCGCGTGCGCGCCACTCGCCGAGCGTGGCGTAGCTGTCGGTGTAGCGGGCCAGTTCCGCTCGCGCTTCGTTCTCGGTGAAGAAATAGCCCTGTCTGAGTTCGTGTGCCGGCGTGTCACCCGCCGGTGCTGGCGCCGGTTCGGGCTGACCGCAGGCCGAGAGAAGTGCGGCCAGACAGAGGGCCCGCGCGATTCCTGCTCCCGTCCCGCTGCGTCGTTCGAGCGCCATCAGGCCTGGTCCAGAGAACGGTCAGATTATAGACCCGCGGCAACCCCCCGCGCCGCGGCGAGAGTAAGATGACCGGGTCGATGGAGGACCGAACGATGCCGAAGACCCCTACCCGCCCTCTCGCCAGCTTCAGGTGGTGGCTGCTTGCCCTGGCCTTCGTGGTCGGCCTGCCCGCGCTCTCCATCGCTCAGGATCGTGACAATCCGGAAGGCGAGTGGCGCTACATTGGCGGCGACGCCTGGCACACGCGCTACTCGCCGCTGGCTCAGATCGATGCGAGCAATTTCGAAGATCTCGAGGTGGCCTGGGTCTGGCGGGGCGACAACTTCGGTCCCATCGTCGACCATCTGTTCCGTTCGACGCCGATCTACGTCGATGGCCTGCTCTACACCGTGGCCGGCCGGCGCCGCACAGTTGCCGCGATCGACCCGGCGACCGGCGAGACGATCTGGACCTATCGCGAGCCGCACACCACGCGCTACGACCGCGGGATGCGGAATAACTACGGCAAGGGGGTGGCCTACGCCGAGGTGGACGGCCGGGGGGTGATTCTCACGAGCAGCCCAGCGTTCTTCCTGCACGCGCTCGACGCCAAGAGCGGACGGCATCTGGAGAACTGGGGGCAGGCCGTGCCGCTGCCCGGTTTCCCCGATAGCGGCGTCATTGACCTGCTGCCCGATCTCGTGGCCGACTGGGACCCGTGGCTCGAGTCGGGCTACACCTACGACCCTGATCACGGAATCCCGAGGGATCTCGGCAACATCGCTAGCTCGTCCCCGCCGATCGTGGTTGGTGGCGTCGTCATCGTGAGCAACGTCCACGAGCAGGGCTACTACCAGACCCGCACCGAGAACATCCCCGGCGACATCCTGGCCTACGACGTCCGGACCGGCGAACATCTCTGGAAGTTTCACGTGATCCCTCGGCCCGGGGAGTTCGGTCACGAGACCTGGGAGAACGACGCCTGGCGGACGACTGGCGACGTCTCGTCGTGGGCGCCGATGTCGGCCGATCCGGAGCGGGGCCTCGTCTACATTCCGACCAATCCGCCGACGATCGATTTCTACGGCGGGTTCCGGCCTGGCGACAATCTGTTCGGGACGAGCTTGCTCGCGCTGGACGTCGAGACGGGTGAGCGGGCGTGGCACTTCCAGATGGTCCACCACGATATCTGGAACTTCGACAATCCGACGGCACCCGTGCTCATGAATGTCAACGTCGACGGGGAGCCGACGCCGATCGTCGTCCAGACGACGAAGCAAGCCTGGGCCTACACGTTCAACCGGGAGACTGGCGAGCCGGTCTGGCCGATCGAAGAGCGGGAGGTGCCCGAGTCGGAGGTGCCGGGCGAGCGACTGTCGCCCACGCAGCCGTTTCCGACCCGACCGTTGCCCTACGACATGCAGGGGCTGACCGAGGACGATCTGATCGATTTCACCCCGGAACTGCGACAGCAGGCGCTGGAGATCGTCGCGCACTACCGGATCGGGCCGATCTTCAATCCGCCGATCCAGCCGGACCATCCCTCCGGCCTGCGCTCGTTCGTCAGCTGTCCGAGCGGTGCGACCAACATCTTTGGCCCGACAGCGGCCGACCCGGAGACGGGCATCCTTTACGTCGGCTCGCTGACCGGGTGCCGCTCGGAGAACATCGTCCCCGGCCAGCAGATCGACGAACCGGACGATCCGATGACGACCGGCAAGACGATCGCCGATTTCGCCGTGGCGAACCGGGGCGACTTCCGCGGCCCGCAGGGTCTGCCGATCTTCAAGCCACCCTACAGCCGGATCACGGCGATCGACATGAACACCGGCGAACACCTCTGGTGGATCCCGAACGGTGACACGCCGGAGCGGATCAAGAACCATCCGGCGTTGCAGGGCGTCGAGCTACCCACGACCGGGGTGACGTCGCATCCGGTCACGATGGTCACCGGCAGCCTGCTGATTCATGCCGAAGGCACCGCCGGGCAACCGCTGCTGCGTGCCATCGACAAGCGGACGGGCGCGCCCGCGGGGATCGTCGAGCTGCCGGCGCCGGGCCAGTACGGCATGATGACCTACCGCCACGACGGTCAGCAGTTCATCGTCGTCCAGATCGCCAGCCTCCGCCATCCAGGGGCCCTGGTGGCGCTCCGGCTGCCCTGACTCTGACGTCGTTTCGTCGTTCCGAACAGACGCCCGTTCGTTCCTCGATACGCGGCGCTGCTTACCCTCTTCCTCGGCTGGGCGGGGGCCAAGACACCGGCCGCCGGCTTCAAGGCGGCCGGGCTCGTGGGGCTCCTGCTGGCCGTCGGGATCGACTTCGGGATGTACTCGATGACGAACATTCAGAACCTGACGATCACGGTGGTCGATCCACCGCTGGCCGAGATCTACTTTGGGATCGGCGGCGCCGTCATCGGTCTGATGCTGGGCAAGGGCGAGACGGGGGCCGGCGCCGCGGCCTGCTCCGTCACTGCCGGCAGCACTTCTTGAACTTCTTCCCACTGCCGCAGGGGCAGGGCGAGTTCCGCCCGAACTTCACCCGTCCGCGCTTCAGCTCGCGTCGGATCGCCTTGGCGCGCGTCTTGAGATCCTGGCCGAACACCCGCTCCATCGTCGCGTACAGCTCCGGGTGTTTCCGGCGCATCGTGCCCGGCCGCTCGAAGAAGTACTCCGACGTCACCGCGAAGAACTCGGCTTCGTTCGTCAGGGCGTAGCGGTTGATGTCAGATCGACCGTCGTCGATCTCCGCCATCTTCCGCCGGACGAGATCGATCCACGGCTCGACGGCGTCGCGCTCGAGCCCGACACCGGGGATGCCGTCGATCCGGCCGTCGGACTTGTCGACCAGATGGGCGAACTCGTGGACACCGACGTTCCGCTTGTCCGTGGCGTTCCGGAAGCCGCGGACGAGATCGGGTTTCGACAGGATCATCACCCGGTTCAGGCTGCCGGTGCCGACCATCCCGAGGATGTTCTTCCCCTGCTGGTCGCCGAACTCGAAGTCGCCGTCGAACCGGGTCGGGTAGACCAGCACCTCGCTGATCTGATCCCACTCCCAGTCGGGAAATCCGAAGATCGGGATGACGGCAGACGCCGCGGCCAGGACGCGGGTCGTGTCGTCCAGCGGCACGCGGATGCCGGTGATCCGCTTCTCGCCGACGAACACCTGGAGGTCTCGGCGGAATCGCCGCTGGCCGTCAGCGTCGAGCGCCCGGAAGAAGACGACGTCGCGCTGCAGCACCGCTTCCCACTCCCGGGGGAACGGCTCGTGCAGAATCGCTCGACGGCTGCGGATCTTGGCGGTCTGCCAGACGTAGACACCAAGCGGAGGGACGAACGTCAGCAGCCAGGTCGGACCAGCCGGCCGGCCGGTTTCGATGAGCGCCAGGGCGACAAGGCCTGAGACGAGGAGGGTCAGCGCGGCGAAGGCGATTGCCCAGCGTCGGCTCCGTCGTTCCCAGGCGGCGTAGGGGGGGGCTTCGGCCATCGATTCTCTATTCTGACTATAATCCCAAGGTTTCCAATGCCGATGAATCCAAGCGCGTGCCTGGCCGCAGGCCTCTTTGTCGCGGCGGTTGCCTCGCTTCCTGCCCAATCCCCGGACGTCCAGCGGCTCGTCTTTCCAGAGCCGGCGCCCGACGGGATGCGCTACGCGATCTCGGTGCCGTCCGGCTACGACGTGAGCAATCCCCGGCCGCTGGTCCTGGCGCTGCATCCTGGGGGCGGCCGGACGCCGTACTATGGTGAAGGGTTCATGCGGCAGATCGCCGAGCCGGCCTTGCGGAGCTGGGACGCGCTCCAGGGCCGCAGCCACCCGGTCTGGTTCACCGAGCTTCGCGGCATCGGGCACTTCACGATGGGCGGCTACGTCGATCCGCTGCGCGCGGCCGGCGACTGGATACTGGAACAGTGGGGCGGGGCGGCTCGTTGAGCCTGAACTCCGGCACGCGCCTCGTTCTTTCTGCGATCGTGCTTACCGCGTGGGCCGCGGCGGTCGGCGCGGCGCAGCTCCCCGAGGAGTTGACGGCGCGTGCCGAGCAGGGGGACCCGGCCGCCCAAAACGAACTGGGCAGCCGGTACTACGCCGGCCGCGGCGTTGAGAAAGATGAGGTGGAGGCGCTGCGATGGGTCCGCCTGTCGGCGGAGCAGGGGTACGGGCCGGCGCAGTACAACCTGGGGTTGATGTACTTCCGAAACCGTGGCGTCGAGGGCGCAAGCGAGAACGACGAAGCCGCCGCGCGATGGTACCGGCTGGCCGCCGACCAGGGCTATCCGCCGGCGCAGGCCGGCCTTGCCTACATGTACGAGTACGGCGCGGGCATCGAGAAGGACGAGGTTGCGGCATATATGTGGCTCGAGCTCGCGGTCGCTGGAACGACGGCCGACTTTTCGAAGCGCCTCTTTTCGGCGAAGCGGGACGAGCTTGCGGAGCGCCTGACCGCGGATCAGATCGCCGAGGCCGAGCGGCGTGCCGCGGAATGGAAGCCGGTGGGGGAGCGATGATCAGGTTCGCCGCCGGGACGCTCCGGACAGCCGCGATCGTGTTCGTGCGCGTCGCGCTGGGTGCGGCGTTCCTTTCGGCGGTCGCCGACCGCTTCGGGATCTGGGGCGAGGTCGGCGATCCGAACGTGGCGTGGGGTAGTTGGGATCGCTTCGAGGCCTACACGGCGACGCTGGTCTGGTACCTGCCGGCGATGCTGGTGCCGGTCGCGGCCTGGACAGCGACCTTGGCGGAGGCCCTGCTCGGTGCGGCGCTCCTGATCGGCGTCAAGCTGCGCGAGGTGGCGTTGGCGAGCGGCGTCCTGCTGACGATCTTCGCCCTGAGCATGGCCGCGGCGATGGGCGTCAAGGCGCCGCTCGATTTTTCAGTCTTCACGGCGGCCGCCGCCGCGTTCTACCTGGCGACGGAGTCGCGTTCGGGCTAGTGCTAGAGGAGGGAGAGAGATGCTGAATCGACGAGGGTTCATCAGCTCCACGGGCGCGCTGCTGGGTGCGACGACGATCTCACCGGCACCAGTCGCGGCTCAGGCGACGGTCACCGATCCCTGGGCGCGGACGCCGGCCCCTGACAGCTTCGATCCCTGGGTCGAGGTGATCGCCGACGCGATCCGGAACAACGTCCGCCAACTGAACCGGTTCTCCGGCTGCCGGCTGATGGCGGTCATCAAGAACAACGCGAACGGGATCGGCCTGCGCGAGATCGGTCCGATCCTCGACGCGATGGACGAGGTCTCCGGCCTCGCCGTCGTGCGTGTCGACGAGGCGCTCGCGCTTCGATCGGTCGGCGTTACGAAGCCGATCTTGATGATGGCGCACCTCTCGCCGACCGAGATGGAGGAGGTCGTTCGCCACGGCGTCCGGCCGGCGCTCTACCAGGACGATGCCCGGGCCGAGATCGAACGGGTGGCGGCGGCCACATCGAGCCCGGTGCCGGTTCACGTCATGGTCGATACCGGGATGAACCGGATCGGGATGCCGCACACGCGCGCGCTGCCGTGGCTCGCCGATCTGGCCGCGAGCCCGGCTGTCCGGATCGAAGGGACCTTCACAATGTTTTCGGGCGCCCGCCGGGACGACGGGTCGCAGTTCGACCTCGAGCATCTCCGCCGGTTCCAGCGGACGGTCGAGGAGGCGCGGGCCCAGGGGATCGAACTCGGACTCCTGCACGGCGCGCCGTCGGGGCAGATCGTCCGCGTGCCCGAGACGCACGAGCTGGACCTGATCCGGCCCGGCGGCGCGATCTACGGCCTGGATGGCTATCGCCGGGACGCATCGGGCGCCGACATCATGGACATTCGGCCGACCTTCCGTTTGCGGGCCCGCCTCACACGGGTCGAGCGGATCCCGACAGGTGAAGGTGTCAGTTTCGGGCATCAATTCATTGCCGAGCGGCCGACCTGGGTCGCGACAATTCCGATCGGCCATACCGACGGCTACCCGCGCGACGCTGCCGGCAACTGCGCCGCGCTCGTCGGCGACCGGGTCTATCCGGTCGTCGCCGTCATCAGCTCGAACCATACGATCATCGAGGTCGGATCCGACCAGATCGTGCAGGTCGGCGACATTGCGACGCTCGTCGGGCCCGACCATCCCGACGTGACGCCGATCTCGGTCGCGACCAAGACAAGCCTCGGGCGTGACTACTGGATCATGACGAAGCTCAACGCGCTGCTGCATCGGCGGGTCGTCTAGGCCGCAGCTTGTGGCGCAGGCTTCAGGCCTGCGACGATCAGCGAACGACGACAGGAGTTCAGCTCGAGGAGAGACGGAGAGATGGCGAACGACGCACAACGTGAAGTCTGGAATGCGCAGGACGTGGCCGAGACCTGGCCGCGCACCGAGCATATCAGCGACCCGGGGACCGCGCCGCTCATGGAGGCGCTGAATCTGCAGCCGGGTGAGCGCGTTCTCGACGTCGCCTGCGGCGGTGGTAAGACCACGCTGGCGGCGGCGCGGGCGATCGGGCCAACCGGCCACGTCACCGGCGTCGACATCCCCGACGGGATGCTCGCCCTGGCCAAGCGACGTCAAGCGGAGGCCGGTTTTGGCAATATCGAGTTGGCGCTGGCCGACGCCCAGATCGATCCGTTTTCGGGCGGTCTGTTCGACGCGGCGTTGGCCAGTTCGGGATCATGTTCTTCGACGATCCGGTGGCCGCATTGAGAAACATCTGTTGTCACCTGAAACCGGGTGGCCGCGTCGGGCTCGTCACCTGGCAGCAGGAGGACACGATGGTCTGGCACCCGGCGCACGTCGTCAGGAAGTACATGGTGCCGCCTGAGCAGGGGGACGCCGACATGATGGAACGAGTTGGCTCGTGGGGGGATCCGGCGTTCGTGACCGAGACATTGACCTCGGCCGGATTTGACGATGTTGGTGTCAAGAAGTGCGACCTCGACGTCGCGGTGCCGGCGGAGGCGGACATTCCGGCCTCCCTGCTGATCGGCATGGTAGACGCCGCACAGCGGGACGCCGCGCTGGCCGACTGGCGGCGCCAGCGCGAGAGCCTGACGCGCGACGGAAAGCTGCAGCTCGATCTGAGGATGCACCTGATCACCGCCCGGAGGCCGAACTGATCTGCCCGGTTTTGGTGGGCGACGTCACACGACGTCCCGCCCGCGCCGGTATAATTGTCCGTTCCCAGAACTTCGTTTCTTTCGGCGCGACACGCCCGTCGCAGGAGTGAACGGATGACATCGTTCTCGACTGGATCGACCCCTCGTCGCGGCTTCCTCGCCCGGATGGCCGCCGCCGTTGCCGCCGCGAGCGTCCCCTGGCGAAGTGCCGAGGCTCGCGCCGCCGTTGTGAGCCAGAAGATCGGACTCGACGATTTTCTCGATGGGCTGAACGGCAGGTACAAGTATTTCTTCGATAGCCCGGCGCTCGGCGGCGGCGGGATGTACGCCCACGTGCGGAACTACATGCGCGCGTACACGGAGACCTTCGGTGTGGCCGAGTCCGACGTCAACGCGATCGTCACGCTCTATACGCCCAACCCGGGGTCGACCCAGTTCCTGGCGTTCACCGACGCGATGTGGGAGAAGTACGCCATCGGCGAGTTCGCGAGCCTCACCGACGCGTCGACCGGACGGCCGCTCGTCCGGAACATGTACTACCGGCCGCAGCCGGAAGACCGGGTTCCCCCTGGCATGAGTATTTCGGCACTCCAGGAGCGTGGCGTGACGTTCCTGACCTGTGCCAACTCGCTCCGGGTGTTCTCTGGAGCGCTCGCGCGTGCCGGACGTGGAGAGGCCGACGCGATCCAGGCAGATCTGCTGGCGAACCTCCTGCCCGGCGTCATCCTCGTTCCGTCGATGGTCGTGGCGATCGAGCGAGCCCAGGCTCACGGCTTCGCCTACAAGCGGGAATGACACCAGCCTCGACGAGCCTTCACGACATTAAGACGCTGATCGCGTCGCTGCACCCGCTCCTGGCGATCGAGACGGTCGAAGAGGAACGGGTGCGCGCGCTGCTCGAGACGGCCGGCAGCGAGTTGGGCCTTCCGCTCTTCGAGTGGTCGGCGCCGTCGGCCTCGAGCGCCTGCACCATCCGGAGCTGGATGAGGCCGCCGTTCGCCCGGGCGTCGTCGTAGAACTCCACATTCAGTTCGTGGGCGCCAGCTGCATCGTCCAGTTCGCCCATGTCGACCAGCCGGTTGGCGACACCGATCAGGGTGTCGACCCGGAAGTCGTAGGCATTGGAGGCAAAATAGCGGGACCGCGCCGTCCGGTAGGTCGACGTCAAGGCATCGAGGTCGTCGTTCTCGTACTCCGTCACGAGGAGCTCGGAGAGCGGCATCGGGTTCACGCGGCCGGCGTGGCAGGTGTCACAGGTGACGCGAACCTCGGGCGTGGCGCGGCGCTCGAGCGTGTTGAGATACCCGGCGTTGATCTCACGGACCATCGACATCATCACCCGCGCCGTCGCCTTCGCCGGCTTCTCGTCGGAGGCGAAATCCCAGTTCTGGCGCGTCGTGTCGATCGAGCCGACGTGGCAGTGGAAGCATCCCTCGTTGGCGCGGCGCGGCAGGCCGAGGCCCTACAGGTTCGCGAGCATGATCTCGTTCATCTCGGCCTGGCTGATGTCGGCTGGCAGGACTTGCAGGTTCGTGTAGCGGGATTGGCCCTGCGCGGAAGGTGGCAAGGCTGTGGGCAGCAGGACGCCAAGAGCTGCCGCGAGCCATAGCGTTCTCCCCGTGAGTTCGGCCACGCGGTGCCTCGTCATACTCGCTCTCCCCCAGGGTCAGTCTGGTATCGGTGTTCTCTTAGACGCCGCGGCGGCTTGGGCGGTTCTCGCATGGTAGGCTGGCTCCCTGGACCGAATCGCCGATGTTGCGGCAGAGGGAGACGGACCGAATGGGATGGTTCAAGGGGAGCGTAGCCGTTTTCATCGTTGTCGGCATTCTGATCGCCGGCGGCGCGGAGGCCCAACGCCGCGGCATGGGCCGCGAGATGCGCCAGATGGGTGCGGACACCGCTGCCGGCTGGGACAGCCGGTTCGAGCGTGACGGCCACCTCTACGGTGAGGCGCCGGCGCGATTCCTCCGAGAGATTGGCGGGCGCCTGGGCGAGGGCGAGGCACTGGTCCTTGCCATGGGTGAGGGACGCAACGCGGTCTATATCGCCGAGC
The DNA here is from genome assembly GCA_002328835.1 of Acidobacteria bacterium UBA2161. Lineage (GTDB taxonomy): Bacteria > Acidobacteriota > Vicinamibacteria > Vicinamibacterales > UBA823 > UBA2161. Next base: position 48,628 of record DCWN01000007.1, on the reverse strand, counting down.
TTGGCTTCGATGTGACCGGCGTCGACATCTCGCCGGTCGGAGTGGCCGAGGCCGACAAGCTGGCAGCCTCACGGGGCGTCGGTATCGACGGTGTTGTCGCCAATCTCTCCGAGTGGGATCTCGGCCAGGACCGGTGGGACCTCATCACCGACTTCTACTACCTGGATCGCGCACTGCTTCCGCGCATCGTCGCGGCCCTCAAGCCGGGCGGCTACTTCGTCCTCGAGCACTTCTCGACCGATCACCCCGAGAAGGGCGGGCCATTCGGCCCGCGGAGTCCGGAGGCCCTGCTTGCACCGAACGAGCTGTTCGAGGCGATCGGCCCGCTGCGGGTCGTCCACTACGAAGACCGCGTCGTGGAGCTGGACGACGGGATGCACCGCGGACCGGCGGCGCTCGTCCGACTGGTCGCGCAGAAGCCGGCCGACTGAGTACCGCGCCGATCGAGGTGGGCGGGTGTGGGTCCGACGCTGCGTGCCGGCCGTTGCCGCGACGCTTGCGCTTTCCTCAGGCGCCGCATCGGTGTCCGTTCAGGCCCCTGATCAGGCCCGGCCTCAGTTCTCGCGCGACACCGTCACGCTGACGATCCCTCAGGTCGACTACGAGCCGGCGATCTACTACCGCGACGGTGATCCGTACCCGCATCTCGATCTCCGGCGGGTCGACCGCCAACGGATCGTGCAGAAGGATCACGCGGCCGTCGTCCTCGAGAACCGCTACGTCCGACTCACGCTGCTGCCGGCGATGGGGCGGGTCTACTCGTTCGTCTACAAGCCGACCGGCCACGAGACGCTCTGGCACAACGACATTGCGACCGTCGGTGGCGCCGCCAACGACACCGGATGGTGGCTCTGGATCGGCGGTATCGAGTACACGCTGCCGGGTGACGAGCACGGCACGACCTGGGCGTTGCCGTGGGATTGGGAGATTGCCGAGGATTCCGGCCGGCGGAAGGCGGTTCGAATGCGGGTGCGCGAACCGGGCACCGGCCTCGCGGAGACGATAGAGATCGCACTCCGACCGGATCGGGCGTTCTTCGAGACGACGATCGGGATCACGAACCCGACGGACGAGACGATCGAGTACGCCCACTGGGTCAACCCGCAGTGGGCGCCGGGCGGTCAGAACGAACTGACCGACGGCACCGAGTTCATCATTCCGACCGAACGGATTCTCATCGAGGGGCGGTGGCAGGCGAATCTCGGACCGAGTCCCCAGGACTGGGCGACGAGCCCGCTCCGGTTCATCGACGGCTGGTCGGCGATGGGCGACCTGATGGCCGATGGTCTCGCGCATGGCTTCTACAGCGCGTATTCGCACGACGCCGGCGAAGGGATCGTTCGGGTGTTCGACCCGGAGGTGACGCCCGGCGTCGACGTCTGGACCTACGGCCACCGGCCGACCGGGATCCCGATGGGCTCGAGCGCGCCGAACGCCGGCTACGCCGAGATGTGGGGTGGCACCAGCCGGACGTATCCCGATGAGCGACGGCCGCTGTCGCCGGGTGAAGCGATCGAATGGACCGAATGGATGTACCCGTACCATGGGACCGGCGGCCTGACCTTCGCGAATCGTGACCTCGCCGTCACGCTCCGCGTATCGGCCGACACCGGTCGCGCGACGATTGCGCTCTGTCCGTCAGGTGCGTGGCGGGGAACGGTCGAACTCCTGGGCGGAGGCTCAGGCGCGGCCGGCGCCCCGCAACAGCGCTGGGAACTGTCGATCGACCCGACGACGCCATTCCTTGAACTGGTCGATTTGGCCGAGTTCGACGCGTTGACCCCGGCCGACCTGCGGCTGCGCGTCGGCTCCGACCGCGAGGGGTGGATGGAAATCCTGGCCGAGCCCGACCCGCGCTAGTTTCCGCCTTCGCCGATGGCGTACAGGCTGTTATAGCCGCGCAGGTAGATCGTGTCGCCGACGAGCGCCGGCGAGGCGTCGAAGCCGTCGGCAAGCGTATTGGCGGCGAGCACCTCGTAGGTCCCGCCGTGGCGGATGACGAGCGTCGTGCCGTCGCGTCCTGGGAGGTAGACACGCCCCGCCGCGCCCACCGGTGAGGCGAAGATGTTCGGGACCTCGGGCAGCCGCTGCAACTGGTAGTGGGGTGTGCCGGTCCTGGCGTCGAAGACCGACAGGAGCCCGTTGTTCCGCTTCAGGAAGTAGAGGTGGTCTTCGTACAGAAGCGGCGACGGAACGTAGGGCGTATCACGGTCGAACGCCCAGACGATCGCATCGGTGCCGGTGATGTCGCCCTTGGCCAGCGACAGATCGACCGCCTTCAGGTCGTTCCCGCGGTAGCCGGCCATGATGATGACCAGCCCATCGGCGGCGACCGGCGACGGGATCGGGTTCATCGTCATGCCGTCGGCGTACCAGACGACGTCACCGTTCTCCAGGTCGTAGCTGAACAGCTGATCGCGGCCGCTCACGATGATCTGGGCGCCGCCGCCGTGTTCGACGATGAGCGGCGTCGCCCAGGAGTCGATTTCGTCGCGGTTCGTCCGCCAGACCTCTTCGCCGGTGGCGGCGTCGAGCGCGGCGACGAACGACTGACCCTGATGGTCCCAGACGACGACGAGCCGGTCGCCGTGCAACGCCGGCGTCGTGCCCTCACCGAACTGGTTCCGCATCGTCTTGTCGCCGAAGTCGTTCTCCCAGACGAGCGCGCCATCCATGGTGTAGGCGTAGAGGCCCTCGGACTCGAACGATGCGAACACCAGTTCTCCGTTCGTGACGGCTGAACTCGATGCCCAGCTGCCGTTCTCACCGTGCGTCGCCTCGTGCGGCGTATTCTCGCGGGCGGTTCGCTCCCAGATGATGCTGCCGTCGTGGCGATCGATCGCCATCACCATGAACTGGTGAAGGTCACGCGGGCTGTACCCACCGCGGGGTTCGTGCGCGGCGTCGTCGGCGACGTTGGTGGGCACGGCGGTCAGGAGGAAGAGCTGGTCGCCCCAGATGACGGGCGAGCCCGAGCCGCGGCCGGGCACCTCGATCTTCCATCTGATGTTCTCGGTCTCGCTCCACTCGAGCGGCGGCGTGGCGTCGGCCGACGCTCCGGTTGCCGTCGGCCCGCGCCACTGCGGCCAGTGGGCCTCGCCGGACTGCGCCGCGGCGGGGGCGGCCCAGGCCGTAACGATGACAAGAACCAGGAGCCACAGGAGCGGTCGTCGGGTCACGGATCGTTCCTCCAAGTGTTCGTCGTGTCGAACATCATGACGATGCCGGGCTCGGGGCCGTTTCAGGCCTTGGTTGCCCCAACGACGGCATGGTGACGTCACCGTCCTGCAATCGTACCCAGCTCGTACTCCTTCGGCGGTTCGGCGCCGAGCAGGTGCTCCACAAAGTAGTCCCAGCGCCGCCGCATCCAGTACGGCTCGCGGCCGAAGCCGTGGCCGCGGTTCGGGAACATGACCAGATCGAAGTCCTTGTTGGCCGCGATCAACGCGTCGACGACCAGCAGCGTGTTCGACGGCGGCACGTTGCTGTCCATCGTGCCGTGCGCCAGCAGCAGCTTCCCCTTCAGGTTCTCGGCAAGCAGCTGGTTCGCCTGGTTGTCGTAGTTCGTCGTGCCATCGGGGTCCGTTTCGAGAAGTCCCTGCCACTTCTCGGCCCAGTCGTCCTCGTAGTTCCGGTTGTCGTGGTTGCCGGCGCCAGAGACCGCGACCTTGTAGAAGTCGGGATAGCGGAGGATGGCGTCGGTCGAAGCGAAGCCGCCGCCCGAGTGTCCCCAGATGCCGACCCGGTCGAGGTCCATCCATGGATGCCGCCCCGCCAGTTCCTGGATCATCGCGATCTGATCGGGCAGCCCGTTGTCGCCCATGTTCCCGTAGTAGACGTCGTGGAACGACTTCGACCGCCCCGGCGTGCCCATCGCGTCGACCTCGACGACGATGAACCCGAGCTCGGCGATCGCCTGCTTATCCGCGCGGGCCGGCCGGAACGCGCGGCTGCCGACGCTGCCGCCCTGTGGGCCCGGATAGAGGTAGTTGAGCACCGGGTAGGAGCGTGACTGGTCGAGAACAGACGGCTGATACATCAGGCCGTGGAGATCGGTCACGCCGTCGCGCGCAGTGACGGTGAACGGAATCGGCGCTTGCCAGCCATGCGCCTCGAGGCGTGAGATGTCGGTCTCCTCGAGTGTCATGACCGAGTTGCCATCGGCCCGGCGCAGGACCGCGGCGCCAGGCGTCGCCGGCGTCGAGTAGTTGTCGACGAAATAGTCGCCCGACGCCGACAGCGTGACGGCGTGGTGCGCCGGCTCGGGTGTCAGCAGCTCCAGGTCCGAACCGTCCATGCCGATCCGGTACAGGTAGTGGAAGTAGGGATCGCCCGGCTCCCGCCCGGCTGCCGTGAAGTACAGCATCCGGTTAGGCTTGTCGATCCGCCGCAGCTGGAGCACCGTCCAGTCGCCAGACGTGATCCGGTGCTTCAGCTCGCCGCGCTCGAGGTCGTACAAGTAAAGGTGGCCCCAGTTGTCCCGTTCCGAGAACCAGATCGCCTCGTTCGACTCTGGCAGGACGTGCCAGTTGACCCGGCCCTGGCCCGACTCGAAGTAGGTCTCCGCCGTCTCGCTCATCACCTCGCGCACCTCGCCGGCCACGGCGTCGGCCAGGCGGAGTGTCGCCTGCTTGTGATCGCGCGAGGACGACACGAACGCGAGCAACGACGAGTCGTCACTCCACTCGACGTCCAGCCACTGACCGCCGCGAGTCGCGACGTGGTCGGAAATCGTCGAGCGGTGCGGGTCGGGCGCCATCAGCAGGTCCACGACACGCGCATCGTCGACGTGGGCGACGATGCGGCGCATCGTGAAGATGTGGTCGTCGCCGGCCAGCGGGTACTTCCAAGCCTCTAACTCCGAGTGTCCGACCTCGGTCGACACCAGGTACATCTCGCCGACGTTGCGGCCGTCGTGCTGAAAGGTCGCGATCTTCTCGGAATCGGGCGACCAGAGCAGAACGGGCTGGTCGCTGCGGACCCACCCCGCGTTGTTGGTCGCGTAGCCGTAGTGCTCGGCGCCGTCGGCCGTGAGCTGGGTCTCGTCACCCGTCGGCAGGTCGCGTACCCACAGGTTGTAATCGCGAATGAAGGCGGCGCGCCGGCCGTCGGGTGAGACGATGGCGTTTCGCGCCGCCGCGACTTCCTCGCGCGGTACCCGGCTACAGACGTGGCTCTCGATGACGCAGGTGTACTGGCGTCCGCGTGAGCCGAAGGTGATCGAGGCCCCGTCGTCGGCGAAGCGGCCCTGCGCGGGCAGGTCGAATGCGTCGAAACTCTGGTCGTTTCCGGTCGCGGCGCCGAGCGCGTCGGCCAGCCGCTCGTGGTCGAAGGCGCGCGCCCGGGTTCCGTCGGCCGGGTCGGCGATCACGAACTCACGGCCCTCGGGAATCCGGTTCTGGTAGGCGAGTCGATCGCCGTCGAGCCATGTAGCGCTCGTGATGACGCCCGTCACCAGCGGGTCGGTCTGGCCGCCCAGAAACCGCTCGGCCCGGGCGTAATCGTCGGCGGTCACGACCGGCTGCGCGAGCGTCGAAGCCGGTAGCAACACGGGCAGTACGAACAGCAACGAGAGTGTGTAGCGCATCAAGACTCCCTGCGAACTGTGAATGCCAGAGGCGGTCTGAGCAGTCTACACTGGCGTCCCGCTCCTCGCCACACTCGGCCGGGCCCGGTCGAATCGAGCGGCTATCGAGTCACATCGATGAGAGGATTCTCACGGTGTCGGCGGCGGCTTCGGTCGGGTCGAGGGCGGTGTCGGCTATGCCGGAGACGACTTTCGTCAGGTTGTGATCGGTGAGCCCGGGGGTGGCCCAGGTCGTTGTCGGAGCGCGGGTGATGTAGACGGAGAAGGCGTGGTGGCCGGAGCCTGGACGTTCGCCGACGATGTGGAGGATTGACCGCTTGAATCCGCCAGCTCCCGAACCTCCGAAGAGCAATTCGCCGATTCGGTAGCCGGCGCGGACGCGGCCGGCGGTGACGACGATGTGCTCGGGCGCGAGGTTGAAACCGGCCTTGCCAAGCTCGGGGCGAAGCACCCTCAGAAAAGGCTGCAGGTGTCCCTCGTCGATCAACGCATAGGCGTTGAGACCGTCCGAAATCACGATCTGCGCATCGTAACGATCGTCCCGGTTCGCCGCCAGCCGACGAATCGCTCGTTCTGACGATGGACGGAGCGTCTCGCCGGTGGGAGGGTGCAGGATGTAGTCTCTGCGGCTCTCCGACGTCGTGGCCACCTCGAGACTCGGCTTCACACCTGAGGCGAAATCCGTGGGCAATTCGGCCCAGATCGATTCCTTCGAGTCCCGATAGAGGTGCCGAATCTGACGATCGAGCTCGGAATCCAGCTGCCAGACCTCTCGGCCGTGGCTCTCGGCGATGAAGACTCCGCGGCTCCGAACGTCCTCGATGTGACGCCGACCTTCAACGAGGATCTCCGCCGCCGGGCGCCGGTCCCCTCTTCGCTGTCGGTATTTCATGTAGACCCACGCGGGCTGGCCGAAGTGCCGAGTCGGGTGCCCGTCGGTGTCGATAACCTCGAGGTCCTTGAAGAAGCGCCACATCGCGTCGTCGACCTTGTAGCCAAGCTTCTCGCGGATGCGGACATGATCCTGGAAGCCGGTCGTCAGGTAGCTCAACATCGGGTCGTTCTTCGTCGGAAGCGCCATCAGATAGGCCGGATTGGCCGGCAGGATCCGGTCGATGCACCAGTTGAGGTCGTCCAAGTCGACGTCCATGTGCAGGGTTGAACAGATGTCGAGCCCGATCGTCAGGCCGTGGAGCTTGCCCGCAACGGTGTCTTCAAGGCAGCAGCGGACCAGCTGTTCGCGCGTCCGGAAAATCTCCGGTCCGATGAAGCCCGCAACGTCATTGACGTGGACCCACGGCGCCGGCGGCCTATCCGCATCTTGCTGCGCCTCCGCCACACGCGCTTTCAGGGCGCGCGCGAAACCGTACTTGCGGGCCTCGTGGATCACCATGTCGAAGCCCTTGCCGTGTCCGTTCGTGGCGTCGGCACCCTGACCGGTCTCGAAGTAGAGTCCGTACTTGCCGGTTCGGCTGGCGGCGTGATCTACCATCTTTTGAACGGTGAGATCGAACGTCGTGTTGGCGTCCGCGACTCCCCCCAGACTCTGAAACCAGATTCCAGTCGTTCCGGGAGCGCGGCGTTCGACTTCGGCCTGGACGTCGATGTGCGACAGGACGCACTGGGGAAGCATCTCTTCCAGTCCGAAGGTGTCGAGAATCTCTGCCAGCGTATTTTCGATCGCTGCTACCGACTCGATCTCACTCGAGACGGGGTTGGTCCCCAGGACGACGTCGCCGACCGCGTACGCCCACCCGTTGAACACCTGCCATCGGATGTCGTCCACGTTGTCGGTCGGCGAATTCGGCTGGATCCTCGCGCCCATGTAGCCTCTGGCGCCGATCTTCGAGCCGGGCAGGGGATTGAACACCTTGCGGCCGATCCGGATCAGCTCGTCGTTAGTCATCAGCTTGACTACACAGCCAATGATGTCGCTGGGTAGACCCGGCATGATCTTCTGGATCTCGTCTTCGCTGCTGCTGAGCAAGAACTCCTTCAGCTCGTCAACGGTCCAGCCACTGAGCGTCTCGGTGACCGTCCGGTCGACCGACTCTTCGATGAACGAGTACAGTTCATCTTCAAAAACGGGGTTGTCGATCAGGTCGCCGATTCGAGTGTTCCCAAGGAGCTCCCGCGCCCGCGTGCGCGTTTCTTCGTCGCGTGCCGCAACGCCTATGGCCTGATCACCTTCTTTGAACTCGTTTGCGGCGCCCAGCAGCTGTCGATAGAACGTTGCGTCGAATTGCCCCCTGTTCTGCGAAATATGTGAGAAAAGGTCCTGACCGCGGGTTGCCATCCTGGCTGCGGAGGCATGCCCGGATCGGGAGAAGGCTCCGCTGAAGGTCCAGGAGGCGGCTGCGAGAAGGCCCGAGAGGAACGACCGACGAGGGAGGGCGTGACGTTGAGTCAGTGCGTCTGCCGCATTGCTTGGAGCAGTTCGTCTGGCCTGTGTCATCCCGATGAGCCCCTGAGATTCAGGGGCGATTGTCTCATACGTGCCGAAGACACCGAGGCCGACTGGTCACGAGGACCGTGGTCATCGAGCCTGCAGTTCGGCTGGCATCGTTTCCCGCACGGCGGTCATGATTCTGGATATCGACGGCAGGTAGTGTTTCTCGAGTCTCGCCAGCGGCATCACGGTGTCGTAGCCGGTCACGCGCCGCACCGGCGCGCGCAGCACGCCGTCGTGCTCGGCCAGCCGCGCGGCGATCTCCCCGCCGAGGCCGCCCGAGAGCGCCGCCTCGTGGACGATCACGGCGCGGCCCGTCTTGCTCACCGACGCCACGATCGTCTCCATGTCGATCGGCTTCAGCGTCGCCACGTCGATGACTTCCGCCTCGATCCCCTGCGAGGCCAGCATGCCCGCCGCGGTCGTCGTCTCGACGAGCATCGCCCCCCAGGTGATGAGCGTCACGTCGCCGCCCTCGCGCACGCGGAAGCAGGTGTCGAGTGGGAGCGCCGTGCCGTCGTCGACAACCTCTTCATGCCCGGCACGGTAGATCCGTTTCGGTTCGAGAAAGACCACCGGATCCGGATCGCGGATCGCCGCCAGCAGCAGGCCGTAGGCGCGCGCCGGCGACGACGGGATCACGACGCGCAGACCGGGGATGTGCGCCAGCATCGCTTCGGTGCTCTCCGAATGATGCTCGAGGGCGTGAATGCCGCCGCTGTAGGGTGCTCGCAGCACCAGCGGGCAGGTGAGCCGGCCGCGCGTTCGTGTCCGCAGGCGCGCCGCATGGTTCACGAGCTGGTCGATCGTCGCGTACAGGAACCCCAGGAACTGGATCTCCGCGACGGGTCACATCCCCTGCGCGGCGAGGCCGACCGAAACCCCTGCGATGCCCGCTTCGGCGATCGGCGTGTCGAGCACCCGATCAGGCCCGAACCGGTGGATCAGGCCGTCGGTCACGCGGAACACGCCGCCGTCGACGCCCACGTCCTCGCCGAGGACGATGACGCGCTCGTCCTCCGACCAGACGTCCTGAGCGGTGAGGTAGGCTCGGAGCCGGGCGATCGGTTCGTGTTTCCACGCCTCGGCGACGGCGGCCTCGTCGCGGTAGCGCTTGGCGCTGTCGGCCGTCGTGTGGTTCGAGAGCCGATAGGTCAGCGCCTCCACGACGTGCGGACCGCCGCCGGTTCGGGCCACGCGCAGTGCTTCGCCGACGATCTGGCGCACCGCGATGACATCGTTGCCGTCGACCTGCTCGCCGGGGATGCCCGCGGCGATCGCTTTCTGGGCCAGCGTCTGCGCGGCCCGGGGCACGGAGATCGCCCACTGGTTGTTGGCGATGACGAAGACGACCGGCACGCGCCAGTTGCCGACCGCCTGCGGCGCCTGGCTGCCGATCGGGACGGAGTTCGGAAGATCTTCTCGCGGCACGGCGAAGTCGCTGCCGCGCTCGTCACCGCCCCAGTAGAGGAACATTTCGGTCGGCGTGACGCCGCGCCAGAGCTGAGCGCCGTGCTCCCGGAACGCCGGCAGCAGGACGTCTTCGGCCGCCATCGCCGCGGCCAGACCGACCGACACCGCTTCTTGCCCGAGCGACGACGGATAGGTGCCGAGGCGGCTGCTGCGCTGCAGTGCGATCGCCTTCGTGTCGAACGTCCGGGTCAACACCATCGCGCGATACAACTCGCGCAGCGTCTTCCCGTCATGCGCGAACTCTGGCAACGGTTGCACCGGCCGGCCGGAGGAATCGAGAAATTGATGGTGGGTCACTTCGAAGGCGGCAGCCTGCATTTGCGCCCCTCCTCCCGGGGCCCCCTGCGGGCCCCGTCCTGCAAGAGGACACTGCAAGAAGACTGCCGGGCCTCCGCCGACAAGGTCGACAGGAGCCCCATGAAACAGGGCTGATTCAGCTGCCTGGCCGTGCCGGCCACCGGCGGCCTGGAGGCGTTGGGGATTTTTCCTACTATAATTCCCGCCTCTCATGTTTCCGAGACGCCGCTTCGCCGCCGCGCTCGTTCCTCTGCTGGTCCTGGCCGCCGCCGGCTGCGCGGCGCCTGCCGACCCGCCTCAGGCGGTCACAGACGCACCGGTCACCGAGGTAGAGTCCGACTCGGTCGGGGCGGCCATGACGACCGGCCTGGTCAGTTCGACTTTCGCCTGCGACTCGGTCGCGAGCTGCTCGGGCGCGTCGCGCTTCAACGAGGCGTTGTGCGGCACCATAGATGATCCGTCCGGACGGACCTGGACGATCCCCGCCGAGGTGAACACCTCAGGCGCGACCTGCGTCGATATCTACAACGACTGCACCGGCGACGGCGACAACCCTGACTACCTCGCCCAGCTCTCGACCGTCGTCGTCGATGGGGAAGGCGCCGAGATCACCGCAACGCTGTTTGGCGATAACTTCTTCGAGCTGTATGTGAACGGCCAGTACGTCTGCCGCGATGCGATCGGCTTCACGCCGTTCAATTCGAGCGCGAGCCGGTTCCAGGCGGCCTATCCGATCACCTATGCGGTCCGGTTGATCGACTGGGGGACGCACCTCGGCATCGGGATGGAGTACGACAGCTACAACGTTGGCGACGGCGGGTTCATCGCGCGCTTCAGTGACGGTGCGGTCACCGGCGCGGATTGGCGGTGTCAGGTCTTCTATGCCGCGCCGGTGGATGATGTGAATTGCGTCGGCGCGAATCGTGACACGAGCGCGTGTCCGCGAGAGCCGGAGTGCGTGGGAGATCCGGAAAGTTGCAGCGCCCTGCACTGGGCCGTGCCCGACGACTGGGCGGCACCGGGCTTCGACGACACCGACTGGCCGGCGGTCTCCCTGTACGCGGCCGACGACGTGACGCGGACGCCGGGCTACGCGAACTATGCCGAGCTGTTCGGCGAGGCCGAGTTCATCTGGACGAAGAATCTGAACATCGACAATCAGGTGCTCTGTCGCGTCACGATCGACGCGCCGGCATCGCCGTAACGATCCTCTGTCAGGAGATTCGCACGTGGGTCAGCAACCGCTTCGAGGCATCGTCGTTCTCGTTCTCGGCCTGCTCGTCTGTGCTCATGCCGCACCGCTCGGCGCCCAGGAGACGCTTCCGGATACCGAGTGGACGACCTACGGCGGCGACCTCGCGAGCACGCGCTACTCGCCGCTCGATCAGATCACCGCAGAGAATTTCGGCGAACTGCAGCTGGCGTGGACGCTCCAGGGTGACAGCTTTGGGCCGCGGCCCGAGACGAACTTCCAGTCGACGCCGCTCATGGTCGACGGCGTCGTCTACACGACGGTCGGCTCACGCCGGGCCGCGGCCGCGCTCGATGCCAAGAGCGGCGAACTGCTCTGGATGCACCGGATGGACGAGGGCGAGCGGGGCGAAGTGGCGCCCCGGCGACTCTCCGGCCGCGGCCTCACCTACTGGGACGACGGCGGCACGGGCCGGATCTTCTACGTGACGCCGGGCTACCACATGATCGCAATCGACGCCGCGACCGGTCGCCAGATCCCGAACTTCGGTCTGGACGGCATCGTCGATCTGAAGCGGGAACTCGACCAGGAGATCGATCCGTTAACCGGCGAGATCGGCCTCCACGCCGCCCCGATCGTCGCCGGTGACACGATCATCATCGGCGCCGCGCACGTCGTGGGGTCGGCGCCGGTCAGCCGTGAGAACGTGAAGGGCTACGTCCGGGGTTACGACGTTCGAACCGGCGAGCGGAAGTGGATCTTCCACACGTTGCCGCAGCTCGGCGAGTTCGGCAACGAGACCTGGCTGAACGATTCGTGGCGCTACACCGGCAATACGGGCATGTGGGGCCAGGCGACGGTCGACGTCGAACTGGGACTGGCCTACCTGCCGCTTGAGATGCCGACCGGCGACTACTACGGCGGCCACCGGCTGGGCGACAATCTCTTCGGCGACGCCATCGTCGCGGTCGACCTCGAGACCGGCGAGCGGGTCTGGCACTACCAGACGGTGCACCACGACGTCTGGGACTTCGACCTGCCGTGCGCGCCGGTCCTCGCCGACATCACCGTCGACGGCCGCGCGATCAAGGCGATCGTCCAGCCGACGAAGCAGGGCTGGCTCTTCGTCCTCGACCGGGCGACGGGCGAACCGGTCTGGCCGATCGAGGAACGGGCGGTCCCGGGGTCTGATATTCCGGGCGAGGTCCTGGCGCCGACGCAGCCCTACCCGACGAAACCCCCGGCGTTCGACCGCCAGGGGATTGGGACCGACGATCTGATCGATTTCACCCCGGCGCTCCGCGCCGAGGCGCTGGAGGTGGTGGGGAAATTCCGCATCGGACCGATCTACACGCCGCCCTCGGTCGCGACGGCCGACGGCACCTACGGTACGTTGATGGTGCCGTCAGCGACCGGCGGACCGAACTGGCCGGGCGGCGCGCTCGACCCCGAGACGGGCATCTTCTACATCTATTCGAAGACCCAGGTAACCAGGCTCGGGCTCGTCAACGACCCCGAACGCTCCGACATGGACTTCGTCATGGGACGTCCAGAGGGTGTGAACGCCGCGATGGCGGGGACATCGGTGCAGGGGCTGCCGCTGGTGAAGCCGCCGTGGGGGCGGATCACGGCGATCGATCTCAATGAGGGCGAGATCGTCTGGCAGGTGCCGCACGGCGAGACGGCCGACAACGTGCGGGATCACCCGGCGCTTCAGAACCTCGAGATCCCGCGGACAGGTCGTCCGGGCCGCATCGGTACGCTGGTGACCAAGACGCTGGTCATCGCCGGCGATGGCGGGAGGTTCACCGACAGCGAGGGCGTCGAAGGCGCCCGGCTCCGGGCCTACGACAAGGCGACCGGGCGTGAAGTGGCGTCGGTTTTCATACCGTCGAACCAGACCGGCTCGCCGATGACCTATGCGATTGGCGGCGTGCAGTACCTCCTCGTCGCCGTCGGCGGCGGCGGCTACGCCGGTGAGCTGCTCGCGTTCCGGCTGCCCGAGTCGGTGACCGAGGAGTACCAGCCCGTCGCGCCGTGAGGCCGGCGCCTGGCGTCCAGCGCTAGGTGAAGAGCCCGGAGATCATGATCGCCAGGACGGCGATCGGTACGACGTAGCGCATCAGGAACTGCCAGAGCGTGAAGAGGATGTCATGGCCGAGCGCCAGCTCGCGCCTGAAGGTATCGCTCGACACGACCCACCCCGCGAACAGCGCGATCAGCAGCGCGTTGGTCGGCAGCAGCATCGAGCCGGTCATGAAGTCGAAGACCTCGAAGACCGACATTCCGGCGAACGCTGGAATGAACCCGAGCGGCGTCACGCCGGCCAGGACGGTGTCGGACAGGGCCGGCGCCAGACCCAGCAGCCAGATCGCCGCGGCGGCCGCCGGCGTCAGCACGCGGCGCGGCGTCCGCCACTTCTCCTCCAGGTAGGACACGATCGGCTCCAGCATGCCGAGCGTCGTCGTGTAGGCCGCCAGCGTCAGCAGCAAGAAGAAGAGGATGCCGATGACCTGTCCGAGGGTCATCCCGCCGAACGCGATCGGCATCGTCACGAAGACCAGCCCGGGCCCTTCACCCGGGCTCAGGCCGGAGGCGAAGACGATCGGGAAGATGACCAGCCCGGCCAGCAGCGCGATCACCGTGTCGACGACGCCGATGATGACGGCGGCCCGCGGCACCGAGATCTCGCGCGGGAGGTAGGCGCCGTAGGTCATCATGAAGCCGACCCCGACGCCGACCGAGAAGAACGCCTGACCGAGCGCCAGCAGCAGCGACGTGGCCGTCAGCTGCGAGAAATCTGGCGTGAAGAGGAACGTGGCCGCCGCGCTCATGTCGGCGGCGAACAGGTTGTAGATGAAGATGATCAGCAGGATCCCGGCGAGGCTGGGCACCATGACCTTCGTCGCCCGCTCGATGCCCTGGCGCAGGCCTCCGCCGATCGCCACCGCGGTCAGGCCGATGAAGATTCCCTGGAGGGCGACGGTGGCGGCCGGCGATCCCGCCAGCGACTGGAACAGTTGCTGCGAACCGTCGGCGTCGACGCCGGCGAACGTGTTCCGGAGGGCCTCGATGGTGTACTGCAGTGACCAGCCGGCGACGATGCTGTAGTAGGCGAGGCCGAGACCCGGACCCAGCACGCTCAGGTAGCCGATCGCCTGCCACGCCGGCGAACCGCCCTGAGCCTTGAGGATCTCGCGGACCGAGCCGATCGGGCTGAGTTGGCCCATCCGGCCGATGGCCAGTTCGGCCGAGATGACCGGCACGCCGATCAGGAAGACGAAGGCGAGGTAGACGAGAACGAACGCCGCGCCACCGTACTCGCCCGCGAGATACGGGAACCGCCAGATGTTGCCGAGGCCGACCGCCGCGCCCGCCGTGGCGAGCAGGAACGCGCCGTGGGACGACCATCGTTGGTGAACGGGCTCGGCCATGCGTTCGGGCCTCTCAGGAGGACGCGGGCTGCGCCTTCGGCTTCTTGCGCAGGATCAACCAGTGCACGCACTTCTCCTCGTCGTCGTACAGCCGTTCGCAGTCGTCACAGCGCACGCACTCGGCGAGCGAGATCTTCGGCCCGTCGATCGCGCCCCACTCGCAGGCTTTCTCGCAGATCTTGCAGCCCTGACACTCGGTCCAGCGCTTGATCTTGAAGACCGTCAGGTTCGAGATGAGCCCGAGGGCCGCGCCGACCGAACAGAGATACCGGCAGTAGAGGTTGCGGACGAGAATCGTGGCCAGCAGCAGCGTGCCCAGCAGCGTCCACATCAGCACATTGCCGCTCAGGGTGAACATCCAGAACGGTTCGACATAGCGGTAGACGAGGAAGTCGCCGCTCGCGAAGAAGTACAACAGCACCACGCCGAGGATGACGTACTTGATGTAGGCGAGGCGCCGATCGAGCGAAGCCGGCGGGTCGAAGCGCAGCCGCGCGGGCATGACGCGGTCGAGCAGTTGTGTAAATGCGCCGAACGCGCAGATCCGCCCGCAGTACAGCCGGCCCCAGAGCACCGTCGACACCGTCGTGAAGCCGATCAGCAGATACCAGGGGATGCTGTGCCGGACATCGGGAAAGTTGCCCTCGAGGATCGCGAAGATATTCACGATCGACACGAGGTTCGACTTGTAGAAGCCGAGGTAGGCGATCGACCCGGCGAACGACACGTACTTCAGAGGCACGCTCTTCCGCGTGAAGCTGAAAACGGCGAAGCCGAGGACGAGCGCCATGCCGACGATGTCGCCGATCTCCGCCGCGCTGAGCGACGCGACCGACTCTTTCAGTTCGTCTTCTTCGAGCAGTGCGTCGAGATCCTCGAGCGAGAACTCCGGCTGGTCGGCGTCGCCGTCTGGCGCCGGCTGGGCGGCGGCGGTCGGGGGCACGAGCAGCCCCGCGGCGAGGGCCAGGACGGCGACGATCCGCACGGCGCTCACTTCTGCGCCTCGAGCTGTTCCTTGACGAACTCGCGGAACATCCGCCGTGTCGAGCGACGGATCGCCGACGTGGCGGCCCGGACCGTGATCGTGGCACCGGAGATACCGTCGACGTCGTCGCCCACGACGAGCCGCTCACGGTAGCGGCGATTGGGGAACTGATTGGCGAAGCGCGGTTGTTCGATAGACCGCGCGCCATAGGGTTCATTGTGGCTCACCACCGACACCGCGATCATGGTGCCGGCCGGCCGCAACCCGACCATCATGACGATCTCGCTGGTGTACCCGGTGATGACGTGCCCGGCGTCGGGATTCATGTAGGCTAGGCCGACCAGCGTGTCGGCGGCACCGTCCGTACCGCGGACGTAGCCGCGAAAGTGGGGATACTCGCCGTCCTTGCTGACGTAGTAATCGGCCTCGGGCACCACCGTCTCGAGATGCTTCCGGTATCGTTCGACACGCGCGTCGCCGGTCTGTGCGCCGCCATAGGTGGAGAGTACGGCCGGCACGGCGAGTGCCGACAGCAGGGCCGTGGCGAGGGCGACGATTAGTCTATTCACGAAGTGGGTAATTCTATCCTCAAACGCCGCGCGGCGCGGTGACAGGCGGGCGGCTAGCGCCGGCGGGCGAGCGAGATCCGTCCCTGGAGGTCGCTGCCACCCGTCGCGATCATCCAGGAGTTCGCCTTCGGGACGACGAACGACTCGCGGACGAAGCCGCGATTGCGGACCTGTCGCACCTCCCACTCGAGCCGGTCGGCTTAGACGCGGAAGACGCGGTACGAGTTCGGCCACTCGACCACGGCGGTGTTCTGGATGTGGTGAATCCCCTGGAGGTCGTTCACCTCGTCCCAGTGGTCGTGGCCGTTCAACGTCGCGACGACGTTGGGCGCGGCGATCACCGTGTCGTCGCACAGCACCGTCGCGCGCAGGCCGGGTCGGAGGTCGTCCGACGGCTCGAGATCCAGTTCGGCTGATAGATAGACGGGCTCGTCGGCTTCGACGGTGAACGTCAACAGGCCGTCCGGAGCGATCGGCTGGGCGGTCCCGCCGGGCTCCTCGACGTCGAGCCGCGCCAGGTCGAGCGCGTAGGCGCCGTCCGGCGCGGTCAAGGTTAGCGTCCCGCGCCGTGGCATAGGGCGCGCCCGCTGGTCGGCCAGCGCGTGCAGCTGGGGCGCGAGCAGGGGATACGCCTCGAGCGCCGACGTCCCCTGGAGGCCGAAGGCCGATCGGGCGATCGACAGCGAGGCGCCGGCGGCGCTCATCGCCCTCAGGAAGTCACGCCGTGAGCGGGGTTGAGGCATTCAGTTCGTGCTCCACCGGCCACTCGGGTAGCGCGGGACTTCAGTCCCGCGATGCGGCCATCCGAGGGATGGCCCACCAGTGCCGGATCCGCCACGACAGATGCTCGACGACGTCGGGATAGCGGTCGGCGAGGTCGGTCGTCTCGTAGGGATCGGCGATGAGGTCGAAGAGTTGCGGAGCATCTGGTCCGCCGGCGTGAACGAGCGCGTAGCGGCCGAGACGGCCGTCGTGGCGAACCAGCAGCTTGAACCGGCCCTCGATCACCCAGCGGTAGAGCAGGCTGGCCGAGGGGTCGTCGATGTCGGCGATATCGTGCGCGAACGCCTCGCCGAAGATCGCGTCGCGAACCGGCGTCTCGCCGCCGACGATCACGCGCAGCAGATCGATCCCGGGCAGGGCCGGCTGCGGCTGCAATCCGGCCGCGGCGAGCAGTGTCGGTGCCAGGTCGATGCTGCTGACCGTCAGATCGTGCCGGCCTGGCTCGACCACGCCCGGCCAGCGCAGGACGATCGGTGTCCGCGTGCCACCCTCGAACGGCGACTGTTTCGACCGCGGCGCGAACATCTGGTTCCAGCCGTCCGGCAGCGCAGGCGGCGACATGTCGGGTGTCGCCTGGATCCAGCCGTTGTCGGTGACGAACGCGACCAGCGTGTCGTTGGCGAGACCCTGCTCGTCGAGATGACCGAGCAGCGCCCCGACGGTCTCGTCGAACCACTCGCACATCGCGTAGTACCGCGCGATCTCGATTGGACGGCCCGGGGCTCGGTACTTGTCGAGCAGCCGCTCCGGCGGGTTGTGCGGCAGGTGCGGCAGGAAAGGCGCGTACCAGACGAAGAACGGTTGATCCGCAGCGTTCGCCGTATCGATGAAGTCGAAGACCGGCGCCAGCCCGCTCCGGCCGATCGTCAACCCCGCGTCGCCGTGGCGGCCGCCGCGGTTCTGATCGCCGTGCGTCATCCCCCCCGAGAACCCACCGCGTGCATAGCCGCCTTCCCACCACTTGCCCGACTGGAAGCTGGTGTAGCCGGCGTCGCCGAGCAAGCGGGGCACGGTCGGCGTCTCGTCGATGCGGGCGACGAGTTGCTGATTGAGGGCGCGATAGGCCGGGTCGTTCCAGTAATCCGCCCCGGCGGCCGGCGTGTCGACGAAGGGGTCGTTGCCGGTGACGCCGTGGGTGTGGGCGTAGAGGCCGGTTGCCAGCGTCGACAGTGACGGTCGGCAGAGCGCGGTCGGGACGTAGCCGCGCGTGAACAGGGCGCCGGCCGAGGCCAGGGCGTCGAGGTTGGGCGTCTCGATCGTCTGATGCCCCATGAACCCGAAATCGGTCCACGACTGGTCGTCGCCGATGATGAGCACGATGTTCGGCTGCTCGGCGCGCTCCGGTGCCGGCCGCGCCTGGAAGGCCGCGCGGTCGTACGGTCCGCCGTAGGCGTCGCGCAGCGCGTCGGTGCGAGCCCTGAGCGTGTCGAGGGTCGGGCCGTAGGCGAGATCCTCGACGAGGTTCTCGAGCTGCTCGGGGTCGCGTTCGAGGTCGTGCAGGAACTCATAGGCCGGCTGCTGCTCGAAGTACCGTGCGTAGACCATCCGCGCGTCGCGGACCCCTTCGTACTTCGGGATGGTGTCGTACTCGACGAGGTGTTCGATGAAGAAGTCGGTACGCCACGCCGCGGGTTCGTCGCCGGCGACGAACGGCAGCAGGCTCCGGCCGCGGTACGCTTCGGGCGGCTCGACGCCGGCGATGTCGAGAATGGTCGCCGGGATGTCCATGTTGAGGGCGATCGCGTCGGTTGAGCGTCCGCGATCGGCCGGCTCGCTGCGCGGGTCATGAATGACGAGCGGCACCCTGAGCGATTCCTCGTAGTGGGACCACTTGCCGGCGAAGCCGCGCGCGCCCAGGTAGTAGCCGTTGTCGCTCGAGAAAATGATCACTGTGTCGCCGTCGAGGCCGAGGAGTGCCAGCTCGTCGAGGACACGGCCCATCGCCTGGTCGACGCCGGTGATCATCCGGTAGTAGGCCCGGATGTTCCGGTCGTACTTCTCGAGCGTGTCCCAGCGCCAGAACCAGCGCTCGCGGTTGAGCGAGGCCTTGAGAAAATCCGGCTGCGCGTCGAAGACCGCCGGGTCGGAGAGCGCCGCCGGCGCGATCTCGGCGTCGTCGTACAGGCCATCGACGGCGGCCGGCCAGGGATAGTGCGCGTCGTGATCGATATCCTCGGCATGCGGCGCGTTGAAGCTGACGCTGAGCGCGAACGGCTGGCCCCCGGCCGGGTCGTGGCCACGCAGGAACTCGACGGCCCGATCGGCCGCGACCTCGGTGATGTGCCGGACCTCTCCGTCGGGTTGAATCTGGAAGTACGGATTCCGGTCGAGCGGCTCGAAGATGTCAAACATCGTCCGGACGGCATCGGCTTCCGTGACCACGCCGAACTTGCCGACGAACCCGGTGCGGTAGCCCGCCTCGCGCAGCAACGCCGGGTAGCTGCGATCGGTGTGCCTGGCCTCGAGCGGTGGCGTGTCCAACGTGAAGCGATGCGTCCGTTCGGGCACGCCGGTCAGGATCGTCGCGCGGCTGGCCATGCAGATCGCCGTTGTGACGAAGGCGTGGGTGAACCGGATACCGTCGGCCGCCAGAGCGTCGATCGTCGGCGTGTCCAGAATCGGGTGCTCGGCGGCGCCCAGCTGGTCGTGCCGCTGGTCGTCGGACAGGAAGAAGATGATGTTGGGCGGCGGTGCATCCGCCGGCTGGGCGTTGATGGGCCCGCCCGCCAGCACGAACATCAGGACGAGTGCGCTCGACGGGCGGCTGGGCATCGCCGAAGCAAATCACACCGTCGGCCGGGGTGCAAGGCAGCGCTCCTGGTGCATAATGCAACCTCCCTCATGGCCGATCGGTTGCCGATCTCGGCAGAGTTTCTCGCTGAACAGAACGCCGCTCTCGAGGCTCATCTACGGGCGGATTTCGAGCATCTCGGCGCGCAACTCGAGCGGCGCGGCGCGGCGATCGACCGCCTGGTCGACCGGGTGCGAGGCCTCCGGGTGGCCATTCCCACCTGGGGCGTCGGCACCGGAGGGACGCGCTTCGCCCGGTTTCCGATACCGGGCGAACCCCGCAGCATCTTCGAGAAGCTCGAGGACTGCGCCGTCGTCCAGCAGCTTGGCCGTGCGACGCCGACGGTCTCGCCGCACCTGCCGTGGGACCGTGTCGACGACGTCGATGCGCTTCGCCGGCACGCCGCCGCGCTCGGCCTCGGGTTCGATGCCGTCAACTCGAATACGTTCCAGGATCAACAGGGGCAGGGACATTCGTACAAGTACGGCAGCCTGGCGCATGTCGATCCGGCGGTGCGCGCGCAGGCCGTCGCCCACAACCTCGACTGCATCGCCGTCGGCGAACGCCTCGGGTCCAAGGCGCTCACGGTCTGGATTGCCGACGGCTCGAACTTCCCGGGCCAGCAGCACTTCGCGCGCGCGCTCGATCGTTACGTCGATGCGATGCGCGAGATCTACGCGAAGCTGCCGGACGGTTGGCGGTTGTTCCTGGAGCACAAGCTCTACGAGCCGGCGCTCTACTCGACGGTCGTCGCCGACTGGGGCACCAGCTACGTCTGTGCCGAGCGCCTCGGGCCGCGTGCGCAGTGCCTGGTCGATCTCGGGCACCACGCGCCGACGGTGAACGTCGAGCAGATCGTCGCGCGGCTGATCCAGTTCGGCAAGCTCGGCGGGTTCCACTTCAATGACTCGAAGTACGGCGACGACGACCTCGACACCGGCGCCGTCGATCCGTTCCGGATCTTCCTGGTCTTCAATGAGTTGGTCGACGCGGAGGCGCGTGAGGTCGACGGCTTCGATCCGGCCTACATGCTCGACCAGTCGCACAACGTGACTGATCCGATCGAGAGTCTGATCGAGAGTGCGGCGGCGGTCCAGCGCGCGTTCGTGCAGGCTCTGCTGGTCGACCGCGACGCGCTCGGCGCCGCCCAGGAGGCGAACGACCCGTTGGGTGCCGCGCAGTTGCTGCGCGAGGCGGCTCGGACGGACGTCGAGCCGGTCCTCAGGATGTCGCGGCTCGGCGCCGGTGGGGCGATCGATCCGCTCGCGGCCTATCGCGCGTCGGGCTACCGGGCGCGGACGGCCGAGACGCGGACCGCCGAACCGACGGGGCGGCCTGGGATCGTCTGAGGTCGCCGGTCACCGATCGATGCGCTATGTCTGAGCCCACGTCCGCTGCGGCCGAAGCGCACTACGAGTTCGACCGCGAGCCGGTCAGCGCCGACCGGCTCCTCGGTCCGGGGCACTTCGCCGCGTCGTTCGCCGGCGAGCACGTCGCGGCGACCGAGTTCGTCATCGGCGCCAGCTTCGTGAGCTGGGGTGCGGCGATCGGCGACGTCTTCGTCGGGCTGGCAGTCGGCAACCTCCTGGCCGTCCTGAACTGGGCGTTGCTCTGCGCGCCGGTGGCGGTCGACACCCGGCTCACGCTCTACTGGTACCTTCGGCGGATCGGTGGCCCGGCCGTGACCGCCGTCGCCAACGTCCTCAACGCCTTGCTCTACTGCGTCCTGGCCGGCGCGATGATCACGGTGGCCGCCTCGGCCGTCCGGATCCCGTTCGGCATCCCGGCGCAGACCGGCCTCTACCCGACCGACGCGCGATTCGTGCTGGTCGTCGTCGCCGTCGGCGGGCTGGTGACCTGGCTCGCGATCGCCGGGTTCCGGCGGCTGGCCGACTTCGCGATGGTCTGCGCGCCGTGGATGTTCCTCATGTTCCTGGTCGGCGCGCTCGCCGTGCTGCCGCGGCTGGGGGAGGCCGCCGGGGTCGGTGCGGTCGGATCGCTCGCCGAATTCTGGCAGGTGGGGGAATCGACGATCTGGACCGGCCGGACGCCGGACGGGGCCGAGGGCCTCTCGTTCTGGCATGTGGCGGCCTTCGCATGGGTCTGCAATCTGGCGATGAACGCCGGCCTGTCCGACATGGCGCTGCTGCGCTACGCGCCGAACGCGCGCTACGGGTTGTTCTCGATCTTCGGAACGTTCCTTGGGCACTACGTCGCCTGGATCGCCGCCGGGGTGATGGGCGCCGGCGCCGCGGTGCTGATGGGCAACCCGCTCACCGAGATCGATTCGGGTGGCGTCGCCTACGCCGCGCTCGGCTGGGCCGGGGCGCTAGCGGTCGTGATTGCCGGGTGGACGACCTCGAACCCGACCATCTATCGGGCCGGGCTGGCGCTGCAGGCGGTGACACGCAACGGGTCGCGGACCCGGATCACGTTGGGGGTCGGCGTGGTCACCACCGGGATCGCCTGTTTCCCGTTCGTCTTCAGCCGGCTGCTCGACTTCGTCGGCGTCTACGGTTTGGTGCTCTGCCCGGCTGGCGCGATCGTCCTCACCGAACACTGGTGGTTTCCACGACTCGGATTGCGGCGGTACTGGGCTGAGGCGCGCGGTGCGCTCAACGTGCCCGCGCTCGTCGCCTGGCTCGGATCGCTCGTTGTGGCGTTCGCCCTGAACCAGGCGGGCGTGCATCTGTTCTTTCTGTTCGTGCCGACCTATCTCGTGGCGGTCGGACTCTACGTCGTGCTGGCCGCGCGCGCCGGGGCGGAGGAGGCAACGCGGAGCGAGGGCGCCGAGGCTGCACCGTTGCCGCCCGCACCTCCCGTCGCGCCTGCCGCCGCACCGGTAAAGGAACCGGATCGAATGGCGGCCCTGTGGGGCGTCGTGGCGCTTGCGGCCCTTGCCGTCTGCTTCTGGCTCGGCCTGCGGGTCGCGCTCGGCGGCCTCGACGGCTATACCGAGAGCCACGACGCGCTCAGGCGCTGGATCGGCTGGCCGACGGTCGTCTATTTCGCCGCCGGTACGATGTTCGTCCGTGCCCGCGAACGCCGGTGACGCGCCGCCGGCCGGAGGTAGAGTACAGATGATTAGGCGACTATTTCTGATGCTGCTGTCACTCGTCGTGCCGGGCGCCGCGTTTCCCCAGCCCGTGCCGGTGCCGACCGACCTCGTCACCGAGTACGCGATCGATCCGGTCGGCATCGACGCGGTCCGGCCACGACTGAGCTGGAAGATCGCCACCGACGCGCGCGGCTGGCGCCAGGCGGCCTTCCAGCTGCAGGTGGCGAGGAACGCCGCCGATCTCGAGGCCGAGCGAAATCTGCTGTGGGACACGGGCAAGGTGGTGTCGTCGGAATCGGTCCACCACGCCTACGGCGGCCCGGCGCTCGAGTCGAGCAGTCGCTACGACTGGCGCGTCCGCGTCTGGGACGCGGCGGACCAGTCCTCAGCCTGGAGTCGGCCGGCCTACTGGGAGATGGGGTTGCTGGACGCCGCCGACTGGCAGGTCGACTGGATCACGCCCGCGTGGGAGGACGAGTTGTCGGCCTCGCCGCCCGCGCCGATGCTGCGCGGGACGTTCGAGGCGGCCCGTTCGATCCGCTCGGCGCGCGCCTACGTGACCAGCCTCGGCCTCTACGAGATGGCGATCAACGGCCGTCGCGTCGGCGACGCGCTGTTCACGCCCGGCTGGACCGCGTACCGCCATCGGATCCAGTACCAGATCTACGACGTGACGGAGCATCTGAGGCAAGGCGTCAACGCGGTCGGTGTCACGCTCGGCGACGGATGGTATCGCGGCGTCATCGGGTTCGCCCAGCAGCGCGGCTTCTACGGCGAACGGCTCGGCTTGCTCGCGCAGATCCGCATCGAGTACGACGACGGCACCGTCGAGATCGTCGGCAGTAGCGATGACTGGCGCGCCACCGACGACGGACCGATCCGGATGTCGGACATCTATATGGGCGAGGTCTACGACGCGCGGCGCGAGCAGCCGGGCTGGACGGTGCCGGGCTACGACGACTCGGCCTGGCAGCCCGTGTCGCGCCTGAACCCGCCCGACGTCGCCGTGATCGCGCCGGCCGGCCCACCGGTGCGCCGGATCGAGGAGATCCGCCCGGTCGAGATCCTCGAGACGCCAGCCGGCGATACCGTCGTCGACCTTGGCCAGAACATGGTCGGCTGGGTGAAGCTGACTGTGGACGCTGCCGCCAACGGCGCCGACGCAGGACATCGGATCGTCCTCAGGCACGCTGAAGTCCTCGACGCCGACGGCAACTTCTACACGGAGAACCTGCGTGCCGCCACGCAGCGCGTGGAGTACCTCCTCGTGGGCGATGAGGCGCGGACCGAGTTCGAGCCGCACTTCACCTTCCAGGGATTCCGCTACGTCGCGATCGAGGGCTACCCGGGCGACTTGACGCTCGACGATCTCACGGGCGTCGTCATCCATTCGGACATGACCGACACCGGCGAGTTCGAAACTTCCGATACCCGGCTGAACCAGTTGCAGCACAACATCCGGTGGGGGCAGAAGGGCAACTTCCTCGACGTGCCGACCGACTGCCCGCAGCGCGACGAACGGATGGGCTGGACGGGCGATGCCCAGGCGTTCTGTCGGACGGCGACCTTCAACATGCAGGTGGCGCCGTTCTTCACGAAGTGGCTCGGCGATCTGGCCGCCGACCAGTACGCCAACGGCAGCATCCCCTTTGTCATACCCGACGTCCTCACGAACGGCGACAGTGGGGCGGGCGCCACCGGCTGGGCCGATGCCGGCATCATCGTTCCGTGGACGATCTATCTGGCCTACGGTGACGTGCGGATCCTCGAGGCGCAGTACGACAGCATGCGGGCGTGGGTGGCGTTCATGCGCGCGCGGGCCGGCGACGACCTGATCTGGACCGGCGACTTCCACTTCGGCGACTGGCTGGCCTACGCCACGACCGACCCGGGCTACCCGGGCGCGACGACCGGCACCGACGGCATCGCGACGGCGTTCTTCGCCCACTCGACCGGCTTGCTTGCGCGAATCGCCGAGATTCTCGGGCGCCCCGATGACGCGCGGGAGTACGCCGCGCTACGCGAGCGGATCGCGGCGGCCTACCGTCGCGAGTTCGTCACTCCGACAGGGCGCGTGGCCGAGAACACGCAGACCGCCTACGTTCTCGCCCTGCACTTCGATCTCCTGCCTGAAGATCTTCGGGCCGAAGCCGCGCGGCGTCTGGTCGAGGACATCCGGAGGCACGACACGCACCTGACGACCGGCTTTCTCGGCACGCCGTACCTCACGCACGTCCTGACGCGGTTCGGGTATCTCGACGTCGCCTACAAACTGCTGCTGCAGGAGACGTATCCATCGTGGCTCTATCCGGTTACGCAGGGCGCAACGACGATCTGGGAGCGGTGGGACGGTCAGCGGCCCGACGGCAGCTTCCAGAGCCCGGGCATGAACTCGTTCAATCACTACGCCTACGGCGCGGTCGGCGACTGGATGTACCAGAGCGTTGCCGGCCTCGACACCGACCCCGGGAGGCCCGGCTACCGCCATGTGCGGATTCAGCCCCATCCGGGCGGCGGTTTGACCGCCGCGCGCGCGGCGCTCGACACGATGTATGGTCGGACCGAGTCGGCCTGGACGCTGGCCGATGGGCGGCTCACGCTCGCTGCCGTCATTCCGCCCAATGCCACGGCGACGGTTCGGATTCCGGACGCGGTGATCGCCGACGTGACCGAGGGCGGTCAGAGACTCGACGTGGTCGACGGCGTGACGGCAGTGTCGGCCGATGGCGACGATCTGGTGATCGAGATCGGCTCTGGCAGCTATACCTTCGTTGTCGATCGGTAGACCTCTTCCAAGGAGGCAGTCATGGACATTCAGACACTCACCGAGTTCTTCAAGTGGTGCACGATCCTCAATGTCGGCCTGCTGGCGTTCTGGTCGGTCTGGTTCCTGTTCGCGTCCGACCTCGTCTGCTGTCTGCAGCGTCCGTGGTTCTCGGCCTCGCGCGAGGCCTGGGATCTCGTCATGTACAGCTTCCTCGGCGCGTTCAAGATCTTCGTCTTGGTCTTGAACGTCGTGCCGTGGGTGGCGTTACTGATCATTGGATGAACGCTCATGCCCAACCGAAAGGACCCGCCCATGACACTGAATCGCCGTGAATTCATCGCTGGAACGGCGGCGTGCCTCGCCGCGAGCCCGGTTCGGGCCGAGGGCGGCAGCCAGGCCACAACAGTTCGCCGATCAAACGGCCAACCTATGGGAAATAGGCCTTTTTTTTTGGGGACAGCGACCTACCGCCCCATTTCGGCGCCCGCGCCTGGAGTTCGGAGAACGGGGCTATGAGACCGGCGCCCGCAGAGGACAATCCCGAGTAAGCCAGCAGCGGTTGCTTCCCACCCCCTGCTCCGATAGATTCTGATCCTCTAATTCCCGGGTTCTGTCCCGAAGGGGGTCACGATGACGAAGTTTCCCGGCCGGATCCTTGCGCGCGCCTCCGTTTCCTTGGCGGCCGCACTGATTTTCACTGGTTTCATTGCCGTTGCTGGCGTTGCGGGCACGGCCGAGGCCCAGACCGTTTCGCCCGACCAGTACGACCAGTTGAGCTACCGGCATATCGGGCCGGTCGGCAACCGGGTCGCCTCGGTCGCGGGGATCCCGGGGGATCCCCTCATCTATTACGTGGGCGCCGCCTCCGGAGGCATCTGGAAGACGGTCGACGGCGGCCTGTTCTGGGAGCCGATCTTCGACGACTACCCGACGCACGCGGTCGGCGCCCTGGCCGTGTCGGTGTCGGATTCCCAGATCGTTTGGGCCGGCACCGGCGAGCCGCACATCCGGTCGAACGTGACGATCGGTGACGGCGTCTGGAAGTCGACCGACGCCGGCAAGACCTGGACGAACATGGGGCTGGAAGCGACCGGCCGGATCTCGCGTGTCCTCATTCATCCGACCGACCCCGACATCGTCTACGTCGGCGCGCTCGGTCATGCCCACGGGCCCCAGCCCGAGCGGGGCGTCTACCGGACGATGGACGGCGGCGACACCTGGGAACAGGTGCTCTTCGCCGACGAGAACAGTGGCGCGTCGAGTGTCGAGATGGATCCCCACAACCCGCGCACCCTCTACGCCGGCATGTGGACCGTCACGTTCAACACCTGGGGCCGCCGGAGCGGCGGACCTGGCAGCGGCCTCTACATGTCGCGCGATGCGGGCGACACCTGGACGAAGCTGGAAGGGAACGGCCTGCCGACCCGGACGATCGGTAAGGTCGACGTCTGTCTGACGCCGGCCGACTCGAACCGGGTCTACGCGCTTATCGAGACCGGCGACGGCGTGCCGCTGAACGGCGAGGAGACCGACAACGGCGAACTGTGGCGGTCGGACGACGGCGCCGAGACCTGGCAGTTGATGACCCACAACCAGGACCTCGGCGGCCGGACGGCCTACTACAACAACTGCGCCGTGGCGCCGGACGACGCGGACGAGGCCTACTTCCTGACCGCGCCGTTCGTCCGGTCGATCGACGGCGGCCGGACCGGCCAGCAGCAGGGCGGGCGGCGGCGGCCCGGCGGCGACAACCACGACATCTGGATCGACCCGACCAACGGTGACCGGATGATCGTCGGGAACGACGGCGGCCTTGCGATCTCGCAGAACCGCGGCGCGACCTGGCTCAGAGTGAACCTGCCGATCGCGCAGATGTACCACGTGACGGCTGATACGAAGGTCCCGTACTACGTCTACGGCAATCGGCAGGACGGCCCGTCGTATCGCGGCCCGAGCAACTCCCGGACCGGCGGGTTCGGCGGCGGCCGGATCCCTCGCGGGATGTGGCACTCGGTAGGCGGCGGTGAGAGCGGCTTCGCGACGCCCGATCCGGAAGAGCCCGACGTCATCTGGTCGTCGGCCTCCGGCTCCGGCGCGGTCGGTGGCATCGTCGTCCGCTACGACGAGCGGACGCGCCAGTACCGGCAGCTGGAGGTCTGGCCCGAGAGCACCATCGGCTGGCCGGCCGAATCGCTGCGCTACCGGTTCCAGTGGACGTTCCCGCTCCTGATTTCACCGCACGACAACGACACCATCTACGTCACCAGCCAGCACGTCCATCGGACGACGAACGATGGGCAGAACTGGGAGGTCATCAGCCCGGACCTCACGACCAACGACAAGAGCAAGCAGGTGATGTCGGGCGACCTGACGCCGGACAACATCGGCGTCGAGTACTGCTGCGTCATCTACGCGTTCGACGAGTCGCCGGCCCAGCAGGGCGTCTTCTACACCGGGTCGAACGACGGCATCGTGCACGTCAGCCGCGACGATGGCGCCAGCTGGCAGAACGTGACGGCAAACCTGCCCGACCTGCCGGAACTGGGCGTCGTCCGCGGCATCGACGCGTCGAAGTGGGACGCCGGCAAGGCGTATCTCGCTATCGAGTTCCATCAGGTGGGGAACTTCGCGCCCTACGTCTACCGGACCGACGACTACGGGCAGTCCTGGACGAAGATCACCGACGGCATTGCCGACAGCCCACTCAGTTTCGCGCGGAGCATCCAGGAAGACCCGGTCCGCGAAGGCCTCGTCTATCTCGGCACCGAGAACGCGGTCTATGTCTCGTTCAACGACGGCGACTTGTGGCAGCCGCTCAAGCTGAACATGCCGGCGGCACCGATCTACGGCCTCGTCGTCCAGGAGCATTTCAATGATCTGGTCGTCGGCACCTACGGTCGGGGCTTCTGGATCCTCGACGACCTCTCGCCGCTGCAGCAGCACACCGCGGAGGTGGCCGGCGGCGACGCGCATCTCTTCGAGCCGCGTGCGGCCTATCGCTTCCACAACATCACGTCGCCGCAGGCGATGCCTAACGATCCGTCCGACGGCGAGAATCCACCCTACGGCGCATCGATCAACTACTGGCTCGGGTCGGGCGACAACGGCGAGGTCAGCCTGAAGATCGAGAACGCCCAGGGCGAAACCGTCCGGACGCTGGACGCGACGACCCAGGAGGGGATCAACCGGGTCTGGTGGGACCTGCGCAGCGAGCCGTCGGTGCAGATCAAGCTACGCACGAAGCCGATCTACGGCGAGTGGGTCGATCTGGGTGACGAGCGGTGGCGCTCGGGCGGCGGCGAGATCACTGTCCTGGAGCCGCCAGGCACGTATACCGTCGTTCTCGATGTCGATGGCCAGGAGCAACGGCAGTCGCTCGAGGTCAGGAAGGACCCGAACTCGGAGGGGAGCGAGGCCGACATCGCCGCACAGCTGGCGATGGCCCGCGAGCTGCGCGGCAACCACGAAGAGGTCGCCGGCGCCATCAACCAGCTCGAGTGGATCCGGCGGCAGCTGTACGACCTCCAGGCGGTCCTGACCGACGCCGGGGACGATCGTGCCTCGCTCGTCGAAGCGATCGCGGAGGTGGACGGCACCGTGATCGCCGTCGAGGAGAAGATGGTCCAGCTGAGGCGGACAGGTACCGGGCAGGACAACATCCGGTGGCCGACGATGCTGCAAGGCCGGCTGGCCTATCTGATCCGCAACGTGGCGACCTACGACTTCCCGCCGAACGACCAGCAGCGCGAGGTGCAGGGCGTGCTCCAAGAGCGGATGCGGGATGTCCTCACCGAGGTGCGCGCGGCGATCGACGGCGAGGTTGGGTCGTTGAACGATACGCTCGAATCGCAGGGCGTCCCGCCGGTCCTGGTCGTGCCGCCGCAATGAGGTGAACCCGATGCATATTCGATCCGTCTCGGTGACGCACGCCATCGCTCTCGCGCTGGTGGTGGTCTCCCTCGGCGCGTCGGCGGCCGCCCAGGAAGACGGCTCGCCGTTCCCGTTCGACACGAAGCGGTCGGCGGTGATCGGCCATCGTGGCGTCGTCGCGACGAGCCAGCCGCTGGCGTCGAACGCCGGCCTCGACATTCTGAAGCAGGGTGGGAACGCGATCGACGCGGCGATCGCCACGGCGGCGGTCCTGACCGTCACCGAGCCGCACAGCACGGCGCTCGGCGGCGACATGTTCGCGATGGTCTACCTCGAGGGCGAGAAGAAGCTCCTCGGCCTGAACGGCAGCGGCCGGTCGTCGTACAGCATGACGCTCGATGCGTTGATGGGGCGGCTCGACGAGCAGGAGATGGATCGGATCGGCGGCATCTACTCGGTCTCGGTGCCGGGCGCCGTCGACGGCTGGTTCACGCTGCTCGCGGAGTACGGCACGATGACGATGGCCGAGGTGCTGGCGCCGGCGCTCCACTACGCCGAGCACGGGTTCCATGTCACCGAGCGGATCGGGGAGGTGTGGGCCGGCAGCGAAGAGAAGCTCAGGCGCGAGCCGTCGGCGGCGGCCACGTGGCTGGTCGACGGCAAGGCGCCGCGGATCGGCGATCTCTTCGTCAACCCGGGCCTGGCCAGGACGCTCAAGATGATCGCCGAGGGCGGGCGCGACGCGTTCTATCGCGGCCCGATCGCCGAGGCGATCGTCGCCTACTCCGACAGCAAGAACGGCTTCTTCACGATGCAGGACTTCGAGGAACACACCTCGTCCTGGGTCGAGCCGCTGTCGACGGACTACAAGGCCTACACGCTCTACGAGCTGCCACCAAACGGCCAGGGGATCGCCGCGCTGGAGATGGTCAATACGCTCGGCAACGCAGACCTGAGCGCGCTCGGCCACAACTCGACGGCGTATCTGCACCATCTGATCGAGGCGAAGAAGCTGGCCTACGCCGATCTCGACCAGTGGGTCGGCGACCCCGACGCGAACGAACTGCCGGTGGACGTGCTAACGTCGACGGGCTACGGCCGGTCGCAGTTCGCCCGGATCGATCCGAACCGGGCGCAGGAATTGACCGAGTCGGGCCTGCCCGAGCGAGGTGACACGGTCTATTTGACCGTGATGGACAAGGACCACAACGCGGTCTCGTTCATCTACAGCATCTTCTCGTCGTTCGGCTCGGGCCTGGTCGTGCCCGACAGTGGCATCACGCTGCAGAACAGAGCGGCGCTGTTCTCGCTGGAGGAAGGCCACGTGAACGTGGCCGCGCCGCACAAGCGGCCGTTCCACACGATCATCCCGGCGATGGCGTTCAAGGACGACGAGTTCTTCATGAGCTTCGGCGTCATGGGCGGCGCGGTCCAGCCGCAGCAGCACGTGCAGGTCTTCCTGAACGTCGTCGAGTTTGGGATGAACATGCAGCAGGCGCTGGAGGTGCCGCGCGTCAACCACAACCGCGGGATGAGCGTGACGGCGGAGCCCGGGATCGATCCCGCCGTGCTCGACGCGCTCGAGGCGATGGGCCACGAACTCAGACGCCGCAGCGAAATTGGCGGCGTCGGCGGCGGCCAGGGGATCATCTTCGATCGGGCCACCGGTGCCATGATTGGCGGGTCGAGCCACCACAAGGACGGCATCGCAGTGGCGTATTAGGGAAGAGGAAACGGTGGCGCGGGGCCTCAGCCCCGCGAGGGCGCAGCCCGACGGGGCTGCGCTCTTTTTTCGACCATGCCCAACGAATCCAAGACCACGCTCGACCTCCGGACCGCAACCGCCTTCGTCATCGCGGCGATGATCGGCACCGGCGTCTTCACGACCCTCGGATTCCAGGTCGCCGATATCCGATCGGCATCGGCCGTCATGATGCTCTGGATCATCGGCGGCGTGATCGCCCTGTGCGGCGCCCTGACCTATGGCGAGCTGGGCGCGGCGCTGCCCAGGTCGGGCGGCGAGTACAACATCCTGACGCGCGTCTACTCGCCGGCGCTCGGGTTTCTGGCCGGTTGGGTCTCGGCCACGGTCGGTTTCGCCGGCCCCGCCGCGTTGGCGGCCATGGCCCTGGCGTCGTATTCGGCTGCCATCGTGCCGGGCGTGGCCGAGAACCATCTGGCTGCGGGCACGGTCCTTACCTTCAGTATCCTCCACGCGTCCAGCTTGAGGGCGGGAACAGCGCTTCAGAAAGTCCTGACCGCGCTCAAGGTTCTGCTGATCCTCGTCTTCGCGCTGTCGGCCTTCACCGTGGACAGTCCGCAGTCGGTGCCGCTTGTGCCGGGCGGGTCAGACTTGGCGTTCATGACCGGGTCAGGCTATGCCGTCGCGCTGATCTTCGTGTCGTATGCCTACACCGGGTGGAACTCGGCGATTTACATCGTCGGCGAACTCGACCGGCCGAGCCAGACGCTGCCGCGCGCGCTCCTGCTCGGCACCGGCGTGGTGACCGTCCTCTACGTCCTGCTCAACTACGCGTTCCTCTACACCGTGCCGATCGACGATCTGGCGGGCCAGATCGAGGTTGGCTTCCTGTCGGGCGCGCAGATTTTCGGCGAGGCCGGCGGCCGGATCACCGCCTCGATCATCGTCGTGCTACTCGCGTCGACCGTGAGCGCCTACATCTTCCTTGGCCCGCGCATCCTCGCCGTGATGGGCGAGGACGTCCCGGCGCTCGGCTGGCTGTCCACCCGGAGCGCGCGCGGGCTGCCGGTGAACGCGTTCGTGCTGCAACTCGTGCTGTCGCTCGCGTTCATCTACTTGTTCAGCTTCGATCAGGTGCTCGTCTACGCGTCGATCCTGCTCGTGACGATCTCGACGCTGGCGGTCGCGGGCGTCTACGTGCTGCGCTGGACCCAGCCCGATCTGCCGCGGCCCTATCGCACCTGGGGCTACCCCTATACCCCCGCCATCTTCCTGACCGTGAACGTCTGGATGTTGACCTTCACGCTGACCGACCGGACGTTCGAGTCGCTCGTCGGCTTGGCCATCCTCGTCGTGGGCATGGCGATCTACGCCGTCTTGAACCAGCTGAAGACGTCGGGCGCTTGACACCACGGCACGCTGTTCTAGACTGAGGAAATGCATCTGGTGCGCCGGCGTCTGCCGGCGTGGTGCGCCTTCGTCGTGGCGCTGCAGCTCTCCGTGCTGGGGACCGCGGCGATGGCCTGCTGCCAGTCAGGGTGTGAGATGGATCACGCCGTGGCGGCGGCGGCCGAGAGCCACGACGCGGAGATGGTGTCCGGCGCGCACTGCCCGATGCCGCACCATACGGCGGCTGCCACTGCCGCGGCGGGCGACGCGAGTCTCACCTGCGGCTGCGACAAGGACCGAGCCGTCGACCTGCTGCTGAGTCCGACTGCGCTGCTGGTCTCTGGCGCATCGCTGGCTGCCGACATCACGCCGACCCTGGCGCCGTCGTCGGCCATCGAATCACTCGTCGCTGCGCCGCAGCCGCCGTTCGTCCCCCCGCCTCGGGCCTGAAGGCCCCGCAGTTTCTCTCGACCCGACTCCAGGGCAGGGTCTGAGCTCTGCCGCGCGCGGCGAAGCCGCGCGACGTCTCGCCAGGCGCGCGAGCCGGGACGTTCATCCGTTCGGATTCAACGATCGATCATTCGGAGAGGTAGAGGTCATGGTACGAGCACAGATGTGGATTTTCGGAATCGTCGTCACCGCGCTGCTCACCGCGCCTGCGCTGTTCGCCCATCTGGCTGTCACGAAGACGATGCCGGAGGCCGACGCGAGCGTGGCTCCGCCGTCAGCGGTTCAGGTCTGGTTCACCCAGAGCCCTGAGTTGTCGGTCAGCGCGCTCAGCCTGAAGCACGACAACATGGCGGTCGCGATCGGCGATGTCACGGCCGGTGAGGACAACTCCCTCGTCGCCGAGGTGGGTGACACGCTTGCGTCGGGCAGCTACACGGTGGAATGGCGGACCGCCGGCGACGACGGCCACGTGCTGCGCGGCGAGTTCGCGTTCCAGGTGTCGGACGCGGCTGCCGACCGCTAGTCGGTCAGTTCGCGCACACGGAAGGCACGCCCGATCTCGATGGCCTCTGAGACCGTTGCGGCCGCCCTGCTCGTGAGCAGCCGGTGGCTGTCCTATGTCGGCGGGGTTGTCGCGATCGGGGCGTGCGGCTTCCGGTTCGTCGTCCTCCCGACTGCGGCTCGGTGCCTGCCGGTCGAGCGGCTCGCCGGGCGGGCCAGCCTGATCGGTCTGGCCGGCGGCATGCTGTTGCTGCTGGCCTCGCTCGGGCGGCTCTACGCACAGACCTATTCGATCTTCGGCCTCGACGAAACGGTCACGACCGACCTTCTCCGGACCGTCGCCTTCGAAACCCGCTGGGGCGACGGCTGGAGTTGGCAGTTCGTGGCGGCCGTCGCCTGTGTGGTGGCCTTCTCGTCGACGCTCGGGGCTCCACGGCTCGGCTGGCCGGCGGCCGGAGCCGCCGCCGTGGCGGTGTGCGCGGCGAATCCACTCACTGGTCACGCCATGGCGAACACTCGGCCCTGGCAGCCGGTGCTGCTCCAAGGCCTGCATCTTGCCGGCGCAGGCCTTTGGGTCGGCACCCTGGCGGTCGTCAGCGCCGTCAGCATCTGGCCGACGCTGGATGATGACGACGGCGACAGGTCCCCTCCGCCGCCCTGGGAGCGGGTTGCGGTTCTGGTGAACGCGTTTTCGCCGCTGGCGCTTGCCGGGGCCGGCCTGCTCGTGATGACCGGCGGCGCCACCACCTGGCTCTATCTCGAGGATTTCGCGCTTCTGGCGACAACCGCGTACGGGCGGGCGCTCCTGGTGAAGCTCGGCCTCTTCCTGGGGGTCGCGTCCCTCGGGGCGTACAACTGGCAACGACTCCGCCCCCGCCTCGGTGCGTCCGACGCGACCGCACCGCTTGTGCGTTCGGCATCCGTGGAGCTGGTGCTGGCGGCCGCCGTCCTGGTCGCAACGGCGGTGTTCGTTGGCCTGCCGATGCCGTCGCACTGAGCCCGGTGGGTCGTGGGGGAGAATTGACTACACTAGAGGACTGTCGCTTGGTCGATTCATCATCCTGAAGGGAGCCTCGAACGTCATGGCTGCGTATACCTGTCCGAAGTGCGGAATGAGCGTGGGCACGATGACCTGTGGGAAGTGCGGAAAGGAACTCGTGCACGACAGCCTCACCATTGATGGCAACGCCGTGCACATCTCGAAGTGTCCCGACGGCCACGGCAAGATCAAGTCGCCGATCTGCTGCGGCGAGGATATGACCTGCGCCGTCTAGGCCTCGAGCTCGGGTTGTGAAGACGGGAGGCGGAAGCGAAGGCTTCTGTCTCCCGTTTCGTGTTTAGGGCAGGCCATCTGTGACATGATTAATGGATCGACCGTGTCCGAAAACGCCATCCGAAGAGAGCAGAGTGACTGAACTGAACGAACCCGTCGTGTCGGAACCCAAGAACCCGCTTCCCGAGGTCGGCATCGACGACCTGCCCCCGCCGCTTCGGGCCGGCGCCAAGCGGGCCGGGTGGACCTCGCTGATGCCGGTGCAGGCGAAGGCGATCCCGTATCTGCTGGGTGGCCGCGACCTGCTGATCCAGGCCCGGACGGGCAGCGGCAAGACCGGCGCGTTCCTGCTGCCGATGCTGGAGCGCCTGGACCCGAAGAAGCCGCACTGCCAGGCGCTCGTGCTGGTGCCGACGCGGGAGCTGGCCCGGCAGGTCTGGCACGAGGCTGAGACACTGTGCGGCGACGCCGGCCTGCGCCACGTGCCGGTGTACGGCGGCGTCGGCTACGGCCCGCAGATCGACGCGCTGCGGGAGGGCGCGCACATCGTCGTCGGCACGCCCGGTCGCGTGCTCGATCACCTGCTCAAGCGCAACCTGTCGTTCAAGCATCTGGAGATGGTCGTCTTCGACGAGGCCGACCGGATGCTGTCGATGGGCTTCTACCCGGACATGAAGGAGATGCAACGGCACTTTCCCGAGCGCCGGCTGCACAGCTGCATGTTCTCCGCAACCTTTCCGACCTACGTCATCCGCACGGCCCAGGAGTTCATTCCCGACCCCGAGTTCCTGACGCTCAGCCGCGACCACGTCCACGTGACCGACACCGAGCACGTCTATTACATCGTGCCCGGGATGGACAAGGACCGCAGTCTGATGCGGATCATCGAGTTGGAGAATCCGTCGTCGGCGATCATCTTCTCGAACACGAAGTCGACTGTGCACTACGTGTCAAATGTGCTCAAGAACTTCGGCTACGACGCGGACGAGTTGAGCGCGGATCTCTCTCAGGCCGAACGCGAGAAGGTGCTGAAGCGGGTGCGGCAGGGATCGCTCCGCTTCCTCGTCGCGACCGACGTGGCCGCGCGCGGGCTCGACATCCCGGAGCTGTCGCACGTCATTCAGTACGAGCCGCCTGCCGACATCGAAGGCTACATCCATCGATCGGGACGGACGGGGCGCGCCGGTGCGTCGGGTATCGCGATGTCGCTCGTGACCGAGCTCGAGTGGTTCACCCTGAACAAGATCGCCAAGGCCTACGGGATCGAGATGCAGGAGCGGCCGCTACCGACGCCGTCCGACGTGGAGGCCGTGGTGGCGGAGCGGGTGACGGTGCTGCTCGAGGCGCGGCTGCGCGATCGCGATTCGTTGAAGGCCGAGCGCGGTCAGCGGTTCGTGTCGCTGGCCCGGCAGCTCGCCGAGAACGAGGACGAGTCGGCGCTGATCGCGATGCTGCTCGACGACTACTACCAGCAGAGCCTGCACGCGCCGGTGCCGCGTCCGGGGGAGGCGCCGGCGGCCCAGCCCCGGCCCGAACCCGCCGCCAAGAAGAAGGTGGGTGTGCGTCCGCGGCACCGCCGGCGTCCGTCCGGCCGCCCGGCTCGCCGGTAGCGATCACCGGTCTACAGGTCGGGGGCGCCGGGCTGGATGATGAACTGCAGGCTCCGCGCGGTGGAGTGTTCGGCGAGATTGTCCGACACGATCACTTCGAGCCGGTAGCCGCCCTCCGAAAAGTTTCCCAGCGGCAGCATCTGCGAGGCAAACAGTTGGCGGCCCGCCGCCTCGTAGTCGAATCCCTGAGGCAGCGTCTCGGGCGTGAACTCGGTCGGCGCGGTCTCGCCGATGAACTCCTCGCCGGCCGGCGCCTGCTGGTGGAGGCGATACCGGACGGTCGCGTTCGGCTTCCCATCCGCGTCGGAGTGCAGGTTGTAGATGAAGAAGGCGACGGCCAGCGTTTCCGCTCGACTCAGGAGCGGATCGGGCGCCGGGACGATCTCGGTGCCACCGAAAACATACGGCCGCGTCGGCTGCTTCTCGGCGGGGAGCGGCCGGTCGAGGAGCCGTAGCTCGTCGGCCAGGATGATGCTGCTCAGCGCGAGGTCGACCGGCGAGATCGGCGGGATCGACAGCGTCCGTTTGATGACGGCGCTGCCGCGATCGTCCGGATGGTTGCCCGACAGGCTGTATTCGCGCACCGCCACGTAGATGTCGTAGGTGCCCGGAGCGACCGCGAGGGCGCGTCGCACGCGGTAGGGCTCCCGCCCGCCGTCGTCGTCCGCCGCCTCGGAGAAATCGATGAAGTGCACATCCTCGAAGGGATAGCGCGCCTCGTCGACGGCCGTATCGCCGGCCAGACGCAGCGCGGTCGAGGCCTCGCCGGCCAGGAAGGTCGCGCCGTCCGCCGTCGCCGCTGTCGCGCGCTCGGGGACGAAGACCGGTAGCTGTCCGAGCTCGAAGCCGACTAACCGCTGGCGCTCCGCACGTTCCTTACCCGCGCTCGAGTCTTCTCCCTGGTTGGCCGCTCGGATGTAGAGGCTCACCGACCCGAAGCGCCCGGGCGCTTCATCGATCGTTACGGTGAACGGCACGTAGACCCGACCGTTGCCGCCGCGCAGTAGATGGTGGTTCAGCTTGAGCCAGGCATCTCCGCCGGGCAACTCGCCATCGGCCACGTCGTCCGCGAGTTGCGTGAGTGCGCGGACCTCATCCAGTTCGGCGAAGCTGAGTGCGCCGCGGTCCTGGGCCGTCGACGCCAGAGAAGAGCCGGCGACCAGGGCGATCGTGAGGCCCGCTGCGAGAATCCCGCGATGCCGTGTGCGCATGAGGTACCGTCCATTATCGCTCGATTCGGCCCCGGCGATGCTATCGTTGGCCGAGCGCGAGGGTGACCGCGTCCGTGGAGAAAAGCCGCGGCCGCCTGTCCGTCTCCGGGTATGATGCTCGGCGTTGCACCTGCTCGACGCCGCTTAGCCTGCATGACGCCTGACCCGCGCGACACGCCGATGACACCCTGGCGGCGCGATCTCCATCAGATCGTGTTCGAGGCCGACACCCCGGCCGGCAAGCTGTTCGACCTGGTCCTGATCGCGTCGATTCTCATCAGCGTGGCGGCCGTCATGCTCGACAGCGTGGCCACGATTCACGCGCGCTACGGCGCACCCTTGCTCTGGGTCGAGTGGGGATTCACGCTGCTCTTCACGATCGAGTACGCGGTCCGGCTGCTCAGCGTCCGGCAGCCCGGGCGCTACGCCACCAGCTTCTTCGGCGTCGTTGACCTGCTGGCCATCCTGCCGACCTACCTCAGCCTGGTCATGGTCGGGACGCAGTCGCTGCTCGTGATCCGCGCGCTGCGGTTGCTTCGGATCTTCCGCGTCTTCAAGCTCGGGCACTACCTCAAGGAAGCCGAGGTGCTCGCGACCGCGCTCCGGGCGAGCCGCGTCAAGATCACGGTCTTCATGGCGACCGTCCTGTCCATTGCGCTCATTGCGGGCGCGCTCCTGTATCTGATCGAAGGTGAAACCAACGGCTTTACGAGCATTCCGCGTGCAATGTACTGGGCCGTCGTCACCATGACGACCGTGGGCTACGGCGACATCGCGCCACGAACTGTCCTTGGCCAGATTGCCGCTAGCGGTCTGATGATCCTCGGCTACGCGATCATCGCGGTCCCGACTGGCATCGTCTCGGCCGAACTGGTACGTCAGACGGCACGGCGCCCGGTGTCGACCCAGGCGTGCCTGGCGTGCTCCTGCGAGGGGCACGACCACGACGCGACACACTGCAAGTACTGCGGCGCCGGGTTGTATCCGGACGGTGCCCGCTAGCGGCGCACCAGCCTTCATCTCCGCGATTCGAAGTTGCATCGCCCTTCCGCCTCACGTACGCTTGCCGGCGTAGTCGATTGTTCTGCGAGAGGACACCTTCCATGACGAACTCAAGAACGTTCCGCGGTGCGTGTGCCGTCGTCGGCATGCTCGGTGTTGGCCTCGTCGCGTGTGGCCCAAGTGTGGAACCGGCCGACCTCGTCCTGCACGGCGGAAAGATCGTGACGGTCGACGAGGCACTTCCTGAAGCCGAAGCGCTCGCCGTCACGGGTGATCGGATTGTCGCCGTCGGCACCAACGACGAGATCGACGCCTACATCGGCGACGCGACCGAGGTCGTGGATCTGGCCGGTCAGACCGCCATCCCGGGCTTCATCGAGGGACATGGCCACTTCCTCGGTGTCGGTGGCGCACAGATGCAGCTGGCGCTGGCCGACGCGCAGAAATGGGACGAGATCGTCGCGATGGTGGCCGAGGCCGTGGCCGAGGCGCAGCCCGGCGAATTGATCCGTGGCCGCGGGTGGCACCAGGAGAAGTGGGATCCGCCAGCCGATCCCGAGGTCGGCGGCTTCCCGGTGCACGACCTATTGAGCGAGGTGTCGCCCGATAATCCTGTGCTCTTGACCCATGCCAGCGGCCACGCCACCTTCGCGAACGCGCGGGCGATGGAGCTGAGCGGCATCACTCGAGATACACCCAACCCCGAGGGCGGCGAGATTCTCCGGGACGCCCGCGGCAACGCGATTGGCGTGTTCAGCGAGACGGCCGGGCGGTTGCTGCGCGAGGCACGGGCCAATGCGACGCCGCCCAGCCCCAGACGTCAAGCCGAGTTGGCCGTCGAGGAGGCGCTCCGCAAGGGGATCACGAGCTTCCAGGATGCCGGGTCCTCCTTCGAAACGGTCGACCTGCTCAGGGAGATGGTCGACGACGGCAGCCTCGGCGTCCGGCTCTGGGTGATGCTGCGGGAATCGAACGAATCACTGGCCGAGCGCGGCGCCGAGTATCGGATGGTCGGCTACGGCGACGATCGCCTGACGGTCCGTGCGATCAAGCGCTCCATCGACGGCGCCCTGGGCTCGCGTGGTGCGTGGATGCTCGAGCCGTACAGCGACGCGCCTGACAGCGCCGGCCTGAACACGACCCCTGTCGCGGAAATCGAAGCGACGGCGGCCTGGGCAATCGCCAACGACTACCAGTTGTGCGTGCACGCCATCGGCGACCGCGCCAACCGGGAGACCCTCGACATCTACCAGGCGGCGTTCGAGGCCAATCCGGACAAGACCGACCTGAGATGGCGTGACGAGCACACGCAACACTTGCACCCGGATGACATTCCGCGCTTCGCCGAGATGGGCGTGGTGGCCTCGATGCAGGGTGTGCACTGCACGTCAGATGCGCCTTATGTCGTGGACCGCCTCGGTGAGCAGCGGGCTCGGGAAGGCGCCTACGTCTGGAAGACGCTGATGGACAGCGGCGCCGTCGTAACCAACGGCACCGACGCGCCGGTGGAGGACGTGAGCCCGCTGGCCAGCTACTACGCGACCGTGTCACGAAAGCTGTCGGACGGCTCTGTGTTCTTTCCGGAGCAGCGGTTGAGCCGCCTCGAGGCGCTCCAGACCTACACCATCAACGCCGCGCATGCGGCCTTCGAGGAAGAGATCAAGGGATCGCTCACGGCCGGCAAGCTGGCCGACATCACTGTGCTGTCGAAGGACATCATGACGATCCCCGAAGACGAGATTCCGTCCACCGAGGTCGTCCAGACAATCGTGGGCGGGCAGGTGATGTACGTCGCGCCATGAGCCGGACACTCTTGCAGAAGGTATGGGACGCGCATGGCGTGCGCACGCTCCCGACCGGACAGACCCAGTTGTTCATCGGTCTGCATCTCGTCCATGAGGTGACGAGCCCGCAGGCGTTCGCGATGCTGCGGGACCGCGGGTGGCAGGTGCAGTTTCCGGAACGCACGTTTGCGACGGTCGACCACATCATACCGACGCTCGACCAGGCCCGCCCGTTCGCCGACACGCTCGCCGAAGAGATGATGTCGGCGCTCGAACGCAACGCCAAGGAATTCGGCGTGCCGTTGTGGGACCTGTCGAGTCCGCGGCAAGGAATCGTCCACGTGATCGGTCCCGAGCTTGGCCTGACCCAGCCCGGCCTGACCATCGCCTGCGGTGACAGTCACACCTCGACGCACGGCGCGTTCGGCACCGTGGCCTTCGGGATCGGGACGTCCCAGGTTCGTGACGTGCTGGCGTCGCAGTGCCTCGCGATCGATCCACTGAAGGTCCGGCGGATCGACGTG
Organism: Acidobacteria bacterium UBA2161; assembly: GCA_002328835.1. Lineage (GTDB taxonomy): Bacteria > Acidobacteriota > Vicinamibacteria > Vicinamibacterales > UBA823 > UBA2161. The sequence goes on along the minus strand of DCWN01000007.1, from coordinate 7,927 downwards.
ACCGGGTCGCTCGCCCGCGGCGTCTACGCCAAGGACGTCATTCTCGAGATCATCCGCCGGCTCGGCGTGAAGGGCGGGGTTGGTTTCGCCTACGAGTACGGCGGCGCCGTACTCGACGGCATGACGATGGACGAGCGGATGACGGTCTGCAACATGTCGATCGAGGGTGGGGCCCGGGTTGGCTACGTCAACCCCGACCAGACGACGTTCGACTATCTCGAGGGCCGGCCGTTCGCCCCGGCGGGCGAGGCGTTCGGCCGGGCGAAGGCCTGGTGGGCGTCGATGGCGTCCGATGCCGACGCGGCCTACGACGACCGCCTCGAGATCGACGGCGCGGCGCTGGCCCCGGTCGTGACCTGGGGGATCAACCCCGGGCAATCGATCCAGGTCGGTGAACGGATCCCCGCACCGGGCGACGTCGAGGCGAACGATCGGCCGGCGGTCGCCGAAGCGCTGGCGTTCATGGGGTTCGAGGGTGGCGCCCCGATCGCCGGAACGAAGGTCGACGTGGCGTTCATCGGCTCCTGCACGAATTCACGGTTGACCGATCTCCGGGAGGCGGCCCAGGTCGTCGCCACGCAGCGGATCTCGCCCCACGTCACCGGCCTCGTCGTGCCCGGGTCGCAGGCGGTCGCCGCCGCGGCCGAGCAGGAAGGGCTCGACGAGGTCTTCCGGGCCGCGGGGTTCGAGTGGCGCCGCGCGGGCTGTTCGATGTGCCTGGCGATGAATCCCGACAAGCTCGAGGGCCAGCAGGTCTGCGCCTCGTCGTCGAACCGAAACTTCAAGGGTCGGCAGGGCAGCCCGACCGGGCGGACGCTGCTGATGAGCCCGGCGATGGTCGCCGCCGCGGCGCTCGCCGGCGAGGTGACCGACGTGCGCCAGCTGGCGCCGGCCGGATCGACGGTGGAGGTGGGGTGATGGCCGGCGGCGGCGCGCAGCGAATCACCCGGATCGCCGGGACGCCGGTACCGATGCGCGGCCATGACATCGACACGGATCGGATCATTCCCGCCCGGTTCCTGCGCTCGATCCGGTTCGAAGGCCTCGAGGCGCACGTCTTTGAGGACGACCGGACGGCGCTGGCCGATGCCGGCACGCCCCACCCATTCGACCAGCCGCAATACCAGGGGGCGTCCGTCTTATTGGCCAACGCGAACTTCGGCTGTGGGTCGTCGCGCGAGCACGCGCCGCAGGCGCTGCAGCGCTGGGGCATTCAGGCGTGCATCGCCGAGTCGTTCTCCGAGATCTTCCTGGGGAACTCTACGGCGCTCGGGCTGCCGTGCGCGACGGCGACCCCGGAGGCTGTCGACCAACTCCTGCGTGCCGCCGAGGCCGAGCCCGGTTCGGCGATGACGCTCGATCTCGAGGCGCTCACCGTGCAGGCCGGCGACCGGGTGGTCGAGGTGGCGATGGCGCCTGCGGTTCGTGAAGCGCTGCTGTCCGGCACGTGGGACGCCACCGGTCTTCTGCTCGACCAGTTCGACGACGTCCGCGCCGTGGCCGCCAAGCTGCCGTACGTCACCGGCTTCTAGGCTTACGCCTTCCGTCCTTCTTCCCCGCGTCCTTCGCGACGTCCAGAAACGCCGCGACCGCCCGCGTCTTCTCACCCGCGCGGCGGTAGACCAGACGGATCTGCCGGGGCAGCCGCAGCTGCGACACCCTGACGACGGCGAGCTGGCCGCGCGCGATCTCGGCGAGCGCGCACCGGCGGGGCAGCAGCGCCACCCCGAGTCCCATCTCCACCGCGCGCTTGATCCCGTCGAGGCTCGGGAACGACATCTGGATGTTGATCGGCGCGTGGCGCTGCTGTGACAGCCGCAGCACCCGATCGCGCGCGGGCGACGGGTCGTTGTGCGCGATCACCGTCTGGCGGCCGAACTCCTCCATCGAGATCTCGTCCTGCCCGGCCAGCGGATGGTCGGGGCTCGTCAGGAGCACCAGTTCGTCGGCGCCGACCGTCACCGTGCTCAGACCGCGCTCGGAGGGATGGAAGGTCAGGACGCCGAAGTCGAGCGTGCCGTTGATCACCTCGGTGGCCACCTGGCGAGCCGGCACCCGCCGCACGTCGATCTGGGCCTCGGGATGCTCGTCGCGAAAGCGCGAGACGATCGGCAGCAGGACGTGCACCGCGGCTTCGTTGGCGCCGATCGCCACTCGCCCCCGGCGGAAGTCCTGTAGCTCGCGCACCGCACTGGCCGCCTCGTCGCGTAGGTCGGTGAGGCGGCGCGCGTAGTCGAGCAGGATCCGTCCGGCCTCGGTGAGCCGCCCGCCCTTCGACGTGCGGTCGAAGAGCCGCTCGTTCAAGTCCTCTTCCAGGCGCCGCACCGCCTGGCTGACAGCGGGCTGGGTCCGGTGCAGCCGCACCGCGGCGCGCGAGAAGCTCCGTTCCGAAGCGACGGTCAGAAAGGTCTGCAGTTCAGCGAGATCCACGGGGCCTCCCAGGTGAGTGGGCTATAATGTAGGCTTATCATAACGTAATGATTATAAACTTGACGATAGTTGGAGCGGCCGCGTACAACGGCAGGAGGAGGCGAGAACATGACGGTTGAACGGCTGCGGATCTTCGACACCACGTTGCGCGACGGCGAGCAGGCGCCCGGCTTCTCGATGCGGATCGACGAGAAGTTGCAGTTGGCGCGGCAGCTCGACGCGCTGGGCGTCGACATCATTGAAGCGGGCTTTCCGATCGCGTCGAAGGACGACGCAGAGTCGGTGCGTCAGGTGGCGCAGGAGATCAAGCGCCCGGTGATCGCTGGGCTGGCGCGCTGCCGGCCGGCCGACATCGAGTGTGCCGGCGAGGCTGTGAAGGGTGCCGACCGCGGCCGCATTCACACATTTCTGGCGACCTCCGACCTGCATCTCGAGCACAAGCTGCACATGTCGCGCGCGCAGTGCCGTGAGGCGGCGGTCGACGGCGTGAAGCGGGCGCGCGAGTACACCGACAACGTGCAGTTCTCGGCGGAGGACGCGCTGAGGACCGACCTCGACTTTCTCTGCGAGGTCGTCGAAGCGACGATCGCCGCTGGCGCGACGACGATCAATCTTCCCGACACCGTCGGCTACTCGACGCCGGACGAGATCTTCGATTTCTTCAAGACCGTCATCGACCGGGTGCCGAACGCCGACCAGGCGGTGTTCAGCGCGCATTGCCACGACGACCTCGGTCTCGCGGTGGCCAACTCGCTGGCCGCGCTTCAGGCGGGGGTCCGGCAGGTCGAATGCACCATCAACGGGATCGGCGAGCGCGCCGGCAACGCGTCACTCGAAGAGATCGTGATGGCCACCCGGGTGCGCCCTGATCGACTGCCGCTCGAAACCGACATCGACACCAAGGCGATTTACGCGGCGAGTCAGTTGCTCTCGGCCTTGACGGGTGAGCCGGTCCAGGCGAACAAGGCGATCGTGGGACGCAACGCCTTCGCGCACGAGGCCGGCATCCACCAGGACGGCATGCTCAAGGACCGCCGCACCTACGAGATCATGAAGCCTGAGGACGTGGGCGTGCAGACCACGCTCGTCCTCGGGAAGCACTCGGGCCGGCACGCCGTACAGAACCGGTGCCAGGAGCTGGGGTACTCGCTCAGCCGCCAGGCGCTCGACCAGATCTACGTGGCGATGATCCGCCTCGCCGACGCCCAGAAGAGCGTCGGTGACGATGATCTCGTGGCCGTCATCGAGAAGGTCCAGGCCGAGCAGGGCCAGCCCGCGTAGCGTCCCGCCGAAGCCGGCCTCATCCACTACAATAGCAGGTCGTTCGACGTGCGATTACGCGCGCCGGTGCAAGGACAAGGCGCGCAGCGCGGGGGTTCGGGGCCAAGGCCCGTCAGGAATTGGAGCCACGATGAACGCTACGATTGCCTTGCTGCCGGGCGACGGTATCGGTCCGGAGGTGACCGACGCCGCGGTCGGCGCCCTGAGGGCCGTCGCCGACAAGTTCGGCCACACCTTCAATCTCGACACCTACGACGTCGGCGGCTCCGCGCTCGACGCGGGCCAGCCTCCGCTGCCCGACGCCACGCTCGCGGGATGTCTGGCCGCCGACGCAATCTTTCTCGGCGCGGTCGGCAACCCGAAGTTCGATGGTGAGCCGCCCGACCGGCGGCCGGAGGCTTCCATCCTGAAGCTCCGCCGCGAGCTGGGTGCCTTCGCGAACCTCAGGCCGGCGCGGGTCTGGCCGGGGCTGGAAGACGGTGGCTCGCTCAAGCCCGAGGTGGTCAAGGGTGTCGACGTCCTGGTGGTCCGCGAGCTGACCGGTGGCCTCTACTACGGCCAGCCCCGCGGCGTGGCCGACGACGGCCAGTCGGCGTTCAACACGATGCGCTACTCGGTCGAGGAGATCGAGCGGATCGCCGTCGTGGCATTCGAGAGCGCGCGTCTCCGCGGCAAGCACGTCACCTCGGTGGACAAGGCCAACGTCCTCGAGACCTCACGGCTCTGGCGCCAGACCGTGACCGCGCTGGCCGAACGGTATCCCGATGTCGAGCTCGGCCACGAGTATGTCGATGCGTGTGCGTTGCTCATCGCCTCGCAGCCGAGCCGCTACGACGTCATCCTCACGGAGAACCTCTTCGGCGACATCCTCTCGGACGAATCGGGCGCCATCGTCGGCTCGCTCGGCCTCTTGCCGTCGGCGAGTGTCGGCGGGAAGATCGGTCTGTTCGAGCCGGTGCACGGTTCTGCGCCCGACATAGCGGGCCAGGACAAGGCGAACCCGATTGGCGCCATCGGCTCGGCGGCCATGCTGCTGCGACAGGCGCTGAAGCTCGACGCGGAAGCCTCGGCGGTTGAGACCGCGATCGCCGCGGCGCTCGATGCCGGCTGCCGCACCGTCGACCTCGTGCCCGTGGCCGGCCAGCCGCCGATCGGGTCGAAGGCGATGGCCGAGGCAATCATCGAACAGATCGCCTCCTAATGGTGGCGCGGGGCTTTAGTCCCGCGATCGGCGCGGACTGCGATATCCTGATCAGACCGCGCCCCGCGTGAAGCATCGAACGGTGAGGTGGCCGAGAGGCTGAAGGCGGCGGTTTGCTAAACCGTTGTAGGGGCTTAAACCTCTACCCAGGGTTCGAATCCCTGCCTCACCGNNTCCATTAGTTTGACAACGTACAGACGACGACCATGCGGCTGAACCCGTGACGTTTTTCTTGGTGCCGTTGGAGAGCGTAGCGGTTGCAGTGAGCTGCCGTGAGGCTCCGATCGCAAGGCTCGCTGTTCCCCCCTTGACGGCGACGGATGTGACTGTCGGCGTGCAGGTCGCCGCAGGCCAGCCCCCATGGGCCGGTCGCTCGCACGGCACTGAGGGGTGTCCGTTGCCAGCTACCGCGCTGGGCGTGAACCCACTGAGTCCGGCGGGTTCAGCGACGGATGTGGGTTGAGTAGGGGAGCCTGAGCAGGCGGCGAACAGCAGCAAGAGCGTCAGTGCGGCGGCCTGCGGCTCTCGGCGACGCACCGACGGGTGACGATCCAGTCTTCGGATACGCTGCGGTTCAAACATTCAGACCTAGCAGGTCAGCAGGTGCCGACGAACTTCTCTCGGGCTACCGATCGGCTGGGTGTTCATGGGCGTCTCCAAAATGTCTCCAAAACCGGGGTCGATTCCGGTCGACTCGGGTAGACATCGGTAGACGCCAGTCGAGAGCGAAGTGCAAAGCGTCGAACCACTTAGAACCAGAAGTCACGCGTCATCACCGGGTTAGAGAAACACGCAATTAGGGTTCGAATCCCTGCCTCACCGCCATTTATCCTGCTGTCTCCGAAGCACTTACCGATTTCGGGTCGCCCGTCTCCACAATGTCTCCACGCCCGTGATCGGAAAACGGCTGATCCAGCAGCCTGATCGCCCCTTCGATGGCGGCTGGGCTCAGGTGCATGTAGCGCTGCGTCGTGGAGAGATCGGCATGCCCGGCCAGTTCCTGAATGGCCCGTGCTGGCGCCCCCTTCATCGCCAGGTGTGAACAGAACGTGTGGCGGAGCACATGCACTCCACTGTTCTGGACCTTCCCCCGACGCGCCGCTCGGCGGACCCAGTTCTGCACCGTCCGTCGGAGGATGGGCTGGCTCTTGTCGTCGCAGAGCACCAACGAGCTTCTCAGATGCCGGTGTTCTCGAAGCGCCGTGGTCAGTCGCTTGGTCAGGGGAATATGCCGCAGCCGGCCGTTCTTCGTCGCCGTGACTTGGCCGTGCCAGTCTGACCGCTGGATGCACAACTGCCGCTTGTCGAGGTCAACATCCGGCCACTGCAACGCAATCATTTCCCCCAACCGCAACCCGGCCTCTCCACCGAGCAGAATGATCAGATGAGTCTGCGGATCCGTCCGAAACGCCGCCTCCACCAGGCGCTCGTAGACGTCGAAGTCGTGGAACGCCACTGACGATTTCGACACTTTGAGCATCCTGATCGTGCACGGCATCCGCTCGATCACGCTCCACTCAACGGCGGCTTTGAGCAAGGTGCTCAGCACGGTGAGGGCGTTGTTCACGGTCTTAGGGGCTTTCGCGCTCAGCGTCGTCTTCAACCGCTGTACGTCCTCGTTCGTGATGGCATCCAGCCGCTGTCCGCCAAGGAGAGGCTTCAGGTGCAGCCGGAGAATCATTTCCTTGGCCGCGATGGTGCTGGGCTTCTGCCGGTTCGCCCGGGCGTAGCCATCCATGAACCGTGGCGCGAACGCGTCTAGGATTGGTGCCTCCTTCCTTCTCTGTATTGGGTCGACTGGCCGACGGATTAGGAGCTCACGCTCGCGGGCCTGGCCCCACCGGCGCGCGGCAGACCTCGACGAGACAGGTGCTCGCCGCCTTTCTCGTCGTTTTTCACCGTCCGGGAGGACGACCTGCACGTCCACTTCCCAACCACCCCGTTTGTACGGCCTGATGTTGACGCTCATCGCCAAGACTCCTTCGGCGATGGCGCGCGCTTCTGGTCGAGCCAC
>DCWN01000007.1:0-680 GCA_002328835.1 Acidobacteria bacterium UBA2161 | reverse complement strand
GAGCCACTCTAGCAGGTCACTCTGCCGGATCAAGACCCGACGGCCGATCCGAACCACGCCAGGCAACTGGCCGCGCGTGATCATCGCGTAGGTCGCCTTCCTGCTCGTTCTGAGCAACGCAGCAACCTCAGCTGACGTAAGCAGGTGTGGCAATACTCTGCTGTCCATGCTCGGTCTCTCAACTTTCGACGTGCCGTCTCCAACGCTCCTTCGAGGCTCCTGACTCAAGTCCCCGCGATGTCCGCGTCGTCAGCCTGATGAGAGCCGGACGACGGCACAGTCATCGACGCATCCGCGATCTGCCACCGTCGTACCGGTCTCTGATCATCTGCGTGTCCTTTCCGGGCTGTCCTCTACGCTGCGTCGTCCTTCGAGTCCGCGGGGATCTCGATCCGGACCCCACCCGAACGTTTCCCGGCGAATGTGACCGTCGGGTCGTGTTTCAAGAAGATCCGCTCGCCAATCCAGTTGTAGACGAGATCGCCAAATGCCTCCTGCAGCGTTGCCCGGTTTGTCGCGTTCAGCGGAAATTGCTTGCGATGTTCCTTGAACGTCAGGACTAATCGAAGATCCTGCTCGCCGCTGCCATCGCGGCGCTCGAAGGTTCGCTCATCAATGTCCGTGATCGTGAGATCGAACGGTCCGTCTGCGATGACGTCGTCCTTCGTGAAGTACTTCCC
>DCWN01000004.1:60284-61517 GCA_002328835.1 Acidobacteria bacterium UBA2161 | reverse complement strand
CCCCCTGACCCCCAGTCAGGTGCGCTACCAGGCTGCGCCACATCCCGTTGTTCGAAACTCGGACCGTTCCGCAGCTTCAGCGCCCTGTGCGCTTGGCCGTTTTGCCCTTCCGTCCCCGTGCCGCCGGACGCTTGCCGCCGCGCGCACCACGCTTCTCGCGCGCCGCCGGCACCTTACCGTCGCCGTTGGTCGACAGCATGGCGAGGATATCTCGCAGGCCCGTCTTGAACTCGGCAAGCTGGCGCTTCACGCCCCGATCGATCGGCGTCGGCGCCGCGTCGACCTCCGCAACCGGCTCGTCGATCGGCCCGAGTTCCTCCTCGAGGCGACGCCGGGCTCCGCCCAGCGTCAATCCGTCGACGAAGAGCAGCTCCTTCAACCGGAGCACCAGCTCCAGATCCGCCCGCCGATAGACGCGCGGGCCGCTGCCCTTCGCGACGCCGAGATTGGGGAACTCGGCCTCCCACGATCGGAGTACGTAGGGCTTGACCTCGGCGATCTGGCAGACCTCAATGGACTTGAAGGCCGCCCGCTTCGGAATGTCTGGGGTCGCGGTGGAACTCATGGTCCTCGCCTCCGGCACCGATGCGCCCCAGTATAGCACGCACGATCGGCTCACTTCTTGCGGCGTCGGACGTGCACGCGGATCGGGCTACCCTCGAACCCGAAGGTCTCGCGTAGACGGTTCTCCAGGAACCGGACGTAGGAGAAGTGAAAGCGGGTCGCCACATTCGTGAAGCAGACAAACGTCGGCGGCGCCACGCCCGTCTGCGCGGCGTAGAGCACCCGCACTTCACGTCGCCCCGGGCACACGGGCGGATGCTGCGCCGTCACCTCCTCGATGAACCGGTTCAGTTCAGGCGTAGGAATGCGCCGCTGCCGCGCGGTAGCGACGCGTTCGATAGCTTCGAGCAGCTTCGGCACCCGATCGCCGGTCAGCGCGGACAGGTGCAGCAGCGGCGCATAGTCCAGAAACTTCGTCTGACGTCTCGCCGTGTCGTCGAACTCTTGCACCGCCTCCGCTCCGCGTCCCTTCATCAGGTCCCACTTGTTCGCGCCGACGATGATTCCGCACCCAGCCTTTTCGGCCTCGCCGACGATGGCCGCGTCCTGGTCCGTCATGCCCTCTCCGGCATCAATCAGCAGAACCGCGACGTCCGCGCGGACGATCGCGCGCCTCGCGACCACGACGCTGACGGCCTCCACCTTCCCCCCCCCCCCCACCCGGCCCGA
>DCWN01000004.1:59797-59976 GCA_002328835.1 Acidobacteria bacterium UBA2161 | reverse complement strand
CCCCCCCCGCCACCCGGCCCGGACGTCGGATGCCCGCCGTGTCGACGATGCGAAGCTGCCGCCCACGCCATCGAAGCACCTCGTCCACGGCATCGCGGGTCGTCCCTGGCCGGTCGCTGACGAGAACCCGCTCCTCGCGTAGGAGGCGGTTGACAAGCGACGACTTGCCGACGTTCGGC
>DCWN01000004.1:58929-59481 GCA_002328835.1 Acidobacteria bacterium UBA2161 | reverse complement strand
CGACTTGCCGACGTTCGGCCGCCCAACGATCGCAACGGCGACCTCAGCCGGCTGGCTCTCCGTCTCATCGAACCTGTGTTCCTCAGCATCCCGGCCGCGCGGCAACCGCTCGACGACCGGGTCGAGCAGGTCGCCGACGCCGATGCCATGTTCGGCAGAGATCTCGACCACCGAGTCGAACCCCAGTCGATGGAACTCGCCGACACGAACCTGCGCCCGGCGATCGTCGGTCTTGTTGACGGCCACCACGACGGGCGCCCCGGTCCTCCGCAGCGTCTCGGCCACTTCCCGGTCGGCCGGCACGAGACCCTCGCGGCCATCGACGACGAAGATAACGACGTCGGCCGAGGCGATCCCGCGCCGGCCCCGCTCGACGACCTCCGCCTGCAGCGGATCCGCGCTCGCCCCGAACATCCCACCGGTATCGATGAGTCGGAAGGATACGCCCTGCCATTCGGCCTCGGCCCCGACGAGATCCCTCGTCGTGCCCGGCATCTCGGTCACGATCGCCTTCCGCGATCGGGTCATCCGGTTGAACAGGGTCGATTTGCC
>DCWN01000004.1:16254-58621 GCA_002328835.1 Acidobacteria bacterium UBA2161 | reverse complement strand
TTGAACAGGGTCGATTTGCCGACATTCGGTCGTCCGGCAAGGACGACCGTCTGAAAGGGCTTAGGGCGTCGGGCAGCCATGGCACTCTCCGAGGTCGCTCTGAAACAGTTAGGCCTCTACTTGACAGCGTAAGTCGCTATATCTATGATAGTTACACATTGTGGGGAGTGCCTAACTCATGATCAAAGTCGACATCGTCAACGAGGTTTCGACAGCCGCCGCGATCACGAAGGTCAAGGCCGAAGTGGCGGTGGATGCCGTGTTCGAGGCGATGCGGCTCTCGATGCAGCGCGGCGAACGAATCGAGCTTCGCGGCTTCGGCGTCTTCCAGGTGAAACCCCGCAAGCGCGGCATCGGCCGGAATCCTCGCACCGGCAAGGAGGTCCGTATCCCGCCGGGCCGGACCATCCGCTTCAAGCCCGGCAAGGACCTTCAGAACATCGGTATCTGAGCGTCGGAAGCCTTGGCGTCCGCGTCGCATGAACTGCCCCGGCCCGAATGGGACAGTCCCGTCGGCCCGGTCGGCCACGACCTCGGGCCATCTGGGCCGCCACCCGCTCCGCGCCGTCGGGGCTACGTCCATCTCTTCCTGTTTCTCGCCACGATCGTCACGACGACCGTGGTCGGCGGCTGTCACTATCACGCCTTCGAAGCGGATTTCGGCGCCCGCCAGATCGAGGCTGCGGGCCTGCTGATTCCGCAGGGATTGTGGTACAGTGCGACGATCCTCGCCATCCTCGGCGCGCATGAGTTTGGCCATTACCTGACCTGCCGCTACTACCAAGTCGACGTCTCGCTGCCCTACTTCATCCCCGCGCCGATCGTGCTCACGGGAACGCTCGGCGCGTTCATCCGTATCCGCGAACCGATTCGCACGAAGCCGATGCTCTTCGACATCGGCGTCGCTGGGCCGATCGCCGGGTTCGTCGTGGCAGTCCCGGCGCTGGTCGCCGGCCTCGGCCTGTCGCGTCTCACGCGTCTGCCCGAGGACTTCTCCGGATACTCCCTCGGCGAACCACTGCTTTTTCAACTCGTCTCCTGGCTCATCTGGGGTCCGGTGCCGGACGCCTACTCGGTCAACCTCCACCCGATGGGTTTCGCCGCATGGTTCGGCCTGCTCGCGACCGCGCTCAACCTGTTCCCGATTGGCCAGCTCGACGGGGGCCACATCGCCTACGCCGTGTTCGGCCGGCGGTCCACGTTCATCACCCTCGCGATGGCCGCTGTCACTATGTTGCTGACATTGTGGTCCCGCAGCTGGATCGTCTGGGCGATCATGTTGATCGTCATGATCGTGATGTTCGGCCCGCGCCACCCGCGGACTGTCGACGAGCACATCCCGCTGGATCGTCAGCGCCGACTCGTCGCGCTGGCCGCGTTCGTGATGTTCATTCTCTGTTTCACGCCATCGCCCATCGAGCCGTTGAACCTCCTCGACGTTCCGTGAGGCCGGCCCCGTCAACGCACCGAGACCGGATCGACGTCCACGGTGACCCTCCGCACAAGGCGCGGATGGTCTGCGAGGGTCGACTCGACCGCGCTCCGGAGGCGGACCCGATGATCACCTTTGGCCAGGATCTGCACACGGTGCTCACCCTTCAGCCGGCCGAGCGCCGCAGGCGCCGGCCCGAGTACCCAACCCGACCGGGTCCGATCTCGCAGGGCGCGCGCCAGGACCGCGCCGTCGCGCATCGCTTCGCCTTCGGTTCGGCCTCGCACGACGAGATTGACCAGGGCCAGACTGGGCGGGTAACGCATCGCCTGCCGGAACGCGATCTCCTCCTGATAGAACCCCTCGTAGTCCTGACGGCACGCATGCCGAATGCTGTAGTGGTCGGGGTACAGCGTCTGCACGATCGTCTCACCCGGCCGCTCGCCGCGTCCCGCGCGGCCTGCGACCTGAGTCAGCAGCTGAAACGTCCGCTCGGCCGCTCGGAAATCGCCGATGCCCAACCCGCCATCCGCCGCCACGACGCCCACGAGAGTCACTCGAGGAAAATCGTGCCCCTTGGCGATCATCTGCGTGCCGACTAGGACGTCGATGTCCCCTCGCCCGAACTCGGCCAACAGCGCCGCCGCCGCACCGCGGCGCGCCATCGTGTCGCGATCCATCCGCGCCACCCGCGCGCCCGGACAGCGCTGGCGCACCTCGGCTTCCAGTCGCTCCGTGCCGACCCCGGCCAATTCCAGGAACTCTCCCGAGCAGGATGGACAGCGCGTGGGCAGGGCGCGCGCATATCCGCAGTAGTGGCACCGGACACGCCCATGGCCCCGATGCGCCGTCAGCGACACGCTGCAGTTCGGGCACTCCGCCGAGGCCTCGCACTGCCGACAGAACACCACCGGCGCGTAACCCCGCCGATTCAGCAGCACGATCGCCTGTTCACGGCGGGCCAGACGATCCTCGATGCCCTCCGCCAGCGCTCGGCTCAACGCGGTCACTTCGGCGCACTCGGCAAGCTCGACCTTCATGTCCACGATCCGCACCGCCGACAGACCGTGCCCCGTCACGCGCGTCGCCAGCCGCACCAGGTCGTAGCGCCCACGCAGCGCCTGCTGGTAGCTCTCCAGCGACGGGGTCGCCGAGCCCAGGACGACGAGGGCACTCTCGTGCTGCCCTCGCACGACGGCCAGATCTCGACCGTGATACCGCGGTGTCTCTTCCTGCTTGTACGACGCGTCGTGTTCCTCGTCCACGATGACGAGACCGAGGTCGTCCAGTGGCGCAAAGACCGCCGAGCGTGTCCCAACGACGACATCCACGTCACCCGACCTGATCCGATGCCATTGGTCGTGACGCTCGCCCGGCGAGAGGCCGCTATGCTGAATCGCCACGCGCTCGCCGAAGACGGCGCGAAACGCCGTCACGCTCGCCGGCGTCAGCCCGATCTCTGGCACCAGGACCAGCACGCGCCGACCGGCGCGCTGCGTCTCCAGCGCGAGCCTCAGATACACTTCGGTCTTTCCGCTACCGGTGACCCCATGCAGCAGGGCGACACCGAACCGGTGCTCTGAAAGCGTCGTCGTCAGCCGGTCCACGGCGGCGGCCTGCTCCGCAGTCAGCGTCACCTCTCTCCTCGGGCTACCGCTCAGCGGGACAGCCGAGATCCGGCTCACCTGCCGTCGACTCACGCGCACCAGGTCGAGGGCCTCCAAGCGACGGAGCGTCGCCGTCGGAACGCCGAGTTCCACGAGGGCGGCCTGATCGAGCCCCCTTGAGGCGGCCGCGAGCGCGCCCAACGCGGTGACCTGCCGTCGGCCCAACCGCCGAGCCTGCCGACTGCCGCCAGCCCCCTCCAGGGCCGCACGCCCCGACTCCGAGATCTCGAACCGGCGGACCGTGCGGAACCCGGCTGTGCGCCCCGCGGGCAGCGCGGCTTCGATCGTCTGCCCTGGGCCACACAGGTAGTACTCCGCAGCCCAGAGCGCCAACGCCATCACGGACGGCGGGACGAGTGCCGACTCGTCCAGCACCTGATCCAGGTCCTTGAGGGTTCGCGGGTCGGGCGCGGCGGCCGCCTCCGCCGACGCTACGACACAGCCAACTAGACGCCGCGGTCCGAGCGGGACGACGACTCGAGCTCCGGGTGCCGGTACCGCCCATCCGTCAGGCACCCGATAGGTCAACAGATCGCGCAGCGGAACCGGTACCGCCACGTGAACTAGCCGAGACACTGCCAAAGGATATCAACGGGCGCCGAGGGCCGCCTGAACGGCTCAGGCGTTGGTCTCGAGGAGCGCGCGAACCTTCTTCATGTCCTCCCACACCTCACGCTTGCTCTGGGGATTGCGAAGCAGGTAGGCCGGATGGAAGGTCGGAATCAGTGTCGCGCCCCGAAACTCGAACTCGCGTCCTCGCATTCTGGAGATCGGCCTATCGCTGCGGGTCAGGGTCCGCGCAGCGAAGGCGCCCAGTGCCACGATCACCCTTGGCCGAATGGCATCGACTTGACCGAACAGGAACGGCTCACAGGTGCCGACCTCGTCCGGTTCCGGATTCCGGTTCTGGGGTGGACGACACTTGATGACGTTGGCGATGTACACGGACTCGCGGGACTGACCGATCGACTCGATGATCTTGGTCAGTAGCTGGCCCGCCCGGCCGACGAACGGGATGCCCTGGGCGTCCTCGTCGCGCCCCGGAGCCTCGCCGACGAACATCAGCTCGGCCTCGGGGTTCCCCACGCCGAAGACGATCCGCTGGCGCCCCAACCCCGAGAGCTGGCATCGCGTGCATTCGCCCAGTTCGGCCTCGACGGCCTCCAGGCTCAACGCGCTCTCGCCGGCATCCGGCACCGCGTCGGGGTCCTCCGCATCCGGGCCGGCGCCCGACACGATCTCGCCGTCCGGCCTCCGCTCCGGCCCGCCCGCCCGGCGACGCCATGCCCGATCACGGCTCCAGCCGGCCACGCCCAGTTCGCCGAAGTGCTCCAGATGGGCGGCGGCCTGACGCCTATCCACCTGATCGGTCCTCGGTGGCGACCGGACCGGCTGACCCAAGCAGCGATTCGACATGGTCGACAACGACCCGCGCGACCTCGGACTTCGCTCGCAGCGGTACCGCCGTCTCGGCATCGGCCGACACGATCGTCACGGCGTTCGTCTCGACCTCGAAGCCGGCATCGGCTCGTGAGACGTCGTTGGCCACGATGAGATCGACCCCTTTCGCTCGCAGCTTCGCCAGGCCGCGCGCTACGACATCACGGGTTTCCGCCGCGAAGCCAATCAGCACCGGCGCCCGCCTCGGTCCGCGCCAGGCGCCGAGTTCCGCCAGGATGTCGCGGGTCCGTGCCAGCACGAGGGTCAGCGGTCCCTCCCCCTTCGGGATCTTCTGCGGCCGCGCCCCATCCGCCGGAGCGTAGTCGGCGACGGCGGCCGCCAGGACCATCACATCCGTCGCCTCCCGGCGCGTCATCACGGCCTCGAACATCTCAGCCGCCGAGCGGACCCGCACACTCTCCATCCCGGCAGGCGGCACCAAGGACGTCGGACCGAGTACGAGGGTGACCTTCGCCCCTCGCCGGGCCGCCTCGGCCGCCAGCGCCAGCCCCATCCTGCCCGTCGACCGGTTACCCAGATACCTGACGGGGTCGAGGTCCTCGTAGGTTGGGCCGGCGGTCACGAGAACCGAGCGCCCCAGCAGCGATCCGGCCGGGCGGAGCACCTCTTCCACGGCCGTGACGATCCGCTCGGGTTCAGCCAGCCGGCCCGGGCCGACCCAGCCGCAGGCGAGCTCGCCCGATTCCGGGTCGACGAGATGCACACCGCGCCCACGCAGGATCGCCAGATTCCGCTCGACCGCCTCATGAGTCCACATGTTGCTGTTCATCGCAGGCGCCATCACGATCGGCGCCCGCGTGACGAGATGGAGAGAGGACAGGAAATCGTCGGCGATACCGTTCGCGAACTTCCCGAGCACGTTCGCCGTCGCCGGCGCCACCACGAGCGCATCAATCGTCGAGGCCAGGGAGACATGCTCGACGGACGAATTCAGGCCGGGCGCAAACTGGTCGGTGATGACGTCCCGGCGCGTGATCGCTTCGAGAGTCAGCGGGCCGATGAACTGTTGCGCCGCAGCGGTCATGATCGCTACGACCTCGTGGCCGCGCTTCTGCAGTCCGCGAGCCACTTCGACGGACTTGTAGGCGCCAACACTCCCGGTGACGCCGAGGGCGATCAAGGCCATATCTACGTCTCGTCAAACTCCGCCGCAATGGCTGCCGCCTGGGTCGTGGCCGAGGCCACGGCCCGGCCGGCGACGATGGCGCCCAGTCGACCGACCGCAGCCTCGAAATCGTCGTTTACGACAACGTGATCGTACTCGGCATGCGCCTTGACCTCATTACGAGCCACGGCCAGCCGACGCTCGATCTGCTCTTCACTATCCCGACTGCGGCCCCGCAAGCGGGCCTCGAGAACCTCAGGCGACGGTGGCATGACGAAGATGCTGGTCGCCGGGGCGCGACGCGCCCGGACCTGACGCGCGCCACTCACGTCGATCACGAGGACGACATCGTCTCCGGCCGACAGGCGCGCCTCGACATCAGCCCTGGCCGTGCCGTACAGATTGCCGAAGACATCTGCCCACTCGAGAAACTCGTCTCGCGCGATCATGCGCTCGAAGGTCTCGCGGCTCACAAAATTATAGTCCACACCGTCCGCCTCTCCGTGCCGTCTGGCCCTCGAAGTGTACGACCGCGACCTGACCAGGTTCGGCAGCCGGCGCACGAGTTGCTCGACCAGGCTGGTCTTGCCCGTCCCCGACGGCGCCGAGACGACATACAGCGTCCCTTCGCCGCTCATTCCACGTTCTGCACCTGCTCTCGCAGACGCTCGAGCTCTGCCTTCGCCGAGACGATCAGCTCCGACACCTCCAGGCCCTCCGCCTTGGACCCGATCGTGTTCACCTCGCGATTCATCTCTTGCAGCAGGAAATCCAGTCTACGGCCGCAGGCCTCGTCGTCATCGGCGATCGTGCGCCAGTGCAACAGGTGCCCCTGCAGCCGGGAGATCTCCTCGTTGACATCCGATCGCGCCGCGAACCTCACGACCTCCTGCGCCACCAGGGCCGGCTCGGGTTCGGGGTCCACGTTCAACTGCTTCACCCGCTCGGCCAGGCGTGTTTCCAGCGCCGCTTGTCCCCGCAGCGCCGACGCCTCCAGCTGTCCCACCAGGTCTCCGACGACGCTGCACCGGGCGTCGAGATCCCCGGCCAGATGTTCACCCTCCCGCGTCCGCATCAAGACGAGTTCGTCGAGTGCGCGACCGACCGCCGCGCAGGCCGCCTCGACCACCTCCGGCGTGGCGGCGATCTCGCTGTCGCCCGACCGCTCCCGAACGGTGACGGCGTGCGGCAGCCTCAGTAGATCGCCCGCCGTCAACCCCCCGATGGACAAGCCTTCAGCGCGGACCCGCTCGAGCGAGGCCGCGAGCGAGCCGACAAGCGACTCGTTCAAATCCACCTCGACGGTCGGCTGTTCGACGAATATGGCGTTGACCGCCAGTTCCACCCGCCCGCGCGCTAGCCGCGACTGCACCAGGGCGCGCAGCTGCGGTTCCAGCGCGAGCATCGACGGCGGCAGACGGACCTGAAGGTCGAGGTGCCGGTGATTCACGCTGCGCAGCGTCACACGCAGGGTGACGGCCGCATGCTCCGCTTCGACGCTCGCGAAGCCGGTCATCGATCGAATCACGACGCCGCTTCCCCCTTCGTCACCCTCACGACTCTCCAGTCTCGCCGCCCGTCACCTCGAGGGATTCGGCCGTGTCACCGTCCGCGACCGCGCCGCTCGGCTCACCAGACGGCAACCGGTCGAAGATCTGCATCTCGTACAGCTTCGCGTAGATCCCATCGTCGCGCCGCAGCAGCTCATCGTGCTGACCGACTTCGACGATCCGGCCGTGATCCAGGACGACGATCACGTCGGCCCGACGCACGGTGGACAGACGGTGTGCGATGACGAACGAGGTGCGGTTCGTGAGCAGGCTCGCCAGCGCGTCCTGCACCAATCTCTCCGACTCGGAGTCCAGCGACGACGTCGCCTCGTCCAGAATCAGAATCGGCGCGTTCGTCAGCAACGCCCGCGCGATGGCGATCCGCTGACGCTGGCCACCCGACAAACGCTGGCCGCGCTCGCCGACGTGGGTGGCGTAGCCCTCCTGCAGGGCCACGATGAACTCGTGGGCATGCGCCGTGCGAGCCGCCGCTTCGATCGCCTCCTCGGAGGCGGTCGGGCTCCCGTAGGCGATGTTGCCTGCAATCGTGTCGTCGAACAGAATCGTCTCTTGGGTCACCATGGCGATCTGCGACCGCAGTGAGCTGAGCGTGCCGTCGCGAATATCCACACCGTCCAGCAACACCGCGCCATCTGTCACGTCATAGAACCGTGCCAGCAGGTTCACGAGCGTCGTCTTGCCCGAGCCGCTCAGCCCGACGAGCGCCACCATCTGGCCGGCACCGACCATCAGACTCACATTCCGAAGCACGCGCTCGCCCTCGATCCCGTCATAGCTGAACCCGACATCGCGCATGGCCAGGCTGTGCGCAAGCGGAGCCAGCGGCTTCGCGTGCGGCCGGTCCACGACCTCGGTGTGTAAGTCGAGCATCTCGAAGATACGCTGGCCCGCGGCGGCAGCCTGCTGCAAATTGGCATTCACGCGGCTGAGCTTCTTGACCGGTCCGTACATCATGAACAGCGCCGCAATGAACGACGCGAACTCGCCCGACGTCAGTCGCGACGCCGCGATTTCGCGGCTGCCGTACCACAGCGCGACCGCCACGGCGAACCCGCCCAGCAGCTCCATGAGTGGCGGCAGCGCGGCGATCGCCCCGGTCACTTTCATGTTGGTCCGGAACAAGCGCTGCGACGCCTCCCTGAACTTGCCCACCTCGTACGCTTCGGCGCTGAAGGCCTTGACGATGCGATGGCCGGTGAACGCCTCGGCCGTGATGTGCGACAGATGTTCCAGTTCCTCCTGGCTTCGCCGACTCGTGCGCCGCACCCGCTGGCCAAGCCGGATCAAGGGATAGACGACGACCGGCGCACCGGTGAGGCAGACCAGGGCCAGACCCGCATCGAAGTAGAACAGCAGTGCGCAGTAGCCGACGAGGGCCAGCGACTCCCGCAGAAGATCACCAACCGTGGATGACACCGCAAGCTGGATCTGATGGACGTCGTTGGTGATCCGAGACATCAGGCGGCCGGTCGTCCACGAGGTGAAGAACCCGGCGGATTGACCGACAACGTGTCGAAACAGCTGGTTGCGCACGTCGCGGACGACTCGCTGGCCGACCCCGGTCATCAGGTAGGTGGAACCGTACGACCCCAATCCCTTCAGCAAGTAGCACCCGAGCATCGCCCCCGCCACGAACCCGAGTCGCTCTCGATTCGGCAGCACGTCGTCGAAGATCGGCTTGATCAGATAGGCCAAGCCTGCGGAGGCGGCGCCAAACAGCACCATCGCCCCCAGCGCGGCGGCCAGGCGCCCGCGATAGGGCCATGCGTAGCTCCAGAGGCGTCGCACCATTCTCAGGCCGCCCCCCCCGCCGCGCCGCGCCACCCAGACTGATGCCAGTGCCACGCGCTCTCGACGATCTCCCTCAGGCCCGAATGCGTGGGCGTCCAGGCCAGCTCGCGCTGGATCCGGTCGCTCGCGGCGACAAGCGCGCTCGGGTCACCCGTCCGCCGCGGCCCGACCGTCGTCGGCACCGGTCGTCCGGTCACGCCCTCGACCGTCTCGACCACCTTCTGCACCGAGTCGCCTCGCCCGGTGCCCACGTTGTAGCTCCCCGACGCTCCGCCATCGTCGAGCCAGTTCAGCGCCCGGACATGGGCGTCGGCCAGGTCGGTGACGTGAATGAAATCGCGTACACAAGTGCCGTCAGGCGTCGGGTAGTCATCACCGAAGATGCCGAGCGGCGGGCCGCCAGTGATGGCCGACAGGGCACGCGGAATAAGGTGGGTTTCGGGGTCGTGCGCTTCACCGAGCCGGCCGGCACGGTCCGCGCCGCTGGCGTTGAAGTACCTGAGGCTGACGGCGCGCAATCCGTAGGCCCGCTCGTAGTGCGGCAACGCCCGCTCGATCGCGTGCTTCGTCTCACCGTACGTGTTCACGGGCCGCGTCGGGTGCTCTTCCGTCATCGGCATCCGCTCTGGCGTACCGTACACCGCCGCCGTCGAGGAGAAGACGAACTCGCCGACCGACTCCGCCACCATCGCCTCCAGCAGCGCCAGCGTGCCGGTGACGTTATTCCGGTAGTAGCCGACCGGATCGGCCACGGACTCGGGCACCGACAGCAGCGCGGCGAAATGCATCACCGCCGTCACGCCGTGGTTCCGCAGCGTACGGCGGACCAGGTCGACGTCCCGGATGTCGCCCTCGACAAACGTCCCGCCCAGGAGGGCCTCACGATGCCCCGCCGACAGATCGTCGTAGCACACGACGTCATGGCCAGCGTCCCGGAGCGTCTGACAGGCGTGGCTGCCGATGTACCCGGCCCCACCCGCGACAAGTACGCTGCTCACGCCGGTCGCCCGATCGACAGATACGTGAACCCGTGCGCCCGCATCTGCTGCGGCGTGAACACGTTTCGACCATCGGCGATCACCGGTTCGCGCATCAGCGCGCGCATCCGCTCGAAATCCGGCTCGCGAAACTCATTCCACTCCGTCACGATCGCCAGCGCGTCGGCCCCCTTGATGGCGTCGTAGGGCCGCTTCGCGAACGTCACCCTCGATCCGAAGACCTTTCGCGCCGTGCGCTCGGCCACCGGATCGTACGCATGCACCTTCGCGCCCTCCGCCAGGAGCCGCTCGACGATCGTCACCGCGGGCGCCTCCCGCATGTCGTCGGTCCTCGGCTTGAAGGCCAACCCCCACACGGCAACCCGCTTCCCTTTCAGCGAGCCGAAGTGCGCTTTCAACTTCTCGACGAGGAGGCCCTTCTGCCGTTCGTTGACCGCCTCGACGGCTTCGAGGATGTCGCACTCATAGCCCGACCGCTTGGCCGAGTTCAGCAGCGCTTTGACATCCTTCGGGAAACAGCTGCCGCCATAGCCAACGCCAGGAAAGAGAAAGGCCGACCCGATTCGAGGGTCCGACGCGACCGCCCGCCGGACGTCGTCGACGTTGGCGCCGACTCGCTCGCACACATTCGCCACTTCATTCATGAACGAGATGCGCGTGGCCAGCATCGCATTGGCCGCGTACTTCGCCAGTTCAGCGCTGGCGCAGTCCGTGACGAGAATTGGCGCACCCGTGCGCGTCAGCGGCGCGTACAGCTCCTTGACGATCTCGGCGCCCCTCGAGTCGTCCGCGCCGATCACCACCCGCGCGGGTTTCATGAAATCGCTCACGGCCGCGCCCTGCTTCAAGAACTCCGGGTTGCTCACGACGCTGAACGGATGGGTCGTCTCTCCTCGGATCACTTCGCGTACCTTCGCCGCGGTGCCCACGGGCACCGTGCTCTTTGTCACGATGACGGTGTAGCCGGTCATCGCCCGGGCCACATCGCGCGCGACGCGCAGCACCTGGCCGACATCCGCGGAGCCATCTTCGCCGGATGGCGTGCCGACCGCGATAAAGACCACCGCCGACCGCCGCACCGCCTTCGCCAGGCCGAGGGTGTAGGTCAGGCGCTTCTCGGCCCGGTTTCGCTTGACCAGCTCCTCGAGGCCCGGCTCGTAGATCGGGACCTTGCCCCGCTGCAGGGCCCGCACCTTCGCCGGGTCGACGTCCACACAGACGACCTCATTCCCGTTTTCGGCCAGGCCGGCACCCACCACCAGCCCGACGTATCCAGCGCCTACAACCGCGATCCGCATCCTCGCCGCCTCCCGACGCAGCCGACCGCTCCGACCTGGTCGGCGCCTTCCACCATGGCCAAAAGTCTCACGGTAACATTGCCTTGATAGGCAGTCCAGCTATTGATTAATAAGGGGCTGTCCCACTTCGGGCTTTCGACGGCAGACGGTCTCTGCTACGGTTCCCGGGCGTCTCCGATCGCCTGGAGCCCGCCAGCAGGCCGTGGCGAAAGTGCCGCGTCGCACCGCGACCGTCGAGGCGCCCGTCCGGCAAGGCGCGAAGAGGGAGAATGCCGGGAGCATTTGACCGATGAGCAACGTCGCCGGGCGGGATGGATCGGCGGCCGAATGCAGCGGCACCTTCGCTACGGACTGCTAGGTCACGCGGCCCATCGTGCGCATCCTCATCGACTATCGCCCGGCCCTGCGCGAACGCACTGGCGTCGGCGAGTACATTCATCACCTCGCGCAGGCCCTGGCGACCGAAACCGAGGCCGACCCCGGCACGACAGTCACGCTCTTCTCCAGCTCCTGGCGGCATCGCCTCGCTCCGGACGTCGTCGCCGGCGCCGAGATCGTCGATCGGCGGGTGCCCGTCCGCTGCCTCAACTGGCTCTGGCACCGTGCCGCTTGGCCCCCGCTGGAGTACATCGCCGGAGCCCACGACATCGCCCATTCACCGCATCCGCTCCTCATGCCCTCGAGGCAGGCGGCGCGTTTCGTGACGATTCACGACCTCGACTTCCTGGCGCATCCCGACCGCACGGCGGCCGAGGTCAGGCGGGACTACCCATCGCTGGTTGCCCGTCACGCCAACCGGGCGGACCGCGTCATCGTCTCGTCCAACTACACGGCGTCGCTCGTGCATGCGCGGCTCGGCGTGCCGACCGACCGGATCATCTGCTGCCCCAGCGGAGCGCCGGCGTGGTCACCTCGGCCCGAACCGAATTACGACGGGCACATCCTCGTCATGGGTTCGCTCACGCCGCGGAAGAACCTCCCGACGCTCGTCCGCGCGTATCGCGCCCTGCTGGGGCGGCGTCCCGACACGCCCGATCTCGTCCTGGCCGGTTCGGTTCCCCCGGGCGCCCAGCGCACGCTCGGCCCGATCGACACCGCGCCGCTGGCCGGCAAGCTGCGCATCTTGGGATACGTGGGCCCGGCGACCCGACGCGCGCTGTATGCTGGAGCGAGCATGCTCGTGATGCCCTCGCTCGACGAAGGCTTCGGCATGCCTGTGCTGGAGGCGATGACCGCCGGTGTGCCCGTCATTGCCTCCACCCGCGGCGCCCTTCCCGACCTCGTCGGCGACGTCGGCCTCCTCGTCGAGCCAGAGGATGAAGCGGCGCTCGCCGCCGCGATGACGAGGATGCTCGACGATCGCTCGTTCGTTGACGGGGCCATCACCCGTGGCCTCGCTCGAGCCCGGCACTACGATTGGCGCGCGCCGGCCCGGACGTTGCTGCGCGCCTATGCCGACGTCCTGCACGAACGCTGATCGGCAACGTAGAGATGCGTATCGGAATCGACGCCCGTGAACTACTCGGCCACCCGACCGGCATCGGCCGATACCTCGCCTCCCTCTGTCAGGCCTGGGCCCAGTCACCGCGCACGCGGTCGCATCGATTCATCCTGTATTCGCCCGCCCCGATCCCCGAGGATGAGACGAGACTCCCGTTCCTGAGCTCCTCCGAGTCGCAATTCGAGATCCGCGTCGTCCCCGGATCGCGCGGCTCGTGGTGGGAGCAGATGCGGCTTCCACCGGTCGTCAACGCGGACTCGCCCGACGTCTTCTTCGCTCCCGCCTATGCGGCGCCGCTCCGCCTCGCCATGCCCGTAGTCCTCACCATTCACGACATCTCGTTCGCGACCCATCCCGAGTGGTTCCGTTGGCGCGAGGGACTCCGGCGGCGGTGGCTGGCGGCCCGCTCCGCCGAACGCGCGGCCCGCATCCTCACGGTCTCCCAGTTCACGCGGCGAGAACTCATCGACTGGCTGGGCATCGATGGCGAACGAATCGCCGTCACGCCGGAGGCCGTTGACGCTGGCTGGGCGCCGGCGACCAGCAACGCACGCGAACCGCTGGTGCTTTTCGTAGGCTCGATCTTCACCAGGCGGCATCTGCCCTGGCTCATCGCCGCGTTCGGGCGTGCGCTGGCCCAGGTCCCCGACGCACGGCTCGCCGTCATCGGCGCCAACCGGACCTATCCATGCGAAGACCTTCAGGTTCACGCCGTGCGCGCCGGACTCGGCGCGCGGATCACGATCGAGGACTGGGTCGACGACGCTCGCCTCGCCGGCTACTACGCCCGCGCGCGGGTCTTCGCCTTTCTCTCGGACTATGAAGGGTTCGGCCTGCCGCCGCTCGAGGCTCTGACGGCCGGCGTGCCCATCGTCGTCCTGGATACGCCAGTGGCGCGCGAGGTGTACGGCGACGCGGCGACCTACGTGACGGCCGGCGATCTGAACGGCGTCACCGATGCGCTCGTCCGCGGCCTCGCCGCATCCACCCACGCGCTTCCCGCTGCCACTGAGCACGTCCTCGCGCGCTATTCCTGGACGCACACAGCGGATTTGACACTCGACGCGCTCGAGCGCGCCGCGGAGCCTGCGCAGGGATGAGCGTCCCCGCCATCGCCATCATCGTCGTGAGCTTCAACGCTCGGGAAGATCTCCAACGCTGCCTCCGCTCGCTGCACGCGCATCCGCCGTCCCGCTCACACGAAATCGTCGTGGTCGACAATGCCTCCTCCGATGGCAGCGTCGAGGATGTCCGGCACGATTGGCCCGCGGCTCGGGTCGTGGCGCTGACGACCAACGTCGGTTTCGCGCGAGGCTGCAACGTCGGATTCGCCAACACCAGCGCCCCGCTCGTCCTACTCCTCAACAGCGATGTAGTCGTTTCCGAAGGCGCGCTGGATCATCTGATCGAGGCCCTCTTGAGCGACGAGACCTGCGCAGCGGCCGGCCCGCGTCTGGTCGATGCCGCCGGCACCATCGAACTCTCCTGGGGGCAGATGATCGGACCGTTGGCCGAACTGCGCCAGAAGTCGCTGCTGCTGCTGCGT
The DNA here is from genome assembly GCA_002328835.1 of Acidobacteria bacterium UBA2161. Lineage (GTDB taxonomy): Bacteria > Acidobacteriota > Vicinamibacteria > Vicinamibacterales > UBA823 > UBA2161. Next base: position 44,251 of record DCWN01000004.1, on the reverse strand, counting down.
CGACTCGGAGTGCCCCCTGTCGCGGCCTTCATCGCGCGACGCGCAACTCAGGTCCGCTTCCCGGACTGGGTGACCGGCGCCTGCTTGCTCGTGCGCCGGACCGACGCCAACAGCGTCGGTCTGCTCGACGAACGCTTCTTCATGTATCTCGAGGACGTCGATTTCTGCGCCGCTCTTCGCGCCCGGGGTCGCCGCATCCTGTTCACGCCCGCCGCGGAAGTGCAGCACGCCCGCGGCCGGTCGGCGTCAGCAGCGCCCGAAGCCACGGCCCGCGCGTATCGTCGGAGCCAGCTGGCCTTCTACGCCAAGCATCGACCGGGCTGGCTCCCAATGCTTCACACCTATCTCCGCCTGCGCCGGCAACTGCCGTCAAACTAGCGCTCGCCGGCCGTCGGTTCGGGCCGTCCCGTTTTGATACACTTCCGGGGATCGGGCCCGTCCGGGATCCGATCGGCACCGTCGACACCACACGGGGGGATGCCACCGGTGCGGATCGCCATTGACGTCCGGAAACTTCACGACTACGGCATCGGGACCTACGTCCGCAATCTGCTGACACACCTCGTGCGCCTCGATCGCGAGACCGAGTATGTCTTGTTGTGCCGCCCGGCCGACCAAGCGTTCGTCGGCGGACTGGCTGAGAATTTCCGCGCCGTGCCTCAACCGGCTGGCGCCTACTCGATCAGCGAGCAACTCCGGATCCCGGTGCAGCTCCGACGCGAGAGGATCTCGCTCTTTCACGCGCCGCACTACACCTTGCCGGTACTCACGCCCTGCCGGTCGATCGTGACGATTCATGACTGCATCCATCTCCGGTTTCCGCAGTACCTGCCAAACCGGCTCGCGCATGGCTACGCTCAGGCCGCACTCTGGTCGGCGACCCATCGGTCCGACTGCGTTCTGACGGTGTCCGAGGCGTCGAAGCGGGACATTCTGACGTTCTTCGATATCGCTCCCGAGAAGGTGGCGGTCATTCCTAACGCCATCGACGATCGTTTCTGGACCCCACCGGCCGAGGAGGCGATGTCGCGGGTGCGCGAGCGCTACCAGTTGCTTGGCCCCTTCCTGCTCTACGCCGGCAATATCAAGCCGCATAAGAATCTCGAACGCCTGCTCGACGCGTTCTACGACGTCAGACGGCGTGGGCACGACGACCTGACGCTGCTGATCATCGGCGACGAGATCAGCCACTACGCCGAACTGCGACGTGCCGTGCACCGATACCAACTGCATCGCTTCGTGCGGTTCCTCGGGTTCGTGCCCGCCGAGACACTACAGATCCTCTATCGCCTTGCGCGGGCGTTCGTCTTCCCGTCGCTCTACGAGGGGTTTGGATTGCCGCCGCTCGAAGCGATGGCGAGTGGTACGCCGGTGGTCACGTCGAACGTGTCGGCCCTTCCGGAAGTGACGGGCGACGCGGCCGTACTCGTCGACCCGCGCGATCGTGACGCCATCGCCGATGGCATCCAGAGCGTGCTTGAAGATGATGCCCTGAGAACCGACCTGGCAACCAAGGGCCTCGCGCGCGCGCGCCAGTTCTCCTGGGATCGCTCCATCCGACGAATCTGGGAAATCTATGGCAACGTGGCGTCGGCCCGATACGGCGCCCCGACGACTCGAGCGACGACCGATGCTTGATTCGCGCGAGGCTCCGGCGCTCGACCACCTGCGGATTGCGCTTGTGCACGACTGGTTGACGGGCATGCGTGGGGGCGAGCGGGCCCTCGAAGGACTCTGCCGCCTCTACCCCCACGCCGAACTGTTCACGATGTTCCACCACCCCGGGACGGTATCGCCGCTACTCGAACGGCGGCGTCCCCAGGTGTCGTTCATCCAGCGGATGCCGTTCAGCCGGCGTTTCTACCGCCACTACCTGCCACTCTTTCCCACAGCCATCGAGCAGTTCGACTTCGACCGCTTCGATGTCATCGTGAGCACGAGCCACTGCGCCGCCAAATCGGTCGTCAAGCCCGGCCGTGCGCGCCATCTCTGCTACTGCTTCACGCCCATGCGGTATGCCTGGGACCAGTTTGACGCCTACTTCGGCGCCGATCGGATTGGCCCAACGGCCAGTCGACTGATGCGCCCGCTCCTCCGCCGACTGGCGCGCTGGGATGCGGCCACCGCCGGCCGAGTCGACCGCTATGTTGCGATCTCGCAACATGTTGCAGGGCGCCTCCGTTGCTACTATAATCGGCCGGCAACAGTCGTGTATCCACCAGTCGATACCGAGTTCTTCCAGCCCACACCCACGGAGCCTGGGCCCGCCTTCCTCATCGTGTCGGCGCTGGTGCCCTACAAGCGGATCGATCTGGCCATTGAGGCAGCACGCTTGGCCGAGGTCCGCCTGAGAATCGTTGGCGGTGGACCGGAGTTCGGCAGACTCCGGCAGCTGGCCGGCCCCACCGTGGAACTGCTCGGCACGTTGAGCGACGACGCCGTGCGCGAGGAGTATCGGCAGGCTCGCGCGTTCATCCTGCCTGGTGAGGAGGAGTTCGGCATCGCGCCCGTCGAGGCGCAGGCCTGCGGGTGTCCCGTGGTCGCACTGAACCGTGGCGGAGCCCGCGAGACGGTTGTCGATGGCGTCACCGGAGTCCTCGTAGACGACCCCACGACCGCCGCGTTCGCGGATGCATTCCGGCGGGTGCAGACCATGTCATTCGACACCGCCGCCATTCGTGCCCACGCCCTCACGTTCTCGGAGCAGACCTTCCTGTCGCAGCTCGGTCAGGCGGTTGCCGAGATGGCCGCGGCGCCCCGTGAGGCCGCGCGATGGTGAAACGATTCGCGCGCCTGCTCGTCGCCCTACACGTGGTTTCGGACGCCGTGCTCGGCATGGCGGCCTTCGTCCTGGCCTACGTCGTCCGATTCGACACCGGCCTGATCCCGGTCACGCGTGGGTTCCCGCCGTTTCAGCAGTACCTGAACGTCCTTCCGCTGATCGGCCTGGTCGTGCCGATTGCCTTCCAGATTCATGGGATGTACCGGCTCCGACGCCATCGATCGCGCGTCGACGATTTCTTCGGCGTGTTCGTCGGCAGCGTGATCGCGGTGGTGTTAGGCATCGTCAGCACGCTGTACGTGCAGACGTATTTCCTGCCGCCCGAATTGAAGGAGCGCGGCGCGTTCGAGGTCTCCCAGGTCGTCTGGGCGCTCTTTCTGCTCCTGAACACCCTCCTCTGCTACGGCGTACGGGAGCTGGTGCGTGAGGTCTTCGAACGGCGGTGGCGGGCCGGGATCGGCCTCAAGCGGGTCCTCATCGCCGGCAGCGGCGATCTCGGGCGGCTGGTCGCCGACAAGGCCTTGCAGCACCGCGAACTCGGCTATCGCGTGGTCGGCTTCCTCGACGACCGCGCCGAGCAGGACCATCTCGGCTATCGCGGCCTGCCCCTCCTGGGCACGCTCGGTGACGTCGGCGACCTCCTGCATCGCGAGCAGATCGACCTGCTCTACATCACGCTCCCGCTCGAGGAGCACGTCAAGATGCTGTCGCTCATCGAGGCGGCCGCCCGGGAGTGCGTCGAGGTCAAGGTGGTCCCCGACCTGCTGCAGTTCATCGCCCTCAAGGCCGGGCTCGAAGACCTCGATGGCGTGCCGATCATCAGCGTCAACGATGTGCCGCTGCACGGGATGAACAGCGCCCTCAAGCGCGTCATCGATGTGGGGTTGTCAGCGGCGGCCCTCGCCACATTGTCGGCGCCGATGGCCGCCATCGCCCTGCTGGTCCGCTACTCCTCACCCGGACCGGTGCTGTACCGTCAGGAGCGGATGGGCCTCGATGGGCGGCCCTTCACGGTGTACAAGTTCCGATCGATGCACAACCAGGCCGAAGCCGACACCGGCCCCGTCTGGGCCAGGGACAACGACCCGAGGCGCACGCTGCTCGGCAGCTGGCTGCGCCGCTTCAATCTCGACGAGCTCCCGCAACTCTGGAACGTCTTGCGCGGCGACATGTCCCTCGTGGGTCCGCGTCCCGAGCGGCCCTACTTCGTCGAGAAGTTCAAGCACCGATTTCCGCAGTACATGCTTCGGCACAAGGTGAAGGCCGGGATGACGGGCTGGGCGCAGGTCAACGGCTGGCGAGGCAACACCTCGATCGAGAAGCGTATCGAGTTCGACCTCTACTACATCGAGAACTGGTCGGTCGCACTCGACTTCAGGATCCTCTGGCTGACCGTCGTCCGTGGGCTGTTCCAGACCCACGCCTACTGAGCGTCCCGTCTTTATGTCCGCTCGTATCGTCATCACAGGCGTCGCCGGGTTCATTGGCTCCCATCTCGCTGACCGGCTACTCGACCAGGGTCACGCGGTCGTCGGCCTCGACAACCTGCTGACGGGAAGCACCGACAACATCGCACACCTGACCACCCGCGACTTCACGTTCGTGAAGCACGACGTCACGGAGCACATCTCGGTCGACGGCGCGGTCGATGTCGTGCTGCACTGGGCCAGCCCGGCGAGCCCCGTCGACTATCTCGAATGGCCGATCCCCACCCTGAAGGTCGGCGCGCTCGGCACCCACAAGGCGCTCGGGCTCGCGAAGGCCAAGGGCGCCACGTTCGTCCTGGCCTCGACATCCGAGGTCTACGGCGATCCCCTCGAGCACCCGCAGCGCGAATCGTACTGGGGTAACGTGAATCCGGTGGGCCCACGCGGCGTCTATGACGAGGCCAAGCGATTCGCCGAGGCCATGACCGTCGCCTATCACCGGTATCACGGCCTCGATGCGAAGATCGTGCGGATCTTCAACACCTACGGCCCACGGATGCGGCTCAACGACGGTCGCGCCGTCCCTACGTTCGTGGCGCAGGCGTTGGCCGGAGAGGACCTGAAGATTTTTGGCAGCGGAAACCAGACGCGCAGTTTCTGCTATATCAGCGATCTCGTGGAAGGGATTGGCCGACTCATGGCCTCGGACATCAACGAGCCGGTGAATTTGGGGAATCCAGCGGAGATGACGATCACCGAGATCGCTGAACAGATCATCGAGATGACCGGGTCGAAGAGCCAGATCGTCCACCGGCCGCTGCCGGTCGACGATCCCAGAGTCCGCCAGCCCGACATTACGCGTGCCCGCGACCTCCTCGGATGGGAGCCGCGCGTCACCCTCGAAGAGGGCCTGACCCGTACCATCGAGTTCGTGAAGCAGAAGCGGGCCTGACCTCGAGTGCGTCGATCTGCTTCGAGGCCCCATCCGCCTTGTCGGAGGCCTTCTGCACCGCTTTCGATACCTGAGGCAGCGAGACCTTGCCCGCTCGCACCTCGATCTGGGTCAGCATCGTGCTGAGCGCACCGCGCTCCTCGCGAGCAGTGTCGATGAGGGCCTTCAACTCGGCCACCTGCTCGTCCATCGACTTTCCGCCCTGATTCCGCTTCTTCAGTGCATCGAACATGAACCTCTCCTCGCAGACGCAGACCAGACCTACGCGACTCGGTGCGTGACAGGATAGACGCGCCTCCCGCCGAACACAACCCGCACCCCGGGGCCGCCGGGGCCGATCCAGGCGCCTGTCGTGCCCACCCGCCCCAGCCCGGCCGAACTCAATCTCTAGGTGTTATCGACCGTTCTCGCCACGCGTGCAATGTAGTGCAACCCCGACACCACCGCCATCCCGGCCGAGGCGTAGATACAGACGTCCACGAGCCCCGAAGGCCGCTCCAAATAATTGAAGCTCATCGTGACGACCCCAGTCACGATGTAGACCGCGGTCGCGACCTTGCCGTACACGGACGGCTCGAAGGTGCGCGGCCCGATCGCCAGATTGACGACCGCCACCGTCAGCACGATTCCGACATCCCGGCTAATGACGACCACGGTGAGCCAGATCGGCAGCCGGTTCGTCAGCCCCAGGTCGGGCAGCGTCAGGACCACGAACGCCGTCAGGAGCAGCAGCTTGTCAGCCGCCGGATCGAGCCAGGCGCCGATCGTGGTGCGCTGCTTCCACCACCTGGCGATGACGCCGTCGAGCAGATCCGTGACGCCCGCCAGGACGAAGGCCGCCAGCGCCCAGCCGAGGTATTGATAGGCGGTCAGAATCACGAACGCCGGAATCAGCAACATCCGCAGGAGCGTGAGCTGATTCGCCAGCGTCAGTACTGCCATGCCCCTCCGCTTGTCTCCGCCCTGGTGCGTTGGCCTACGGGCCCGCCAGCCGCTCCAGGCGATCCAGCGCCGCCAGCGCCTCGCGACCGGTCACCGGATTGCTCAAGCCGAACCGGTTTCCGTCGAGCACCGGCAGCACCTCGGACGCCACGGCCATCGACGCGGCTGGATACCGCAAGTGCCTTGGTTCAAGATCGGAAAACTGGTACCGCGCTGTCTGCCATGCCGCGCCGCGCCTCGGATCGGTCTGGGCGATCAACGCCAGCACCCGGCTGACGACAAGCGCCAACTCGCCGCGATCGACGACCGACTCGGGCTGAAACGTGTGGTTCGCGAAGACCTCCATCACGCCGGCCTGAGCCACCGCGAGGATCCATCGGTCGGCCCAGTGCGCGCGGGTATCCGTGATCAGGACCGCCTCGTCGCGTGGAGCATCCGCCACCAACCGCTCGAGCCGCACCCCGACAACGGACGCGAGCTCGGCTCGCGTGATTCGCGCATTGTCCGGTATCGCGCGGTACGCCGGCGGCAATCGCACCGCCGCCAGTCGTCCCCGCACCCGTTCGAGCCGCGCACGCCGCTCCGTCGTCGGGTCGACTCGCGCGGCGCCCGCAAACGCCGCCTCCGCACCCTCGAGATCGCCCAGCGTCTCGTGAATCTCTCCCTGCAGAGTCAGTCCGTCCGCGTCGTCGGGCTCGAGCTCGTTCGCGCGCCGGATGTGGTCCAGCGCCTGTCCCAGATCGCCCAGCTGCCGCTCCGCCGCCGCGAGTCCGCGATACAGGACCCCGCTGTCCGGCGCGACGACGAGCGCTCGCTCGTACGCGCGTCGGGCGTCGGAGAACCGCTGTGCCCTCTCGGCCACACGCGCAGCCTCGAGTGCGTCCTGCACGCTCCGAAACCGCAGAACCTCGACACGGCGCCTGACATCGCTGAGGCCGGGATCCGCCGCCAGGGCCGACTCGTACGCCGCCAGCGCCTCGCCTTCCCGCCTCGACGCCAGCAGCGCTTCCGCGCTCCCGACCCACGCCGGCGCGTAGGCCGGCACGCGATCGAGCACGGCGGCGAACCTCGCCAGCGCGTCGTCGAACCGCCGGGCAGCAACGTCGACATAGCCCAGGCCGACCTCCGATGGATAGAACGCCGTCGTCGCGCCGAGCGCGTCGGCGAATCCCGCGGTTGCCGACGGCAGGTCGCCGACCTGCAGGCGCCGCCACGCCTGAACGTGCGCCGTCACCGACGACAGGCCGGCCAGGGAGTCTGGCACGGTCGGAAACAGGAAATTGGGAAACTGCGGGGCACGCGGCGCCGCCGGCGGGGGCGGCGGCGCACAGCCAGCCAGCCACGCGGTCACCACGACCCATCCGAAGAACCGCCAGGCCCTCCCGGTCATCCTCACGCACCCCGGTCGCTTCGGTTTCATGTCGATCACGCCGCGCCGTCGACGTACTCGGCTGCCGACGCGCTCCGCCCCAGCCGCTCCTCGATCACCCCCAGCACGGCCGGACCGCTCGCGGCGTCGAGGGCGGATAGGGCGACACTCCCGGCCTCAGCTTGGACCAGCCGGCGCCGTTCGGCGTCGACGACCTGATCGCACTTGTTCCAGACCATGACGCAGGGCACCTCGTCGGCGCCGATCTCGGCGAGCACCGAGCGGACCGCCTCGACGTGGCGATCTCGATCCGGGCTGGATGCGTCGCAGACATGCAGGAGCAGGTCGGCCTCGGCCACCTCCTCCAGCGTCGCGCGAAACGCAGCCACGAGTGCATGCGGGAGTCGGTCGATGAACCCTACCGTATCCGAGCAGAGGATGACACGTCGGTCTGGCAGTCGCAGCCGGCGCACCAAGGGATCCAGGGTGACGAACAACGCATCGGATGCCACCGCATCATCGCCGGTCATCTGGTTGAACAACGTAGTCTTGCCGGCATTGGTGTAGCCGACCAGGGCGACCGTCCGCAGCCGCTGCTTCGTCCGCCTGGCCCGCGATTGCGCGCGGCGCCGGCGCACCTGGTCGATCTGCCGTCCGAGCGTGCCGATCCGTCGGCGGATCCGCCGGCGATCGGTCTCCAGCTTGGTTTCACCCGGCCCCCGTGTGCCGATGCCGCCACCGAGCCTCGAGAGCACCTGGCCCGAGCCAACAAGCCGCGGCAGCAGGTAGCGTAGCTGTGCCAGCTCCACCTGCAGCTTGCCCTCTCGCGTCCTCGCACGCCGCGCGAAGATGTCGAGAATTAGCTGCGTCCGATCGATGACGCGGCACGACAAGGCCTCCTCAAGCGCACGCCGCTGCCCCGGGGCCAACTCCGCATCCGCGATCACGACATCCACCGCCATCTCGTCGCAGGCCCGCGCCAGCTCCTCGACCTTTCCCCGGCCGAGAAACGTCCTCGGGTCGGGCTGCCGCCGCTCCTGCAGGGTCCGGAGCACGGCTGTCACGCCCGCCGCCCGAGCCAATCCAGTCAACTCGTCGAGTGACAGGTCAGCAGCACGGCGGCCGCCCGCCGCGAGCCCGATCACAGCCGCGCGCTCAACTGTCGAAGAACTAACCTCGGGGTGTGCGAGAGGCGCCGACTTCCGCCGCGTCACGTAACCGATCTTAGCACGTGGCTCCACGCGATCGCGCCCTCGCGAACCAGCTTCGGCATCCCTCCTCGAACGTCGACGATCGTCGACGGCGCGCCGCCCGCCAACGTTCCCGAGTTCACGATCAGATCGACCATCCCCCGGACCTGCCCGTTGATGTCCGTCACGCGCGCCACCCCGCCGCCCCCGGAACGGTTGGCACTCGTCGACGTGACCAGGCCGCCCACCTCACGCGCGATCGCCCTGGCCACCGCATGGCCGGCCACGCGCACCGCGACGGACCCGTCCGCCGCGCGACACCGCGGGTCGACACGCCCCGTCGCCCGCACGACCAACGTCAACGGACCTGGCCAGAACGCCGCGGCCAGACTCGCGCCAACCCCGCCCATGGGCCCCAGCGTGGCCTCCACCTGCGTCACGTCGGCGGCCATGAGCGGCAGAGGCTGATCCCCTCCCCGGCCCTTGATCGCGCAGACGCGCTCCACCGCCGCCGCGTTGGCGGCATCGGCCACCAGCGCGTAGAGCGTCTCCGTTGGACACACGACGACCTGCCCCCTGCCGATCCCGCTGGCGATCTCGGCGACCGCGCTCTCCGCGGGGGCATCCGCATCGACCGTGAGTTCGATCGTCATAGAATCGGTCAGTGGCACGCGCACGCCCCGCCCGGGCCAAGAAGACGAAGAAGCCGAAGGTGCCGCGCGCGCCGCTCCCGCGGCCGCGCGGTGGCCCGCACGAGGACCGCACCAAGCGGCCCCACCGGCGACGGAAGTATCGACGGCCGCCGCGCGACGACGACTGAAGACCTGTTAGAAGTGGACGCGCGGGTTCGGGGAGTCCGCGTGCACGTGAATCGTGTCGATGAACTGCACGCGATGCGGCTGCGTCTGCATGACCAGCGAGTGCGTTCGCACCCCATCACCGAAGAAGCGCACGCCGTCCATCAACGTCCCTTCGGTGACACCCGTGGCCGCGAAGATCACCGAGTCGCTCGAGGCCAGATCACTCGCACCGTAGACCCGGTTGAAATCGGTGATCCCCATCGTCCGACACCGCTCCTCATGCTCCGGCTTCTTCACGACGAGGCGCGCCAGGATTTCGCCGTTGAGGCACCGCATCGCCGCGGCGGCCAGGACCCCTTCGGGCGCCCCGCCGGTCCCCATCACCGCGTGGACGCCGCTCCCCACCACCGCCGCCGAGATGCCGGCCGACAGGTCTCCGTCAGTGATGAGCCGAATCCTCGCCCCTACCGCCCGAATCTCTTCGATGAGCGTGGCATGGCGATCGCGCTCCAGCACGACGACGACCAGGTCCTCCACCTTCCGCTCGAGGCATTCGGCGATCGCGCCGAGATTCTTGGCCACCGGTGCATCGAGGCTGACGGCATCCTTGCAGCTCGGGCCGACCACGAGCTTCTCCATGTATAGATCCGGCGCGTGCAGGAGCCCTCCGCGTTCAGCCGCCGCGAGGACGGCGATGGCGTTTGGTGACCCGGTCGCGCAGAGATTGGTGCCCTCCAGCGGATCCACCGCGATGTCGATCGCCGGATACGCACCGGCGTCATGCAGCGCCTTGCCGACCTTCTCGCCGATGAAGAGCATCGGCGCCTCGTCGCGCTCGCCCTCCCCGATGACGATCGTTCCGTCCATCGGCACGGCGTCCATCTTCTTCCGCATCGCTTCGACCGCGACGAGATCCGAATGATGCCGGTCGCCTTGCCCCATCGTGTGGGCGCAGGCGATTGCCGCCTGCTCCACGACGCCGAGAAAGTCGAGCGAGAGTCCTGCGTCCATGGAATAAGTCCCCGCGAAGTCCTGCGTGCTATTCCGAGGCGTCGTAGGCCGGCAACTGGCACCGCGTCGGCCGATCTGAGCGGTACCCCAACACGTAGTCCGCCTGCATGAGGGTGTGTATCTCTCTCGTCCCCTCGTAAATCACCCCGCCCTTGCAGTTGCGATAGAACCGGCCGACGGGATACTCGTCCGAATAGCCATTGGCGCCATGCACCTGGACGGCGTCGCCGGCCGCGCGCTCGGAGGCCACCGTGGCGAACCACTTGGCCAGGCCGGTCTCTCGGGTATTCCGGCGACCTTCGTTCTTCAGCCAGCCCGACCGCAGCCAGAGAAGCCGCGCCGCCTGATAGTCCGACTCCATCTGAGCGATCATCTGTTTGACCAGCTGATGCTGCGCGATCTCGACGCCGAAGGCCCGGCGCTCCTTCGCGTAGGCCGCGCTGGCGTCGCGGCACGCGCGAATCAGCCCGGTCGCGCCGGCCGCCACGGTGTAGCGCCCCTGGTCCAGGGCGGACATCGCGATCTTGAAGCCTTCGCCCGGCTCGCCCAACACGTTGGCCGCGGGCACCTCCACCTCGTCCATGGTGAAGTAGCCGGTGTTGCCGGCCAGGATGCCCCACTTCTCCTTCATCGTGCCGCTCGCGAACCCCTTGAAGCCGCGCTCCACGATGAAGGCCGTGAGGCCGGAGGGATCACGCTGCTGCTTCTTCTCGAGGTCGCTCCACGCAAACACCAGGAAGTGGTCCGCCACGTCGGCGAGGGAGATCCACTGCTTCTCGCCGCTGAGTAGGTAGGCATCGCCCTTCTTGATCGCCACGCTCTGCAGCCCGCGCACGTCGCTACCCGCGGCCGGCTCGGTCAGGCCGTAGGTGGCGATCCGCTCACCCTTCGCTTGCGGCACCAGGTACAGCTGCTTCTGCGCTTCGGTGCCCCAGGTCAGCAGTGAGAGGCAGTTGAGCCCGACGTGCACCGAGAGGATCACCCGCAACGACGTATCGACGTACTCCAGCTCCTCGCTGGCCAAGCCGAGGCTGACGTAGTCCATTCCGGCGCCGCCGTACGCCGCCGGAACAGAGACGCCCAAGAGGCCAAGGTCGGCCATTTGCGTGAAGATCGCCCGATCGAACTCGTGCGCGCGGTCCAGATCGTGAACCCTCGGAGCGACGTCTCGCGCGCCCCACTCGCGCACCGATTGCTCGAGCAAACGGTGTTCTTCGTCGAGATCGAATCCAATCATGGCTCTTGGGACACCACGCGATGACGGAGGGCCGACGGAGGCGAACAACTCCCGACTGGCAAACGCGTGATGTTATCACGCCGACCGGAAGCGCCTCAAACGTGCCCGTCTGACCGCATCGGCCGCACCCCGCGCTCAGCCGCGCGAGACGACGACCGCCGACCCGCGCTCGAGCGTCAGCTGATCGGCGGCGCTCGCCGCATTGGCAGCCAACTCGAGTTGATCCGTACTGCCGAAGAGCGCGCAGACCTCGCCGTCCTCGATGTCCGCGTAGGTCTCCACGAGCCGCTCGACGCGATGGTCGCCCGCGTCGATCTGCACGCTGCCCGTGTTGGCCAGGTGCTCGAAGCTCTTCCGATAGATGTTGGTCACGGCGTTCCCGAACCGATCGATCCGGATGACCTCGCCCTGAATCGTGTCGGCCTCGAGCGTCGCCTCAGGCAACTCGATGGTCTGATAGTTCTGCACCGGGCGCCCGAGCGCCGTCAGTTGGGTGCCCTTCGCGAGCCAGGCTGCCGCGGGCGCGAAACGGTCGCGCCCCTCGAACGTCCGGCTCACGGTCGGTCGACCGTAGCGGCGCTCGGTGATCTCGACGATCTTCTTCGGCGGTGTCTCCGCGAACACGGCGGTCAACACGCCATTGTCGGGTGCTACCAGGCGGTAGTCGCCGATATCGGCGGCGAGACCGCGGCGCTTCGAGCCCACGCCGGGGTCGACCACCGCGAGGAACACGGTGCCGTGCGGGAAATAGCGGTAGGTGGCGGCCAGCTGCAGGGCGCCGCCGAGGACGTCATGCGGGGTGACGTCGTGCGAGATGTCCACCAGCGTCGCGTCCGGGCAGATGCCCAACGCCACGCCCTTCATCGTGCCAGCGTAGTGATCCTGGCTCCCGAAATCGCTGAGCAGTGCGATCACTGGACGAGCCATGACTTCCCTTCTCCATCGCCGCCCTCGTCGTCGTCATCGCGATCGATTCGAATCAGACTTGGGCGGCCGCTTGCGGCTTCCGAAACAACATCTCACGGATCTGAATCTTCAGCAGATACGTCTCGCCGATGGTCAGCCCATGAAACAGCTTAAAGACGTCGCGGCTTCCCCACGTGCGGCCCTTGCCCCGTGTGGCCTTGTAGGGCCGATGCTCCAAGTGCTCGCGGTCCATGATCGCGTACTTCGTGTAGCGCTCAGCACCGGAATTGCTCCCCCCGAACAGCGCGAAGACCGCACCGCCCGGCTTCAGCACCTCGATCACTTGCCGGGCCAGGCTCTCTGCCGAGGGCTGGTCGAGATAGTCGAAGAGATCCCAGCACAGCACGCCGTCGGCGCTGCCCGGCAGATGATCCAGGCGCCCGTTGATCGCCGACACCAGCTCGATCTCCTTCTGCTGGACCTGGCGCGCCACGCGTTCGAGTTCGGCGAACAGATCCTCGACAATCAGCTTGCACCCGAGTTGCTCGCCGAAGAAGCTCACGTTCGCGCCGACGACCGGTCCCAGATCGATGATCGTCGGAGAGTCCCGCTTGCTCACGTAGCTCACGAACCGCCCGAGCCCGCGCGTCGGGAAGACCGCATTCTCGGACGAGTCGCGATCGACGCTGAGCCCGATGCCGGCATCGGCGCGCCGGGCACCGAAGCGGAACAATCGGTCGCCGAGCGTCCCGAAGGTGGTCGCGTCCACTCTGGCTCCTTGAAGCACCACCCGGACGGTTCAGGGTGTCCGGATGAATGGCGCTACCGCGCCGCGGCCTGCGCCGGCTTGGGCTCGGCCTTCGCGGCCGCCGGCTTGGCCTCGGCCTTCGCGGGAGCGGCGGCGCCGGTCTGCATGTCGACGCTGCCGCGGAAGTGGGCGCCCTCCGCGATGGCCACTCGCGGCGCGATAATGTCGCCGTCGACCGCGCCATTGTCGCGAATGTCGACCTTCTCGGTCGCGGTGACATTGCCAGTGACTTCACCGAGCACGACGACCGACTTCGCAAACACCTCAGCCTTGATCTTGCCGTTCGGTCCGATCGTCAGCACGTTCTGCCGAAGCTCGATCTTGCCCTCAACCCGGCCCTCGATGGTCAGATCTTCGCTGCCGTTCAACTCACCCTTGATCACCACCGATTTGCCGATGTTCACGACGTCTCTTCCTGGCCGCCGACCCTCGGCCGCAGTTCGATGTCCCGGCCCAGACACCTGTTCGCCGGGCCCCTTTCCTACTCCTGCGCTCGGTCCGCCAGCGGCCGGTCGCACTGATTCGTCGCGTTTCCACATGTCGACACTCTCCCAGTGCAGGCGCCGACACGCTGCGGGCATGCCGACGTATCAAGACAGCCAGTATATGAAAGGCCTCGCAAACCTGTCTAGTCCCTCTTGTTGCTGGAGGTTAGCGCCGATGCTATGATGAGCAGACGCGTGAACACCGTCGCGATCCGGCCCGGGTCGAGAGCGGGCCTTGCCAGGTCGCGCCTCCCGCGCGCAGCGTCCGGCGGCGTCTCGCGAGCCCCTCTCACCACGACCGACACCTGCACGCCCGCCGATCGCAGGACCGATGCGCATCTATTTCGATCACAACGCAACGACCCCGCTCGACCCAGCTGTGGCCGACGCCGTCGCCGCCGCATTACGCGACGACTTCGGCAACCCGTCGAGCGTTCACCACTTCGGTCAGCGCGCGAAGCGGCTCGTCGATGACGCACGCGCCGCCCTGGCGGCGCTCATCGGGGCCGAGCCATCCGAGGTGATCTTCACGAGCGGCGGCACCGAGGCAGACAACCTGGCCCTTCGCGGCGCCGCCGACGTTCTGGCCGGCCAGGGCCGTCGCCATCTGATCGCGAGCGCGATCGAGCACGAGGCTGTGCTGAACACGCTCCAGGCCCTCCAGCGCCACGGCTCGCGCGTCACGCTGCTGCCGGTCGACGCGCACGGCATCGTCTCACCGGATGACCTGCGCGCTGCCATCGACGACGAGACGTGCCTTGTCTCCGTGATGCACGCCAACAACGAGATCGGCACGATCCAGCCGGTCGCCGAACTGGCCGCCATCGCCCACGACCACGGCGCGCTCTTTCACACCGACGCCGTCCAATCGGTCGGCAAGGTCCCGGTCGACGTGGAGACGTTGGGCGTCGATCTTCTGTCGCTCTCGGCGCACAAGTTCAACGGCCCGAAGGGCGTCGGGGCACTCTGGCTCCGACGCGGCGTCCGCCTGTCGCCGACCCAGACCGGAGGACGTCACGAGCGCAGTCGGCGCGCCGGCACCGAGAACGTCCCCGCCCTAGTGGGCATGGGCGTGGCTGCCAGGACTGCGGTCGACAGGCTGGCGTCGACCGCGACTCCGCTGACGGTGCTGCGGGGCCGACTCGAGGACGGCATCCTGGGCGTCGTCTCGGGCACGACCGTCAACGGTGCGCGCGAACCGCGCGTACCCAACACCTCGAACATCAGCTTCGAGAGTGTCGAAGCCGAGTCGCTGCTGATCGGACTCGATCTCGACGGCATCGCCGTGTCTACCGGGTCCGCTTGCTCGTCGGGCACGCTCGAGCCGTCTCACGTGCTGCGCGCGATGGGCCTGCCTCACCATCGGGTGCAGAGCTCGATCCGTTTCAGTCTGGGGCTCGGGAACACCGACCTCGAGGTCGATCGGACGATTGCCGTCCTGCCTGGCATCGTCGGCCGGCTGCGCGACCTGACCCGCGCCAGCACTCGTTCCCGCCCGGCTGCCTCCGGAGCCGGGCGCTGATGCGCACCGTAGTCGCCATGTCGGGCGGCGTCGACTCCTCGGTGGCCGCCGCGCTCCTGGTCGACGCCGGCCACGAGGTCGTGGGACTATCGATGCAGCTCTACGACCAGCGCGAGGGTGCGGCGCGCTTCGGTAGCTGCTGTACCATCGAGGATCTGCACGACGCCCGACGCGCCGCCGCGCAGCTCGGCATCCCCCACTACGTGGTCAACTACCAGGCCTCGTTCGACGCGCACGTCGTCCGCAACTTCGTCAACGAGTACACCGCCGGCCGCACGCCGATCCCGTGCGTCCATTGCAACGGCGATCTGAAGTTCTCTCACTTGCTCGACCGTGCCGGCGCGCTCGACACCGCAGCGGTGGCCACCGGCCACTACGCCCAGGTCGACCGGGCACCCGGCAGCGCCCGCTATCGGCTTCGCCGCGGCGTCGACCGGCAGAAGGATCAGTCGTACTTTCTCTTTCCCCTCACGCAGGCGCAGTTGTCACACGCCGCGTTCCCGGTCGGCGCGCTCGACAAGCCCGCCGTGCGGGCCCTCGCGCGGGAGCGGGGGCTCCCGGTCGCCGACAAGCCCGACAGCCAAGAACTCTGCTTCGTCGCCGACGGCGACCATGCGACCTTCGTCGAGACGCATGCTGCCGCGCCGCCCCAGGGGGGAATCATCAAGGACGGCACCGGCCAGCCGATCGGCCAACACGGCGGCGTTCATCGGTTCACCGTCGGCCAGCGCAAGGGGCTCGGCCTCGCCTCGGGCCGGCGGCTGTACGTGACGGCGCTCGACGCCGAGGGCTGCACGGTGACGGTGGGGACGCGGGAGGAACTCGAGCGAACCGAGTTGAGCGCCTCCAGCGTGAACTGGATCGCGGGCGATCCGCCGGCCGGCGACCGCCCGGTGAAGGCGCAGATTCGCTACCGACACACCGCCGGCCGCGCCACGGTGACGGCCGGCGCCAACCAGACGGCGACCGTCCGGTTCGACGAACCACAGGTCACCGTCACTCCGGGCCAGGCGGTCGTCTTCTACGATGGCGATGAAGTGCTTGGCGGCGGCTGGATCGACTAGGTCGCCGCCGACGCTGCTTCGGCCGTCGGTGTTGGCAGCCCTTCCAGATAGCGCTCGGCATCGATCGCCGCCATGCAGCCCGAACCGGCTGCGGTGATGGCCTGGCGATACACCGGATCTTGGACGTCGCCGCAGGCGAAGACGCCCGCTCGCGAGGTGCGCGACCCTGCTGCCGTCTTGATGTAGCCGTTCTCGTCGAGATCGATCTGCCCCTCGAACAATCCCGTGTTCGGGGTGTGCCCGATCGCGACAAAGACGCCCTCCACGCCCACATCCTTGACGGCCTGCGTCTTCAGGTTCCGCAGCACGATGCCCGTGACGGCGCCCTGGTCGGCATCCCTGATCTCCTCGACGACGCTGTCCCACTCGAAACGGATCTTCGGATTGGCGCGCGCCTTATCCTGCATGATCTTCGACGCCCGCAGCGCGTCACGCCGATGAACCAGCGTCACGGTCGACGCGAACTTGGTGAGAAACATCGCCTCTTCGAGCGCCGAGTCGCCGCCCCCAACGACAGCGATCGGTTTCTCCTTGAAGAAGTAGCCGTCGCACGTCGCGCAGGTGGAGACGCCGTGCCCCATCAGCGTGCGCTCCGACGGCAGTCCCAACAGCCGGGCGGAGGCGCCGGTCGAGATGATCAGGGCGCGGGTCTCGTGGCGCCCGTCGGCAGTCTCGACCAGATACGACTCCCCGGACAGGTCGACGCGCTGGACGTGCCCTCCGACGATCTTCGCGCCGAACCGTTCGGCCTGCGCGCGCAGTTCGGTCATCAGATCGGGTCCCATGATGCCGTCCCGATAGCCCGGCCAGTTCTCGACCATGGTGGTCAGCATGAGCTGTCCGCCGGCGTCCACGCCTTCGATGACCAGGGGATGCAGATTCGCGCGCGCCGAATACAGCGCCGCAGTCAGGCCCGCCGGGCCCGAGCCGATGATGATGACGTGTTCCATCTACTCCATCCACAAGGTGGCCTGGTTCCAGCGCTCGCGTGCGCGCGAACCGGCCGCCGTCGAATACCCCACCGCCGGCAGGAGCCGCGGCTAGAGGTGCTTGTCGATCATTTCCTTGAGTTGTGTGCCTTGGGCGAGGCCTACGACCTGATCGACTACCTGGCCATCCTTGAAGAGCAAGAGCGTCGGGATGCCGCGGATGCTGAATCGACCCGCGACGCCCGGGTTCTCGTCGACGTTGAGCTTGCCGACCGAAACACGTCCGTCATAGTCCGACGCCAGCGTCTCGACGGTGGGCGCCAGGCGCCGGCACGGCCCGCACCACTCCGCCCAGAAGTCGACCAACACCGGTGTCCCCGCCTTGATGACCGTCTCGTCAAAATTGCCTTCGGTAAATGTGTGGACCTTTTCGGATGCCATGAATCTCCTCGATATCACTCGAACCGCGTCGAGCCCGGCCCCGCCTGCTCGGCAGTCCCTCCGGCGCGACGACGCGCGCTCGCGACTGCCCGCCTGTACACTTTGACATATTCTCGGGCCGAAACGTCCCAGGAATGGTCCTCTGCCATGCCGTTGACTTGGATCCGTCGCCACGCGGCTCGGTCCCCGAACACCGCCAGTGCCGCTCGGAGCGACGCCATCAGGGCGGCGGCGGAGTACTCCGTGAACACGAAACCCGTGCCCTGTCCGGTCGCCGGGTCGAATGGTCGCACCGTATCGGCCAGACCGCCGGTCGCGCGCACGACGGGCACCGTTCCGTAGCGCAAACTGTAGAGCTGATTCAGACCGCAAGGCTCGAAGCGCGACGGCATGAGAAACAGATCGGCGCCGCCCTCGACCAGGTGCGCCCGGGCCTCGTCGAATCCGACATGCACCCCAACCTGCGCTGGATGCCGCGCGGCGAGGCCCTGCCAGAGCGCCTGATACTCCGCCATCCCGGTGCCAAGCACCACGAATGTCGCGTCCAGTCCGGCCAGGTCGTCCGAAATCTCGGCCAACAGGTCGAGTCCCTTCTGCGGCACCATCCGCGACACCATGCCGACGAGTGGGCGTGTCAGCGTCGCCTCGTCCGTTGGCAGGCCGTAACATTCGATCACGGCCCGCTTGGAGGCACGCTTCCCTTCCAGATCGCCCGCAGAGAACGGCGCCGGCAAATGAGGATCGGCCGTCGGATCCCAGACATCCACGTCGATTCCGTTCAGGATGCCGGTGAGACTGGTGCCGCGCTCCCGGAGGCTCGGGTCCAGACCCCGCCCGAATTCGGCGCCGACGATCTCGCGCGCGTAGCCCGGGCTCACCGTCGTCACCGCGTCGCTGTACACGATGCCACCCTTCAGGAAACTCACCCCAGTCTTGTGGGCCAGGGTGCTCGCGACGCCGGCCGCTTCCGCTAGACCGAGCGCGCCGAGGCAGTCTGGAGGGAAGACTCCCTGGTACGCCAGATTGTGAATCGTCTGAACGGACGCGCTGCCGCGCAGCCGCTCGAGCCCGGGCAGGCCCGCCGAGAGCATGACCGGCCCAAGCGCCGCCTGCCAATCGTGCGCGTGAATGACCGAGGGCGGCTCCGGTGCCGCCGCGCCCAGACCCAGGGCCGCGCGTACCAGCAGCCCGAACCGTGCCGGATTGTCCGGATGGTCGCGTCCACCAGCTCCGTAGAGTCCCTCCCGGTCGTACAGCGGCGGGCAGTCCAGCAGGGTGACTCGCACGTCCCGTCCGAGCGACGCCGCGAACAGCCCGACCTCGTATGCCACCTCGCCGACGGTCACGGTGACGCGGCCGGCCGGGCTACCCGCGTCCGCAGCCTCTCGATACCGCGGCAACACGAGCGACACGTCATGCCCGAGGCCGGCCAGCGCCAGCGAAAACGCGGAACTGACGTCGGCCAGCCCGCCCGTCTTGGCGAATGGCACCGCTTCCGACACGACCATCACGACGCGGAGCCGCGCCTCACCGTCGGCCGCTCGCGCCGCCGCGTCCGGGGGCATCTCGCCACTCATCCGGCGATCATCGTACTCGACCTCGCCCTTGCTCCACACGCCCCGTTCGGGTCACGATGCCGCTGTGACGAAGTCCGGTGAGGACTCTCCCGACGAGTCGAGCACGGAGCAGGATCGCCTCACGAGGATTAGACGGGTGGACCGCTCGAAGCTTCGCGATGCGCCAGACGACGACCCGCCTCCGACGCGCCGCGGTCCCGCCCCGGCGCCGGGGATCGCAGAACTTACGGACCTGAAGGCGGCCAGCCCAGACCTGGCATCCGCGATCGATCTCCAGATCGAACTCCTGACCATCGAGCATCGGATCCTGGCCCGGGTGTCACTGCCCACCGTCGACCTCGACGCCGAGACGGTCCGCGCGAAACTCGAGAGCGCGTCGCCGCTACTGCAATTCGAACAGATCCCCCTCGAGTGCAGCGACGTGCGCTTGGCCCTGCGGGAGATGGCCGATGCCTTGCGCCGACACGACGCCATCGACGCGGACGACTACGCGACCGCCCAGACCCTCTCGCATCGCGGGCGCGACCTCGTGCCGCTCGCCGCGGCCTGGTACGCGGGTCCGCCCGCGCTCGCCCAGCTCGACACCCCACCGTCGGAGATGCTCGCCGAACTCATCGGCCTCGCCCTCCGCCCGTCGCTCCGTCGCTGTGCGGACGCCTTCGGTCGAAGTGTCGATTGGAGCTCGTGGCGCCGGGGCCGCTGCCCGCTCTGCGGCGGCGAGCCCGCGCTGGCCACCATCACCCCGGACGCGCAGCGCCTGCTCATCTGCGGTCGCTGCCAGGCCCGCTGGCCGTTCCACGACTTCGCCTGTCCGCACTGCGACAACGCGGACAAGGCCCGTATCACCTCGTTCGCCAGTCGTGATGGCCGCTATCGTCTGTACGGGTGTGACGCCTGCCGGCGCTACCTCAAGGCCTACGATGCGCGTCAGGGCACGCGGCCGGCGCTCGTCCACGTCGACAGCATCGCCACGCTGCCGCTCGACGCCGCCGCGCTGCAGCGCGGGTATCAGGCGTAGGCCTCGAGAAAGAGGTCTGAAAGACGCTACTCGGCGAGCCGCGTGTTCAGCCAGCCCACCAGTCGTCGGGTCTCGAGAAACCGCGCGGCGTTGCTCCGCGCACCGAGTACGACGACGGCCACCAGCTCGCCCTGCGGCAACTGCACCAGCGCCGCCAGGCAGTAGCCGGCCCGCCGGATGAATCCGGTCTTTCCGCCCCAGACGTTGATGTCGTTGTCCAGCAGCTTGTTGGTGTTGCGGATCCGGACCCGGCGCCGGTTCGTGGCAATTCGGTGCTCGCGCATCCGCATGATCTGCGCGATCTGCTCGTTGCCGACCGCGTAGACGATCAGCCTTGACAGGTCGTACGCCGACGACACGTTCCCCGCGTCCAACCCCGACGGGTCGGTGAAGACCGTCGCGCGCAGTCCCAGGCCCGCGGCCTTCTCGTTCATCCGATCGATGAAGCCCTCGGTGCCCCATCGCGACACGCGCGCGAGCGCTCGCGCCGCGCCGTTGTCCGAGGCGATCAGCGCCAGGTGGAGCAGGTCGTCGACCTGCAGTTGCTCATTGCGTCGCAGATAGGTCGTCGAAGCCCGCCGGACGTCGGAGCTGGCGACCGTGACCTGTTCGGACAGGTCTGGTTCGCTCTCGAGGAAGACGACCGCCGTCATAACCTTCGTGATGCTGGCGATCGAACGCTGGACGTCGGAGTTCTCCTCCCAGAGCACTTCGCCGCGAATCGGATCGTAGACGATGGCCGCCGCCGCCCGCACGTCGGGCACCAGATCCCCGTGCTCGTCCCGCTTGACGCGGGGCCGCGCCGCGCCCGACTGCGCCGGCTCAGCGCTGAGCAGCTCGGCCGGACCCTCGGACGCAGCGACGCCCGGCGCGGCGACCACGACAGCAATCAGACTGGGCAGGAGGAGTCGAACGATGGCTTGAAACATCACGACGGTCGACAGTCTACACGCACAGCGTGGGCACCTCGATCGTGGCTGATGTGCGACTCGAACAGCGCGCATTGTAACACGACTATCGGTGCGGCTCCCGCCACACTTGACACCCACTGGGTTCTGCTGGGACGCTGGGCGCGCACATGGGCGGACGTCGCGGCTTGCCGAAGCCGTATGCGAGCTTGCGATCGACCGCCGGCGCGCTACGGTTCCACCACGGTGACGCGCTCGATCTCCTCGGCCAGCTGCCCGCCGGCTCGATAGACGTCATCGTCACGTCCCCGCCGTATAACCTCGGCGTCCGCTATCGCTCATACCGCGACACCCTGCCTCCGGCGCGCTACCTGGACTGGACCGACGAATGGATCGCCGCGGCCGCGCGGGTCCTGGCGCCGGGTGGATCCCTCTTTCTCAACGTTGGGTCGACGCCGACCCGTCCGTGGACCGCGCTCGACATCGTCCAGGCCGCCCGGCGCCATTTCGAATTGCAGAATGTCATCCACTGGGTCAAGTCGATCGCCATCGACCGCGACGCGGCCGGCGCCGCCGCCGGCCTCGAGCGCGACCTCGCCGTCGGCCACTACAAGCCGATCAACAGCGAACGCTTCCTGAACGACTGCCAGGAATTCGTCTTCCACCTCACGCCAGAAGCCCGCACGCCGCTCGACCGCCGCGCCATCGGCGTCCCGTATCAGGATCCCTCGAACATCGCACGGTGGCAGGCCGGTGGTGGCGGGCGCCGCTGCCGCGGCAATACCTGGTTCATCCCCTACGAGACGATTCAGAGCCGCGACCGCGAACGGCCGCATCCGGCGACCTTTCCCCCGAAGCTGCCGGAGTGGTGCATCCGGCTGCACGGACTCGACCGCGTCCGCCGCGTCATGGACCCGTTCGTCGGGCTGGGCGCCACGCCGGTCGCATGCGCCCAGCTCGGCGTCGGATGCACGGGCGTGGAGATGGACCGGGATTATCTCGATGAGGCCGTCGCGCGGACGCGCGCGGCGCTTCGGAAACGGAGCGGGAGTCAGCGCGACGGCGGAGGCGGGTTCGACGGCACTCCTGGCTCGTCGGGTTCGGCCAGCTCGTAGCCGCTCCGCGACCAGACCTCCAGACCGTCTCGGGTCACGTCGACCTCGAGACGCCGCCGCCACCGCGTCGGGTCGGAGTTGTTGGAATAGTACCCGACGACGTAGTAATCGCTGGTCTCGGCGTCGATCCTCCGCAGCGCCTCGTCGAAGTTGTTCCGATTCACCGTCGCGAACCCGCCCGTGGCCTCCGCGAGCGTGCGCAGGCTGTTCTGCGTCTTGGTCACGTAGTCCCACCACTGTGACGGGTCGAGTTGCCCCTCCAACTCGCCCATGTCGGCGCCCGCGATCAGACCTCGCGGATCGATCGTGTAAAACGTCGCGTTGGCCCTATTGGCCGCGCGCGTCAACCGGTGCAACTGATTCGACAGGTCGAGGTCCGCGAACGCGTAGTTCGATTGCTCCATGAACGGGTTCGTACGAATCCGGCGTTCGACGTCCTCGTACTGGTCGAGCCGGAACCGCCCGCCGCCAAACGTATTCGCCTCCGCGAACCGCGACTCCTCGAACGGGTTCAGGTCGTAGCCTGCGCTGACGTAGACGATCGCCTTTCGGCGGTGCTGCACGCCGGACAGCGCCCGGATGAGATCGAGCGCGGTCGAGACAGCGACGTTCGCCCGATAGAACAGCTCGCTCGGTCCCCGGCTCCCCTGCGGCCCGCGGATGATGTCGGTCGGCGTCATCCCGTTGCCCATGATCCGACTGATCGCCGAATCGAGCAGATCGCGGTCGTACGTGAAATCAATAGCGATCGACGACGGACCGCTCGACACAATGGCGAACAGGTCGCCTTCGTGCACCAAATTCCTCGAGATCCGCTTGAACAGGTCTCGGATCCGCGGCGTCTCGTCGGCCTCCATGTGCAGGTCGTCGACGTAGAGCATGAAGACGCGCCCGGCCGTGTCGCTGCGCGGCCTCGCCGTGGGCAAGATGATTCCTTCCGCGACCGGTTCGGGTGCCGGCAGCTGCAGATTGAATGCCCGACCGCCCTGAATCAGGACCAGCGAGGCGATCTCCTGACGCACGCCGTCCTCGTTGATGATGAAGTCGTCCTTCGTCAGATCCGAGATGAACTGGCCCTCGCCATCGCGAACGATGACGTCGTTGGTGATGAGGGTGACGTCGGCGCGAAATGTCGGCTGGTCCTCGTCCGGAAACAGCGTCGGCGGCCCCTGGGCGAGCGCGGGTGCCGCCATGGCGACGAGCGTCGCCACGAAGAGACCGATGCGCCCGCCGAACCGCCGAAATCTGCCTGATTTCATCACTTCAGTATAGCAAGAGCCGGGGCTGGACGGCCGATGACCCAGCGAGCTCATCTCGTTTAGACGCCTAGCCTTCAGGGTCGGTCTGCGGTGGGGCCGTTCCGCTCGGCACCGGATCGGAGTCCCCCGCCCCCTCCGCTTGCCCCTGCGGTGCATCGACTGTCCCGCCGCCATCGACCGGCTGCGTGGAACCGTCGGCACCGGTCTGTCCGGCGCCCAGCCGCCGCCTGCGCGTCCGCCGCGCGCCACCTCGACGCGAGCGCCGACGGCGCTTCCTTGGCTCCGGTGATACCTTCGTGTCCGCACTCGGCGCGTCCGCCATCGCGGCTCCCTCGTCGGACGCGGTAGTCCCATCCGGCTGCGCCCTCACGGCCGGCTCGGCCTCAGCCACCGCCGGCTCAGCCGCCTTGGCTTCTTCCCTCACCGCCGCCTCGGCCGCCGCACGCGCGGCCCGGCGACTCGCGGCCTCCTTCGACGCCGGCACGCTCGGTCGCCGCCGTCGGTTCGCCCAGCGCTCGGCCTCGGCCGGCGGCGGCCGCTGACTGAGCAGGTCGGGCCAATCGAAGGCGATCTCCGGATAGGCCGCTTCGATCGACGCGATCGTCGCGTCGTCGAGCGCCGGTCGTCCGACTTGCACGTTCGGCGGAGACCGGAACCAGTACAGCAGCTGCGAGCGACTCGACCGCCCGCTGCCCACCGTGTGCACCAGGAATGTGCTGACGTACCCGCGACTATCGCGGGCAAACCGAAGGAACGGCATTGCTGCGGAACCCATGCATCCGGGCACACCCTCGCGGGCGCGATCACACGGACGCGCTAGCGACGAGACGACCGCTTGGTCGGCGCCTTTCGGGCCGTCGACCGCCGCGAGGTCGTCGTCGCACGTGTTTTGGCGCGCCCGGCGGTCTTGCGGCTCCCCGCCGCGCGCGTCGTCTTCGACTTCGTCTTGCGAGCCACGGCAGCCTTCTTTGCCTTCGTCTTCGGCTTCGCGGTCTTCTTCCGACTCGCGGCCGCACGGCCGCTCTTCACACTCGTCTCGGCGGTCTTCTTCCTGGCGTGCTTGGCCCTCAATGCCGGCTTTGCCTTCGACGCCTTCCGCGCCTTACCCTTCCGGGCGGGCGCGCGATGCGCCAGCGCGAATCGCACCTGCGACCCGACCGTGTGATAGCTCCAGATCTCGTCAACCGTGATCCTCTTCTCGTCGCACAACCGGCGCGTCCCCTCGACGGCACCCAGAGGGACGTAGAGATGAAACGGCGCCCGGACCCGGGCGAACGGCACCCACTGCGCCATCGCCTCGAGGTGGTTGATCGACACGTTCGTCTCCACCTCGATGACGCCGTGCAGCCTGCGCGCACGGTCGTTGGTCGTCAGAACGAGATCGGGGAACAGCAGCCGCGTCCCGAAGCGGAGCGGCGCCGCGGGCTCACCCGCGAGGTTGACGCCGACCTCGAACCGGCGCCGCCAGCGCGCCAGCAGCAGACGGATCACGCGGTCGTGCTCGAACTGCTCCCGGACTGGTCGGACCAGAATCGGACTCACTCGGCCTCCGGCGGCCGCTCGGCGCGACCGCCCAAACCCTCAAAGGCTAGCATGGATCGGGACCTCGAACCACACCGTAGTACGATGCGTTCGTGAACGATCGCTTCCTTCGCGCATGTCGGCTCGAGGCCGTCGACGCCACGCCCGTCTGGTTCATGCGCCAGGCCGGCCGCTACATGAGCGAGTACCGCGCACTGCGGAAGAGGCACTCGCTGCTCGACATCTGCCGCCACCCAGACCTCGCTGTCCGCGTCACGCTCCAGCCGGTCGACAAGCTCGACGTCGACGCGGCCATCCTGTTCTCGGATCTGCTGCTGCCGCTCGAGCCGATGGGACTCCCGTTCGATTTCGTCAAGGGCGACGGCCCAGTCGTCGAGCGCCCGATCCGGTCGGCCGACGACATCGCCCGGCTGCGCCGTTTCGATCCCCGCGAGTCGCTCGCGCACGTCCTCGACACGATCGGCCTGCTGCGTCACCAGCTCGACGGGCGCGTCCCGCTGATCGGCTTCGCGGGCGCGCCGTTCACCCTGGCCTCCTACGCCATCGAGGGCGGCGCGTCGAAGCAGTACGCCCATACGAAGGCGTTGATGTACGGCGAGCCCGCGCTGTGGCACAAACTGTGCGGGACGCTGGCCGCCATCGTCTCCGACTATCTGACCGCTCAGGTGGAAGCCGGCGTGCAGGCGGTGCAGCTCTTCGATTCCTGGGTCGGTGCGCTCACCGCGAGCGACTACCGCGAGTTCCTGCTCCCCCACTCTCAACGGATCCTGCAGACGGCGCAGACACTCTGCGTCCCCGTCATCCACTTCGGCACCGGGACGACTCATCTCCTGGCGGAGATGCGCGACGCCGGAGGCGACGTCATCGGCGTCGACTGGCGGATCCCGATCGACGAAGCGTGGGAGACCATTGGCAGCGACCGCGCCGTGCAGGGCAACCTCGATCCGACACTACTGCTGGGACCGATCGAGCGGTTGGTCACCGGCACCGACGATGTCCTCGCGCGCGCGGCCGACCGGCCCGGGCACATCTTCAACCTCGGGCACGGCATCCTGCCAAGCACGCCCGTCGAGCATGTGCAGGCGTTGGCCCGCTACGTTCACCAGCGGACGCGCCGTCCGGTCACCAGGAGCTGAAGCGGTGGAGCGCGTCGACGTCTGCGTCGTCGGCGGTGGCATCGCCGGCCTTTCGGCGGCCTACGAACTGCATCGCCTGGGCGTCGCGTTTCGGCTCTTCGAGGCCACCGACCACCTCGGCGGCGTCATCCTCACCGAGTCGCTCGACGGCTTCACGATCGACGGCGGACCGGACGCGCTGCTGGCGCAGAAACCGGCGGCCATCGAACTCTGCCGGGAACTCGGCCTGGGCGACCGCCTCCAGCCCACGCTGGAGCCCAGGACCGCCTACATCCTCAAGCAGGGCCGGCTACATCCGCTCCCCGAGGCGTCCGTGCTCGGGATCCCCACACGCCTCGCGCCCTTCGCCCGGACCGGCCTCTTCTCGGCCTGGGCCAAGCTCCGATTCGGCCTCGATCTCGCGCTGCCGCCCTGCCGGTTGCCCCCATCGGGCGACGAGTCGATCGGGGCGTTCTTCCGACGCCGGTTCGGGCCCGAGGCTGTCGACTATCTCGCCGAGCCGCTGCTGGCGACGATCCACGCGGGTGACGTCGACCGCCTCTCGATGCGTGCGCTGTTTCCTCGCCTGCTCGAGGCCGAGCAGGCCGGCGGAAGCCTGATCCAGACGTTTCGGCGTCGCCGAACGCCCGCACCGCCGGACGGCATGTTCCGTTCGCTTCCCGGCGGTCTCGCGGAACTGACCGCGGCGCTCGTCGCCACGCTGCCCACGGAGCGCGTCTCTCGCAACGCCCGAGTCGAAACCGTCGACCAGGGCGCCGACGCCCCGTTCATCGTCCGGACAGCCGATTCCGTCTGCTCCGCGTCGGCCGTGATCCTCGCCGCGCCGGCGCCCGTGGCCGCCGGCCTGCTCGGCCCACGGAACGAACGCCTGGCCGCCCTGTGCCGAGAGATCCCGCACGCTTCGACGGCGACCGTCGCCCTCACGTATCCGCGCGATGCGGTGACCCACCCATTGCGCGGGAGCGGTTTCGTCGTCCCGCGGGTCGAACCCGATGTCTCGATCATCGCAGCGACCTGGGTCTCGTCGAAGTGGCCCGGGAGAGCGCCAGCCGACCAGGTCCTGCTGCGTGCCTTCATCGGAGGTGCACGCGACCCCGAGGTCCTCGATCGAACCCCCGATGACACCGCGCTCACGCAGCTCGCCCACACGGACCTGGCCCGCATCCTAGGGATCGCCGTCGCTCCCAGCCTCGCGCGCGTCTATCGATGGATGGGCCGCAGCCCGCAGCACGAGGTCGGCCACCTCGATCGACTCGACGCGATCGAACGGCGGCTCGAGGAGACACCGGGGCTCTTTCTGACCGGAAGCAGTTTCCGTAGCGTCGGGATTCCGGATTGCGTGCGTGACGGGCGCGCCACAGCTCGACGGGCTGTCGAGCGGACCCCGGGCGCAGCCGCCGCGGGTGAATCAGAGGGGTGAGGGGTCGCGTCAGGCCGATCCGGCGGCGGCTTCCTTGGCCTTCTTGGTCTTGGTGGTCTTGGTCTTGGCCTTGGCCGTCTTCGCTTTCGCCTTCGCCGCCTGCTTCGCCCTCACGGCCGTCTTCGCCTTGGCCGTCGCAGCGGCGGTCGCCGTCGCG
>DCWN01000004.1:9124-15936 GCA_002328835.1 Acidobacteria bacterium UBA2161 | reverse complement strand
TCGCCGTCGCGGTCTTCGCCTTCGCGGTCGTCTTGCGGGCAGCGGTCTTCCGCTTCCGCTTCCGCGCGCCGGCCGGCGCCGGCTCGCTCGAGGGGTCCAGACGCGCGAGGCTCGTCAGAAACTTCTTGACGCCGTGCTCGTCGAAATCGATCCGGGTGTATGCATCCTCGACGGCAATCACCGAACCCAACCCGTAAGTGGGCTCGGAAATCCGCGCGCCGACGTCAAACCGCTTCGCCACGATTGGGGCTCCTGGGGACGCGCCAGATCATACTCAAGCTTCGATCCAGCCCCGTAAACTACACAGTAGCATGCGTTTATTGAATTCGTCAACCCGACGGGGTATCCTGGCGACAGGTTCCGCCAGCCCCAGACTCTTATCGGATCAGCGATGCGTTCCATCCATATCATCGGGATGCCCCTCGACTTGGGCTCGGGGCGGCGAGGGGTCGACATGGGCCCGTCCGCGATCCGGATCGCCGGCCTCAACGAGCGCCTCCGGGCGCTCGGCTGCCCACTGGTCGACAAGGGTGACTTCGCGACGCCGATCCCGGAGACCAAGCGGCCTGGTGACGAGCGCAAGAAGTACGTCCGAGAAATCGCCCGCGCCTGCCAGAAGGTGCATCAGGCGGCCCTGGACAGCCTGACCGAAGGGGCTCTGCCGCTGGTCCTGGGCGGCGATCACAGTGTGGCGGCTGGCTCGGTCGCCGCCTCGGCGCTCTTCGCCCGCCGGCGGCGCCAGGGCCTCGGGGTAATCTGGGTGGACGCCCATGGCGACATGAACACGCCGGCGACGACCACGTCGGGCAACGTGCACGGGATGCCCTTGGCCGCCCTGCTCGGCACGGAACCTCGGGAGCTGGCGGAGATCGGCGGCGTGACACGGAAGGTCAAGGCCGACCGGACCGTCCTCGTCGGCGTCCGCAACCTCGACGACCGCGAACGAGAGCTGGTCAAGGCGTCGGGCGCGAAGGTCTTCACGATGAAGGAGATCGATCGACTGGGCTTGGCCACCGTCGCCGACCAGGCGCTGGCGATCGCCGGCGCCGGCAACGCCGGCATCCACGTCTCATTCGATGTGGATGCCTGCGATCCCTCGATAGCGCCCGGTGTCGGCACACCGGTCAAGGGCGGGCTCAACTATCGTGAAGCCCACATGTTGATGGAGATGGTCGCCGATTCCGGCAAGCTGCGCGCCCTGGACCTGGTCGAGGTCAATCCGATCCTCGACGTGCAGAACACGACAGCCCAACTCGCCGCCGAGCTAGCTCTCTCGGCGCTCGGCCAGCGAATCCTCTAGCGCTACCGATGACGACGACGCACGCGCCCTCGACCCGCAACCCGATCGGCTGCGACGCCGCTCGCGCGGCGCGCGTCCTCATCGCATTCATCGCGGCAATGGTCTGTGGGGCCTGCGGCCGTGCGACGGCGCCAGCGGACCCTCCCTCAGCCGAACCTCCGAACATCGTCCTCATCTACGTCGACGACCTCGGCTATGGCGATGTCGGTGCCTACGGCGCCGCCGCCGACCTGACCCCGAACATCGATCGGCTCGCGGCCGAGGGCCTGCGCTTCACCGACGCACATAGCTCGGCGGCGACCTGCACACCGTCGCGGTATGCCCTGCTGACCGGTAGCTACGCCTTCCGCCGGAACGCCGACATCTTGCCCGGCGACGCTCCACTCCTGATCCCGCCGACGACCCGAACCCTCGCCGATCTCTTGAGCGACGCGGGCTACGCCACCGGCATCGTCGGAAAGTGGCACCTGGGGCTGGGCGCCGGCAACGTCGACTGGAATGGCGCGATCGCGCCCGGACCGCTCGAACTGGGGTTCGACGATGTCTTCCTCCTCCCGGCCACCGGCGACCGGGTCCCGACCGTCTACCTCGAGGGCAACCGGGTCGTGGACCTCGACCCCGCCGACCCGATCGCGATCAGCTACGGCGACCCGATCGACGACACCCCGACCGGCCGATCGCATCCAGAACGGCTGCGCCAACCGGCCGACGATCAGCATAGCGATACGATCGTCGACGGCATCAGCCGCATCGGCTACATGTCGGGCGGCGAGCGCGCCCGCTGGCGTGACCAGGAGATGGCCGACGTCCTGCTCGATCGCGCCGTCCGATTCCTCGACGACCACCAGGCGGATCCGTTCTTCCTGTTCTTCTCGTTCCACGACATCCATGTTCCCCGGGTTCCCCACGACCGCTTCGTCGGTCGCACCGGGATGGGTCCGCGTGGCGACGCCATCGCGCAGATGGACTGGGTCACCGGTGAACTCATCGACGCACTGCGGACCCGAGGTCTCGATGAGCGGACGCTCGTGATCTTCACGAGCGACAACGGCCCCGTCCTCGACGACGGCTACGGCGACGATGCGGTCGAGGCGCTGGGCGACCACCAGCCGAGCGGCCCGTTCCGCGGCGGCAAGTACAGCGCCTACGAAGCCGGTACGCGCGTACCCACGATCGCGTCGTGGCCGGGGACGCTCGCCGCCGGCAACTCTGACGCGCTGGTCAGTCAAGTCGACCTCGTCGCCTCCCTCGCCCGGCTGGTGGACGTCCCACTCGGCCCCGGCGACGCCCCCGACAGCGCCGACCTGCTCGACGCCTGGCTCGGGGAATCCGGTGAGGGCCGGGAGGCGTTGATCGAGGAATCGTTCACGCTCGCGCTTCGGCGCGGCCGCTGGAAGTACATCCGCCCGGGCTCCGCCGACACCCAGGCCTGGATCGCCGACGACAAGGGGATCGAGTCGGGCCTGCTCGACATCGACCAACTCTTCGACCTCGAGCAGGACGCGCAGGAACGCGACAACCTCGCCGAACAGCAGCCCGACGTCGTCGACGACCTTCGCGCCACGCTGCAGCGGATGGTCGGCGCCGCCGGCACCCGGCCCGGGTTCGATGGCTCCGACTGATTCGGTCCACCGACACACCGGAACTTCGGGCACAATAGACACCGCCCGACGACGTCGGGCGTTCCCTTCCGGGGCCGCTAGCTCAGTGGTAGAGCACGTGACTTTTAATCACGGTGTCGATGGTTCGATCCCATCGCGGCCCACCAGCAACCTTGCCGCTCCCAGGGGTTGAAGGGCAGGTTCGGCTGGCACCGGCCGACAGCGGCAAGTTCTCCCGGACAAGGGCTTTCGCCATATAATCTCTCCCCTATGCCCGGCGAGCCACCACGTCAGCCCGGCCCACCCGCCGCGAACCAGCGCGCGGTCTTCATCGCTTCCGAGCCGATTGCCGATCAGTGGCGGAGGGCGGTCGTGGCGACCGCACCGGTCGCGATGCTGAGCGCGTCCGACCTCGATGGCGCCATCGAGACGATCGACCGCTATCGGCCCGCCGTGATCGTCGAACAGGCCGTGGGCGCCACGAACGCGGGGCGCGATTTCATGAGGCGCCTGCAGTGGGATCCCAAGTTCGGCGATCTTCAGATCTGGATCGTCGGCGAGAAGGAAGTCGCCGGGCTGATGACCTCGCCGCCGTCTGTCGGGCAACTTGCCGAATCGCTGGTCGCCAGGGCGCAACGCGCCGAACCCCTCCCGCAGCGCGATACCGGACGGGTTCCGGTGATGACCGGCATCACCCTCCGGGTCGACGGCAGCGAGACGATGCTCGTGAACCTGTCGGCGACGGGCGCTCAGATCATCTCTCCCGAGGCGTTGCGGCCGCACAAGCGGATCCGGATCACCTTGCCGAAGGAAGATGGCCTCGCCAAGCTCAGCGGCACCGTCGTCTGGTGCGCCTTCGAGTTGCCGAAGTCCGGCACGACCCCCACCTTCTACGACGTGGAGCGGATGCCCAAGGGCGAAGAGGCCGTGGTCGACGACGACACGGTGACGTTGAGCGGCATCGGCCGCCCCCACTACCGCACCGGCATCACCTTTGCCAGCACCGACCCGGACGTGATCGCCAAGTTCTCCGCCCGGCTGCAGCAATTGAAGTACGACCTGCGCCAAGGCTGACCGTCGGATTCAACCCCGGATCGCGATGATCCCCGAGCCAGTCGAGACCGAGCCGTGCCCACACACCCCGATCGCCTGCCCCTGTCGCCGTCCGTCGGAAGCGTCCCCCTTGTCGTTGCATGTACGGCGTTCGCCTTCGCGCTCGCCGTCGGCCAGACCGACGTAGGCGCGCAGCAGCCACAGGAGCCAGGCGAGCCCGCGGCCTCCCAGGTCGCCGTGCAGGAGGACGAGGCCGCGGCCTCGGGGTTCGCGCTGCCCGATTCCGACAAGCTCCGCATCCGCCTGTCGTTCATGGCGGGCTACATCCACGACGCGGCCGTGGCCACACTCGGCTTCGAGAAGCAGGGCCGCTTGGGCTACGCGATCATTGGACTGTTCGGCGACCTGAGCGAGCGCGTCAGCTACCTGATTGAGATCAACCCCGTCAACGAGACTCGCCCATTGCCTGCCTGCGGCGAGGAGGGCTTCTTCTACCCGAACACGCCACAGGCGATCGGGCCCGTGGTCGAGTGCGAGCCCGACGGCCGCCTGCGTGTGGACGACTACCGGTTCGTGGCGCTCGACCCGGTGAGCCAGCAGGGACCGATTCGCCAGGCGCATGTCCAGTACGGCGGCGATCGCTTGGGCCTGACGTTCGGGCGCTTCATGCTGCCGATCGGATTCGACTGGGAGGCGATGGGGTCGTTCAGTGCCAAGGACGCCACGCACATCCAGCGGATCAACGCCGAGAGCAACTTCGGCCTCGGTCTCGACTACACCCTTACCGACTGGGCGACGGTGAGTGGCGCGGCGTTTCTCGGCGATGGCAACAAGTTCCGTGACTACGACTACTTCTACTTCCAGGACGGGTCGTTCGACTCGAACTCCGCGCTGACCACCCTGGTCTCGGGCCGCATCGAACCGCTCGAGGGGCTGGACGTGAGGGCGACGTGGAAGAAGGGCTTCACCGGCTCGAAGGTCGAGCGCCTGCCGAACTTCTACGCGAGCAAGCGACACGACGACGCCGTCGTCATCTCGGCGCAGTATCGCGTGAACGAGTACGCGCGGGTCTTCGGCGAGTACGCCCGCTACACCTGGGGCCTGACGGAGACCTCGGCCGAACTGCTCGGCCTCGATACCGGGCCGCTCGACAAGCCGGGCTACTACGTCGGCGCTGACCTCTCTGCGCCGCTGACCTCGAACATGCGGGTCGGGACGGTCTTCACCCGGGAGGAACTCAGTCGTGATGACTCGCTCATCGCGCTCCTCGACCTCGAGGGGTCCGAGGTCCGACTAGGGAGGAAGGAGCGGTCGACCGCCGTCCGCGTCTATGCCGACTTCAGGAATGCCGTCACCGTGGCGCTCACCTACAACGATCACTCGAACCCCTACCGATGGGTCTCCGGGATCGAGCCGATCGCCGGCCCCAACCCCGAGGCATCCATCTCCGGTAGCAACAAGTGGGGCCTCATCGTCCGGTTCCGTCTCCAGTAGAGTTAGATGCGGAGGATCCCGATGTTCCGACACGTGCTGCCGTTGTTGTTCCTCCCCCCGCTGCCCGCCGCTCCGCTCCTGGCCGCCGAGGCGCCACCGCTCCAGACCGTGGAGCTCGGTGACCGGACTTCGTCGATCGCGCCGCGCGAGCCGGAGCGCGTGAACGGCACGGTCCGCACGTTCCTGGGCCGGTGAGAGACGATGGCCGCGACCGCGATCAGATGGGGCGTCCTCAGCACCGCCCAGATCGGCCTGGCGCAGGTCATTCCCGCGATGCAGCAGGCGCCGTCGTGCGACGTCGTCGCCATCGCCTCGCGCCGCCTCGACGGGGCCCAGGCCGCCGCCGAGCGCTTGGGGCTCTCCACCGCCCACGCGTCGTACGAAGCGTTACTGGCCGATGGGCGCATCAACGCCGTCTACAATCCCCTGCCGAACCATCTGCACGTGCCCTGGACCATCAAGGCGCTCGAGGCCGGCAAGCACGTCCTCTGCGAGAAGCCGATCGCCCTCTCGGCCGCCGAGGCGAAACAGCTGGTCGATGCGGCAGCGCTCCATCCGGAACTGAAGGTCATGGAGGCGTTCATGTACCGCCACCATCCGCAGTGGGTGCGGGCGCGAGAGATCGTCCGGACCGGCGGCATCGGGCGCCTGCGGAGCATCGAGTCGACCTTCAGCTACTTCAACGACGACGCCGCCAACGTGCGCAATCAGGCCGACATCGGCGGCGGCGGACTGCTGGACATCGGCTGCTATCCGATCTCGGTGTCGCGGTGGCTATTCGAGGCCGAGCCGGTGCGGGTCTGCGCCACGATCGACCGCGACCCCCGCTTCGGCACCGACCGCCACACTTCCGCGCTCCTGCAGTTCGACGGCGGCGCGTCGGCCTTTAGCTGCTCGACGCAGGCGGCGCCGTATCAACGCGTCAACCTGCTCGGCGACGCAGGCCGCGTCGAGGTGGAGATTCCATTCAACCCGCCGACCGACCGCCCGACCCGGCTCAGGTGGCAGCACGCCGACGGCGCGACCGAAGCGATCACCCTCGAGCGCAGTAATCACTACGCGATTCAGGGCGAACTGTTCTCGCAGGCGATTCTGAACGATACGCCGGTGCCGACGCCGCTCAGCGACGCCGTGGCCAACATGGCGGTAATCGACGCGATCGTCCGCAGCGCCGAGAACGCTCGCTGGGAAGGCGTCACCGGGGCCTAGCAAGCGGCGGACACACCCTGACCCGCCGAGACTCGAACCTGCCGGCCCATTGCTCCGTAGATCGGAGCAATGACGGATTCCATTCGCTTCCACGCGATCGTCCTCTGCGGCCTGATTGGCGTCTTCTCCGGATGCGGCGGGCCGCCGCCCGACGA
>DCWN01000004.1:0-8814 GCA_002328835.1 Acidobacteria bacterium UBA2161 | reverse complement strand
GCCGCCGCCCGACGAAGCCGCCTCGCCCGCCGATGCCTGGCATCACTACGGCCGGGACGCCGGCGGCACGCGCTTCTCGCCGGCCAGCGAGATCACGAAGGCCAACGTCGACCAGCTCGAAATCGCCTGGACCTACCGGACGGGCGACCTGTTTCCTGGCATGACGACTTTCCAGACGACACCGCTCCTAGCCGACGGCCTGCTCTACTTCACCTCACCCTACGGGCGTGTCATCGCCGTCAACGCACGGCGCGGCCACGAAGTGTGGGGCTACGACCCCGACATCGACATCTTCAAGGGCTATGGCGACTACGTCTCGCGTGGCGTCGCGTACTGGCCGGGGCCGACCACGGACGCCGCGGCGTGGGAGGCGGCGGACCCGCCCGACACGTGCACCCGGCGCATCTTCGTCGCGACGCTGGAAGCCGATCTGATCGGCCTCGACGCCGCGACCGGGCTCCCCTGCGCGGAGTTCGGCGTGGCCGGCACGGTCTCGCTCCTCGGCGATCTCGTGAACGACCCCGAGACCGAGCGCTTTCAGGAGTACGCCACGACGTCACCCCCGATGGTCGCCCAGGATCTCGTCGTCGTCGGATCGTCGATCGGCGACAACAATCGGCAGGATGCGCCGAGTGGCGTCGTTCGCGCCTATTCGGCGCGGACCGGCGAGCTGCGCTGGGCGTGGGATCCAATCCCGCGCACCGACGCCGACGATCGCGCCGGCGACTGGCAGGGCGACCGCGCCCGCCGGAACGGCGCGGCGAACGTCTGGACGACGATGTCGGCCGATGTCGAGCGCGGCCTGCTCTTCGTACCCACCAGCAGTCCCAGCCCCGACTTCTACGGCGGTGAGCGCCTCGGCGACAACCGGAACGCCAACTCCCTCGTCGCGCTACGTCTGGCCACCGGCGAGCCGGTCTGGGACTTTCAAGCGGTGCATCACGACGTCTGGGACTACGACCTGCCGGCCCAGCCGATTCTGGCGACCATCCCCGGCACCGAGGCCGACGGTGAGGTGCAGGCGGTCGCGCAACTCTCGAAGATGGGCTTCACCTTCGTCCTCGATCGGGAAACGGGCGAGCCTCTCTTCCCGATCGAGGAGCGAGCGCTGCCTGCGAGCGATGTCCCGGGCGAGGCGACCGCGCCGACCCAGCCATTCCCGACGCTGCCAGAGCCGCTTGCGCCGAGCCAGTGGAACTCCGACGCGCTGTTCGGGGCGACCGACGAGGACCTGGCCTGGTGCCGAGACTTCTTCGCGCCGTTTCGCAACGACGGCCTCTTCACGCCGCCGTCACTCCAGGGTTCGATCGTCTATCCGGGGAACGGCGGCGGTGCGAACTGGAGCGGCGGCGCCTACGACCCGACGCGCGGTCTGCTCATTGGTGTCGCGTCGAGTCTGCCGACGGTCGTCAGGCTGATCCCGCGCGCCGAGGTTGAGGCCCTCGCTCCCGAGTTGCGGCGCAACGGCTGGCAAGTCTCTCCGCAGACCGGCACGCCGTACGCCATGGCCCGATCGTTCCCGCTGTCGCCCTCGGGCCTGCCCTGCAATCCGCCGCCGTGGGGTGTGCTCGCGGCGATCGATCTGGCAACGGGCGACACGGCGTGGAAGGTTCCGCTGGGTTCGATGGTCGACCCGGCCGTGGCCCCCGAAGCCGCGGCCTGGGGATCGATCAGCTTCGGCGGACCGATCGTGACCGCCTCGGGCCTCGTCTTCGTCGCCGGGTCGATCGACGCCAATCTCAGAGCGCTCGTTGTCGAGACCGGCGCCGAGCTCTGGAAAGGCGTGCTGCCCGCCGGCGGCCACGCGACACCGATGACCTACAGCCTCGACGGGCGCTAGTACGTCGTCATCGCCGCCGGCGGCCACGCCCGGATGCCTTCGCCGCGCGGTGATCACCTGGTCGCGTTCGCGCTGCCCGACGCCGAAGTGGATGCGCCAGAGGCGGGCCTCGATATCGCCGGCCGGTACGTCGGGTATCTCCGAATCGAAGGGGACCAGTTCGATGTCGTCGTCGACTTGACGGTCGACGACGCACCGGCGGTCGGTGGCCGCTTCCGATTGGCTCAACTGGGCATCGATGCGCCGATCACCGGCCGGGCGATGGCCACCCGGCTTGCGCTCGCACTCGCCTTCCACGTCGGCTCGCTCGACTGCGATGCGACGTTGACGGGCGACCTCAGCGCGCCCGGCCTACCCGGCCGCCTGGCCGGCAGTTTCCTCCTCGACGGCGCGTGCAGCGGCGACGACCCCGAGGTCAGCCGGTTGATGCTGGACAAGGTCCCTGAACCTCGCCCACGCCGTGCTATCCTCCGCTCCACACGCCAACGGAGGAGACGCTGCATGTCGGAATCCGATCTCGACGCGACCCGGAGGCAATTCCTCGGGTTCCTGGCCGCCAGCCCGGCCCTCGCCCTCCCGAGCACCGGCACCGGCCTCGTTCAACGACTGCTTGCGGCCAGCACCGACGGCGCGTCCCACGCGCAGCAGGGAGAACTCGTCGCGTCGGCCGCCGACGCGCTGAGCGTCTTCGACTTCCAGGCGGTCTCCCAGCAGGTTCTACCAACCGCGCACTATGCCTACCTCGCCACCAGCATCGATGACGACCGGATGCTCCAGGTCAACCGTGAGGGCTTCCAGCAGTTTCAACTCCGGATGCGCCGCCTGGTCGACGTTCGCGCGATCGATACGTCGGTCAACATCTTCGGAAGCCGTTGGGAGACGCCGATCGTCATTCAGCCGACCGGCAGCAACGGCGCGTTCCATCCCGACGCCGAGTTAGCCGTGGCCCGGGCGGCAAAGGCGAAGGGACACCTCCAGATGCTGTCGACCGTAGCGACGACGGCGATCGAAGAGGTCGTCGCCGCCCGCGGCGCGCCGATCTGGTTCCAACTGTACGCCGCCACCGACTGGGCGCTGACCGAGGCGATGGTCAGACGAGCCGAGGATGCCGGCGCCGCCGCCCTCGTCCTGACGGTCGACCTACAGGCCGGCAGCAACCGGGTGACGGCCGCCCGCGGCATCCGGGCCGACGACCACGACTGCACGGTCTGCCACGACCCCGATCAACCGCGCGCGATGCACACACATCTCGACCCACGTGGCTTCGTGACCGGCGGAACGCCGCCGCGCACCGGACCGCCGCGTCCACTCGGCATGACCTGGGACTACGTGACCCGCCTGAAGAACGCGACGGCGATGAAGGTCCTGGTAAAGGGCATCGTCACCCGCGAGGACGCGTCGCTGTCGGAGGCCTACGGCGCCGACGGCATTGTGGTGTCGAACCACGGCGCGCGCGCCGGTGCCAGCAATCGCTCGACGATCGAGGCCCTGCCCGAAATCGTCGAGGCGGTCGGCGGCCGGATGCCGATCATCATCGACAGCGGGTTCCGCCGCGGCACCGACATCTTCAAGGCGCTCGCGCTGGGTGCGACCGCCGTCGGCATCGGGCGGCCCTACCTCTGGGGCCTCGCCAGCTTCGGCCAGGCCGGCGTCGAGGCGGTGCTCGGTTTGCTGCGCCGCGAATTGGTGATGGTGATGCGTCAGGCCGGCGCGACCTCGATCGCGCGCATCATGCCGTCGCATATCCAGCGGCGTGGGTAACTCCGGGCTCCGGTCCCTCGCGATCTTCTTCGCCGCACTCTTCGTGGCCACGATGTGGCCCGTCTACCCGCTCGTGAGCCGGATCCGGCCGTTCATCCTCGGCCTGCCCTTCGCCCTCGTCTACGTTCTGGGTCTTTCGGTCGTAGCCTTCGTCGCGCTGCTCTGGTACGACTGGCGGGCTCCGAAGGACGACGCGTCCTAGCCCCTCGCGATGCCCGACTGGATCATCGTCTTCCTCGTCACGATCGGGTACCTGGGCGCCTCGCTCGCCGTCGGGCTCCTCTCGGGTCGCTCGGCGTCGCGAGGCATCGAGGGCTATGTAGCCGGCGATCGCCGGCTCGGCTTCGTGGTCCTCTACTTCGTGCTCGGCGCGTCGATCTTCAGTGCGTTCTCGTTTCTCGGCGGACCCGGCTGGGCCTACTCGCGCGGCGCCGCGGCGTTCTACATCATTTCCTACACCAGTCTCGGCCTCGTCCCGATGTACTTCTTCGGCCCGCGGGTCGCCCGACTCGGGCGCCGTTTCGGCTACGTCACGCAGGCCGAACTGTTCGCGCACCGCTATCACAGCCGCTACATCTCGGCCGTCCTCGCCGTCATCAGCCTGATCGCGTTCGTCCCCTACCTGACGCTCCAGATGCAGGGCGCCGGCTACGTCTTCTCGGTGGTCACCGAAGGGCGGATGCCGGTCTGGGCGGGCGCGGCGATCACCTACGGCGTCGTCCTGCTCTATGTCTTCCGCAGCGGCGTCATGGGCGTCGCCTGGACGAACACGTTCCAGGGGATTCTCATGATGGCGCTCGCCTGGGGCCTCGGCCTCTACCTCCCTCGCGCGTTGCACGGCGGCATCGGCCCGATGTTCGAACGGATCGCCGAGGTGGCGCCCGAGATGCTCGCGGCGCCCGGCCTCGATGCCGCGGGCGCGCCCTGGACCTGGGGCGGCTATTCGAGCGCGATCGTCATCTCGGTCTTCGGGTTCTCCGTCTGGCCGCACTACTTCATGAAGATCTACACGGCGGAGAACATTGCCACGCTCAGGAAGACGGTCGTCTTCTATCCGACCTTTGCGTTCTTCCTGCTGCCGATCCTGCTCATCGGTTTTTCCGGCGTCCTGGCCTTCCCCGGCGTAACGCCGGTCGACACGATCCTCCCAACGATCGTCACCTCGCTGGGCCTGCCGGCGGTGGTCGTCGGTCTCTTCTGTGCCGGCGCCCTCGCCGCCTCGATGTCGAGCGGCGACGCGATCGTCCACGCCGCCGGCGCGGTCGTGATCAAGGACGGCTACCGCGCCGTCGTCCGTCCGTCACTCTCCGACGCCGACGAGACCCGCCTCATCCGCTGGACGGTCGTGGCGATCGGCGCCGTGGCCTACTACTTCGCCGTGTCGTCCGAGGTCTCGCTCGTTCTCCTCTTGCTGCTCTCCTACGGCTTCATCGCGCAGATCTTCCCTGCACTCATCGCCGCGCTCTGCTGGCGGCGCTCGACCCCTGCCGGCGTCATCGGCGGCCTCGCCGCCGGCTGCGTCGTCACGTTCGTCTGGAACCTCGTGCCGGCCCTGCAGTGGCAACTGGTTCAACCAGGCATTTGGGGGCTGGCGGCCAACGTCGTCGTCCTGGTCGTCGGGTCGCTGGCAACCGAGCCGATGGAGTCGGCGCACGTCGACGCGTTCGTCGGCTAGCGTCGTCCGGGAGCGAGAGGGCGCCAGTGCTATGATTGCGGGGCCGGCCACGCTGGCAAACCCTCAGTCCAGATGGAGCACCCCATGGGGAGCACCGCCGATCGCGAGGATCTGACCGAGAAGCCCGGGCGTTCCTCGCGGGCAACTAAGGAGACGGCGATGCGAAACCTCTGGGGCCTCATCGTCATCGCGGGCCTGGTCGGCACCGCCGTCTGCACGGCTGATCTGGCGGCGCAGGAGCCGAGCGGCCCAGCGGGCTTCGTTCTCTGGCCAAGCGCGGACGTCGACGCGATCGGCGACCGTCTCGAGCGAGAGATCGGCGATCGCGCGATGGTCTACGAAACGATCCGCAACGAGGATGGTCACTCGGTCTACTACGTGCTTCGCGGACAGACCGGGCGCGCCGAGTACCACGAGACCGAGGCCGATCTCTACGTCGTCCACCGCGGCCGCGCGACCTTCGTCATCGGCGGCGAGCTGGTCGGTGCGGAATCGCTCCCCCGGAAACAGCAGCGCGGCAGCGGGATCCGGGGCGGCACCCGCCACGAACTCGGCCCGGGCGACATCCTGCACGTGCCGATGGCCACCGCGCACCACATCATCATCCCCGCCGGAGGTCAGTTCCTCTACACGCTCGTGAAGTTCGACGAGGAGCCGCTCCAGTAGGCCACCTGCCAGCCATACGGATCGAGCCTGGCGCCCGAATCGGGCCCTACGAATTCATCTCGATCATCGGCGAGGGCGGGATGGGGGTCGTCTACCACGCCCTCGACATCCGGCTCCGCCGTTCGGTCGCGCTGAAGTTCCTGCCGCGCGTGGCCACCCGCGACGACACCGCCAAGGCTCGCTTCGTCCATGAGGCCCAGGCGGCCTCCGCGCTCGACCATCCGAACACCTACACGATCTACGACATCGGCGAGACCGACGCGGGACAGATGTATCTCGCGATGGCGTTCTACGAGGGCGGGCGCCTACGCCGACTCGCTGCCCTGGGAGAGTCGGGGCCGCAGCCCCGGCATCATCGGGATGGCCCGGATGCGGGAAGGCTTCACGGTCGGCGCCGCGCGCGACGACATGGAGCGCGTCGGCCGCGAGGTGACCGAGGCGACCGGCTGGGACGGCGTGCCCACCGTCGTGGCCCTCAGGGATATCGCCGTCGGGGACATCGAGCCGGCGCTGCTGCTGCTCTTCGGCGCGGTCGGGTTCGTGCTGCTCATCGCATGTGCCAACATGGCCAACCTGCTGCTCGCGCGCGCCGACGAGCGGCAGCCCGAGATCGCGCTGAGATCCGCACGAGACCCTCAAGGAAGGTGGCCGCAGCGGCGGCAGCGGCGGCGGAAACCGTTTCAAAGCCGTGCTCGTCGTCGCCGAGGTCGCGCTCGCGCTCGTCCTTCTGATCGGCGCCGGCCTGATGATCCGAAGCTTCGCGCGTGTCGGCGCGATCGACCCCGGCTTCTCGTCGGAGCGCGTCGTCTCCACGCGCGTCCCCTTGCCGCCGGCCGAGTACACCGACTTCCCGCAGTGGCACGGCTTCTACGGCCGGCTCCTCGATCGCGTCCAGTCGCTGCCCGGCGTCATCTCCGTGGGTATCAACAGCGCCGTGCCCCTCGCGAGCGGTGCCTCCGAATCGGGCACGCTGCCTGACAACCGACCGCTCGAAGGTGATTCCGCCGCCTCCGCGATGTTCCAGGCCGCCAGCGGCGCCTACTTCGAGACGATGGGCATCCCGCTGCTGCGTGGCCGGGTCTTCGACGAGCCGGACATCGAGGGCCGCACCCTCGTTGCGGTCATTGATGAAACCATGGCCGAAGAGTTCTGGCCCAACGAGGATCCGATCGGCCGCCGGGTCTCGTTCGAGTCTCAGGGCGACGGCGAGACGCCCGAGATGATCTGGCGCGAGGTCGTCGGCGTCGTCGGCCACGTGCGCCATTACGAACTGAAGGAACAGTCGCGGGTGCAGCTCTACGTACCCTATACCCAGCCGCCGATCTGGTTCGACCGT
Source organism: Acidobacteria bacterium UBA2161 (assembly GCA_002328835.1). Lineage (GTDB taxonomy): Bacteria > Acidobacteriota > Vicinamibacteria > Vicinamibacterales > UBA823 > UBA2161. The sequence goes on along the minus strand of DCWN01000004.1, from coordinate 1,536 downwards.
CGCCCGCCGCTCGCGCTGTTCGTCCGGACGCAGCAGGCCCCCGAGACGATCGTCTCGGCCGTCAGGGCGGAGGTGGCCCAGCTCGACCCGAACCTGCCGCTCTTCGAAACGCAGACGATGGACGAGGTACTGTCGCGCGAGATGGCGACCGATCCGATGTTCAGCGGCTTGCTGACGATCTTCTCCGCCGTTGCGCTCGTGCTCGCCGCCATCGGGCTCTACGGCGTCATCGCCTACACCGTCGCACGGCGCACCCACGAGATAGGGATCCGGATGGCCCTTGGCGCCGACCAGTCGGACGTGCTCGGCCTCGTCATGCGCCGCGCCGTGCTGCTCACGGCGGCCGGCCTCGCCATTGGCCTCGGTGCCGCCTTCGCCGTCACGCGGATGCTCGGCAGTCTGCTCTTCGAGATCGACCCGCACGACCCGTTGACGTTCGGCGGCATCACCGTGCTGCTTGCCGCAATCGCGCTCGTGGCCAGCTACGTGCCCGCGTACCGAGCCACCCGCGTCGACCCCGACGTGGCGCTCCGCTACGAATAGGCGACGACCGGCTGAACGCCCGGTGCGGCCCACGAGCTGTCGGTGGCGCGGGCCTTCAGGCCCGCGAATGGCGTCGCGAACGGGGCGGCAAATGCCGCGCCTGGGCTCCCCCCTCTCCCTCTGAGAGGGGGTTGGGTGCGGGTCTCTTGGGCAGGGCACCGGCGCTGTAGGCCAACTCCAGCGCCTCCTCCAGCCAGGCAAGTCGCTGCGCAGGTGTGGCCTCCAAGGCCGCATCTAGGCTGGCCTGGCGACTCGCCTCCCAACCTCGCGGCCGATCGCGTTCGGTCATCCGTCCGCCCCCTCACGGCGCCGCAGTATCCGCTCGAGTTGTTCGATATCCGCCAGGTCTTGGGGTCGACCGGCGAGGCGCTTCAACTGGATCAGGTCGGGAATCGACGCAACCCGAACCGCTGTCGCTTCGAGCAGAATCTCATCCGCCCTGGCCAACAACTGTTCGAACTCGATCGGACTCGCAGCGAAGATATCAACCGCACGCATCGGGTCCGCCCGATCGACCATCGAAAACACCTCCATCCCCTTGTCGTCGATCCAACTCTGTCGGATGTTGGGATCGGCAAAGTCCAGAGGCTCGACCGACGCTCGTGGCGCGAACCCGAGATTGACGAGGGTCTCGATGAGGAGGCGCGCCTGCGCGGGGGCCAAATCGCAGGCCAAGTCGATGTCCGCCGTCAATCGTGCGTGGCCGTGCAGGACCACGGCCACGCCACCGACGACAACGTAGCGGACGCCGGCTTCGTTCAGCGCCTGGAACAGCGGCTCAAACAGCGCCACGTGGTCATTATAGAACCGATGCGGACCTGACCAGCGCTCCGGCACACTCGCGCCGTGTTACACTTTTCGATCGTACGTGCGCTCGGCCTGCACCTCGTGCATCCAAGCGCCGACAACACTCCAGGGTCCCCATCGTCCAGAGGCCTAGGACGTAGCCCTTTCAAGGCTAAAACACGGGTTCGAATCCCGTTGGGGACGCCA
>DCWN01000017.1:348299-368391 GCA_002328835.1 Acidobacteria bacterium UBA2161 | reverse complement strand
GGGCGCAAGGCGCCCCATCTAGATTTCGAGATAGGCGATGTGCTGGTGGGCCACGAAGCCGGACGGGCTGATGCCGGCGAACGCCTTGAAGTCGGCGTTGAAGTGCGACTGGTCGTAGTAGCCGCCGGCGTGCGCCACCTCGCTCAGGCTCTCCCAGCGACCGTCGCGGAGCCGGTCACAGACGTTGAGGAAGCGGGTCAGGCAGGCGAAGTGCTTCGGCGAGGTGCCCAGCGCAGCGCCGAACGTGCGCTCGAGCGTGCGCTCGGTGACGCCGAGCCGAGCGCACAACGACGACACGCCGAGTTGCCCCCGGCGCTCCCAGACCGCCTCGACCGCCGGCCTGACATCCCGTTTCGCGTGCCGCTCGAGCTGGTCGATCAGGAAGTGCTCCACGAGCGCCACCCGCTCGATGTCACCCGAGGCCCCGGCGAGCCGCTCCTGCAGCGTCGCGGCCGGCGGCCCCCACAGCGCGTCGAGGCCAACCGCGCGGTCGGCGATTGCCGAGACCGGCACGTCGAAGAAGTGATACGCGCCCCAGGGGTGGAAACGCACCGAGAGGAAGCCGGCTGGCGCGTTCGGCCTGATCTCGACGAACCGGTGGGTCTGCGAGACGGCGAAACTGCTGGCGTGCGGCGCGAACGGCTCGCCCGCGAACCGGATGCCGAGCGGCGCACCGAAGGGGAAGACGACCTCGACGATGCCGTCGGGCATCACCCGTTCGGGCGGGCCGAAGTCGGCCGGGTCGTCGATGTCCAGCAGCCAGATCAGCCGTACGTAGGGCGCCAGCCTCGGATCGACCGGGAACTCTCGGTACCGCATCAGCTAAGGTGACATACTGCCACGAGCAAGAGTGTTTTCGGAACATCGCGCCGGCTCATCGGAGGAACAGATGCCATCGTTCGACGTCGTCTCGGAAGTGGATCGGCAGGAGGTCAGGAACGCCGTCGACCAGGCGAACCGGGAGCTGACGACGCGCTTCGACTTCAAGGGCACGAACGCCACGTTCGAGCTCGAGGACGAGCAGGTCACGATGAAGGCGCCCGACGAATTCCAACTCCGGCAGATGTACGACATCTTGACCAAGCGGCTCGTCGGCCGGAAGATCGACATCCGCTGCTTGAAGCTCGACGAGCCTCAAGTCAACGTGGGCGAGGCCCGGCAGCTGATCGCCGTGCGCTCAGGTGTCGAATCGGAGATAGCGCGCGACATCGTCAAGCGCGTCAAGGTGACGAAGCTCAAGGTACAGGTCGCCATCCAGGGCGACAAGCTGCGGGTGACGGGCAAGAAGCGCGACGAACTCCAGCAGGTGATCGCGCTGCTCAAGGAGGCCAAGCTCGACATCCCGTTGCAGTTCGAGAACTACCGGGACTAGGGGGCACTCACCGCTTGGCTTGGGCGGACGTGCCGGATCGCCACAGTGAGCGCGGCCATGGCCGCAACGCTGGCGACGACATGCAGCGCCGTGCCGAGCGATTCACTCCATCCCAGTAGCCCAGCCTGCGACAGCAGATGGTTCCAGTCATGGATGTGGCCGCCGACGAGCGGCAGCGCCTGTGCCCGGGCATCGCCCAGATACTGCGCTGTGTACATCAAGCTTTCGGCGGCCCAGATTCCGCAGACGGCCGTCTCGAAGACCTGCTTTCGATGCGCGAAGCTCGCCAGGCAGGCGATGGGGAAGAACAGTTGGCCGATCGTGCCGCCGAGGACCTGCAGCGTCTGGCCGAAGGCCGCGAACACGAGGTGACCGCCTTCGTGCAGCGCTAGGTTCACGCCATCGAGGAAGTGGTAATCGTAGGCGAAGACCAGCCAGCCAACGTAGGGCGTGAGGAGGGCGACGAAGAGACCGCGTGCGAGCATGATCAGGAAAGCCCGGTTTCGTGACAGGTGAGGCGCGGCGTTCGCGCCCCTCAAGGGGCGCGCCACCGGTCGGGGCAGAACCACCGCCTACCAGCTCACGTAGCGATACATCAGGCGGATCAGCGCGTACGCCTCGGTCATGTCGCGCGCGTCGTACTCGACCGTCGTGCCGTCCACCCGACGCATGTCGGGGATCGCCTGAAGGATGTCGGCGCGGGTCGTCGAGGCCGATCGCATCCTGAGCGTGACCGGACCGCCGGTGTCGAGCGGCATGGCGCCGGCGAGATCGTCGAGTGCGGCGCGCGTTGCGTCACGGAGGCGGGTGCGCACGACGTCGGGGTGCAGGAGCTGAGCCACCGACGAGCCGATCGCTCTCTTCGTTGCCACCGTGCGGGTCGGGACCAGCGCGGCGAACTGCTCGGTGAACGTCTGGTCGCCGGCGGCGAGGATGATCGGCACGCCGTGGCTGCCGGCGTAGTAGGCGTTCAGGCCACCCTCGCCGACCTCGGTGCCGTCGAGCCAGAGTCCCTTCACCGCCCCCGAGCCGGTATGCGCGAGGAATCCTCCCTCGGTGCCGGCGCGCGCGTGATAGCCGAGGAAGATCGCGGCGTCGAACGAGGCGTCGAGCCCCTGGACCATCCCGAGTGGCTTGAGGTTGCCCTGGATGTAGGTCACGCGCCGATCGAGCCGCGTGTGCAACAGGTTCTGCATGTCACCGTGCGAGTCGTTCACGACGATCTCGGCGGGATCGTTGTTGGGGTCGGCTGCGACGTAGTTGAGGATCGCCGCCACGACCGTGTTGACCTCCTCGGTCATCAGCTCGCGGCCGAGTGCGTAGTCCTTGCCGCCGGCGCTCGTCATCCGGCCCGTGCCGATGCCGCCGATGCCCTCCATGTCGACCGAGATGAAGATCTTCGGGCCCTCCTGGGCGTGGGCGGCGGCCACGCCCACGAAGCAGGCGAGTGCGAGCGAGGTGAGATGTGTTCGGGTCGCCATGGATCGTTCTCCGAAACTGGGCGTGCCTCTTTCCGCCCTACTTCTCCGACCAGATCGCCAGCTCGTGGTCGCTCGGATCGGCGAAGTGGAACCGCCGGCCACCGGGGAATTCGAACGGCTCCTTCACGATCCGGCCGCCGTGCGTCTTGACGGCCGCCTCGCAGGCGGCGAGATCGGTCGCGTAGAGTACGACGAGTGGGCCGCCCCCCGGGACGTTGGAACTCGCGTCCGGCGCCTTGCCGAACCCCCCGGCAAGCCGGCCGTCGAAGAAGGAGGTGTAGTCGGGGCCGTAGTCGGTGAACTCCCATCCGAAGACGCTCGAATAGAACGTCTTCGCGGCAGCGATGTCCTCGACCGCGAACTCGATGTAGTCGATCCGCTTGTCCTGCTCGGCCTGGGTCATGGTCGGCTTCCGCCGTCGGTCGCGGCGCTGCCTGCCGCGCCGGGCACCCCGGCACCCATGAGCGCGTTGAACACGAGCTTGAACGTCCCGTGGGTCTGGGCGCGGTGCTGCGCCCGGAAGCCTATCAGGACGACGCGCCCCTCGCCGTGCGCGACCGAGACCATGGCGGCCTTCTCGGCGATCGCCTCCTCGCCGAGCAGCCAGCCGCTTTCGAGGATGTCGCGGTCGATGAATGTCACGATCCGCTCGACCCGGTCGTTGCGTGGCGTGGCCACGACCTGGTAGACCTGGTTCCCGCCGAGGAACGCCGCGAGGCCCTTGGCCGGCATCCCGTAGGCCAACGGATGGTCGCGATCGATGTCGACGCGCAGCGTCGAGCCGGGCGACCAGAACTCCGTGGACGACAACCCCGCCACGGCGTTGCGGACCGGCAGGTCGAACTTCTCGATCGCCAGGTCACCCGCCTGCGCGAAAGTTACGAGTGTGCCGCCGTTCTCGACGAAGGCCTCGAGGGCCTCGACGCCCTCGTCTCCAAATCCGCTCCGGAAGGCCGGTGGATAGTCCTCCGGGCTCCCGCCTCGGCTGGGGCCGTTCTCCGGCTGGTCGCCGGTCATCCGCGCAACGCTGTCGGCGGGCAGAACGATGACGTCGTAGTCGTCGTTCAACGTGCCGCCCGTGACGGCGGCATCCATCAGCGTGTCGTACGGGAATTCGAAGTCCTCGAGGAGCCAGCGGGTCCAGCCCTCGTCCATGTTGCCGCCGTAGTACCGCTGGTACATGCCGATACGGGTTCGCTGCTGTGGCTGGCTGAAGGCGCTCGCGTCGGCGTCCAGCGCCGTGAAGTCGACGCCGGTCGCGCCGGCGATCCGCGCGACGATCGCGTCATCGGCCGACGCCGGCACGATGAAATCGCCTGCGCTCACGCCGCTAGCGGAGTCCGTGGCCCGCCGCACGCCGACGTTCGCGGCGAGGAGCAGGTTCGTCGCCTTGAAGCTGTCGTTCAGCCGCCCGTCGAGCCGATAGCCGTTCCGACCCTTGGCGACGCGCCCGGTCGACGCGATCTCGGCGGTGACCACGCTCAGGCCAGATTCGACGTTGGATTCGACCGGGTCGACCCTGACGCCCATGAATTCGGCCATCGTGTCGGTCGACATGTCATAGGGCCGCATCGGGCTGCCGTCGCGGTTCCGCGTGTAGGTGTTGTCGGGGTAGAAGGTCCGGCCGAGTAGCCACCGGATGACACCCATCTTCGGCTGGGCCATCGAGACGACGAAGGTCCCCGGGCCGTAGACCCGACCCTCATGCGTGAACTCCGCCGTTGCGCGCTGCACTTCGATCCCCTGCAGCCGCAGCTTGTTGACCATCTTCGTCGCCGTGAGCGGATCGTGCTGGTCGGCCGGGATGACGAACGCCGCGGGCGACATCTCGGCGCCGCGCTCGATCTGTCGAGACGCCTTCAGGTAGGCGTTCCGCAGCACCGTGGCGCGGTGCCGCGCCGCGATGTCGAGCGTGGCGATCGCGGCGATCTTCTGCTGCTCCACGATGTCGCGGACGCGCCACCAGCCGCCCTCCCACGGGTTCGGGAAGGTGGTCTGGATCTCGTACTCGGGCAAACCACGCGAGCCGTTCAGTTGATCTGGATGCACGAAAAGCGGCGTGGCCAGTCTGGCGCTCGCCGACTCGGTCAGCATTCCGGCGATGTTGTGGAACGGCGTGATCCAGTGGAAGCCGAAGTGGCCCCAGCCGGAATAGATGGCGGCGTTGACGACGCCGGAGATCCCAGCTTCTTCTTCCTTGTAGGCGATGTGCGCACCGTACCAGCTCATCTCGCGCCAGACCAGCGGGTCGCCCGCCGGGCGGATCGGTTCGGCATAGGGCGGCACGTAGATCCGCGCGCCGTAGGCGCCCATCTGGTGGTGATCGACGTAGGCCTGTGGGATCCAGTCACGGAACATGATCGTCGCGCCGTACTGCGACTCGACCGTGTTCTGCTGGAATGCGTCGCGATTGTTGTCGTGGCCGATGTAGTGGTGGTACAGCTCGGGCGGGCTCACACCCTCGTACTGCGTCCCGACGAACTCGTTGTACCAATCGGTCACGATGTTCTGGCCGTCGGGGTTGAAGCTCGGGATCATGATGGCGACCGTCTCGTCGAGGATCCGGGCCACCTCATCGTCGGTCCGGGTCACGAGGTCGTACATCAACTCGGCGGCCATCTGGCTCGCGCCCACCTCGGTCGAATGGAGCCCCATCGACTGGACGACGACCGCCTTGCCATTCGCGATCGCTCGTTCGATCTCCTGCTCGGACGCGCCCCTCGGATCGCTCAACGTGGCATTCAACTGCCGCAGCTCTTCGAGCCGGGCAAGATTCGCCGGTGATGAGATGAAGAGCGCCAGAAACGGGTTGCCGCGCGTGGTCGGCCCCATGTTCACGACTTCGAGGCGGTCGCTCTCGCGACCCAGCAGCTCGTAGTACTCGACGAGCTTGTCCCAGCGCGCCAGTTTCCGGTCGGCGCCCATCTGAAAGCCGAAGAACTCCTCGGGTGACTCAATCGATTGACCCTGTGCGGCCGCGGGCGCGAGCCCGACGACGGCGGCCAGGGCGATCAGGGCGATGGCACCTCGCCAGGGAAGCCGGCTCAACGTCTTGGTCATACTCACTGGATTGACTCCTTCACACAGCCCGTACGTGCGGCCCTCGACGGGCCGGGGGCATCGAGAATATCACGCGGACTGCGCGTAGATCCGCCGCATGTCGGGGCGTTCGGTCGCCAGGTAGTGGATCCAGATATAGGCGTGATTGAAGGCCGCCACGACGAGTCCGGCGGCCGATCCGAACCAGAGGCCCGGAAGCCACGCCATCAGGAATCCGACGACGTACATCGCGTTCGGGGTGTATCGGAAGATTCCCTGACGCACCAGCGACGCCGACCGGTACGACGGGTCGAAGTGGTCGATGCCGAGCGCGCGCCGGAACGTGAAGTAGCGATGGATGGAGTAGAAGAGATAGATGACCGGGACGGCCGCCACAACGGCCATCGTGCGCAGGATCGCCGGATCCCAGGGCAGCGTCTCGCGATTGGCCGCGGCGACTGCGATCACCGCGGCCAGGCGCGTCAGGGCCAGGGCCGCGAACCCCGCGCCGTACAGCGGAAAGCCTCGATCACCGTAGAGACGCGTGAAGAGCTGCCCGTGCAACTGCATCCGCCAGCAGAACCAGACGTAGCCTTGGTGGGTGACGGCGACGACGATCGCGAGCGCGATCCAGGCGGGCGTCCCCAGCCCACCCAGACTGCCGGCGCGCACGGCCTCGGCTCGCAGGGCCGGTCCCAGCGCGCCCAAGAGCAGAACCAACAGCAGCAGGTGGAGCCATTGCCGCTCGAAGATGCGGGCAAGCAGGCGCCACCCGTCAGATTGCGCTGGCATCCGCGACAGTCTTCCTCCGCCGACTACGGTTCGAGAGTCGGGCATGTCGGTCCTTGGTGCGCGCCGCGCGGTGGCGCTAGGTGTCGTGGGTCACGGCGCTCGTGGCGGGCGTGTAGACGCAACGCTTGGAGGAGCTGCCGTGCTCGACCTGTATGGTCGGATGCTGAATGCCGAATCGCTGCTTGAGCGCGTCGGAGACCGATTGGAGCAACAGGTCATCGGATCGATCGGGCTGCATGACCAGGTGGACGGTCAATGCCGTTTCGGTCGTGCTCATCGCCCAGATGTGCAGATGATGCACGTCGTCGACGCCGGGCAGCGTGTCGAGGTACTCGCGCACGGCGCCGACATCGACATGATCGGGCACGGCATCCATCGCGAGATCGAGCGACTCACGCAGGAGTCCGAGGCCGCTGACGAGAATGAGGGCCGCGACGCTCAGCGCGACGATCGGATCGACCCAGAGCCAGTTGGTGGCGAGCATGACCACGCCCGCGATGACGACGCCGAACGAGACGGCCGCGTCGGCCGCCATGTGCAGGAACGCGCTCTTGATATTGAGGTCGTCGTGCCGGCCCGACATGAACATGACGGCCGTCACCAGGTTGATGACGACGCCGACTCCGGCCACGAAGACGATCGTTCGGCCGTTCGTGGCTGCGGGCTCGGCCAGCCGAGCGAACGACTCCCAGATCACCGCACCCAAGGCGATGCAGAGCATCACCGCACTCGCCAACGACGCGAGCACGGTCGCGCGTTTCATGCCGTAGGTGCGCCGCTCGGTCGGCTGTGCGCGGGAGAGAAACGTTGCGCCCCAAGCCAGCGTCAGCGCGAGGACATCGCTGAGATTGTGGCCCGCGTCGGAGATGAGCGCAACTGAGTTGAACGCGAATCCACAGCCCGCCTCGATCAGGACGTAGACACCGTTGACAACGATGCCGACCTTGAAGGCCCGGTCATAGGCCTGAGTGTCGATGTGCGCGTGGGTCACGGCTGTCGCTCCTGATGCGGTCGGGTCATCACATCCGTGCACAACGCCATCCGCTACCCAGGATACACCGCGATCACACGCCACGGGCCGTCGTCGACCTGCTCGATGAGCGAGGCCTTGGCGAAGTGAATCGGTGCCGGGTGCGCGAAGCCGGCGGCGTCCCGATCGATCGGTGTGGTCAGGCGCGCGACGTTGCGCGGATGGCGCAGCGTGATGTGCGGCGCGAGCGGGCGAGGCAGTCGGCCCGCGGCGGCCAGCCGACGCTCGACGACCGTCCCGTCGGTCACCTCGTCATCCCGGCAGAGCGTGACGTGGGCCGGAATTAGCTCGTGCTGGATCGGGTCGGTCCGCGTGCGGACCGCGTCGACGATGGATCGGGCCGGTTCTGGAACGTACAGGCTCACCTGGCGTCGCATGCAACCAAGGCAAGTGAACTCTGAGGTTAATCCAGGTGACCGCGTTCGGCGTCGCCCATCTCGACACCGCCCGCCGGGAAGTACTCCGTCCAGCGTCGGGTGACCGTCGTGGCGACGTCCTCGCGACAGGTAAGTTCGGCGGGGAAGCCGGGCTTCAAGCGCGCGTCGATCACGATCGGCGCCGTGTAGGCGAGATGATTCCTGACGACCCGGGTCGCCGCCGCGTGAATGTCGGCGGCCGGCTCGAACCGCGTGAACGTCGTCCAGAGGAAGTTCGTCGCGCTCTTCACGGCACGCGCCGGCTCGTCGGTCAGGGCTACCAAGGGCCACGGCGCGAACGCGGGATCCGAGCCGATCCGAGCGGCGATGTCGGGCTCGGCCTCGCGCGGCGGCACGCCGACAACGAGGCACCCGCCGCAGAACACCTGCACGTCCGAGACGCCGTGCGGCACCGCGCCGGCCGTGAACGTGCGCGGCAACTCGCGGACCGCGTCACCGAGCCCGAGCCAGACGCCCTTCGACCCGAGATTCACCTCCGGCCCGGTGTAGTCGAGCGTGTCCATCGACAGGTTCGAGAAGATGTAGAGATCGGCCTCGGGGTCGGTGCGCGCGAGGATGTGCTCGAGCGTGGCCGGGAAGTTCCTCAGATCGACCGCTCGGTCGGTGACGAGCAGGAACTTCGTCAACGAGAGCTGGCCCTCGCCGAGGATCCGGAAGGCGCTCGCCATCGCTTCGCGTGTGTAGCGCTGTTTCACGACCGCCGCGGCCAGCGAGTGATAGCCGGTCTCGCCGTACGACCAGAGCTGCTCCACCGCCGGCATCACGACGGGGAAGAGCGGTGACAGCAACTCTTGCAGCAAGTCGCCGATGAAGAAGTCCTCCTGTCGCGGCTTCCCGACGACGGTCGCCGGGTAGATGGCGTCGCGCCGGCGCGCCATGGTCCGCACGTGGAAGACGGGGTAGTCGTGCTGTAGCGAGTAGTAGCCGTAGTGGTCTCCGAATGGCCCTTCGGGCCGCCGCTCGCCTGGCGGCACCTCGCCAATCAGCGCGAACTCCGCGTTGGCCACCAGCGGATGCGGCCAGTCGCCGTCGGCGAGACGCAGGCGTTCTCCCGCAATGAGGGAGGCCAACATCAACTCGGGCACGTTCTCGGGCAGCGGGGCGATCGCAGAGAGCATGAGCGCCGGCGGGCCGCCGAGAAACACCGTGGCCGGGAGCGCCTCGCCGCGCGATTCCGCGACCTGGTAGTGAAACCCGCCGCCCTTGCCGATCTGCCAATGCATCCCGGTCGACCGCTGGTCGTGGACGTGCAGCCGGTACATCCCGAGGTTGTGGCCCCGGCCGTCGGGGTGCTGGGTAAAGACCAGCGGCAAGGTGACGAACGGCCCGCCGTCGTCGGGCCAGGTCGTCAGGGCCGGCAGCCGGTCGAGCCGAACGTCGTCGGTCACGACCTCGGTCACCGGTCCGCCGCGGCCCCGCTTCAGGCCCACCTTCATCAGGTCGAAGCCGATGTCTCGGGCACCCCACAGCTTGGCCGGCGTGGGGGGGAGGAACGTCTCGACCAGGCCCACGAGCCGTCGGATCAATCGCTGGGGCCGCTCACCGAAGGCGAGCTCGGCACGCTGCGCGGTACCGAAGAGGTTGGTGACGAGAGGGAAGTCGGCGCCCTCGACGTTGGTGAAGAGCAGCGCGGGCCCGCCCGCGGCGATGACGCGGCGGTGGATCTCGGCGGCCTCGAGGTGGCAGTCGACCGGCGCGCCGACTTCAACGAGGTCGCGGTTCCGACGCAGCTGGTCGATGAACGCGCGAAGGTCAGGGAAGGCCATGGCCGCCTGGGTCAGGCCGGCAACTCGCCGGTGGCGATCCAGCGGGCACAGCCGGCGCCCAGTTCCTTCTCGGCGCGCGCCTCGTACTCGGCCGATTCCTCGGCGGTCAGCGTGTCCTTCCAGCGGCCGTTGACGCCCTTGTGAATGAAGACTTGCGCGCCGGCGTCCCAGAAGGCGCCGCCGAGGGGCACGCTCTTCGTCGCGTTGGCCTTCATCCAGTCGAAGGAGCAGTACTCGACAATCGCATCCCATCGCGACTCGTCGATCGGCATGTCGAGAAACGCGGCGATCCGCCGCGTTTCACCCGGCAGGTCGCGGATCGCCCACCAGACCGGCCACTGAATCTCGTTCATCGTCGCTCCGTCCCCTCCAGGTGCTGATCATGCGCCCACGGCTTCGCGGAGTTGCCGAAGCGCGGCGCCGAATGCCTGGCGGCCCGTCTGCGGATCATAGACGATGGTCGGCATCGGTCGGCACAGCTACTGCTTCGAGATCAAGTAGTCCATCAGCAGGTTCGAGATCGCCCGGATGCCGACCGGTACCGACGCGTCGTCGGCCTGAAAGGTCGGCGTGTGGTGTCCGCCCGATTCGGTACCGGGCCGCACCATGCCGAGGCGGAAGAAGAACCCGGGCACTTCGTTGGCGAAGAACGAGAAGTCCTCCCCGCCCATGACCGGCTCGACGATCTCGACCTGCTCGGCGCCGACGACCCGCTCGAGCGTGGGTGCCATCTGCGCGGTCAACTCGGTGTCGTTGATCGTGGCGGGTGAGCCCCGGTCATATTCCAGTTCGTAGCTGCCGCCACCCGCCGTCGTGATGCCTGCCAGGATCTCGTTCATCCGCCGCTCGATCGTGTCCCGCGCGTCCGGATCGTAAGTCCGGACCGTACCTTCCATCCAGACGTCAGCGGGAATGATATTGAAACGCGTGCCGCCCTGCATCAGGCCGACCGTCACCACGCTCGGCTCGAGCGGTGAGAGATTGCGCGACCGGATCGTCTGAAACGCCGTCACGATCTGCGACGCCATCACGATCGGGTCAATGCTGAGGTGCGGGTAGGCGCCGTGCGCCTGCCGGCCTGTGACCTGGATCTTGAAGTGATCCACGGCCGCCAGCATCGGTCCGGGCCTGAAGCCTAGCCGACCGACCTCCATCGACGCCAGGGTGTGCAGGCCGAAGACGGCCGACGGCCGCGGGTCTTCTAGGACGCCCTCCTGCACCATCAAGTCGGCGCCGCCTTCCTCGCCGGGTGGTGGACCCTCCTCGGCCGGCTGGAAGATGAACTTGATCGTGCCGGGAATCCGATCGCGCATCGACGCCAGGACCGACGCGACCCCCAGCTGGACGGCGGTGTGGACGTCATGGCCGCACGCGTGCATCACGCCGACCTGCTGGCCCAGATACTCCGTTCGTACCGTGGACGCGAACGGATACGACGTGTCTTCGGTGACCGGCAGTGCGTCCATGTCGGCGCGGACCGCCACGACGTCGCCCGGCAGGCCGCCTCGCAGGATGCCGACGACGCCGGTGTGGGCGACGTCGACCGTCACCTCGTCGAAGTCCAGTTCGCGGAGGTGCTCGGCAACGAGCGCCGCGGTGTCGAACTCGCGGTTGCCCAGCTCGGGGTTCTGGTGGATCCGCTGCCGCAGTTCGATGATCTGGCCGGCATACCGGTCGACCGCCTCGTCAATCTCGTCAATGGCGGCGTCCTGCGCCGCCGCGCCACTCGCCAGCCAGCACAGCAGCGCCACGGTGAGAGGGGCAGTTCGGAACGAGCGTGTCGTGGCCATCGCTTAGTCCTTTGCCGTGATCCGCTTCGACATGATCTGGTGCGGCGTATCGCTGAATCCGGTCCGCGCGTACGCCCGAATCGCCTTGCTGTTCCGTTCGTGCACGTACAACCGGAGGTCGGCGGCGCCGGCGGCGCGCGCGGCGTCCTCGATCGTCGCGAGCAGCAACCGCGCGAGCCGTCGGCCACGGTACGCCGGCGTCACGAACATGCTCTGCACCCACCAGTAGTCGGCGGCGTTCCAGTTGCTCCATTCGCGCGTGACGGAGGCGCTGCCTGCGACCTCGCCGTCCGCCGTTTCGACGACCCAGCAGGTCGCGACCGACGGATCCTCGAGGCCGGCCAGCACGCCGCGTCGGAGTGTGTCGACCGCAGGAGTCAACCCCTCGGCGTCCGAGGCCTCGGCCGCCGCGAACGCGGCAATCGTCTCGAGGTCGGCCATCGTGGCCCGGCGAACCGTGAACGCTTCATCCACCACGTGGGTTCCTCACTCGACAGGGAGGCAGTACAGGTCCTCGGCGACGATGAGGTTGCCGGCAAACGAGGCGCGCACCTCGGCCACGCTGGCATCGAGGTCGGACAGGCTGAAATCGCCGTAGCGCGGGTGTGCCGGATCGAGGCCGCTGAGGTGACTGAGGACGAGCGTGTCGACACCGGCGTCTCGGGCGATCTGGCCGACGACGCTCGGCCGCGCGTGCCGCGGTCCGTCGGTCGCTTCGGTGACAGCGAAGTGCATCACGAGGACGGTGGCGCCGCGGGCGAACTCCACGAAGGCCGGGTTGGCGCCGGTCTGATCGCTGCCGAAGACGACACTCGTCCCGCCCACCTCCGTGCGGTAGGCGATGGTTGGCACGTTTCCGTGCGGCACGCCCAGGGCGGTCACGCTCAGCTCCGCGGTCACGAGGACAAGGGTAGGCTCCGCGGCCGTCACGTCGACCGCCGTGACGTCGAGGCGGACGCCCGCATTGCCGCCCCCGCGGGTGCCGGACAGGATCGGAAACGCGCTGTCGGCTTCGCCGAAGAGGCGATCGAGAAATGTGTCGACCGGCGGAAGGGAATCGTTCCCTGACGGGCCGACGAAGGGGAGTGGCGCCGTTCGGAACACCTGACTCAGCCAGAGCAGCGCGGGGAGGTCGGAGACGTGATCGGGATGGAGGTGGCTGATGGCGAGCAGTGACAGATCTTCGATCCGCGCGCCGGCTTCGCCGAACCGGACGAACGCGCCGCCGCCCGCGTCGACCAGCAGGCGGGTGCGCCCGTCGATCCAGACCAAGTAGCTCGATGAGGCCCGCCCGTCGCGCGGGAACGGCCCGCCCGAGCCGAGGACCTGGACGGCGACCGGCGCGTCGCGGCAGACGTCCTGCCCGGCATCCACGACTGCGACCCCGCCAAGGCAGAGCAGGACGACCAGAGAGGCTCGAAATCTCAGTTCCACAGGGGGAAGCTTACTTACTGCCGGATGGATTTGCGCATTTCGTATTGTTGGTATATTGTATACCACTTGAGACGGACCTGTTTCCAGCCGTTTCTTGGACAGCCCAGATGCCTGCCACGGTGCTCAAGCTCGAGCCGATCGACGCCAGCGACGTCCTGAAGAACCGGATCTACCTCCGGCTCAAGGAGGCGATCTGCTCGGTGAACATCTACGCCCAGGCCGAGGAGCCGAGGCTCGACGAGCGCCAGCTCGGCGAGGCGCTGGGCGTGAGCCGGACGCCGATCCGCGAGGCGCTGGCGCGGTTGGAGCAAGAGGGTCTCATCCGGACCGTGCCCAGAAAGGGCGCGTTCATCATCCGCAAGACGAAGCAAGAGATCCTCGAGATGATCACGGTCTGGGCCGCGCTCGAGAGCATGGCCGCGCGCCTGATTACCGAGCACGCGACCGACGACGAGATCTCGACGCTGCGGCGGATGTTCGCCACGTTCGACGGCGGGCAGGTGAAGGCCCGGATCGACGAGTACTCGGCGACCAACATCTCGTTCCACCAGGCGCTGCTGCAGCTGAGCCGGTGCGACCTGCTGAATCGACTGGCCGAGAACCTGTTCGTCCACATGCGGTCGATTCGGATGCAGACCATCGGCGACCGCGACCGGGCGCGTCAGTCGATCATCGACCATATGCACATCATCGAAGCGCTCGAGAGCCGTGACACCGACCTGGCCGAACGGCTGGTGCGCGAGCACAGCCTGAACCTCGCCACCCACGTCGAGCAGTACGTCACCTTTCTGGACTGACCGGTCTCATCTTTCATCGGATGAATCACACGGAGCACACACGGAGAACCCGCATGCCAACAGCAGAACCCACCACCAAGCCGAGCGCGGCCGACACGACGCCTCAACAGATCTCCGGTGGCCATCTGGTCGCCAAGGCGCTGAAGGCCGAGGGCGTCGAAGTCATCTTCACGCTCTGCGGCGGCCACATCATCGACATCTATGACGGCTGCCTCGATGAGGGCATCGAGATCATCGACGTGCGTCACGAGCAGGTCGCGGCGCACGCGGCCGATGGCTACTCGCGGCAGACGGGCAAGCCGGGGTGCGCGGTGGTGACCGCGGGGCCTGGGACGACCGACGCCATCACGGGCATCGCGAACGCATTTCGGGCGGAGAGTCCGATGCTGATGATCGGCGGCCAGAGTTCGCTGACCCAGCACAAGATGGGTTCACTGCAGGACCTGCCACACGTCGACATCCTCTCGCCAATCACGAAGTTCGCGGCGACGGTGCCGTCCACCGCGCGCGTCGCCGACATGGTCTCGATGGCGTTCCGCGAATGCTTCAACGGCGCGCCGGGTCCTTCGTTCCTCGAGATTCCGCGCGACGTGCTCGACGCCAAGGTCGATCTGGACAAGGCCCGCATTCCGGAGGCCGGCCGCTATCGGGCGTCGACGAAACTGTCGGCCGATCCCGATGACGTGCAGCGACTCGCAGACCTCCTAGTACAGGCGGAGCGGCCGTGCGTCCTGTTCGGGACCCAGACGTGGACGAGCCGAGCGAGCGAGCAAGCCCGGGAGTTTGCACGCACCCTCAACATCCCGGCCTACATGAACGGGTCGGGTCGCGGCACGTTTCCGCCAGGCGACCCGCATCACTTCCACCGGACCCGCCGGATGGCGTTCGACAAGGCCGACGTCATCGTCATCGTCGGGACGCCGTTCGACTTCCGGATGGGCTACGGCCGCAGGCTGCGCGCAGACGCGACCGTCGTCCAGATCGACATGGACTACCGCACCGTCGGCAAGAACCGTGACATCTCGCTCGGCCTCGTGGGCGATATCGGCCGGGTCCTCTCCGACGTGCTGGCTGCGACGACCGGCACGACCGACAGCGGCGCGAAGCGGCGGCAAGTCTGGCTCGACGAGTTGCGCGCGGCCGAAAAGGTCGCCTACGAGAAGCTAGTTCCGAAGTTTCAGTCCGACAGCGTGCCGATCAACCCGTTCCGGGTGGCCTACGAGCTGAACGAGTTCCTGACCGACGACACCATCTACATCGGGGACGGCGGGGACGTGGTCACGATCTCGGCTCAGGCGGTGCAGCCGCACCAGCCCGGCCACTGGATGGACCCCGGCCCGCTCGGCACGCTGGGGGTCGGCGTGCCGTTTGCCATGGCGGCGAAGTACGCGCATCCCGAGAAGGAGGTCCTCTGCTACTTCGGTGACGGCGCGTTCACGTTGAACGGCTGGGACCTGGAGACCTGCCAGCGATTCAAGCTGCCGATTCTGGGGGTCATCGGGAACAACTCGGCGATGAACCAGATTCGCTGCGGGCAGATCAACAAGTACGGCGCCGAGCGCGGGAACGTCGGCAACCTGTTGGGCGACGTCGACTTCGAGAAGTTCGCGGAGCTGCTGGGCGGACACGGCGAGGTCGTTCGGGAGCCGAAGGAGATCCGGCCGGCGCTCGACCGGGCGCGCGCGGCGGTGCGCGGCGGTACCTCCGCGCTCGTCAACATCTGGGTCGACCGCGAAGAGTGGGCGCCGGGCACCCGCAACCAGACGATGTACAAGTAGGCGAGTGAGGCCAATGAGTAAAGCGCTCGAAGGACTTCGTATCCTGGACATGACGCATGTCCAGATGGGGCCGTCGGCCACGCAGATCCTGGCGTGGCTGGGGGCCGACGTCATCAAGGTGGAGCTTCCCGGACGGGGCGACATCACGCGGTCGCAGCTGCGTGACGTTCCCGACGCCGACAGCCTCTACTTCACGATGCTCAACTGCAACAAGCGAAGCATCACGCTCAACACGAAGACCGATCAGGGCAAAGCGATCTTCCGCAAGTTGATCGCGGTCTCCGACATCCTGGTCGAGAACTTCGCGCCCGGCGCGCTCGAGCGTCAGGGGTTCACCTGGGAGACGATCCGCGAGGTCAACCCGCGCATCATCTATGCGTCCGGTAAGGGCTTCGGCCCGGGCCCCTATGTCGACTGCAAAGCCTACGAGACAGTGGCGCAGGCGATGGGCGGGTCGATGAGTACGACCGGCTTTGAGGACGGCGTGCCTACGAGCACCGGCGCTCAGATCGGCGATTCGGGCACGGGGATGCACCTCGTGGCGGCGCTGCTGGCGGCGGTCATCCAGCGCGAGAGGACCGGTCGGGGCCAGCGGGTCGAAGTGACGATGCAGGACTGCGTCTTGAATCTCTGTCGCGTGAAGATGCGCGATCAGCAGCGGCTGACGCATGGGCCGCTCGCCGAGTACCCGAACGAGACGTTCGGCGACACGGTGCCGCGCTCGGGCAATGCGTCGGGTGGCGGCCAGCCCGGCAAGGCGCTCAAGTGCAAGGGCGGCGGAGCGAACGACTACACCTACGTCATCATCCAGCCGCCGGGCTGGGAACCGCTGATGAAGCTGGCGGGACGGGAGGAACTCATCGAGGACCCGGCGTTCGCGACGCCGAAGGCTCGTTTGTCCCACCTCGACGACTGCTTCGACATCATCGAGCACTGGACCCAGCAGCACGACAAGCTCGAGGTGATGCGGATGCTGAACGAGGTCAGTGTGCCGTGCGGCCCGATCATGAGCATGAAGGAGCTGATCGAGGACGAGTCCTTGAAGGCGCGCGGCATGATTGTCGACGTCGAGCATGCCGGGCGCGGCACCTTCCAGACGGTCGGGTGCCCGCTGCAGCTCTCGGACTCGCCGGTGGAGGTGGAGACGTCGCCCGCGCTCGGCGAGCACACCGACGAGATTCTCAAGGACGTCGTCGGCTACGACGGCGCGGACATCGCGGTGGCCCGGGACTCGGGTGCCATTTAGCATTCACGACCAGAGGCGTGAGGACCGACAGATGAGTCACGATCGAGCGGCAGTCAAGGCAGTGTTGGAGGGAGCGCGCGCGGCCGGACGCGCGTCGCTGACGTCGACGGAGAGCAAGCAGATCTGCGACGCCTACGGCATTCCGGTGCCGAGAGAGGGCCTGGCGACCTCGAGCGCGGAGGCGGCGACGCTGGCCGCCGACATCGGCTACCCTGTCGTGCTCAAAATCGTTTCGAAGGACATCCTGCACAAGACCGAGGCCGGCGGCGTGTTGACCGGCCTGGGGACGGCCGATGAGGTCGCGCGGGGCTACGAGGCGATCGTGAAGAGCGCGCGCGCCTACAAGGCCGACGCCGACATCGCGGGCGTTCAGGTGCAGCAGATGCTGCCCGCCGCGCAGGAAGTGATCGTCGGCGCCGTGACAGACCCGAGCTTCGGCAAGCTGGTGGCCTTCGGGCTCGGCGGCGTCCTGGTCGAGGTGCTCAAGGACGTGACGTTCCGGCTGGCGCCGGCCAGTCGCGACGACGCGTTGTCGATGATCGACGGCATCCAGGCCGCCGAGGTGCTGAAGGGGGTGCGTGGCGCGGACCCGGTGAACCGCGACGCCCTGGCGAGCCTTATCGAGAACGTCTCGGCGCTCACCGCGGACTTTCCCGAGATTCACGAACTCGATCTCAACCCGGTGCTGGCGACCAAGGACGCGGTCGCGGCTGTCGACGTGCGGATCTTGCTGGCGCAGGAGCTGCCCGAACCGCGGCCCCGCCCATCCCAGGAGGAGATCCTGAAGTCGATGGTCCGCATCATGCGGCCCAAGTCGGTCGCCGTCATCGGCGCGTCGGGCGAGGACGGGAAGATCGGCAACTCGGTGATGAAGAACCTGATCAACGGTGGGTACCAGGGCGAGATCTACCCGATCAATCCGAAGGCCGACGACATCCTCGGGCGCAAGTGCTACAAGAGCGTCAAGGACGTCGACGGACCGATCGACATCGCTGTCTTCGCGATTCCGGCGAAGTTCGTGGCCGGCGCGTTGGCCGAGATCGGCGAGAAGGGCATCGCCGGCGCCGTCATGATCCCGTCGGGGTTTGCCGAGGTCGGCGAGACCGAACTACAGCAGCAGATGATCGGCGTGGCGCGGAAGCACAACGTGCGCGTCATGGGGCCGAACATCTACGGCTTCTACTACACCCACGAGAATCTCTGTGCCACGTTCTGCACGCCCTACGACGTGAAGGGGCAGGCAGCGCTCTCGTCGCAGAGCGGCGGGGTTGGCATGGCGATCATCGGCTTCAGCCGGTCGGCGAAGATGGGCGTCTCGGCGATCGTCGGGCTCGGCAACAAGTCGGACATCGATGAGGACGATCTGCTGACGTTCTTCGAGCAGGATAACAACACGCAGGTCATCGCGATGCACGTCGAAGACCTGAAGGACGGCCGCGCGTTTGCCGAGGTCGCCCAGCGCGTCTCGAAGCAGAAGCCGGTGGTCGTCCTGAAGGCCGGCCGGACGGCGCTCGGCGCTCGCGCCGCGGCGTCGCATACCGGCGCGCTGGCCGGCAACGACAAGGTCTACGACGACGTACTGCGGCAGTCGGGCGTCATCCGCGCCCGGACGCTGAACGACATGCTGCAGTTCGCGCGCGGCCTGCCGATTCTACCGACGCCCAAGGGCGAGAACATCATCATCATCACGGGCGCGGGGGGGTCGGGCGTGCTGCTGTCGGATGCGTGCATCGACAACGACCTGCGGTTGATGCGCATGCCAGACGATCTGGACGCGGCGTTCCGAAAGTTCATCCCGCCGTTCGGCGCGGCCGGCAATCCCGTCGACATCACGGGCGGTGAGCCGCCGACGACCTACCGGAACACGATCAAGCTCGGGTTGGAGGACGAGCGGGTGCACGCGCTGATTCTGGGCTACTGGCACACGATCATTACGCCGCCGATGGTCTTTGCGAAGCTCGCGTCGGAGGTGGTCGAGGAAGGGCGCGCCAAGGGGATCAACAAGCCGATCGTGGCGTCGCTCGTCGGCGACGTCGAGGTCGAGGAGGCCTCGGAGTACCTCTACGATCGGGGCATTCCGTCGTACCCCTACACGACGCAGCTACCGGTGAACGTGCTCGGCGCAAAGTACCGCTGGGCGCGCGGCGCCGGTTTGCTGTAGGGGCCGAAGGACGTACAAAAGGAAGGGCCGGAGCAGCGCCCCGGCCTTTCTGGTGTACGGCGAACCGTCAGGGCGCACGGCGCCCATCCAACCTTACAGCGGTCGTGTCGGGTCGATGAGCGTCCGCCACATGAACGCCGACGAGCTGTTGTCGTAGCCCAGGCCTTCCACCGGATTCTTCCACTGGCGGCCGATGATGTCGATGAACGGCTCGAGTGAGACCGGAACGGTCTGGTCGAATCCGTACTCGTCGTTCATCGTGACCATCCGAGCTTCCATGTACCAGGAATGGCTGCGCGCGAACTGGTAGTCGGCCTTGATGTAGTCGTCGGGGACGTAGTCCTTGCCCCAGATCCGGTTGTAGAACTCCGGATACTCGTAGCCGACCGCCGGATCCGGGAAAAACCGAAGCGCCTGGTGGTACTTGACCCCCCAGCTGATCCGCTCGTCGACGTACGGCGCGAACAGCGCGCCGCCCCAGTAGCCGTGGTCCGACCGGCAGAGCGCCTGGGAGACGTCGTGCAACAGGCAGGCCATGACCGTCCGCTCCGGATGCCCTTCCTTGAGCGCATGCGTCGCGCTCCGGATGACGTGCTGTGCCGGCGCGAAGCGATACCGGTAGAAGTCGATCAACGTCGGCTTCGCCGGCATCTCGGCGAGCGGCTCCTCGCGCGGCTGGAAGACGCGGCCGGTGCCGCGGGCCGGGCGCGGCCCATCCTGGTTCTGCTGGCCGCCGCCCTGCTGGTACCAGCTCGGGCGGATCGGTGCCAGTGCTGCCGTCTCACCGAACTCGTCGATGTACCACTTGTCGATCTCGCTCGACATGTAATGCTCGATGGCCTCGGCTCGGTCCTCCGGCTTCATCAACTCGAATGCTCCAATGCCTCCGACCGACGTCAGGAACTTTCTGCGATCGACTTCCATGACTTGCATTCCTCCAAGTGGACGAGGCTCACCGCGTGAACGAGG
>DCWN01000017.1:277517-347974 GCA_002328835.1 Acidobacteria bacterium UBA2161 | reverse complement strand
TCACCGCGTGAACGAGGCTCACCGGGTGGACGAGGCTCACCGGCCCCACCCCCGGCGACACTTATTTGAACTGTTGCCACAGCTTACCGCCAGAATAAGTCAGCGGTCAATGCCTTTTCGGCGGCGCAGCCGGCGCGCCTACCCCAGATGTCTGACGCAGAGGAGGGTCCAAGAAGAAGGGCGGCGCGGTCTCTCGACCACGCCGCCCGATACTGCTCGAGATTCGACTGAACGGCACCGTCGTGCGGGCCGTCGGGCCCATGGCCGGCCTCACGGCCGCTGGCCGGGAGCGTGCCGGCGCGATTCTTCCTTGATGCCGTCGAGTCTTGGAGTGCCCCCGGAAGCTTCGCCCGGCGTTCGCCGCGCGAAACGCTACCGAGGGTGTGGGTGGCCCGGTGGAGACATCTGCGCCTCCTCTTCGTGTTGGCACCGCGGACCGACCACGTCGCCGTGTTCGGTACACAAATACACCCGGGGTAGGGCGAAGTCAACGGAAACCGGGCCGCCGCCGAGTCTCATCCGAAGCAGTAGATCAGGCCGTCTTGCGCGCCGACGACGAGACGCCCGTCGGCGACAGCGACCGACGCGGTGATGGCCGATCCGAGTTCGTATTCCCACGCCTTCGCGCCGTCGGCCAGCTCCAAACCGTAGAGACGTCCATCGTTCGAACCGATGTAGACACGGCCGCCGACGATGGCGGGCGACGAATCGATGCGTCCGCGCGCCGTGAAGATCCATCGAGCCTCGCCGGTCGCGGCGTCGAGTGCGTGCACCATCCGATCGCGCCCGCCCAGGACGACGAGCCCGGTGTGGAACGCCGGCGACGAGTAGAACGGGAAGTGCCGCGTCGGGTGTTCGTAGCGCCACAACACCTCCCGCTCTGCCAGGTCGAGTGCCAGGACTTCGTTGTCGAACGTGCCGTAGAAGGCCATCGTGCCGGCGATCGCGGGCGATGCAGCGGTGTAGGCGCCCGAAGAGACGCTGAAGATCTCTTCGCCGTCGCGGATCCGCACGCCGCGGAACTGCTCGTCGCAGCCTCCGAAGAAGGCCACGCCGTCGACGACGGCCGGTGTGGCGTGCACGTAGCTGCTGGTCTCCACCCTCCAGATTTCCGCGCCGGTGCTCACCGAGAGGCCGTACAGATAGCCGTCATACGAGCCGATGAGGACGATGTTGCCGACCACGACCGGAGACGACTTGATCTCGCTTTCGGTGGCGAAGGTCCAGCGCGCCTCACCGGTGTCGGCGTCGACGGCGTGCAACACGCCGAAGAGGTCGCCGATGTAGACGACCCCGTCGGCGACAGCCGGCGATGATTCACCGATGCCGTACTCGGAGGCCTGGTAGCGCCAGCGTAGGGAGCCGTCGCCGAGGTCGAGCGCGATCAGGTCTCCGGCATAGGTGCCCACGTAAACGACGCCGTCGGCGATCGCGGCGGAGGAGTCGACGGTATCGCCCGTGTCGAACGTCCAGAGCAGCGCGGGGTCGTCGGGCACACTCGACACGGTGACGCCGGTCAGCGATTGGTTGCCCCGAAACTGAGGCCACGCGTCAGCCGTTTGAGCCAGGGCACTGGCCGGGTGGCCACCCAAGACGGCTAGGGTCAGCGTTACGACGAAGGTCATTGCGCGCATCGGTAGATCTCCTCCGCGGCTTCGGCGTCGAACGACCGCGGGTTGAACCGCCCGGTCATCTGCTCGCCGGCTTCCCCGGCCAGCGTGGCCAGATCGAGTTCGGCCACACCGACGTCACCGAGCGACGCCGGCAAGTCGGCCGCGGCCGCCAATTCCTGAATATATCCGGCCAGCCCAGGTCCCGCGCCGTCCGCCCCGGTCGCCCGGTCGGCGAGAGCCAGCAACTCGGCATAGAGCGGCGCCACCTCCGCGGCGTTCCAGCGCACGACGTGGGGCAGCAGGATGGCCAGCGCCCGTCCGTGGGTGACGCCGTGATGCGCGGTCAGCGGGTTGGCGCAGGCGTGGGCCGCACCGAGCATCGACTGGTCGATGGCCATACCGGCGTAGTGCGCGCCCAGGAGCATCGCCGATCGCGCCTCGCGATCGGCCGGATCGGTCAGGACGCGCAGATAGGCACCGGTCAGCAGCCGCCAGGCTTCGCGGGCGAAACAGGTCGACACCGGTGTGCGCCGGCTGGTCACGTAACTCTCCACGGCGTGCGCGATCGCGTCGAAACCGGTCACGGCCGTGACGGCGGCCGGCTGCGACAGCGTGAGATCCGGATCGAGCAGCGCCACCCGAAACGCCGACCCGGGCGCGCCGCACGCCATCTTCATGTGGGTGGCGGCATCGGCGATGATCGCCCACACCTGGGCCTCGCTTCCGGTGCCGGCCGTGGTCGGGATGCCGATTGACGGCAGCATCGGGCGCGCCGCCTTGCCGAAGCCGCGGTAGTCCTGCATCCGGCCGCCGTTGGTGAGCAGGAAGTTGGCGCCCTTGGCGCAGTCCATCGAGCTGCCGCCGCCGAGGCCGATGATCGAATCGACCGCGTGGGGCGCCGCGAAAGCCCGTGCCGTCTCGATGGCGTCGGTGTCCGGGTCCGGACGGAAGTCGTGGAAGGGGAAGACCGCGATGCCCGCCGCGTCGAGTAGCGCCGTGGCCCGGTCGACGTGGCCGGCCTCGACCAGGCCCGGATCGGCGACGAGCAGTGTCCGCCGGAACCCGAACTCGCCGGCCAGCTCGGCCAGCCGCTCGACGGCGCCGGCGCCGAAGACGATCCGCGTGCGTAGCTGGAAGTCGAACGGCGTCACGCGCCTGTCGTCAGTCCGCGACGAACGCGAACAGCCGGTTGCGGGAGTTGAGGAAGAGTGCGCCGTTGGCCGGCACCGGCGTACCGTAGACCGCGCTGCCGAGGTTCATCTCGGCGATGACCTCGAGCTCCTTGCCGGTTCTCAGCACCACCACGTCGCCGTCCTCGTCGCCCAGATAGACGCGGCCTTCGACGACGAGCGGCGAGCCCCAGATCGCGGCGAATGTGTCGTGCACCCAGTACACCTCACCGGTCTTGGCGTCGATGCAGTGGAGGAAGCCACTGAAGTCCGGCTGGTAGATCAACCCCTCGTGAATCGCGGGGGTCGAAATCGATCGGCGGATGTCGGTGTAGTACCAGACCCGCCCGGTGTCGGTGATATCGCCGCGTTTCGACGCGTCGATCGCGTACATGTTGCCGATCCCTTCGCCGTGCTCGGGGTCCTGCCCATTGGCGATGTAGACGAGGTCGTCGTAGACGACCGCGGTGGCAATCAGTTCGTTGCGGGTGCGCGGCCAGACCGAGTCCTTGGGATTCGTGTCGAATTCCCACAGCTTCTCGCCCGTGGTCGCTTCATAGCCGCGGATCCAGCCGTCGCCCTGGCCCATGATGACCTGGTCGACCCCGCCGATCGTGCCGACGGTCGGCGAGGCCCACTGACCGTGCAGGATCCGGTCGTCGACCGAGTTGTCCTCCCAGATCAGTTCACCCGTCGTCTTGTTGAGAGCGATGATCGACGGCGCGAACGGCGATTGGATGTTGACGTGGCTCTCGTCTTGCCCGTTCGACGTGCTCACGTAGATCAACTCGCCGTGCGTGACCGGCGACGAATTCGACATATTGTGGGGAAACGCCCCGACTTCTTCGAGCATGTCGAACCGCCAGATGACGTCGGCGTCGATTTCGTTCTGGGACGGCTCGTCCTGCACCCAGCCGTCGTTCTCACCGTCGTGGAACCCCTCGAGGTCGAGCGCCACGACCTCGCCCCGGTTCGAGACGTAGTAGGCGACGCCGTCTTCGATCAGCGGCGAGGAGCAGACGCCCTGATAGGGCCAGTCGTGCACGCGGCCCGCGATGAGTTTCGCATTGGCGTGCTGCCAGAGGAACTCACCGTCCGACTCACGGAAGGCCATGAGAACGCCCATGTCACCCTGCTGACTTGGGTCCTTGACCGCCTCGTTGTTCGTGCCGACCAGCACGACGCCCTCGGCGACGACGGGGTTGCCGTAGGTCTGCGAGCCGAGTTCGGCCACCCATCTGACGTTGCGACCGCTATCCACGTCCCAATCGGCTGGCAGGCCGGTCATGTCCGACACCATGTTCCGGTCGGGCGTGCCGCCCCACATCGGCCAGTCGATCGAGGGCGACTGCTGGGCTCGGAGGGACGAGCCAGCCGCTGCGAGCGCGAGGGCCATGGCCGCCGTGACACACCACCTGCTGAATCGCCGTCGCATCGATGTCCAGCCTCCTGCCTGTCTTCCTGCTCAGTAGACGCGTACGTTGTCGAAGAAGATCTCGAACGGCGCGTTCGCGTAGATCCCGGGGCTGCCCTGTGGATGCGGGTTCGGGTCGATCGCCTCCAGCGCCCAGTCGGCGGGTTCGGCCTCGTCCCGTGGCCAGACCTTCCCGCGTGCGCGCACCCTCCCATCGTCGAGATTCTCGACGCTGAGTTTGAACCGGTACCAGGTCTCGGGCTCCCAGGCGAAGGGCATCGTGACCGTGCGCACGGTCTCGGGCTGCCAGGTCTGTAGCTCCAACCGCTGGTGGTTGCCCATCAGCACCAGCGTGTGGCGCTGGGCGTTGACGCCGGCATCGCCCATCTGGCGGCGGCTGCGGATCGCCGAGACGTTGGCCTCGACCGTATAGTCGGACAGATCGGAATCGCCAATATAGACGCGCGCGCGCCGGGTGAATGGATTGTCCGACTTCTTGACCAGCACACGGCTGCCGGCCTCGTCGCGCACTTCGAACTTTCCGGTCGAAGCGATCCAGTGCGACGGGGAGCTACTCGGCGCGTCCGCTTCGAAATCGTACTCGTTCGGCAGCGGCGGAATCACCCGAAGCCGGGCGCTGCTGGTCGCGCCACCAGCCGATGCCGTCACCGAGCCGGCCTGCATGCCGGCGGCAGGATCGGCGACGAACTCGCCACCGGGCGTGACCGTGCCCTCGAGTCCGTCGAGCGCCCAGGTCACCGTGCCGTTCGGCACCTGTCGACCCCGGGCATCGAAGAGATCCGCCGTGAGCGACACCGGTTGCCCAGGTTCGACGACCAGCTCCGTCGGCGACACCCGCACCTGGCTCACCGGACCGATCGACGTCGGCAGCGCCGCAGGTGGCGTCAGGCCTGTGCTCGACCGAGGCTCGTCGGGGCCGATGGCGTACAGCGCCTGGTCGGTGACGACGTAGACCCGGCCGTCGGCGATGGCGGGGGAGGCGATGAGTTCTTCCGGCTCCTCCACCGTGCCGAGCTGCACCTCGGACAGGACCTCGGCGCCGTTACGGCCGGGCTCGAGGATGAAAAACCGGCCGGTGACCGATCCGAGGTAGAGCTTGCCATCGGCCAGCACCGGCGCCGCGCGCTGGATCGTCCCGATGTTCATCTCCCAGAGGGCCGCGCCCGACGTCAGGTCGAACGCCGCGAGGTTCGCGCTGTTGTCGATCTGGTAGATCCGGTCGCCGTCGATGACCGGCGAGGCGTAGCCGCCCTGAAACCCGGTGACCTGCCAGGCGACAGCGTCGGCGTCGAGGTCGCCGGTGCTGGTGGCGTCGACAGCCGCCAGCAGGCCCATCTCGCTCGTACCCAGATTCTCTTCGCTGTGGCTGACGAACGCGCGGTTGTCGGCGAAAACGACGCCCGCGTTGATGCCGCGCTTGCTCATCGCGAACTTCCAGACCGGCAGGCCGGTCTGCGGCTGCATCGCGTGCACCGCACCGTCGCCGCCACCGGCGATGAGCAGGCGGGTGCCGTCCACGTCCGTGATGATCGGCGTCGAGTAGGTCGTGTCGAAGGCGCGGCCGCCGGGCGTGCTCACCCAGACCGTCTCGCCATTGTTCTTGTTGAACGCCATGAACCGATGGCGGCCGATCGCCTGGTTGCCCCAGCCCGACGACAGCCCGCTGACGATGACCAGATCACCGTCCAGGACCGGGGAGACCGTTCGGCCGCCGTGGGTCGTGATGAGGCCGAAATCCTCGTTGAGCGAACGCTGCCAGCGTAGCTCGCCCCCCGCGGTCAGTGACAGGAGCGTCCCACCGGCGCCGTACACATAGAGATGTCCGGTCGTCGGATCGCCCGTGGGCGACGCCCAGCCGACGCGATGCGGTGGCACGTCGCTGAGGTAGACGTTGAAGCGATGTTCCCAGAGCAGGTCACCGCTGCCGGCGTCGAACGCCATCAGGCGCTCCTGGAGCGATTCGTCGCCGCCGACGCCGTTCTGGATGTACACCTGGCCGCCGAGGACGATCGGCGCCGAGCGTCCGCCGTAGGGCACGCGCCAGGCGAGGTTCTCGCCGTCGGGCGACCAGCTCGCGGGCAGTCCGGTCTCCGACGAGGTGCCGTCGCGGTTTGGCCCACGCCAGTCGGGCCAGTCGTCGGCCGCGGCGGAACCGGCCGAGAGTGCCATCGTGATGGCCAGGAGAATCGCCGAGCCGGGGCGGTGCTTCGAGAACTTGGTCATCTGATTCGAACGGTTCGAAGGGCCGAAACCCTTCGACCTTAATATGTGCGTCTTTTGACCGTCAAGGTGAAGGACGCCGCAAACCGCCAGACCGTTGACGCCCTCGAACCCTGCGTGAATCCGGCCCGGCGCTGGGCTGGGTCTCACTTTTCCTTCGGGCTTGATACGATCAGCCGCGAGGAACCAAGCAGATGCGAAGAATGGTCATATTCGGCGTGGTGGTTTCGATCGGCTCGGCGCTTGCCGCGGGCTGCAATCGCCAGTCGTCGGCGATGAACCAGGGCCAGGCGGCGGCGATCCTCAACGAGCTGCAGGAGATCCGGAAGCTGCTGGAGGGCCAGGGTGGCGCGCCGCAGGCGCCGCAGGCACAGGCGCCTCGTCCGCGGTCGGCCGAGGTTTCGATCGCCGACGCCCACTCGTTCGGGAGTCTCGATGCACCGGTCACGATGGTCGAGTTCACCGACTACCAGTGCCCGTTCTGCAGCCGGTTCGCCACGACGACCTTCGGCGAGTTGAAGGCGAAGTACATCGACACCGGGCAGGTCAGGCTGGTGAGCCGCGATCTGCCGCTGCCGATGCACGCCAACGCCGAGCAGGCCGCCTACGCCGCCCGCTGCGCCGACGAGCAGGGGAAGTACTGGGAGATGCGCGAGGTGATGTTCCAGAACATCAACGCGCTCGACGATGCGGCGCTCGTCGACTACGCCGCGGACCTGGGACTCGACGGCGCCGGCTTCGAGGCGTGTCTGGGCAGCGGAAAGTACACGACCGAGGTGCAGGCCGACATGGCCGCCGCGAGTGCGATCGGCCTCACCGGCACGCCCAGCTTCGTCGTCGGCCGCGCTTCGGGTGACACGGTGGAAGGCACCATCATCGTCGGTGCCCAGCCGTTCGCGACGTTCGAGGCGCAGATCCAAGCGCTACTGAACGGTACCTAGATGGGGTGCCTTGCGCCCCAAGCCCCACGCGGGCGCCTTACGGGGACCCCGGACACCCCGTGCCGGCGCCCGCGGAGCGCGCCGTGCGCGCTCTGATCGTCCTCAGTTGCGTAGGGCAGTCCTTGCCCCTTCATGCGGACCCAAGAGAGATGCTGGGGCCTCCGAAGCGGAGCGAGTGAGCAGGGCTGCAGGGGCGAGCCGCAGGCGAAGCCCTACTAGTAAATCAGCTTCAGGCCGAGCTGCAGCCGCCGGGCGGGACCGGCCGTGAGGATCCGGCCGAAGGTCGGCGAGCCGAGAAACACGTCCGGCAAACCGAGGTTCACACGGTTCAGGACGTTGAACGCCTCGAGCCTGAGCTGGACGTTCACACCCTCACTCAGCGATGCCAGCTTGAGGACGGCCAGGTTGAGGTTCTGGTAGCCCGGTCCGTCCAGGATGTTGCGCCCGGCGTTGCCGAAGCTCCCGAACGCCGGGAACGTGAAGGCGTCGGTGTCGAACCACGCTGCGGCTGACGGATCCCTCAGCGCGGCGTTGCCCGACAGACTTGGCCGATCGTTCGCGCCGAACCCGAGCGCGGCGCGCCCGGTGTTGCTGTTGTCGATCTCCGGCAGCAACGCCACGGTGAACGGCGCCCCGCTCTCTGCGGTGAAGATTCCGGCGATGGTCCAGTCGCCCAGGACCCGTGCGGCCCATCCCTCCGACGCCCAGCGCTGACCGGCGCCGAACGGCAGCACGTAGGCGAAGCTGGCCGTGAACCGGTGGCGGACGTCGAAGCTCGATCGACCGTGGTCGGCGCCGGGGTTGTTGCTGTCCTGTGGGAAGTTCGGGTCGCCGGCGCTCGTGAAGAAATCCGAGGCGTCGTCGGTCGACTTGCCGAGTGTGTACGCGGCGTGCAGCGTGAGGCCGTCGCGCATCCGCTGCTGGGCCGTTACCTGCAGCGCGTCATAACGCGATCTGGCCGTGGACTCGAGCGAGACGATGTCGCCGAATCTCGGGTCGGGGCGTCGGTTGACCGGGACCGGGCTCGGCTCGGGCTGGTTGATGTCGCGCGCCGTCAACAGGTCGTGTCCTCTGGAGCCGACGTAGGCGATCTCGATCGCGCGCCGGCCACCGAACTTCCGCTGAACGCCGACGCTCCACTGCTCGAGCCACGGGGTCTTGAGCGCTGGGTCGAACGCCAGCGCCGAGGGCGGCGTCGGCAGCGGGAACTGCTCGGGGAACGGATTCGCCAGCGTCAGCGGCAAGCCGGGCAGCGGGAAGTACAGGTTGAAGTCGAAGTAGGGCGGGTTGAAGTAGAGCCCTTCGCCCGGCGCCAGGGCCGACTGGTTGTAGTAGATGCCGTATCCGCCTCGGATGACGGTGTCACCGCGGCCGCCCGGCGCCCACGCCAGGCCCACCCGCGGCGCGACGTTATTGGTGTCGGTCGCGTAGCCGCTTCGCGGCACGCCCTCCGTGCCCACCTGCACGATCGTCCCCGACACCGGGTCGAAGACGTTGGCGCGGTCCTCGACGTCGACCGGCGGCGAGATCACCTCGTAGCGGAGGCCGGCCGACAGCGTCAGGTCGTCGTCGAGCCTGATCTCGTCCTGCACGAACAGGTTGATGCTCTCGGTGCGTAGCCGCTGCGGGTTGTCGAGCCGCGCGCCGCCCGTGACGAGCGGTAGGCCGAGCAGCAGGTCGGCGAGTGCGTTGCCGGTGAAGTTCGGCTGGCTCGAGAATGTGAGGAAGCCGCGCGACTGGACGTCGCGGAACGCCTCCTGTCGCGTGAAGAGCGCGTCGGCGCCGAACTTCAACAGGTGACGCCCGCGCACATAGGTCAGCGAATCGAGCAGCTGCACCGTGTTCGTCGTGCTCCGTTGCGGGTTGTTGAACTCGTCGCCGAGCGGCGAGTAGCCCGTGATCGTGATGAAGCTCAAGCCGAAATCGCGCGGGTTGTCCGACAGCTCGGGCAAGCCCACCGCGGTACTCAGGCTGTTGCCGAGGTTCTCGTGAAAGACGCCGGCGGAGACGCGGTTGTAGACGACCCGCAGGTCGTTGACGATGCTCGGCGAGACGACCTGTGTAAGTCCGACGACGAGATTCTGCGCACGGCGCTCGATGTCCGACCCGAAACCGGGCACGGCCGCGAAGCCCGGCCCGGAGAACGGCTCGAACAGCCGTCGGTCGCCCAGGCTATAGCGGGCCATGAGCGTCGACCCGGCGCCGATCAGATGGTCGACGCGGACGTCGACGTGATCGTTGCGGTCGCGCAGCGTCGGCGAGTCAACGTGGTTCTCGAACGGGACCGCACGATTCGGCAGCGGGTAGAGATTCGCGATCGCTCCGCCGATCGGGTCCACGAACGGCGCCGGGATCACGTCGCCCGGGAAACGCTGGCCCGTGACCGGATTCGTCGGCGGCAGCAGCAGGCTGGCCGAGAAGTCGCCCTGCCGCTCGGCCGCCGTGGGCACGTTCGCGATCTGCGTGATCCCTTCGTCGAGCCGCAGCCCCTCGTAGTCGGCGAAGAAGAACGTCTGGTTCCGCACCACCGGACCGCCGATCGACAGGCCGAACTGGCTGCGTCGATAGTCGGGTGCCGGCTGGTCGGACGGCGCGAAGGCGTTGGTGGCGTTCAGCGCCTGGGTGCGGAAGAACTCGTAGGCCATGCCCGAGAACCGGTTGCTACCGGCCATCGTCGTCACGTTGACCTGGCCGCCGGCGTGGCGACCGAACGAGGCGTCGTAGGTGTTGGTCAGGACCCGGAATTCCTTGATGGCGTCGACGGGCGGTCGGACCGACGACGTGTTCAGCTTGGGGTCGACGTTGTAGCCGCCGTCGAGGAGGAAGGCGTTGGCGTCCTCGCGCGCCCCGTTGACGCTCATGGCGAAGTCGCCGCGGACCGAGGCGGCCGACCCCTGCGCTGCCGGCGATGTGCCGGGCGCGAGCAAGGCCAGCTCGAGGAAGTTCCGGCCGTCGAGCGGCAGCTGGACGATCTGGGCGTTGTCGACGACGGTCGTGAGCGCCACCGACTCCCGGTCGATGAGCGCGTCGGCCGTGACCACGACCTGCTCGGTGATGGCGCCGATCTCGAGCCGGATCTCTAGACTCAGCCGCTGACTGACCTGCAGCGTCGTCTGGCTGACGTGGGTCTTGTAGCCGTCGCGCGCGGTGTCGATCCGGTAGTTCCCGGGCGGCAGCTGCGTCAGGACGAACGCGCCGTCGACACTGGTCGTCGTCTTCCGCCCCACGCCGGTCGGCACGTGCACGACCGTCAGCGCCGCCTCGGCGACCGTCGCGCCCGTCGGGTCGAGGACCGTTCCCCGGATCGCCCCGAGGTGCGTCTGGGCCAAGCCGGTCGACACGGCGCCGACCGCCAACGCCACGACTATCCAGGCCCGCAGGCGTACCGCCATCCTCGACGCTTCTCCCATTGTCTGCTGACGCAAGAAAGCTGCTGCACCAGGCAGCGTATCAGATCGGCAAGTCGCCCGGTCGGCCTGCCGACACCCGGATCGTGCTCGATGTAGCCTCTGACGCGCCGCGCGGCGCTGGCGTTTCATCGCCGACCCCGGTACGATCGGCGCGAGGCTCCCGGTGACCGGCGACCCGAAGTCCATTCCGTTCGGCGCGTCCCCCGATCTCCTGCCGCCGCGCCGTTTGCCGTGGTTGTACTTCGGCGCGGCGCACCTGTTCCTGGCGCTGGCGGTCGCGGTGGTGGCCGTCGATCCACGCAGCGTTGCCGGTTTCTACTACCACCCCCGAATGCTGGCGGTCGTGCACCTCGTGACGCTGGGGTGGATCAGCCTATCGATTCTCGGCGCGCTGTACATCGTCAGCCCGCTCGCCTTGCGCGCGCCGCTGCCAGCCGGCCGCGGCGACACGTGGGCCTGGGCGTCGTCGGTGGTCGGTGTCTCCGGGATCGTTTCGCACTTCTGGATCGACGAACTGAGCGGGATGGCGTATTCCGCGCTGCTCGTGATCGCCGGCTTCGTGTGGGTCGGCGCGCGGGTCGTCCGGAGCCTCTGGGCGGCGCCGGTGCAGACCGCCGTCAAGGCCCACGTGGTGCTCGCGTTCGCCAACGTCACGCTCGCGGCCCTGTTCGGTCTGACGGCCGGCATCGACAAGCTCGGCTCGCTCGACATCCTGCCGGGCGACTCGCTGCGGCACGCCCTGGCGCATGCGCACCTGGCCGGAATCGGATGGGCGACGATGATGGCCGTCGGAATCGGCTACCGGCTCTTCCCGATGGTGCTCCCGGCGGCGATGCCAACCGGCGCGCCGATCGTGGCCAGCGCGGTCCTGCTCGAAGCCGGAGCGCTGGGCCTGTTCGTGGGCCTCGCAAGCGGCGTCGGCGCGCTCGTGACGGCATCGGCCGGAGCGACGCTCGCGGGCCTCGGAGTCTTCATGTCGCAGGTGATCTGGATGCAGCGTCATTCGCGCCCCGCACCGCCGGCACGCCCGGTGCCGGAGTTCGGTTCGCTCCACGCGCTGCTCGCGGTCGTGTATCTCGGGCTGAGCGCCGGCTGCGGGCTCGTGCTGTCGATCGCGTCCCCGTCGGTGACTATGCTGCGCCTGGCAACCGTCTACGGCGTCTTCGCGCTCCTCGGCTTTCTCGGCCAGCTCATCGTCGGAATGGAGACCAGGCTGCTACCGTTACATGCGTGGTACTGGGCGTTCGCCGACTCCGGCTGGCGCGGCCCCGTCCCATCGCCGCATCAGATGCCGTCGCGCGGCGCACAGCGCGGCGCGTTTCTCGGCTGGCTCGTCGGCGTGCCTGGCCTGGCGGGCGGGTTCTATGCCGAATCGATTCCGCTCATTGCGGCCAGCGCGACAGCGCTGTTGGTCGGCGTGATGCTCAGCGCGGCCAACGGCTTCGTCGTGGCGCGCCACGCGTTTCGCAGAACGCCGGCAGTGATCCCTGTGCAGTCGGGCGCCGATGCGCCATCAGCGTCCCCGTCAGTCGACTCGTGAGGTCAGTATGACGTCAGTATCACGCCCGCCATCGCGGCATCAGACACCCGAGAACACCGTCGAGATCGCGCAACACTACATCCGCGACCTGGTCTACGGCGCGCTCGACGGCATCGTCACGACGTTCGCCGTCGTCGCCGGCGTCTCCGGCGGCGCGCTGTCGCTGAAAGCGGTCCTGGTGGTCGGCGCGGCCAATCTGTTTGCCGACGGGCTGTCGATGGGGGTCGGCAACTACCTCAGCATCCGATCGCACGAAAGCGCGCTCGCCGCCCAGAATCGGCCCGAGGAAGAGGCGCAGCCGATCCGGCACGGCCTGGCGACGTTCGTGTCGTTCGTCGTGGTCGGCGCGGTCCCGCTGATTCCGTACCTCACGCCGGAGTTGGCGATCGGCCGGTTCGAAGCCTCCTGCGCGGTGACCCTCGTCGTGCTGTTCGGGGTCGGTGCGGCGCGGGCGATGGTGACCACCGACAGCTGGTGGTGGAGCGGGATCGAGATGCTTATGCTCGGCGTGGCGGTGGCCGCGGCCGCATACGGTGCGGGCGCGCTCGTTGCCGACTGGGTCGGCGACACCGGCCCGTAGGCAAGGTGGCGCGCGTTCAGCCCTGGCTTCGCGGACGGCTTCGCCTAGACGACGGCAAAGACCCGCGCCGGGCCGCCCGAACCGCGCTCGTGCTTCGGCGCGCCGACGATGAGCGTCGCGCCAGCCGGTGGCACGGTCTCGAGGTTGGCCATCAGTTCGACGCCGTACTTGCCGGCCGGCAGGAACGTGCGGTGGGCGGGGTATTCCTGGGCGGTGCCCAGATCGAGGCTGAACCCGTCCACGCCGACGCCGACGATGTCACGCTCCTCGCAGAGGAACGCCGCGGCCTCGCCGGTGTAGCCCGGTGCATGCATGACGCCGTCGTCATCGAGGTTCGCGAACGCGTCGGGGTCGCCGATCCGATCGCCCCAACCCGAGAGCATCGCGACGAACGCGCCGGGTGGCAGCGGGCCGTGCGCCGTCTCCCAGGCCAGAACGTCGTCGACCGTGACGCCCGTGTCCGGGTCATCGGCCGCGCGCGAGGCTATTGAAATGACCACCAGCGGTGCGAAGAAGTTCTCCGCCGGGATCTGATCGGTCGTCATCCCGCCCTCGGCGAAGTGCAGCGGCGCGTCCAGGTGCGTGCCGGTGTGCTCCCCGAACATCAGGTCGTTGTTGTAGACGCCGTTCTCCTCGAGGCTCGAAGTCTGGGTCATCTGCGGCCGGGTCAGGCCCGGATAGACCGGCATCGACATCGTCAGGACATGCGTCAGGTCGAAGAGATGGTCGTACGGCCGCGGCCGGCCCGTCTCGGCCTGGGCATCAACCGGCGGGTCAGCTGGCGCGGCGCCGCACGCCGCGCCCAGAGAGGCAGCGCCCATCGCACCCAGAACCTGCCGTCGGGATATCGACCGGCCGACCGCCGCGATCACACTCGGTGCGCACATGGGACTCTCCTCTGGTTGGCGTTGGGGTCGACTGGCATCCTAACATGTAGACCGTGCCGGGTACCCTCGGGGCGGTTCGCCTATACTCTGCGTTCACCTCATGACCGATTCCTCGTTGACCATCGCCCAGGCGCTTGACTGGACACCCCCGTCAGGATCTGATCCGAACCGCGACACCGCTCGTGCGGCTGGAGCACCTGAGCCGGCGGCTCGATCTAGATCTCCGCATCAAGCGGGAGGACCTCACCGATCTGGCGCTCGGCGGCGACAAACCGCGGAAGCTGGAGTACGAAGCGGCGAAGGCGGTTGCCGCCGACGCCAGCATTCTCGTGACGTGCGGCAGCACGCAAAGCAACCACGCGAGGCTGACCACGGCGGCCGCGCGCAAGCTCGGCATGAAGTGCGCGCTCGTTCTCAGCCGCGACCGGTATCAGGCCTTTCAGGCAAACCTGCTGACGGTCTACCTGATGGGGGCCGACGTCCGCTTCGTCGAGACGGCAGACCACTGGGATCTCGAGAAGCACGCCCTCGCCCTGTGCGACGAGTTGCGGGCCGTGGGAGAGCGGCCCTACTACATCCCCGTCAGCGGCACGACGCCGACGAGCTGCCTGGGATACGTCCGGGCCGGCCTGGAACTGGCCGACCAGCTCGGGGCCGCCAACGTCCGGCCCGACGCGGTCTACACACCGTTCGGAACGGGGGGCATCTTCACGTCGATGCTCCTGGCACTGCGCGAGCGTGGCCTCGACGGGTCCGTGATTGGCGTGAGCGTCAACGCGCGTCTGGAGAAATGCCGCGAGAACCTCGAGCGCTGGTGGGCCGGGCTGTGCGAGCTGCTCGGGCGCGACCCGGCCCGATCGCGCGGCGCCCACGAAATCTGCGACGAGTTCATCGGCCGCGAGTACGGCGACGCGACGGAAGGGTGCCTCGACGCGCTGATGTTGATGGCCGAGACCGAGGGGATCTTGCTCGACCCGGTGTACTCAGGAAAGGTGTTCTCGGGGCTGCTGGCCGATCACGCGGCCGGACGCTGGGCGTCGGGGCAGCAGCTCGTCTTCATCCACTCGGGTGGAACGCCAGCCATCTTCGCCTATCACGACGAGATCAAGCGGCACCTCGTCAAGCGGGGCCGGACGGTCGACGCATGAATCGCGGCGCCGACTACGCGGCCTGCTCCGACATGACCGCCCCGGCGATCGCCAGGGCCTCCGCGATCTGCGCCTCCGAGATGTCGGCGTGGGGCACCGCTCGAACGCCGTCCGCGCCCGCGGTCAGCAGGTGGAGGCCGGCGGCATGGCATCGCTCGACGAACGTGCCCGAGGGCATCGCCGCCAGCGAGAAGCGGACGATATTCGTCTGGACTCGCGCCAAATCGATCTCGATTCCGGGGATGCGGCTCAGTCCCTCGGCGAAGGCTGTCGCCTTCGAGTGATCGGCTGCCAGGCCCGCGCGATGATGCTCCAGCGCGTGCAGCGCGCCGGCCGCGACGACGCCGGCCTGCCGAAACCCGCCACCGAACATCGCCTTGAACCGCCGGGCGCGGGCGACCAACTCGGACGACCCGGCCAGCGCCGACCCGACCGGTGCCCCGAGGCCCTTCGAGAAGCAGACGCTGACCGTGTCGAACGGCGCGGCGTACTCGCGCTCCGAGATGCCCATGGCGACCGATGCGTGCCAGAGCCGCGCGCCGTCCATGTGCAGCCGGAGTCCGTGCTGGCGGGCCGCGTCGCAGACATCGGTGATCCGCTCGAGCGGCCAGATCGTGCCGCCGCCACCGTTGTGAGTGTTCTCGATGCAGAGCAGGCGGGTGGGCGGCAGCAACGTCGCCGGCGTGAACGGATGCACGGGCGTCGCGGCGGCGTGCACGTCGTCGGCCGTGAACACGCCGTGCACCCCGGGCAAGCCCTTCGTCATCACGCCCGACAGCGCGGCCGGTCCGCCGGCTTCCGGGCGCGCCACGTGGGCGTTCACGTCGATCAAGATCTGATCGCCCGGCTCGGTGTGCGTCCGGATCGCGACCTGGTTGGTCATCGTGCCGGTGGGCATGTAGACGGCGTCGTCCTTGCCGAGGATCTCGGCGGTCCGCCGCTCGAGGGCGAGGACGGTCGGGTCGTCCCGGTAGACGTCGTCGCCGACGTCGGCCGCAGCCATGGCCTGCCGCATGGCGGCCGTCGGCCTCGTTACCGTGTCACTCCGCAGGTCGATCATGTCTAGATGGGGCGCCTTGCGCCCCAAGCCCCACGCGGCGCCCTACGCAGGGACCCCGAGCGCCCCACTCCGGACGCCGCGAGGCGCGCCGTGCGCGCCTTGTCCCTCATTCCATAGCCGGCGAGGCGCGCCGTGCCGTCATCATACCTGTCGCGTTTCCCTAGAGATACCGATCGCGCAGGATGTCGAGGTGGTGCGCGACGTGGCCGGCGGAGATCCAGACGAGCGCGCGCACGGTGGTCCGGTTGCCCGACGACGTGCCGATCCGCGAGAAGACCTCCTCGTCGAAACTGCCGAACAACCTGAGGTTCGCGCTTCGCAGATCCGCGAACTCCTCAATCCATTCGTCGAGACGTTGGTTGCTGACGTCGGTGTTGGCGACGAACGCCGCCTGATCCATGTCGGGGAGCGGGCTCTGGTCGGCACGCGCAATCCAGAGGGCCCGGAACGAGAAGACCCACTCGGTGTCGATCACGTGGCGTAGCATCTCCATGACCGACCACTTGTCGGGCGCGTAGCGATACTGGTGCTTGTCGGACGGGATTGCGCTCAGCGTCTGAAGGACGGCCGCCCGCTGCGCGCTCAACGTCTCGAGGATGTCACCGTCCGGAAGTCCGTCGGGTACTTCACGCGCAGCGGGCTGTAGAGGTACCAGGAGTAGGAGATGCCGCGCTGGCAGCCGCGGGGCTCGTAGGGCGGGAGG
Organism: Acidobacteria bacterium UBA2161; assembly: GCA_002328835.1. GTDB lineage: Bacteria > Acidobacteriota > Vicinamibacteria > Vicinamibacterales > UBA823 > UBA2161. The sequence continues at coordinate 331,268 of DCWN01000017.1, read as the reverse complement.
CCGGCCTCGAGCGATGGGTAGTCGAGCCCCTGCATTTCCCACGTGACGATGCCGTTCTTCACGTAGATCTGCCAGGTGCAGCTGCCGGTGCAGTTGACGCCGTGGGTGCTTCGCACGATCTTGTCGTGCTGCCAGCGGTTCCGATAGAACTCCTCCCACTGGCGCAGCTCGGGGTTGCTCTCGTCCTTGATCCAGTGGATGCGGCCGTTCCTCATGACCGGGCTCCTTCGGGGTGGTGACCGTGCACGAGCGGCCGGCGGACGGCGCGGAAACGTCGCCGCCACAGCAGGTCGAACGCGACCAGGCCGGCGACGGTGCCGCCGAGACCGAGTAGGAGGAAGCCGACCGACGCCTGCGCGGTGTCCTCGCCGCCGGCCCGGGCTGCTTCCTCGAAGAACGCGACCAGCGGCAGGATCTCGTCGGCGGCGATCGGGTGCTCGCGGAAGACCGGCTGCATCGTGACGGTGGGCGGTGCGGACAGCCAGGTGCCGAGCGCCGTGCGCCCCTGCAGCCGTTCGTAGACCTTCGATAGTTCTGGCCCGAGGCGCCCACCGCCCAGGCCCGTCATGCTGTTCACGCTGTGACACGCCACGCAGGCGGCGCCGCCGCCCAGGAGTGGGCGGGTGCCGAGGAACAGCGCTCGGCCGACGACGATGTCCTCAGGGGTCAGCGGCCGGTCGCTGAGCTGGAGCCCGACGAACTGCGACTCCTCGAGCTCGGACTCGGCCGCGATCAGGTCGAGCAGCGCTTCGGCCATGTCGGGCGTGATCCCCGGCGGCAACGGCATGACGACGCCGCGCGCTTGCTCGAGCATCGCCTGCGCGTAGGGGTCCCCCGCGTCGAGCATTACCTGCGGGTTCATCAGGAAGCGCGTCAGGTAGTCGCGCTCCTGGCGGCTCTCCACATCCCTCAGGTCGGGACCGGTGAGGCGGCCGCCGCCGATCGTGTGGCAGCTGACGCAGTTCTGACGGAAGTAGGACACGGCATCCTGCGCGGCAGCGCGCTCGGCGAGGCCGAACAGCAAAATGACGACCGCGGCGGCGACCGGCCAAACCCGCCACCCGGACGTCCGACGCGCCTCGAATCTCTCGTCCGGCACCGAGTCACCCTCCGGAAGATGGTCCACACGACCCGACGTGACACGCACGGTGACGTTCTTAGGCAAGCTACGTGCCGGGTCGGTCGGGCAGTCAGCTCGCGATCGATGCCCGCGGACGGCGCGAGTTCCGGCGCCGACGCGTCGCGTCGTGCCGCGAAACGGGCCTCTGAGTCTGGGAATTCTCCGGAATAGCGGGGAATATTCCGATAACATCGATCGAATCGTGCACGTGAGATTGACCTCGGCACTCGCGCCGGCCTTGCTGCTCGTCGCGCTGGGCACGCCGACGCTGGCGCAGGCCTCGGGTCAGGGGAGCCGTGCTGTGGCGTCGAGCCCGGCGCCGCCGCTGAGCCTCGTGCAGCGAGACGCGGCGGGCAACGTCACGCTGCGCGCCATTCCCGTGGCCGAGGGGCTGGTCGTCGACGGTCGGCTCGACGAACCGACCTACGAAGAGATCGAGCCGGCCGGCGACTTCGTGCAGCAGGAGCCGATCGAAGGCGCGGCCGCGACGGAGCCGACCGAGGCGTGGATCCTCTACGACGACGACAATCTCTACGTCTCGGCCAGGCTCTGGGACAGCTCACCCGAGCGGATGGTGGCCAACGAGCTGCGCCGCGACCACCGGAACATCCGTGACAACGAGAGCTTCGCGGTCGTGCTCGACACGTTTCACGACCGTCGCAACGGCTTCTTCTTCCAGACCAACGCGCTGGGCGCGCTCCGAGACGGCTTGATTACCGACGAGCGCAACGCCAACTTCGACTGGAACACCGTCTGGGACGTCCGGACCGGCGAATTCGAGAACGGCTGGACTCTCGAGATGGTCATCCCGTTCAAGTCGCTCCGCTTTCGCGGCCAGGGCGACCAGGTGTGGGGAATCAACCTGCACCGCTTCGTCAGGTGGAAGAACGAGCACTCGTTCGTCAATCCGGTCCCGGCGTCGTACGGTGAGGAAGGGATCTACCGGATGTCGTCGGCCGGGACGCTCGTCGACCTGCGGCTGCAGACGGGTTCGCGCACGCTCGAGATCAAGCCGTACGGTATCTCGTCGGTCTCGACCGATGCCACCGTGACACCCGACCTGACCAATGACTTCGACGCCGAGGGCGGGCTCGATGCCAAGTACAACCTGACGAAGGGCCTGACGGCCGATTTCACGTACAACACCGACTTCGCCCAGGTCGAGGCCGACGACGAACAGGTGAACCTGACGCGATTCAATCTCTTCTTTCCCGAGAAGAGGGAGTTCTTCCTGGAGGGGCAGGGGCTCTTCGAGTTCGGCGGCCCCGAGCGCGTCATCTGGGGGCGGCCCAGCAACGCCCCGGTCGTCTTCTTCAGCCGCCGGATCGGCCTCGACGATGGGCACGAGATTCCGCTCAACGTCGGCGGTCGGGTGACCGGGCGCGCTGGGAAGTACACGGTTGGGGCGCTGGCCATCCAGACCGGCGACGAGGCCGACCTCGGCGTCGAGTCGACGAACTTCTCCGTCGTGCGGATCCGGAGGGATGTGTTCCGGCGGAGCACGATCGGCATCATCGGCACCCACCGTTCGGTCGGACTCGACGGCGGCGGATCGAATCAGGTCTTCGGCACCGATGCCAGCCTTGCGTTCTTCCAGAACTTGAGCATCACCGGATACTGGGCCCGCAGCCAGACCGACGGCCGCGACGGCCGGGACTACAGCTATCGGGGGCGGCTCGAGAATCTGGGCGACCGCTACGGGGTCGAGTACGAGCACCTCGTGGTCGGGGAGGGCTTCAACCCAGAGGTCGGCTTCCTGCGCCGGCGGAACTTTCGGCGCAACTACATGCAGGTGCAATTCACACCGCGACCCGACATGCCGTCAGTCCGGAAGTTCCGGAACGAACTGAGCTTCGACTACATCGAGACGATGGACGGGCAACTCGAGTCGCGCGAACTTCGCTATTTCTGGGCCGCGGAGTTCCAGCGCGGCGACGAGTGGTGGCTTTGGTACGAGCGGGACTTCGAGTTCCTGTCGGAGCCGTTCGAGGTTGCCGACGGCATCGTGCTGCCGGTCGGGCCCTATTCGTCCGACTCGTTTCTCAGCAACTACAATCTCGGGCCGCAGCGCCCGATCAACGGCTGGCTCGGGTTCATTCAAGGCAGCTTCTTCGGGGGCACGCGGACGCAGGCCCGGTACTTCGGGCGGGTCGAACTCTCGCCGGTTGTCTCGATCGAGCCTCGGATCGCGATCGACTGGATCGATCTGCCGCAGGGCAGCTTCGTCTCGAAGCTGGTCAGCGGGCGCTTCAACTACACCATTTCGCCGCGGTCGTTCTTCTCGGCGCTGCTGCAGTACAACTCGGGCTCCGACTCGTTCGGCACGAACATCAGGTTCAGGTGGGAGTACCAGCCTGGCAGCGATCTGTTCGTCGTCTACACCGAGGGTCGGAACACCGACGAGCGCGGCTTCCCGATGCTGCAGAACCGCGGCTTCGTCGTGAAGTTCACGCGGCTGTTCCGGTTCTAGCGCACCCCCCCTTGGCGGGTCCTGTCACCGGCCTTCCCCCACGGGTGCTCAACCTGCGCCCATCGGCCCTGGCCTCGGGCTTGGCCTCCGCGCCCGCGGGGGCCCCCGGTCCGGCGCCACCCGCCGGCGGCCTGCCTCAGAAGCGCAGGACCTGCTCGAAATACGCGAACGTCAGGTTGTCGCCGTCGAACGATTCCGCGACGACGGCGCCGCCCTTGATGAGGCCGACGTAGCCGTTGATCGACCAGTGCGGGTTGATCGTGTAGCCGGCCGAGCCTTCCACGACCGTGCCGAAGTCGGTCTCGCCACCCGACGGCCGGGCGCCGAAACCGAAGATCGTGCCCATGTTCTGGGTGGCGCCGCTGCCGAAGTACCAGCGATCGGCGCCCTCGGTCAGCGTGATCCGATGGACGTCGAGCCGGATGTTGAGCGGTGGTGTCGGCCTCAGGACCACCTGGGCGAAGACGTCGGTCGAGTTCATCAGGTTGTAGCTGGCCGACAACGAGTACTTGCGGACGGTCGGCAGCATCTGGAAGAAGGTCCCGTGGCGATTGTCGCCCAGATCGTCGTCGCCCGTTCCGCGGAAGACGCCGCCGCGGAGCCAGGGCCGCCACGGCGCCTCGTTCCACTGATAGCCCGCCTCGGCCGCCACTGCGAGCGCGCCGTGATCCTGGCCGTACCAGGAGCCGGTCTGCCCGGTCAGCCAGAGCAACGTGTCGATCTCGCCTGCCGAGGTGGGGTAGGCGCCGATCAGGGCGCCGCCAAAAGTGTTGACCTTCACGTCGACGCGGGTGGCGGACCGGCCCGAGTTGTCGGGGCGGCCGGTCACCTCCCGGCGATCGTCGTAGCGATAGGCGAACAGCTGCACCTCGGAGTTGGGGAGGACGGCGTCGGGCTTGGCGCTGACGTTGACGCCGAACAGATCGAGGTCGGACATGTGCGTGCCCGCCTGTTCCTCGAATCCGCCCTGCGTCGGCCGGAACGCAATCGCCGTGGCGTGCCAGGCCGGCTGATCGATGTCGGCGCGGACGCCGTCGTAGCCTCGCTGGTAGATCGACCACTCGAACTCGCCGATGATGCGTGAGGCGAGGCGCATGTTCTTGACTGCGTCGATCTTGCCGTTGCCCGACGGTGATTCGGTGCCGCCGGTGTAGCCCATCCGGCCCACCTGCAGGCTGACCGGCCCGAGGTCCTTCAGCCGGACATTGAGGTAGCGCAGGTACACCTGGTTGCTCGACGTATCACCGCTATGACCGAAGTAGGCGGCGCCGGTCCCGTACGGCCCGGGCCCACCCGAACTACTCGGCAAACCGCCGAACTGGACGTACTGCAGCGTGCCGGTGACGTCGAATCGTCGGCTGCGATGCTCGACACCGACCTGGAGGCGGTTCGAGATGTGCGCGTAGGTCGGATCCCCGCCCTCGGGTTTCGGCGCGAAGTAATCCCAGCCTTCGACGCGCGTCCAGTTGCGGACGTAGGCGGAGGTTGTGGAGGGCGCGGGCGCGGCGGCCTGGGCCGGCGACGCGTCAGAAGTCGACGACGTGTTCGTCGGCTGGGCGACCAGGGGGTCCGGCAGTAGTGCGATCGGTAGAGCGACGAGCGCGATGAATGACAGGTTCAGGGATGATGAAGACAGCATATGAGTCACCTCGTATCAGTATGCATCCGGGAGATCACGCTGGTGTATGACGCCGAGCATCCGGTCGGTCGGGAATCCAGTATGATGCCGCCGTGCAGCAGACGAGCGCAGAACTACTCCGGGCGATGCCGGTCTACTGGCGACTCGGTGCGGAGGATCAGGAGCGCCTGGCGGGGGTCTCCAGGGTTCGGAGCTACGAGCGTGGCGAGCAGATCTTCGAGGAGGGGGCCCCATCCGATTTCTTCTACACGATCGCCGCGGGCCGGGTGAAGATCTTCAAGATGACCCCGTCAGGCAAGGACGTCATCCTGGAGATTTTCGGTGTCGGCGATCCGTTCGGTGCGGTGGCGGTCTACGAGTCGCGACCCTACCCGGCGTCGGCGGTTGCGCTCGAGGAGACCACGTGTCTGCTGATTCCTCGCGACGAGTTCTTTCGGCTGCTCGAGACCCATCCGTCCCTCGTGCGGGGACTGCTCCTCGGCTTCACGCATCGGCTCGTGGAGCTGGCGAATCGGATCGCCGAGTTGAGTGGAGGCCGAGTCGAGCCGAGGCTGGCCCGGCTGTTCCTCAAGTTGGGGGACGATCTGGGCTCGTCCGCACGGGGTGGCACGTTCGTGCCGCTCGCGTTGTCGCGCCAGGAACTGGCGGACATGACGGGGACGACCATCGAGACGTGCATCCGGATCATGAGTCGCTGGGGTAAGGACGAGATCGTCCGGACCGAGAAGGACGGTTTCGTGCTAACCGACCGAAAGGCGCTCGAAATGCTGTCCCTGAACTGACCATCGCGCCCAGATGACCTGGATCATAGGTGTGTGTGGCCCCAAATTCTAAGCTGCCGCCATGCCTACCGGGACGACCGACCGGCAGCTGCTCGAGCGGCTGGCCGTCGCCCACGACGGCCTGCGGCGCCGCATCGAATGGCTGGCCGCCAGCCCGCCGCCTGCCGCGGTTCTCGATATTGGCGCGGCAGTGGTCTTTCACGGCGTGCTGGAGGAGCACTGGCTTCACGCATCAGACACGTTGCTCGAGCCGGCGACCGTGACCCAGCTCGCCATCGAGCACGCCCGGTTGGCTGACGACCTCGACCTGCTGGGATCGCTGTACGACTCGCACCCCGACTCCCCGGATCTCGGTCCCCTGGCCGATGCGCTCCTCACGCGGCTGCGCGCACACATCACGCGCGACGACCGCGTGTTCTATCAGTCGATTCCGAGACTGCGCGGCACACCGGTGCGTCGTTCGTGCTCGACGGGCTGAGACGTTCGCCGCCGGGCGGTGCGCGCGGTCACGGCCGTTGTCCGCTTCACGGGGCTGAGCGCGACCCGGTTCGATCATGACTCTGCGGTCGGTACCGTCAGCACCGGGCACGTGGCCGCCCGTACGACGTGGTTCGTGACCGACCCGAACACCATCAGGTCGACCGCTCCCCGTCCGTGAATCCCCATCACGATGATGTCGGCGGACTGCGCCTCGGCCAGGCGAAGGATTTCGCGATGCGGACTACCCGACGTCAGCACCTCGTCGGCCTCGCACCACTGGCGCGCTTCGTCGGGAATCGCCTTCGCCAGACGCGCACGCGCGTCGCTCTCCACGAGCCGGCGATACTCCGGCACGCTCGTCTGCTCGTACTCGCGAGGTTCGGGATCGGTGAACCACTCGAGGACATGCACCGCCGTCAGCTTGCCGTCTGCCTCCTCGGCCAGCGATAGCGCCTGGGTGAGGGCGTGCATCGACGGCGTCAAAAAGTCCACGGGGCAGAGGATGTTCTTGAAGACGATCGTCTTCGGTGCCGGCTCGGTGGCATCGTGCGGCGGAATGGTCAACACGGGGCACGGCGCTTTGCGCAGCACCTTCTCGCTGATCGAGCCGAGCAGCAGGCGTTCGAAGCCGCCGCTGCCGTGTGTGCCCATGACGATCAGGTCGCAGTTGCGCGTCTTGGCGTGATGAAGAATCCGTTCAACCGTGTCGCCATCCTCGACCGTCGTGGTGAAGTTCACGCCCGCATCGGCAAGCGGTTGGGCCATTCGCTGGACTTCGTCGACGAGGTGCTGCCGATCGACGGTGGTGAGGCTGACCGTGGACGGATACTCGGCCATGACGGCCGGCGGCGCAATTGAAGCGAACACGTGCACGAGGTCGACTTCTGACTCGTACCATTCGGCGAGCCGAGCCGCGTATCGGACCGCATGGCGTGAAAACTCCGAGAAATCGACGGGACAGAGAATCCGACCAATCGAGATCATCGAACCTCCTCTTGGCGCCGTGGATTCGACGTACCGGCGCCGATGCCGCTCACCGAACTACCAAGCAACGCCAATGCCGCTTTTCGAGGGCCGTCCGGGCGCCGGTTCCCAGGTCGGGGCTGCGCTATGATGGCTGGAGCCGCGAAATTCTTCGCACTTCCGTTGAAATCTTGAGCGCCCCCGATGCCGCGGCGGTCGGACGGGCGAGGACCCCATGGCGGAAATCACCATCATCACGCTCTGTCTGCTGCTGAATGCCCTGCTCTCGGCCACCGAGACGGCGTTCGTGTCGGTCGGTCGGCCGGAGATCCGTGCGATGGCGAACGCCGGGTTTCCCGGCGCCTCGCGCCTGCTCGCGCTGCGCGAACGCCCGGAGCGGACGCTCTCGGTCGTCCAGCTCGGCATCACGACGGTCGGGTTGATTTCCGGAGCGGTCGGCGGCGCGGGCGCGAGTGAGACCCTGCGGCCGGTGTTCGAGCGCCAGTGGGGCTTGAGCCATGCATGGGCCGACTTCGTGGCGCTCGCGATCGTCGTCGCCCCGTTGACGTATCTGACGGTTGTTGTCGGCGAGATCGCGCCGAAGGCGATGGCGTTGAGACACGCGCACCGCATCGGCCTGAGTGGTGCATTCTGGCTGACGACGCTCGATCGGCTGCTGTCCCCGGCCGTGACCTCCCTGGAGTGGTCCACGAAGATGGTCATGCGCCTGTTCGGTGCCGCGCACGCCGCGGCGACGGCCGATGCGGACGGCGCGGGGGAGGACCTCTCGGATGCCCACGAGCGGTACATCATCAATCTGGTGAACATCGAAGCCAAGAGCGTCGGCGATATCGCGCTGCCGTGGGAGAACGTCACGTTTGTGAGAACGGCGCAGTCGGCCGAAGAAGTGATGTCCGTCGTGGTCAAGTCGGGTCACACGCGGCTGCCGGTCTACGACGAACACGGTGCGGTCACCGGGTTGCTTCACACGAAGGAGTTCATGGGATTTCGACTGGCCGGCGAGGACGACTGGCCGACCCTGGTGCGGCCGGCGCTCACCGCCCGCCGCGGCGACCCGCTGCTGAAGGTGCTTCGCACCATGCAGGAGCGCCGGAGCCACTTGGCGATCGTCTACGGGACGGGCGGGTCTCCCGACGGCGTCGTGACGTTGGAGGACATCATCGAAGAGGTCTTCGGCGATGTCTTCGACGAGGACGACGATCAGATGCTCGGCCGGCTCCTCAGCCGAGCGCGCCGCCGCAGCATTCGTAGCGAGCGCCTGCGATGACGACGGCCGGCTCGCTTCCCTCGGCGCTCGACGCGTGGGACGCGGTCGTCGAGCGGCTGCGCGGCGTCGCCCCCGTACTCTTCCTCGATTACGACGGCACGCTGACGCCGATCGTGGCGCGGCCCGAGGAGGCAATCCTCGCGGCGGCGAGCCGTGATGTCGTGCGATCCGTTGCCGCCCTCTGTCCGGTCACGATCGTCAGTGGACGAGACCGGACCGTCGTCGAGGAACTGGTCGGTCTGCCCGGGCTCGGATATGTCGGCAGCCACGGCTTCGACATCTCCGGGCCGCCTCAGGCGGCCGTGCGACACGAGGTCGGCGCGGAGCATCTCGAGTCGCTGGAGTCCGCCGAGGCGATGCTGCGCGATCGCCTGGCGGGAATTTCCGGCGCCGCCGTCGAGCGGAAGCGATTCTGCATCGCCGCCCACTATCGGCGGGCGCGCGACCATCGCGAGGAGGTCGAACGTGCCGTGCGGGAGGTCCTGGCGGCGCGGCCCGAACTCGTCCTGGCCTCGGGCAAGGCGGTCTTCGAGTTGAGGCCGGCAACCGAGTGGGACAAGGGCCGGGCAATCCGGTGGCTGCTGGATCGGTGGCCGGCGGCGCACGGGACGCCGCTGCATATCGGCGACGATCTGACCGACGAAACCGTGTTCGAGATGCTGGCGCGCGACAGCCTCGGTGTCGGTATCGTGGTGACGGACGACGACCGGCCGACCGCCGCGCAGTTCTCGCTGCGTAGTCCGGGCGGGGTGCTGGACTTTCTCGGTCGGCTGGTCCGAGTGCTCGAATCCATGTGAATGTGCCCGGGTTCAGGGCCTTTCCAGCTTGAACTTGTCGATGCGATACCGGATCTGGTCGCGGTTGAGGCCGAGGAGCGCCGCCGCCCTGGTCTGATTGCCTTTCGTCCGCTTCAACGCCTGCGCGACCAGAACGCGTTCCAACTGATCCAAGCTGATGCCGCTGGCCGGTAGCTCCACGCCCTGTGTGAGCGGGAGGCGAGTGGCCAGCATCGGGAACTCCTCGAGCCCCAGTTCCTCCGAGTCGGTCAGCAGCATCGCCCGCTCGATGGCATTCCGGAGTTCACGCACGTTGCCGGGCCACGGATACCGCGTCAGCGCCTCCATCGCGTCCGGGGTGACCTGCGTCACGTGCTTCCTGAACTCCGCGTTGAAGGCGTCGACGAAGAATTTCACCAGCGTCGGAATGTCGCTCGATCGCTCGCGCAGGGTCGGTAGCCCGACCGGCAGCACGTTCAAGCGATAGTAGAGGTCTTCTCGGAACTTGCCCTGTTTGACGGCGTCGTCGAGGTTGCGATTCGTTGCCGCGACGATCCGCACGTTGACCGTGATGTCCGTCGAACCGCCGATTCGCTTGAAGGTCTTTTCCTCTAGGAACCGAAGGAGTTTGGCCTGCAGCGATGCCGCCATCTCGCTGATCTCGTCGAGGAACACGGTGCCGTGATCAGCTGATTCGAGCAGCCCGCGCTTCATTTGCCGTGCGTCGGTGAACGCACCGCGCTCGTGGCCGAACAGCTCGCTCTCGAGGAGCGTTTCCGCGAGCGCGGAGCAGGTGATGTTCATGAACGGGCGACCGGCGCGGTCGCCCGTGTAGTGAATGACCTTCGCGGCCAGATCCTTGCCCGTACCGCTCTCGCCCGTCAGCAGGACCGTGGAGGCTGGGCTCGTGGCGATCTTCTGGAGGAGTGCCTTCACCTCCTGCATCGCCGGCGATTCCCCGATGATTCGGTCGAGCTGGTAGGGGCGCGCTTCCTGGTCGCGGAGCCGGCCGACTTCGCGTCGCAGTTGGGTGGTTTCCAGCGCTTTCTGGACGAGCAGGACCACCTCGTCGATGTCGAACGGCTTCGACAGGTAGTGATAGGCACCCAGCTTGATCGCTTCGACCGCGGAGTCGATCGTGGAGTAGGCCGTCAGCAGGATGACGAGGGCATCCGGATGACTTTGCCTGACCCGCTTGAGAATCGTCAGGCCATCGATGTCGGGGAGCTTGTAGTCCAGGAGGATGAGATCGACACCCTCATGACACAGGTCGAGCCCGGCCTGGCCGGTCGCGGCCTCGACCATTTCGTAGCCTTCTTGCGCCAGACGCTCGACGAGTGACCAGCGGATCAGGTCTTCGTCATCGACGACAAGTACCCGCGCCTTCTCCATGCCGAGGATTATAGCGGAGAGCTCGTCGTGACCTTGAAGGGTGGTGGCGTCGGCGTCACGCGGAAGGGCGCTTGAGCGCACTTTCGACGATGCGGACGATGTCGTGAATGTCGAATGGCTTGTGCAGCACGTGGGTCGCGCCAAGTTGCAGCGCCTCTTCGGCCAGTTCCGGCGTGCCGTGGGCGGTCATCAACACGACCCGCCAGTGCGGGGCACGCTTGCGTACGATCTTGAGTAGGCTGAGATCGCTGCAGTCGGGCAGCTTGAGGTCGAGCAGCACGAGGCCTTCGTGCTCCGATTCCTTCTCGAGGCATTCGAGCATGCGCGCCCCATTGTGCGCGTCATCGACGTGATAGCCCTCGCGCCCAAGCGCTTCGGAAATGGACCAGCGGATGAGCGGCTCGTCATCGGCCACGATCACGCGCGCCGCAGGGGATTTTTCGGAGCGCATGGTGGAAATTCTCCGCGGCTCAGCCCTCCAGTTCGTGGACTGCTGACGGCTCGGGCGAGGCTGCTATCATGGCGGAGCCTACGACGGCCTGGCCGTACCGCCATCGACTCATTCAAATCTTAGGCCAATATGGGATCCCTCCGGCGCCGAAGCCACACGAGCGAACTCGAAGAGCTCAAGTACGCCCTCGATCAGTCAGCGATCGTTGCCATCACCGACACCCGCGGCACCATCACTTACGCCAACGACCGGTTCTGTGAGATCTCGAAGTATCCGCGCGAGGAGCTACTGGGATGGGATCACCGGATCATCAACTCGGGGTACCACCCGAAGGCGTTCATGCGCGATCTGTGGGAGACGATCGAGAGCGGTAAGATCTGGAGAGGCGAGATCAGGAATCGCGCCAAGGACGGTACGGTCTACTGGGTCGACACGACGATTGTGCCCTTCCTTGCCACCGACGGCCGGCCCTACCAGTACATGGCGATCCGCTACGAAACGACCGAGCGGAAACTGGCGGAGGAGCGGCTGCGCGAGCGCGAAGGGCTGGCGCGGCTCGGACAGATGGCGGCGATCATCGCGCACGAGGTGAAGAATCCGCTGGCGGGCATCAAGGGTGCGCTGCAGGTGGTCCGTGGATCGCTGCCGAAGGAGGGCCGGGACCACGCGATCTTCGGCGACATCATCGCGCGGCTCGATTCACTGAACGAGATGGTCCAGGATCTGCTGTTGTTCTCCCGGCCGCGCACCCCCAAGCCGGCGCCGATATCGCTCAGGATGCTGGTCGATCGGACGGCCGCCTTGCTGGTGCGTGACTCTGATCTGGCGAAGGTCGAGGTGGTGGTCGAAGGCGACGACGTCGTGGCGCACGCCGATCCGGCGCAGCTACAGCACGTCTTTCAGAATGTGCTGCTGAACGCCGCGCAGGCGATGGACGGCCAGGGCCGCATTCGGGTCGCGCTGTCGTCGGTCGCCGGTGGACGCTGCGAAGTGGTCATTGCCGATGAAGGCCCCGGGATCCCGCAGGAAGTGCACGATCGCGCGTTCGAGCCGTTCGTCACCACGAAGCACCGCGGCTCCGGGCTGGGTTTGGCGATCGCCAAGCAGGTGGTCGAGTTGCATCACGGAGAGATCTCGGTCGAGTCGACCGACGCCGGTGCGACGATCCGTGTCCAGCTGCCGGCGGGGTAGCCGTGCCGCGCAGTCCGGCGGCGCGCGCGGCGTTCCCCGGCGCCTAGGACAGCGGGGGCAGGGGTGAACGTGTCGAGAGTCGTCGGTCGTCGGGGCGGTCGGGACCGCGGTCCCACACTGGTCTGCATTGCGGGGATGCACGGCAACGAGCCGGCGGGCGTGCGGGCGCTCGAGGCGGTCTTCGACCGGCTGGCCGCCGAACATCTGTCCGTCGACGGGTGGTTCGTCGGACTCATCGGCAATCGCGCGGCGCTCGCCGCCGGACGCCGCTTTCTTCGCGAAGATCTCAACCGCGTCTGGGTGCCCGAGCGGCTGGCCGATCTCGAGCAAGGGCCCGCCGGCCTGTCGGGCGAGTCCCTCGAGCAGGCCGAGTTGGCGACGGAACTCCGCCCGCTGCTCAACGGGTTGGCAGGCCGAACCTTTCTGCTCGATCTTCACACCACCTCGGCTCCCGGTCCGCCGTTCGTCCTGCTCGAGGACACGCTACCCAACCGCGCGTTTGCGTTGCGGTTTCCCGTTCCGGTCATCCTCGGCGTTGATGAGCGACTCCGGGGCACCCTCGTGCACCATGCCTGCGCGCGGGGCGCGACGGCCATCGGCTTCGAGGCCGGACAGCATGACGATCAGGCGTCGGTGGGCCGCGCCGAGGATGCGGTCTGGATCGCCCTCGGCGCGCTCGGCCTGGTGGCCGGCAGCACGCGGGTCGACCGGGCGCGCCAACGGCTCGAGCGCGCGAGATCGGCGTTGCCGCGGTACGCCGAACTCAGGCACCGGCATCCAGTCGGGCCGACCGATGCGTTCGAGATGCGGCCTGGCTTCGCCAACTTCGATGCCGTGACCGCCGGTGAGGCCGTGGCGACATCCCGGCGTGGTCCGGTGACGGCTCCGGAGAGCGGGTTGCTGCTGATGCCTCTCTATCAGCAACAGGGCGAGGATGGGTTCTTTCTCATCCGCGCCGTTCGCCCAATCTGGCTGCGACTGTCGTCGTGGCTTCGGCGCCTCCGTGCCGAACGCTACCTGCACTGGCTACCCGGGGTCTCACGGCACCCGGATCGGCCTCGCGCGTTCGTGGTCGATCGTCACACCGCGCGATGGCGCGCGGTGGAGCTCTTCCACCTGCTCGGTTTCTCGTGCGTCGCCACCGATGACGGCGAGATCATCGTGACCCGCCGGCGGAACGACGAGGTGCCTGATGGGTGAAGCCCCGGGAGGAAGGGGCCCGCAGCCGCCGGCCGAGGGGTCGGCGGCGGAGCGCGACTGCTTCGGACAGCTGCAGGCGCGACTCGCGCCGATGTTCGATCGGGTCTTCCGAGATCCCAAGGCCCCGCGCACCGTCGTGGTGGTGCCTAGTCTGAGCGTCGACGCCGACGTGCTGGCCAAGATCTCCGGTGTCGAGCACTACGAGGAGCGGATGCTGTGCATGCTGATGCTCCTCAGGTATCCGCATGCTCGGCTGATCTACGTCACGAGCCTGGCGATCGATCCGTCCATCATCGACTACTACCTGCATCTGCTGGCCGGGGTGCCCGGCCGCCACGCCCGCCGGCGCTTGCACCTGCTCAGCTGCGGCGATCCGACGATTCACGTGCCGCTCAGCCGCAAGCTGCTCGATCGGCCTGCGATGCTGGCGGCGTTGCGCGAGGCCATCATCGATTCTGACTCCGCGCACATGACCTGCTTCAATGCCACGCCGCTCGAGCGCACCCTCGCGGTGCGCCTCGGCATTCCGCTGTACGCCTGCGATCCGGAGCTGCTCGATCTCGGCACGAAGAGCGGGAGCCGGAAGCTCTTTCGAGAATCGGGTGTCGACGTGCCCGATGGCTTCGAGGATCTGCGGGACGCCCACGACATCGCCGAAGCGCTGGCCACGCTCAAGCAGCGGCATCCGGAGCTGCGGCGGGCCGTCGTGAAGCTCAACGAAGGGTTCTCCGGCGACGGCAACGCCCTGTTTCCGTTCGAGGACGTTGCGGCCACCGCACCGACTATCGCGGCGGCGCTCCCGACGCGCCTGCAGTTCGAGGCCCGCGCCGAGTCGTGGGACGGCTACATCCGCAAGTTCGAGGAGATGGGCGGTATCGTCGAGTGCTTCCTTCAGAGCCCGGAGATCCGGTCACCATCGGTGCAGCTGCGAATCGACCCGCGGCGCCAGGTCGAGCTGATCTCGACCCACGATCAATTACTGGGTGGTCCGTCGGGTCAGGTCTTTCTGGGATGCGCCTTCCCGGCCGCGTCGGCCTACCGGTGCGAGATCCAGCGGCTTGGCGTCAAGGTGGCCGAGGCGATGCGGTCAGGCGGCGTGATAGGGCGGTTCAGCGTCGACTTCGTCTCGGTGAGAACGCCCAGCGGGTGGCGTCACTTCGGGCTCGAAGTGAATCTCCGCAAGGGTGGCACGACCCACCCCTACATGATGCTGCAGTTCCTGACCGACGGCGTCTTCGACGAGTCGAGCGGTCTCTACCACGCACCGACGGGGCAGCCCTGCTACTACTATGCGTCGGACAACCTGCAGCACGTCGAGTACCGCGGCCTCACGCCCGACGATCTCATCGACATCGCCGTCGACCGGTCGCTGCACTTCCACGCCGCCACGCAGGAAGGCGTCGTCTTTCATCTCCTGGGGGCGCTGCCCGAGTTCGGCAAGGTGGGTATCGTCTGCATCGCCCGAACGCGCGATCGGGCGAACGAGTTGTACCAGGAGACGATTCGGACGCTCGACGAAGAGGCTGCGGCCCGAGCCACGGGACTGTCGGGCAGCTAGAAGCCGACAGCGGGTCCGGCGCGGCCGGCTACCGGGCTGCCGACTGCTCCTCGGCGATCCGCCGCTCCAGCGTCTCGGCCGCGCCCGCCGCGTACTCGCGACAGCCTTGCGCATCGATGAGCGCATCCGGGTCGATCCCTCGGTCACGCCGACCGAGTTTGTCGAATAGGTTCGAGAACTCGGGGTGTGTGGACACCATGACGTCGCACGGCAGCGCGGCCACCGTGTCGATGCTCCTTTGAAACGTCTCGACAATGCTCGGATGCGTGTCGTCTCCCGTGTACCGAAAGTCGGGCGCGGACACGGCGGTGAGGCTGTCCGCGTAGACCATGTCGAGGCATCTCGCGCCTTCGCAGGAGCGCCATGTCCAGCTCGTGCCGCCCGGCGTGTGGCCGGGTGTGAAGCGCACGGTGATTTCCTGATCACCGACGCTCAGCGTCTCGCCGTCCTGAACGACACGCAGCCCGCCGACAGCCGGGAAACTGCCTCCGTAGGCGAACTGCGGATCATCCGCGGTCGGCCTTCCGGTACGCAGTGCCTCGGCCGCAGCCGGGCTTGCGGCAACCGTGGCGCGGCTTGCGCGTTGCAGCGCCGCGATGCCGCCGGCGTGGTCGAAATGCGCGTGGGAGTTGACGATCAGGCGAATGTCCTGAGTGCGGAAGCCCAGTGCCCGGATGTTGGCGTCGATGAGCGCCGCCGACTGGGGCAGGCCGCCGTCGAGGAGGATGTGCCCGTCGTCGGTGGCGACGAGGATGGCCGACAGTCCGCCGACGCCGACGTAGTAGGCGTTCCCAAAGATCCGGAACGGCGTCTGCGCGCGATTCCAGCCGTCACAGGCATCGCACACGATCGGGGGATCCGGTCGCAGCTGGTTCTCGTCTTGCGTCAACAGCAGAAGACCAATCGTGATCAGGCTTCGCGTATGCATACGGACTCCCTTGGGCGAATCAACGTGCGCCGGATTCTCGAGGGGGCAGACTAGACGTCGAGCTGTTCGGCTTCCTCCGCGCGCTCCATGATGAAGCGGAAGCGTGCCGAGGCATCCTTGCCCATCAGGTCATTGATCACTCGATCGGTGACGATCTGATCGGCGATATCGACTCTGAGGAGCCGGCGGGTCTTCGGATTCAGCGTCGTCTCCCAGAGCACCTTCGGCATCATCTCGCCCAGCCCCTTGAACCGGGTGATCTCGGGCGTGGCCTTGCCGGGCCCCGGCTTGCCGTGCTTCTTGACGATCGCGTCCCGGTGCGCATCGTCGAGTGCCCAGTGGGTCTCCTTGCCGATGTCTACCCGGTACAGCGGAGGCTGGGCCAGGAAGACCTTGCCGTTCGAGATGAGCTGCGGCAGGTGGCGGTAGATGAAGGTCAGCAGCAGCGTCGCGATGTGGTTACCGTCGGAGTCGGCATCGGCCAGCAGGACGACTTTGCCGTAGCGCAGTCGTGAGAGGTCGAAGTTCTTGCCGAGGCCGCAGCCCAGCGCGGTCACCAGGTCGGAGAGTTCCTTGTTCTCCAGCACCTTGGTGAGTGATGCGCTCTCGACGTTGAGCACCTTTCCACGCAACGGCAGGATCGCCTGCCGGGTGCGATCGCGGCCCTGCTTGGCGGAGCCACCGGCCGAGTCGCCTTCGACGACGAAGAGTTCGCTACCCGAGGCGCCCGGATGCGTGCAGTCGCTGAGCTTGCCCGGCAGATTCAAGCGATTCGACGTCGCGCTCTTGCGTGAGACCTGCTGCTGGGCCGCCCGACTCGCCTCGCGCGCGCGCGCCGCGAGAATGATGCGCGCCACGATCGCCTCGGCGAGCGAACGGTTGTGGTTCAACCAGTGTTCGACGGCCGGCCGTACCGTGGCGTCGACGACCGCAGTGAGTTCGGGGTTGTTGAGCCGGTCCTTGGTTTGCCCCTGGAACTGCGGGTTGCCCATGAAGACGCTCAGGACGCCGACGAGGCCCTCACGCAGGTCCTCGCTGGCGATCGTCACGCCCTTAGGTGCCAGCTTGTGCGTCTCGATGAAGTTGCGGAGGGCCTTGCCGAGCCCGGCACGGAAGCCGTTCTCATGGGTACCGCCCGAGCCGGTCGGAATGCCGTTGACGTAGCTTCGAAGGCTTTCCTCGGTCGACTCGGTCCATTGCAGGACGAGGCCGATACGCGCACCGCTCCCGTTCGCGTCCTTGAGCATCGTGAAGGGGGCGTCGTGGACGGTCTTGGCCGATCGTTCCGAGACGAGGCGGGCCAGATACTCGACCAGGCCGTCGTTGTGCTGATGGACGACCTTCGTCTTCCGTGTTTCGTCCTCGAACGCGACCTTCAGCCCCTGGTGGAGGTAGCTGATGATCTCCATCCGGTCGGCGAGCCACTCCCCGTCGAACTGCACCTTGGGGAAGATCGTCGGGTCGGGCCGGAAGAAGACGGTGGTGCCGGTGCCGCGGGCGGCGCCGAGTTTCTTGACCGGCCCTCCGGGCTTGCCGCGCTTGAACTTCTGCTGCCAGTGACGACCATCGCGCTTCGACGTGGCGACGAGTTCCTTCGACAGCGCGTTCACGACACTGGCGCCGACTCCGTGCAGACCGCCCGCCGTCTTGTAGGTCTGCTGCTCGAACTTGCCGCCGGCGTGCAGCGTCGTGAAGATCACTTCCAGGGCGCTCTTCTTGGTCTTGGCGTGCCGGTCCACCGGGATGCCGCGCCCGTCGTCGACGACCGTTACCGACGACCCGTCGGCGTGCAGCGTGAGGCCGATCGACGCCGCGTGCCCGTTCATCGCCTCGTCGACGGCGTTGTCGACGATCTCCCAGACCAGGTGATGGAGTCCGGGTGCGCCGACGCCGCCGATGTACATGCCGGGGCGCTTCCGGACGGGCTCGAGCCCCTCGAGGACCGTGATGTCTTTCGCCGTGTAGCTGCGCGCCATTTGATTAGATGGGGCGCCTTGCGCCCCAAGCCCCACGCGGGCGCTGCGCGGGGGCCCCTGAACGCCCCGCTCCGCGCACGCGGGCCGCGCCGTGCGCGGCCTGACACACTCGACTCAACCGGTTACGCTTCATCGGCCAAGACTCTTCGTTCACTCGTCCTCGCCCGGCAGCTCGGGCACCACTGGTTCAGGCGGTACCACCCGCGTGAACTGTCCGCGCTGGAGGAGTTCCCGACCCTTGCCGCCCCGTCCGGTGACTTCGTACTTCGCCGTGCTGATCGTCTGAGCGGCGCCGCGGCTCGTCTCGACCGTCAACAGATCGCGATCGCCCGTGGAGGCGATGAAGCCAAGCACCCGGTCGGCGCCGCGCTTGATCTTGATCAGGATGACGCCCTTGCCGGGCCCCGACAGGAAATTGATCTCGTCGGCGCGGCAGAGGAGCGCCCGAGCTTGCTGGGTCGCGGCGATGACGACTTCGTCTCCGCCGGTCGTGGCGACGCCCACCACCTCCGCGCCGCCCGACGGACGGGCGAACCGGCGGCCGGTGCGGGTGCTCGGTTCGACGAACGGCTCGAAGCCGAAGCGCAGGCTGTAGCCGTCGCTGGTGACGGCGAGGCCATGCACCGGCGGCACGGCGCCTTCCCTTCTAGCGACGATCTTGCCGATCACCCGGGGATCGAGGCTCAGGGCCGCCACCACCCGCTCGCCGTCCTTCAACTTGAAGAGGCGTTGAATCGGCTCGCCGTAGCCGGTCGACGCCGGGACGTCGATGAGCCGGCAGGTATAGGCGGTGCCGAAGTTCGTGAAGAACACCGCGGTCGCCCGCGTGCTGCCGGCGAGCACCGTCAGCACCGAATCACCCTCGCGCAGACGTGTCGTCGACAGGTCGCGGACCTCTTTCTGGCGCTTCACCCAGCCGTCACGTGACGCGATGACGACGTTGTCCTCCTCGACGATGAAATCCTCCGCCGAGTACTCGACGTCATCCTCCTCGGGCTCGATGGTCGTGCGGCGGCTGTCGACCTTTGGGCCACCGTAGGTCTTCTGGAGGGTGGCCACCTCATCGCGGACCAGCGCCCATCGGCTATCTTCGTCCCGCAGCAGGCCTCCGATCTGTCGCGCTCGCCGCTTCTTGGCTGTCAGTTCCTGGCGAATCTGAAGAATCTCGAGCCGCGCCAGGCGGTAGATCTTCAGCTCGAGGATCGCGTCGGTCTGCTCGGCGTCGAGCTTGAACCGCTTCATGATCTTCTTGGCGGCGTCGGCCTTGCCGTCTGAACCCCGGATCAGCTTGATGATCGCGTCGAGCGCGTCGAAGACCTTCGCGAGGCCCTCGAGAATGTGAATCCGCCGTTTGAGCGCGGCCAGTTCGTGCTCAAGGCGCCGGGTGACGACTTCCAGCCGGAAGTGCAGGAAGTGCCAGAGAATCGAGTGGAGGTCGAGGCGCTCGGGGCGGCCGACGCCAGGGATCTCGGTCGGCACGAGGCAGGTCAGATTGACCGTCACGCTGCTCTGGAGCGGGGTGTGCTTGAAGAGGTAGGCCAACACCATCTTCTCGTCGGCCTCCTTCTTCAGCTCGAGCGCGATGCGCACCTCCTCGGTCGAGAGATCCTTGACGTCGAGCAGCGGCGGCAGCTTCCGGCTGAGGGCGACGTCGGCGATCCGCTCGATGAGTTGCGCCTTGTTGACGGCGTATGGGACGCTCGTGATGTAGATGAGTTTGCCACCTCGGGTACTCGGCCCGGATTCCCAGGTGGCGCGCAGCCGGACCGTGCCCGACCCGGTCTTGTAGATCGCCTTCAGTTCCTCTAGGGAGTTCAGGATCTGGCCGCCGGTTGGGAAATCGGGCCCCTTGACCCACTTGCATAGCCGGACCGAACTCAGTTCGGGGTCGTCGAGGAGCTTGAGCAACGCCGTGCTGATCTCGCCGAGGTTGTGCGGCGGGATGTTGGTCGCCATGCCCACGGCGATCCCGGTCGAGCCGTTGATCAACAGGTTGGGCAGGCGTGACGGCAGCACGGTCGGTTCCTGCCGGGTGCCGTCGTAATTGGGCTTGAAATCTACCGTGCCCTGGTCGATCTCCCCGAGGATCTCATCGGCCGCCGCGGCCAGCCGGCATTCGGTGTAGCGCATCGCCGCCGCGCTGTCGCCGTCGAGCGACCCGAAGTTGCCCGACCCGTCGATCAGCGGATAGCGCAGCGAGAAGGGCTGCGCCATGCGGACCAGGGTGTCGTAGAGCGCCGTGTCGCCGTGCGGGTGGTATCCGCCCATCACGTCGCCGACCACCTTCGCGCACTTGCGATGCTTGGTGGAGGCCGTCAGATGCTGCTGCCACATCGTGTAGAGGATGCGGCGCTGCACCGGCTTCAAGCCGTCGCGGACGTCCGGGAGCGCTCGCGAGGTGATGACCGACAGCGCGTAGTTGAGGTAGCGGGCCTGCGCCGCCTCGTGCAGCGCCACGCCCTCTTCGTCGCGCGCGCCACCGGCGGTCTTGGCTTTCGAGGCCGACCGGGCACCACCGCGCTCGGTCAGATCGAGCAGCGCGCCTCGTTTCTTCGTGGGCCGACGACGAGCCAAGTGCGAGTGCCTCCGTTCCGCCGGTGCGCAGTCGTCTGTGAGCGGGTGGCGAGCAGCCCGCGGTGAGCATCCCCGGGCAGTCGCCGTTAGACGGGCCGGCGTATCCTCATCTGTATTCTCGGACGTTCCGGAGCGAGCAATAGTGTGCAGTCCTGCCCGCAGGTGGGGTGTCCGCGTCCGCCTCCGAGAAGAGTCACGGCACGCACAGCGTGCGGGGGCGTGGGGCGCAGCCCCACTCTTACCAGGGGTCGGGCGCGTAGCCGAGCAGGTGGAGGAACTCCGACAGGATCATCGCCGTGGCGCCCCACACCCGCGTGCCGTCGAGATCAAAGTAGGGGGCGTCGATGTCGACGCCGTCGCGGGTCTGGCGCTGGCGACCCAGGCAGTCCGGGTCCATCAACGCGTCGAGGGGCGCCTCGATGGCGCGCGCGACCTCGCCAGGGTCGAGGCGGAGCGTGGGCCGCGTCGATGCGGCGCCGACGATCGGAGAAAGCAGGAAGCGGCTGACCGGAATCTGGATCGGTGTGAGCCCGCCCAGGACGCGCACGGCGTCTGGCCGGACGCCGCATTCCTCGAACGCCTCGCGCAACGCGGCCTCCTCGATCGTTTCGGAGGCTTCGAGGATGCCGCCCGGCAGCGAGACCTGCCCGCCGTGCCGGGAGAGCGTCCCGGCCCGCTCGGTCAGGAGGATCGTGGGGCGGCCGTCGACCGGATAGATCAGCAGCAGGCCCGCGGCCTTGCGCAGCTGGCCTTCATCGGCGTGCAGCGGCCGTCGCGGCCGCGGCGCCATGCCGAGATGGGCGGGGCCGCCGGGCAGAGGCTCGCCGAGCGCATCGTGCACGCGAGTCTCGAGCGCGTCGAAGGCGGCCGGGAGGCGAGGCGCGTGTGTCAAGCGGACGACTCGTCCAGATTGGGTGACCAGTGCCCGGAGGCGGGGTGCGAGAGACCCGGGACGCCGCGTGGCGCAGCGCTCCGGTGCAGCGCTACTGACGTGTGACGCCGGTGATGAGAATCGGCGTCGAGGGCACGTCGCGGAACGGTCCGCTCGTGCCGGTCTCCGTGTTCTCGATCTGATCGACGACAGCCATGCCATCGATGACCTTGCCGAAGACGGCGTAGCCGTACGCGGCCTGTTCGGTGCTGCGATGATTGAGGGCGCGGTTGTTCACCGTGTTGATGAAGAACTGCGCCGTCGCGCTGTCGACCGCTCCAGTGCGTGCCATGGCCAACGTACCGCGCTCGTTGCCGAGTCCGTTGTCGGCCTCGTTCTTGACCGGCGGATTCGTGTCCTTCCGAACCATCTCCTGGGTCATGCCGCCGCCCTGAACCATGAAGCCCTTGATGACGCGGTGGAAGACCGTCCCCTCGTAGAACCCGGCATCCACGTAGGCCAAGAAGTTCTCGACGCTGAGCGGCGCCTCGTCCTGATAAAGCTCGGCGGTGATGTTGCCGACACTGGTTTCGATGACGACGACCGGATTCTGGGCCGACGCGGGAGTGGCGGCGAGCAGGACGGCGAGGCAGGCAATTCCGACAGCGACGCGCAGGGGCATGAGTGACTCCTTGGCTATGACAGGATGAACACGACTCGACGATGAGATTCAGAATTCAGGATCGCGATCCGAAAATCAGGATCCGAATAACTCCTGATCTCCTCAACGCGAAGGAAACCGCAGGTTTTGAGCCGATCGACAGCTCCAAGAGCCCGGTCCCGAGTATGCATAATTCCTCGCTGACCTGTCCAGCGGATGGTGGCAGCCGGCCCGGTAGCGCCGGTTCGCCGCTGTTTTTTAGACTACGGACAGGCGTCAGTCGGACGCTGGCGCGAACTCGATGAGCATCCTCGACAAGCTGCGGCCTCAACCAGAGTGGAAGGACGACGACCCGGGTGTCCGGCTGGCCGCCGTGCATCAGCTCGGCGTGGATGACACGGTTGAGGACGCCGACGACATTCTCGCCCAGATCGTCGCGACCGATGCCGACGCGCGGGTGCGTCAGGCGGCGGCTGAACGACTGACCGATCCGGCACAGCTCGCGCGAGTGATACGCGACGACGCCGATGAGTCCGTGCGCGCCACGGCGGTTGCCATCCTTCTCGAGTTGGCGACCTCGGCGGACGACCTCGAGGGCGGCACCGCCGCGCTCGGCGCACTGGACGACCCCCGCGATCTCTCGGATGTCGCGCGCGCTGCGGCGCACGAGTCGATTGCCCACGCGGCGCTTGCGCGAGTGAACGAAACGAAGGCGCTCGGAGCCGTGGCGCGTCGCGCGGTGCACGGCAGTGTGCGTCTCGCGGCGCTCGCGCGAATCGCAGATACCGAGGTCGACGAGTTCGTGGCGGTGGCGATCAAGAGCGATCACAAGGATGTCACCCTCGCGGCGATCGGCCAGGTGGCGGGCGCGCCGCCGTCGGATGCGACGGCCACGGCGGGTCTCGAGGCTATCGCCGCGCGGGCGCGCAGCAAGGTTGCTGCGCGGCGCGCCAGGACCGTGCTACAGGAGCGCGACGCGGCGGCTGGCAGCGATCTCGACATCGAGGCCGAGCGCGAGGCACTCTGCGCCCGGGTGGAATCGCTGGTCGGGTCCCAGGATTGGTCGGCGGTCACCGACGGACTGCGCGAGGCGGAGAGCGCCTGGGCTGGTATCGAGGCGCCGGTGCCGTCGGAGAGCCCCTTCGGTGAGCGTTTTACAGCAGCCGTCGACGTGTTGAGGAGCGGGCTCGAGGCCCACCATCGAGCGCTGGCGGAGCAGGCGCGCCGCAAGGAGGCGCACGCCGCCGAGGCGGCGCCGCGAGTCGCGCTGTGCGAGCGCGTGGAGCGTATCGAGGGCGAGCAGGCGCCGAAGGACGTCGAGGCGGCGAAAGCCGAATGGTCCGCCTTGACCGCACCGACGGCGCTCCAGGCCGACGAGGCCGCGGCGCTCGCGCGACGGTTCGACGACGGTTGCACCGCTGCGATGCGCCGCCACGACCAACTCAGCGAGATCCTCACCTGGCGTGAACGCGTGGCCGTGGACCTCGCGCCGCTCGAGGCCAAGGTCTCGGCGGGTGCGCTCGACGAGGTTTCCTCAACGTGGCGGTCGGTGAAGAAGGCGTGGCCGACGCTCGACGGGTCCTGGACCGACGAGTTGCGCGCGCGCGCCCGCGCGATCGACGGCGCGCTCAAGTCCGTCAAGGACGCGGCCCGCGCGACCGACACCCAGCGGCGGCGCGCCAACCTGTCCCGCCTGACCCAGCGATGCGATCAGCTTGAGGCGCTGGTGGCCTCCGACGCGATGACGCTGAAGCACGCCGAACGCGGCTATCGCGACGTGCGTGCTGCGATCGATCATCCACCGCCGTTGCCGACGAAGCAGGATCGGACGGCACTCGAGGTGCGCTTGAAGGCGCTGCAGGAAGCGCTCTACCCGAAGCTTCACGAACTTCGTGAGATCGACTCGTGGCAGCGGTGGGCAAACCTCAACGTGCAAGAGGAGTTGTGCCAACGCGTCGAGGCGCTGGCCGGGATCGACGACCTGGCGGAGGTGGCGAAACGCCTGCGTGAGGCGGTCGCCCAGTGGAAGACCGCCGCGACCGTCCCGCGTGAGCGTGCCGGTGAACTCTGGCAGCGGTTCAAGACCGCGCACGACGCGGCGTACGCACGCTGTGCCGACTTCTTTGCCGAGCAGGCCGAGGCCAGAAGAGCCCATCTGAAGAAGAAGACCGCACTCTGCGAGCAGGTCGAGGCGCTGGCGACCTCGACGGATTGGGTGAAGACCGCCAGCCGCATCGTCGCGCTGCAGGCCGAGTGGAAGTCGATCGGGGCCGTGCCCCGGAAACAGTCCAAGGCGATCTGGACCCGGTTCCGCGGGGCCTGCGACCAGTTCTTCGAGCGGCGGAAGGCCGACTTCACGCAACGGAAACAGGTCTGGGCGGAGAACCTCGCGAAGAAGGAGGCACTGTGCCAGCAGGCCGAGGCGCTCGCGGACGCGCCGGATGCCAAGGCCATCGCGGCCGTGAAGCAATTGCAGGCGGAGTGGCGCAAGGTCGGCCCGGTAAAGCGCAGCAAGTCCGACGCGATCTGGCAGCGATTCCGGACCGCCTGCGGGAAGGTGTCGGAGAAGCTCGTCGAGCAGGAGGAGGCGGCGCAGGCCGACAAGATCGCGGAGCGTGAGGCGATGTGCGCCGAGTTGGAGGCGCTGTTGCCGACCGCGGAGACCGACCCGCCGCCGGCGCCGCCGGACGGGCTGGCCGATCTGGTGAAGGACGTTCGCAAACGATGGCAACAGGCCGGTGGTCTTGCCCATCGGCGGGCCCAGAGCCTCGGCTTCAGATTCCACGACGCGGTGGGTAAGCTCGTGGCGGTGTTCCCCGAGGCGTTCGGGGGAACCGACCTCGATCCGCAGAAGAGTCGACGGCGGATGGAGCAGTTGTGCGAGCGGGTCGAGAAGCTGCTGGCCGCGACCGAGCAGGGGAGCGCGGGCGATCTGTCGCCGTCTGAACTACTCGCCCAGCGGTGGCGCGAGACGCTGGCGGCCAACACGATGGGCGCCAAGGTCGATCCCGCGGCGGCGCGTCGGGCGCAGGCCGACGAGGTCAAGCGAGCCCAGGCCGACTGGAAACGGTTGACGCCGCTGCACGGCGACGAGGGGAAGCGCCTGGCCGCCCGATTCAAGGACGCCTGCGATCGATTCTTCTTGCACCGGAAGAGTTCGGCCCGGCCCTCGCGCCAGGCGGGCTAGTCGCCGGCCCCGCGCCTACTCGGGCGGCCAGGTCTGCCGCTGGTACGCGGCATCCCAGAACATCCACTCGTAGCGGCTGCTGCGGCGGAATCGCTCGTGCATCCGCTCGCGCGTCTCGACGTCGGCTCCCCCCGATGTCGCATTGACCATGTCGACGATCGCGCGAACCGCCTCGGCGTAGTCGGGCGACACGTACGCGTCGATCCAGGCCTGATACGTCGCGTTGGGCGAGCCTTCCGCCTGGAGGGACTTCCCGACCTCCCAGTAGATCCAGTAGCAGGGCAGCAGCGCGGCGATCGCCTCCTCGAACGACCCGGTGTGGGCGGTCGCGAGCAGGTGGTTGGCGTACGCGACGGCGCTCGGCGCCGATGCGATCGACGCGGCCTCCACGTCGCTCATGCCGTGGGTCGAGAACACTTGCTCATGCAGACGGCGTTCCTCCGCCAGGCTGCTCTGGGCATCCGCGCTCAGCTGTCGAGCCCACGCGGGATCCGGCGCCTTGGTCGCCGCCGCCTTCAGGGCCTCCGCGAACACGCCCAGGTAGCGGGCGTCCTGCACGATGTAGAACGTGAAGGTGTCGAGCGGCAGCGATCCGTCCTGCATGCCACGGAGAAACGGGTGTTCCAGAATCGCATCGTACACGTCGCGGTTGGCGTCCCAGAGTTCGTCGGCGAACGTCTGGCCGGTGACCGGTGCCGCCAGGGCGAGCGTGAGGGCGGCGACGGTAGCAGTTGTCACGACGGCGCCAATCAGACCACGTCTAGGCATCAGCCGCCTCCGGAGTTCCGGCATCGAGCCGAGCCATCTGCTCGCGCGTGCCCAGCAACACGATCACGTCCCCGCGTTCGAAGCTCGTCTCGACCGGCGGATCGACGATGAACTCTTCACCGCGCTGGATGGCGACCACGCCGAGGCCGTACCGCCCTCGCAGGTCCGCCTCGGCCAGGCTCTTGCCGGCCAGCGGATGCGCCGGTGTCAGGGCCCGCTCCTCCAGCAGCAGCTCCTCACCACTGCGTCCCAGCGATGCGTCGAAGAAGCCGACGATCGTCGGTTTCACCAGCAAGTGGGCAAGTCGCAGACCGCTGATCTGGTAGGGGTTCACGGCGCGGTCGGCACCGGCCTGACGTACCCGCTCCTCGGCCTCGTCCTCGGTCGCACGCGCCACGATGAAGAGGTCCGGGTTGATCGCGCGGGCCGTGAGCACCGCATAGACGTTCTGGGCATCGTCCTTGAGACAGGCGACCATGCCGCGGGCGCGACCGATGCCCGCCTGAATCAGCGTGGCTTCGGCCGTCGCGTCGCCCACGACACTCGGCAGTGCGCCGTCGCGGACCCGCTCGAAGCGTTCCGGCACGCGGTCGATGACGACGATCCGTTCCCCACTGCGCTTCAGTTCGTCGACGACCGCGCGACCCATCCGCCCGAAGCCGCAGACGATCTGGTGACCCGACATCTGATCGATCATGCGAGACCTCCGCCTCTGTCCCCAGAATTCCTGTAACTCGCCTTCCAGGACCGTTCGGCCGATCTCAGTCAGCACGAACAGAAACACTCCGACGCCACTTAGCAGCAACAGTGCGGTGAACGCCTCGCCCCACTCGGAGAGCGGAAACTCTTCGCCGTAGCCGACGGTGGTCAGGGTGATCACCGTCATGTAGAACGAGTCCCACCACGACGCACCCTCGATGTAGCGATAGCCGACCGTGCCCCCGGCAAACATGCTGGCCACGAGCAGGATGGGTTGCAGGGTATGTCGAGGCATCGGGTCAGCTACCGCGGTAGACTAAGAGCAGTCTGGCAAGCATGATAATCCTACCTGCCGCGATGTCCCAGTTTCATCCGCTCATCGCCGACTGGTTCGCGCGCCGCTTCGGCGCGCCACCGCGCCGCGGTGCCGGCGGGACC
This sequence comes from Acidobacteria bacterium UBA2161, assembly GCA_002328835.1. GTDB lineage: Bacteria > Acidobacteriota > Vicinamibacteria > Vicinamibacterales > UBA823 > UBA2161. The sequence continues at coordinate 303,856 of DCWN01000017.1, read as the reverse complement.
CGACGACTCGACGCCCGGCTCGCCCGACCGGCCAGACACCGTCGCCCTCATGCGCTAGCCGCGCCAGCGGGTCGGTGGAGGCGTTCCTCCTGGAATCCGGTGGGTCTTGACCCGCGCGGGGCGCTGAGATAAGTTTGATCAGGTCCAATGTTGAGATTGTTGCGCGCACAGCGCTGGCTGCTCGCTCTCGCCGCGACGATCCTCGTGACGGGTCTTGCCGGCGAGGCGCTCGCGCTCGACCACGGGCATCACGAGGTTGGTGCGATCTGCCAGCCTGCCGGCGTCCAGCACGACGCCGACGCGCACCGCATAGGCGCTGCCGAGCGCTCGAGCGAGCATGCGCACGAGCACTGCTACGTCTGCCACTGGGTCCGGTCGTTCCGGCCCGCCGAACAGTCCAGGCGGATCGGCGCGGATCGCCTCGTCGCCGGACAGCTTCACTACCCGCTCAATTCCGCTTCCGGCCGCCTGGTCGTGTCGCAGCTGCCGGCCCGGTCTCCTCCCGTCTAGCCGTTCGGTTCCCTCGTTCCCTCGTTTGTCGGTCATCGTCGGGAATCGCGTGTCGACCCGAAGTCCGGGTCGACGATCGGATGTACAGGAGTTGCAGCATGAGGTCGTGGAGCAGAGGACCAGTGGGAGTTGGATGCGTGCTGGTGGCGTGCCTGGTCGGCGTCTTGTCCGGCAGCCCGCTCGGCGCGCAGGAGTTGTCAGGACGGATCAGCGGCCGGCTCGTGGAGACGGAGATGCAGGCCCCGGTCGAGGGCGCGCTCATCTTCATCGAGGAACTCGGACTGGAGGCCACATCGGACGGCTCGGGCGCGTATGCGTTCGAGGAGGTGCCCGACGGGCTCTATCACATGATCGTCGCGGCCGACGGCTACACGGCGCAGCGAATCGAGGTGACGGTGGCCGGCGCGGAGGTCGCGTTCGAGATCGAGATGCCTCGTGAGCTCCACTACACCGAGGTGGTCTCGGTCAGTCCGGAGCCGCGCGACGTCTTCGAGGCGTATCAGCCAATCGCGGTTCTGGCCGGTCAGGACCTGTCGAAGCAGCTCGAAGGTTCGCTCGGCGCCACCCTGGCGACGCAGCCTGGCGTCGCCCAACGGTCGCTGGGTCCAGGTCCCGGACGGCCGGTGATCCGCGGCCTGGATGGCGACCGCGTGCTCATCCTCGAGGACGGTCAGCGGATGGGCGATCTGTCGAGCCAGTCGGCCGATCACGGCATCACCGTCAATACGGCGAGCGCTTCCCGAATCGAGGTCGTGCGCGGCCCGGCAACCCTGCTGCACGGTTCGAGTGCCATCGGCGGACTGGTGAACGTGATCACCGAGGAGATCCCGGTTCGGCAGCTCGTCGGGGTCTCCGGAGCGGCGACGGGCGATCTCGGCTCGGCCGCGGCGGAGGGCGGCGGTGCGGCCGATCTCCGCTGGGGCAGTGGCGCGTGGGCGCTGCACGCCGCCGGCGGCGGGCGGCGGTCCGGCAACGTGGAGACACCGGAGGGGACGATCGACAACACGCAGTCACGCGGCGTGTCGGGTTCGGTCGGCCTGTCCTACGTCGGCGCGCGCGGATATCTCGGCGCCAGCTACGGCTACGAGGACACCCGATACGGGGTCCCGGTCGTCGAGGGGGGCGAAATCGAGCTGACGCCGCGTCGCCACCGGGTCGGCGTCCGATCCGAGCTGCGTGAGATCGACGGGTTCATCGAGTCCGTGCGCACGTCGGTCGGCGTCCGCAGCTACCGCCACGAGGAGCTCGAGGGGACCGAGGTCGGGACCCGGTTCGAGAACGACTCCGCCGAGATCGAGGTCCTGGCGAACCACCGGGGTTACGGTCGGCTCAGCGGCACGTTCGGGGGATGGGCCCTCGGGCGCGCCTTCTCGGCGATCGGGGAGGAGGCGCTGTCGCCTCCCGTCGATCAAACCGGCGCTGCGCTCTTCGCCTACGAGGAGTTCACCTGGCCGCACGTCACGTTCCAGGCCGGCGGCCGGCTCGACTACGCGCAGTACAGGCCGCAGGAGAGTCCACTGCCGAACCGCGATTTCAACGAGTTCTCGGGATCGGTGGGTCTGCTATTCCGCCCCTCGGCGGCCGACGACAACGTGACCGTCGCGATCAGCCTCGCGCGCGCGGCGCGGCATCCGGCGCTCGAGGAGCTCTACTTCTTCGGCGAGCATCCGGGGAACTTCGCCTTCGAGATCGGGAATCCGGATCTGGGGGCCGAACACGCGGTTGGCTTCGACGCCTCGCTCCGATGGCGCTTCGCGAGGGTGTCCGGCGAGGTGACCTATTTCTTCAACGATGTGAGTAACTTCATCCTCCGGCGGGAGCTCACCGACGAGGAATTCGAGGAGCGTTTTCCCGACGAGGAGAAGCCAGAGGATCTCGTCGCCGTCGAGTTCGTGGGGGCCGACAGCCGCCTGCAAGGGATCGAGGCGCACGCCGATGTCACGGTGATGCCCTGGCTGATCTTCGAGACCGGCTTCGACTGGGTACGCGGCGAGCAGAGCGCGACCGGCGACCCGCTGCCTCGGATGCCGCCGCTGCGCCTACGCACCGGGCTCAGGTATCAGCGCGATGCCTTTCAGGCCGGCGGCGAGGTCTTGACGGTCGCCGAGCAGAATCGGGTGTTCGGTGCCGAGACCCCGACCGAGGGCTACGCGATGCTGAAGCTATTCACGTCGTACTCGTTCGTCTCGGGTGGGGCGACCAGCACCATCACGGCTCGTCTCGACAACGCCACTGACCGGCTGTACCGGAACCACCTGTCGCTCATCAAGGATCTCGTGCCGGAAATAGGCCGGAACTTCAAGCTGCTGTACAGCGTGCAGTTCTAGCGCGCGTCTCTACCCGATCGCGGTTGACCCGGTTCGAGCGATCACGGTAGACTCAGGGTTCTAAACGAGACTGAGTCTCACTTTCAGTTCGGCGCGTGATTGTTCGTTCCGCCGGAGGGTGGCCAGGACCCATGTTCCAAGCGTTCGTCATTACCCTGAGGGAAGGGCTCGAAGCGTTTCTGATCATCGCCATCAGCCTGGCCTACCTGCGCAAGAGCGGCCGCCACGAGTTGATCCCGGCCGTCCACTGGGGCATCGCCGTTGCGATCGCCCTCAGCGTCGCGGCCGGGATGGCCTTCCAGCGGGCGGCCAACCAGGCGCTGTGGGAGGGCGTCCTGGCGATCGTCGCGGCCGTCATGGTGGCCTCGCTGACGATTCACATGTGGCGGGTCGCAAAGCATCTGGAAGGCAACATCGAGGAGCGTCTCGAGGAAACGAGCATGCGGCCGGGCGCCTGGGCGATGCTGGGCGTGTTCGGCTTCACGCTGCTGATGATCACGCGGGAAGGCATGGAGACCGCGCTCTTGATGAACGCGCTCCTCTTCCAGGTGCGGTCGGCGCAGCTCGTGGCGGGTGCGACCGCCGGGATATTGTGCGCCGCGTCCGTGGCGTGGCTCTGGTCGCGCTACGGCCACCGCGTGAACCTCGCTCGGTTCTTCCAGGTGACCGCGATTTTTCTCCTGGTGTTCGTCGCCCAGCTGTTCGTCTACGGATTTCACGAGCTGACCGAAGCCAATATCTTTCCGTACAGCGAACCCCTCCACTGGGCGACCGAGCCCTACGGGCCCGATGGCCGCTACGGGCAGTACTTGACTTATCTCCTGGTGCTGCTGCCGGTGACCTGGTTGGCCTACGCTTCGTGGCGGGAGCGCCACGTCGAGGTGATCGCGGGGCGCTAGCGGTTCGCCGAGCCACCCTCGGGCGAGGGCGGGCCCGGGCTTCCGTGCCTACGCGTCCGGTTTCTCGCCAGCCGAGCGTTTCACTTCCGCTTCCGCTTCGGCCTCCGCCTCGGCTTCGGCCTCCGCCTCCGCTTCGGCGAACACCTCCGCCTGCCACTCAGGCATCGGCTGCGGGCCGGCTGAAATGTGGGCGATATCGGGGTCGATGGCGCCCGAGCGCTCGGGCGCGTTCGCCCGCCGTTCCTTGGCGACCTCGCGCCTCGCCTCCCGGTCTTTCTGCTTCTCGACCCTGGCGCGTTCGCGCTGGCGCTTCTGCAGCGTTGGTCGTCCTCGTTGAGCCATGAGGCCTCCTTCGTGCGACGTCTGATGACCGCCGAGGCGCCCCGCGGGTGCCGTCAGGCGGATCTCGCTCAGTGGGTTGGCAACGCGGCAAGGCTGGCGGCCAGATCCCGCGAAGTTCTTACTACTCTAGCAGATACCGGCGCAGGTTGCAATTTGGCAACCCGCGCTGGCCGACGGCAACGCGCTAGAACTCGTACTCCAGTCCGAGGTAGGCGCGACGCCCAGGTTCGAAGATCCGCGACCGCGCGAACGGGTTCAGGGCGTTCAGATGGATCGTGTAGGCCTGATCCGCAAGGTTCTCGAGCCCGATTCGGAGGGCGGCACCCTCGCCGAGTCGGATTCCGGCGAGGAGATCGATCGTCGTCCACCCCACCGTCGGGACCTCCAACCGCGCGGTTGCCACACGATCCTGTTCGTTGGCGTGTGACACCACCAATTCGACCCAGTGCTCACTGCCCGCGCTGTGTCCTCGCACCGAGAAGCGCTGCTCGAACGGCGGAATCCCGAACACCGGTTCGTCCAGGAGGACGTCGGTTGCCTGGACGTAGCCCAGGAAGCCCTGCACGTCGAGGTAGTCACTGGCAGCGACCCGACCGCGCACCTCGTAGCCCGTGAAATTGGCCGTCGTCCCGTTGATGTATCGGAACACCGTGTTCGGGCTCAGCGGGAGCCGTTTCAGCAGCGACGGATCGGGCATGACCGTGATGTAGTCGTCGATCTGCCGATAGAAGAAATCGGCTTCGACCGTCGCGCGGCTGTTTCCGGCGATCGTGCCCACGTTGACCTCCACCCCGCGCTCGGGCTTCAGGCTCGGGTTGCCCATGAACTCCGCTGCGACCTGGAACTTGGTCGTGGGAAACCGATCGGAGTACCGCTCGAGCGTCATCGCGGTGCGGACGGCCCGGCCGACGCCCGCCGACACGCTCCAGAGGTCGTTCACCTGCATCGTGGCGTTGAGTGCGGCGCTGACATTGGTTTCGGTCTGATCGAGGTCTCCGGTCGTGTTCTCGTCGAAGAACGGTGAGGTTTCACCGGCCGACGTGCTGACGGCGTCGATGCGGACCGCAGCGCCCACTTGTCCCCGCCCCCGGCGATAGATCAGTTGCGTGTACGCCCCCACGTCGTTGATGTTCGCGTCCGGCCAGACGATATCCGTGAACAGCAACCTGTCGTCGCGCCGCCTGTACACGGATCGGTCGGCTGACTGATCGAGGCTGAAGAAGTCCACTCCGAGTTTCCAGTCGATCGGCCCCTGGCCCAGCACGGCGTGCGCGCTGCCCCCGATCGTGTCCGAGGTGGCGGGGAGGTCGAGGCGCAGCCCGAACGGCGGCACCCGGTTTGGGTTGTTGAGTGCCGTGGGCTTCTCGTCGTTGTTCATCACGTGGTCCTTCGTGTTCACGTAGAACTGCGCGAACAGTTCACGCACGCGCCCGCCCGCCGGCGACCAGGTTGCCTCGACAGAATGCGAAAACGTTTCGAACAACGTGGCGTCGAGGATCCGGCCCGGGTAGTCGATGTCGTTCTGCTTCTGATATCCGCCCGAATATTCGATGAGGCCTCGATCGCCGACCCGTCCTCCCGCCGACCAGCGGGTGTCGAACGACTCGTAGTCGCCCGGGATCAGGTTGTCGTCGCCGTCCTTGTAGTTGTTGCCGGTTCGGACGCTCTGAAAGAAGCTGAATCGCGCCCGCTCGCTCGCACCCCAGAAGCCGGCTGAACCTTCCGTACGGTCACCGTTGCCGCCGTAGTTCAATCCGACGCGGCCGTTGATCGTGAACGGCTCGGAGGTGAAGGCGGGGCGAAACGTTTCGACCTGGACGGCACTCAGCGTTCCCGCCCCCCAGGTCAGGGCGTATGGGCCCTTGACCACACGCACCGACTCGATCGTGCGTGGGCTCACATGGCTCAAGTCCGAGTCCATTCGGGCGGGCCCCGCCGAGAACGTTCGCGTGCCGTCGACGAACATGCCGACCTGGTTCTCCTGGAGTCCGCGAATGGTCGGCTCGAGGTTGATGGGGCCCCTACGGACCGACGAGAGGCCCGGTTGGGTCCGGAGGTACTCGCCCACGTCCTGCTCGGTCCGCTCATCGAGTTCCCGACCGGGCAGCCGAATCTCGCGGGCGATGTCCGGCATGTTCGCCGACACGATCACCTCTTGATCAAAGCCCGCGATCCTCAACTGGATGGAGAGGGGTTCGAAGGCCGCGCCCGGGTCGAGCGAGACTGCTCGGCGCTCCGACGCGAAACCAGACAGTTCGACGGTCAGTTCGTAGGCGCCGGGTGCCAGCGTGAGTCGAAACTCCCCGGTGGCGCCGGTGACGGCCTGATCGACGATGGCGCCGTCGAGCGAGCGGATCGTGACCGAAGCTCCGGGCACCACTTGGCGCTGAGGATCCACGACCTCGCCCGTCAGAGTTTCGGGCTGTGCGGCGGCGGCCACGACGGCGGTCAGACAGATCGCCAGGGTCAGCATGATGCCGCGAGTGTTGCGTTCCGTTTCGTTGAAAACCCTCGAGAGACGACGAATGGACATCTGGAATCTCCACAAACCGATCCCCAAGGACCGGCCAAGTCGCACGATCGTGCACGGGGGCGGCCCGACGCCGGTCCGTCGTGCCTGTCGAATCGAGGCGCCGACGGTCAGCTGGCGGAGGGGGATCCCGTGCGGAAGAGCCGGGGGTTCAGCGCTGGGGTGGAGGGGACGTGTTCGGGGGCAGCCAGTCGGCGCTCGTGCCGGTCGGTCCTTCGATCGCGTGGAGCGGAGCGATGGCAACGTCGACGATTACTCGGGCGGCGACCAGGCCGAGCGGTCCGAGCAAGGCGTTCACGGCCGCGTCATGGTCGCCGCATGCACACTCGATCGTGGCCAAGCGGCCATCCGCATCCGACGCGCTGGCCACGATGTGACACATCGCGCCAGGCATCGCGGCGGCTTGGGCATCGTGACAGTCGGCATCGTCCGGCACGGCCATCTGGCAGGCTTCGTGGCAGCAGAGCGCGGCCGCAGTGGCGATGGTGCCGAGATGCATCCCGAGGATGATGACGGTCAGGACGACCAGCCGTGTACGGAGCAACGACATCCCATCGATGGTAGCGCGAAATCGCGGCCGCGCGCCAGTCGGCTACCGGGCGTCCGCCTCGGCGGCCAGCCGGCGGTAGATCTCGCGCGCCTGTTCGAACTGCGCGAAGACGTGCGCGCGCTCCGGGTCCGACCGCCAGCCCGGCCACGCGTCAGCCAGTTCCTGGAGCTTGTCGATCCACCGCAGCGAGTACTCCGCGGCGGCACGCGACCGGACGGGTTGGTCGCCGACGTGGACCCAGACCGGGTTGGTGAAGGCTTGGGCGAAGCCGGCGTCGAGCGGGAAACGGTCCTCGGGCCGGCCCGCCACCCGCAGGTGGTACCAGCCGGACTCGGTGACCGTCAGGCTGCGCGAGAGTTCCGCGTCGCGGCGGTCGCCACGCACCGTCACCTCCTCGATCACCTCACCGTTCCGGACCAGGAGCAGGGAATCGATCGGGGTGATCGACCGTACTCGCGCCCGCAGCTCCACGGTGCCGCCTTCGGAAGGCAGGTTCACGGTTTCGCCCGGCAGGGCGCCGTCGACGGTCAATTCGACGAGCGGCCCGGTGGTCACGAACGCGCGGCCAGCCCTGAGGCCGTCGAACCAGGCCTCCATCGTGAGGCCGCGGGCGCCGGTGTGCACGTAGGTGCGGACCGATCCGACGAGCTTGCTGGCGTGCAGGTTGCTGATCGAGTCCTCGCCGCCGACCGCGGTCACCCGCAGGCCGTTGTTCCAGGCCGCGTAGACGGGATAGAACCCGGCTCGCCCCGCGCCCGACCACTCGACCGCGTCGGTGGTCCCCAGCGCGGCATCGACCATGAAGCCCTTGCCGCCGCCCAGCGCCCCCTCGAGCGGGTCGGCGCTCCCGAAGAACGCATGCACATAGCCGACCGTCGCGCCCTGGGCCTTGGCCTTGCGGAACATGTCGGTATTGCTCGGATAGAGACTTTCGATCGCCGTGCCCTCGTAGCCGGTCGTGAACGGTGAGATCAGATGGTCCTCGAGGCCGAACATGAAGACGTGACCATAGAACGGCGGCCGGTACTCCTGTCCGACCACGAGGACGCGATCGGGGGTCGAGAGCGGATGCGCACCGCCGCCGGGCACGAAGATCTGGTGGTCGAGGATCCGGTTGTCCTTGTTGGCGACTTGCTCGTTGACGATGTCCTGGTCCTCGGCGTCCGACATCATCATCATGTTGTCGAGCGTATTGTGGAGGTTACCCGCGTAGTTCATGTGCACGTGGGTCGACCCGCTGTACCAGCCCTTGGCGGCCATGTCGGTCATTGGGTCGAGGTCGACGACGACCGCGGTCACGTCGCCGGCGGTGATCTCGGCGGTGAGTTCGCGGGGCCAGAACTCGAAGCCCTTGGCCACCGTCAGGTTCACGGTGCCGACGGGTAGTTCGAGGCGCGCCACACCGCGCGAGTGGAAGATCCGGTCGCCCGCGCCGCTGACGCGCGCGTAGGCGTCGGCCGGCGCATAGAACTTGCCGTCGGCGGCGGTCAGGTGGACGCGCGCGGCGGTTGTTTCGGCGGTGGCGCCGTGCCGCGTCTGGAGGGTCAAGACGCCCATCGGTCGCTTCCAGCGGCGATCGGTGATTTCAACCGTTCGCTGCGCCCCGCCGTAGGTCTCGAGCAGGGCCAGCTGGGGCAGTCCGCCGGCGTTCGACACGTAGGCGATCCATTCGCCGTCGGGTGACCACCGCGGATGGAAGGCGTCGTTCGCGAAGAAGGTCATCTTGTACGGTTCGCCGCCGGATGTCGGCTGCACGTACAGGTTCGAGAACTGGTCGGCGCTGCCCGAGGTGGAAGAGTAGATGAACCGCCTGCCGTCGATCGACACGTCGGGACGGGCGCGATACAGCGTTTGCTCGGCCAGGACCGTCTGGGCCTCCTCGATGCCGAGCGCCATGGCTGGAACCCTGATGACGTTGCCCGACCCCAGGGGCACGTCGCGGTTCGAGACCAGCAACAATTCCCGCCCGTCCGGCAGCCACGCTGGCGTCAGGTGCATGTCCCACTCGCCGAAGTACAGCCGGCTGCGGCCGAACGCGTGGTCTTCGGTGACGGCGATTTCGTCCCCGGCCCACTGCCCGTCTCGGACTGCCCGGACGTACACGTTGAAGTAGCCGTTCGGCTTCGTCGAGACGTAGGCGACCTGCGTGCCGTCCGGCGAGTAGACCGGGTCGGTGTAGATGAACTCGTCGTCGGTCAGCGCGTGGGCGATGCCGGTTTCGACGTCCACGACCTCCAGCTGCAGGGTCTCGCCGCCGTCGTCGGCGGTGTAGACGATCCATCGGCCGTCGGGCGACCAGTCGGGCATCGAGTGGTACTTGTCGTTGTAGCTCACCTCGTCCGCCCGGCCGGTCTCTGGGTCCACCCGCCAGATCGACCCGCTCATGGCGACCGCGATCCAGCGCCCGTCGGGCGACCAGCTCGGCGCCCACGGGGTCGAACTGGGCGCCGGGGGGAGGTAGTAGTTGTGCATGTAGTTGCCGCCGTGGCGAGCCGACGGGTAGGTCCGGCCACCCGGTTGGGTCCAGGCCGTGGCCGGGGTCAGGGCCAGGGCGAGGGCCAGGGCGAGGGCCAGGGTCGGGGAGAGCGAGACTGGCATCGGCATCGTCCGGGCCAGCCAGGGCAGGGCCCCGACCGTCGGGCGCGGCGCCCAGGGGGCCCACAGGGGGTCTAGAATCCGGCCGAATCGTGAGGGCATCTGTCCTAACTCCTTGATTTCAGGGGGTTCGGCCGGTGAAAAAGCCGTTGAGTCCTACGCGATAAGCCGTTATTATACGCGTCTTTAGCCACCCACGCGGGGGGCCGTCTGCCGGGCGCTGGCGGGCGGCGGGTCTCAGAGGGGCCTTACCGAAATCATGATCAACGTCGCCGCGATTCGGATGCAGCAGTTCGGCGTGCACTTCTACCAGGCGTCCCTGACGGCCAACGACATCGACCGGCTCGTCCGGTTCGAGGTGCTCAGCTACGGCGAGCAGGGCCAGGCTCCGGCCAGGGGCGGGAAGCGCCGCCAGTCGAAGGTCAACTGGGACTTTCTCGAACGCCGGATCGGCTCGAGCGAGAAGGCCTACCAGCGCCAGATCATCAAGCGGAAGATCGACGAACTGGTCCAGTACTACGAGCAATGCCGGCAGGCGCGGGACCTGCCCTCGATTCCGGGCGCCGTCATCATCTCGTCGGATGAGCCGCTCCGGTTCGAGGCCTCCCAGGCCGGCTCCAACCTCGGGGTGCTGAAGGTGCCCGAGCGCGAGGGCGTCCTGCGCGCCATCGACGGGCAGCATCGGCTGCTGGCGCTGCACGCCGACATCGAGCGGTTCGGCGAGGAGCTGTTCAGCGTGCCGGCCGTCGTCTTCGACCGGTTGCCCGAGGACCACGTCGTTCAGATGTTCGTGACGATCAACGCGAAGCACACGCGGCTGAACGCCTCGCATCTGGTATCGCTGTCGGGCCGGCAGCTCTACCGTGACGACAATCTGGCCGCCGCGCACGACATCGTGCGCGTCCTGGCCGAGAAGAGCGATTCGGCGCTTTGCGGCGAGATCAAGCTGCTCGGTGTCGGACAGGGCCGCGTGGCCCAGGCGCCCCTGGCGCAGGAGTTGAAGAAGCTCTTCGCCACCGAGTCGTTCGGCGGCCAGCGGAAGTCCGCGGCGTTTCGCAACGAGGCCAAGAAATTCTACGTGAACTACTTCCGCCAGGTGGCCCAGGTGTTCGGCGCCGCGTGGAACGGCCGGAAGTACAGCATCAAGAAGGCGACGGCGCTCAGGGCCTTCATCCGGGTCTCACCCTCGGTCATCAGCCGCCTCGACCAGGAGCACGCCGATCGGAGTGATTTCCGGGCGATCGGGCGGGTCATCTCCCCGTGGGGCCGCCGGATCGGCGATCTGCGGTTCGAGACCGAGGGGGCCTGGAAGCGCAAGAACACGACGGTGGAGTCCCTGGCGACCGAATTGCGCCTGGCGCTGCAGTACCCGGAAGGGGCGTCTGCTTAGTCGGGGCTTCGCCCCGAACCCCCGCGGCGTCCTCCGCGGGGACCCCGAGAGCCCCACTCCGGACGCCGCGAGGCGCGCCGTGCGCGCCTTGACTTCTCTTTGCCATCGTGCGCGGTGTGATCCTTCTCCCTGACCGGCGGCTTCCCGGGATTTCAATCCTGTAACGAGTGTCTCGAGATTGTGCACTGGCCTCCGGAAGACCGCCAAAAACCGCAGGAAAAGAGCCGGTACGGCCCTTGCTCTAGATCCCGGCGCCGGAGCCTGATTGCGGTGGGGAGCCGCAAGTGCTGGGGAGCCGGGTCCCGGTAATGGAAGGGGGTACCGTTTCGACGGTGCCCCCTTCATACTTCCTGTTTCAGACGTTCTCCGAGTTCCCTGCCTCCTCGCGAGCCTGGTCTAGTGGACGCCAGGCTCGTGTCTTGTACGGCTGGGTTTCGCTACGCCATCGCGCTGAAGAACTGCGCGTGTCCGCTCATCACCCGGTCCATCTCGGTCTCGCTTGGTTCCAGTGACCAGTCGTCGGCCTGCTGCGTGCCCCCGAGGACGATCCCGTCTCGACGGGACAACATGTAGAGGCCGCCGCCGACGACCATGTAGTCGACCTCGGGCTGCGGCAACAGGACGGTGAGCTGGCCCTTGACCGGATGCAGCTCCGCGTCGCCGAAGAGCGGCCTGGCGCCGAGGCCGGTGCAGTTCACGAGCGCTGGTTCGTCCGGGGCGAGCAGCGCGTCGAGGTCGGCGAACTCCCGCACGACGATCCGTGCGCCCGCGAGCCGGACGTCGCGCATCAGGGCGTTCAGGTAGACCGGCGGCTCGAATCGCATCGTCCAGCGTCGGCGTACGTAGGGCGCTGGAAACGGGTGCTCGGACGGTTCGAGCTGCGCCGTTTCCGGATAGAGATCCGTGATGAGTCTGCCGAGACCGCGCTGCTGGCCCTGGGGGTTCGGCGGGTTCTGCGAGAACGAGTAGTAGGGCACCCATCGGACGCCGTACTCGTCGCCGAGGTAGTCCTGAAAATGCCGGTGCGACAGGCGCGTCGCCCGGTGCCAGACCTCCTCGAACGCCGGCGTCGTATGTTCCGCTTCGGAAGCGCCGGTCGGTCCGAACCAGGCGGCCGACATGTTGGACGTGGTTCGCGGGGGCAAGTCCCTCGCGTAGATCGTCACGTCGCGGCCGCGCTGCTGCAGGAGACGCGCGGTCGACAGGCCGATGACGCCGGCGCCGATCACGCCGAAACGGGTCGCGCCGGTTTCGAGCGCCAGGTCCGCGGCGAGATGGGCTGTCCCCCAGGAGAGCGACATGCCGCTCCCGCCGTGGCCATAGTTGTGAATGATGGTCTTCTCGCCGTGGGACTCGGCGCGCAGCACGAAGCCCGAGGGGCGGGAGGGCCGCAGGCCGACAGTCGTCCGGATGATCCGGTCTCGCGCGACCCGCACCGGAGGGAGTCGGACCGGTGCCGGCGTGCTCGGACGGGCGCACCGGGCCGCCACGCTGCCGCCGAAGCCGGCCAGGAGGGTCGTTTTCAGCCAGGTCCGCCGGTCGGTCCGTTCGCCCATCGGTCGCTCCTCCCTGGCCACGGTGCTGGGGACGGTGTAAAACAAACGAGCCCCATGGCTCGTATTACCGAGCAGAGGCATTGTTTCCGGGCGATCCAGGCCTGTCAACATGCGGCGGACAGCCGCCGATAGGGATCGCAGCGGCATCGGTGGGAGCGGGCTGAAGAGGCTGACCGTAGACACTCACTACTGACATGGCCAAGATCACCGGTTGGCAGAAGGGCTGCCTGGTCGCCGGACTCGGGTGTGTATCCGTCATCGTGCTGGTCGTCACGGTGACCGGGATCGCCCTTGTCTGGGCCGCATCGTCCGCCCGCCGCCTGGGGGATCCGACGCCGGACCCGGTCTCCCGGACGATCGCCCGCTCCGATCGGTCCGCGAACGACCGCGACGCCGCGCGGGGGGACGACTCGAACGACGACCGTCAGGACGACCGTCGGAGCAACCGGCGCGATGAACCACCTGTCGAAGCCTCGCTGGTACTGCCGGACGAATCGGGTAGCGACGAGCCGCTGCGCCTCCGGGTCGACATGCAGGAAGGCCGCTTCGAGGTGCGACCCGGCCCGGCGGGCAGCGAGCTGCGTGTCGACGGGACCTACGCGTCGACCTACTACGAGTTGACCGACGAGCGCGACGAGGACGCCGACGGCAGTCGAAGCCTCACGATCCGTTTCCGGTCGAGCCGCTCACTGCCGGTCCGACTGTTCGCCGGTCTGATGGCCGGCCGCGGGAATCCGAACCGACTCACCGTGTCGATTCCCGAGGACCTCCTCATCGACCTCTCGCTCCGGTTCGGTTCGGGCCAGTCGGAGATCGATTTGGGTGGTCTGAACGTGACCGAACTCGACGGCGAGTTCTCGATGGGCCAGCACGAGGTGGAGTTCAGCCGGCCCACCGCGAGGCAGATGCGGGGCGCGCGGCTCGACGGGCAGATGGGCGAGGTGTCCTTCAGGGACCTCGGCAACGCGCGGGCCGTCGAGTTCGACATCACGACCGGCATGGGAGAGGGCCGCGTCGATCTCGGTGGCACGTGGCAATCTGACGCCGAAGTGTCGATCCGCCATTCGATGGGGGATCTGCGCGTCGATGTGCCGAACGAGATCCGGCTCTCGGAGTCGTCGCGCGTGCGGGTGAACAACGAGACGCGGCGGCTGGACCGGCGCCGCGAGACGGACCTCCCCGACGCACCCGAGATCCAGCTTCGCCTCACGGCATCGATGGGCGAAGCCCGTGTAAGACGCTATTAGAGGAATCGACAGGCGCTGGATCAGCTAGCGGGTCCTGTCACCGGCCTTCCCCCGCCGGTGCTCGCCCTGCGGCCTTGGCCTCCGCGCCAGCGGGGGGCCCCCGGTCCGGTGCCACCCGCCGGGACCAACGCCAGGCCGCGGCCTATTGAAATCGTTTCATGAACGCGCGGTCGATGCAGTCCTTGAGCCGCATCACCCAGCGGCCCTCGAACGACACACTTCTCTTCACGCCGAGCGCCCGGCCATCGCCAAGATTCAGCAGCGTCAAGAACTCAGGTTGCGGCGTGTAGGTCTGCAGCGGCCGTCCGGCGAGCGACGCTCGCAGATTGTCGGCCAGGATCGGTCCCTGCCGAACGGCATAGACGCCCGCCTTCGGCGTCCTCGGATAGTCAATGAACGTGCCGCAGTCGCCGACGGCGAAGACGTCATCGTGTTCCTCGAGTTGCAGGGTGCTCCGGATCCGGACGAACCCGCGCGGGTCGGTCGGCAGGCCGGAGTTGCGAAACAGCGGATGGCTGACGGCGCCGGTGACCCAGACGACAGCGTCGCTCGGCAGCCGCTCGCCCGAGTCGACCTGGACGCTGTCGGCGGTCACGGCGTCCACCCGGGTGCGATTGAGGACCCGAACGCCTCGTGTCGCCGCGTGCCGCTCGACGCGGCGGACGAGCCCTTCGGGATAGCCCTCGATGATCCGTTCGCTCCGGTTGAGCAGGGTGACCTCGATCGGCGGGCCGGCCAGCGACTTCAGCCTGGCGTCGAGGCTGAATGCGACCTCGACACCCCCGGCGCCGCCACCCACCACGACGATCCGGCAGGGATCGCCGCCGTCACGTTGACCGATGCCGTCGATCAGCGCGTCGATCCGCTCGATGAACTCGGCGATCGGCCGGGTGGGGACCGCGTGCTCGCGCACCCCCGGCAGGTCGAGTCCGGCGACGGTCGAGCCGATGTTGATCGACGCGAGATCGTAGGGGAGTGGCTCGCCCGTCTCCGGCTCGATGCGGTGAGCGACGGCGTCGATGCAGCGGACCGGCTGGAGCACGGTTCGGACGCCGGCGCGCGCCGCCAGCGCCGGGACGTCGATCTGCAACTCGTCGACACGATACTGGCCGGCGACGTAACCGGGCACCATGCCCGAGTAGATCGCGATCGGTCGATCGACGATGACCGTCACGTCGGCGTCGATGGGCCGCGCGATCAGGCTCTCGAGCACCAGCGCGTGGGCGTGTCCACCACCGATCAGGACCAACTGTGGGCGAGCCATCGTCGAGTGTCCGCCGAATTGTCCCACGAGTCTGCCGCGCTTCGGAGGCCGCGCACGCGTTCGGCGACGGCCGCGGCGCTATAATCGGCGCTTCGGGTCGGCCGGCGGCATAGGGGAGCGCGATGACGGAAGCAATCGATCGTCTGGGTGGGCAGTACGACGCACGCCGGCTGACGCGACGCCAGCTCGTGCAGACGCTGACCGCGCTGGCCGCCGGGGCGATGCTGGCCGTGCCCCTCGATGCACAGGTGCCCCAGAATCCGTCGCCGATGGTCGAGACGACCAGGCCGCATCCCCGCATCGAACCGCCAATCGCCGACGGCCAGCGCGAGTCGCTCACCGTCGGCACGCTATTCGTGCCCGGCAACTTCGGCGGCCGGGAGACCGTCCCGCTCATCATCAACTTCCATCACGCCTACTGGCTCGGAGAGCACTACGTGTCGCAACTGGTCCCCGATGCCGCGCTGGTCATGGTCCCGCTCGGCGCCGGGTCGCGGATCTACAACGACGCGTTCGCCGATCCCGAGGTGTTCAGCACGATGCTCGACGAGGTCGAACTCGCGCTCGAATGGATCGCCGGCGGCGAGACCGCCGTGAGCAAGATTCTCCTCAGTTCGTTCAGCGCGGGCTACGGTGCGACGCGCGCCATCCTTCGGCATCCCGAGCATTACGCGCGGGTTGACGGCATCTTGCTGGCCGACGGCCTGCACGCGTCGTACGTGGAGGGCGCGGCCCCGGCACGACCCGGCGGTCAATCGCCTGCGCTCGTCGACGAAGACCTGGAGGTCTTCGCGCGCTTTGCCGCCGACGCCGCGGCGGGCCGGAAGCTGATGTGGGTCACGCACTCGGAGGTCTTTCCGGGCACCTACGCGAGCACGACGGAGACTGCCGACTATCTCCTGGGCCGGCTCGGCCTTACGCGGACGCCGGTCCTCAGCGAGGGGCCCGTCGGGATGCAGCAGCTGAGCGACGTCGAGCAGGAAGACTTTCTACTCGCCGGGTTTGCCGGCAATACGGCGCCCGACCACCTCGACCATCAGTACGCGCTCGGCCACTGGCTGCGCCGTCTGCGCCGGTGGCTGCTACGCGTGGACTGATTTCGGGCCCCTCGGTCCCTTCACCCGGCTCTCCCCTGATCTTTTTACACTGGTGCCACCCGACACTAGGATACAGATCCCAATTCAAGGAGGGTCGAATGCGATTAGCGGTGATCGTTCTCGCACTTGGCGTCCTGTCAATACCTGTCGCGGCGCAGGACGTTTCCGAGAGCCTGACCGAGGAAGCACTCTACGAGCAGGCGCGTACGGTGCAGCAGGCGGGCCAGACCGTCAGCGGCGACGTTCAGACTTCATTTCCCACAGGTCGCCGGAGCGCTGGGTATTACTGTGTCTTCGGGCGGCACATGAACTTCCACCCTTTGGGGGTGTTCGGTGCGGGTGCGACCATTACGATCAATTTCAACACCAACCCCACGTTTGGAGATCTCGTGGCGACGGTCATGCGGCTTCAGATGGGTCGGGATTCCGCTACCTCGCCGCCGGTAGACCTCGCGCGTTTGAGCAATGACGATACCGGCGGTCGACTGGACCCTCGCATCAGGTTCGTCAGCGGGGAGCCCGGCACTTTCATCCTGATCGTCGGGATGGAGAACTCCACGAGTTCGACGCTGGTCTGCTACGAACATCGGTTCCAGTGTAATGGCTCGGGGTGCAACGGCAGCTCCGCCTCGACTCCGTAGCACGCTGCGTGACGGGAGATACCACGAGGAGTGGCGTCAGCCCCATCTCCTCGCGGCGGGCCGGTCAGTGTTCCGCCAGTGGCGCGCGCCGCGTCATCAGGAACGCGGCCAGATCGGCGGTGTGCCCAGGTCGGAGCGCCAGCCTGGGCATCCCGACCCGCCGCATCTCCTGGTCCATGGCCGTCACGCTGATCTGCGGGCTATCCCCCAACCGATCGTTGGGGAATCAGCGATCGAACAGGCGGGAGATCGGCCGTCCGGCGCTCGGCGTCAGGCTGAGGAAGTCGAGGTCGAGAAACGCTGTGAGCGTCGCCGCCACCTGGTTCAGGCGGATCGGCGCGTGGTTCTGCCACTCGCCCCTGATCGGCACGGTTGGACTGACGAACGCCATCCAGGCGATCTCGGCGCCTTCCGTGTCGTTCCCGTGATCGGTCCAGTCCGCCGCCGTTTTGCCCCGCCCGTGGTCCGTCGTCAGGATGATTGCGGTCCGGTCGCGATACTGGTCGTCGCTCTGCAGCCACTCCCAGAGCCGGCGCAGCTGGTCGTCGTTGCGGGCGAACGCTTCGATCGTCCGGTCGTAGCGTTCGCCATGGGCCCAGTCGTCGGTCTCGCCCAGCGCCAGATACAACACGCGCGGGCGATGGACCGCCAGGTGCCGCATGGCGAGGGCGAACGTGTAGTGGTCGTGTCGGACGTTGTCCCACGGCGTCGGCGTTTCGAACTGTTGAGTCGACAGCTCCTGCATCACGGGATCGGGATCGTCCGACGCCTCGTAGCCGGCGTTGACGGTGAAGGTGCCTGCTTCGCTGGAGACGATCCAGCGAAACGTCTCCCAGGCGGCAAACGCCGCGACCCGCGTCCTGTCGAGGCCCAGTTCGCCCTTCAGGAACTGGAGCACCGTCGGGAACGGATAACGGCGGTTGTCGTTGCTGGTAATGACGTCGTCGTGCGCTTCGCCGGTGAGGATCTCGGCGTAGCTCGGGTAGGAGAACCGCATCCGGTTCGCGAGTTCGACGGTGCTGCCGAGTGCGCGGTTGCCGGCGATCGATCCGTGCTCGACCATCAGCGTTTCCCAGAAGAACGGCATCAGCCGCGTGCGTCGAGCCTCCGCCGTCGGCGCCCAGAACCTGCGATACACCTCGGTCGCTTCCGGGTCGCCTCCGTCGAGGGTCGCCCTCAGGACGTCCACGTCCAGACCGCCGAAGATCTCCTGGGTTCGCGCGCCGTCCAACGTGACGAGGATCACGTTGTCGACGGTCGGCTGGGCATGCGCCACGGGAGCATGCAGCGCGCCGAGCAGCGTGAGGAGGATCAGGCGTGCGCGCATCCCCGGGTGTTGCCCTAGAACGTCCGCCAGAAGCTCCGCTGGCTTTCTCGATCCGGAATCGGCACTCGCTGCGCCACCGGCAGCAGGCCCGGGAACGCCTGGTGCGGCAGCGTCTGGTACCAGTAGGCGACCGACGAGTAGTCGTTGGCGTGGACGTTCGCGTGGCCGGCTTCGATCGAGAACTTGAGCGATCGCTGGAACATGATCGGGTCCTCGACGTGGTACCGGTACATCGTCCACTTGCCCGAGTACCGCTCGGGCCCCTCCTCGGGTGCCACCGGGTACGAGATGCCGTGGTAGGGCATCGAGTTGAAGCCGCCGGGGTAGCCCCACGCCGCGCAGAAGTAGTCCTCGGTGCCCGTGCCCATCAGTGAGGGCGTCGCCTCGCCGTCGATCCAGAAGAAGTCGTCGCCCTCGCCGAACCAGTTGAAATTCGGAATCGGGTTGAGGTGATCGATCGACAGGTTGCAGCCGACGTAGTGGCCCCGGCCGGTGGCTTCGAGGACGGTGTAGTTCCCGTTGCCGTCCAGGTTCACCTCTTCGTTCGTGCGCGGGAAGTCATTTACGCGATTCGACAGGTCGAGCCGCGGGGAGGTCGGGTTCACGCGCCGCCACTGCGCGTGGAACCGAAGGGCCTCGTCGATCATCGAATCGAACGATTCATAGTCGACGTAGTAGTAGAGCGCGAGCGTCGGTTCGTCGCCCTGATTCTCGACCGTGATCCGCGCGCCGTTGCCGAACGCCATCGGGAAGAAGCAGTTCATCGCCGCGCGGTTCTGGCTCTCGGGTCCACCGCCCGTGACCATGTTCAACGGCAGCGACCAGTAGTTCGAGACCCGGCCGTGGCCGACGCCGAAGAAGTCGCCGATCGGCGCCTCGACGCTCGGTTCACTCTGGCCGTCCCAGTAGGCGCGGAGGACGAGCTTTCGCAGGTAGTCGGGCTCCTGATGGTTGATGGTGACCCAGATGTGCCGGATGATCCCCGCGCCCTGGAGATCGGCCATGACGTGGGTCGCGCCGGGCTCGATCTGGTAGCGGTCGGCGTTCCGGCCGTCGCGGTTCCAACTCGACTCGCGCCGTCGCCGGCCCTGCCGCGCCAGGAACAACCCGGCCAGGCCGCCCGGCGTGTTGACCTGCCCCCGGCCCTGCCTCTCCTGCGCGAACGCCGGCGCGCCAACCGCGGACATCGCCGCGGCCGCGCCGCCCATGCCCAGCATGCCACCCATGAATCTTCTGCGAAGTGCGTTCTTCAACATGGCGATCTTCCTCTCGCGTGGGTGCAACCCTTGAAGGTAGAAGCGAAGCGTGACCGGCACGCGCCGGCTAGTACTGTCCCGCCAGGTCGGTCCGGATCCGTTCGAGCAGCGCCTTCGTCCGGCGGATCCCCTCGGCCTCGCCGTGGTTCCGGCCCTCGTACTCGATCCCGACCCAGCCACGGTAGCCGGCGTCCAGCACGATTCGCATCATCCGCTCGAAGTCCTCGGGCGTGTTGTTGC
Organism: Acidobacteria bacterium UBA2161; assembly: GCA_002328835.1. Lineage (GTDB taxonomy): Bacteria > Acidobacteriota > Vicinamibacteria > Vicinamibacterales > UBA823 > UBA2161. The sequence goes on along the minus strand of DCWN01000017.1, from coordinate 284,085 downwards.
CGTCGGCGTCGAAGTCGTGCGACTTCGCGCTAACCGCCTTGGCGTAGGGCATCATCTCGGTGACGCCCTGATAGTTGTCGTAGGTCTCGCCGTCGCCCAGGCTGAAGTTACCGAAGTCGGGCAGCGTCCCTACGCGCGGGTGACCCACCATGTCCATCACGCTCGAGAGCCACCGGCCGTTGCTCGACAGGCCGCCGTGGTTTTCGACGATGACGTTGATGTCGTAGTCGTCGGCGTAGTCGACCAGGCGCGAAAGGCCGTCGGCGGCGTTCTTCGCCTGTTCGTCCCACGGCCCACGGCTCCGCGCGTTGACCCGGATCGAGTGGCAGCCGAGAAATGCCGCCGCCTCGACCCACTTGTGGTGGTTCTCGATGGCCAACGTCCGACCCCCGCTGTCGGGATCGCCAAGGTCGCCTTCCGAATCGCACATGATCAGGACGCTCGTCACCCCTTCGTCGTCGGCCCGCTGCCTGAGGTCGCGCAGGTAGCTCTCGTCACGCGCATGGCCGAAGAAGAACGTGTTGACGTACTCGATGCCCTCGATGCCGAAGTCGCGCCGCGCGCTGCGGGCGAAGTCCAGCGGGTTCAGCGAGCCCTGCAGGACGGCGTCGGGGTCGGTCCTGAGCAGCGAATTGAAGTTCGCGCGGTTCGTCCCGAAGATCGTTCGGTTCAGCGACCATTGCGCGAGCGAGATCCGGAAGAGCGGGTCGCCGGGCTGCGCGGCGGCGCGCACGACCGGCGCGAGGCTCGTTGCGGCGGCGGCCATGCCGAGGAAGTTCCGGCGCGTGATTCGTGATGTCATGGATCCTCGAATGGGTCGATTACGGCGCCAATCGTAGCAGAAGGTTACGGCGATCCTTGATCAATCAGGAACCACAAGCTAGTCTGGCGGATCGCTGATTCCCTGGCCCCGACGCGAGGTGACGGGCCGGCCGTCGTCCCCCGAGACTGTCGAGGAGCGAGAACGTGCGCCTGTCGCATGAACGGTTCATCCGTGTCCATGTTGCCCTGCTGTGCGTGCTCGGGCTGGCCGCCTCGGTGCTGGCCGGCCAGGAGCCCACCGAACCGTCGGCGTTGACGCTGGCCACGGCCTTCGAAGAAGGGGCGGTGTTCGACGATCGCAATGGCGACGGCGTCATCGACTTCGTGAACGTGCGGTTCGTCCTTGCCGACCCGCCCGGTGCCGCGGACGTTGCCGCGGCGGCGAACGTCGCCGCACGCCTGGGATTCGAGTCGATGGGCGTCGATCTGCCGCTGACCGGGGAGGGTGCCTCGGCTGACGCGCCGATCGTGGCGATCGGTCCCGCCGGCGCGGTCCGTGCCGGCCTTTCCCCGGCCGCGCTCGGACTCGACGACCTGGCCGCGGGCGAGGGGCTGGTGACCGTGGCGCGCGCCGCCGGTGTGCCGGTGATCGTCGTCGCCGGCGCGGACGACGCCGGCACGCTCGCGGCCGCCGAGCTGCTCGCCGGGCGGCTGCCGCACGTCTGGGATCCGGAGGGCGCCGTGCTGACCGATGTTGCCGGCGCGATCCAGGAGTTTCTGGACCAAGGCGATGACGGCGCCGACGCGTCGGAGGATGGCATCGACATCGACGTTGGTCAGGTTCGTGTCGTTGCCGGCGATGCCGCCATCGATCGGCTGGACGCTGCAGTCGAGTTCGATTCGGTGGCGGCGCTCCGTCGGGCCGAGGCCGCGCTCAATGAACTCGTGACGGCTCGGTCGGCCGAGGCGAGTGCAGCGCGTGAGGTCGACGCCGATGCCGAGACAGATGAGGACGATGGCCCCGCGCTGTCCTATCCTGGTGCGCGTCTGCTCCAGATCGATCTACGCGCCGAGGGCGTCGCGGTCACGGTCGACGTGCCGCGCGCTGATGGCCCCGAGCCGAAGCCGATGGGCGGCCGGCCAGGGTCGGGCGCGAAGCGAAACCTTGATCTGTCTTCGATCTACGCCAACGATGGCTTCCTGGGCGACGCCAACAGCGATCTGATTCCCGATCGCACAGACATCCTCCTGGTGCCGTCGGGCGACGGCATCATGCGGACGATCGATCTCGCCGCCAGGATCGGCGTCGAGACCACCGGCCTGTCGGTGCCGCTGGTCGTGCCGGCCGACGCCATCGAGAACGCCGGCTCGCGTCCAACGCTGGTGCTCATCGGCATCGAGCATCCATTGATCGACGAGCTGGTCGACGACGAGAAGTTCACGCTACCCGACCTCGCGCCCGGCCAGGGACTGATTCAGCTGGTGCGACCGGCGTTCGGCAGCAAGAGTGCGCTCGTCGTCACGGGCGGCGACACCGCCGGCCTCGACCGGGCGATCCGTCAACTGGCCGAGCAGTTTCCCCACGTCTCGGCTCGCGGCAAGGATCGTCCGACGATCGACACCGTCGAGGACGACGCGCGGAAGATGCTCTCGGGGCGGACCCCGATCGGCCAGGCCGCCACGGCGCTCTACAAGCTGGAGCAGCTGGCGGCCGACCTGGCCGATCGTGACCTGGCATCGGTCGGGGTCGCGGTCTACGTCGACAAACCCGACGCCCGGCTCGTGGCGCAGGTCCGGCAGACGGCCGAGGCGGTCTTGAGCGCGCCCGAGATCGACGTCGTTGTCGAGAGCCTCGACGTTCAGGCGGCGCGGCCGGTCAGCGTCGACGGCGAGCCGATCGGCGGGACGGTCGAGATCCCGTCCGAGGTCGACGAGTTCTGGCGGCGGTTCCGGGCCGACGTGATCCCGGCCGTCATCTGGGACGAGCCGGTCAACATCGTCGCGCGATTGAGCGAGCCGCCGATGATGCGCACCCGCATCGAGCAGCAGGCGGTGCAGGAACTCGTCGACGCCGGCGCCATGCTCTCGGAAGTGTCGGTGTCGGTCCTGTCGGCCTACAAGCAGGGGTACAGCTGGCTCTACGACGCCGTGCGCCCGCGACTGGCCCGGCTGCCCGTGGCCCGCATCGAGATTCGGTTTGCCGAGATCGGTCCGCCCCCGGGCTGGCAGCAGCAGGCGATGTTCACGCCGACGCGCTGGCTGCTCGAGTTGCACCCGATTGACGAGATCCTCGCGCGCGAACTCGACCTGCCGCTCGAGACGATCGCGTTCGAGAAGATGCCGATCGGTTCGCCGACCTACGAGCTCATCGCCTGGGATGCGGCCGGCGGCGAGTTGCTCCGACAGACGTTCGAGCCGGCCGTCGTGGTGCGGTCGTACTTCGACCAGTTTCCGGACTACGAGAAGGTTCGGGTCACGACCGGGTGGCTCGACGCGCGGGTTGGTGACCGGCAAGTCGTCGATGCCCGGATCGTCACCGACCCCGAGCGATTCTGGAATCACTTTCAGGGCACGACGCTGCCCGCGATCTACGACTACGTGATGGCGCTCAACGATGGCAAGCCGCGCGCGGCCGATGCGCCGCACTTCGGCGAGCTGACGGTCGAGGTGACGCTGAGCGAGCCCGACTACCAGATCGGCATCGACCAGGAACAGATCGCGCCGATGGAGGCGCTGCACGAGGAGATCTACTTCGCGACGCTGCACTTCTTCGACGTCCTGGGCCGCTACGCGCGCGGGCAGGCGTTGAACTATCCGGGCCGGGTCATCCCGATCGTGCAGGCGAAGTCGGACGGCACGGCCGGCACCGTCGCGATCCGGTTCACCGGGTTCAACTCGCCGCGTCCGGGCGTCGAGGTGCGCTACCGGGACGTGGACGGCGGCGAGGGGGAGCGGCGTCTCGACATTCCGAAGGTGACACTCGAGCGGCCCGAGGCGCTCGCGGCCTACGTCCGAGACGGTCTCGACGGCCTCGAGCGGCTCGATCTGCGCGTGAAGGTCGACTCCGAGCTGGACGAGCGACGCGAACTCGTCAGGCGGACGCGCGCCGAGCGGGTCGACGAGCAGATCATGTCGGCCGACCAAGTCGCGGCGATCGTCGGCCACGCCGAGCGGCTCCGCGAGGCCGGTCTCTACCAGGCGGCGCTGGCCTATCCCGACCTCGGCGAACTCCAGATCGCCGCAGGCTGGGAGCACGCGATCGAGGCCGAGACGCAACTGGTCGCCACGCTGGTGGGCGGCGGGCGGCCCGACCCGCTCCCCGACGTCCGTTCGTTGCTCAACGGCGCCCCGGCGCGCGACCCGGATGCGCCGCTGGTGCAGTGGGAAACGCCGATTCCGCCTGGGGAGGCCTACGCCATTCTGGCCGTCATGGCCGAGTATCCCCAGGCGACGACCTACCGGGTCGGCGGCAGCTATCTCGGCAAGGAGGTCTGGGCGATGGACCTCATGGCGCCAATCGAGGCGTCGCACTGGTCGCACGCCAAGGCCACGACTTTCAAGCCGACCGTCGTCTACTCGGCGCGGCAGCACGCGAACGAAGTGTCGTCGACGAGTCACGTGCTGAAGCTCGCCGAGCTGCTGCTCACGGACGACGCCTACGCGACCCACCTCGACAAGGTCAACGTCGTCATCCATCCGATCACGAACGCCGACGGCGCACAGCTCGCCTACGACCTGCAACTGCGCACGCCCGACCATATGCTCCACGCCGGTTACCTGGGCGCGCTGGGCGTCGACGTCGGGTCGGGGCAGTGGGAGACCGATCCGATCTATCCCGAGTCGACGATTCGCGCCGACCTCTGGCGCACCTGGCTGCCCGACATCTTTCTCAACCCGCATGGCTACCCGTCGCACGAGTGGGTGCAGCTCTTCTCCGAGTACGCCGGCTGGGTCCGCAACCGCGTGACGCAGTCGCGCGACTGGTGGGGGATGCGCGGGTGGTTCATGCCGGGCTTCAGCTACCTCGACGATCCACGCTACCCGCGGCACAAGGACGCGGCGTTCGAGATCAGGGATCGGATCACCGAAGCCATCAACGCCGCGCCGGACGTGCGCGCGCTCAATGCGCGGGCCTACGCGCGCTACCAGCGCTACGGGTTCGACCACGACGACGAGAACTTCAAGCTCGACTTCTCCGACGATGTCCTGATCTATTCGGCCATCAAGGGATCGCGGCCGAGCGCCGGCAGCCGCAGCTACATGGCGCGCAACCCCCGCGTCACCATCTGGAGCGGCACGACCGAAGCGCCCGACGAAACCGCGCGGGGGCCGTGGATGGAACTCGTCGCCACGGCCGGGCTGCAGTGGGACAAGGCGATTCTCGACTATCTCTTCGAGGGCGACCACGAGGTCGAGCGCGACGGCAGCGAGTTCTTCGACGGCGTGCGCCTCACCATGACCCGGCCGCGGCCGCCGAAGACCGACGACGCTGCCGGCGACGACGAAAGCTAGCCCGGCCCGAACCGTGGCCATCTCTTCCGTCCAGTCACCCGCACTCCTGAACCTGCAGTGGTGGCGCGATGCGTCACCGGCCGCACGGCGCGCGCTCGTCGCCGCGTCGATGGGCTGGCTGCTCGACTCGTTCGACGTCATGCTCTACGCGCTGGTGCTGGCCACGCTCATGGCCGACCTGAACATGAGCGCGGCCGTGGGCGGCTCGCTGGCGTCGCTGACCCTGGCGGCCTCGGCGGTCGGCGGCGTCCTCTTCGGCGTCTTCGCCGATCGCTTCGGGCGGGTCCGCGCGCTCGTCTGGAGCGTCCTGATCTATTCGGTCTTCACCGCGGCCTGCGGCCTGGCGCAGTCGGTCCGACAGCTCGCGGTGTTCCGTGTATTCCTCGGCATCGGCATGGGTGGCGAGTGGGCGAGCGGCGCGGCGCTCGTCTCCGAGACGTGGCCGGCCGAGCATCGCGGCAAGGCCCTCGGTCTGGTCCAGAGCTCGTGGGCGATCGGCTACGCCGCGGCGGCCGTCGTGACCGCGCTCGTGCTGCCGACGTTCGGGTGGCGCGCGGTCTTCTTCGTCGGCATCCTGCCGGCGCTGTTCACCGTCTGGGTCCGTCGCAAGGTGGACGAGCCTGAGGTCTGGCGGTTGCGCGCGCGCGACGGGGCCACGGGTCGTCTTGCCGACGTCTTCGCGCCCGGCCTGCGCGGCCTGACGGTCGCCGTGACGCTGATGAATGCCTGCATCATGTTCGCGTGGTGGGGCTTCAATCTCTGGATTCCGGCCTACCTGTCGCTGCCGGTCGAGCAGGGCGGCATCGGCCTGAGCGCCTACGCGATGTCGGGACTGGTCATCGCGATGCAGGTCGGCATGTGGTTCGGCTACGTCCTCTTCGGCTTCGTGAGCGATCGGATTGGCCGGAAGCGGACCTATGTTGTCTACGTCCTGACCGCGGCCGCGTTGATCCTCGCCTACACCGCTACGCGCAACCCGATGGCGTTGCTCGTCCTCGGCCCGCTGGTCGCCTTCTTCGGCACCGGATCGTTCAGCGGGTTCGGCGCCGTTACCGCCGAGATCTATCCGACCGAGATCCGCGCCACGGCGCAGGGCTTCACCTACAACATCGGTCGCCTGGCCAGCGCCGTGGCGCCGTTCATCGTCGGCACGCTCGCCCAGACGCAGGGGTTCGCCGCCGCGCTCTCGATCGCTTCGGCCGCGTTCGTCCTGGCCGCCGTCTGCTGGATTTGGATCCCGGAAACCAAGGGTCGGGAACTCCTCTAGGTTGGGGCTTCGCCCCGAACCCCCGCG
>DCWN01000017.1:237054-277179 GCA_002328835.1 Acidobacteria bacterium UBA2161 | reverse complement strand
GGGGACCCCGAGAGCCCCGCTCCGACCCGCGCGAGCCGCGCCGTGCGCGGCTTGTCCTTCGACGGGCGCTCCTGACTCCAGCCTCCTGCCGCCTTGGTGATATCCTGCCCGGCACCCCCAATTGAGGGAAGGAGAGCCATGCGCCTGCGACCGTCGGCCATTGTCCTGCTCGTCGTCCTCCTCGCGTCCGGCGCGTGGCCGATCCAGGCCCAGACGCCGTTCGTCAGCGGCGATTTGCACCGGCTGCAGTCAGTCGGCGACGTCCAGCTGTCGCCCGACGGGCTGCGGGTCGCCTACAGCGTCCGGAAGAGCGACCGGCCGGGCCGGCCCTACTCCGAGGTCTGGGTGATGGAGATCGCGTCGGGCGCCGTTGCCCGTCTGGGCGGTGAGGACGGCGTCGCTTCGGGGCCGCGCTGGTCGCCCGACGGTCGGGAGATCGCCTACATGGGGGTCGCCGAAGGGAAGTCTGGGCTCGTCGTCGCGCGGGCCGACGGCTCGAACGCCACGTTCCTCGCGCCGATCGTCGGCACGAATCATCCGCTGCCGTCGGCCGGCGAGCGGATCGCCTGGGCGCCCGACGGCAATCGGATCGCGTTCGTCTCGGCGACCGAGGGCCCCGAGGAAGAAGCCAGCGGCGATCCGGCCGTCATCACACGGTACCTCTACAAGCCGACCGCGTCGGAGGGCGGCACGCGGTTCAACGACAACCGCCGGGTGCACCTGTTCATGGTCGACCGGTTGACGAATCGGGTCCATCAGTTGACCAACGGGATCCATTACGAGCATTCGATCGACTGGTCGCCGGACGGTGACGAGATCCTGTTCGTCTCGAACCGCAGTGCGGATCCCGATCGCGTGTTCAACTACGACATCTTCGCGGTGCGCGTCGCCGACCAGACGGTCCGACGGCTGACCGACACCGCCAACGCCGAGTACCAGCCGCGCTGGTCGCCCGATGGCCAGACGGTCGCCTATCTGGGCACACGGCGTTCGCTGACGTCGTCGGAGACGACGATGGAGGATACCCACGTCTGGCTGATCGACGCCGACGGCAACAACCGGCGCGAGATCGGCGACGGCGTCGACAACCGGCAACGCAGCGTCGGCTGGGCAGCCGACGGCCAGTCGGTCTTCTTCACGGTGCAAGCGCGGGGCAACGTTCATCTGTTCCGCCTGCCGGTCGCGGGCGGCTCACCGCAGATGATGGTCATCGACCGCGGCCGCGTCGGCGCCTGGTCGGCGGCCGCCGACGGGAGCGTTGCCTACGCCTTCAGCGCGCCCGGTGGTCCGGCCGAGTTGCACTTGCGTGGCGGTGGATCGTCGCGCGCGTTGACGACGCTGAACGAGGAGTTCCTCGCCGACCGTCAGGTCGCCGAGGTGGAGGCGTTCACCTTCGAGAGCTTCGATGGTCGCTCCATCGAAGCGTTTCTCACGAAACCGGTCGTGCTCGACCCGGCGAACCGCCACCCGCTGGTCGTCGTTATCCACGGCGGGCCGCACGGTCAGCAGGGCGCGGCGTTCAACGCGAACACACAGGTCTACGCCGGGCGCGGGTGGGCGACGCTGATGGTCAACTACCGCGGGTCGACAGGCTACGGGCAGGAGTTGGCCGACGCGATCTTCAAGGACCAGAACGGCGGCGAAGCCCAGGACGTGGTGGAGAGCGTCGATGCGGCGCTCGATCGCTACCGCTGGCTCGACGGTGACCGCCTGGCGATCGAGGGCGGGAGCTACGGCGGACAGCTCACGAACTGGATCATCACCCAGACCGACCGGTTCAAGGCGGCGATTCCGCGGGCCAGCATCTCGAACCTCGTCAGCTTCAACTACATGGCCTACTACCACGACTATCTCGCCGTGGAGTTCGGCGCCTACCCGCACGAGGACGGCATCATCGACCTGCTCTGGGAGCGCTCACCGATCCGCTACGCCGGGAACGTCACGACGCCGACGATGCTCGTCCACGGCGAGAACGACAACGACGTACCGATTGCCGAGGCCGAGCAGTTCTACATCGCGCTCAAGGATGTCGGCGTCGACGCCGTGATGCTCCGCTACCCGCGAGAGGGCCACGGCATCCGCGAGACGGGGCACCAGGTGGATCTGCTCGAGCGCTCGATCGCCTGGTACGAGCGATATCTCGGCGGAAACGTCACGTCCACGGCCGCCTCGCGCTGAACGGCGCGGCCGTTTCGGGCGTGCTTGCGCGGCACGGGGTGGCGCGCTAGACTCGGCGGCACTACGTAGGCGTTGCTTTTCATCGGTGTCCGGCGTTCCGTTCCCGGAGGTGGTCATGAGCCCCTCGGCGTTCGGCGGCGCGTGTGTTCTGCTCGGCTCTCCGGCAGGCTGTGTCCAGCCCGGCCACTCCCGTTTCGCCCTCACGTCGCCTGACGTGACCGTTCGTTCGATCCTGGATTTCCAGCAGAAATCGGGGAGGGATAGGACCATGACGAAGGTAGGTGCTCGCATGGCGGTGGCGGCGTTCGTCCTCGGCGTCAGCGTCGTTGTTGCGGCGTGCGGGTCGGACGCGGCCATGGAAAACATCGGCGGACCGATCGACATCGAGATCTCGCAGCTTTTCATCACCGTGACCAACCGCACGGGCACGGCCATTGCCGACGTCAAGCTCGAGGTCTATCCGCCCGGCCGCCAGACGGTGTTCTCCGCGACCCAGTATCGTCTCGAGTCCGAGGCGCGCAAGCAGTTCTCGATGTCGGATCTACGGGGGAGCGACGGCACGCCATTCAACCTGCGGGTCCATCGCCCGCAGTCGGTCAAGGTGACCGCAAAGGGCGTGGTGGACGGCTCACCCCACGCGATTGAAATTCCGTGGGAGTGATCTCGGCGCCGCCTGGCACGCCCGCCCCCGTCCGACCCGCCTAGCTGTCCGCGCCGCCTCACGGTAGAGTGGCGCGATGGGCATCGAGTCGGTCCTCAATCTCGCCGCGTTCCTCGTGACGATGGCGGCGGTCTTCGGCTACCTGAACCATCGGTGGCTGAAGCTGCCGCACACCGTCGGCCTGGTCGTCATCGCGCTGTTTGCCTCCCTGACCGCCCTGCTCATCGACGCCCTGATCCCGTCGCTCGGGTTCGGTCCGGCCGTCCGCGGCACGCTCACCGACATCGATCTGTACGACACGCTGATGAAGGGGATGCTGGGCTTCCTGCTCTTCGCGGGCGCCTTGCACGTCGACCTCGACGATCTGTGGCAGCGACGCTGGGCGATCTCGATCCTGGCGACCGTCGGCATCTTGACATCGACCGTGATCGTCGGCGCGATGACCTACGCGGGATGGCGTGCGCTTGGGTTCGATGTCGGGTGGCTGCCATGCCTGACTTTCGGCGCGCTCATTTCGCCGACCGATCCGATCGCCGTACTCAGCATCCTGAAGCGGCTGGCCGTGCCGCCGACACTGGAAGCCAAGATCGCCGGCGAGAGCCTGTTCAACGACGGCGTCGGCGTCGTCGTCTTCACCGTGCTGGCGGGGCTGGGGGCCGGCGGCGCGGGGGCGGTCGATCTGTCGCCCCTGGCGGTCGTCGAACTGGTCGTCACCGAAGCGGTGGGTGGCATTGTCCTCGGCCTCGGCGCCGGATACCTGACGTATCGCCTGATGCGCCCACTGGACGAGCACAACCTCGAGGTCATGATGACGCTCGCCCTGGTGATGGCCACGACCGCCATCGCGGTCCGATGGCACCTCTCGGGTCCGCTGGCGGTGGTCGTCGCCGGCCTCTTCATCGGCAATCACGGTGCGCAGTTCGCGATGAGCGCGAACACGCGCGATCACATCGAGAGGTTCTGGTCGCTGCTCGACGAGATCCTGAACTCGGTGCTGTTCCTGATCATCGGGTTCGAGGTCGTGGCGCTGTCACTGAGTGGCGCGGTGGTGCTGGCCGTGGTCTTGGCGATTCCCGTCGTGCTCGCCGCCAGGTTCGTGGCCGTGGCCGGACCGATCACCCTGCTCAGGCGCTGGCGGACGTTCACGCCGGGTGCGATTCCGGTGCTCACCTGGGGCGGGTTGCGCGGCGGCATCTCGGTGGCACTGGTGTTGTCGCTGCCACCGTCACCGGTGCGGGAGCTGCTCCTGGCCGCGACCTACGGTGTCGTGATCTTCTCGATCGTCGTGCAGGGGCTGACGATCGAACGGGTCGTGCGTCGGAGCGTAGCGGCTGCGAGCTGAGTTCGGCCGGGCTAGCTGGACCGAAACCGGTGCCGGGCGATGACGAGTACCGGGATGACCGCGAATCCGGCGCCCACGGTGCCTAGCAGCGGGAAGCCGCCCTGGCCGAGCAGGACGCCCGAGGCGAGACCGGCGGCGGCGCCGCTCAGCCAGGTCAACGAGTCAGCCGAACCCTGGGCGCGAACCCGGTCGATCTCCGGCACGCTGTCGGTCAGGAGCGCGCTGCCGGCGACGAATCCGAAATTCCACCCGAGTCCCAACAGAAACAGCGCAACGGTCAGGCGCGCGGTCTCGGCGCCCGGTGTGTTCGCGGCCAGGGCGGCCGACCCGATCAGCAGGGCCACGCCAATCAGGATGACCGGGACGCGTCCGAGGCGGTCGCTGAGGTAGCCGGTCAGCGGCGACAGCGCGTACATGCCGAAGGCGTGGGCGCCGATGACCAGACCGATCGATCCCAGTCCATCGCCCGCGCCGCGAATGTGCACCGGCGTCATCGTCATCAGTAGCACCATCACGCCCTGAGAGATGACCAGCGAGACCACGGCGATCTGCGTGTCGGGTACGGTAAGCAGGCGACGGACGTCGAGCCGTCGAATTGGCTGCCCCGTCGGGGGATGGGACGGCTCCAGTGGCGGCATTCTGGCTCGCAGGACACCGGCCGCACTCAACGACCCGGCGATCGCCACCAGGTAAGCCCCGGACGTGTCAACCGTGCCGAGCCAGATCGCGAACTGGCGGGCCGGTTCGAGGAGGCCCGGGCCCGCGACGGAGCCGATCGTGCCCGCCCAGATGATCCACCCGATTGCCGAGGCGCGGTGCTGCGATTCGTAAAGGTCCGACGCCGCATAGCGCGTCAGACGATTCGCGCTGTGCCCGGCGCCCAGCACGAACATCGCGATCGAGAAGAGCGCGAACGAAGCGACGTTCGCGGCGACGAGTGCCATCAAGGCGGCGACCGACACGACGATGTACCCCAGGATCAAGCCATTCCGCCTGCCGCGCCTGGCCATGCGCGCAGCAAGCACCGTCGAGCCGACCGCCATGCCGATGACCGCGAAGGCGAATGGCAGACCGCTGAGGGTCGCGCTGCCGAGCATGTCCTCCGCGATGAGCGGAGCGACGATGATCGCCGCGATGTAACCGCTCGACGACAGCCCGACGCTCACGAACAGCGCGGCCATTGCCGCCCGGCGAGTGGATGGAGAGACGGTCGGCTCCATATGGAAGGGGAGGAGTGGGCAGGCGTCCGGTGGGCGCGGGCGGCCGCTCAGTGCACGGTATAGGGCTCGGTGAGCGCGAATGGCGCGATCTCGACCTCGAAGTTGTCACCCTCGGTCGTCGCCATCTGGTAGGTGCCCTGCATCGTGCCGAACGGCGTAGACAACGGGCAGCCCGAGGTGTACTCGAACGATTCGCCGGGTGCCAGCACGGGCTGCTTGCCGACGACGCCGGGGCCGCGCACCTCCTGCGTCTCGTTCTCCGAGGTGGTGATGATCCAGTGGCGGCTGACGAGCTGCACAGTGTCGCCGCTCTCATTCGAGATCTCGATTGTGTAGAGGAAGAACCACTGGTTCTGAGACGGCTGCGAGTGTTCGGCGGAGTACTGCGAGGTCACGTGCACCCGGATGCCCCGCGTGACGGCTTCGGACTCGTACATGAATGAACCACTATATATTACAAACCGGAGATGATTCCGGTGCCGCTCTTGCTGGCGGCCTACCGTTCGGGCCTGTTCCCCATGCCAGGGCCGTCGGGCGCGATCGCCTGGTACGCGCCGGACCCCCGCGGCATCATCCCGCTCGATCGTTTTCATCTGTCGCGCCGCCTGGCGCGTGTGCTGCGCAGCGGACGGTTCACGGTCACGTTCGATCGCGCGTTCGACGACGTCATCGCCGGCTGCGCCTCACGAGGTGCGGACACCGATTGGATCAACGCCGAGATCATCGAGAGCTACTCGGCACTGCACGCCGCGGGGTTCGCGCACTCGGTCGAGGTCTGGTGCGGGGATCGACTTGCGGGCGGTCTGTACGGCGTCGCGCTACGTGGCGCGTTCTTCGGTGAATCGATGTTTCACCATGTGTCCGACGCATCCAAGGCGGCGTTGGTGGCGCTGGTGGAGCGCCTGCAAGCACGCGACTTTCAGCTGCTCGACATCCAGTGGCTCACACCACACCTGGCGCGTCTGGGCGGGATCGACGTGCCGCGCGATCACTATCTCGCCCTGCTCGAAGAGGCGTTGAAGGTCGACCCGGGCTTCGGGGACTGACGAGCGGCGGGTTTTTCCGCTTACTCGGGCGAGGTGTTCGACACCAGGATGAGGGTCGTCGTTTCGGCCGCGGCGTCGCTACCGAGCAAGTCGGCGAATCGGATACGGCGCCCGGGCTGTTCGGCAAGTTGATAAAGCGTGCCGGCATAGCGGCCATGCACGGCGTCGAGGTCGTCCGCGCGCAACACGCAGAGCCGCAGGCCGTCCTCGGCCAGGAACGCCGCGGTGTCGTCGACCGTGGCGAGCCGCTCGACGTTCTGGCCCGAGTAGAAGACGAGGCCACGATCGAGATCGCCGACCATGCCGATCCGGCCGGGTTCGCTCTGCGTGGCCGCGATCTGGGCGAGCGGTCTGGCGGGCTTGTAGCGCTCGAGTTCGCGTGGCACCACGTCCACCGCGAGCAGCCCGTAGCCGAGTGCGAAGACCGGCGCGACGACGCTGAACGCCCAGAGGGGTCGGCCGGTCCGCTGAAAGATGGCCATGAAGATGCCGCCCAGGACCAGCGCGGCCGGCAACGCCATCGCCAGACTCGTGAGCGGCGCGCCGAAGAGTCGCTGCAACAACCATCCAACCAGTCCACCCAGGGCCAGCAGGCCCAGTGCCGTGAGCCAGTTCGCCAGGCCCGTCCAGGGCCCGGCGTCGTCGCCGAGATCCGCGGCGCGATCGAAGAGCAGGCCGACCAGGAGCGCGCCGGCCGGATAGGCGGCCAGCAGGTACTCCGGCCGTCGCGCCGACACCATCGCGCAGGTGGCCAGCACGACGCCGAACCAGACGACGCACAGGCCCGCGCCGCGGCGCTGCTCCGCGCTCAGCTGACCCCAGCCGAGGAACACGGAAACGGCGGCGACGACGGCATAGATCGTCCACGGCATCGCGTCGCCCGGCCATGCCGCGAGGGCGAAGAGCACGCCGCCCGCTGACGTCGACGCGCCAGGTTCGTAGCGAGCCATCACGTCCGAGAGCAGGGCAAGTTCAATGAAGCTGCGTCCGTGGGTCCACGCCATGTACAGGTACCAAGGCAGTGCGGTCGCCAGCATCAGCCAGAGGCCCGTCGCCGCTCGCATCCGACCGAGTCCGCCGAGCCGCGCGGTCAGGACGAGCCACACGATCCAGATCGCCACGGGGAGGAGCCCGAGCAACCCGCCCGTCAGCACGGCGAGCCCGACCGCGATCCAGCCGAGGTAGGCGATCCGGCCGCCCGGCGGGTCGCTCTCGGCGGCGCGGATGAAGGCGTAGAGTGCGGCCAGCGTGAAGAAGAGCAGCGCCGTGTCGGGCACGCCGCTCCGGGTCGACACGACGAACCGGAACGTCGTGGCCAGCGCCAGCGCCGCGAGCAAGCCGGCGCGCGCCGAGAACAGCCGCGCGCCGATCAGTGCCACGAGCAGCAGGCATCCGAGGCCGGCGAGTCCGGCCGGCATGCGTGCCGTGTATTCGCTGATGCCGAGCCGCTCGAACGACGCCGCCTGCAGCCAGTAGTACAGGATCGGTTCCTCGAACACTGGCTCGCCGTTGAAGTACGGCGTCAGGCGGTCCCCGGCGGCCAGCATCTCCCGGGAGGCTTCGGCGAACCTGGGCTCGTCGGGTTCCCACAGGCTGGAGCGGCCGAGGCCGAGGAAGATCGTCGGCACGGCGAAGAGGAAAAGGAGCGGCATCGCCAGAAGGCGCACCGTCCACGTGTTGCCGCCGGCGACCGGCGCGTCGGGGCTGGCATCAGCCGTGCCGTCCAGTGAGGTGTCGAGGGGCGGGTCGTAGACGTCGTGCCCCGAACCGCCGAGCGCGGCGCCCAGGCTCGCGGCGTCACCGTCGCCGGTCGATCCCTCCGCCTCGTCGCCGGGCTCGACGTCGTCCGGCTGGTCGTCGAACTCTTCGTCCGAGTCAGCGTCGGAGGCGATCGGATCGTTGCGGTCGTAGATGCTCATCGTTCGGGTTCATCCCGCGAAGTAGTCGGGCGCGCTGTCCGGCTTCCACTTGATGTTGCACCCGAGACTCGGAATCTGGGCCTCGGCGACCGGGGTCCCGGCGAGTACCGCATCAACCGCGGCACGCAGGTCCGCGCCGGTCACGGGCACGTCGTTGCCGGGCCGGCTGGCGTCGAACTGCCCGCGATAGACGAGCTTCCGGTCGGCATCGAAGAGGAAGAAATCGGGCGTACAGGCGGCGCGGTAGGTCTTGGCCACGTCTTGGGTCCCATCCACCAGATACGGAAATCGGTAGTCGAACGTTGCGACATCCTCGACCATCCGTTCGGGCGCGTCGTCGGGAGATTCGCTCGCGTCGTTCGAGTTGATGCCGACCATCGCGACCCGCTTCGGCTGATAGTCGCGCGAGAAGGCCCCGAGCGCCGGCTTCAGGTGCTTCACGTACGGACAGTGATTGCAGATGAACATGACGACGAGCGCGGGCGCGTCGGCGAATCGCTCCAAGGAAATGATGTCGCCGCGCGGATCGGGTAGGAAGAAGTTCGGCGCGGGCGTGCCGAGCGGCAGCATCGTCGAGGCCGTGCGCGCCATGGTGGATACAAGGATACAGGAGTCGCTTCGGGAGGCGGGAGGGCGCCGCCGGGTTTCCGGGCGGGTCGGGGGTGTCGGCTATCTCGGTTGTCTCGGCGGCCTCGGTTATGATGGGCTCTTCCGCCGAGGCCGACCGGTGCCGGAGAGGACCACACCAATGAATCGACGCACCTTCCTTGCTCGGGCTGCCTGTATTGCCGCGCTGGGTGCTCCGCGCTGGGCGCGCGAGGCCGTGTGGGCGCAGGTGCCCACCCAGCCCGACATCGTCGTGCGCGGCGCAACGGTCTACGACGGGTCCGGGGGGGCGCCGTTCGCCGCGGACGTGGCGCTCGGCGGCGACCGGATCGTGGCCGTCGGCCCAGTTCTGCCCACGACCGGCGCCGAGGTCGTCGATGCGCGCGGGTTGGCTGTGGCGCCGGGTTTCATCGACGTGCACTCCCACACCGACCTCGTACTGCTGGTGAATCCCAACGCCGAAAGCAAGATCCGTCAGGGTGTCACGACCGAGGTGGTCGGGCAGGACGGTAGCTCGATCGGCCCCTGGACCGACGGCGAATTCGAGTCGACGCGCGACCGCTATCGCCGCCTCTACGACGTGGAGATCGACTTCCGCGATTTGCCCGGGTTCTTCGATCGGCTCGGGCGTACGCCCGCGTCGGTGAATCTGGCCAGCATGGTCGGCGCCGGGTCGGTGCGTGGGGCGGTGGTCGGGCAGGACGACCGCGGTGCGACCGCCGAGGAACTGGCGCGCATGGTGGCGCTCGTCCGCGAAGGGCTGGCGGCTGGCGCGTGCGGGCTGTCCAGCGGTCTGGAGTACGTGCCCAGCGGTTTCGCCGATCTCGAGGAGCTGGTCGCGCTGGCCGAGCCGCTGCGGGCGCGGCGCTTGCCGTACGCCAGCCATATGCGCAACGAGGACGACCGGCTGATCGCCGCCATCGAGGAGACACTCAACGTCGGGCGGCTCGCCGGCGTGCCGGTGCAGGTCTCCCACTTGAAGGCCCAGGGCCAGCGCAACTGGTGGAAGGCGCGCGTCGTGCTCGACATGCTCGAGGCGGCCCAGGCCGATCGCATCGACGTCATGTACGACCGGTATCCCTACGTCGCCTATGCGACCGGCCTGTCCAATCTCTTTCCGATCTGGTCACGCGACGGCGGCACCGATGCGTTTCTCGAACGCGTGGCCGACTCGAGCCTCGAGGCGCGGATCGAGCAGGCGGTGCGCGCGAAGGTCGTGCAGCTCGGAGACTGGAACTCCGTCCAGATCACCTCGACCCAGTCCGAATCGCTCGCGTGGGCGCGGGGGCGCCGGTTCGGCGATCTGGCGGCCGAACGCGATGCGGAGCCGTATCTGCTGCTGAAGCAGATCATGCTCGAGGATCGCAGCGGGACCGGCATGGTCGGATTCGGGATGGACGAGGGGAACACCGAGCGCTTCCTGGCACACCCGTTCGGGATGGTCTGCTCCGACGGCGGCGCGCGCGCGCCGTACGGGCCGCTGTCGGAGGGGTCGCCGCACCCGCGGTCGTACGGCACGTTCCCGAGAGTCCTGGGCCACTACTGCCGCGAGCGGCAGGCGATGCCCGTCGAGACGGCCGTCCACAAGATCACGGCGATGCCGGCTCGCCGCCTCAACTTCCGCGATCGCGGCGTCATCAGACCGGGCGCGGTCGCCGACCTTACGGTGTTCGACCCCGCGACCGTGGCCGATCAGGCGACGTTCGAGAACCCGCACCAGTATCCGACCGGCGTGCCCCACGTGATCGTCGGCGGCGCGCTGGTGATCAAGGACGGTGAGCACACCGGCGCCGCGCCGGGCCGAATCGTCAAGCCGGACCCGGTCGCGGCTTGAGCGGCGCGGTGAGAACACGAGGTGACATGGGCTACCGCAAGATCGATCAGATCGTGACGGCACAAGACGCATCGGACGGGGCCGGCGTCCGCCTGAGGCGCAGCCTGGGGAGCCAGGCGCTCGGCAACCTCGATCCGTTTCTGATGCTCGACGAATTCCGTTCGGACGAACCGAGCGACTACCTCGCCGGGTTTCCGGATCACCCGCATCGAGGATTCGAGACGGTCACCTACATGCTGGCGGGCACGATGCAGCACGCCGACCACCTCGGCAACGAGGGCAGGCTCACCGCCGGGGCCGTTCAGTGGATGACCGCGGGGAAGGGCATCGTGCACTCGGAGATGCCGCAGCAGGAAAGCGGCTTGCTCTGGGGCTTCCAGCTCTGGATCAATCTTTCGGCCAGACTGAAGATGACCGCGCCGCGCTACCAGGACATTCCGGCCGAAGAGGTTCCGGTCTGGACGTCCGATACGGGTGTGCGCGTCAAGGTCATCGCCGGCACGTCGAAGGGTGTCGCCGGGCCGGTCGGCGGCATCTCGACCGCGCCGATCTATCTGGACGTCAGCGTGCCGCGCGGGAGCCGGTTCGAACAGGAGATTCCGGAGGGGCACAACGGGTTCTGCTACGTGTTCGAAGGGGAAGGCGAGTTCGGAATGGGGCCGAGCGAATCGGGCACGCCGCTCGGCGTCGGTCGGCTGGCCACGCTCGGCGACGGCGACCGCGTGGCCGTCGGTGCGGCGTCGGCCGACGTCCGCTTCCTGCTGCTGGCGGCGAAGCCGATCGGCGAGCCGGTGGCGCGCTACGGGCCGTTCGTGATGAACACACGGGCCGAGATCATGCAGGCGGTCGAGGACTTCCAGAACGGCGCCTTCGCGGTAGAATCGTGAGTTATTGAAAGGTGGAGACGGGCACAACCATGGCTGAGATCGGCAAGACACGAGCGGGGATTGCGGCGTTGGTGATGGCCTTGGTGGTGGGCTGGGCCCCGGCCGCGGCGGGACAGGACGGCGACGGCTACGCCGAAAGCGACTTCCTGTCGCGCGTGCGGCGGCTGACCATCGAGGGGAAGCGGGCCGGCGAGGGCTACTACCGGCCGGACGGCCGGATGATCGTCTTCCAGAGCGAGCGCGATCCGGACAACCCGTTCTACCAGATCTACACGCTCGATCTCGAGACGGGCGACTTGCGTCGGATCTCGCCCGGACACGGCAAGACGACTTGCGCGTTCTTTCAGCCGGGCAGCTCGCTCATCATGTACGCCTCGACCCAGCACGATCCCGAGTCCAAGGCGTTGCAGGCCGAAGAGCTCGCGTTCCGTGAGTCGGGCCAGGAACGGCGCTACGCCTGGGACTACGATCCCGAGATGGAGATCTACACGTTCGATCGGGACACCGGCGCCTACGACCGCCTGACGAACGTGCGAGGCTACGATGCCGAGGGCAGCTACTCGCCCGACGGGGAATGGATCGTCTACACGTCGATGCGCGATGCCTACAATCGCGACCTGCCAGCCGAGGAGCAGAAGCAGCTCGAACTGGATCCCTCGTACTTCGCCGAGATCTACATCATGCGCGCCGACGGGTCCGAGCAGCGGCGTCTCACCGACGTCGCCGGCTACGATGGCGGGCCGTTCTTCTCGGCCGACGGCGCGAAGATCGTCTGGCGCCGGTTCGACGAGGCCGGCCTGATTGCCGACGTGTGGCTGATGAACCCCGACGGCAGCGACCAGACGCAGGTCACCGATTTCAACTCGATGAGCTGGGCGCCCTACGTCCATCCGTCGGGCGACTACATCTTCTTCGCGTCGAACAAGCTCGGGTTCACGAACTTCGAGGTCTACATCGTCGACGCCGCAGGCGCGAAGGAGCCGGTGCGGATCACCCACACCGACGGCTTCGATGGACTGCCCGTGCCGTCGCCGGACGGTCAGACACTCTCCTGGACGTCGAGCCGCGCCGGCGGCGACGGCGCCCAGATCTTTCTCGCACGCTGGGATCATGCCAAGGCGCTCGAAGCGCTCGCGGCGGCTCCGGCGCGCGGCGCAGGGAACGAGTGACACCATGACGAGACCAACAGCGACACGGCGTTCGGCGGCGGTGGTGGCGTCGGCGATGCTGGCTACGCTCGGGTTTGCTCCGGCCGTGGCCGTCGGACAGCAATCGCCGGCACAGCCGCATGTCGAGGCGCTGGCCGCCGATGCGCTGGACGGGCGTTTGACCGGTTCGGCAGGGGCTCGGGGCGCGGCAGACTACATCGTCTCGCAGCTGGGTGCCATCGGCGCCCAGCCGCTGCCGGGGCGATTCGACTTCCGCCTGCCGTTCGAGTTCACGGCCGGCGTCAACGATGCGGGAACCTCCATCGCGTTCGGCGAGGCGGCCTGGCGCGAGAGCGAAGAGGTGCAGGCGCTGTCGTTCTCCGACTCGGCTCGGGTCGAGAGCGAGGTCGTCTTCGCGGGCTATGGCCTGGTCGTTCCCGAATCGCAGGATTTCGGCTATGACAGCTACGCGACGCTCGACGTCACCGACAAGATCGTCGTCGTGCTGCGCTACTTCCCCGAAGATGTTGACCAGGAGCTGCGGGGCATCCTCTCGCGCTACTCGGGGCTTCGCTACAAGGCGATGGCCGCCCGGCAGCGCGGCGCCAAGGCCCTGGTGGTGTTGACCGGGCCGCGGTCGCCGAACGCCGGCCTGACCGTGCCGATGACCTTCGATACGGCAATCTCCGGCTCGGGCATCGCGGCGGCCAGCGTCAGTGGCACGGTCGGCGACGCACTCTTCGAGCACGTTCCGGATCGAACGGTCGAGGAGATGCAGGCGGAACTCGACAGTGGCAACCCGCACGTCGCCGGCTTCGCGATCGACAGCGTCACCCTGACCCTCGACGTTTCCGTGACGCGGGAGCAGCACACCGGCTACAACGTGGCGGGGTATCTGCCGCCGACGGGGGCGCCCGTGGCCTCGGACGCCAAGCCCTACGTGCTGCTGGGGGCCCATTACGACCACCTGGGCCATGGGCTGCAGGGCAACTCGCTGGCGCGCGAGAGTGAACGCGGCGAGGTTCACAACGGCGCCGACGACAACGCGTCGGGTGTTGCTGCGGTGCTCGAGGCCGGCCGCGCGCTGGCCGACGTCGAACGCGGGCGCGGCGTGCTCTTGGCGTTCTGGTCGGGTGAGGAGCTGGGCCTGCTCGGGTCGGCGAGCTTCGTCGATACCGAGCCGGTGCCGATGGCGGAGATCTCGGCCTACCTGAACTTCGACATGGTCGGGCGCGCGCGGGATAACCGGCTCGCGCTGCAGGCCGTGGGCTCCAGTCCGAACTGGGAAGGATTGATCGAGCGGGCGAACGTGCCCGTGGGCTTCAACGTTCAGATCCAATCCGATCCGTATCTGCCGACCGACGTGATGAGCTTCAACGGCGCCGAGGTGCCCAGCCTGAACTTCTTCACCGGCAGCCACGAGGACTACCATCGGCCCAGCGACGATCCGGCTGGCATCAACTACGAGGATCTCGACCGGGTGGTGCGGCTGGGCACGATCATCGCCCGCAACATCGCGAACCAGGAATCGCCCCTGGAGTTCGTGCGGGTCGAGCAGGTCGAGCAGCAGGGACAGCGTGCGAGCCTGCGCGCGTTCACTGGGACGATTCCCGACTACACGGCCGAAGTCGAAGGGATGTTGCTGGGCGGCGTGATCGAGGGTGGGCCGGCGGCCGAAGGCGGACTGCTGGACGGCGACGTCATCGTCGAGTTCGCCGGGCAGACGATCACCAACATCTACGACTACACCTACGCGCTCGACGCCATCAAGGTCGACGAGCCGATCACCGTGGTCTTCATACGCGATGGCGAGAAGCATGAGATCGTCATGACGCCGACCGCGAGAAGGTAGAGCGCGGGCTGGACCTCGACCGAGCGCTCGGGCGGATCGGCTACGACGCCGTCCGTGCGCAGACGCTCGCCGCACTCGCGGCGCTGCAGCGCGCCTTTCTGCTCAGTGTCCCGTTCGAGAACCTCGACATCCATCTCGGCCGGCCGATCACCGTGGCGGGAGACCACGCCTACGGGAAGATCGTCGGCGATCGTCGAGGCGGGTTCTGCTACGAATGCAACGGACTCTTCGCCGACATGCTGACGGCGATCGGGTTCACCGTGACGATGCTGTCGGCACGCATGGTGGCGGGCGACCGCGTCGGTGAGCCCTTCGACCACATGGTACTCCGGGTCGAACTCGACCAGCCGTATCTGGTCGATGTCGGCAACGGCGAGTCGTGCCGCGAACCGCTCACGCTCGACGGCGCGACCGAGAGTCGCGCCGAAGGGCGGACCTACCGGGTGGGCGCGCATGCAGACGAGCTGGCGCTCTGGTTCCGGGAGGCCGACGGCGAGTGGGCACCGCGCTTCCTCTTCGATCTCGTGCCGCGCCGCCGCGAGGAGTTCGCCGAGCGATGCCACCACCATCAGACGTCGCCCGCGTCGCACTTCACGCAGAAACGGTTGATTACCCTGGCCACCGCGGGTGGTCGGGTGACGCTCATGGACCGTCAGCTGACGGTCCACGACGGTGACCGGCGCGACTCGCGCGAGTTGGCGTCGGACGCGGAGTGGCTTCGGTGTCTACGCGACTGCTTCGGCATAGAGTTGTAGCGAATGGCCCGGCTCTGCGTCGGCCGGCGGCAGTGTAGGATGAGCTATGTCTGATCTGCTCAAGAGCCTTGGTATCACGACGACCAACCCCGGAGGGTTCGCGGGCGAGTGGCTCGGCTCCGGGCCCGAGATCGAAGTGCGCACGCCGATCGACGGGTCGCCGATCGCGTCGGTCAAGACCGTCACCGAGGACGAGTACGAGCAGATCGTCGAGCGGGCGCAGCGAGCCTTCTTTGCCTGGCGCGCGATCCCGGCGCCCCGGCGCGGTGAGGTCGTGCGCCAGCTCGGCGACCGCCTCCGAGCGGCCAAGCCGGCGCTCGGCGCACTCGTGACGCTCGAGATGGGCAAGATCGCGGCGGAGGGAGAAGGTGAAGTCCAGGAGATGATCGACATCTGCGACTTCGCCTGCGGGCTGTCCCGGCAGCTGTACGGTCTCACGATGCCGTCCGAGCGCCCCGACCTCCGGATGTTCGAGCAGTGGCATCCGCTCGGCGTCATCGGGGTCGTTAGCGCGTTCAACTTCCCGGTCGCCGTGTGGAGCTGGAACACGGCGATCGGCGCGGTCTGCGGCAACAGCACCGTCTGGAAGCCGGCGAGCCGGACGCCGTTGACCGCGGTGGCGGTGACCCGCATCGCCGAGGCGGTCTGTCGCGCCAATGATGTCGATCCGGCGATCTTCTCGTTGACTATCGGCGGTGGGTCGACGATCGGCGAGCGGTTGCTGCACGATCGCCGCGTCGGCCTGATCTCGGCGACCGGAAGTTGCGAGGTCGGCCATCGGGTGGCCGAGGTCGTCAGTGGGCGCCTGGGCCGCACCATCCTGGAACTCGGCGGCAACAACGCGATCATCGTTACGGCCCACGCCAATCTCGACCTGGCGCTCCCAGCCATCGTGTTCGGGGCAGTCGGCACGGCCGGCCAGCGGTGCACCAGCACGCGGCGAGTCATCTGCCACCGCTCGATCCGGGACGAGCTGATGACGCGTCTGAAGCGCGCCTACGCCGGGATCCGCATCGGCGATCCTCGCCAGCCGGAGACCTTGATGGGGCCGCTGGTGAGCCACGACGCCGTCGCGGACCTCACGCGGGCGGCGACGCGCGTCACGGACGAGGGCGGCGAGATCCTGTGGGGCGGCGAGCGCCTCGATGATGCCGATCACCCCGGCGGACACTACGTCACGCCGTGTGTCGCGACCGCGGGGAACGACTTCAGCATCGTGCAGGAGGAGACGTTCGGGCCGATCCTCTATCTCATCGACTACGGCACGGCCGAGGCGACGCCGGCGCAGGCGGTCGACGAGATCGATCAGGCCGTGGCGCTGCAGAACGGCGTGCCGCAGGGGCTGTCGTCGGCGATCTTCACAGAGCACCTGCGGGAAGCCGAGCACTTCCTGTCGGCTCGCGGCAGCGACTGCGGCATCGCCAACGTCAACATCGGCACCAGTGGCGCCGAGATCGGCGGCGCGTTCGGCGGCGAGAAAGAGACGGGCGGTGGACGCGAGTCGGGCACCGACGCCTGGCGGGCTTACATGCGCCGCCAGACCAACACGGTCAACTGGGGTACCGAGCTGCCGCTGGCGCAGGGAATCAAGTTTGGCGGAGACTGACCGTCTGCGAACGAAGCCTCCGCGCCAGCCCAAGTGAGTTCTGGGGTCAGAGCCCGCCCACTGCCGCCTGCAGCAGGACGTTCGCGCCGTTCACGCAGTCGTCCCATTCGGTGAACTCGCGCGCCGAGTGGCTGAAGCCACCGGCCGACGGAACGAAGATCATGCCCGCCGGGCAGATCCGCGCCATCACCTGGGCGTCGTGGCCCGCGCCGGACGGCATCGCGACGTGGCTGAGGCCGAGGCGATCGGCCGCGCTGGCGAGCGCGTGCTGGGCCCGGGGGTCGAGCTGCACGGGCTGAATCCCGTCGACCTCATCGATCTCGACGCCGAGGTTTCGCGTCCGCGCCTCGGCCCGCACCATCTCTTCCAACGCGACGCCCAGCCGCGCGAGGTCGTCGGCGACCGGCGCCCGGAATTCGAGCGTCAGACGGGCTCGCTCGGGCACGACGTTCATCGCCCCGGGCTCGAACGCGATGACCCCGGTGTTGACGACGCTGTCAGGGAAGTCGGTCATGACGAGTTCCCGCGCTGCGAGCATCAGGCCGGCCGCGCCCTGACCGGCGTCGAGTCGGTCGGTCATGGAGATCGTCCCGGCGTGGTCGGCCCGGCCGACATACGTGACGTTCTGTCGGCGCAGACCGACGATTGCCGTGACGACGCCGATGTCCGACGTCATCACGTTCAGCCGGCTACCCTGTTCGATGTGCAATTCGAGGTAGCCCGCGATCATCGACGGGTCGCGCGTGGCGCCGAGAATCGACGCCTCCGTGAGGCCGGCGTCGGCGAGCGCGGCCTGGAAGGCCTCGAGGCCGCTCCCCGGCCGACGGAGTTCGTCGGCGGTCATCGCCCCGCTCACGGCCAGGCTGCCGAGAAAGCCGAGATGGGTCCCCTCTTCGTCGGTGAAGTCGATCGCCTCGAGATTCGTGTCGAGTTGGACGCCCGCGTCCTTCACGACCTGCAAGGCCTCCAGGGCGGCGAGGACGCCGAGTGCGCCGTCGAACCGGCCGCCGTGGCGCACCGAGTCGAGATGCGAGCCGAGGAGCAGCGCGGGCGCATCCGCCGGACCGCACGCCAGCGTTGCCGACTGATTGCCGGCGCCGTCCACGCGGGTGTCGAGGCCGATGGCGCCCGCCTCGGCGAGAAACCACTCCCGAGCCCGCAGATGATCGGTTCCGAGCGCTGGGCGGTGCACGCCACCGTCGCCGGTCGCACCGATTTCCGCCAGGGCGTCGAATCGGTTGCGCAACCGGTGTGCATCGATTCGCAGCGCCGCCCGTCGTTCGTCCATCGTCGCTCCTCCCTGGCCCGCCCCACGCGCCAACCACCCGCCGGGCCGGTCGATTATAATCGGCGCCGCGACAGACGATGCTGATTCGGCCGGCCGAGGCGAGGGACCGTGAGGGCGCATGGACGATCTTTCACGAGATCGTCGCGGCGGGTGAGACCTACCCCTTCGCGCCCGACACGTCGCACGACGAGGCGATGCGGCTCCTGTTCGACCTGCCGAAGGCGACCTACGTGGCCGAGACCGACGGTGAGGTCGTCGGCACCTACTATCTCAAGGACAATTACCCCGGTCTCGGGTCGCATGTGTGCAACGCCGGCTACATGGTGCGTGCTTCGGCGCGGCGGACCGGCGTTGGGCGTGCGATGTGCGAGCATTCACTCGACGCCGCGCGGCAACTCGGGTATCTGGCGATGCAGTACAACCTGGTCGTGGCGTCGAACGCGGATGCCGTCGACCTGTGGAAGCGGATGGGGTTCGACGTCGTGGGCACGTTGCCGAAGGCGTTTCGCCACACGCGTCTGGGGCTCACCGACGCACTGGTGATGTATCGATGGCTCTGAAGATCGCCCGCATCGCCGCGTTTCAGGTCGACCTGCCGCTGCACGAAGGCCGCTACCACTGGTCGGGCGGCAACTCGGTCGAGGTGTTCGACAGCACCATCGTGCGGGTCGAGACCGACACGGGTGTCATCGGGCACGGGGAGGTCTGCCCACTGGGGCCAGCCTACCTGCCGGCCTACGCCGGCGGCGTGCGAGCCGGGATCGCCGAGATCGGCCCGCACCTGCTGGGCGAGGACCCGACCCAGTTGGCGCGTCTGAACCGCCGCATGGACGCGGCCTTGAAGGGCCACCCGTACGTCAAGTCGGCGATCGACATGGCGTGCTGGGACATCCTCGGACAGATCACCCAGCAGCCGGTCTGCACGCTGCTCGGCGGCCGCTATGGCGACGACTTTCTGCTCTACCGCGCGATCTCCCAGGCGGCGCCCGAGGCGATGGCCGAACGGGTCGCGCAGTATCGATCCGAAGGCTACCGGAAGTTTCAGCTCAAGGTCGGGGCGGATCCCGATTCGGACGTGCAACGGATCCGCCAGGTCGCTGCGGCGCTCGACGACACGGACGTACTCATCGCTGACGCCAACACCGGGTGGCTGATGCAGGACGCCGCGCGCGTCGTCCGTGCCGTGCGCGACGTCGACGTCTTCATCGAGCAGCCCTGCGCCACCTACGAGGAATGCCTGGCGATCAGACGACGGACCGACCATCCGTTCGTGCTCGACGAGACCATCGACGGTCTCGGGGTGCTGCTGCGCGGACACGCGGACGGCGCGATGGACGCCGTCAACCTGAAGATCAGCAAACTGGGCGGCCTCTCGGCCACCCGCCTGGCGCGTGATCTCTGCGTGGCGCTGGGCATCGCCGTGACGATCGAGGACACCTGGGGCAGCGACGTCACGACCGCCGCGATCGCGCACCTGGCGCACAGCACGCCCCCGGCGCACCTGCTGTCGGCAACCGATTTCAACAGCTACGTCTCGGTGCGCACGGCCGACGGCGCGCCCCAGCGGCGTGACGGCCGATTGGCCGCGGGCTGCGAGCCTGGGCTCGGTGTTCACCCGCGTATGGAAACCCTCGGAGCGCCGGTGCTGGACCTGGCTTGACCGGTGCGGAGCGCCATCAACGACTGGAGCGTGTCACGATGCGACGAACGGTGATCTGGACGAAGCTGACGGTGGGTCTTGGTGTGATCGTGGTGACGCTCGGCGGGTGTGGCGGGTCACCCGCGCCGGCGCCGGAGGCGGAGATGGAGGAGGCTTCGGTGGAACCGACCAACCCGTTCCGCGAATTCGGCATCACGGCCAACAATGCCTTCTTCTACTATGACGACGTCGAACGCGCCGCCGAGTTCTACACCGACACGCTGGGCATCGACCTGGTCGCCGACTACGACTTCGCCAAGATCCTGCGTCCGGCCGGGACGTCCTATCTGATCCTCGTCGACGCCGAGATGGGGATGCACTCGACCGACGAGCCGAAATCGGTCGCGTTGGCGCTCCTGACCGACGAACTGGAAGCCTGGCACGAGTACCTCCAGGGGCAGGACGTCGAGTTTCGGTCGTCGCTCAGCGTCGATCCCGACGGCCCGCACGACGGGTTCGTCGTCCTCGACCCCGAGGGCTACCTGCTCGAGTTCGAACGGTTCAACGACCATCCGGAGAATGTCGAGTTGACGCCGCAGCTGGCGCGGCTGGAATCGCTCTACCCCCCGGCCGATCAGGGCGCGACCGCACCGTCGGACCTGGGCATCAAGGCGACGGTGCTCTGGCTCTACTACGCCGACATGATTGCCATCCAGGCGTTCTGGGAGGAGAAGTTCGGGCTCGACCTGACCGTGGATCAGGGGTGGGCGAAGCTCTACCAGACGTCGCCCGCCGGCTACATCGGCCTGGTGGACGGTGAGCGCGGGATGCGAGATGCGACCGAAACGAAGGCGGTCACCGTGTCGTTCTTCACCGACGACATCCGGGGCTGGTTCGACTACGCGCGCGACGAACAGGCGTTCGAGCTGCGATCCGAGGCCGTGAGTGAGGCCGACGACCGGTTCCTGGCCTTCGTCGGCTACGACCCCGAAGGCTACTTCCTGGAGTTCGACACCTTCCTGGAGCACGAACTGAACACCGAGCTGCTGGAGGCGCTGGCGCAGTAGGCCGCCGCGCGGGTCCCGCCGGAGACGGCCTGCTACAATGGCCTCGCCACACTGAGAGGCAGATGAGTATCCGCCCGGGCGCCTGTCCCGGCTGGCTCGCTCCGATCGGAGCGGTCCTCGTGGCTCTCTGCGCCGCCAGCCTCCACGACACCGCGGCGTCCGGCGAGCGCGACGCCCAGACCACGCTCACCGCCGTTCTCCGCCGCGCCGGCGCCTACGTCAGCGTCTACAAGCGCCAACTCGGCAGTGTCATCGCCGACGAGTACTACGTCCAGCGGATCAACGAGCCCGACCCGTCGAAGTTCACCTCCCGCGCTGTTGCCGGAACGAACAGCACGATCTTGAGCTGGACGCGGCAGGAGATGACCTCCGAACTGCTGCTCTTCATCCAGCCCGGCGACGACCAGCCCTGGATCGCCTTCCGCGACGTCTTCGAGGTCGACAGCACGCCCGTCGAGGACCGGCAGGAACGGCTGGTCGATCTCTTCCGGCGAACGCCGGAGGTCGACGCCGCGCTCTGGGAGCGTCTGGTCGCCGAGAGCGCGCGCTTCAATATCGGCAAGGTATACGGGAACGTCAACGTGCCGACGACCGCACTGCAACTGCTGACCTGGGCCGATCAGAACCGGGTCCGGTTCGAGAAGGACGGAGAAGATCGGATTGACGGCGTCGACACCTGGCGGATCGACTTCGAGGAGTTCGCGCCGCCGGCGCTGATCATCGGCGAGGGCGGCGTGCCGATCTACGCGACAGGTCGACTCTGGATCGAGCCGGGCACTGGCCGGGTGTTGCGAACCGAGATCGAGACCGACGATCCGACGATCGAACTTCGAACCGAGGTCACCGTGCACTGCGAGCCCGATCCGCGGCTCGGGTTGCTCGTTCCCGCGAGGATGAGCGAGCGCTACAGGTACGTCGAGTTCTACTACCCGCAGGAACGCTGGGGGCGGAGCCGGACAGCGCGCCAACACGACGGCGAGATCTTCTGCGAGGCCACCTACTCCAACTTCCGTCGCTTCGAGACCGAAGTCAGCTTCACCGTTCCGGACGTCGGCAGCCACTGACGCCATGCCCGTCGTCGCAAGGAAGACGAGCAGGACGAGCCAGAGCATCGCCTTCCATCCGTTCGTCGTTCCCTCCTTGTCGTATACTACGGCGCTCAACGATGGAACTCCGCTCCGCCGCCGCCACCGACGCCCTGGCGATCGCCGAGACGCAGGTCGATGCCTGGCAGACCGCGTACCGCGACATCGTCGCCGGAACATATCTGGACGAGATGTCGGTCGAGTCTCGCCGGTCGTCGTGGGAGTACCGACTGGGCGGTCGCGTCGCCATCAAGCCGGCGACATTCGTGGTGGAATCCGACCCTGACGGCGTGGTGGGATTCGTGTCGGGCGGTCAAAACCGCGGCGAGCTTTCCGACTACGACGCCGAACTCTATGCCATCTCGGTCCGCCCGGCACATCAGCGGCAGGGTCTCGGCCGGCGCCTGCTGTTCGAGTGTGCGGCGGCGCTCGATGACCAGGGCTTCGGACGCCTGGTGCTGTGGGAACTGGCGGCCAGCCCGGTTCGAGGGTTCTTCGATTCGGTCGGCGGGCGCGTCGTCGGCGACCGGCCGATCAGGCTCGGCGACGCCGAGTACCCTGGTGTTGGCTACGGGTGGGACGATCTGGGAGTCCTGGCCAGCCAGGCCGACTGACCCACGACTATCAGACGGGGTCGAGGGCTCGCGGGTCCTCGGCGTGCATCCGGCCGCCGCTCGCGTCGGCGATCCGATCGAACGCCCGCCGCGAGAAGGTGAGCTTCACGTCGGGCAGGCGGGCGAACGCCAGGTGGACCACGGTAAAGCCAAAGCGCTTGCCGAGCGTCGCGCGCAGTTCTTCCCAGGGCACGAAGATCGGTGCATGACTCAGCTCGAAGATGAAGGTCAGCGAGAGTCCGAGGCCGATCGGGTTGACGGTGATCGTCACGCAGCCGTTGTATGAGAGCCACCGGCGAAACTCGACGTACTGAAACCTGAACCGTCGGCCGTCGAGCGGCCCGGGTGCCGGATAGAGTATCGCCAGCGCGTCCCATCGGCTGAGCCGCGCGATCAGCCAGAACATCACACGGGCCGCGACGAAGACGAGGACGACGGTCCAGAGGACCACGGTCAGGCGGGAATCCATGCCGGTTCGAGGGTGGCGCCCCGTTAGCTTACCTGGTCCCGGAGCCCCGACGCACCGCGGGTTCCGGCGGTCAGTGTCCCCGGGGCGGTCCGCTGAGGTGGACAGTCCCGTCGGGGCCGGACGGCCGCTCCCGCCGAAACACCCTAGAAAGCGGGCTCGAGGTGGCGGCACACTTTATGCTCTCTCTGCTGGCGTGAGAAGGGGAGATCTGGGAGGGGCCGCCATGAAGATGCAGCCGAACAGACCTACACGGATGGTGTTCGCGGTCGCGGCGTTGAGTCTGGCGTGTGTGCTGGGGGCGACGCCGCAGGTGCTGGCATTCCAGCCTGCCGGCGAGCCCGCACGACAGCCGGCCGGGCGGTCCACCGAGCCCGATTTCCGATTCGGTCCGCCGACGGGCTGGGTCGGCGTGCGGTTGTCTAAGTTGTTCGTGCGGGGTGAGAGCGAGCTCTTCGACTTCGTGCGGGACGATCTGACGATCGGCAAGCGCGATTTCGATGGGCCGGGTATCAGCTTCGAGATCGGCGCGCCGATCGCGCCAAGAGTCGACATGGTGTTCGACGTCGGCTACAGCCGCGCGTCGGTCAACTCGGAGGTCCGGGAGTTCGTCGACGAGTTCGATCTGCCGATCGTCCAGACGACCCGCCTCACCCAGGTGCCGCTCGGCGCGAACTTTCGGTTCCTGCTGATGCCGCGTGGGCGCGAGGTCGGGCGGTTCGCTTGGGTCGCCAACAGCTTCACGCCCTACGTCGGGGCCGGTGTCGGCGGGCTCTGGTACCGCTTCGAGCAGGAAGGCGAGTTCGTCGACTTCGTCGATCTGGCGATCTTCGATGACTACTTCGAATCGTCCGGATGGGGCGTCAGCTCGCACCTGTTCGGTGGCGCTTCGATCAAGATCAATCGTTGGCTGGCGCTCGCGACGGAAGCGCGGTATATCTGGTCCAGCGCCGAGCTGGGGCGGGACTTCGTTGGCTTCGATGAGCTGGACCTTGCCGGCTTCAAGATCACGACCGGGCTGGAATTCAAGTTCTGACACGAAAGGATGGACCGATGCGCATCCGATCCTCGAGTGACGCGCGTGGCGGACGCTGGGGCCTGACGCTCGGTGCAAGCGTCCTGGCGTTCGGCGTCGCACTGGCCGTCCCGGCCGCCGCCCAGGTGGGTCCGACGCCGACAGGCGGCGACCTCGATCCGCGCTGGCTGCCGTGGATGGGCTGCTGGCAGCTGGACACCGACGTCGACCCGCTCGGCGATGCCGACGCCGGGGAGCGCTCGGTCGTGACCTGTCTCCGACCGGCGGACGACGGCGCCGTCGAGATGGCCGCCTTCGCGGGTGGCGCCCCGGCGTTCTCGCGGTCGATCCGAGCGGACGCCTACCGCTATCCGATCGAGGAGCCGGCGTGTCGCGGCTGGCACGTCTATCGCTGGGCCACGGCCGCCCCGCGCCTCTACTCGCGTGCCGAGCTGCGCTGCGAGGATGGCGCGTCGCGGACGATCTCGGGCATGAGCGTGGTGGCGCTCGACGGCGGGTGGCTCGACATCCAGTTCGTCGGCGCGGGCGAGCCGTCCGCGCTCACGATTCGACGGTATCGACGCGCCAGCGATCTGGCGGCGGCCGCGGCGGGTGCGCCGAGCCTGCCGCCGGCGTTGGCGGCCCGTACTCTCGCCGCGGCGGCACAGCCGACGACCTGGACGGTCGAGGACGTCGTCGAGGCCAGCACGTTCGTCGAGGGACCGGTCCTCGAGGCTGCGATCTACGAGACCGGCGACGAGTTCGACCTGGATGCCGACGCGCTGGTCGCGCTCGACGACGCCGGCGTGTCGGACGACGTCATCGATCTCATGGTCGCGCTGACCTACCCCGACCGCTTCGACCTCGAACCCCAGCCGACCCGGGACGTCGCACGTGACTACGGCATCGTCGAGTCCCGATACCAGTCGGATCGGTTCGATCGGGTCGAACTGTACAGCCACTACGCGGCGCCGTTCGGGCACTACTACGCCTGGACGCCCTACGATCATCTCTATCTGTGGGGGCCGGTGCCCTACGGCTATTCCTCGATTCACGTCTCGTACGGATGGGGACCGCGCTGGCGCTATGGATACGGTGGCTACTACGGCGGCTACTACGGGGGGAACTACGGGGGGGGCTACGGCAACCGGACGAATCGGGGCACCCGTCCCGGTGTCGGTCCGCGCCCCGGTCGTGGCAATGCGTCCGTGGTCAGCCCGCGGGGCTACACGCGCCGGCCGGCGGTACCCACGACCCGTCCAGGAGGCGGTGCGCCGCCGACGGAGCGCTCGCGCACTATGGCCAGCCCGTCGCCGGCACGCGGCGGCACCAGCGGCGGCGTCCGTCGCGCGAAGCCGCGCAACCCGCCCTCGGGCTCGACCTCGTCGGCGTCGCGCCCGTCGTCGGGCGGCAGCCGCAGCGGCGTGTCAGGTGGCGGTGGCCGCACCAGTCCGCCGTCGCGCGGCGTGAGTCGGCAGGGCTACCGGCGGCGTCCGCCCTCGCGCTAGCTCGCCGCGGGTCGCGCCGCGGCCGGCCCGGGCCTGATATCGTCTGATCCGGTATGCGGGCGAGGGCGTGGGCGCGTGGTGGGCTGGTCGGTCTGGTGCTCCTCGGCGCGCCCGCCACGAGCGCCGGCCAGATCGACTCACCCCTCCGGGTTCGCCATCTCACCTTCGAAGGCGTCACGGCCATCGACGAGTCCGACCTCAGACGCGCGCTCGAGACCCGTGCGTGGCCCCGCTTCTTCTGGGGCGACAAGGATCCCTTCGACGAGGCCACGTTTCAGGACGATCTCGTGCGGATCGTCGAGTACTACGGCCAGCGCGGCTATCCGGAAGCGCGGATCGCCGATGCCAGCATTCAGCGCCTCGACGGCGACCGCGTCGACCTGATGGTGGTCGTCGACGAGGGACGTCCCTACATCGTCGAATCGCTCGAACTCGAGGGGTTCGACCCGCTGTCGGCAGCCGAACTCGAGACGCTCCGCGACCGGCTGCCGCTCAGGCCCGGACAGCCGCTGGACGCCGTCTTGCTGGAGGCGTCCGAGCAGCTGGCCCTGTTCGCTCTCGGCAATCGGGGTTACGCCTACGCGGTGCTCGACACCTCCAACCGTACCGGCGCGACCTTTCGGAGCCGGCGGCTCACGCTCGTCGCCCGGCCCGGGCTGCTGACGCTGTTCGGCCCGATCGACATCGTAGGCAACACTGGGCTGGGCGACCGCCTGATCCGTGAGGACCTGGTCTACCGGCCCGGAGAGCTGTTCCGCGCCGGCCTGCTCCGCGAGAGCGAGGCCCGGCTTACCGCGCGTGCCCTGATCGACGCGGCGACGGTCGAAGTCCTTCCCCAGGCGGGCAAGCCAGGAGACGTCTTCACGCGCATTCGCATCGAGGAGGCCGAACACCGGCAGTACTCCCTGAGCGGCGGCTACGGGTCGGAAGGGCAGCTCGACCTTACCGGTGACCTGCGTCACATCAACTTCTTCGGCGGCGGCCGGTCGGCGGGCGTCTCCGGCCGGTGGTCGTCGCTCGACCGCGGCGTCCTGATCGATTTCGTCGAACCGCGTTTCTTCGATCCGCGGTACTCACTCCGGGTTGCGGGCGAAGTCCAGGTCGTGGACGAGCCGACGTTCTATACGGAGCGCGCCGGCGGTGTCCTGTCGCTGACCCGCCGGTTCGGCGCGACGTGGCCGCCCGATGCACCGCGAACGACCGCCTCGGTGTCGTACACGAACTCCTACGACGAGTTCGAAACGTCGGACGACTTCGAGTTCGGCCTTGGCGATTTCGATGATCTGCTCGAGCTGGGCCTCAACC
Source organism: Acidobacteria bacterium UBA2161 (assembly GCA_002328835.1). GTDB lineage: Bacteria > Acidobacteriota > Vicinamibacteria > Vicinamibacterales > UBA823 > UBA2161. Next base: position 250,138 of record DCWN01000017.1, on the reverse strand, counting down.
CCTTCACCGGCCTCGGCGCCGGACGTCTCTCGGCGCTCGCGATCGACTTCACCCGGGACACGACCGACGGGTCGCTGAACCCCAGCCGGGGTTACGCCGCCAATCTCCGGTTCGAGCAGGCCGGCCGGTGGCTCGGTGGTCGGTTCACGTACAACGAGATTCGCGCAGATGCCAGGCACTTTCTCTCGCTGTCGGGCCGCGTCGTCCTCGCCCACCGGCTGCTGATCGGCACGATCGATGCGCCATCGGACTCGATCGGGCTGGACGATTTCGTCGGGCCGCCGCTCTACAAACGGTACTTTCTCGGCGGCGCTGAGAGCCTGCGAGGGTGGGGCCGATTCGAGATCGGCCCGCGCGCCGAGTCGGGCCTGCCGCTGGGGGGGTTGTCCCACCTCAACCTGCAGTCCGAGCTGCGGTGGTTGCTGCCGAAGGGGATCGGCGCCGTCGCGTTCGTCGACGCCGGCAACGCGTGGGATCAGTCGTGGCGGATTGATCTCGGCAAGCTGCGCTCGGCGGTGGGCGTCGGGTTGCGATTGCCGACGCCGCTTGGATTGGCGCGCATCGACTATGGCTATCAGCTGACGCCGATCGACGGGCTGCTGGTCGAAGGCCTGCCCGAGACCCGCCACTGGCGGCTGCACTTTCGGATCGGCCAGTCGTTCTGAGGCCCGGCAGTTCATCGATGACCGCGCACTTGCTGTTCGATCTCGACGGGACCTGTGCGGAAGGCGGACTGCACCGGCCGACCGCTCACGGGCTACGTCTATATCGGTAGCCGCGGCCTATCGTCCGCGAAGGCGCTGAGGTCCCGGGTCGAGCTCAGCCTGAAATACGCACGAACGATGCCGGCGAGGTAAGCACCGAGCCGGATATGGAGACACAGATGGATCTGGAGCGACGAGTCACGTTGTTGAGCGTTGCGAATGCCCTGAGCACGGTGCTGCTCATCCTACTCGCAGCCTGTGTCTGGTCGGAGCGGAGCCATGCGCGGGTGAGCGTGCTCGACGCCGAACGGGTCAACATCGTCGGCACGAACGGACAGCCTGTGCTGGCGCTGTCGAACCGGCCGCGGCTGCCCGGCCCCACGATGAACGGCACAGAGTATCCGGCGGCGGTGGCCGACGGGCGCGACCTGGTGTCGGGCATGATCTTCTTCAATGAAGAGGGGGACGAGGTCGGCGGGCTCATTTTCAATGGGTTCCCGCGCGACGACGGTGGCCACGCGGCGATTGCGCATCTGTCGTTCGATCAGTGGAAGCAGAACCAGGTGCTGGCGCTGCAGTGCAACGACAACGGACGGACCCGCGGCGCGGGCCTCAACGTGTGGGATCGGCCGACGGACGTCGGGATGAGCGGGCAACTGGAACGCAATCTCCGGATGCTGAGCGCGTCGGACGAGGAACGCGCCGCGCTCCGCGACGAGGCGGCAGCAGCCCGCGAACGCGGGGAGTACGGCGTACAGCGGCTCTTCGTCGGCAGCCGGGACCAGGCGGCTCAGGTGCAGTTGCACGACACGGCCGGTCGGCTCCGTGCCCAACTCTACGTCGATGCCAACGACGTCCCGCGCCTCGAGTTTCTCGACGAATCAGGCACAGTCGTGGCTGCGTACCCCGAGGCGGAGGAATGAGCCGGGTGACGCGAGGTGACTGGTGCCCCGCGGGTGATGGTTGGCTTGACGAGCGCGCTGGTCATCGGCGTCGCCGTGGAGGCGGTGGACGCGCCCTCACCCTGCGCGAGAGGTCTCGCCGCGCCCGGTCACTCGTAGCGAAGGGCCTGCATCGGGTCGACCTGCGTGGCGCGCCGCGCAGGCAACAGGCAGGCGAGTGTGCCGGCCGACGCGAGCGTGAAGACGACGCCGGCAAAGAGGGTGGCATTCGACGCCTGGACGCCGAAGAGGATCGCCTGCACCATCTGGCTCAGGAGGCTGCCCAGTCCCAGGCCGACGGCCAGCCCGACGCCGAGTTGGACGACGCCCTGTCGTAGGACCAGCCAGAGCACGTCGCCGCGGCCGGCACCCAAGGCCATCCGCACTCCGATTTCTCGGATGCGCTGACTCACCGAGAACGACATGACGCCGTAGAGACCGACGCTCGCCAGGAACAGCGCCGAGGCGCCGAACGCCATGAACAATGTGGCGAAGACGTCGTAGAACCAGTTGTCGTCGGCGTGCGCCCCCGCCAACGAGCGGACGAAATAGATCGGCAAGGTGGGATCGAGCGCTTCGACCTCGTCGCGCACGCTGGATGTCAGGGCAAACGGGTCGCCAGCCGCGCGAACGACCAGGGTCATCTCCCCACGGGGATGCTGCGTCAGCGGGACGTAGACGCCCTCCTCGGGCGGGTCGGGGTCGAGGCCGTGCATCGCCAGGTCGGGCGCAATTCCGACGATGGTCATCCATGGTTGCTCGGCGTCCATCCGGCTGAAGCGGATCTGCTCGCCGAGGGCCGGTCGGCCGGGGAAGAACCGATCGGCGAATTTCTGGTTGACGATCACGACTGCCGGGCTCGCCGCCCGGTCGCTCGACAAGAAATCTCTACCGCGTAGCACGCGCGCCCCCACCGTGTCGAAGGCATCTGGCGTGACGGTCACCGACCGGACTCTGGGGTAGTCCTCCTCGTTGGCGTAGGCTTCGCCCTGGATGGCGACGTAGCGGCTGCCGGCGCCGCGTCCGGGAAGCTGGGTTACGAGCGATGCCGATCGCGCTCCAGGCAACGACGTCAAGCCGTCCTTGAGCCGCTCGAACAGTTGCACCCGGCTTTCGTCGGTCGGGTAGTCGTTCTCGAAGAGCGTCACCCGGGCCGTCAGTACGTCGTCTGTCGTGAACCCGCGATCGACCGATCGCAGATTCACGACGCTCTGGATCATCAATCCGGTGGCGACCAGGAGGCCGCACGACAGGGCGATTTCGACGACGACGATCGCGCGGCTCCATCGCCCAACTTTCAGTCCTGTCGACCCGCGCGTCTCGTCTTTGAGCGCCTCCATCCCCGCGTCCGCTGCTTGCAGCGCCGGTAATCCACCTGCCACCAGCGTCGTCACGCCAACCAGGGCGATGACGAAGGCGACGACCGTTGCGTCGATCTTGATGTCGAACCAGAACGGTGGATCACTGACGACGATCGCGGCGTTGAAGAGGTCGATGCCGACCTGCGCGAGGCCCAGGCCGACCGTGGCGCCGACCGCGGCGACCACGAACGTTTCGGCGAGCAGCAGCGACACCACCCGTGCGCGACTTGCCCCGAGCGCGCATCGCACAGCCACCTCCTTTGTTCGCATCGCCGCGCGGGCCAGCAGCAGATTGGCGACGTTCGCGCACGCGACCAGCAGGACGCCCAGGACGGCGCCGAGCATCGTGAACATGGTGGTGATGGCCTCACCCGGGAGGAATTCCCGGACGTAGGGCTTCATGATCACGCCCATCCCGGAGTGCGTCTCCGGGTACTCCAGCTCCAGGCGCCGGGTCAGCGACGCGAGCTCAACGGCGGCTTCATCGACTGACGCGTCGGCGCGCAGCCGCCCGAAGACCTCGAGGTCGTACCCCGTTCCGCGCGGTGTCGCGAGGGGATCCAGCGTGAGGGGCACCCAGAGGTACTCGGTGACCGGAAAGCCGAAGCGCTCCGGCATGACCCCGATAATCGTAGACGTCTCGCCGTTGACGCGCAGCGTGCGTCCGACCACGTCCGGCGCGAATTGGAAACGATCTTGCCAGATGAGGTGACTGATCATGACGACGGCCGCCGCTCCGGGGTCGTCGTCCTCCGGGAGAAAGTCCCGCCCGAGCACTGGCGTCACTCCGAGTTGACCGAAGGTGTTGGCCGAGACATAGGCACCCTCGTGCCGTTCGGGCCGGGCCTCGGGGCCGCTCACGTTGAACGTGCCCCGCTGGAACGCGGCCAGGTCCTCCAACGTCTGCTGAGCTTCACGCCAGGCGTCGAGTTCGTGCACCGACGCCGCCAGGCTGCCGACGCCCTCGGACAACCGGCTGAGCTCGACGTGCACGAGGCGCTCCGATTCCGGGAAGGGCAGGCCGCGCAGAAGGACGCCATGGACGATGCTGAACATCATCGTCGTCAGGCCGATCCCCAGTGCCAGAGCGGTGACGGCGGTCGCCGTGAGCGCGGGCCGGCGGGTCAGTTGACGCACGCCGAGGCGAAGGTCGTCGTAGAAGCTCATGGGGTCCGATTCTCCTGATGCGGGCTTGTTGGACGATACGTCGCTTCCCTGACGGCGGTTCCCCTCGCTCGACCTATCCTACTCTGCTAGAATCGCGGCCTCTTGGATATCTGACGGGCCACGCAGCAGGAGGCAGCACGGATGACTGAGCGCAGACGAAGTGAGTCCTCGAAGGTGTCGGCCTCGCGCCGCCGCTTCCTCGAGTCGGCGGCGTTCGGGAGCGCGGCGGTGGTGTTCACCGGCGTTGAGAGCCTTGCGGCGGGTCGGCCTGGCGTGCCGGCCGCGTCGCGGAGCGCCGAGGCCGAGCAGTTGTCGGCGATCGTCGATCGGTACGGTCCGGAGTTCGGCCCGCGAAAGGCGGTGCGCTGATGGCCATCTTCGAAGTCGAGAGCTGGCGAGTCGCCGAAGGGAAACAGGCAGAGCACGACGCCGCGATGCGGCAATGGCTGCAGTGGGTCAACGATCACCGGGAACTCTTCGCCGAGTGGAGGAGCGTGCGCTACCTCAGCAAGTACATCGCCGGGGAGGACTCGGGTCGGTACTTCGTGGTCTGGGAGTACGACAGTCTGACCGCGTTCGAGGCCTACAAGGCGAGGCGAGCCGACTACACGGGGTCGTACGAGGAGTACAAGGAGAACGATCCGTACTACAAGGACGTCTTCGATCACAGCACCATGACCATGGAAGTCTGGAACGACGAAGATCGGGACCTCTGGCTGGAGTAGGCCTTGATGGCGAGTGCGACCTTCCGGGTCCTCGTGCGGTCGACGGCGGTACTGGGCCTTCTCACCGTCCAGCCGCTCGGCGCTCAAGATCTCACCGACCGCGTCGAGTTCAGCCATCGTGTCGGCATCGGAGCCGCGGTCGGCAACTCGGTCATCGAATTGTCGGACGGTGGCTTCGCCGCCGTCGGGTACGTCGACACGGGTGGGCCCAATCAGATCGATGTGCAGGTCGTGCGCCTCGATCCGAGCGGAACGGTGGTCTGGGAGCAGTCCTATGGCCAGACGGGTGACGACTACGGTTGGGATCTCACCGAGAACGAGCTGGGCGAGATCGTCGTCGTCGGCTACACGACCTCCACCGAGGCCGGCGACGAGGATGTCCTGCTGCTCGGGATCGGTCCGATGGGGACCCTGCGGTGGCGACGCCGCTTTGGTGGCGATCGGAACGAGCGGGCCTGGAGTCTGGAGCGGGCCCCCGACGGTGGGATGGCGATCGCTGGCGAGACCCAGAGCGTCGGCGACCCCGACTGGGACGCCTACATGCTCCGCCTGACCCAGGGCGGCAACCAGATGTGGGCCCAGGTCCTTGGCGCCGATGGTGTCGACCGGGTGTTCGACGTCGCCCTGGCCGAGGACGGCGGCTTCGTCTTCGTCGGCACGACCACGTCGGAGCTGGACTCGCCGCGCGACCTGTACTTCATACGCGTCGATGCACTCGGGAAGCCGCTCTGGCAGCGCGCCTTCGGCGGTGACGCCGACGATGTCGCACACGGTGTCGTCTCGGTAGGCGACGGCGGGTTCGTGGTGACCGGCTACGGCAGTTCGTTCGGCGCCGGCGGCAACGACGCCTATCTCATCTATCTTGCGGATGACGGCGTCATCGAGTGGCGGAACGAGATCGGCGGGGCGGGCGACGATCGGGCGATGATGAGCGTGCCGACGGCCGAGGGCGGCTTCCTGACGATCGGCTCGACCGACGCTGACGGCGACTGGAACCTGCTGTTGCTCGAGACCGACGCACGGGGCGACCGCGTCGCCGAACGGACGCTCCAGACGCCGGGGATGGATCGCGGTGTTCGGATGCTCCAGGCCTCCGACGGCGGGTACCTGCTGACCGGCGCCTTTGGCGGCGACGAGAGGTCGTCGCGGTTCGGCATCCTCAAGGTTCGGCCATGACGGATTTCTCGACCGGCGTGACCGCTGCCTTGTTGCTGGCCGGCGCGACGATGACTTGGCTCGGGTGGGTCCTGCTGCCATCCCGGATAGGCATCTTCTTCGCGCCGGGCGATCTTGCGAAGGTGCACGCCAGGTTCCGGCCGTGGATCTGGCTCTTCCGGATCCATCTCTTCGGCCACGTCGTCACGGTGATGGCGCTGGTGGCATTCGGTACCCTGGCCACCGAGGCGGCGGTCCGGGTCGTCGCCTGGCCGGCGATCGCGATCAGCAGCGCGGGGTTGTTGGTGTCGGCGCTCGCCGCGGCGTTCTACTACCACTTCGGCGCCTGGGGCGCGCTCGACATGGCCGGGAAGTCCGAGAACGACATCGTGAATTTCGTGGGCTCGTTGCGCGTCACTACGGAGTACGTCACCTGTCTCGTCCGGTTCGGGCGCGTCTTTTTCGGCCTGGGGCAACTCGTTCTGGCGGTCGCGCTGTTCCAGTTCGGCCTGGGTCCCGTCGGTACGCTGGGCGCGATCCTGGGCCTGGCCGCGATGGCGGTCACCCTGGGGTTTCCTGACGATCTCGACTACTACATGCCGATCTTCCATGTGAACGCACTGTGGCTCGCGACGATCGGTCTTGCGCTGCTGACGTGAGGCGACGATGGTCGCGCCACGCCTGCGCTGGTGGGGGTCGGCGGCGTCGGCGCCGTTCTGAACAGAACTCGACGGTGGGCAGCCGAGGTCCTAGCGATCGGCGCCGGACGTGTCCGACCAGGTGAGCCGGGCCAGCACCTCGCCCTTGGCGCGAGTGAGCCTCACCCGGATCCGGTGATCGCCGGGGCCGAGATCGGGCTTCTCCACGAACAGCACGTAGTGGCCGGCCAGCGCGCCCTCGAGCTCGTTCAGGGCCCGCTCGGTGAAGATGTGCGTCCGCGCGAAGAACCCGCCGGTCTCGTCCGACACGGCTTGGAGCCCCACCTCCAGTGCATGGCCGCCGGCGTCGGTGAGGTCCAGCGAGAAGACCGCCACCCGCGCCGCCTGCAGCGCCAGGCTCGTCTCCCGGAAGCGGTTGTTCAAGATCACGTCGAAGTTCCGGGTCATGTAGCCGAACCCGTGGCCGATGAGGACGACCGACTTCGATCCAGGGAGCGGTTCCAGGGCGTCGGCGACGAGTCGCAAGGCTTTCTCAATGGCGAAGGTCTTTCTTGCCTCGGCCGGGTCGAGATGCGCCAACAGCGACGGTGCGGAGGTCGCCTGCACCGGGCCCGGGCTTCGGAACAGCACGTTCTGTGCGAGGACGGTGTCGATGTCGTCGTAGTCGTTCGTGAAGTCACGCCAGATCTTGAGGTAGGTGTCGAACGACAGCACGGCCACGCGGTCGTCTGGCGTGAAGGTATCCAGGAAGCCGCGAATCTCGGCGAGCATCCGGATCAATCCCCGGATCCGGCCCCGCTCCATGTCCTTCTGGAACAGCAGCACGACGAGGCGGCCCTGCGGCAGGGGAGCGGTCGACGTCGAGGCGGCCGCGAGTAGTTCGTCGTCCGAGACCCGAACGCCGGAGACCCACGCGACGGAATCGATCGGTGCCGGCTCGCCGCCGATCTCGACGTCGAAGTCGGCGGCTGCGAGGTCGAGGACGGGCTGGCCGGCGTCGTCGACGACGCGGGCATCGATCAGGATCCGTGCGACGACCGCGCGATCGGTGAACTGCGGCTGCGACGGCTGTTGCGCCGCCGCCGTGCTCAGCAGCGCCGGTGCGATGGACGCCGCCGCGGCGAACCGACGAACGACGCTCCAGCGTGGGTGCATCGGGTCACCCGCAGCGCGGGCCGGTCTGGCTAGGGCTGGCCCTGCTCCTCCGTGTACGGAATCGGATCGGACTTCAGGAACCGCACCAGCTCGGTGTGGAAGCGCTCGGGCGCTTCGAGATGCGGCAGGTGTCCGACGTTGTCGATCAAGATCAGCTGGCCGTTCGGGATCGTGTCGGCCACGTTCTTCGCCAGGGCCGGGTAGTCGGGGCCGTCCTCCCGGCCGCCGATGACCAGTGTCTTGGCCTTGATGTGCGGCCAGTCGTAGACGACCGGGTCCGCGTAGAGCAGCCCAGACGTCAAGCTGCGCATCGCCGCGTACTGCGGGTAGGCCCCGCTCTGGGTCCAGCCCCAGTGGAGCTTGATGAAGTACTCGTAGTCGTCCGACCAGGTGATGAAATACCGCTCGAAGCCGCGCCGGATTGACTCGTAGGTCCGGGTCTGGTTGCCTTGATACGGATTCTCCGGATTCCGCCACCGGCGCTGGAGACGGGCGTCGGTCAGGCCGATCTGGTTCACCATCACGGCGTGGGTCGTCATCTCCGGATACTGGAACGCGAAGCGCGACGTCACCATGCCGCCCATCGAATGGCCGACGATGGCGGCTTCGGCGATCCCTTTCTCGTCGAGCAGCATCTTCAGGTGCACCGCCTGGTCGTTGAGCGTGTAGGGAACGATCGGTTTCGATGATCGGCCCCAGCCGATCCGGTCGGTCGCAATCACGCGGAACCCCTCGTTCCGCAGCACCTCGATCGTTCCCTTCCAGTACTCGGCGAAGAAGTTGCCACCGTGCAGCAACACGACGGTCTGGCCGTTGGCAGCGCCCACCGGCGCGACATCCATGTAGGCCATCCGGACGTCCTGGCCGTACAACGCGAATTCGAGGTACGACACCGGATGGGGATAGGGCAGGTCTTCGAGGTTGATACTTCTCGGGCCGTAGTCGGCCGGTGCCTGACGTTGTGCGAGCGCCGGCGCGGCCATGACGGCCAGGACGACCAGAACCCCGAGGAGCCGGGCGTGCGGGTATCGGGTGCGATTCATCGTGTCCTCCTGGAGGCCGCCATCATACGTCAGGATCGTCGGCCGGCGAATCGGGTGGCTTTGGTTCTGGAACGACCCGCCCGCTCGATCCGTCCACGCGCACGCGCTGGCCGGTCGTGAGTCGCGTCGTTGCCTCGTGGACGCCGACGACGGCGGGAATGCCGTACTCCCGCGCCACGACCGCGCCGTGGGTCATGAGACCGCCAACCTCCATGATCAACCCGCCGGCAGCCAGAAAGAGCGGCGTCCAGCCCGGGTCGGTCGCTCGGCAGACCAGGATCTCGCCGGGTGCTAGATCGGCGTGCTGCGGATCGTGGACGACCCTGACCGAGCCCTCGACGACGCCAGGTGAGACCGGGCTGCCGACGAACGCACCGTCATCGGCCGTGGCGCGGAGGCCGTCATAGATCGCCCGCCCGTCACCGAACATCAGGCGCGGGATCTGCTTCCGATGCCGTTCACGCTCGTAGGCTGCTCGCCGTTCGGCGACGAGCGCTCGCCAGTCTCGGCTGTCGCCCGCGGCCAGCGCCCGTAGTTCGGCTGGATCCAGGAAGAAGACGTCGTCGGCGCACCTGAGGCGGCCGCCGTCCACCAGATCCCGCCCGCTGGCGAGCAGCGCCTCCCGCAGCAGGCCGAAGATGCGGATCACGTAGAACTTCGGGCCCTCGCGCAAGCCGGCCAGAGCCCGCACGCGCCGGCCGAGCCACCGCACCAGGCGGCGCTTCAGCCAGCCTCCGCGTGATGCTCCGGCGGCGTCGGCGAGGCGGGCGAGCGCGTCACGCGCCGCCGATGCGCCGCGGGCGAAGACCTGCTCGGGCGCCTGGGAGGGGTCTTCGATCGCCAAGTAGCTGCGGAGCACTTCCATGATTGCTGTCGGGTCCTCGCGCCACCGCGCGCGCCCGAGGTCGATCTCTCCCACGCCGCGCATCCCGTAACGATCGAGGAAATCGCGGATCACCCGCTGGGCGCCCGGCGGCAACGTGCCCGCTCGATAGTCGGACGCCAGGTCGGGCGCCGCGGCGCCGGCGAAGCGTGTCGCGGTTCCCGGTTCATCCTTGAGCGCGCAGGCGGTCTGCCACAGCTCGAGATCCATCTCGGTCGTGACGTTGTGGGGCAGGCCGCGCGTTACCTCCAGCGGGTCCGGCGCTCCCGGCAGCCCGGCGGCCAGTAGCCTGATCGCGTTCAGCGAGTTGAGGCCCGCGGAGAGCCGTGGTCCGAACGTCGTGATGACGTAGGGCGGCACCTCGGCCAGCATCGCCTCGAGCAGCGTCGCTCGCTGCGCCGCGGTACTTGCGGCGGTGACTCGCTCCCGAACCTCGTCGAGCGACCGGTCGATCGCCCGATGCAGTCGCGCCCTGCTGGCCTCCGGCCGCAGCAGGGTCCAGAAGATGCGCGGCACGACTCGGAGCCCCAACCGCGCGAACCGCGGCGCTGCGCGCCACGGCGTGGCGGTCCTGGGTCGCTGCTGGTGTCGCACGTGCGGGGCGTCGAGGGCCTGCGCGCTGGCCGGCTCGATGATCGCCAGCACTCGCGGGAGCACGCGCGCGCCCAGGGGATGGGCCAGGAGCGGGGAGACGTCAATGAACAGCCGTTCGCCCGCGGTGCAGACCGCGGGCTGCATGTCGGGTGTGTAGGTGAACCCGAAGAGCGCCGCGGCGCCCGCTGCCAGTCCCCGGATCGCGTAGCGACCGAGGGGCGTCATCGGGTCGAGCATCCCCTGGACCGCGCCGAACGAGAACAGCACCCGCGTCGGGTCGGGCGGCAGGCCGTCGGGCAGCGGGAACAGCGACGTGATCGGCCGCGACTGCACGATGAACAGCCGCTTGCCATCCCAGGCCCACTCGATGTCCTGTGGTTCTCCGAACGAGGCGGCCACCCGTCTGCCGAGTGTCGCCAACCGCTCGATCACGACATCCGGAATCGCTTGCCGGTCGGCCTGGTCCGCCGTGTGCGTTTCGGTGCCGCCGCCGGCGCGGGCCCGGATCGAGACCGCCTTGGCGCCGAGCGTCTTGCCGACGATCTCGCCTTCGACGGTGACGACGTAGTGGTCGGGCTCGATCTGTCCAGAGACGAGTGCCTCGCCCAGACCCAGTCCGGCGTCGATCGTGATCTCGGTCCGAGCGCCGGTGAGTGGGTTCGCCGTGAACAGGACCCCGGCGGCCTCTGCGTCAACCATGCGCTGGACGACGACGGCGATCGACACGGCGTCCGACGCGATTCCGTGGCGCGTGCGATAGCTGATCGCCCGGGCGGTCCAGAGACTGCTCCAGCAGTTGACGACCGCCTCGCGCAGTGCGTCGGCGCCGACGACGTTCAGGTAGCTCTCCTGCTGACCAGCGAACGACATCCCCGGCAGGTCTTCCGCGGTCGCTGACGATCGAACCGCCACCGGTGGCGTGTCGAGCTGAGCGTAGGCGGCGTCCAGTGCGGCGACCGTCGCGTCGGGCATGGCGCAAGCGGCGAAGCGGTGGCGGATGGCGGCGGATGCCTCAGTCAGAGCCTCGAGATCACCAGGGGCGACGCCGCCGGTGGTCCCGGCGACGACGTCCGCCAGCTCGTTACGATCGATGAAGTCGGCATAGGCCGCCGTTGTGAGGACGAAGCCCGGCGGCACGGCGAAGCCGGCCCGCGCGAGTCGTGCCAGGTTGGTACCCTTTCCGCCGGCGTCCGCGAGGGTGCCGGCGGCGTCGAGTGGCAGGACCAGCGACGGCGTGGCGGCCACAGAGAGAGTCTAGCCCACACCCACGTCCGGCTTTACACTGGTACCCCACGATGCGTGACCGACTGTTGCTGCTTGGCGCCGTCCTGCTGGCCGTTCCCGGTTGGGCGACGGCGCAGACCGTCATCGAGCCGCCCGAGACCAAGTACTCGATCGAAGAGGACGTCGCCATCGGCGAGGAGGCGGCCGAGCAGGTTCGGCAGCAGCTGCCGGCGCTCGAGAACGACGCAGTCGAGTACTACGTGACCCGACTCGGCGAGCGCCTCGTGGAGGCCATCCCCTCCACGTTCGTGCATCCGGAGTTCGCCTATACCTTCGAGGTCGTCGACGAGGACGGGATCAACGCGTTCGCGCTGCCCGGCGGTCCGATGTTCCTGCATCGGGGGATGCTCGAGTCCGCGCTGACCGAGGGCGGCATCGCGGGCGTGATGGCGCACGAGATTAGCCATGTCGCGCTCAGGCACGGCACGGCGCAGGCGACGCGGGGGGAGAAGTTTCAGTGGGGTGCGCTCGCGGGAACGATCGCGGGTGCCATCATCGGCGGCACCGCCGGCAGGGCAGTCATGGAGGGGACGAGCTTCGGCCTGGGCGCGTTCTTCCTGAAGTACGGCCGCGAGTTCGAACAGCAGGCCGACCTGCTCGGCGCACGCATCATGGCCACGGCCGGCTACGACCCGCGCGAACTGGCGGCGATGTTCGAACTGATCGAGCAGCAGAATCGGACCGGTGCGCCCGAGTGGCTCAGCTCGCACCCGAATCCGGGTAACCGGTCGGAGTACATCGCAGCCGAGGCCGAGCTCCTCACGATCGACGACCCGGTCACCGACACACGCGAGTTCGAGCGGATCCGCGCGTCGCTCAGCGGCGAGGTGCCACCGGTCACGGCCGAAGGCGCCGCCGGCGGCACGCGTCCGGAGCGGCCCGACACCGACACGCAGTACTACGAGGTGGCGGGTGTGTACGCGGTCGACGTGCCGACGAACTGGATCGAGCTGCCCGGCGCGGAGGCGGTTACGTTCTCACCAGAGGGCGGGCACATCCGAACGCGGAACCAGAGTTCGTTCAGCCATGGCGTCCAGATCGGGATGGCCGAGCGCGCCGGCGGCAACCTCGCGCAGGCCCATGCGGCGTTCATCGAGTCGCTGACGGCGGGGAATCCGCAGCTGCAGGCTACCGGCGGCGCAGCGCAGCAGTATCTGGCCGGGCGCCGCGCCTACCTCACGACCTTCACGAACTTCTCGGAGGCCACAGGCTGGCGGGAGACCGTCATGATCTCGACGACGATTCTGCCCGACGGCCGCCTGCTCTACCTGATCGCCGTGTCACCCGAAGACGAGTACGCCGACTACGTCCAGACCTTCGGTGAGCTCACCCGCTCGGTGCGGCTGCTGCCTTGATCAGATGGGGCGCCTTGCGCCCCAAGCCCCACGCGGCGTCCTCCGCGGGGACCCCGAG
>DCWN01000017.1:134732-236750 GCA_002328835.1 Acidobacteria bacterium UBA2161 | reverse complement strand
CGCGGCGTCCTCCGCGGGGACCCCGAGTGCCCCACTCCGGACGCCGCGAGGCGCGCCGTGCGCGCCTAGACTCGCTCCGCGTTGACAGCCTGTGCGTGGCGGGCCAGGATGGTCGCGAGTCTGGCTCCATTCCGTCTTGCCCGGAGGTACCGCAATGCGTCGATGGCGTTCGTACCCAACCATCGTGATCGCGATCGTCGCGATTGCCGCCTGTTCATCGGAACGTGACGCCTCGACGTCCTTGGCGCCCGAGGCGGAGATTCTCGGCAGCGCGAGCTACGACGACCTCACGGCGCTCTTCGACGACTGGCGCGCGTTCGCGGCGCCGGTGCGCGTCGACGGCGTGCCGAACTACTCCGCCGAGGCGATGGCGGCGCAGCACGCGGACCTGGCGACCTATCAGGCACGCCTGGCGGCGATCGACCCGAGCGGCTGGCCGGTCGAGCAGCAGGTCGACCACGTCCTGGTTCGAGCCGAGATGAACGGCCTCGACTTCGACCATCGCGTTCGCCGGCCGTGGGCCCGCGACCCGGGCTTCTACGCGACGGTCTTCGCATCCCAGAGCGACGTGCCCGCACACGAAGGGCCGGTCGCCGACGGCTGGATCGATCTGTGGACCTACGACTACCCGCTGGATGCCGGCGACGCGGCGGGGCTCGCGGCCCGGCTCAGGACGGTCGCGCCGCTCCTGCAGCAGGCGCAGTCGAACCTGGTCGAGAATGCGCGCGATCTCTGGACCGGCGGGATCCGCTCGATGCAGGGTCAGGTCTCGACGCTCGAATCGCTCGCCGAGCGTGTGGCGGGCACGAGCGGTGGTCTCGATGACGCGGTCGACCAGGCCCGTGATGCGACGGTGCAGTTCGGCTTCTGGCTCGAGCGCGAGTTGCCGTCCAAACGCGGCCCGTCCGGGGTCGGGAAGGACGAGTACACCTGGTATCTGCAGAACGTCCACCTCGTGCCGTACACCTGGGAGGACGAGGTCGCGATCATGCGTCACGAGCTCGCGCGGTCGCACGCCACGTTGCGGCTGCTGGAGCACCGGAATCGCGACCTGCCGCCTCTGCCGGTTGTCGCGTCCGCCGACGAGTACGACCGGCGGTTCAGCGCCTCGGTCGACGAATTGGTCGGGTTTCTCGACGAGGAAGAGATCATCACTGTCCGCGACTACATGGCCCCGGCGATGCGCGCGAAGATCGGCAGCTACGCGCCGCCGCCGGTCGAGGGCCCCCGCGGCTTCTTCAGCGAGGTGTCGTACCGCGATCCGGTGGCGATGCGGACGCATAGCATCCACTGGACCGAGCTGGCCCGCATGGAGCTCGAGCCACACGCGAGCCCGATTCGCCGCGTGCCGTCGCTCTTCAACATCTTCGATCAGCGGTCCGAGGGTCTGGCCACCGGGATGGAGGAGTGGACGATGCACGCCGGGTTGTTCGACGCGCGTCCGCGCGGCCGGGAAATCATCCAGATCATGCTGGCGCAGCGCGCCGCGCGCGCGCTCGGCGGCCTGATGATGCACGGCCTGGAGTACTCCATGGAAGACGCGGCCGAGTTCGCCTCCCGATGGACGCCGCGTGGCTGGATGCCGGCCGACAGCAACACCGTCATGGGCGAACAGCACCTCTATCTGTCCCAACCTGGCTACGGCACCAGCTACATCATGGGGAAGATCGAGATCGAGAAACTGCTCGCCGAACGCGCCCTCGACCTGGGCGACGAGTTCTCGATCCGCGGGTTCATGGACGAACTGAGTGCGGCCGGCGTGATCCCGGTGTCCCTGCTTCGGTGGCAATTGACCGGCGACGACAGCGAGGTGCGCCGGATGCTTCAGGGCGATCCGGCTTCGTAGAGCGGATTCGGTTCGGTCGGGATCCAGGCGCCGGTCTCCGCCCACCAACTCTCCAGCAGCGCGCGCAGCTGTGCGGTGCGTTCCGGATCCTTGTCCGCGAGATCGCGCGTCTCTCCCAGGTCGGCCGTGAGGTCGTAAAGCTCGTTGCGACCGTCCTCGAAGAAGGTCACGAGCTTGTACCCGCCACGCCGGACGGCGGCGGCCGGCGTCGTTCGCCAGGGGCCGGGCACGCTGGCGTCGGCCTCGAGATAGGCGGGGAAGTGCCAGAACAATGGGCGGTCGGGGATTGGCCCGGTGGCCGTCAGCAGCGGTGTCAGGTCGATGCCGTCGAGCGGCGGATCGCCGGATGGATCGATTCCCGCCGCGGCGAGTAGCGTCGGAAAGAGGTCGACGCCGATGACCGGCGTGTCGGACACCGTGCCGGCGCGGATGGTTCCCGGCCATCGGACACTCAGCGGCACGCGGATCCCACCCTCGTACAGCATCCCCTTCGAGCCCCGCAGCGGGGCCATCGACGTCGCGGGTCCGAAGCCGCCATTGTCGGAGAAGAAGATCACGATCGTGTCGTCACGTAGGTCTCGTTCATCGAGTCGACGCAGGAGTCGTCCCACGCTCTCGTCGACGCTCTGAATCATCGCGGCATAGGTCGGGTTGTCATGCCCGGTTCCAGGTGGCTTGTCGCGGTAGTACTGCTCGAGCTCTGCCTTGGCTTGAATCGGCGTGTGCACGCCGTAGTGCGAGAGGTAGAGGAAGAACGGCTCGTCACGGTGGCCGTCGAGGAATCGGAGCGCCTCGTCGGTCAGCCGGTCGGTCAGGTACTCGCCGTCGTCACCGTCGTCGAGGTCGGGGAGCGACCGCCCGTTTCGTGCGTAGGGATGGAAGTAGCTCGGCGGCGCTCCCGAGGCGTCGCCGGCCACGGACCAGGCGAAGCCCTGTGCCGCCGCCTCGAAGCCGGGGCCGCCCAGGTGCCACTTGCCGACGTGCCCCGTCGCGTAGCCGCGTCCGGCCAGCGCCTCGGCGAGCGTCACCGTGGCCAGCGAGAGATCGGTCAGGTTGTCGACCGGCACCAGTCTCCGATTCGCGGCTTCACCGCGTTCGGCCGTGCCGACCGTGTACACCCCGTGCCGTGGCGGGTACAGGCCGGACAGGAGACTCGCCCGCGCCGGCGCGCAATTCGGCGCGTTGGAGTAGGCCTGGGTGAAGCGGATCCCCTGCGACGCCAGGGCGTCGATGTTCGGCGTCTCGTAGTACTCGCTGCCCATGACGCCGAGATCGCGCCATCCGAGGTCATCGACGTAGATCAGGACGATGTTCGGGGGCGGGGTGGGGGCGGCGCAACCGCTGTGGGTGAACAGGGCCATCGCGCTCGCCGCGATCAGCCACCTAGGATGCATCGCCCGAGCCCTCTACAGCTCGCGCAGTGCGGTCACGACCGGCAGGCGCGCGGCCCGGAAGGCGGGCAGCAGGCCGCCGAGCAGACCCATGACCAGGGCGCACAGAATCCCCTGAACCAGGAGTGTCGGCGTGACGGCGAACGCGAAGGCGACCTGGCTGAAGGTCTGCCAGTTCATCGTCGCGGTCTGGTAGCCGTTGAAGCCGACGTAGGCGAGCACGCCACCGATCGCGCCGCCGGCCAGGCTGAGCAACGCGGCCTCGGCCATCACCGAGATCAACACCGGCCCGCGGCTGAAGCCCAGCGCGCGGAGCGTGGCGATCTCGCGCGTTCTTCCGGCGACCGCCGTGTACATCGTGTTGATGGCGCCGAAGACGGCACCGATGCCCATCAAGCCCGCGATCCCGAAGCCGATCGTCGTGATGATCGCGTTGAGAATCCTCGACTGCGCGGCGTAGTACTCGTCCTGGCGGATCACGTCGACGTTCAGGCGCGGGTCGGTCGTCAGCGCGTCCTTGAACGTGTCGAAGGCCTCTTCCGATTCGAGTCGAGCGTAGACCGCCTGAAAACTGCTTCCGCGCCGATAGGCCGGCTGCAGGACGCCCGCGTCACACCAGATCTCGGACTCGGCGATCGTGCCGTCGGCCTCGAAGATGCCGACCACCGTCCAGGTGTTGTCACCCCAGCGCATCTCCGTGCCGACCTCCAGGCCGGCGAACTGGCCCGCAGCGCTGCGGCCTGCGATGATTTCGTTCCGGCCCCATTCGAATGTCCGGCCCTCGACGATCTGGACGTTCTCGCGGACCCCGAACGCGGCTTCTTGCACGCCGCGCAGCGGCACGTTGGCGTCGGTGCCGGTCGTGCGCTTCGGGATGTTGATGATGACGAACAGCTCGGCCGATGCCAGCGCCGCGCCGTTCTGACGTCGGACCCCCGGCGCGTCCGCGATGATTCGCGTCTGGTCGAGCGAGAGGCCGCTCGTCATTTCGCTGTCGCTGCCCGCGCGCATCACGAGCGCGGTCTCGGGCGACCCCGCATCGGTCAGGACGGCGCGGAACCCGGCGGCGATCGACAGGACGGCGACGAAGACGATCACGACGCCTGTGATCCCTACGACGGCGACGGCCGACGACCCGGCCCGCGCGCCCATGTTGCGCAGGTTCAGCGCCGTCACCGCGCCGATCTGAATGAACCAGTTCAGCATCGAAGGACTGTCCTACACTTTTCTCAACGCGTCGACAATCCGCAGGCGCATCGCCTGCAGCCCGGGGAGCGTCCCCGTCGCCAGGCCGAGCACCACGACCAGCAGGCCGCCCAGCGCCAGATCGCGGGCGGGCAGAAAGAATGCCGGCAGCATCCCGTTGGTCGGGTCGCCGCCCAGGGTGATCGCCCAGGCGAGCGCCAGCCCGAGTCCGCCGCCCAGGCCCGCGATGGCGCACGACTCGGCCAGCACCAGGATCAGCACCCGCGTGTTCGAGAAACCCAGGGTCTTCAGGACGGCGAGTTCGCTGGTCCGCTCGCGGATCGACTGGGCCATCGTGTTGCCGGCGACCAGCAGGATCGTGAACAGCACCGCCACGGAGATCGCCGTCATGATCGACCCGATGTCGCCGATCTGGCTGGCGAACGCCTGCACGAACGCCTTCTCGGTCGCGGTCTTGGTTTCGGCCGGCGAGTTCGCGAATCGGCCGTCAATGGCTTCGGCGATCTGAGGCGCGCGATCGGGCTCGTCGATCTGCGTCACGTACCACCCGACCAATCCGAACGGCCGGTCACCGAACGCCTCCGCGAGATAATCCCGGTGGAAGAAGAACTGCGAGGTGTCGACGCCGCGCTCGGCGCCGTCGTAGAACCCGACGATATTGAACTCCCAGGCCCCGCCGCCCTGCGGCCGGAAGATCGTGCCCTGCAGCGGTACGCGGTCGCCGACCGACCAGTCGAACCGCTCGGCCAGGCCGCGTCCGACGAGTGCTCCGGTGCGGTCGGCGAGCCACGCGGCCTTCACCTCGTCGGTCACGACGTATTCCGGATACATCGCCAGCCACTCCTCCGGCTCCACCGCCATCTGTGCGAAGAAGTTCGCCGGGTCCTGGTAGACCCCGCCGAACCAGGTGGCGTGCGTCGCGCGGCTGACGCCCGGCACGGCGCGGATCCGCTCGAGGTAGCTCTCGGGCAGCAGCTGGATGATCGAGACGTTGTGAATCGTCGTCAATCGATCGGCGCCGATGACATCCACACCGAGCGTGAACGCGACGCGGATGACCGACAGCATGCCGAACAGCACGAACGCCACCACGATCGATAGCAGCGTGAAGGCCGTCCGCGTCTTGCGCCGCAGCAAGCCGCGCCAGATGAGTGACAGGAACTTCATGCCGGCTCTCCTTCGAGGAGGACGCCCTTCTCCAGGTGCAACGTCCGCGATGTCCGTTCGGCCGCGCGCGGGTCGTGCGTCACCATGACGATCGTCTTGTTGTGGTCGCGGTTCAACGCGGAGAGCAATTCGAGGATCTCGTCGCCCGCCTTGCGGTCGAGGTCGCCGGTCGGCTCGTCGCACAGCAGGACGGTCGGATCGGTGACGATCGCACGTGCGATGCCGACGCGCTGCTCCTGGCCGCCGGACAGCTGTCGGGGGTAGTGGCGCGCTCGGTCGGACAGGCCGACGACCTCGAGCGCGGCCGCCGCATGGTCGCGCCGCTGGCGGCGCGACAGTTTGGTGAGCAGCAGCGGCAGCTCGACGTTGCGCGCAGCCGTCAGGACCGGCAGCAGGTTGTAGAGCTGGAAGACGAAGCCGATATGGCGCGCGCGCCAGCGCGCGAGCTTGCCGCCGGCCATCCGGTCGATCCGGTCGCCCGCCACGCTGACCGATCCCTTGGTCGGCGTATCGAGGCCGCCCACCAGATTGAGCAACGTCGTCTTGCCCGAGCCCGATGGGCCCATCAGCGCCAGGAAGTCGCCGCGTGGAATGTCCAGGTTGACGCCTTGCAGGACATCGATCCGCTCACTGCCTCGGCGGAAGACCTTGTGTAGATCGCGCACCTCGACCAGTGTGCCGTCGGCGCTGTCCGATGCCGTCATGGGAGCACCACCCGGTCGCCGTCGGTCAGCGTCTCGGGTCCTTCGACGACGATCTGCTCACCGTCGCGCAGGCCGAACACGATCTCCACGCGGTCGCCGTCGGTCGGGCCGAGCGCCACGGCCCGGCGTTCGACCCGGTCGTCGCGGACCACGAAGACGACCGATTGCTCACCCTCGGTCCTGACCGCTGCGGCGGGCGCGACGAGGCGCGGCCGCTCCGGGTCGGGACGGGTCTCTTCTCCGAGGAACGCCACCTTGACGCCCATGTCGGGCAGCAACCGGTCGTCCAGTTCGTCGAACGCGATCCTGACCAGGACTGTTGCCCGCTGCCGGTCGGCGGCCGGCACCGTGGTGATGACCGAGGCCGGAATCCGCCAGTCGGGGTAGGCGTCGAGCACCGCCTCGACGGTCTGATCGGATCGGACGCGGTTGATGTAGCTCTCGTTGACGTCCACCTCGATCTCGAGTGAAGTCATGTCGACGATCGTCGAGATCCCGGTCCGCGTGAACCCGCCGCCGGCCGAGACCGGGGACACCATCTCCCCAGGCTGTGCGTCCTTCGAGATGGCGACTCCATCGAATGGCGCCCGGATGACCGTGTCACGTAGTTCGGTTTCCCGGATCGCGACCAGGCTCTCGGCCACCTCGACCTGCTCGCGTGCCAGGTCGATCCGCGCGCGCAGGGAGTCGACCTCCGCCTGCGCCGCATCGAATTCGGCGGCGCCGACGACGCCTTCCTCGACGAGTTGTCGCTGTCGATCGAGCGTCAACTCGGCTTCCTTCAACCGGACTTCGCTCTCGGTCACCTGGCGACGCGAAGCTTCGTGCTGGGCACGCGCGTAGTCCAGGTTGGCCCGCACCGTCGAGTCGTCGAGCCGCGCCAGCACCTGGCCCTCGCGCACCTGCATCCCTTCCTCGACCAGCACCTCGACGACCTTGCCGGTGATCTTCGACGACACGGTGGACCGCCGCCGGGCGGTCACGTAACCCGAGGCGTTCAGCACGGCATCGGCGGCTGCGGCTTCGGCACCCGACTCCAGGCGCACGGTGGCTGTGGTGACCGGCGCGGCCTGCACGACCGAGCCCCCGGTGGCCCACCAGAGACCGCCGCCGATCGCGGCCAGGACGATCAGCACGAGGCTGACCCAGAACCACCAGCCGGGCCGGCCGGTGCGCGCGTCATGGTCGATTCGCAGCGATTCCAGATTCTGTTTCAGCTCGTTCACGAACGCTCCGAGAAGGCCTGGCCGACGCTGCCAGCAGGTGAGTCCGGCGCGAGGCGCGCTCCTAAGTCCCCTAAGTATAGATGGGGACGGGGATGGTGGGCGAGAAGTTCGCCTCGCGCGCGGCCCTCGACGCGCTGTCGCTGGGTGGCGCTAGAATAGGCCTCGCATGGGGATGGCCATCTTGGGTGCGACCGGGCAGCTGGGCCACCGGACCGTCGAGGCGATCCTTGCCCGGGGTACGGCAGCCGAGCAGGTGGTCGCGGCCGTCCGGACCCCGTCCTCGGCCGCCGACCTGCTGGCCCGGGACGTCGAAGTCCGCGCCGCCGACTACGACGATCCGGACTCTCTGAAAGAGGCCTTCACCGGCTGCGAGCGCGTCTTGCTCATTCCGACGTCCGCGCCACCCTCGCTGAGAGTCCGCCAGTACGACAATGCCATCGCCGCGGCCACTGCCGCCGGCGTCCGACACTTGGTGCACTACGGTTTCGTGCCGACGACGGTCGAATCGCCATTCCAGATCACACCGTTCTTGCTGTATGCCGAGTCGGCGCTCAGGATGAGTGGACTGGCCTGGACCGTCCTCAGGAACGGCGTCTTCATGGACCCGATCGTCGACTGGGTGCCGACCATCGTGAAGATGAAGACGATCCCGTTCCCGACGGGGAATGGACGCTGCGCCTACATCACCCGCGACGACATCGCGCGAGCCGCCGCGGTCGTCATGACGACGAGTGGCCACGAAGAGACGGTCTACAACCTGACCGGCCCGAAGGCCCTGACGACGGCACAGCTGTGTGGCGCCGTGGCGAAGGCGACGGGCAAGCCGGTGAAGCCGCGACCGGCGAGCGGCCTCGACTACGTCGAAGCGTGTCGGTCGTCAGGCGTGTCGACCGAGGCGACCCAGGTGCGTCTATCGATGTACCGGACGATTCGCGAAGGGCACCTGGACGTCGTCAGCAAGGACTTCAACACGCTGACCGGCCAGCCGGCCGAGGGCTTCACCACCTACCTCGCCAGGCGGCTCGAGGAATTCTAGGGCGCCGCCGACATCGGGCGATCCTGCGGAGGGACACATGACGGTTTCCAGGCGACGGTTTCTTGGCACGGTCGCGAGCGGCTCGCTCGCACTGGCGGCGCCCGGCCGGGCGTCCGCGCTGACCCAGGACTCGCGCGCGGTGTTCGCGCACGGCGTGGCCAGCGGGGATCCGCTCGACGATCGGGTGATTCTGTGGACGCGGGTCTCGGGTGGGGCTGGCGACGTCGAGGTGAACTGGTGGGTTGCCAGCGATGCCGGGATGCAGGCGGTCGTCGCGAGGGGCTCGATCGTCACCAACGGCGACCGCGACTTCACCGTGAAGGTCGATCCCTCAGCCCTGAAGCCCGGAACGGCCTACTACTATCAGTTCGCGGCGCTGGGCGCGTCGTCGCCGATCGGCCGAACGAAGACCTTGCCGGTGGGTGACGTCGATCGGGTGCGCCTCGCGGTCGTGTCGTGCTCGAATCTGCCCTTCGGGTACTTCAACGTCTATCGGTGCATCGCCGAGCGCGCGGACCTCGATGCGGTCCTGCACCTCGGTGACTACCTGTACGAATACCGCAACGGCGAGTACGGTGACGGTACGGCACTGGGCCGCGCGCCGCTGCCCGACAAGGAGATGGTCACGCTCGAGGATTACCGGATCCGCCACGCGCAGTACAAGGCCGATGTCGATTCGCAGGCGATGCTCCAGCAGCATCCGCTCATTGCGGTCTGGGACGACCACGAGAGCTCGAACAATTCCTGGATGGACGGCGCCGAGAACCACGATCCAGGCGAGGGCGAGGGGAGTTGGGCTGAGCGCCGGGCGGCGTCGGTACGGGTCTACTACGAGTGGATGCCGATCCGTGAGAACCGGTCGGCACGCCAACTCCAGATTTATCGCAGCTTCCGGTACGGCAACCTCGTCGACCTCGTCATGCTCGACACGCGGCTGACCGGGCGCGACGAGCAGGTCGATAGAGAAGACGACGCCGCCGTGAACGATCCCGAACGGTCGCTGCTGGGGGCGTCGCAGGAAGCCTGGTTGTTCGCTGAACTGGAGGAGTCGGTCGGCGACAGCACGCGCTGGCGTGTGCTCGGCCAGCAGGTCTTCTTCGGCGCCCAGGCGCCGAACGACGCGATCCGGAACTCCGATGTGTGGGATGGTTACCAGGCCGGCCGGAACCGGATCTTCGACTTCCTCGAGACCAATTCCGTCGACAACGTCGTCGTCCTTACCGGCGACATCCACAGCTCGTGGGCGCTCGACGTCCCCCGCGATCCGTGGCGCGGCTACGATCCGGCCACCGGCCGCGGTTCGCTCGCGGTGGAGTACGTGACGCCGGCCGTCTCGTCGCCGAGCCAGTTCACCGATGAACCCGAGGAAGCCGACGCCGCGCATGAGGCGCGACTGGCGGCCAGCCCGCACCTGAAATTCGTCGATCAGGTGCATCGGGGCTATTTCATCCTCGACGTCACGCCAGAACGGGCCCAGGCTGACTGGTTCTTCGTCGATACGATCGCTGAGCGGTCGAATCGAGAGCGGTTCGTCAGAGGCTTCTACACGCGCGACGGTGACAACCACCTGACCGAGGCCAGCAGGCCGGTCGCGGCGCGCGCCGGCGCGCCGGCACTCGCACCCCTGGCATAGGCGCGGATGACTGAGACACCGTGGCGGGCCAAGGGCCTGCTCTTCGAGAACTGCAGCTGCCAGTTGATCTGTCCCGCCCACGTGTCGTTCAAGCAGTACTGCCAGAACGACCGGTGTCGCGGCCACTGGTCGATGCACATCACGGAGGGTCGGTACGGCGAGGTGTCGCTCGACGGCCTCAACATCGTCGTCGCGTTCGATTCGCCGGTACAGATGTACTCCGGCAACTGGACGCAGGTGTTCTACGTCGACGAACGGGCCGACGCCGCGCAACGGCAGGCGCTCGAGACGATCTTTCGGGGCCAGGCCGGCGGCCCCTGGCAGACGCTGGCGGGTTTCGTCTCGAAGCAACTCGACACGCGGTACGTGCCGATGACCTTCGAGGACGCGGGCCGGCTCAAGCGGTTGACGATTCCCGAGGTCTTCGACACGACGATCCAGGCGATCCGGGGAAGCGACAACACGTCCGAAGCGGTGCTGTCGAATCTACATAACGTCATCCACGGGCCGGTGCACGTCCTTGCGCGCGGGACGACCGACCATACCGACGGTCCGCTCGACATCCACAACGAGAAGACCCACGGGCTGTACTCGGATTTTTCGTGGGACAACGCCGCGTGATTCCGTCCGTCATCGTTTTCGCCCTGGCCTGGGTCGTCCTTGCCGCGGGTGGGCCGGGCCTGATGTCGACGACCGCCGGTGATGCCGTGCCGTGGGGCGCCGGCCAGTTCGCGACGGTGGCGTCGATGTGGATCGTCATGATGGTGGCCATGATGCTGCCAACGGTCGCGCCCTGGGTCGCCGCGCTCTCGACCATCGGGCGGCGCATGGGCCGCGGGCTGCCCGCCGGCGAGTTCGTGGCCGGCTACCTGCTCGTCTGGAGCGGCTTCAGCGTCGCGGCGGCATCGGTGCAGTGGGGGTTGCACGAGGCTGGTTGGCTGTCAGCCGCATCGTCGCTCGGCCCGCAGGCGGCGGGCGGCCTCCTGATCGTCGCGGGCGTCTACCAGTGGACCCCGGCGAAGCAGGCATGCTTGAAGCACTGCCGGTCGCCGCTCGGCTTCTTCCTGACGTCGTGGCGATCGGGGCGCTGGGGGCCGGCGCGGATGGGGCTGCGACATGGCGCGTTCTGCGTCGCATGCTGCTGGGCGCTCATGGCGCTGTCGTTCGTCGCGGGCGTGATGAACCTGATCTGGATGGCGCTCGTGGCGTTGTTCGTCCTGGTGGATCATGCCGTGGCGCGCGGCCCGTGGTTGGGTCGTGCGGCCGGGGCGGCTCTGGCCGTCTGGGGCGTGGGCCTCGTGGCCTCATGAGCCGGCCGCGGGTCGTCGTCGTCGGCGGCGGGGTGATTGGCATCTGCTGCGCGTACTACCTCGCCAAGCGCGGAGCCGAGATCGTCGTCCTCGACCGGGACGCCATCGGCCACGGCGCCTCCTACGGCAACGCCGGTGTCATCGCCGCCGGCCACCCGCCGATGAACAAGCCCGATCGCGTGAAGCACGCGCTGACCCAAGTTTTCGATCCGACGACGCCGCTCTATATCGCGCCGCGGTTCGACCCCGCGCTGGCGGCCTGGCTCTGGCGGTTCAGCGCCAACTGCACCACGCGGAAGCTCGAAGCCAACATGGGCGTGCTGGGCCCGATGGGGCACTCGACGCTCGAGTTGTTCAACGCGCTCGTGGCGGACGAGGATCTCGACTGCGGCTACGCAGCCTCTGGCTATTTCGAGGTCTGTCGAACCGAGTTCGGAGCCGAGCACGCGCGTCGCGATGTGGCGCTCATGCGGTCGCACGGCTTCGACGCCGAGGCGCTCAGCGGCGAGGAGATCGTGCGGCGGGTGCCGTCGGTCAAGGACGGTATGACGGGCGGCGCGTATTTTCGTGAGGCGGCCACCTGCGATCCTCACCGTTTCGTGACGGCGCTCGCCGAACGGATCGAGCGCGGCGGCGGTCGGCTCGAGGCCGGCCAAGCCGTGACCCGGGTGACCGGCGGACCGCAGCCGGCGGTCTCGACCGCCCGCGGCGATCGCTTCGAGGCCGACGCGATTGTCCTCTCGACCGGCGCCTACAGCCTCCACCTCGCGCGGGATCTGGGGTGCCGGCTGCCGATTCAGCCGGGCAAGGGCTACCACCGCGACCTGACGGACACCGGCGAGGCCCGGCCACGACTGGAGGCCGCGTGCGTGCTGAGCGAGACCTCGGTCTTCTGCACGCCGATGTCGGGCCGGCTGCGCCTCGCCGGGACGATGGAGTTCTCCGGACTCAATCATCGGATGCGGCCGTCGCGTCTGGCGCAGCTGACGACCGCCGCCGGCCGCTACCTCCACGGCATCGATGCGGACCGAACGAACTCGGAGTGGTGCGGCCTCCGGCCCTGCACGTCCGACGGGCTGCCAGTGGTCGGCCGGCTACCGGGTCAGGCCAAGGTGTTCGCCGCGACCGGGCATGCGATGGCGGGGCTGACGCTCGGGCCGGCCACAGGCGCGCTGATCGCCGATCTGGTGGCCGGCGCGGCGCCCGCGGTCGACGCATCGCCGCTCTCTCCCGGGCGCTTCTGAGGACTTTGATGGAACGACTGCCGATCGTCGCCGTGCTCGGGTCGGCAGTGGACGAACACGACGACCTCGCGCGACCACTGGGCCGCTGGCTGGGCGGCCTGGGGGTCCACCTGCTGACCGGTGGTGGAGGCGGCGTCATGGCTGCCGTCAGCCGCGCGTTCCACGCAGTGCCGGGGCGCCATGGCCTCGTGATCGGCGTGCTGCCGGGCGAAGCGGGCCACACGCTCCAGGGCTATCCGAACCCCTGGGTCGAAATTCCGATCGCGACGCACCTTCCCCTGTCAGGCGCGCAGGGCACCGACGCGAAGTCCCGGAATCATATCAACGTCCTGAGCGCGGATGTCATCGTCGTCATGGCCGGACGTGCCGGCACGTCGAGCGAAGCGCATCTCGCCATCGTCTACCGGAAGCCGATCGCGGCGTTCGTCCACAACCAGTCCGACATCCCCGACCTGGCGCCTGAGGTGCCGGTCTGCACGACCCTCGACGCGATCAAGGCGTTCGTCATGAACGTCCTGAAACCGGGGCCGCGCCCGGTCGCCTAGCCGCCCGTGGACACGAGGTATGCCATGACCAACCTGCTTCGGATGATGGCGTTCAGTCTCGCTTTGCCGCTACTCGCGGTGTCGCCCATCGCGGCGCAGGACCGCCGGCCGATGGAGATCGAGGATCTCCTCACCCTCGCCTCGGTGTCGGATCCGAGGATCAGCCCCGACGGCCGCTTCGTCGCCTACGTCGTGACGACGATGGACTTCGAGGAAGACGCGAGCGACTCCGAACTCTGGGTCGTGGCGACGGACGGCGGCGCGCCGGTGCGACTGACGCAGCGCGAAGGGCGGGACAACGGGCCGCGCTGGTCGCCCAACGGCGACTGGCTCGCCTTCCTCTCGGATCGGGGCGACGACGACGCAGTGCAAGTTCATGGCATCCGGCCCGACGGCGGCGAGGCCTGGGCGGTGACCGCCTGGCCGACGGGGATCCAGTCGTTCCGCCTGTCGCCCGACGGCGAGCGGATCGCGTTCGTCGCCAGGCCCGAGAAATCGGAGGATCAGGAGAGCTTCGAGGAGGAACGCGGCCGGCCCGACGTCTGGGGCGAGTTCTACCAGGACGAGTGGTCTCACCTCTGGGTCGCCCCGCTCGCCGACGGCCGCGCCGGCGAGGCCGAGCGCCATTCACCCGACGGCGCGTTCGTCACGACCGTCGTCTGGGCGCCGGATTCCTCGCGGCTCGCCTATGCCGCCCGTCCCGCGCCGGATCTCCGGACGAATCGGGAGGCGAACGTCTACGTCGTCGACGCCGCCGACGCGGCGCCGCGCCAGGTGACCGACATGCCGGGCGGCGAGAGTCCCGTGGCGTGGACGACCGCGCGCGGCCTGATCGTCGCGGGCTCCGGACAGGCACTCGGCACCTATAACCGGCGGCTCTTCGCCGTGCCCGACGCAGGCGGCGCACTCGCACCGCTGACCGACGGTCTCGACGAGCACGCCGGGTTCGTCGCGCTCACTGACGACGACCTGCTCTATGTCGAGGCGGCGGAGGGTACCGGGCGGT
The DNA here is from genome assembly GCA_002328835.1 of Acidobacteria bacterium UBA2161. Classification (GTDB taxonomy): domain Bacteria; phylum Acidobacteriota; class Vicinamibacteria; order Vicinamibacterales; family UBA823; genus UBA2161. The sequence goes on along the minus strand of DCWN01000017.1, from coordinate 222,436 downwards.
CGAGGTTCCGAATCGCCCTGCCCGACGGTGAACCCGAGCGCGTGACCGACGACACCACGTTCCGCCGGAGTTTCACGACGACGGACGACGGAACGATAGTCGCATTCCTGGCCGAGTCCGGCACGGCGCCCGCCGACGTCCATGTCGCGGACGTCTCGGGCGGGTCACCCCGCCGACTGACCGACCACAACCCACAGGTTTCGGAGTTCCGCCTCGGTGAGCAGCGCGTCGTCACCTGGCCGTCACGCGCCGACGGTGAGGAGATCGAAGGGGTGCTCACACTGCCGGTCGGCTACGCCGAGGGCGACCGCGTGCCGCTGCTGCTGGTGATTCACGGCGGACCATCGGGGGTATCGGCTGCCCGGTTCGTGGCGCGGTCCGGTGCGTATCCGATCTCGGTCTTCGCCGGGCGCGGCTACGCCGTCATGCAGCCGAACTACCGTGGTTCCACCGGCTACGGCGAGACGTTCCGCGGACTCAACCGCGGCGACATCTCGGGGCGCGACTGGGTCGACATCGACTCGGGCGTCGACGCGCTGATCGAGGCGGGCATCGCCGACCCCGATCGGCTCGGCGTGATGGGCTGGAGCTTCGGCGGGCATCACACCTTCTGGGGGATCACCCAGACCGATCGCTACCGCGCCGCGAGCGCGGGCGCGGGCGCGAACGATCTGATCTCGATGTACTCGCAGACCGACCTGCCGGAGTTCTACCAGACCTATCTTGGCCCGAGGCCGTGGGAGGACTTCGATCTCTACGAAGCGCGGTCGGCCTATCGGTTTGTCGAGCGGGTCGTCACGCCGCTCCTGATCCAAGTGGGCGAGCGCGACGAGCGGGTACCGGCCGAGCAGAGCATCCAGTTCTACGAGGCGGTGCGGGCGATTGGGAAGGCCGAGACGTCGCTCGTGATCTATCCGGGCCAGCCGCACGGCGTCCGGGCGCCGCGGCTCGTCCGCGATCTGCTGACGCGGAATCTCGACTGGTTCGAGCGCTGGATCCCGGTCGGGACGGGGGAGACGACGGCCGGGTACTAGGACCGCCGCTTCGGGTTGCTGCGGCGGGTGGCGCCGGACCGGGGGCCCCCCGCGGGCGCGGAGCGCCAAGCCCGAGGCCAGCGCCGCGGCGAGGGCGCGCCGGGCTCAGACACCCTCGCACGCCGACGGCAGAAGACAACCTGCGCTGGGTGCACCCGACAATGGCCGTCGGCGCGCTGCGGAACTCGCCGGCGACCCTCATCCCCGACGCTGGCCCCAGGGCCGATGGGCGCAGGCCGAGCACCCGTGGGGGACGGCCGGCGACAGGACCCGCCGACCACCCCAGGGGGCTCCTATTCGATCCACCAGACCGAGCAGGTCGGGTCCGGCATCAGGTAGTCCATGCCGGTGTCGCCGATCGGCGCGCCCGGCGGCTCCGGCGGTGGTGCCGGCTGACCGAACGCCTCGGCCGGGCGTTCGAGGAACCGTGTGATGTCGCGCGCGAGCAAGGTGGCGTGCGCGCGATCGCCGTTGCTGCCGTTCTGCGATTCGCGCTCGAGGCGCGCGGCGAGTTCCTCGAGTTCGAGCGACGCCACGGCGCGCACCTGCGGCATCGCGGCGCTGTCCGCCAGGCGGGTGATCCGGTCGACGATGACGCGTTCGACCGCGCGACCAATCTCCGCCTCGTAGCCGTTCGCCGGCGCCACGCCGAAGCTCCCCGCGACGATCGTGTCGAGCACTTCATCGAGGCCCGGCAGCGCCTCGTCGACCGCGTGCTGGGTGACCATCCGTGCGGCGCGGTCGCCGCGGAGGATCATTGCCACGGTGTGGTCGGCAGCGACGACGGCCGGCGAGATCGGATCGAACATCAGGCCGGTGTAGCGCGGGAACAGCTCGCGGTGGCGTCCGAAGCCGGCCGGCCGCGGCGGCAACCTGTCGATGACGTCGCCAGGCACGGCCAGCTCGCTCGGGCTGATCGTGCGCATCAGTGCATCCAGTGCAGCACGCTGTTCTGCAGCCGGAACCGACACGACCGGCTCGCGCCCGTCACCGCGCATCGCGTAGATGTAGTGCATCCCGCCAATGGCCGACGCCGCGGCGTCGATCTGAAAGCGATGGTGGAGGTAGAGCGGCACGAACACTTCCTCCATCGTGGCCAGCGGCATGTCACGCCTGATCGCGGCCTCCCCGAAGTCGTTCATCGCCGTGCGGCGGACCTCGAGCATCCGGTCCAGTTCATCCGCCGGATTGACCCCGTTGGCCCACTGGTGCACCCGCGGGTTGGCGTCGAGGTCCTGGTTCGTCAGGTAGATCAGATCCTGATCCCACGCGTCGTCGAGGATCTGCTCGAGTGCGGTTGGCTCGTCGGTGCCCTGGGGGAAGTCCCGGTAGCCGTAGTTGATCGCCACCTTGTCCCAGTCGCCGATGCCGACGTCGTAGGCGTCGGACACGTCGATCGTCCCGTTGTCGTCGAGCGTGATGAGCGGGTGCGGATAGTCGAGCACCGAGATCCGGCCCAGCGTGCTCGCGTAGTAGTTATGGCCCAGGCCGAGCGTGTGGCCGACCTCGTGCGCCGAGAGCTGTCGGATGCGCGCCAGCGCCATCTCGGACAGCTCCGACGGCATCTCGTCGCCGCCCTCGTAGGGCGACAGCAGCCCCTCGGCGATCAGGAAGTCCTGCCTGACCCGCAGCGAGCCCAGCGTGACGACGCCCTTGATGATCTCGCCGGTGCGCGGGTCGGTCACACCACCGCCGCTGCTCCAGCCGCGGGTCGACCGATGCACCCAGTTGATGACGTTGTAGCGGATGTCGAAGCTGTCGGCGCCCTCGGGCAGCACCTCGACGCGGAACGCGTCGCGGTAGCCCGCGGCCTCGAACGCCTGGTTCCACCACTGCGCGCCCTCGAGCAGCGCCGAGCGCACCGGTTCGGGCGTGCCGCGATCGAGGTAGTAGACGATCGGTTCGACCGCGTCGCTGACCGCGGCCGTCGGGTCGACCTTCTCGAGCCGATGCCGCCGGATGAGGCGTTTGACCATCGAATCGCCGAGCGGCGTCGAGTAGTCCTGCCACGACACGCTGCCGAATCCCGACCGCGGGTCGTAGGTGCGCGCCTCGTAGCCTGGGCCGGGCAACTGGACGAACGAGTGATGCTGGCGCAGGGTCACGGCCTCGGCCGCCGGCGTGACGTCGGCGACGCCGTGGCGCCGCTCGTTGCGCGGCCCGAAGCCGCGGCCGCCTTGCGGCTGACTCGTGAACGTGACCGTGACGTCGATCTCCGAGTTCTGCGGGAAGCCCTTCGTACGGTCGAGATGGACGGCACTGCGCGACGGGTCGACCCGGTACTGGCCGTCCTGGCTCAGCCGCGGCACGACGCCGTGCGTGTCGCGCAGCAGGAACTCGGTCGTATCCACCAGCACCCGGCCATCGGTCTCGGCCGCCACCCGGAAGCCCCAGAGGATCGACCGGGCGAACGCGTCCTCGACGGCCTGCCGTTCGTCGGAATTGTCGGTGCTGGCTCGGAACTGGTAGTTCCGCTGCACCATCAGGATTTTCGGGCCGACGCGCTCGAAGACGACCAGCCGCGACCGGGTCTGGCCCCGGTCGAGGCCGATGTCGTTGGATCCCAGCCCCGCCGACAGGCCCGACAGGTACAGCTCCTCGCTGTCGAACCGGGAGATCTCCAACCATAGGGTGCCGGCGGCGTCGTCCCAGTACATCGGGAAGTAGCCGTTGATCCTCTCCATGCCGGCCGTCTTGTCTTCGATCGTTGGCATCTCCTGTGCGGCGACGCCGGCTGGCGCGAGTACCGACGCGGCGAAGATGGCGAGACCGAGGGTGAAACCGATGGTGCGTCTGGGCACGAGTTACCTCCGAGGTTGTTTGGGCGAAATGTACGTCTGTCTACTGGCCGGCGTCGGTCATCCGATCGCCCGTCGTCCCGTACTTCTCGAACCATTGACGCAGGTAGAGCTGCGTCCGCATGAAGTTCGAGGGGCGCGACCCGGTGCCGTGCGATTGGTTGTTGTAGCGCAAGAGCGCCGTCGGCACTTTGCGGAACTTCAGCGCGCGATAGAACTGCTCGGCCTGGGTGATCGGTGTGCGCAAGTCGTCCTCGCCGGTGATGAGCATCGTCGGCGTCGTGACGCTCCCGACGTGAAAGATCGACGAGTGCGCGATCCACAGCGTCGGGTCCTCCCACGGCAGTTGCGGGAACCGGTAGTAGGGCAGGATGTCGGTCGTCCCAGACGTGCTCATCCAGTCGACGATCGTGCAGTTCGACGAGGCCGCCGCGAAGCGATCGGTCTTGGTGACGATCCAGGCCGTGAGGATGCCGCCGCCGCTGCAGCCGGTGACGAAGAGGTTCTCCGGATCGATGAAGCCGGTCTCGAGCATCGTGTCGACGCCGGCCATCAGGTCCTGATAGTCCGGCCCGGGGTAGGCGTCGGCGATCATGTTGCCGAACGCGCTGCCGTACCCGGTGCTGCCTCTCGGATTCGTGAACAGGACGACGTAGTCGTTCGCGACGTGTTCCTGCCAGCCGTAGTTGAACCGGGCGCCGTACATGCTGTGCGGGCCGCCATGGATGTGCAGCTGCAGCGGGTAGGTGCGATTCGGGTCGAAATCGGGCGGCGTCAGATACCAGCCCTGCACTCGGACGCCGTCCGGCGCGGTGTACCAGACTTCCGTCGTTTCCCCGAACGCCACGCCATCGAGAATGTCGTCGTTGACGTGCGTCAGTTGATCCCGCATCGCCGGCGACGTGAGGTCGAACGCCACGACGTCCGTCGGGTTGTTGAAGTCGGTCAGGACGCCAACGGCCTGGCCGGCATCGTTGATATCGGTCACGGTCAGGGTGTGGGTGCCCTCGGTGACCGAGGTCACCGGGCCGCCGTCAGCCGCGATGCGATACAGGTTCTGCGTTCCCTCGTTCTGCGCCGTGAAGTAGATCGTTCCGCCGTCCGCACTCCACCGGACGTTGCGCGGCGAGCGATCCCAGTCGCCGGAGATCAGGCGGGCGTTCGAGCCGTTGACGTCCATGACGTACAGCTTGCTGTCGATCCAGGAGTCGCGCGTCCAGTCGTAGCCGGTGTACGCGATCTGGGCGCCGTCCGGTGAGACCTTCGGTTGCTGGTCGGGTCCCTCCCGGTCGGTCAACTGCGTCACGCTACCGCTCGCGATCTCGACCGAGTAGATCTCCGACTCTCGGAAGCGGTACTCGGCGTCGGCGAGACGCAGGCCGCTGAAGACGATCGCCTCGCCGTCGGGCGTCCACTCGACGTTAGAGTGGTTGTAGCCGCCGTCGGTGACCTGACGCGCGGTGCCGCCGTCGGCGGGCACGACGAAAATATGCCGCCAGCCTTCGTCGATGTAGCCGACGCCGTCCTGTCGATATCGGAGCCGTTCGACGATCTTCGGCGATGCGGTCCAGGTCGCGCCTTCGGGGCGACTCGGGAGATCGATCGACCAGTTCGTCTTGTCGTCCACCATCATCGTGAAGGCGATGCGCGACCCGTCGGGTGCCCAGGCGATGTTCGACGGGCCCTTGTCGACGCGCGTGATCTGCGTCACGGCCCCTTCGTCATCCATCCAGCGCACGAAGACCTGCCGGCCCTCGGGTTCACCGGAGGCGACGAACGCGATCCGGTCGCCGCTGGGCGACCACCGCGGGCTGGAGCCGTCGATGAGGAACCGGTTGCGGCTTCCGTCGCGGTTGACGATCCAGAGCGAAGATTCGCGCCGGTCGTTCATCTTGTCGAACCACTGCCGCGTGTAGACGACCTGACGCCCGTCGGGCGACAGCCGCGGGTCGGTCACCGATTCGAAGTCGAGATACGTCGCCAGGTCGAGCTTGCGAGTCTCCGACTGGGCCAGCGCGACAGCCGGGTAGAGCACGGCGCCCGCCAGCACCAATGACAGCACACGATTGGTCATCAATCCCCCTCCTGGAACCCCCCTTTTTATCACCTTCGGCCAGATCCGTGCGGTATAACCAGTCTTCGGTCGGCCGCCGCCGGCCGCTGGCGTTGGACGCGACCCAGGGGCGAACCATGTCACACAGAAACAGAGTCTTGTGCCCGCTGATGGCGCTGCTAGCCTTCGTCGCGATCGCGGAGGCAGCCGCCGGACAGACCTTCGACCTCATCCTCCGGAACGGCCAGGTCGTCGACGGCTCGGGCAGTCCGGCGTTCCGGGCCGACGTCGGCATTCGGGGCGACACGATCGTCGCGGTCGGTCGTCTGGAGGGTGCTTCGGCCCGGCGCGTCATCGATGCGGCCGGACGTCTGGTCGTGCCGGGGTTCATCGACATGCACTCGCACGCCGACAGGGCGCTAGCCTCGGACGATCGTCGTGCGCGTGAGGCGTACAACCTGGTCGCCCAGGGGATCACGACGGTGGTCTTCGGGCCCGACGGTCGCAACCCTATCTGGCCGATCGCCGACGAGATCGCGGCGTACCGCAGTGGCGGCACGGCGTTGAACGTCGTGCCGATGGTTGGCCATGGCACGGTCCGCGGTGACGTGATGGGCGATGACTACGAGCGCCCCGCGACGCTCGAGGAGATCGCACGGATGCAGCTGCTCGTTCGTGAAGGGATGGAGGGCGGCGCCTGGGGGCTGGGCGCCGGGCCCGAGTACCGGCCGGGCCGGTTCAGCACGACCGACGAACTCGTGGCCCTGGCCGAAGTCGTTGCCGAATTCGACGGCTTCTACTATGCCCACCAGCGGAGCCAGTCACCGTTGCCGCGCTGGCAGACGCCGAGCATCGTCGAGGGATGGCGCCTGACGGGCACGGAGGGGATGCGCGAGACGATCGAGATCGGACGCGCCACCGGCATCCGGGTCGTCGGTAGCCATATCAAGGCGAAGGGGCCGTCGACCTGGGGGCACTCGTCGGTCGACGTACTCATGATCGAACGGGCCCGGGCCGACGGCGTCCAGGTCTACCTCGACCAGTACCCGTACGAGACGTTCGGCGGCGGCGCAACCGGCGTCATTCCGCCATGGGCCTTCGCGCCGCCGGGCACGGATCGAAGCGGCGGCAACGACGCGCCGCTCTGGCGGACACCGGGCCTGCTGAGCCTGGACAATCTCAGGCTCAATCTCGACAATGACGAGTACGGGCCGCTGCTCGTCGGTGATATCGAGTTCATGCTCGATCTGCAGGGCGGCGCCGACCGGCACATCATCGTTCTCGCGCCGCACGACACGAGCCTGGTCGGCGCGACACTCAGCGAGGTGGCCGCGGCAAATGGCCGGACGGCAGTCGAGCAGCTCGTCGACTTCGCCCAGGCGGCGGGCGACGAGTCGCTCCGATCCGGCGTGCTGTTCCGGCCTGTGGCGGGCCACACGTTCGACGTCGAGAACTACATGCGGCAGGAGTACACGGCGACCGGCACCGACGGCGGCGTGACGCTGGAGCCCCGGCCGGGTCAGCATCCGCGCTACTTCGGGACCTACTCCCGGAAGCTCGCGCACTACGTGAAGGCGCGCGGCCTCATCTCGCTGCCGTTCGCGATCCGTTCGTCCACGGGCCTGCCGGCGCAGATCATCGGCCTGTCCGATCGTGGCTACGTCCGGGTCGGCCAGAAGGCCGATCTGGTCGTGCTCGATTACGGCAGGCTCGAGGACCGGGCGACCATTCTCGAACCAGCCCGGTCGCCCGCGGGCTTCGACTACGTGATGGTCAACGGCACGTTGACCGTCGACGGCGGCCAGCCGACGGGTGCGCTACCCGGCGTCGTCCTCGCTCGCGACGAGGTCCGGAGCGAGGTCGACCCCTGAGTCCTTCCACGGTTGCCCGGATCCGCGAGGCTGTTACTCGACGGCACGACGCGATCCGCGACCTTACCCGCGATCTCGTCGCGATTCCGACCGAGAACCCGCCAGGCGTCCGCTATCTCGAGTGCGTCGAGCGGATCGTCGCGGAGTTGACCGAGCTCGGCATTGCGCACGAGATCGTCGATGTTCCCGGGGCGCCGGTCGAGTTTCCGCGGCAGTGTGTGATCGGATCGATCGGGTCGGGTGACCGGGCGATCTGCCTGCACGGGCACTACGACGTCGTGCCCGCGTCCGCGCCCGGCCAGTTCGACCCGCGCGTCGACGCGGAGACGCTCTTCGGGCGCGGTGCCGCCGACATGAAGTGCGGCCTGGCGCTGATGATTCACGCCGCGAAGTCGCTCGAGGATGCCGGCATCTCGCTGCGAGCGGGCGGCTCGGGGCTGACGCGGTCGGCATGCTCCTGCCCGAGCCGACGAGCGGCGTCGTCTGGAACGCGAACCGCGGAGCGATTTCGCTCAGGATCACGGTCAAGGGGAAGCCGGCGCATGTCGGGTTGCAGCACCTCGGCCGGAACGCGTTCGAGGCGATGTTGGGCGTGGCCGGCCGGCTGACCGACTTGAAGCGCGAGGTCGAACGGCAGGAGACTGGGTTTACCATCGAGCCGGCCGCGGCGCGCCGATCGATCTTGATGCTGGGCGGGCGCGTCGAAGGGGGGAGCAACTACAACCTCGTGCCGGGCGAGTGCGTGTTCACGGTCGATCGCCGGATGAATCCCGAGGAGGACCTGGACGAGGCACGCCGCCAGCTGTTCGACGTCCTGGATGCCGCGCGCGACGACGGCGTCGATCTCGAGGTCGAGGTCATTCAGGAGGGGCGATCGTCCGGGACGCCGGCGGACGACGATCTCGCACGCGCCCTCGCCGCGAACATCGAAGAGGTGACCGGCGCCCCGGCGCGCTTCGAGCTCTGTCCCGGGCTGCTCGAGATTCGCTTCTACGCCGAGCGCGGGGTGCCCGCGCTGGCGTACGGCCCCGGGCTGCTGTCGGTTTCGCACGGGCCGAACGAGTTCGTGAAGTTGGAGGACGTCTACCAGGCGGCGGCGGTCTACGCGCTGACCGTGGCGGATCTGTTGACGGAACCGCGGTGAAGTAGGAGGGCCTGATGCCAGCACCGAACGCGATCCTGCGGTTCCCGGGTTCCGTCGAGCGCGAGCCGGCTATCGACGCCTGGCTGGCCGAGCAGCGAGCCGACCTCGGGACGATCGCCCGCACCTGGTTCGAGGCGATGAGGGCGTGCGGTGACGACGTTCGGGAGCTGATGCACGACGGCTGCCCGACCGCGTGCGTCGAGGATGCGGCGTTCGGCTACGTCAACGTGTTCACGGCGCATACCAACGTCGGCTTCTTCCACGGCGCGGCACTGCCCGACCCGGCCGGCATCCTGGAGGGCACTGGCAAGCGGATGCGCCACGTGAAGATGCGGCCGGATCGTGAGATCGACGCGTCTGCGCTCGGCGCCCTGATCGAGGCCGCTTATCTCGACATCAAGACACGGCTGTAGGGCGCGGGCGAGGCGCTGGGCGCGTAGCCACGGAGACGTCGCTCCTCAGTACCGCCAGCTACTGACATCCATGCCAGCCGGCGCCGTGCTCAGGATCCGCTGCTTCATCAGTGGCAGAACCCGCTGGTACGACGTCTGGCCGGGGAACTCGGGCGTGCCCGAGTAGCAGTGCGGCTGGCGGACACCCCAGTCGAACGATCCCTCGTAGTACGGATCAGTCGTCCCCTCGAGGAACTCCTCCATGAGCCGAGTCGCCTCTTCGAGGAAGTAGGTGTCCATGTCGCCCATGTAGAAGTGGAGCTTGCCGACGAGCTTCGGTCCGAGCGTCGCCCAGTCGCGCTCGAGGATGTGCCGGAGGTCGTAGTTCTCCCGCCAGTACTCGGCAACGTCTTTGTCAATCTCGCCGGTCCACTTGTCGTAGAGCAGTCGCGGATAGCCGTCGTCGCCGACCGGTCCGTAGACACTCATGAAGATGTCCATCTGGTCGCCCGAGCGGCCGCGTGAGCCGAGCACCGCCTCGAGGTGGCTGGCGTCGCGCTGGTTGAATCTGACCTGATCGTCCGTGCCGCGTTGCCACGGTCGCACGGCGCTGGTCTTCCAGGTGGAGTTCGGGTAGAAGGCGTTGTCGTCCTCGTAGATGTTCACCAACTGGAAGTACCGGAAGTCGACCGGGTCGGGGCAGAATGTCCAGACGCCGTTGAACATGTCGGGGTAGAAGATCTGCCAGGCGAGCGACTCCCATCCGCCGGTCGAGCCGCCCGAGAGCGTCCGTGCCCACGGCTCACCGATGGCGCGAAACTGCTCCTCGACTCGCGGCATCAATTCCTGGGTCAGCGCGTCGCCGTAGGGGCCGTTGTTCGCCGAGTTGACGGCGTACGAGTCGTCGTAGAACGGCGTCGGATGCTGCATCAGGACGATCAAGAACCGGCCCAGGTCGCCTGAGACCCACTCCTGGAAGAATCGGTAGCGTCCCTCGGCCCGCTCGCGTGCGGCGCCCGTGAGCGCGGGGTCCGGCGGTTCCTCCTGGAAGCCGGTGAACGTTCGCGGGAAGTGTCCGTGCCAGTAGACGGTCGGGTATCGCGCCTCGGGGTGCTCGTCGAACCCCTCGGGGAGGACGACGACCGCGCCGAGGTCGATGTCGTGCCCCCACCAGTCGGTCAGGATGTCGCTGCGAAACTTGATGTGCTTGACGTACTTCGTATCGGCGGGCGGGTCGATCGGCGGGATCTCCTCGGTCAGAGCGATCGACACCACGCCGCCCGACGCCTGATCGACCGTCACCCGCTCGACCGGGCTGTACAGATTGCCTGGAGATCGGTTCCAGTGCTGGCCTTCCCACTGGTCCATGTGGGCTTTAATCGTCTTGCCGTCGGCGCGGCTGAAGGTCGTGTAGACGTTCAGGACGGCCTGGACGAAGTAGTCATCGGTCGGGATCGCCGCGATCGACTCGAGTGGGAAGCCGCGTGTCCCGATGTCGACGACCGCCGGCTGCCCCGGCAGGAACCCCTCGACGTCGATGCCGAAGATGAGCGGCGTGTCGAGGCTGCGCAGCCGCTGGAACCTCGGCTCGGGGGTCTCGGTCTGTGACACCAGCACGATGACCCGCCCGTCGATCGGCCCGTCGCTCATGCCGTCCGGGATCGTGACTTCGAACCGGAAGTCCTGCGCGGATGCGCCGACGCTCAGCGATCCGACGGCCACCGCCGCGAGTAATCCACCCAGTCTCAAGTGACGCATCGTCATCGAACCCTCCTAACGAATCTTTCGCCACACCCACTCGTAGCGGTCGCCGTTCGGCAACCCGAAACTGATGACCAGCAGATCGTCTCGGCGTTCGAATGCCAGCCTCGAGGTCGTCTCCACCTGAGCAGGGTCCTCGTTGATGTCGCGGTGCCAGACGAGCGTCTGTTCGTCCACCTCGTAGCGGCCCGCGTGAGCGTTCATCTGCAGCCACGTCTGGAGGAAGGCGATCTGCTCTGCCGCCGGCTTGTCGGTCAGTTGCTCACCGCGGGCCAGCGCAGGTCGGTCTGGCCTGATCGTCATCATCGTGTAGTGGCCGCGGGCCATGATGAGCAGGCCGCGCTGCCCAGGGTCCATCTCCAGGCCGCTGGTCGTGTTTGTGAGCGACACGCGCTCGTAAACGCCGGTCAGGTCTTCGGCCGATTGTGCCCTGGCGACACCCGTGACGAGTAGCAGCGATGACACGACAGTGAGCAGGCGGAGCATCGTTTCCTCCCGGGTCCCTGATTGGCGATACACTGGACCGGTTCCACGAACCGGATCTTACTCTCCCGAAGGCCGACAGCGATACCGGCCGCGGATTTGGAGGCAAGCATGGTACGAGGGTTCTCCATTCTGGCGCTGGCGCTGGCGATACCGTGCGGGGTCTCCGCTCAGAGCGACGACGGTCTCGCCGAGGCCCGCGCCTACCAGCGGGTGACGGATCAGCTCGGCACGGCCGGGCAGATCACCTATGACGAGGTCCCGGCGGTGAAGGCCGCTGGCTACGACGTCGTCATCAACCTGGCGCCGGCCAACGAAGAGCGGAATGCGATGGAAGGCTTCCATGTCACGCAGGAAGGGATGACCTACGTCCAGATCCCCGTGTCGTGGCAAGAGCCCAGCCAGCGCGATTTGCGGTTGTTCTTCGATGTGATGGACGCGAACGCAGACCGGAGCGTCCTCGTGCATTGCTTCGCTAACATGCGGGCCTCCGCCTTCGTCTACCTCTACCGGACGATTCGCGGCGGCGTGTCCGAGGACGCGGCCCGCGCCGACATGGCGAAGATCTGGGATCCCGCGTCGCAGCCGCAGTGGGGCGCGTTCGTCGACGAGGCGCAGCGGCGGGCGGCGAGCCAGTAGCACCATGCCCTTGGCCGATCCGGTTGCCCTAACGTCCGAACTGGTCCGTTTCGAAACCGTCAATCCGCCCGGCGAGGAGCGCGCCTGCGCGCAGCGGATCGGCCAACTCCTCGAAGCTGCGGGTTTCACCGTGGCGTACTACGAGTTCGAGACAGGCCGCACGAGCCTGGTGGCCCGACTCGATGGGTCAGGCGAGGGGCCGCCGATCTGCTTCACCGGCCACATCGACGTTGTGCCGCTCGGTAGGGCCGCCTGGAGTCGCGACCCGTTCGCGGGCGAGCGCGACGGCGACCGGCTATTCGGGCGCGGCACGACCGATATGAAGGCGGCGCTCGCGGCAATCATCCTGGCCGCCACGCGGCTGGCCTCGCTGCCGCGCAAGACCGGGATCGAGCTGGTGTTCACGGCGGGCGAGGAAACGCGCTGCGAGGGCTCGCACCATCTGGCGGCGCAGCCGGGTGCGCTGGGAGAGGCCGGGGCGATCGTCATCGGTGAGCCGACGGCCAACGTGCCACTGGTCGGGCATAAGGGGCTCGTTCGGTACCTGATCAAGACGACCGGTGTCACGGCGCATGCCTCGATGCCCGAGGAGGGCGACAACGCGATTCACAAGATCGCCGAGGTCGTGCGTCGTCTGGAGCGCTTCGCCTTCGGCGTCGCGGAGCATCCGGTGATGGGGTCGCCGACACTCAACATCGGCACGATCACGGGCGGCCTCAACATCAACTCGGTGCCCGACGAAGCCGAGATCGGCGTCGACATCCGGACGATTCCGGGCCAGACCGCCGAAGGCATCCAGGACCGGCTGAAAACCGCGCTCGGTGGTGAGGCAACGGTCACGAACATCGCCAGTGAGGACAGCGTCGTGACCGATGCCGGCGATGCCTGGGTCCAGGAAGTCTACGACGTCATGGAGCCGCTGCTGGGGCAGCGGCCCGAGCCGGCGACCGCCGTTTACTTCACCGACGGGTCGGTGCTGAAGCCGGCCTACGGCGGGCCGCCGACCGTCATTCTCGGACCGGGCGAGCCGACCTGCGCCCACAAGACCGACGAGTACTGCTCGGTTGCGAAGCTGGAGAGTTCGACCGAGGCCTATCTGGAGATCATGCGCCGTTGGTGCGGCGTCTGACGATGACATGGCGCCTTTTCTTGGGAGGATGAGCCGATGCGATTCGTAGTCAAAGCCAACATGCCCGTCGAGACCCTATCCACGCCCGGCCGGCGATGACGCCCGAGGATCTGGCCAAGGCTGGCCTCGAGGAACTCGGCAAGAAGTACGCCCAGATCAACCCGGCCGTCCCGTCAGCCCGCAGGGCCAGTGGCCGAAACGGCGGAGCGCCGCGATCTCGCGGAGGCCGAACAGCCTACTCCCGGAGGCGTGGTCGGCTCAACGACGCACGCCGCCGAGGCCTTGTCCGGGCAGGGGAGCCGTGTGCTACGGTGACGCCGATCGGCCTCTCCGGATTGTGCCGGGAGGCGGAAGGAGGCAGCGATGCTAAGACGGTTCGTCTACGTGGTGTTCGTGCTTGCGTTGATCGGCGGCGCCGACTGGTTCCTCCCGACGGCCCGGGCGGGCGCGCCGGCGCTACAGGAAGGTCAGGGTGCCGAGCGGACGGTCTGGTACTTCTACCGCGTGAAGTGGGGCTACCAGAACGAATTCGTCGATCTCTACCAGAAGAACCACTATCCGGTGCTCAAGGCACAGCTCGGCGACCGCGTCGTCGACTTCAAGGCCTACGTGCCGAGCTATCACGGCGACGGACGGAGCGACTGGACCTTCGCGACGGTCATGACGTTCAGGGACGGCGACGCGTTACTGGCGCCGGCGAACGACGCCGAGATCGCCCGCGGCCTGTTCCCTGACCTGGACGTCTTCCTGGCTGAGGAGCAACGGCGCTTCGAGATCGTCGACGCGCACTGGGACGTTCCGCTGACCGAGGTCGATCTAGAGACCCGGATCCCGGCAGGCCCGTAGGCGCTACTCGTATCTCAGCGCGTCGATCGGGGCGATCCGTGTGGCGCGCCGGGCCGGGATCCAGCTGGCGGCCAGCGTTGCCACGAGAACTAGACAGACGACGGCCGCCAGCGTCGCCGGGTCGCTCGGACTGACGCCGAACAGCTGGCTTTCGACCAGCCGTCCAGCGGCGACCGCGCCTCCGGCGCCGACGGCCAGGCCGACGGCGGACAGCAGCAGCCCCCGTCCGACGACGCTCCGCACGACGTTGCCCGTGCCGGCGCCGAGGGCCATCCTGATGCCGATCTCCTGCGTCCGCTGCGCGACGGTATAGGCCAGGACGCCGTAGATACCGAGGACGGCGAGCAGCCCGGCGGCGCCGGCGAGGCCGCCGACCACGGCCACGACGAAGCGGCCGGCGACGACCGCCTCGGAGTCGCGGATCCGATCCGGCAGCAGGGAGAACTCGACGGGGAGGTCCGCCTCGAGCGAGTGAACGACCTCTCGCGCCGAGGCGATCACGTCCCGCGGCGGGATGTCGCTCTTCACGACGACGATCTCCCACCGCGTCGGTCGCTGCTGGAACGGGACGTGGATCGCCGGCGTGCCGGTGTCCCGAAGCCCGTACTTCACGTCGCCGATGACGCCGACGACGGTTCGCCACGCCGGCTCGTCATTCGAATTCTCGCGCACGCGGCGGCCCAGCGGGCTCTCGCCCGGCCAGAACTGCGACGCCATCGCCTGGTTGATGATCGCCACGGGCGGGGAGCCGGGCCGATCGTCCACGTTGAACACTCGTCCAGCGACGACCGGGATCGTCATCGCCTGGAAGTACTCAGGCGTCACGGAAGCCGTGTGAATGTTCGCTTCAACTACCTCCGTTGGCGTCTCGATCGACGTCGGCGGGAACGACCGACCGCCCACGAACGGCATCTGGTTCGCGGCACCGACCGTGCGCACACCGGGCAGCGCCCGCAGCCGTCCGAGTAGATCCACATAGAACGTTCGGATCCCGTCGTCCGACGGAACCTGCTCTTCCGTAACGGAGAGGCGCATCGCCAGGACCTGCTCCGGCGCGAAGCCGGGATCGACCGACATCATCCGCGTGAAGCTCTTGAGGAACAGGCCGGCACCGGTGAGCAAGACGAACGCCAGGGCGATCTCGGAGACGACGATCAGGGCCTGTGCCCGATGGCGCTGCGCACCACCCGAGTGGGCCCGCCCGACGTCGAGCAAGGCGTCGGTCAGTGTCCGGCCGGTCGAGCGCAGGGCCGGCAGTACGCCGATGAGCAGCGCGACCAGCACCGACAGGCCCAGCGCGAAGAGCAGGACGCGCCCGTCGACGCCGATCTCGCTGGCACGCGGCAGGCCGGTGGGGAAGAGCGAGACGAACGGCCTGACGCCGACCGTGGCGATGACGCATCCCACCGCTCCGCCGGCGAGCGAGAGCAGGAGGCATTCGCTCAGGACGTGGGTGAGCAGCCTGCCGCGGCCGGCGCCCAGCGCCTGCCGCACGCCCAGTTCCTTCCGGCGCTCCGTCGTGCGGGCCAGGACGAGGTTGGCGACGTTTGCGCAGGCGATGAGCAGGACGGTGCCGACGGCGCCCAGCAGCAGCAGCAGCGCGGGACGGGCCGTGGCGCCCAGGGTGGCGGCGTATGGCAGAACGCGAACGCCGAACTCTTCTTCGACCGGGTAGTCCTCGGCGATTTGCAGCCTGACCTGCTCCATATCGAGTCGGGCCTGGTCGATCGACACGTCCGGCGTCAATCGGCCGACCACCTTAAGGAACCCGCCTGCTCGCATCGTCGTCGACCGTCGCGAGTCGGGAAACGTCGCCCACAGACGCTCGTCTTCGGACGGGAACGCGAACCCGCGAGGCATGACGCCCGCGATCGTGTGGGGCCAACCGTTGATGACGAGCGCTTCGCCCACGACAGCCGGATCGGAGCCGAGCCGGCTCTCCCAGTAGGCGTGGCTCAGGAGCACCTTCGGCGGCATGCCGAGCCGGTCGTCGGCTGCAGAGAACGGCTGCCCGAGCAGCGGCGCGATGCCGAGGGTCTCGAAGACCCCGGAGGTCACGTTCATTCTGGAGACGCGATCGGGCTCGCCGCGACCGGTCACCGTCATCCCGACTCCGGCGTAGGCGCCAAGGTCCTCGAAGATCGTCGCGCGTTCGACCCAGTCGTCGTACAGAGGGTACGGAACGGCGTACCAGTCAGAGATGCTGGCGACCGACGGGCCCATCAAATCGGGGAGAAACCGATAGACGCCGACCAGCCGGCCCGACTCGGCGTAGGGCAGTGGCTTGAACAGCACACCGTAGACGATGCTGAAGACCGTCGTGTTGGCGCCGATGCCGACACCGAGCGTCGCGATGACGGCCAGCGTGAACAGCGGCTTCCTGAGCAGTGTGCGGATCGTGACTTTCAGTTCCCCGAAGAGATCCTTCATGGCCAAGCCCCCCTGCGACGTTAGACGGAAACCGTCGGCCGCCCGTTGTGCCCGAAATGGGGCCAGACGACGGTGGTAGAGTAGCCGGATGTGCCTTCGAGGGCCCGCGCGGCGTACGCCGGGTCCGGCGTTCGCCCTCGCCGTCACTGCCATCGTCATCGGCGCGTTTTCGGCCTCCACGGGTGCGCAGGTTCGTACCACATACGGCGACGGTGTCGCCGGCCTGCTCCAGAAGCTCCAGGCGCTCAGGACGACAGCCAGCATCCTCTATATAGCGGCGCATCCGGACGACGAGGATTCGGCGCTCATCGCCCGGCTCACGCGGGGCGACCACGCGCGCACCGCCTACCTGTCGCTCAATCGGGGCGAGGGTGGCCAGAACATCATCGGCCCCGAGCTGTTCGAAGCGCTCGGCGTCATCCGCACCGAGGAACTGCTGCAGGCACGCGCGCTCGACGGCGGTCAGCAGTTCTTCACCCGCGCGTTCGACTACGGTTTCTCGAAGACACTCGCCGAGGCGCAGGCGAAGTGGAACGAGGATGCGATCCTCGGTGACGTCGTCCGCACGATCCGGATGTTCCGCCCACTCGTCGTCGCCGCCCGGTTCTCGGGAACGCCCGCGGATGGCCACGGGCAGCACCAGTTCGCCGGCTACATCACGCCGCTGGCATTCGAGGCGGCCGCGGATCCGGCCCGGTTCCCGGAGCAGCTGGCCGAAGGGCTCCGGCCGTGGCAGGCGAAGAAGCTCTACCAGGGCCAGACCTTCCGCGACACCGGGGTCGAGTATCCGCTCGAGGTCGACACCGGACGATACGACCCGACGCTCGGCCGCAGCTACTTCGAGATCGCGATGCAGGGCCGCAGCCAGCACAAGTCGCAGCAGATGGGCGTCCTCGAACTGCGCGGACGCCAGGCGTCGCGGCTCCGGCTGCTCGAGAGCCACGTCGCCCCGGCCGGCTCGACCGATGAGAGCCTGTTCGACGGGATCGACACCAGCGTGCCAGGCCTCGGCCGCATCGTCGACCTGCCGCGCGAGGTCCTGCGGGCCGAGTTGCAGGTGGTCGAGCAAGCCTCGCGCCGTGCGATGCGGGACTTCGACGCGCTCGCGCCGTCGGTCGTCGCGCCGGCGCTGGCTGAAGGGCTGGCGGCGGTGCGGGTGGCGCGTCGCGCGCTGGGCGGCGCCGCGGTTGACGACCAGGTGAAGTTCGACGTCGATTTCCTCCTCGCCCACAAGGCCGAGCAGTTCGAGGCGGCGCTCGTCCAGGCGACCGGCTTGGTCGTCGACGCGCTGGCCGACCGCGAGACGGTCGTGCCCGGTGGAACCGTCGGCGTCGTCGTGAACGCGTTCGCGCCCGAGACCTCGCCGGTGCGGCTGCTCGGCGGCGTGGTCGAGGCGCCGCCCGCCTGGCGCGTAGATCCGGCACCCGGCCTCACCGTGGGACCGCGCGGACGGTTCGCATTCTTCCGGGAGGTGGCCGACCTCTCTGAGTCGTTTCGCGTCACGGTGCCACTCGATGCGCCACCGACGACGCCCTACTGGCTGCGCGGCCCGCGTGACGGCGACATGTTCGCCTGGACCTCCGAGCTGCCGCAGAATCTGCCGTTCGGCCTGCCGCCGGTCGTCGGCGTCGTCGACGCCGAGGTCGCGGGCGTCCGGTTCACTGCCCGCCAGCCCGTCGAGTTTCGGTTCGCCGATCGGATCCGCGGCGAACTCCGGCGTAACCTAAACGTCGTGCCGGCGGTGTCGGTCGAGGTCTCGCCCGAGCTCGATGTCATTCCACTCGCCGACGCCGGCACGGCGCGGCCGGTGGCCGTGAGGCTCGTCAGCCACGCCACGCGCCCACTCAAGGGTGTCGTCCGTCTGGGAGTGCCTGACGGCTGGCGGGTCGAACCGGCCGACGCGGCGTTCACGCTGCCGTCCCGGGACGATGGCACCGCCGTCGAGTTCCTCGTCACGCCGCCGCGGGGCGCGGCGACCGGCCGGCACCACCTTCGTGCCGAGGCCGAGGTCGCCGGCACGCGCTTCTCGCAGACGCTGCGCCCAATCGCGTACCCACACATTCAGACCCACCGGATGTACGTGCCGGCCACGGTCACAGCGCAGCTCGTCGATCTCCGGGTGGCGCCGGTCAGGGTTGGCTACGTTATGGGGAGCGGCGACGCCGTGCCGGAGGCGATCCGCCGGATGGGCCTGGACGTGACGATGCTCGACGCCGAGACGCTCGCGACCGGCGACCTGTCCGACTACGACACGATCGTCGTTGGCGTCCGCGCGTCGCAAACGCGCCCCGACTTCGTCGCCAACCACGGCCGCCTGCTGAGCTACGTCGAGGGCGGTGGCACGCTCATCGTGCAGTATCAGCAGAACGACTACGTCGAACGTGGGTTGCCGCCGTTTCCAGCGGAGATGGCGACGCGCGTGACCGACGAGACGGCTCCGGTGACCGTGCTCGAAGCGTTCCATCCGGCGTTTAATTTTCCGAACCGGATCGTCCCCGTCGATTGGGACGGCTGGGTGCAGGAGCGGAATCTGTACGCTTTCTCGTCGTTCGACGAACGCTACCTGCCGCTGCTCGAGACCGCCGATCCGGGTGAGCCGGCGCAGCGCGGCGGGCAGGTCGTTGCCACCATCGGCGACGGCCACTACGTCTATACGTCGTACTCGTGGTTCCGGGAGCTGCCGGCCGGCGTGCCGGGCGCCTACCGCCTGTTCGCCAATCTCCTGAGCCTGCCGCGGGCCGAGGACTGATCGAGAACCTCCTCTTCCAGTTCTCCCGGCTGCGAGGCTGACGACGTGCGGCCTGCGCGAGTATGATGCCCGTCATACGCGGTGTAGTTATCGCGGTGCAGACTGGCCGCCGGGCCGGAGAGTCGGCCGAGGCCAGCGGCACTTTGGGCAAGCGAGGCAGATGATGAAGGTACGAATCCTCGGACGATGGTTCGTGGCGGCGACGATTCTGGCGCTCTGCGCCTCACCAGCGCTCGTATCGGCTCAAGATGGCGACGAAGTGCACCCGGTGGCCGGTGTCTGGTCGCACTCGCTCGATACCGACCAGGGCCCGTTCACCGGCGATCTGACGATCGAGATCGAGGGAGAGGCGCTGAGTGGCACGATCACCTTCGTCGACTTCGGCTCGTCGGAGTCCCTCGACGAGGTGACGTTCGAAGACGGCGAGCTATCGTTCTCGTTCGGCACGGAATTCGGGACGGCCGAGGTTGCGCTGACCCTCGAGGACGACGAGTTCAGCGGCTCGCTGGATCTGCCGGGTGCCGACGCCTACGGGCTGTACATGAGCGCGAAACGGAAGGGCGGAAGCGAGCAATGAGACCGGCCGGGGAGTTCTTGCTCGCGACGTTCATCGTCGCCGGAGCCGGTGTTCTTCCGGCCGCCGCGCAGGACGGCGCCGACGTCCTGGCTCAACTCGAGTCGGTGGCGGTCGTCGATCAGAAGCTGATGGTGCCGATGCGGGACGGCGTCAGCCTGGCGACCGACATCTACCGCCCGGACACGGCCGAGCCGGTGCCGACGATCTTCGTGCGGACGCCCTACAACTTCAACTCCTACCGCGACGGCGTGCTCCAGACACGACAGATCGACTCGGCGCTCGACGCGGTGAAGCGGGGCTACGCCTATATCGTGCAGAACGAGCGCGGGCGGTACTTCTCGGAGGGCGAGTGGGACATCCTCGGGCCGCCGAAGACCGACGGCTACGACGCGCTCACCTGGATCGCCGATCAGTCGTGGTCGAACGGCAAGGTCGGCACCCTCGGATGCTCGTCGACCGCCGAGTGGCAGATGGGGCTGGCGGCGCTCGATCACCCGGCGCACGCCGCCATGATCCCTCAGGGGTTCGGCGCGGGCGTCGGTCGGGTCGCCCCGTTCCACGAGCAGGGCAACTGGTATCGCGGCGGCGCCGAACAG
Source organism: Acidobacteria bacterium UBA2161 (assembly GCA_002328835.1). Classification (GTDB taxonomy): domain Bacteria; phylum Acidobacteriota; class Vicinamibacteria; order Vicinamibacterales; family UBA823; genus UBA2161. The sequence goes on along the minus strand of DCWN01000017.1, from coordinate 201,934 downwards.
ATGCTCTTCTTCGCGTGGCTCTACGGCGTCCAGAACACGCAGCGGCCCACCTTTCCGGTCGACATGCCGCGCCAGGACATGGTGCGGCTGTCGAGATACTTCGACTTGGCGCCAGAGATGCCCCGCGTGAATTGGTCCGAGGCGCTCTGGCACCTGCCGGTCGAGGACATCCTCCGCAACGTCGACGGCCCGGAAGGCATCTTCGCGGATCCGGCGCCGGTCGCCACGGGCGGCCGGATGATCCAGCGGACGCCCGACGACCCGGCGTGGTATCGCGGTGGCCTCTACCACGACGACGAGCCGTTCGGCGTGCCCGCCTTCTGGTGGATGTCGTGGTACGACGTTTCGGTCGGTCCGAACCTCGCGCTGTTCAACCACGTGACGAAGCACGCCACCGACCCGGAGGTGGCCGGCAATCAGTTCGCGCTGGTCGCGCCGGTCGGCCACTGCGCGTTCCGCCGGGCGACCGAGGAGACGATTGTCGGTGAGCGCAGCATGGGCGATCCCCGTCTCGACTGGGACGCGCTGACCTTCGGCTGGTTCGACTACTGGCTCAAGGGGGAGGCGAACGGCTTCGTCGAGACGACGCCCAAGGTGCAGTACTACACGATGGGCCGGAACGAGTGGAATGCGTCCGAGACCTGGCCGCCGGCCGGGGTCGAGACCGAGACGTACTATCTCTCGAGCGACGGCGAGGCGAACAGCCTCTTCGGTGACGGCCGGCTCGTAACCGAGGCTCCGCCCTCTGATCCGTCCGACGCGTTCACCTACGATCCATTCAATCCCGTGCTCTCGTACGGCGGCAACGTCTGCTGCACCGGCAATGCCATCCAGGCCGGGTCGTTCGACCAGCGGCGGATGGAGGCGCGCCAGGACATCCTCGTCTACACGAGTGATCCGTTGACCGAGGGGGTCGAGGTCAGCGGCACGATCGACGTCACGCTCTACGTCTCGTCCGACGCACGCGATACCGATTTCACGGTGAAGCTCATCGACGTCCATCCAGATGGGCGAGCCTACAACCTGGATGAAACGATCCAGCGCGCGCGCTACCGCGAGGGCTACGACCGGCAGGTCTTCATGGCGGACGGCGAGGTCTACGAACTCGCGGTCGGCCCGCTGTCGACCAGCAACTACTTCGATGCCGGACATCGGATCCGGATCGAGGTCTCATCCAGCAATTTCCCGAGGTTCACCCGCAACCTCAACACGGGTGGCCGCAACTACGACGAGACCGAAGGCATGGTGGCGCACAACACCGTGCACCATTCGCGGCAGTACCCCTCACGGATCCGCGTGCCAATCGTGAAGCGCTGACCTGGCGGCTCGATCGGCGGCCCGTTCTAGGTTGGCAGGAGGGACCATGCAGGACATACCTGTCGACGTGTTGAGCAATCTGCCCGTCGTCCTCACGGTTCTGCTGCTCGTGATCGCCGCCCTGGTCGTCTACCTCACGCTCATGGTCAGGGTGATCATCGACATGCTGCGACACGACGTGCACGGCGTGCTGCTCACGTTCGCGTTCCTGTCCCTGATCCCGTTCCCGCTGATCCTGGTTCTCGGGATCATGGTGCTCACCGAATCGACGCAGATCCACGTTGTGCAGAACTGGTTCGAGGAGTTGAAGGCTCGCGTTCCGGTGCCGTAGGCTTGACGCGAGTCAGGAGGGATCGGAGGAATCGATGACGAGTTCGGCCGCACGGCGGTCTCTGGTCCTGATAGCCGCCTGTATCGTTGGCGCCATCATCGTCGCGGGCAGCGCTTGCACGGAGGTCAACCCTCGCCGGCTCGACATCGGGTGGAGCGAGAGCCCGCAGGCGGGGCTCAACCCGTTCCTCGCGCGGAACGAGGGCGACTATCTCTTCCTCGGCCTCATCTACGAGCCGCTCTGCATGCCGATGATGGATGGCTCGGTCGAGCCCTGGATCGCCGAGAGCTGGGAGTTCGACGCCGATCGGAACGCGTGGCTGTTTCATCTGGACGAGCGCGCGCACTGGAGCGACGGCACCCCGCTCACCGCGGATGACGTCGTCTTCACGTTCGAGACGGTCTACGCGGGCGACTTCCCGATGGGGTCGACGACGAAAGCGTTCGTGAAGTCGGTCGAGGCGATCGACGCGCAGACCGTTCGCTTCGCGATGAACGGTGGGTTCGCCGGCGCCCTCCCGCTGCTCGGCGGAACCTTGATCATGCCCCGGCACGTCTGGGCCGATGTGGATGACGTCGCGCAGCACCCGAACGAGACGCCGGTCGGGAGCGGCCCGTTCGTCCTGGAGGAGTTCCAGCCGCGGAGCTTCCTCCACGTCGTGCGCGACGCCGACTACTGGCGGGGGCCCGCCCGGATCGACGAGGTCGTGATCCGAGTCTTCCTGAACCTCGAAGCCGAGGTCGTGGCGCTGATGAAGGGCGAACTCGACCTGATGCCCGACCTGTCGGGCAGCGAGGCGCTGATCCCACCCCTGGAGGAGGATGCGAACGTCGAGGTCCTCCTCGACCGCTGGCCGCACATCTTCTATCTGGCGCCGAATCATCGGGTCGACCCCTGGGGACAGAAGGCGTTTCGCCAGGCGGTCGACCTCGCGCTGGACAAGCAGGCGATCCTCGATGTCTCGCTGGCCGGGTACGCCGAGATGCCGCTCATGGGCTACGTGCCGCCGCTCGTGACCAGGTGGGCGAACCCTTCGGTGGAGTGGCGGGGCGCCGGGATGACCGAGACCGAGCGACTCGCGGCGGCCAATGGCCTCCTGGACGATCTCGGACTCACGCGGGATGATGCCGGCCTCCGGCGAACGGCTGACGGCGAGCCGCTGGCCTTCACGGTCAGTAGCCTCACCTACCCGTCCTACATCCGGGCGGCGGAGCTGGCCAAGGAGAGCCTGGCGAAGGTAGGGATCGAGCTCACGGTGCAGGTCTCGGATCCGGAAACGCTCTACGGCGGCATCGTCTTCAGCGGCGAGCGGCCGCTGGACTGGCAGCTCCTCGTGCACGGCTCGACGCTGCACCCCGATCCGGATCACTTCGCAAGAGAATTCGCGCCGGTTCCTCCCAACCCGTGGGACAACGCCGTCGCCTTCGGGTGGGAGCACGAGGGTCTGCAGTCGCTGCTGCGGGACTCCCGAACGGAGATGGACGACGCCCGGCGCCGGCAGATGATTCAGGATGCCCAGACGCTGTTCGCCGAGGAGCTTCCGGTGATCACCCTGGGGCACCGGTTGCATCCGGCCGCGCATCGCACGGACACGTTCACGGGCTGGAATCCAGCGAAGGTCATCTACGGTGGGATGGTGCATCCGCTGGGCTCGATCGTGAACCTGCTGTCGCTCGAGCCGATCTGATCGTGTCCGGGCGTTGGCTCATCCGCCGGCTCTCGACGAACGCGATCGTCCTGTTCGCCGCGCTGATCGTTAACTTCGCGCTCCCGCGCCTGATGCCCGGGAGCCCGGTCGACCGCTTCGCGGGCGGCACGAAGATGTCGGCCGAGGCACGCGACGCGCTGATCGAGCGCTTCGGCCTGGACGCCCCGCTGTGGGATCAGTTCTGGCGCTACCTCGTCGGGACGCTGCAGGCTGACCTCGGCCAGTCGTTCGCCTATTTTCCCCAACCCGTCTCCGAGCTGCTGCTGCGGGCGCTGCCCTGGACGCTGCTGCTGCTCGTCACCTCGCTCGTGCTTCAGGTCGGTATCGGCTACGTCCTCGGGGCGACCTCCGGGTGGCACGCCGGCAGCCGTCTCGATACCGGTCTCCAGACGCTGTCGCTGATCTTCTTCTCGACGCCGCTGTTCTGGGTGGCGATGGTGCTGCTCTACGTCTTCGGATTCCAGCTTGGCTGGCTGCCGCTGAGCGGAGCGTTCACGATCGGGGTGGATGCCGGTCTCGCGGTCCGGATTGGAGACGTGGCCCGCCACGCGATCCTTCCGATTGCGTCGCTGACGATCGCGCAGTATGCCTCGTATCAGATCATCCTCCGGAACAACATGGTCGGCGTGCTCCAGGAGCAGTACATGCTCACGGCCGAGGCGAAGGGGCTCAGCGATCGGACGCTCAAGCACACCCATGCGGCCCGTAACGCGCTGCTGCCGGTCGTCACGTTCCTGGGTGTGAGTCTCGCGATGAGCCTTACCGGGTCGGTCTTCGTCGAATCGGTGTTCTCCTACCCGGGCCTGGGCAAGCTGATGTACGACTCGGTGCTCAGCCGCGACTACCCGATGCTTCAGGGCTGCTTCCTTATGTTTTCCCTCGTCGTCGTGGCCGCCAACCTGCTCGTCGACATCACGTATTGGTTCCTCGATCCGAGGATCACCTACTGAGCAGCCCATGCCGAGCAGACGATCCGACCGCGTGCGCGAGCGCCGGCGGCGCTACCTTCGGCGTTTCGCCCGGAGACGGACGGCGGTCCTGGGCCTGGCGGTGGTCGGCGTCTTCGTCGTCGCCAGCGTCTTCGCGCCCTTTCTGGCCCCCTACGACGCGGCGAGCCGCGTCGGCGAACCGTTCGGCTCGCCCAGCTGGGAGCACTGGCTGGGGACCAACGACATCGGCGTCGACATCCTGAGCGAGTTGATGTTCGCGGGCCGGATCTCCATGATGGTCGGCTTCCTGGCGGCCGGTGCGATCATCGTGCTGGGAACCGCCGTCGGCCTCGTCTCCGGGTACTTCGGCGGCGCGATCGACGAGGTGCTCATGCGCTTCACCGACATCGTCCTGATGCTGCCCAGGCTGCCGCTCATGATCGTGATGGCCGCCTACCTGGGGCCGGGTATCTGGACGATCGTCGTCGTGTACTCGAGCGTCGGCTGGGCCAGCGTCGCCCGCCAGATCCGGTCGCAGGTGCTGTCGATTCGCGAGGCCTCGTTCATCGAGGCGTCGCGCGGCATCGGCACCGGACACGCCCGGATGCTCCGGGAGCACGTGCTGCCCAACGTCCTGGGCATCGTCGTGGCCAACGGCGTCATGGAGCTGATGTTCGCCGTGCTCGCCGAAGCCGGGTTGAGCTTTCTCGGGCTCGGGGATCCGGCGAACAAGAGCTGGGGGGTGATGCTCTACTTCGCGCAGATCCAGGGGGCGTTTCTGCGCGGCGCCTGGTGGTGGATTCTCCCGCCGGGACTGTGCATCGCGCTGCTCAGTTGCTCCGTCGCGTTCATCGGAACGGCGATCAACGACTCGCTCTCGCCGGCGAGGGCGGGCCGGTAGCGCCATGCCACTGCTTGCGGTCGACCGACTCGTGACCCACTACCGGACCACCGACGGACCGGTGCGCGCGCTCGACGACGTGAGCTTCACCCTCGAGCGTGGGACGTCGCTCGGCATCGCCGGAGAGTCCGGGTGCGGGAAGAGCACGGTGGCGTTGGCGCTGCTGCGGCTGCTCAAGCTTAGAGGAGGCGGGATCGACTCCGGTCGGATCGTCTTCGACGGTCAGTCGCTCCGGGAACTCAGCAAGGCCGAGCTCAACCGGATCCGCTGGGCGCGCATAGCGCTCATCCCGCAGGCGGCCATTAGCGGTCTGAATCCGGTGTATCGCGTCGGAGATCAGATCGTGGAGGCGATCCGCGCGCATCGATCGGTCAGTCGGTCGCAGGCACTCGAACGCGCGGGCGCGCTGCTGACGCGCGTCGGTCTGAGCGAGTCGACCCTTCGAGCCTATCCGCACGAGATGAGCGGAGGCATGCGGCAGCGCGCGATGATCGCCATGGCCCTGGTGCTGGATCCCGACCTGGTGATCGCCGACGAGCCGACCACCGCGCTCGACACCGTGACGCAGGCACAGATCCTCGGCTTGCTGCGCCGACTCCAGCGCGACCTCCAGATTGCGACGATCTTCGTCTCGCACGATCTTTCGGTCCTCGCGCAGATCTGCGACCGACTGATCGTCATGTACGCCGGTCAGATCGTCGAGACCGGCAAGGTCGCGGAGCTGTTTCAATCGCCCCGCCATCCCTACACCGAGGCGCTGCTGGGCTCGTTTCCCGATATCACGGCGGCGCCCAGGCCGATGTCGCCCCTGCCCGGCAAGCCTCCGGAGCTGTCCAGCCCGCCACGTGGCTGCCGCTTCCACCCGCGTTGCCCGGAGCGCACTGCCCGGTGCGAGCAGGTCGAGCCCGATCTGCTTGGGCTCGGCGGTGGACGCCAGGTCAGGTGTCATCTCTGGAGCGAGGGATCATGACCGGATCGCTGCTCCAGGTGGATCACGTCAGCAAGCTGTTCGCCCCGCGCGGTCCGGGCCTACTCGCGGGGCGACGCGAGCCTCACCGCGCCCTGGACGACATCAGCTTCGAGGTGCGCCGAGGCGAAACGCTCGGCATCGTGGGCGAGAGTGGTAGCGGCAAGACGACGCTGGCCCGTCTGATCGTCGGCCTGGCGACCCCGAGCACTGGGAAGATCTCGTTCGACGGTCGTGACATCAACGCGCTGGGGAGGGGAGAGAAGAAGGCGCTGCGCCGACAGGTGCAACTGGTGTTTCAAGATCCCTACGGCTCGCTCGATCCGAAGCAGAGCGTCTTCGAGATCCTGACGGAGCCCGCCCGGGTCCACCGCCTGTGCGATGCCGACGCGCTGGAGGAACGAGCGGGAGAGATGCTCGAACTCGTCGGCCTCCCGTCTACCAGCGAGTTCCTAATGAAGGTGCCGAGCGAGCTCAGCGGGGGGGAACGGCAGCGCATCGGCATCGGCCGATGCCTCATGATCGGCGCTCACCTCATCGTCGCGGACGAGCCGGTGAGCATGCTGGATGCCAGCGTCAAGGCCGGCATCGTCGCCTTGCTCATGGATCTCAAGCGCACCCGGGCGCTCACCTACATCCTGATCACGCACGAACTGGCCCTGGCCTACCGGACGTGCGACCGGATCGCGGTGATGCACGCCGGGCGGCTCGTGGAGCTTGGTCCCAGCGAGACGGTCGTCAGGACCCCGCGCCATCCCTACTCGCAACTGCTGATGGATTCGATTCCGCCGCTGGTCCCGGACCCCGGGTGGGCGGCGCTGGAACGCGACGCGCTCGTGCCGTCCGCCGCCGACGCCTGCTGCCCGGACGGCTGCGCGTACTACACCCCCTGCCCCCGGAAGGCCGACATCTGCCGGGTGAAGCGCCCGCCGTTCCTCGAGGTCGGTACGCACCACTTCCTGGCATGTCACCCCAATTCCGCACGCGACGCAGGCTAAACCGGTGGGCGGGTGTTGGGTGGAGGCGGGTTCTTCATCCCGAGGCGGAAGTGCTCTCCGGTCGCCCGCCGCTTCCAGCGGGCGCGCTGCATCAGCGGGAAGTTGATCCGGATCGCGCCGGCGTCATACTCGGGGCAACGCATTTCACAACATCCGCAGTACCAGCATTCGTCGGGGTAGAGGACCAGGGGCACCGCACCCGGGCTTGCCTGCGGCACCAGCACGTCGATCGGGCAGGCCTCGATGCACAGGTTGCAGCCGGTGCAGGCCTCCTCGTCGAAGACGATCGGCTGGTTGGGCGTGACCAGATTCGGTCCGCGCGTCGCCTTGCGGTCCGCGAGACCTTGGAGCCCTGGGGGCGAGGATTGATCCATGACTATCTACGCCTCAACAGACGTTCGGTTGTGCCGCGCGTAGTTGCGCTCGAGGTCGCCCGCATAGTCGAGGGCCAGGTCACCCGCCACGACCCTGTCGCCCTCGAGCCTGATGGTGACCCACTTGTGCCACGCCGCCGGATCGTCATCCGGGAAATCGAGCCGCTCGAAGAAGAGCCAGCTGCAGCTCGCCTGACGGGCGAGGCTCGCGTGCATGATCATCTCGCAGCAGGTGAGGATGTCCAGCGCTTCGATCGCTCGCATCAGTTCGTGCGGGTTCCGCGCGCAGAGCGTCGTTGCCTCTGCCTCCTTCAACTCTTCGAGGTACCGGAGGCCGATCCGCATTAGCGTCTCGTTCTTGCGATCGCCGCAGTACTCCTGCATCACCTTCGCGATTCCGCCGGAGAGCTCCTTCCAGCTGACGCCATCGTCGCGCATCACCGGGCCATAGACACGCGCCTTCTCCGCATCCACCTGCGATCGAACGATCGGGGCGTGCGCGATGTCGCTGGCGAACTCCGCCGCGTGGGTCCCGGCCCACCGACCGGTCGAGCAAGCCTGCGCCACCCCGATCCCATCGAAGACCTGCTGGCCCGCCGCCCACAGCCCGTCGAGCGTCGTCTTGAGCGTCCAGTCGTGCGTCATCGCGCCGTAGCGGAGGCGGCGCCACCCGAGCGGCGCGTTGCCTCGCTCGTAGACCTGGAGCTGATCCTTGTCGGGGTCGAAGCCGGCCTGCGTCAGTTGGCGGTAGACCGTCCAGGTGTGTCCTTCCTGGCCGATCATCAGGCCGAAGATGGCGCGGCGGTCGGCGGCAGGCATGCCGGGAAGATTGGCATACAGCGGCAGCGTGTACTCGCCCTGCTCGATCCGTTCCTGCAGGTCCGGAATCAGCTGAGGAATCGACGGCGCCTGGCCTTCCTCCGGCCCGAGGACGAGGTGGAAGAAGCCGTCCTCCGGCCGGGGATTGGTCCGTTCGGCCACGGTTTCGAGTGGCTGCCCACCCTTGCCCAGCCAGGGGACCTCCTTCCCGTTGGCGTCGACGATTGAGCAGGGATACCAGGAAGCGAAGTTGGAGCCGCTGCCGAACATGACGGTGCCGATGCCGGTCGCGCCGCCCCATTCCTCGTGAGTCGAGGATTCCATGCGCGCGAACTCGGCTCCGGCCCTGAAGGCCATCGCATGGCCGTTCCCGGCGTTCGTCGGCGGCCCGTCCCGGCCCACGAGGCCGGTCAACTCGCTCGAGAAGATCCAGAGGCGCTCGGGCGTCGCCATGCACATGACGACGGCTTTGGCCTTGCAGACGAGGAACGCACCGGTCCGGACGTTGACGGCGGTGCAGCCGATGACGCGCGAGCCAACCGTGCCGTTCTCCGTCAGGAGGGCAGTCGCCATCGTCCGTTCCAAGACCTGCACCCGGTTGCGGCGGAGCGCGTTGAACAGGGCCGGCTTGAGCCCGGTTCCCCAGACCCTGAGACAGTTGCGCGTCGTGTAGTCGTAGGCGTAGAGGAGCTTGGTCTGCTCATCCCTAAACGGCGCGCCGACGAATTCGTCGTTCACGTCCCGGATCTGCATGCCGAGCTGCTCCAGCTCGAGCAGCACGTCATAGCTGTCCCGGGCCGTGATGTAGGTCGAGATGTAGTTGCCGTAGCCGCCCTTGTAGTCGTCGATCGGCATCCGGGTGTAGTGCTCCGGATCGACCGTGCTGGCCGGGTTCGACGGGCAGTCCATCCAGTGGTCGAAACCCGAACCGGCAGCGCCGCTGTACCGCGTCGCGCCTTTGTCCAGGACGACGACACGCGCCCCCGCCCGGGCCGCGGCGAGCGCGGCGCTGCAACCCGACGCGCCGCCACCGAGGATGAGGACGTCCGCCTCCACCTCCACCTCGTCCCCGTAGGTGACCGGGTAGGGCCAGGCCGCGTTGTCGTCCGGGGTGTCCATCATCTGATTTCCTGCTTGCTTGCCGTCCGTCGATCCTTGTCTCTCGTATATAATCGGCATCATATCGCGCCGGCTTGCCATTCAACTAGAGTGGTGCCGCGTGCTTGGTCGGTTTCCTTGAACGCCCGTCTCTCCGGATGCGCTTGAGCATCCCGCGGTACCCGAAGGGAGCATCAGCCATGCGTGAACTCGTAGCGGACCTGCTCGGCCACGGACTCTCACGGCGCGGTTTCATCAAGAGCATGACCGCCATTGGTTTCACCGCTCAGGCCGCCAGCGCGGTCCTGGCTAACGTGGAGGCGGCGCAGCCTGATGATCCCGAGGCCTACCGGACGGTAACGGCCACTGGTGGCGAACTGTGGGTCGACCAGCTCCAAGCGTCAGGCGTCGAGTACGTGTTCACCAATCCCGGGTCGGCCGAGACGGGCTTCTTCGACGCGATGACCGACCGCCCCGGTCTCCAGCTCATCATGGGGTTGCACGAGGGCCCGGTCATAGCGATGGCCGACGTCTACCACCGCGTGACCGGCAAGACAGCCTTCGTGAACGTGCATGCCATGCCGGGCACGGCGCAGATGGGCGGGCAACTCTACAACGCCCAGAAGGCGCGCTCGGCCATCGTCGTGACGGCCGGGTTCTCCGACAACACCATCTTCAGCGACACGCCAGGACTGGGCCCGGCCCCGGGCTATGGCCAGGCGGACGTCACCAGGCCGGTCACCAAGCTTGCGTGGGATGTCCGGCAACCCGAGAGCATCCCGCTGGCGTTGAGACGCGCCTTCAAGGTGGCGAGCGCCCCGCCCGGGGGACCGGTGTACGTCGCCATCACCACCGGCGCCCAGCGCAGCGGCCCGGTCACGGCGCAACTGGTCGACCAGACGCGGTTTGATGTGCCGATGCGGCCACGGCCCGACGCCGATCGGATCGAGCAGGTGGCGCGTCGGCTCATCGAAGGCCGGCAGCCGTTGCTCGTGGTCGATCCGGATCTCCACAAGTCGGGGGCCGTCGAGTCGGCCGTCGAACTGGTCGACCTGCTCGGCCTGGCGGTCCTGGATCCGCGCGCGGCCGCTTCGACCAACAGCGGGTTCCCGAATCAGCATCCGCTCTACTGGGATGGCAAGGTGTTCGGCGGCGCGAATCCGTCCCGCACGGCCAATCCGTACGAGGCCTATGACGTCCTGCTCGGGATCGGGACGGAGAACATCGCCTCGGGTCGGTCACCCGAGCAGGTCACACGTGCCGCGCATGCCTGGAAGGCGGTCGTCGGCGTCGACGTCGAAACGATGGGACGCACGGCGCCGTTCGAGCTCGGGGTGGTCGCCGACCCGAAGGCCGCCGTCGAGGATCTGCTCGACGCGGTGAAGAGCCTGGCTACTGAGCAACGACTCGCGACGATCCGCAAGGATCGGGTCGATCGGATCGCGCCAGCGGTCGCCGCGGCTCGCACCGAGGTGGAGCATGAGGTCCAGGAGGCGTTCGGAAAGCAGCCGATGCACCCGGACGAACTCGGCATGGCCATCGGTCGCGCCATCGAGCGGGACGCCTACATCGTGAACGAGAACATGAGCCACGACTTCTCGCTGCGCCATGGTGTCATCCAGCGCTACGGCGGCGACGGGAGAATGCGGATCGGTTCCGGGGGTGGCAGCCTGGGCTGGGGTGTCGGGGCCGCCATCGGCGCGAAGATCGGCGATCCGAACCGGCAGGTCGTGCTTAACATCGGTGATGGTTCGGTGATGTACAGCGCGTCCGGGTTCTGGACGATGGCTCGTTACGAGATCCCGGTCCTGACGATCGTCTGGAACAACCACAACTACCAGACCGTCCGACACGGCTTTGCCGCCTTCGGCGGCAAGATGGCCGACACTGGGCACTACGCCGGGATGCACCTGGGGGATCCCGACATCGACTTCGTCGGGTTGGCGAAGAGCCAGGGGGTCGAAGGGGTGAAGGTCACGACGGCGAGCGAACTCGCCGACGCGCTGACGCGCGGCACGGCGGCGACCCGAGCCGGGAGCCCGTATCTGATCGACGTCGCGATCAGCCAGATCGGGGGTGGCGCGGGCTCCGACTGGTATCAGACGTTCAGCGTCGCCAAGGCGCGGACCCGACTCGTGTAGGCGCGCTGCCCGCGGCCTGCAGCGCCTCGTCGAGCATGCCGATGAGCAGGTCGATCTGCTCCTCGGTCCCGGTGGTGATCCGCAGGCAGGTACGCAGGCGCGGTTCGTGAACCGGGCGCACGATCAGGCCACGGCGCAGTAGACGCTCGAAGACGGTATCTGCTTCCAGGGCCACATCGACCAGCACGAAGTTCGCTTCCGAGCGAACGGCCGACAGCCCGAGGCGATCGAACTCGCGGTACAGCCGCGCGCGCATCTTCTCGTTCAAGATCACCGAGCGCTCCGTGTGCGCGACGTCGCCCAGGGCGACCTGAGCTGCGTGCAGGGCGGCGCTGCTCGTACTGAACGGCAGTTGACCTCGCAGGAGCGCCCGCGCGACGGTCGGATGCGTGACGGCGTAGCCGACGCGCAGGCCCGCGAGCCCGAAGACCTTCGAGAAGGTTCGGAGCACGACGACGTTCGGGTGGCGCTCGACGACACGGGCGGGGTCCACGCGCAGCGCGGGGTCGACGTACTCGTTGTAGGCCAGGTCAAGGACGCAGACTACCTCGGGTGCCAGTCTCTCCAGGAAGAGTTCGAGATCCGCGGCGGGAATCGCCTTGCCCGTCGGGTTGTTCGGCGAGGCGAGGAAGATTGCGCGGGTCCGGCCGGAGACCGCCGAGAGTATCCCTTCGAGGTCGTGGTCCAGTCGATCGTCGAGCGGCACGATGACGGGGGTGGCGTCGGCGAGCCGCGTCACGTTCGCGTAGACGGAGAAACAGAGGTCGGCCACGATGACTTCGTCGCCGCGAGCGACGAACGCCGCGGCCACCAGGCGCATCAGATCCGACGAGCCGGCGCCGACCACGATCCCGTCGATGCCGACGCCGAGGCGTCGGGCCAGCGCATCACGCAGGCCCCAGCCGTCGCAGTCCGGATAGGTGTGTAGCTCGAGATCCGCGCGGCCCAGCGCGTCGATCGCTTGGGGCGACGGTCCCAACGGATTCTCGTTCGAGGCGAGCTTGACGACGTGGGTCAGTCCCAGCTCCTGCCGGACCTCCCGAATCGGTTTGCCCGGCTCGTACGGACAGACCATCTCGATCACCAGCCGGGGCTTGACGCAGGCGGGAGATGGGTTCGCTGGCTTGGTCGCTGGCCTCGTCACGGCGTGCTCGTCTGCTTCCCTGCGCTGGCCGCACGCCTGGCGTCGAGGGCCCGGAGAACCTTTTCGGGTGTGATCGGTAGATCTCGGATTCGTACCCCCACGGCGTCGTAGATGGCGTTGGCGATAGCCGGTGCCGTGGGGACGAGGCCGGGTTCACCCACACCCTTCGCGCCGAACGGGCCCGCCGGATCGTCGGTCTCAATGAACTCGAGGTGCACCGGAAAGCTCATCTCGCGTATCGTCGGGATCTTGTAGTCGGTGAAGCTCGGATTGAGGATTCGACCCTGCTCGGTGAGGATCTCCTCGTAGAGCGCGTAGCCTACGCCCTGCGTGAGCCCGCCGTAGGCCTGTCCGGCCAGCGTCTGCGGATTGAGCACCTTGCCGACGTCGTGCGCCGCGACCATCCTGACGATCCGCACCTCGCCGGTCTCCTCGTCGACCTCGACCTCGGCGCCCTGTGCGCCGTAGGCGTAGGTGGCCGACATGTTCCCCACACCTTTCTGCCAATCCGGCAGATCGCTTTGGGGTTCGTAGAAGGCCGATGCCGTGATCACCTCGCCGCGGCTCCCTCGAAAGTGGATCGCTCGGAGGAGGCGATCGAGATCGACCTTTAGCCAGGGCTCGGCCGGTGCGTCCCGCAGGACGATCTGTCCGTCGGCGAGTTCGAAGCGGTCGGCCTTCACGGCTGCCGCCAGATCGAACGTCGGTGCTCGGTAGTCCGGATGCTGCACGCAGTATCGCTCCAGGTTCTGCAGGGCGAGCCGCGGAAAGACCTCTTCGGCGGCTGCAAAGATCTGCGCGCGGGCCTTCTCGGCGGCGGCGAGCGCGGCGTTGCAGGCGATGAAGGCCCCCCGGCTCGCGTGGGTCCCCACGTCCCAGGGGCAGGTGCCCGTATCGGTCGGGTTGATCGTGACCTTGTCGGGGCTCACGCCGAGCGCCTCGGCCACCGTGAGGCTGAGCGCCGAGTGCAGCCCCTGGCCCATCTCCACGCCGCCGTACGAGACGTTGATCTGGCCGAAGTCGTCGAACTTCAAGATGACACCGCCGCCGTCCGAACGGTAGATCCGGCCGGATCCGCCGACGTGGATGAGCGAGGCCATCCCGACGCCACGCCGCGCGCGCCGTTCGGCGCCCCAGTCGAGCTTGGCGGCGGTCGCCTCCATGCACTCCTTCAAGCCGCAGGTGGTCACCTGGAGGCCCATCGGCGTCGTCTCACCCGGCTCGTTGCAGTTCCTCATCCTGAGCTCGAACGGATCGATGCTCGCGGCTTCGGCCAGCTCATCGAGATTGCTCTCGATGGGCCAGGTGACCTCCGGGTTGCCGTAGCCTCGCATCGCCTGGCAGTAGGTGTTGTTCGTGTACACGAGGCGCGCATCGAACGAGACGTTCGGCACGCGGTAGAGCGAGGTCACCGGCAGGAGCATGACGGTGGGAAACGTTGCGCCCCACGACCCATACGCGCCGTTATCCTGCCGGACCCGGACCCGCCGGAACGTCAGCCTTCCCTCGCGGTCGCAGCCCTGGGCGATCTCGACCTCGGCCGACTGCCGGGGCGACAGATTGGCGAACTCCTCCTCGCGGTTGTACAGGATCTTGACCGGGCGATTCGTGCGATGCGCCAACACGATCGCGATGTACTCGTAGGCGTGGGTGTCGAGGCCGGTTCCGAAGGTGCCTCCGAGGGCCGGGACGATGACCCGGCAGTTCCGTCCGGGCAGCCCGAGGGCCCGCAGCGCCTGGGTGAAATCGCGCTGGGCGAGGAAGGGGATCTGCGTCCGGGCCCAGATCGACAGGTTGCCGCTCATGTCGAGCTCGGCGAGACAGCCGGCGGTGCCGAGGCAGCTCTGCTGCATCAGTTGCGTGGAGAAACGGCCTTCGACGACGTGCGCCGAGGCGCGCTCGGCGACTGCCAGGTCGCCTGACTCGTGTCCGTAGCGCAGGCTGAGCTCGTTAGTGGTGAGCGGGTTGCCGCGCGCATCCATCTCATGCACGAGCGGCGCACCCTGGGCCATCGCCTCGTCCAGCGTGAACACTCCCGGCAACGGCTCGTACTCCACGTCGATCAGGTCGACCGCCTCGGCCGCGATGTCGGGATCGATCGCCGCCACGGCCGCGACCTCGTCGCGGAACTGGCGGACCTTGTCCCGCTTGAGCGCGAAGTTGTCGTTCAGGAATCCGATCCGAATCTCCGGTGTGTCGTACGCCGTGACCACCGCACGCACCCCCGGGAGACGCTCTGCCCGGGAAGTGTCGATGCGAACGATCCTGGCGTGGGCGTGCTCGCTGAACTTCACCTTGCCATGCAGCATGCCAGGGCGGATCAGGTCGTTGATGTAGAGCGTGCGCCCCGCCGCCTTGTCCGCGGCGTCTGGGCGCGGGCGCGCCTTGCCGATGTGGCGGCAGTCACTCATCGAGGAGCCTCCGGTCGGTCACCGGTACCGAGTCGAACGGCCGCGGCTCGTACCGACTCGATGATCTGTGTGTAGCCGGTGCAACGACAGAGATTGCCGACCAGCGCGTCGCGAATCTCGGCATCGGTCGGCGCGGGATTGGCTTCGAGGAGCGCCGTCGCGCTCATGATCATGCCGGGGGTGCAGAACCCGCACTGAATCCCGCCCGCCTCGACGAACGCCTGCTGGACGGGCGACAGCTTGCCGCCGGGGCCGAGCAGGCCCTCGATGGTGGTGATCGCCCGGCCTTCCACCTCGAGGGCGATCAGTAGGCACGCGTTGACCGGGCGTCCCTCGAGGAGCACGGTGCAGGAGCCGCATTCACCGTTGCCGCAGCCCTCCTTCGTGCCGGTCAAGCCGAGGTTGTCGCGCAGCACGTCGATGAGCCGGGCGCTCGGCGCAACCTGCAGTGTCGTCAAGGAGCCGTTGACGTCCAGCGTGCACTCGCGGCTCATCTGCTTTCCTCGCAGGCAGCCGCGACGGCGCGTCGGACGAGCGTGCGCGTCAGCCGGCGCCGGTAGTTCGCGCTCGCTCGGATGTCGGTGATCGGCGCGATCTCGCTCGCAGCCAGGCGGGCGGCTTCGTCAAGTAGGCCAGGCTCGACCGTCCGGCCTTCGAGCAGATCCTCGACGGCGCGGAGTCGGAGCGGACATGGCGCGACGGCCCCTGCCGCGATTCGCACCCGAGTCAGCCGGTCGTCCGCCAACTGGAGATGAGCCGCGACGCTCGTCAGCGCGATGTCCATGCCCACCCGAGACTTTCGCAGGAAACAGGAGCGCGCGTCCGGCCCGGGCGGCTCCAGCACGATGGTGGTGAGCACCTCTCGCGGCGCGAGATCTGTCTGCCCGGGTCCCTTGAAGAACGCATCCAGTGGCACCTCGCGCGTTCCCTGCGGACCTTCGATCTCGACGCGGGCGTCGAGCGCGAGAAGCACTGGCGCCATGTCGGCGGCGGGCGACGCGTTGCAGAGGTTGCCTCCGACGGTTGCCAGGTTGCGCACCTGGGTGCTACCGAACGGACGCGCGGCTTGCGCGAGCAGCGGGTAGGCCGAGGTGAGTTCAGGATGGTCAAGGACCTGCCCGATCGTCGCCCGCGCGCCGATTCGAGTCACCGAGCCCAACTCGAGTCGCGCCAGCGTGTCGATGCGACCCAGTGAGATCAGCGCGTTAGGTCGCTCGCGGCCGGAGCGGATCCGGACCAGCACGTCCGTTCCTCCGGCGACGTAGCGGGCGCCAGGAATCTCGCCCGCGATCCGAAATGCCTCGGCCAGTGTCTCCGGGCGGTGGTAGTCGAATGGGGTCATGCCACGACTCCATCCTGGCGAAGCTGGCGGATCGCGTCAGCATCGAGACCGAGTTCCGTGAGCACCGCATCGGTGTGCTCCCCGTAGGCCGGTGCGAACGGCAGCCTGCCGCGCTGCTGCTCCAGATACGGTGTACTGACGGCCGGAGGCGGCAGGCGGACGCGCCGGCCGTCGGGAGCCGTCGTCTCGAGGAGCGCAGGGGCGATGCACGGCAGGTCCATCACTTCGTCGATCGGGGTGATCGGGGCATGCGGGACCGCGGCGGCCACGAGCGCCTCGGCGACCTCGGCGGTTGGTCGGCCGCTGGTGATGACCCGTATCGATTCGTGCAGCTCGTCCTTGACCGCCCGGCGACCTTCGTTGGTGGACAGGTGGGGCAGGGCGAGCGCGGCGAACAGGGGATGCGCGACGAATCGGCCCCACTGGGCGTCGCTGCCCACCGCAATGAAGATGAAGCCGTCCCGCGTCGGATAGGCGTTGACCGGGATGAACTGGCGATGCTCGTTGCCGGCGCGACGCAGTTCGTCGGCGGCGCTGTCCATGTCGAGCATCGGCAGAAAGGTCTGCAGCCACGACACGGCACCCTGGGCCATCGACACGTCGATTAGCCGACCGCGACCCGTCTCGGCGCGCTCGAGCAGCGCGAGCAGCACCTGCGCGAAGGTCTCGTCGCCCGCCTTGAGATCGCTCAGCGGCGGGCCACACTGTAGCGGCGGCCCGTCCGGGTGGCCCGTGATGTCCATGTAGCCGCACAGCGCCTGCATCATCGGGTCGTAGCCCGGCACGTCGGGGTGGGCGAGTCCCATCGCCGAGATGCTGCACCAGATGAGCTCGGGACGGATGTCGGCGAGCGTCGCGTAGTCGAAGCCGAGCGGAGCGTGCCGGGCCGGAAGGGTGTTGGTGCAGAAGATGTCGGCCGGGAGGTCGCGAACCAGTTGATGGAGCAGCGCGCGGCCCGACTCCTGCTTGAGATCGATCGCGAGCGCCTCCTTGCCAACGTTGGGCGCGACGAAGTAGCTGTGACGGTCCGCACCGGCCACCGGCTGGCCGATGTACCGGTTGGGGTCGCCCGTCGATCGCTGGCCGGGCCGGGGCGTCGCTTCGATCCGGATCACCCGCCAGCCGAGCTGCACGAAGCGCTGGGTGGCGTACGACATCGAGAGCGCCTGTTCGATGCTGAGCACCACCTGCCGCTTCGGCGCGTAGGGCTCGCCCACTAGAACCTCACCGGCTCCTGGTAGGTGCCGAAGACCGACTTGAGCGCGTCGCACACCTCCCCGACCGTTCCGTACGCCTCGACGGCGTCCATGACGGCCGGCATGACGTTGCGGCCTTGCGCGGCATCGGCTCGCACGCGCGCGAGGGTTCGGGCGACTGTGTCCGAGTCCCGCTCGGCTCGGATGCGTCGCAGCCGCTCGACCTGACGGGCGGCCTCGTCGTGCCGGTAGGGGTGAAACTCCACTGGCTGCTCCTCCGGTTCGTCGTCGACGAAGCAGTTCACCCCGACCTTCTTGATCTTCCCCTGCTGCTGCCGCAGCTCTCGCTCGAACGCCTGGCGGTTCACATCGGCCTGGACGCGTCCCTCGGTCACGCCCTTGACGATGCCGCCCTCGGCGTCGAGGCGGTCCATCGTCTCCACGACGAGCCGTTCCATCCGGTTCGTCATCGTTTCCACGAAGTAGGAGCCGGCGAGTGGGTCGACCGTGTCGCAGAGCCCGATCTCGAGCATCAGGATCTGCATCGTGCGCAGCGACAACACGGCCGCGCGTTCGCTCGGAATGGTGTAGGCCTCGTCGTACGAGCAGAGCGCCATCGTCTGGGTGCCCGACAAGGCACTGGCCAGCGCGTAGTAGGCGCCACGAACGATGTTGTTCTCCGGCTGCTGGATCGTCAGGCCTCCGCCCCCGCCGCCGGCGATCATGCGTAGCTTCATCGAGCGCGGATCCTTTGCGCCGTAGTGCTCCTTCAGGATCCTCGCCCAGAGCCGCCGGCCGGCGCGGAACTTCGCGACCTGCTCCCAGACGTTGCCGTAGATGTCGAAGTTGAACGAGAGGCCGCGCGCGAACTCGTCGATGTCGAGGCCGCGCTCCAGCACGTGGTCGATGTAGGCCTTGGCGATGGCCAGCCCCGCGGCCATCTCGTAGGCCGGGCTCGCGCCCGATTCGCGGATGTGGTACCCGCAGACGCTCACCGGGCTGTAGCCGGGCACTTCGCGGGCGCAGAACTCGATGGTATCTCCGACTAGCCGCATCGACGCGTCGACCGGAAAGATCCAGGTGCCGCGCCCGATGAACTCCTTGAGGATGTCGTTCTGCGCGGTGCCGCGCAGCGCGGAGAGGTCGAAGCCGCGCTTCCGGGCCATCGCGAAGTACATCGCCATGATGGCGACCGCCGACCCGTTGATGGTCAGCGACACGGTGATCCGGTTCAGATCGATCTCCGCGAACGCCTGCTCCAGGTCGGCCAAGGTGTCGACCGCCATGCCGACCCGACCGACCTCACCGTCGGCCATCGGGTCGTCGGAGTCGAGGCCGCACTGGGTCGGCAGATCGAACGCGACGTTGAGGCCGGTCTGGCCACGTTCGATCAGGTAGAGAAAACGCTCGTGGGTCTCGGCCGCCGTGCCAAAGCCGGCGTACTGGCGCATCGTCCAGGGACGCGTCCGGTACATCTCGGCGTGAATGCCGCGCGTGTAGGGGTAGTCGCCCGGTGCGCCGATCGCATCGCTGCCGCCGCTCGCCTCCAGGTCCTCTGGCGTGTAGACGGGGTCGACCTCGAGCCCCGACTCCCAGTGCACCCCGGCCGGTGGGTCGTTTCGTCGTTGACTCATCGGGCGACCCGTTCTTCAATGAAGCCGACGACGGCGTCGAACGGCGTGCCGGTCGGAAAGATGCCGTTCACCCCGAGGGCGCCGAGTGCGGCGTGGTCTCGCCGCGGAATGCTCCCGCCGACGATCCAGACGACGTCGCTCAGGCCGCGCGCGCGCAGCGCGGCGGCGAGCTTGTCGCACAGCGGCAGGTGGGCGCCCGAGAGGATGGAGAGCCCGATCACGTCGACATCCTCCTCGAGGGCGGCCTGGGCGATCTCTTCGTGCGAGCGACGCAGGCCGGTGTAGATGACCTCCATGCCGGCGGCCATCAATGCTCGGGTGATCAGCTTCGCGCCGACGTCGTGCCCGTCGAGGCCCGGCTTGGCGACGAGAACGCGGATCGGGCGGCGTGGCTTGGCGCTCAGTACAGCCCCCTCGCGATGTTCACCCGCAGGATCTCCGAGGTGCCGCCACCGATGAGCGTGAAGCGGACGTCTCGGAGGTAGCGCTCGATCGGGTAGTCCCGGGCGTAGCCGTAGCTGGCGAAGATGCGGGCGGCTCGCTCGCAGATGCGCAGGGCGGCCTCCGATGCGTGCAGCTTGGCCATCGCGGCTTCTTGGGCGCTGTCGCCGCCCCGCTCGCCGTGCCAGGCGGCCCACCAGGTCATCCGCCGCGCCGCCTCGAGGTCGACCGCCATCTCCGCGAGATGCGCCTGGATCGCCTGGAATCCCCTGATCGGGCGGTCGAATTGACGGCGCTCGTCGGCGTAGGCGCGGGCATCCTCGAAGGCGGCGCGTCCCACGCCCAGGGCGAGCGCGGCCGTCAGCAGTCGGATCTCCGCTAGCACTTCCCGCAAGCAGGCGGCGCCCTGGCCCGGGTCTCCCAACATGCAGGTGGCGGGCACTTCCTCGAAGCCGACCTCCGAGGTGAGCGACGCGCGCACGCCCATCTTCTCGATGCTCCGTCCGATCGTCAGGCCGTCGGCGCCGCGCTCGACGAGGAAGAAGCTCAGCGCGGTCTCTCCCGTGCGGGCCAGGACGGTGAAGAAGTCGGCGACCGGCGCCGAGGTCACCCAGGTCTTGGCCCCGCTGATCAGCCAGCTATCGCCGCGCGTCTCGGCTCGGGTCGTCACGGCCATCAGGTCGCTGCCGGCGTCCGGTTCGGTCATGCAGATGGCGCCGATGGCGGCGCCCGTCAGCGCCGGCAGAAAGAGGCGCTCGCGCAGTTCTCCTTCCGTGAACCGGTGGAGGAACCAGGTGCCCATGAGCGACTGCATGGCGCAGGCCGCCGCGACCGACAGGCTGCCCCAGGCCAGCTCCTCGACGGCGAGCAGGTAGGAGAGCATGTCCGCCCCGCTACCCTCGGGCTCGGGGTAGCGCATTCCGTAGAACCCGAGCGCACCCACCTTGGCGAACAGCTCCCGGGGAAAGTCCGGGGCTTCGTCGAGCTGGCCCGCGACGGGGCGGATCTCCTGCGCCGCGAAGCGATGGAACGTGTCGCGGATGATGCGCTGCTCGTCGCTCAGTGAAAGATCCATCTCAGTCCTCGGTCGCGCGCCGACTCGCGGCCGCGGCCATGGCCGCGCGGCGGGCCGCCGTCTCGGCTTCGAGGACCTGTCCGCTCTCCGAGTCGATGACGACGCCGTAGGCGGATCCGGCGGCGTCAATGGAGATCAGTTCGTCGGCGACCTCCCGGCGCACCGTCTCGGCGGGGCGCTCGTGGGGTGGGCCGAACCCGCCGCCGCCGCCCGCCTGCTGCACGTAGCCGGTGCCGGCGGGTACGGCCGCGACGATCTCCTTGCTCGCGGTCTTGCGGACGGTGCCGTCCGGCAGATGGAGCGCAATCGAGTTGAGCGTGCCGTCCTGGCCGCCGAACAGCCCGAAGGCCGGCTCGGCGTCGCCGTCGCCGAAGACGACGAGTTGCGTCTTCTCTCCGCCGACCCGGTACCGCGTCTCGACGCCGAGACCTCCACGGAACCGGCCGGCGCCGGCCGAGTCGGTCAGGAACTCGTGCCGCTCCAGCAGGTGCGGGGTCTGCTGCTCGAACATCTCGTAGTCCTGGTCGAGCAGGCCGCCCGAAGCGTCGATCATGCCGATATGGTCGTAGCCATCGCAGTCGCTGGTCGCGCCCGACCCGCCCTTCAAGCCCATGAAGAGGATGTCGACGTAGGTGTCGCGGCGGCGTGGATCGTGGCCGGTCGAGAGCGAGCAGAGCAGGTTGTTCCAACCGGCGGTCACGCGGTCGGGGATGACCGGCGCCAGCGCCCGGATGATCGCGTCGGCATTGGGCGGGCAGAGGTGGTTGCCGAAGGTCGTGGCTGCCGGGTAGGCCGCGTTCAGGATCGTTCCCTCGGGGATGATGATCTCGATCGGCTCGATGATGCCTTGATTGTGCGGAATCCTCGCGTCGACCATCTGCAGGAAGGTGAGAATCGTGGCGGACGCGCTGGAGGTGTAGGTCCCGTTGACGAAACCGTCCGTCTGGGGATCGGTCTCGGAATAGTCGAACACGACGCGCTCGTCCTCGACCGTGATCGCGACCCGTATCCGGTAGCGGGAGCCCGGTGTCCGCCCGTCGAAGTACACGGTGGCCTCGCCCGAGTAGGTGCCGTTCGGAATGCTCCGGATCTCGCTTTCCATCATGCGGCGGGTGGACTCGAAGAGCGCTGCCTTGTGCGCTGTGAAGCGCTCCAGCCCGTACTTCTCGACGAGTGCTCGAAGCCGGCGCTCGCCCACGGCGCAGCTGCCGATCTCCGCGCGCATGTCCTCCTCGACGATCGGCAGCCTGACGTTGGCGAAGATGAGATCCCACACGTCGCGGCGCAGTTCGCCACGCTCGTGGACCTTGACGGCGGGGATCCGTAGTGCCTCCTGCCAGACCTCGGTGGCGTTGGGGTTGTAGCCGCCGCGCACGGCGCCGCCGATGTCGGCCTGGTGCCCCTTGCAGGCCGCCCAGGCCACCAGCGTGTCGCCGACGAAGATCGGCATGAAGGCGGCGACATCGTTGTTCTGGTTGCCGAACGAGAAGACGTCATTGTGGAAGAAGACGTCGCCGGGGTAGACCTGGCCTCGGAACTGCTCGGCGATGTGCCGGCAGACCGGTCCGAGCGAAAAGCTCAGGATGGGCAGGTTCTCCGTCTGCTCGAGCATCCGACCTTCGGCGTCGTACAGGCCGGTCACGAAGTCCTTGGCCTCGCAGAGGATCGGCGAGCGCGTCGTCTTTTCCATCGCCACGCTCATCTCGTCGGTGATCGCCTTCAGAGCGCGTCCGATGATCGCCACGAGCACCCTGTCGATCGGGGTGCTGCGGCTCATGGCGAGCTCCCGCGCCCTGCGGGTTCGAGCACCAGGGTCCCGTGGTCGTCGACGCGCGTGGTGAATGCGGCGCTGACGAAGAGCGTCGTGTCGACGCGCTCGATGAGCGCCGGTCCCGCGATCTCGTGGGCGGCGCGCAGGGCGTGGCCGTCGTAGACCGGCACCTCGTCGAATCGCTCCGTCTCGGGAACGTAAGCCCGCCGGTGTCCCTTGAGCGAGTCGGAGGCGTTCCCGCCGCTCCGAAGCTTGGGGTAGCGTGGCTTGTCCGTGCGGCCGACCGAGCGGACCCGCACGGTGATCAGGGTGAGCCCGGTGCCCTCGGCCTCGAGGTCGTAGCCGTACAGCCGGTTGTGCTCACGATGGAATGCCGATCCGATCGCCTCGAGATCGCCGTTCGCGATCGCCGCGGGGGCCACCGGAACCGTGACCTCGTGGTACTGCTTCGCGTAGCGCAGATCGAGCAAGACACCGTGCTGGCGCCGCGCCTCCGGCACGCCCTCGCGCGCGAGCTCGGCGTCGCCGAGCGCCGTCAAGTCGCCGACGACCGCTTGGAGGCGATCCGGTTCGAGATCGGAGAGGGCCGTCACGTAAGAGCGGACGTAGTCGTGCTGAAGATCGCTCATCAACATGCCGACCGCGCACAGTACCGAAGCCGGACTGGGCACCATGATAGTCGGGATGTCGAGTTCCTGCGCGATCATGCAGGCGTGCAAGGCGCCCGCGCCGCCGGCCACGACCATCGGAAATTCGCGCGGGTCGAGACCGCGCTTGATCGTGATCTCCCGAACGCCGTGCGCCATGTTCGCGTTGATCACGCGGTACATGCCGGCGGCGGCCGCCTCGACGTCCAGCCCCATCGGTGTCGCGACGTGCGTGGCGATGGCGGTCCGGGCCAGGTCCGGTCGGAGCGTGATCTGCCCGCCGGCGAAGAACGTCGGGTCGAGATAGCCCAGTGTGAGATCGGCGTCGGTGCACGTGGGACGCTCGCCGCCACGGTCGTAGCAGGCGGGCCCGGGCACGGCGCCCGCGGACTGGGGGCCCATGCGCAGGAGACCGCCGGCGTCGAGGCGCCCGATGCTGCCCCCGCCGGCCCCGATCGTCGTGATCTCGAGCATCGGCAGCGCGATGCGCAACCGGTCGAGGTCGCCCTCGGCCTTCAGCGCGACCGCGCCGTCTCGTACCAACGAAGCGTCGAAGCTCGTGCCACCCATGTCCACGACGACTGTGCTTCGCTGGCTGAGGGGCTCAGTCACGCTCAGCGCGGCGTTCGGCCCGGCGGCGGGTCCGGAGAGCAGCGTTGTCGCCGGACGTTCGAGAATCGCGGCCGGATGGCCGACCCCACCGCTCGACTGCATGATCAGCAGGACGCCGCCGAATCCGGCGTCGGCCAGGCGTCGCTGGAGGCTGGTGAGGTAGGCGAGCAGCACGGGGCCGACGTAGGCGTTCAGGACGGTCGTGGACAGGCGGTTGTAGAACCGGATGCTCGGCAGGACCTCGCTCGACACGCTCACGTAGGCGTCGGGCAGTTCCGTTCGCACGATCGCGGCCGCGGCATCCTCGTGAGCTGCGTTCGCGAACGCGTTCATGAAGCAGATGGCCACGGCCTCGACCTCGGCGGTCCGTAGCGACCCGCATGCCCGGCGGACGCCGTCGAGATCCAGCGCCTCGATCTCGACGCCCCGGTAGTCCAGCCGACCGCGCACCGGCAGGCGCAAGCGCCGCGGCACGATCGGGATCACGTTGCGATAGCGATTGTCGTACTGTTCCTCGCGCACGCCGCGTCGCATCTCGAGGGCATCGCGCACGCCGTGGGTCGTCAGCAACCCCACGCGCGCCCCGCTGCGCGTCAGCGTCGCATTGGTCGTCACGGTCGTGCCATGGACAATGGTGTCCACCCGGGCGGCCAGCGCGCCCACCTCGAGTTCGAGGCTCTGCGCGATTCGCTCGAGGCCGTGCAGCACGCCGATCGACGGGTTGTCCGGTGTGGAGAGCACCTTGAACGTGGCGACCTCGTTGCTCGACGAGTGGAGGAAGAGATCGGTGAACGTGCCGCCGACGTCAATCCCGATCTTGAAGCGATCCGGCATCAGGATGGCCGCTCCTGGCTCACGGCGCCTCCGTCCGGCCGCCGCTGCGGTGCGTCGACGCTGGCTCGTCCGAGGTCGAACGCTTCACGATTCGCCTGCAGGAATTCGGGCCTGCAGCGCCCGGCCACCGCCTGCCACAGCGCCGCCTGGCCGAAGGGCAGCAGCTCGAGCGCTTCCAACGCGCCGAGCAGAACGATGTTGAGCGCTCGCGTCATGCCGACACGCTTCGCCACGGCGTGGCCGTCCACGACGTGCAGCCCGCCGGCGACCGCGCGCAGATCGCTCAGGATCGAATCCAGTGGCGGGTAGGGCCGACCCGCGCGGGTCAGCTCGTCGGGCACGATCCGCCCGGTGTTGAGCAGAACCCTGGTTTGCGGGCCGATCTTCGGGATGGCGCGCAGCGCCTCGAGTGGCTCGAAGCCGACGACGACATCGGCCACTCGAAGAAACGAGCTCTCGCCCGGGCCGATCAGCACCGAACACTCCACGCTACCGCCGCGTTGCGACATGCCGTGCAGCTGCCCTTCCACGACCGGCAGACCCGTCGCGTGCGCGGCGTCGCCCAGGATCCGCCCCGCGGTGAGGACGCCCTGCCCCCCGACACCGACGATCAGGACCGCGAGGCGCGCCTCAGACACGCGCCACCATCCGGATCGCGTCGTTCGGGCAGATCTGGGCGCAGACGGCGCAGCCGGTGCAGAGGTCGGCGTTGATGTCGACCTGGCCATCGACCTCCACGAGGGCAGGACAGGCGAACAGGTCGATGCAGGCTCGACAGTTGCCGCAGGCGCCGCACAGGAGACAGCGGGTCGCCTCGGCTCGCGCCTCCGCCTCGCTCAATCGTCCGGCGACCTCGCGAAAATCCGAGACCCGCGTGTCCGGAGGCAGCTCATGCGCCTCGACCCGCGCGGACTGGAAGGCGGCGTCGGCGGGGGACGGCGCGGGCGGGTGAGCCAGCGGAGCGACTCGGGCGGGCGGCGGGCGACGGTTGGCCGTCTCCGCGCCCCTCAGCGATCGGTCGATGCCCCAGGCGGCGCGCTGGCCGGCGGCGATGGCTCCGGTGACGGTGCGCTCGCCGCCGGTGAGGTCGCCTCCGGCGAACACGAGTGGATGCGACGTGGCGCCGGTCGCCGGGTCGATCCGGATGTGACCGTCGTCGGTCTGGGTCAGGGCGATCGACTTTGGCTCGAGGCAGTCGAGGTCGGGCTGCTGGCCGATCGCCAGGACGATCTGGTCGGCGTCGAGTAAGAACTCGCCACCGCCGGCGTCGCCGACGGCCACGCAGCAGACGCCTTTCGAGCCGAGGCGAACCGGTCGCACGCCCGTCCGCACGGCGATGCCTTCCTGCTTCGCCGCGGCGATCTCACTTCGGATGGCCGGCATCTCGTCGTCGGCCTCGATGCATGCGATCGTCACCTGCTCGGCCCCGAGGCGGCGTCCGGTTCGGGCGGTGTCGATGGCGGCATTCCCGCCGCCGATGACGACCACGCGGCGTCCGGTGTCGACGGCCGACCCCCGTGCCACGGAGGCCAGATATTCGAGTGCGGACACCTGGGCAGGCGAGTCCGGAAGGTCCGCGCCCGCCAGATCGAGCGTTGCGGCCCTGGCCGCCCCGAGGGCCAGGAACACGGCGTCGAAGCCCTGCTCGAGCAATCCGGCGACCGTGACGTCCCGCCCGAGCCGTGTGTTTCCGACGAACGCGACGCCGAGGCCGAGGATCTGCGCCAGGTCTCGCTGCACCGCCTCAGGCGGCAGACGGTACGCCGGAATGCCGTGGGTGAGCAGGCCGCCCGGGCGCTCGGCGGCATCGTAGAGTGTGACGTCGTAGCCGCGAAGTGCGAGGTCCCGCGCCGCGGCGAGCCCGGCCGGTCCGGCCCCGGCGACCGCCACCTTCAAACCGTGTGCCGGTTCGCGTTCCGGCTCGATCGTGGTGTCAGGCCGTTCGGCCGCCCACTCGACCACGAACCGCTTGAGCTCATTGATCGCAACCGACCCGTCGACACCCTGTCGAACGCAGGCCGCCTCGCAGGGCTGATGGCAGACCCGGCACACCGACTCCGGCAGGGCGCACCGATCCGCGATGTGCCCCCACGCTTCGACGTACTCGCCGGCGGCGATGTGTCCGGCGTATCCCTGGATGCAGAGGGAGAGCGGGCACTCGGTGCTGCACGGTGCCAAGGGTGTGGACGAATTTGCGCCGCGAGCGGCGCACCCTCGCGCCAGTTGGCGCTCGAACCCCGTGGTCACGCACTGGGTGCAACGCAGATCGAGCGATTCGCGACCGCAGGCGCGACACCGGTCGTGATCGATCTCGAACAGCGGCAGGGTCGTGCCAGGGCCCTGCTGTCGCGCCTCGTCGACGGGGCAGGCGCGTTCGACGACAATGACGCTGACTCCCCGTGCCTCCCGCGCCCGGCGAAAAGCGGCTACCGTCTCGGGCAGGTCGTACGAGTCGACCGCTTCGACATGCGACGCGCCCAGCGCGCGGGCGATGGCCGCGATGGAGGCGGAACCGTTCCGCGGGAGGCTGGGGCTGGCCTGAAATCCGGTCATGGCCGTCGTCTGGTTGTCCAGGACGACCGCGACCATGTTGACGTCTTCCTTGATGGCGTTGAGCAAGGCGGGCATGCCGGCGTGAAAGAAGGTCGAGTCGCCGAGGAAGCCCACCGTACGCTGGCCCGTCATCCGGCTGACGCCGGCCGCGAGCGAGAAGCCGGCGCCCATGCAGACCAGCGCATCGGCCGTGTCGAGCGGCGGACCGTAGCCCAGCGTGTAGCAGCCGATGTCGTTGAAGTAGAGCTGCTCCTCGCCGAACGCCGTTCGCGCCGCCAGGAACGTGGCGCGATGCGGGCAGCCGGAGCAGAGCGTCGGGGGCCGGGACTGCACCGGGGCCTGTGCGGGCTGGTCACGCGGGGTCAGCTCGACCTCGAATGCGCGTCCGATCGCCGCCTCGAGTCGTTCCGGTGTCTGCTCGCCGATCTCGGTGAGATGGCCGGTTCGCTGCCCGAGAATCTCGGTCCGCAGTCCGTGGACCGCGCAGAGGTTGCGGACCCGGTCCTCGATGAACGGGGACAGTTCCTCGACGACGAGCACCTTGTCCACCGCGTCCAGGCGGCGCGCGAGCTGTGCTTCCGGTAGCGGATAGACGGCACCCAGGGTCCACAGGGCGATTCGGTCACCGAGGTCGTGATGCCCGAATAGGTCGGCGCAGGTCGCCGCCGGGGCGCCCACCGCCAGAATCGCCTCCGTCGAACTCCCCGTGCAGTCGAAGAAGCCCGCACCCGCCATCAGCTCGCCCGCCCGTCCGATTCGCTCCTGGAGCCCGACGCGCATCTCCTGGGCGTTGTGCGGAACCGGCACGTAGCGCTGCGGGTCTCGAACGAAGCCCCGCACGTTCGGCGCGCGCAGTGACCCGAACGTGACGGCGCCGCGCGTGTGGCAGACACGGGTCGTCGGACGCAGCAGCACCGGCAGGCGCGTCTCCTCCGAGAGTTCGAAGGCGAAGCGAGTCATGGTGAGCGCCTGGTGGGGCGTGCTCGGGTCGAGAATCGGCAGGTGCAGCATCGGACCGAGATGGCGCTGGTCCTGCTCGTTCGGGCTGGTCTTGCATCCCGGATCGGCGGCGGAGACGATGACCATGCCGGCCTCGACCCCGATGTACGGGATCGTGGAGAGCGGGTCGCCCGCGACGAGCAGGCCAAGGTGCTTCATCGAGCAGATCGATCGCGCGCCGGCCAGCGACGCGGCGAACGCCATCTCGAGCGCGAGCTTCTCGTTGACGGAGTACTCGACGACGACACCGCGTTGTGGAGCGATTCGGGCGAAGGTATCGTTGATCTCGGACGCGGGTGTGCCGGGGTAACCGGCGGCGAACGCCACGCCAGCCTCGAGCGCACCGCGCACGATGGCCTCGTTCCCCAGGAGGTGCCCGGCGTGCCCCGCGCGGTCGATCAGCAGCGGCTGCGCTGGTGTGGTCGTTGATTTCACTCTGCTTCCCACCGACAGGAGATCAGCTGACGGAGTACCAGCAGCATACTTCCGACGAGATCATGCTCTGGCAGCTCTCTCCGCAAGTATGATTCAGATCATGTTCCGACCGATCATTCCGGTCCCGGTCGCCACCTTCGACGAGCCGACGGACCGCTGCCCACGGTGGCTTGGCCACGCACGAAGGATGTCATGAGCAGAGTGCCGTCGACGACTCGCGAGAATCCCCTCATCACCCGGCCCCGACGGTCGATGCCTCAGCGCATCGCCATCGTCGGCGCCGGCACCATCGGTCCGGACATCGGGTACTACCTGAAGAGTGCCATTCCGGACCTGACACTCGTCCTGGTCGACGTGGCGCCCGCCGCACTGGAGCGCGCCGTCGCTCGGATCGAGGGGTATGTGGAAAAGGGGCTCGCCCGACGGAAGCTGACCGAGCAGCAGGCCGTCCAGGTGCGTCGCAACCTGGTCACGACCCAGGACTATGCCGCGATGGCCGAGTGCGACTGGGTCCTCGAGGCGGCGACCGAGAACCTCGAGTTGAAGCGGAAGATCTTTCGGGACATCGAGGCCGTCGTCCGCCCCGACGCGCTCATCACGTCGAATACCAGCTCGCTCCCGGCGTCGAGGCTCTTCGGCGATCTCACACACAAGCAGCGTACGACCGTCACCCATTTCTTCGCGCCGGCGTTCAGGAACCCGGCCGTGGAGGTCGTCGATTGGGAGCACGGCGATCCCGAGGTGCTGGACTATCTCCGCTGGCTGTTCTGCACGACCGGCAAGGTCCCGCTCGTGACCGCAGACGCGCTCTGCTTCATGCTCGATCGCGTCTTCGACAACTGGTGCAACGAGGCCGGCCATCTGCTCGACCGGGCCAGCGCATCCGAGGTGGACAGCGTGGCGGCCGATTACGTCCACGCCGGGCCGTTCTTCGTCCTGAACCTCGCACGCGGCAATCCGATCATCGTCGAGACGAACACGCTTCAGATGGAGGAGGGTGCGCACTACCGGCCGGCGCCGATCTTTGGGTCGGTGGATGTCTGGAAGACGACGGCGCCGGGTGAGCGGGTGACGGTGACGCCGGACACCGAGACGGCCGTGCGCGATCGGCTGCTCGGGATCCTCTTCTCGCAAACGGTCGACATTCTCGACCGCGACATCGGATCGCCGGCCGACCTCAACCTCGGGTGTCGCCTGGCACTCGGCTTCAAGCAAGGCCCGCTCGACCTGATGCGCAGCCTGGGCGACGCCGAGGTCGGGCGCATCCTCGAGCGTTTCGCGCGGGAGCGACCCGGCATGCCGACGGCGGCGCGCGATCTCGCCGCCTACCGGGAGTGTCGAAGGGTCGTGCTGGTCGATGGCCTGGACGGCGTCAAGGTGCTGACCATCAGGCGCCCGCAAGCGCTCAACGCGCTCGACGACGAGGTCACCGACGAGCTGCTCGGCGTCATTCGACAGTTCGAACACGACCCGGCCGTTCGTGGCTTTGTCGTCGTGGGCTACGGACCCCGGGCGTTCTGTGCCGGAGCCGACATCGGACGGTTTCCCGAGATGCTGGGGAGTCTGAACGACTGCGTCCAGTACTCCCGCGATTGCTCCCGGTTGCTCGTTCACCTCGATCGGATGACCAAGCCGGTGGTCGCCGCACTCAACGGCATGGCGCTCGGCGGCGGCGTGGAGCTCGCCTTGCGCTGTCGCGGGATCGTCGCGACCCGGGACGCCTGGCTGCAGTTCCCCGAGGTGACCCTGGGGATCGCGCCGGGGATCGGCGGCATGGTGGTGCCGTATCGCCGCTGGCCCCAGGCAGCATCGGTCTTTCACGACATGCTGCGCCTGGGCCGGAAGCTCGACGCGACTCGAGCTCACGCGCTCGGCGTGATTGACGCGCTCGTGGACCCGCAGGACGACCTGATCGCATCGGCGGTGTCTCGTGTGGGCGAGCTTGCTGACACGGCGAGCTCGGCCGCCGACCTGGACGGCCCGGTGGAGATCCCGGCGCCGCCCGAGTTGGATGACGGGGCGTTCGGGAAGCGGCCGCTCAGCCGTGAGGTCATCGGTATCATCGACCGGGCGGTTGCCGCGGCGGCGAAGGCCGACGGCCTCGAGGCGGCTCTGGAAATCGGCTACGCCGCGTTCGGGGCGACGGCCTGCACCGAGGCGGCCCGCGAGGGCGTCACGGCATTCCTGGAGAAACGACGTCCGGATTTCGCGCGGACCGGATGACGGAACACGACGACGAGGAGGGTCGATGTCACTCGAGCGAACGTTCATTCCGTACGGGGCCTACTGGAGCACGCCGTTCTGCAAATGGCAGGGCCGTCTCGCCGGCGAGCACTCGATGAAACTGGCCGCCGGCGTCGTCCGGAGCGCGGCAGGCGAGGGTCGTCTGCGGCCCGAGCGCCTCGACGGCATCGTCCTGGGGACCACGGTGATGCAGCGGCAGAGCTTCTACGGTGCACCCTGGCTCGCCGGCATGATCGGGGCCGACCGGCTCACCGGTCCGACGATCTCGCAGGCCTGCGCCACCTCGGCCGCCATCGTCGCCAGCGCTGCACTGCAGATCGAAGCTGGCCAACGAGAATGCGTGCTCGCGATCGCCTGCGACCGGACGAGCAACGGTCCGCACGTCTACTATCCGGATCCCTCGGGCCCGGGCGCGCTGGGGAAGGCCGAGAACCCGGTCTGGGACAACTTCAACCGGGATCCGTTCGCCGGGAACGCCATGATCGAGACGGCGGAGAACGTCGCGCGCGAGGCCGGGATCACCCGCGAAGAGCAGGACGCCATGGCGCTGCTCCGGAGCGAGCAGTACCAGGCGGCGCTGGCCGACGACCGTGCCTTTCAGAAGCGCTACATGATGCCGGTCGTCTTGAACGCGGGCAAGAAGAACGAGCAGGTCGTCGACCGGGACGAGGGAGTCTTCGGCACGACCGCCGAGGGGCTGGCGAGGCTGAAGCCCGTCCAGGAGGGCGGAACGGTGACCTTCGGGACACAGACCTACCCAGCCGACGGGAATGCGGGTGTCGTCCTGTGTACCCGTGAGGCCGCGGCGCGCCTCGCGATCCGGAGCGGTGTGACCGTGCAAGTCCTGGGTTTTGGCTCGGCCCGCGCGAAGAAGGGCTTCATGCCGATGGCCGTCGTGCCCGCGGCGCGGCAGGCGCTGGACGCGGCCGGCGTGGCGATCGCGGACTGCGCCGTGGTCAAGACCCACAATCCGTTCGCCGTCAACGATGTGTACCTCTGTCGAGAACTGGCGCTGGAACCGGCGAAGGTCAACCGCTACGGGTCGCCGCTGGTCTACGGCCACCCGCAGGCCCCGACCGGGCTGCGGGCGATGGTCGAACTCATCGAGGAACTGGTCGAGCGCGGCGGCGGCCTGGGGTTGTTCACCGGCTGCGCGGCGGGAGACACCGCGATGGCCGTGGTGTTCAGGGTCGGCTGATTGAAGCGACGTCGGATGTCTGCGGTCACCCGTCGGTTGGGAGCTTGCTGAAGCTGAACCGGCCCTCCCGATCTCTCCGGATGGCCAGGAAGATCTTCCAGTTCTCGTCGTCCTGCTCTGGGTGCTCGACGCGCCGGAATCCGAACGGCACGGGTCGGCTCTCGCGACGCTCCAGCGATGACCGGAGCACGAGCTCGGCATTGTCGATAATCGACTTGACGTCCAGACATCGTCCCAACTCGTGCGGGTCGTCCGCCTTGAGCGGCGCGCGCTTGGCGTCCTCCAATCGCTCCAAGCCGCGCGTCAGCATGCCGTCACTGCGGATCTCCCCGCAGTAGCGGTCCATGAGGTTCTGAACTCCGAGCTCCACATCTCTCCAGTGGAAGCCACGAGCACGCCCTAACATCTCGGCGCACGACCGTGCCCTGGACTCGACCACGTCGTCGGCGCCTGGGAGCAGAGTCTTCTGATGACTGGCCCGTCGGGCCGCCATGTTCCCCGCGTGCCAGCCCTGGGTGAAGGCTCCCGGGGACGCCTGCCACGGCAGTCCACCCACCTCGTCACCGGCTGCAAACAGGTTTCTGATCGCGGTTTCGAGGTTCGCATCCACCCATAGACCCTTTGCCGCGGTGCCGGAAATCTCGCGCGGCCAGAGCGCGGCGTACTCCTGCGGATTGTCCCGCAGATCTGCGCCCTCCTCATCCTTGAAGTAACGGAGGAACTGCCTACCCTTGCCCTCGTTGGCGATCGACCACTCGATGTAGTCGACCTCCGCGTCTTCGGCCTCGCTGAGGTCGAGATAGAAGGGCCCCTCGCCGGCGGCGAGGCGCGCGCCCATCTCCTTCTTGCCGCCGCGTGCCGTGGCGCGCTCGCGGATCCAGTCGCGACGGACCTGCTCGGTCCACTTCACCGCCCCCAGGTTGGCCCAATCGTAGAACTGCGTTCTGGCCACGATGACGTTGCCGGCGTCGTCGATGATCCGGGCAGCCGGCTGGACCGTGTTTCGCGGGTCGCCGTAGTTGGGGTAGTAGCTCCCGGCGGCAGCGACCCCAAGGATATTTCCCAGGAACTCGATGTTGATGATCGGCAGGCCAGTCCGCATGGCCATCGAGGTGCCGTCGCCGCACATCGGCGCCGGCATCCGTAGGTTGAAGTCGAAGCCGCTTGGGTTTCGGCTCAGCCGGTTCGACCGACCCGTCGCCGCCACGATCGCCTTCGCCCGGAAGTGGTAGACCTCCCCCGTGCGCGTGTGAACGCCGACCGCGCCGCAGATCTGGTTGTCGTGGGTGAGGTAGTCGGTCATCTGCACGCGATTGAGGATCTTCGCTCCGCGCTTCGTGGCCATCTTGGTGAGCACGGGTTTGAGAGGTTCGCCGTCGAAGTTGAACGACGTTGGCACGCTGTGGAACTGCGGCACGATCCTGAATCGGCCGGGCACCCGGCTGTCAGCGTACCGGAACTGGATGCCGAAGCGTTCCAGATCCAGGACTCGGTCGTACATCGTGCCCGCCACAAGATCGAACAGGTCGCGTCTAAAGAACCCGAACGACACGACCTGCCGATGGTCCTCGGCCATGTCGTCGAGGGTGTAGCCCATGGGTTCGTGGATTGGAGGGATGTAGGCCCAGACGTGATCGATCCCGCTGGCTGCACAGCCGCTCGCCACGGTGTTGGATTTCTCGATGATGGTGACGCGTACGCCGTCGTGCTCGCAGGCCTTGATGGCAGCCATGCACCCAGCGAGGCCGCCGCCGATGATCAAGACATCGGTGTCGACGGAAACGATTCGTGGTTGAACCATGTCAGCTCCAGCGTTACGCCGACGAAGCGCTCGGGGTCTTCTTGAATGCACCCCGCATCCGGAACGGCGTCACGATCTCGATGGCGCCCTCCTCCTTCAAGGGACAGAGGGTGACGCAGCAGCCGCAGAACCAGCACTCGTCCGGGTATTTCATGATCGGCACCGAACCCTTGTCCGGACCGGCGACGAAGGCGTCACACATGCAGACGTCGATGCAGTAGTTGCAGCCTGTGCAGACGTTCTCGTCGAAGTAGATGGATGCGAAGGCCATCGCCTCTCCTCTGCCAGTCGTCGGTCCCTGGCGCCTATGGTAGCCGCATCTCGAGCGCCTCAGTCACCGGCATTCGCCCGCTGCACCAACAACAGATGGCCTCCGACCACGGTACCGAACAGTGTCGCACCGGCCATCTTTCCGCCCCAGGCGGCGGCCGCAAGGTCCACCGGGAGGAACAGGCCAAGGGCGGCCACGAGGCACGCGGCGCGTGCGAGCGGGCCCACCGGCGCCACGAGGAAGCCCCGCAGCCCAACGCTGATCGCGACGACGCCGAGAAGCGCGGTCACACAGTCGACTGCGGTTGCCCAAGCCTCACCCTGCCCCAGGAGCGACGGCGAGAGCACGAACACGAACGGCACGACAAACGCCACGACTCCGAGCTTCACCGCCTCCCATCCCGTCCGCATAGGACCCGCACCTGCGATGCTCGCCGCGGCGATCGCCGCGATGCAAACCGGCGGGGTGATGAAGGAGAACACACCGAAGTAGTAGATGAAGAAATGCGCCGCTAGCGGGGGCACGCCAGAGTCCACCAGCGACGGCACGATGAGCGCCACCTGCATGAAGTAGATCGCGATGCCCGGCAGGCCCGTCCCGAGCACGATACTGATGAACGCCGTGGCGGTCAGAAACAATAACAGGCTCGTGTCGGCTAGCTGGAGCAACGGAACCGAGAGTGTGAAGCCCAGCCCGGTGACCGACGCACTCCCCATGATCAACCCCACCACGGCTGCCACGGTGAGGATCTCCGCCACCGATTGACCGGCCCGCGCCACCTCATCGAACCACCACCTGATGCTCTTGTCACGGACGAACCAGTACCCCGAGGCGACGAGAACGAGCACCGAGAACATCCCGGCCCGAGCCGGCTCCCAGAAGAACACGATCAGGGTGACGATGAGGATCGGTAGGGGCAACAGGAACGGCCACCCTCGACGCAGCACGTGCGAAAGTCGCGGAATGTCGGCGGCCGGTACGCCTTGCAGCCCGGTTCGACCCGCCTCGAGGTCGACCTGCACCAGGATGGCTGTGAAGTAGAGCAGGGCGGGTAGGGTCGCGGCGATGACCACCTGACCGTACGGCAGTCCGAGATACTCCGCCATCAGGAACGCCACCACGCTCATGACGGGCGGAGTTACGAGCCCACCGGTCGAAGCGGCCGCTTCGATGGCGCCAGCGACTTCGGGTCGGTACCCGATCCGCTTCATCATCGGAATCGTCACGGTGCCGGTAATCGCGACGTTGGCGACGGCAGATCCCGAGATGCTGCCGAACAGCGCCGACCCGAGCACGGCAACCTTGGCCGGGCCGCCACGGTATCGCCCCATCAGGGCGGTCGCGATGTCCGTGAACACGGTTCCACCCCCCAGGGCGAAGGTGAGTCGTCCAAACAGAATGAAGACCAGCACCACGGTCGCCACCAGCGAGAGCGCCACGCCCAGCATCCCCTCCGGGCCGAGGTACAACTCGGTGCTCAGCCGCGACCACGGGATCGAGCGCGTTTCGAGGAACTCGGGGAAGTGGCTCGCCAGCGCGGCATACAGTACGAACACCACCGTCACGGTCGGAAGCACCGGCCCGTAGACACGACGGCAAGCCTCCAACACCAGACCCATCGCGATGGTGCCGAGGATGTACTTGTCGGGCGTGGGGAAGCTCAGCTCGTAGGCGACCGACGGAAACCAGATCACGACGTAGAGCCCGCATGCGAGCCCGGCCAGTGCGAGCGCGATGTCGTACCGCGGCACCGCCCGCGACGTCCGAGATCGCCGCAGCGGCATCGTGAGAAAGACGATGGCCAGCATCAACCCGAGCACCAGACCGAAGAGTTGCTGCGGGAAGAACGCGATGCCGATCAGATCGTGAACCCGCGTTGCGTAGAGTCCGCCAACCACGATGAGCCCCGTGGCCATCCAGGCGACCGCCCACTCCGCCCAGGGCGGCAGCTCTCGACGACGCCCGACCACCGCTCCGTTCATCGAGAGAGCGCGGCCAGACGGGCCTCATGGGTGCGCGCGTGCTCCGCAGTCCACATCCCTACCTCCTCGAGGAGCCGGATCGAGCCAACGTGGAACGGAATCGTGACGCGAGCGTTGGCCATCGCCTGGTGAGTCCAGCTCGCGAAGAACGGATGCACGGCGCGGAGCGCTGGCATGTTCCGCCAGAGCAGGCTGGCGACGGCGTAGACGGTGTCCGCGTCGGTCTGGGCGCTGGCGATCAGATAGGTGTCCTTCCCGGCCACGATCATGTCGTGCGGAATCCCGAGCGCGGAGCCCTGCTCGACCGGCACGGCCCGGTAGCCCGGGTGATGCTCCCAGAGCATTCTGGAGATGTCCGGCCGGTTCGGCAGGCCGAGAAAGCGCACGCCGCTCACCTTGGCGTCCGCCTGCTGGGTCATGCCGCTGCCCACCGAGCTGATAGCCGCGACCGCGCGCCCTTCGATGAACGCCTGGATGCCTTCGCGAAAGCTGGCGACCGGAACGACCGAGAGGTCGGCCCACGTCAGCCCGACCGTGTGGAGGATCGTGCGGCCATCGTAGAACATCGGACGCGTGTTCGGATACTCACCGCCAACGGGCTCGCCGGCGAGATCGGCCACGGTCTGATAGCGAGCCCCCTCGCGAACCAGGAATCCGAGCAGGAATGGCGGCCCGGGGAGGACGAGGCGCAGGTTCTCTTGCGGATGTTCGGCGTAGTGCCTGAGACCGTTGGACGAGACATGGGTTGCATCAGCCGCGCTCACCCCGAAATCGGCATCACCCGAGCCACCAGGGCGTCTATCCCGGAAGCCACCCGAACTCTCATGCGGGTCGGGGTATTCTCGGTCACCAATCTGGCGATGCCGGTGCCGACGGCGTTGAGCAGGGTGCCGGGCAGACCGACCGCAATGACCGTCAGCCGCGGCGCCTGGGCAGCCCGGGGTGGTGAGGAGGCGATGACGAGCGATGAGCCGAGCAGGAGCGCGAGGCCTAGCCCCGCCTTCGCGCGCCGGAACCAGGGCCGAGCCGCTATCGCTCGCGACACCTTGTCAACTCCAGGTCGCACGACTTGGCGCCGTCGGAGATCCGGCAGCCGAACCGCAGCGTGTACCCGGCGGTCTCGAACTTGCCGAAGTCGACCTGATGGGCGATGTCGCACATCTTCGCCTTCTCGTCCCCTGACAGTCCGACCTCGTCCCACGCGTCGACCAACGGACACTGGTTCAGCCGTAGCACCGTACGCGTCGGGCTCGCCTCGACCACTTCCTGTCCAAACGCGTCGATCGTACCCTTCCCCTCGATGAGCACACGCGCGAGCTGCTCCAGATCCGGCGCGCCAACCTGCTTGGCGAGCCGCTGACCCTTGTCCCGGCCGCGCTCGTACACGGCCTTTCCGAGCAGCTCGGTCGCCTTGTCCGGCCCGAGCTCGGCCGAGAGCTGCGAGTAGATCTTCACGTAGATCTCCGCTCGGTTCTTGATCTCCTTCTTCAGGGCGTTCACGGGTTCGGTCATGGGCATACCTCCAGGCTGCAGTGTCCTAACCTTAGCCGTCGATGATTCGCCGGATGTTGTCGTTGAAGATGTTGTCCATCTCCGCGGGTGACAGGTTCAGATCGTTGCAGATCGCGAGCTGTTGCTCGAGGATGTTCGTCCTGAAGCCCCGCGGAAAGAAGCTCGAGTCGGTGCCGAAGATGAGTCGCTCCGATCCGAGCGCGTCGAGCGTGCGTCGGAAGAGATCGGCGACGGTGGTCGGGACGGGAGCGTACTGGACCCAGTTGTTCGACGACGAGGTGTCGAGATAGACGTTCTGATACTGCGCCGCGAGCATCAGGGCCTCGCGGAAGAACCCGGTCCCGAAGTGCGGGATGATCCATCGCACCGAGGGGAACCGCAGGGCGATGTGCGACAGGTCGAGCGGATTGCCGTAGCGCAGGTCGTGCGTGGCGTCGATCGAGATCCCGAAATGGATGATCACCGGGATCCCCTTGTCGGCGCAGACCTCGTACACCGGGAAGCACGCGTCGTCGTCCGCATGAAAGTGCCCGGCCATCGGGTAGAGCTTGAGCCCTCGAACGCCACCTTCGTCGACCTGCTGCTGCAAACGGTGCGCATTCTCGCGGTTGGTCGGATCGAAGGTCGTGTACCCGACGAACCGGTCGGGCGCCGAGGCGATGAACGCCAGGAGATCATCCGGCGCGTCGTAGGCTGGAAAGAACACGGCGCGATCGATGCCGGCGGCGTCGAGTTCGGCCAGCCACCGGCGGGCGACGGTCTCGACGTCCGGAACGTCGGTCTCGGGGCCCTGTTCGTCCCTCGACGCGAGGCTCCGGCTCCAGCGGCCATGGTAGGCCTCGACGAGCCGTTCGTCGAGTTGGGACAGACGCGTGCGCCTGGCCCGGGCCGTGCCGGCCGTGCTCAGGTGGATGTGCGAGTCGGTGATCGTCGCGGGTCTGTACATCTGGGTGCTCACTCCGCCGCGAAGGCGCGGCGGAGCAGGTCGCTCGAGGGCGGCGTCGAGCACAGGCTGACTGCGGGCACGACAACGAACGGGACGACCATGGCGACCGAGGCGGCCAGCGGCACCAGCGTCACCTGTCCTCCGGCGATGAGGTAGCCGCCCCAGACCACCGCAGTGCCCAGGCCCGCGAGCATCCCAGCGAGCGCACCGGCTCGAGTGGTCGATCGCCAAAATAGTCCGTAGACGTACGGGGCGAGAAACGCGCCGGCCACCGCGCCCCAGCTCAGCGACATCAGGCTCACGATGAACGCGAATTCGTTGCTCGCGATGACGAAGGAGATCGCGATGAAGAGCGCCGCCACCAGGCGAATCATCACGAGCGATCCGTTCTCCGCGGAAGGAGACCTGAGCCGCCCGGCCCGGAGGTCGACGGAGATCGACGCTGAGGAGACCAGCACCAGGCTGGAGAGCGTGCTCATCGAGGCTGAGACGACCAGCAGCAGCACGAGCGCCATCAGCAGCTCGGGCAGATTGCCGCTGAGCAGCTCTGGGACCAGCACGTCGTAGCGCATCGTAGTCGTTCCCTGTTCCCCCTGGATCAGCGCGCTCGCCGGTGGCCCGTCAGCAAAGAAGACGTGTGTCAACGCTCCCGTGAAGTAGGCGGCGAATCCCATGACGGTCGCGAAGATGCCCGTGACGACCGTGGCCGTCGCAATGTGGCGCTCCGATTCGATCGCATAGAACTTGTGCACCATCTGAGGCAATCCCCAGGGGCCGAAGCTGCTCATGAAGACGACCGACCACAGGATCCACCACGGGGGCTGCTGGATCGGGGGAACGTGCGCCGCGGCGTTGGCCCCAATCGTCGCGAAGACGACCCCGATTCCACCCGCCCGCCCGACGAGCGCGACGACCATGGCGATGGCCCCGGCGAGCATGATCAGGCCCTGGACCAGATCGGCGATCGCCACGGCGAAGTACCCGCCGATGGTCAGATAGATGCCGGTGATGACGCACATGATCAGGAGGGCCGTCTCGTACGACAGCACGCCCGGAAAGCTGATCTCGAACAGGTGACTGAGGCCCTTGAAGACCGACGCCGAGTAGGGAAGGAGGAAGACGAAGATGACGCCGGCCGCGATCACTTGCAGGGCCGGCGCCTGATAGCGCTTCGCGAAGAACTCCGGCATCGTCAACGTGTCGAGATTCCGGGTCATCCGGCGCGTGGCCTTGGCCAGGACGACCCAGGCCGCGAAGGCACCGAGGACGGCGTTGCCCGCGGCGATCCAGAGCGCATCCAAACCGAACATCCACCCGAACTGCCCCGCGAACCCGATGAAGAGCACGGCCGAGAAGTAGCTGGTGCCGTAGGCGAACGCGGAGGCCCACGGGCCGATCTGTCGGCCACCGAGAAGAAAGTCGGCCGGGGTCCTGGTCCGGCGCCCACCCCAGACGCCGAGCCCGATCATGGCCGCCAGGAATACGCCGAGGATGATCGCTGTCGCCATCGGCAGCCTATCGAGCCCTCGGGCTGGTCGGTTGACGCCGGCGGTCGCTCTCGCCCCTCGTCACGCGCGATGACCGTTTCGACTCGATGGACGCCACCTGTCCCAGAACGGCGCCGGGTTCTCCGGCTTGCCGTAGCCGGACCAGACGTCCAGCTTCACGTAGATCGGGTCACCCCACCGCGCATGATCGGTACACCATCTCACCGCGCGATGAAACAGCGTGTCGGGCTTGTTGTAGGGGCAGCAGGCGATACAGGTCGTGCACGGCCGATTGACTCGGCCCCAGTACATCCGGCAGGCCTCGGGCTGGATCGGCCACTTCCGAATGCCCGGGAGATTGGAGACACAGCGGGGCTCGATGGTCCGCTCACCAGGCGAGATGCACTGCGCCGGACACTTGTCCGCACAGATCTTGCAGCGGTCGCAGAACTCGGTGACGCCGAAATCGATCGGCGCATCTGGCACCAGCGGGAGGTCGGTGATGATCTTGCTGATCCGCACCCTCGGGCCGTACTTGGGTGTGACCAGCAAACCATTTCGCGCGATGTCGCCCAGACCGGCCTGCATCGCCATCGGCACCGACAGGGCGACATCGTTGGTGGTGCAGTCGATCGCCTTGTAGCCCAGGTTTCTGATGAACGCCGACAAGTACAGGTTGGTGACAGCCATCTGGCTGTACCCCATGCTCGTCGCCGCGCCGGAGATGAAGCTCGGATAGTACTTGATCATGTCGTAGTCCATCTCGAACCCGAGGACGACGACAGACTTGAACTCGTCTGGAATGACCTGCGGCTCGTGCTCCCCGTCGTTCGACCCGCTCATCTCGTTCGATCCGTCGTTCGATCCGCTCATCGAAAAGGTGTGTGAGTAGAGCCACCGCCGGTCGAGTCGGCAGATTCCGACCAGGTCGGCACCGAACCAGCGGGCGACCTTCTTGAGCCGACCGGTGATCTCCTGGCCGTCGCCGACATCGAGTTGCGCACCCTCGGGCGGCCGGTAGGAGAGTGTCCGACCGGCTGGCCTGGCACTGCGGATCGCCTTGGCGACTTCCCGGGTGGCGGCACTGGGATTCGGCTTGGAGGTGTTGAGGAGTGCCAGGAGCTGCGTGCCGCGTCGCGCGGCCCACCGGAGCGCCTGGTCCTCGAGGGTGTAGCCTGGCTTCTCGCTCGCCTCACCGATGAAGGACCAGCTGTCCAGCCGCTCGCGGATCTCTCGGTCCCAACTGGCCCGGAGGAACACCGTATTCTTCTGATCGAATTGCTCGATGGGATGCGCGATGTACTTGCGCTCCCACTCGTCCATCGTCAGCTTTCGCACTGTGGACCCTCCAAGGGCACTCGCAGGCCTCGGACCTGCGCGCCGCTCCTCATCTCATCCTGGTCGCGCCATCAGGCCGGTGGGGTGTCGTTTGGCGGCGGCGGGTTCTTCATCCCCACCCAGTAGTGCTGGCCGGTCTCTTTTCGCTTCCAGGGAACCCTCCACATCACCGGGTAGTTGAGGCGGATCGCTCCTGCATGGGGACACTCGTCGACGCACGGTCCGCAGTACCAGCACTCGTCGACGAACAAGACGAGCGGCACCCGCCCAGCCTCGGGATTTGGGACGAACACGTCGGCGGGGCAGACGTTGACGCAGAGATTGCAGCCGGTGCACTTTTCCGGGTCGATGGCGATCGGTCGCGCCGCGGACGCCGGATTCGGGCTCAGATAGACGTTCTCTTCACTCACGGCGGTCTCCTCTTCACGCACCGATCGGAGCGGCGGGGCGGTGGGCCAGGTAGTTCTCCTCGAACGGCGCACCGAGGTTCAACGGACGTTCGCCCTGCTTCACGACACCACCCTCCTGCCGAATCGTCACGAACTTCTGCCACTCCGGCGGGTCCATCGCCGGATACTCCGCCCTGGAGAAGTGCAGAAACGCGCTGCTTGCCCGGCGGGCGAGGCAGGCCGGCACGATGATGTCGATCCCGGCGGTGAGGATGTCGACCACGCTGAGGGCGTTGGCGAGGTCGTGGGGATTGACCGCCGCCAGCTCGGTGTCGACCACGTGCTTGAGATCCTCGCCAGCCTCGAGCGCCATCCGGAGCAACCCTTCACTCTTCACGGCGCCACAGTATGCCTGCATCGTCTTGTTGATCCCGGCCAGGAGTTCCTTCCAGTGCACGCCGTCCTTCCGCTGCAGCGGACTGTACACTCGGCGCTTCTCGGCTTCGATCTGCTCTCGAGATCCGGATCTGGCCGTCGCCTGCCTGGCGAACCAGGCCGCGCGCCGGCCGGCGTAGCGGCCGGTTGTTGCGGCGTGGCTGTGATCGTTGCCGCCGAGCATGCCGTCGCCCGCCGCGTAGAGGCCCTCCAGATTGGTCCGCAGATTCCAGTCGACGACCGGTCCACCGGTCGTGCCGCTGTGGGCGTTCCGGATGGAGGGGAATCCCAGCACGGTCTTCGCGCCTTCCGCGCTGGTGCCGTAGCCTCCGCCGCCGATGAGCTGCTGGTAGCTCAGGAGCATGTCTCGGTCGGGATCGAATCCGGCGTGCGTGTAGTTCGCGTAGGTGTGCTTGGTCTTCGCTTCCTGACCGACCATGAGGCCGAAGATGGCCCGTCGCTCGTGGGCCGGCAGGCTCGGCAGGTCGGCGTACAGCGGAAGCTCGATCTCGCCCTTTTCCACCAGGGTGTCGACATTGGTCAGCCGCGGTCCCTGATAGTCCCGCAGACCCTGGTGGGGCAACGAGGACTGCCCCCCGCCCTTGATGAAGAACCGTTGCCCTGGCGCCGGCCGACAGCGCTCCTCGAAGGTTTCCAGGGTATGCCCGTCGCGATCGACCCACGGCACCTCCTTGCCGTTGGCGTCGACGATCGTGCAGGGGTACCAGGTGTTGCTGGGGTGTCCCGACCCATGTGGGGCCGATGGATTGATGCTCAGACCGGCCGGAATCGATTTCTCCATCATCGCGAACTCGGTGCCGGCCCTCCAGGCGGCTGCATAGCCGCCCCCCATGGCGCCCGGCATGCGCAGGTCGCACGAGCCGGCGAGCTCGGTCGAGTACGTCCAGATCCGCTGCGGCCGGGCCGCGCAGAGCACGGTGGCCTTCGCGGTGAACACGTTGAACGCGCCGGTTCTGACGTTCAGGCCGGTCGCGCCGACCACGGCGGTCGCGTCCTCGCCGCGCCGCTCCGTGAGCAGACCGGTCAGCGCCACGCGCTCATGGATGTCGACGCCGAGCCGACGGAGTCTCGAGCGTAGGGCTCGTTTGAACGTCATGCCCCAGACCCTCATGACGATCCGGTTCTCGTAGTCGTAGGCGAAGAGCAGCTTGGTCTGCTCGTCCCTGAACTCGGCGCCCTTGAACGTGTCCTCGGTATCCCTCACCTTTCCGCCCATCTCCTCCAGCTCGAGGAGCGTCTCGTAACCGTCCCGGGCTTGAATGTAGCGAGAGATCCCGTTGTTGTAGCCGCCGTGATTGTCGACGAGCGCCTGCGTGAAGTCCTCGGCGCTCAGGCTGACACCGGGCACGTCGGTGATGGCCCACTGCCAGTGGTCGCACCCCGTTCCCGCACCGCTTCCGAGGATCGAGCCGCGTTCCAGGATTGCCACTTTCGCACCCTGTTCCGCGGCGCTGATGGCTGCCCAGCATCCGGCGATCCCGCCGCCGAGAACCAGCACGTCGACGTCGACGGCATCCTCCTGTCCGTACCGTATGGGGTACGGCCACTTCATCGCGTCGTTTCCGGCGTTCAGGTCGATCCACGTTCCCCAGGACATCAGCCGCCCTCCTCGTTCGTTCGTTCGCCGCGCCGTCCGGCCGCCGCAGCCATCGCCTTACCTTGCACGCGCATCCCGGCGCGCTCGATCAATGCACGGTGCCCGCCCTGGCGCACGACCGTCGCGCCCAGCAGTGCACATCCGCAGACGCCGAGCAGCGGAGAGTAGAGCATCGAGATGATCCCGAGGCCCGCTGCGATCAGTGCCGCCCGCTCCGCCGCGGTGGCGGCTCGCACGAGGTAGCCCTGCACCCCTGCGGCCAGCGCGATCAAGCCGACGAGTGAGATCAGCAGAGTGGCCACGGTCTCCACGACACCGTGGCCACCTTGCAGCATGATCGACGGATTGAAGACGAACACCCACGGGACGATCACCAGCGCGATCCCCAACCGAACGGCGCAGAGGCTGGTCTTCCACACGCTGGCGCCCGCAATGGCCGCTCCGACGATCGCCATCGGCATGACGGGTGGCGTGAAGTAGTGCAGGAGCGCGGCCCAGATGACGAACCAGTGCGCGGCCAGCGGCATGATGCCGGCTTCGATGAGTGCGGGCGCCGCGATGATGGCCAGGATGAAGTAGCAGGCAATCATCGGCATTCCGGAGCCCAGGATGTAGCTGACGATCGCGGTCAGTCCGAGCAGCATGACCAGGTTGCCGTCGGCCAGGGAGGTCACGATGCCGGCAAGGCGCACCGGCATGC
Organism: Acidobacteria bacterium UBA2161; assembly: GCA_002328835.1. Lineage (GTDB taxonomy): Bacteria > Acidobacteriota > Vicinamibacteria > Vicinamibacterales > UBA823 > UBA2161. The sequence goes on along the minus strand of DCWN01000017.1, from coordinate 157,336 downwards.
CTGTCAGCTCGAGACTGCCCATGATCACGCCCAAGCCGGCGAAGATCGGCGCCATCAGGACGAGCACCCAGACTCCGCGGTGAAACCCCGCCAGGATCGCTTTGGGCCCCAATCGCACCTCACGCCCGCCAAACTGCCCGACGACGACGGTCAGGCCCGCCGAGTAGAGGACGGCCGACTGCACAGACCACCTGAAGCCGAGCAGCAGAACCACGAACAGGACGATCGGCGCCAGGTAGTGACCGTCTTGCTTCAACGCCGCCCACGCGCTGGGAAACGTCCGTCGCTCGATCACCGGGATCTCGCGTCGTCGTGCGTGGAAATCGACCATCGCGATCAGCGTGGCGTAGTAGAGGAACGCCGGAAGAATGGCGCCCAGGATGACCTTGTAGTAAGGCAGCTCCAACCAGTCGGCGATGAAGAACGTCAGGGCGCCCATGACGGGCGGCGTCAGGCTACCCGCGCTCGATGAGACCGCCTCGATCGCGCCGGCCTCGGCCGGTGTGTAGCCGCTGCGCTTCATCAGCGGGATGGTCAACGAGCCCGTGAGCGCCACGTTGGCGGGCCCGGTCGGCCCGAGCGAGCCGAGGCCCCCGCTGGCCAGGACCGCCACCTTCGCCGGTCCACCCCGCAGGTGCCCGACCGCTCCGAGGGCGAGTTGCATGACGAGCCGGCCGGTGCCGGAGACCATGATCAGCCCGGCAAACACCATGAACAGCACGACCGTCTTGGCCCACAGTCCGGCCACCTGGCCGAACATGCCGCTGTCGTGCAGGTAGGTCGCCGAGAGCACTTCGTCGAAGTAGACGCGCCGACTCCACAGCACTCCGGGCCAGTAGCTGCAGGTCCACGCGTAGAGAAAGAAGACGACGATCACCGAGACGACCGACCACCCCATGGTGCGCCGCACACCTTCGAGCAGGACTCCCAGTGTGAGCAGGCCTGTCAGCATGCCCGCCGACGTGATCGCCCGGCCTTCGGCCATGATGTCGCTGTTCGTGAACATGTAGCCGCAGCCGATCAGCGTGGCCACGATGAGCAGCACGTCGTACCAGGGGATCGCGGTCCGGGGCGTCCTGGCCTTCGCCGGTACGAACAGGAAGACCAGGACGAAGCTGAGCGCGAGACTCAGGATGACGAATCGGTCCGGACCCAGCGGAATCTGCTTGGTCCAGATGTCGAGAGGGTAGGCGATGTGGTACGCGTAGAAGAGGACGATGAAGCCGGAGAGCGCCACGCCCCGGCGCGTCGTGGGGTCGAGCAGCGCCGCCAACTCGGGCGGCGTGCCCACGGTCGGGCTGGCGAAAGAGGCTTCCGGTCTGTCGTCCATGCGGCCGATTTCCACGCTGTCACAACTACCGCGTCGCACCGAGTTCGCCCAGGAGCCGTTGCTGGTTGACCTCCATGGCGTCGGTCCAGACGCCGACATCTTTCAAGTACCTGACGGTACCCGCGTGGTACGGGACGGAGACCGTCTCGCTCGCGATCCGGTCGACGGCGTAGTCTCGAAAGTAGGGGTGAATCTCGAGGAGAGAGTCGAACCGCGCATACATCGTCTCGAGCAGCGTGTAGACGAGCTTTTCGTCGGCCGAGACATCGACGAAGGTAGCGACCTGGGTCGTGGCCGCGTGGCGAGGGTAGTCGAAGCCTGGCCCGACCCCTCGGTAGTTCTCCTTGTACATCCGCCAGTCGGGCGACGCGGTTTCACCCCAGAACCACGGGTACCTCTGCTGCACGTAGGCCGTTGCCTCATTGGAGAGGTCGAGCGGTCTCGCCCCGGGTTCGTCCCGCCAGATGACGTCGACGTTGGGCAGCCCTTCCAGGCTGGCGTCAACCCTTCCCTCGATCAAGGCCGCGTGCTTCTCCCGCATCGACAGGTTCGGGATGTCCCTCACCTGATCTCCGATGCCGTAGAAATCGAGCAATGCCGTGCCGGCCTCGGTCATCGTCACGGCCCGTTTCGACGTGTAGGTGATCGTCCGCCCGGCGAGGTCCTCCATTCGCTCGATTCCGGAGTCAGGCAGCACCACGAACGCCAGGTGAACATCGGCCGTTTTGAAGAAGATCCGAATGTCGAAATCCGCGTCCTCGTACTCGGCCGAGCCGTGGTTGGCCAGGTAGGCGTCTCGGATGCCGCTCTGCCAGACGTGCAGTCTGCCGGACTGTAGGTGGGGAAACGCGGCAACCGAGCTGGCGACCTGGGTCGTGAAACACTTGATTCCCAGCTCCTCCTCCCAGGTTCTCAGCAGGGCCAGATCCATGACGTAGGTCGTACCTTGCGTCGCCCGCACGCCCCAGAACAACGACTCCGGCAGGCCGTCGGGGCGCGGCTCCGGAGCGGCTCGCTCGCAGCCGACGGCGGCGAAGATCGCCACTGCCCCCATAAGGAACACGAGAGGATGTCGGCGAGCTGGAGGGCGCACGCGCATCGGTCTGATCGCTGACCTTAGGCCGGCTGTTTCGACTCCGCTCCGAGGCCGCAGCCGACCTCGATCGCACGCTGATTGATCTGCTGGAATCCCTTCGGGCTCACGCGCAGCATGGCAGCCTCCAGCGAGTCTCGCTGGCAGACGTCGGTCAGGGCGACCAGGGCCCCGAGGGCGACCATGTTCGCCGCCCGAAGATTCCCAAGCGTCCGTGCGGTTTCCACCAGAGGCAGCCTGATCGGACGACACGCGTCTAACGCGTCGGTCGCGACGCGCTCCGAGTCAAGCAGGATCGAGCTGGCCGGCGTGAGCAACTCGTGGGTACCCGCCACCGCCAGTTCGTCGAGAACCAGCAGGAAGTCGAGGTCGCTCACGAGTGGGAAGTCGACCATCGAGCTGCTGATGACGAGGTCGGCCTGGCTGACACCTCCACGAGACAACGGCTCGAACGCCTGAGACTGTGCGACCCACCGTCCCTCCCGCACCACCGCGTCCGCAAGGATGCGCCCGGCGAGAATCAGGCCCTGCCCACCCGTGCCGCAGAGGCGGATCTCGTAGCTATCCATCGCTGGGTGCAGTCTCTGGATCGGGCGAGGACGCTCTGGCGAAGAACCGTTGCCGGTAGGTCTCGCCGAACTCCGGGTAGTCATGCCGGCAGAAGACACCGGTCTTCCAGGGTGACGGCCGGAAGGGAGAATCGACTGCGCCGCCGTAGCTCTCCGGCCGGATGGCGCCCTTCTGGCTCAGGATCATCTCGACCGAATTACCCAAATCGTTCTTGCGCCCGTAGATCTCGGTGCAGTCGGAGATCACTTCGACGAACGAGAAGCCCTTGAACGCGATCCCGTCCTTGATGAGATCCTTGAGCGCTGGAGTCTGGAGTGTGACCTCGCGTCCGACGAGCCCCGCACCGGCCGCCTCGGCCAGTCTGCACGAATCGAACGCCGGATCGGCATTGCCCTGCGGAGTCGTCGTGGTGAACCGATCGTGGGACGTCGTGGGAGACAGCTGCCCCCCGGTCATGCCGTAGATCTCGTTGTTCAACATCAGGCAGGTGATGTCGAGGTTGCGCCGGCACGCATGAATCAGATGGTTGCCGCCGATGGCCAGGCCGTCGCCGTCACCGGTGATCACGACGACCGTCAAGTCGGGTCTCGCTAGCTTCAGCCCGGTCGCGAACGGTATCGGACGTCCGTGCGTCGCATGCACCGTGTTGGCGTCGATGTAGGCCGACAGGCGTCCGGAACATCCGATTCCCGAGACGACAGCCAGCGAGTCCTTGTCGATACCGAGCTCGTGGACCGCCCAGAGCAGCGCGCGCAGCGCGATGCCGTGGCCGCAGCCGGGACAGAGAAAGTGAGGAAACAGTTCCGCCCGGATGTAGTCGCGGACGTCGAATTCGGTCATCCCATCTGTTCCAGGCGTTGGAGGATTGCCGCCGGAGCGATCGGCTCCCCATCGATCCGGTTGAGCCGCTCGACCGACCCGTACGCCGCGCATAGTCGCTCGACTTCCAGGCAGAGCTGCCCGGCATTCATCTCGGGGACGAGTATCGCCTTCGCGTGCGCCGCGAGGTCTCGCAACGGCCGCTCGGGAAACGGCCAGAGTGTCACCGGACGGAACAGGCCAGCCTTGATCCCTCGATCTCGAGCGAGTCGCACGGCTCGCCGCGCGGCTCGGGCCGTGATCCCGTAGGCGACGACGACCAGCTCGGCATCGTCGACCGCGTGCGTTTCGTAGGATTCGATCGACTCGACGTGATGGTCCAGCTTGTTCAGCACCCGCCGCATGACCCGGTCGATGACTTCGGGCGCCTGCGTCGGAAAGCCATCCTCACCGTGCACCAACCCGGTGGTGTGAATGCGGTTCCCATCGCCGAAGCGCGCCATCGGCGGTACGCCATCCGGCGTATCGGCGAACGGAACGAACCCTGCCTCGTTCGGCGGCGGTGCCTTCCGAGCGGTCAGGGCGACGGTGCCTGGAGCCGGCAGCGTAACGGTCTCGAGGAGGTGCCCGACCACCTCGTCATACAAGACCACGACCGGAACGCGACACGCTTCCGCGAGGTTGAACGCTCGCACCGTCTGTTCGTAGATCTCCTGGACGGAGGCGGGCGTCAGGACGATGATCGGATGATCTCCGTGCGTACCCCACCGCGCCTGCATGACATCTGCCTGGGAAGGGCGTGTCGGTAGACCGGTGCTCGGCCCGCCTCGCATCACGTTGACGACGACGCACGGGATCTCGGCCATCCCCGCGTAGCCGATATGCTCCTGCTTGAGCGAGAACCCTGGTCCGCTCGTGGCGGTCATCGCCTTCACGCCACCGAGCGACGCACCCAGCACCGCGCCCATGGAGGCGATCTCGTCTTCCATCTGGACGAACACTCCACCTGCCTTCGGAAGTTCTCCGGACAGACGCTCGGCGATCTCGGAGGACGGCGTGATCGGGTAGCCCGCGAAGAATCGGCATCCTGCCGCGACCGCCGCGTGGGCGCAGGCCGCATTGCCCTGCACAAGTCGCCGTCCGTTCTGCGTGGACGCGCTGGTGGCGTTCGGCATCGCTCTAGGTAATGTGCACCGCGATCGCGAAGTCAGGGCAGAGCATCTCGCAGATCCGGCATCCGGTACACGCGTCGGGTTCCTTGAGCTCGACGATCTGCTGATGGTCCAAGCGGAGACATCGCTCCGGGCACATCTTGACGCAGATGTCACAGCTCTTGCACCAAGCCGCGGTGATTTCGAGCGTGACCGACTGTGACTTCTCCGCTTCGGACCGAGCGGGCTCCGGAGGAGGAATCGTCGGATTGACGGCCCACGCTCGGCCCTTGAGGAACGCGTCACGATTGATCGCCTGGCTCTTTGCCGGAACGAGATCGGTCAGCGTGTCGAGCCACTGCTCTTCGGGAAAGTCGAGGACGGTCGACAGGACTCCGAGCAACACCGTGTTGGCGGTCCTGGGGTTACCCAGCTCGCCCGCCATGCCGGTGGCGTCCAGCGCATAGCCGGTGTCGACTCGAGAAAGGATCTCCGCCGCGGTGTCGGTGACGTACCCGGATGGAGCCCCGGGTCGACGATCCCGGCAGGCGAATGGCGGGACCAACCGCCGCGTGTCGGAGATGAAGGTGCCGTCGTGCGGTTTCAAGTGGGGCAACCAGCGGATCCCCTCCGCCCACTCCAGTGCCAGGAGCACGTCGGCCTCTCCGGCTGGGATCGTCGGAGACCAGACCTTTGCGCCGAATCGGACGTGGCTGAACACCACGCCTCCCCGCTTGGCCATCCCGTGCACTTCACTCTGCTTGACCGTGAAACCGTTCGCCTGGCACAGCCGAGCCAGGACCTTGGAGACCAGAAGCACGCCCTGCCCGCCGACCCCGACCACGAGCACGTTCGTGGGAGGGGGGTGATCCAGAGTCGACGGCGATCGGGCCGGCCGCTCGTGCATCACGCGTCCTGACCTGCGACCAGCCGGATGCAGTCGGTCGGGCACACCTGGACGCACAGCGTGCAGCCGACGCACGAGATGGCGTCGATTCGAACCTTGTGACGACCTTCGTACCAGCCGTCGCCCCAGGTGATAGACGGGCAGCCCAGGTTCATGCAGGCCTGGCACGCGGTGCACCCCTCGGCGTGAACCTCGAACGGCGGCCCCTTGATCTTGACCGGATCGAGTACGCACGGCCGATTCGAGATCACCACCGCCACGCCGTCGAACTGCGTGGCTTCCCGATACGCCTGGTAGAGGGCAGGCACGTCGTAGGAATCCACGACCTTGACCCACTCCACACCGAGGGCGCGAACCAGTTGCTCGAAATCGATGCGATGGGTCGCCTCTCCCCTGAGTGTTCGCCCCGTGCCTGGGTGTTCCTGCCCGCCGGTCATCGCCGTCGTGTGGTTGTCGAGGAGGGCCACGGTGATGTTGGACCGGTTGTAGACCGCATCCATCAGGGCCGGCACGCCGGCGTGCAAGAAAGTCGAATCGCCGATCGTCGCGACGATCGGGACCGAGCCATCGGTCGTCCGGGCCATGCCCGCGGCGATCCCGATACTCGAGCCCATGGAGACGCAGATGTCGGTGGCCCTCACCGGCTCGATGACCGACAGGGTGTAGCAGCCGATGTCACCCGCCACTCGAGCCTCGAGTGCTCGCATCGCCATGAAGGTGCTCATGTGCGGGCAGCCCGCACACAGTACCGGCGGACGCGGCATCGGGGTCAAGGCGTGCGTCGATGGGCGGTTACCGGCGGGTAGCACGTTCGCCTTGACGAGTCCGGCCCTGACGCCTTCTGCACTGAGCTCTCCGGTGCGATCGAAGTACTCTTTGCCCTCTGTCGCGAGACCCATCGCACGGAGTGCGGTCTCGACGACCGGCTCGAGCTCCTCGACGACCATGAGACGATCGACCGAGGCCGCGAAGCTGCGCAGCGTGCGCTCCGGGAGCGGATAGGAACCAGCGAGTTTCAGGATGCTGGCTGGCGGGGCGACCTCCTTGACGTAGCTGTAGGCCATGCCGACCGTGACGATCCCGATGCTGGACGCGCCCGCCTCCAGGATGCTGAGCTCGCCGGCGTCGACCCAGGCGGCGACCTTCGCCTCGCGCTCGAGGACCAGCGGATGCCGGGTACGCGCGTAGGCCGGAATCATGACCTGCTTCGCCGGATCGTCTCGATACGGTCGCCTCGGGGGCTCGACCCGGGGTCCCACGGTTACCGGACTCCGGGTGTGGGAGAGTCGAGTCGTGCTGCGGAGCATGACCGGCGTGTCGAACCGCTCGCTCAGCTCGAAGGCGAGCTTCGTAAGCTGGAGCGCCTCCTGGGCGTCCGAAGGTTCGAGCACGGGGATCTGGGCGAATCTGGCGAAGTAACGCGAGTCTTGCTCGTTCTGTGAGGAGTGGATACCCGGATCGTCGCACACCGCGAGGACCAGACCGGCGTTGACGCCGATGTAGGACTGAGACATGAGCGCGTCGGCGGCCACGTTGAGGCCCACGTGCTTCATCGCAGCCAGCGCGCGCACCCCGCCCAGGCTGGCACCTATCGCCACGTCGAGCGCCACCTTCTCGTTGGGTGACCACTGGGCGTGCAGATCGTCGACCGGGTAGGTCGCGAGCGACTCGAGTATCTCTGTGCTTGGCGTCCCCGGGTACGCCGCCGCAACCCTCACGCCCGCCTCCCAGGCTCCGCGAGCGATCGCCTCGTTGCCAGTAACCCCGACGATCTGCCCCGGTTCCTCACTCGGGCCGTGCGGAGCGCTATTGACTGGCTCAACTTCTATCTTGACGTTGATGTCGGTCACTTCGGCACCCTTTGGGCGGTTGCGGGCATCGCCTCCGTTCGGTGGTCCTTGACGCGGACCGCTTTCCCCTCGCAGCGGTCGAGCTGGCCCGGCGCCACGACCTCGACCCCGGCACGAAGCCCGAGACTCTGGTGCAGCTCGGTCTGGGCTAGGCGACGAAGATCGTCAACTGCCGTGGCACCCCGGCCGTAGATCTCTGCCTTCGCCTCGACCTGAATGTCCAGCCCGTCGAGCTGATCCGCCCGCCGATCCACGAGAATCACGTAGTGAGGCGCCAGCCCCTCGAGTTTCACGAGCGCCTCCTCGATCTGCGACGGAAAGACGTTGACGCCACGCACGATGAGCATATCGTCAGTCCGGCCGTGGACCTTGGTCATTCGTGCGAGTCGCCGACCGCAGGCGCACGGTTCGGTCGCGAGTCGAGTCCTGTCTCGCGTCCGATATCTGAGAAGCGGAATGCCGGTCTTCGTCAGGGTCGTCAGGACCAGCTCGCCGTCGCATCCGTCGGGAAGCGGGTCCCCGGTTTCGGGGTCGATGATCTCGGCCAGGAAGTGGTCTTCGAACAGGTGGAGCCCATCGTGCTCAGCGCACTCCACGGCCACGCCCGGTCCGATGATCTCGCTGAGGCCGTAGATGTCGAACACCTCGAGCCCGAGTTGCGACTCGACCTTCGCGCGCAGTGCCTCGGAACTCGGCTCGGCGCCCATCAGGCCGACGCGCAGCTTCAGTCGAGCGTGCACGTCGATGTTGAGTTCCCGCGCCATGTCTGCCAACACGAGCCCGTACGAAGGGGTGCATCCGAGCACCGTAGCGCCGAAGTCTTCCATGAGCATCAGATGGCGCTTCGTGAATCCGCTCGATGCCGGAACGACCGCCGCTCCGATGGTCTCCGCCCCGAGTCCGATGCCCAGACCACCCGTGAACAGGCCGTAGCCATAGGCATTGTGGACCACGTCTGCTGAGGTGACACCGGCGGCGCTCAGGGTCCGGGCCATCAGCTCGGCCCAGACCTCCATGTCGCCGCGCGTGTAGCCCACCACGGTCGGCTTGCCGGTCGTTCCGCTCGAGGCGTGGATCCGCACGATCGCATCCAGCGGAGCGGCGAACAAGTCGAACGGGTAGTGGTCACGCAGATCGCTCTTCGTCGTGAACGGCAACCGCGCCACGTCGTCCAGCGTTCGAATAGAAGCGGGGGCAGCTTGGGCGCGTTCGAGTGCGCACCGATAGAAGGGGACGTGGTCAGAGAGGTAGCTCAGCAGGTCGCGCAGGCGCGCCAGTTGAAGTTCGACGAGGTCCCGCCGCGCAAGGCATTCAGCCTGCTGATTCCACATCCTCCGCTAGCGCCCTGCCAGCGCAGGACGGACCGTTATGAACCGACGAGAGGAGCGCCGACCGTCTGGCCAAGTAGAAGCTCCCACGCTCAAGATTCGTATGATTGTCGTCATATGAGCTATCTCCGCTCCGCGAGAGTATAGCGTCTTCGTCGCCTGTGCTACCCCCTGAGAGGTCAGGAATCACTCCGGTTCCTGTGCGGATTGGCAAGCACGAGGCGACGCCGTCGGCGAGGTGCCATTCTGCCGGAGTCCGTTATTTCGCCCTCGTGTGAAGACGCGAGGCCACGTTCTCGGGAGTGAAAGATGACCAAGCAGGCAGCAAGCGCAGCGTCGAGCTACGTTCCGCCGATCAAGTCGGCGATTCCGTCGGCTAAGGGTGAGGGAGCGTACACCGGTCAGAGGTACCTGGACAGCCTGAAAGACGACCGGGTCATCTGGTACAAGGGCGAGAAGATCACGGATGTCACGACGCATCCGCTGTTCTCGGAGATGGCGCACGAGATTGCTCGCATCTACGATCTGCAGCATGCGTCCGAGACCCGGGACGTCATGACGTTCGAAACCGAGGAGGGCCGGCGGGTCTCTCGATCGTTTCAACTCCCGATGGAGCCGGCCGACCTCCAGAGCAAGCGCGAGAACACGCAGCTCTGGTGTACCGAGGTCAAGGGGATGTGCGGTCGCCTCCCTGATTTCTGTGCCGCCATGACCATCGGGTTCTATGACCTCCGCAACGAACTGGCCAAGCTGAATCCCGACCTGGCGAAGAACGCGGAAGCCTATTACCACTATGCGCGAGACAACGACATCTGCATTTCGCACGCCCTGCACGATCCGTGCATGGACAAGTCGTTGCGCCCGAGCGAGGATCCCGATCGCTGCCTTCGCGTGGTCGAGGAACGGGACGATGGCATCGTGGTTCGGGGTGCGCGCTTCAACACGTTCGGCCCGTTCTCCAACGAGATCGTCATTGCGCCGACCGTCGCCTTCACGAAGGAAGAGGAGGAGTTCGCGATCTGGTTCACCGTGCGGTGCGACGCGCCGGGCCTGAGTCAGATGTGCCGCGAGATCTACTCCGGTCGGTCCAAAGCGGACCATCCGATGTCGGCTCGGTACGACGAGATCGACACGGTCGTGATTTTTGACGACGTCTTCATTCCGTGGGAACGGGTGTTCCTGTACAAGCAACCACTCGAGGCGACTCGAATGATCCGCGGCGGTGTGATGATGTGGGCGACCTTCTGCGGCTCGCAGCTAACACAGACGCGCCTGGAGTTCCTAATCGCCGTGGGTCACCTCCTGGCGGAAACGTCGGGTGTCCACAAGCGGCCGGAGATCATTGCGGCGCTCGGCGAGATGTGCATGAACCTGAAACTCATGCGGTCGAGCCTTCGCGCCGCAGAGATCGACAGCCGGCGAAGCGCCTCCGGATTGCTTCGTCCCGCAACGACACCGGAGCGGCGGGCCCTCGTGGCGAAGGTCTCGGAACGCTTCATCAACCTCATTCAGCAGATCGGCACGAGCTCGATTATCTTCCTGCCCATGGCGGAGGATTGGGACAATCCGACGCTGAAGAAGTATCTCGACCGCTGGTGGCGGGGCCGGCAGTCGTCGCCGGAAGATCGCTACAAGATCTGCAAGCTCGCCTGGGAGCTGTCCGGCGACGCCTACGGCGCGCGTCAGCAGATGTACGAACGTCTGCACTCCGGTGATCCCGCCGGCATGGTGGCCGGCTCCTATCGGAACTTCGATCTGCAGCCGGGTCTCGAGATGGTGTCGAACTACCTCGGTCTCGAGACGCCGCTGGCGGTCGCGCCTCCGTTGCCCTCTCCCCCCGGAGTGAGTGACGAGACTCGGTAACCCTCGAACGAGTGAGAGTGGAGGAACCAGATGGCGGAAATCATCTACGGCATGGGCGTCTCCCACAGCCCGCATCTGTCCACGCCGCCCGAGCAGTGGGATCGCCGGGCCGTTGCTGACAAGCGGAACCCGGCCCACCCGTTCCGGGGCGGTACCTACACGTTCGACGAACTGGTCGAGCTTCGGAAGGGCGAGAACCTCGCGGCCCGGTGCAACCTCGACGTCTACCGAGAGCTCGACGCCAAGAATCAGGCGCGCCTGAAGCAGCTCGCGGACAGGTTCGCCGAGGCCGCGCCGGACATCCTGGTCATCATGGGGAACGACCAGCGCGAGGTCTTCCAGCCGAGCCACACCCCAGGATTCCTCGTGTACTACGGCGACACCGTCGTGAACAAGGCGGTCACGGCCGAGGCTATGCAGGGGATGTCGCCGGGAATCGCCGAGTCGATCTGGGGAACCAATCCAGAGACGGACATCACCTATCCGTGCGAGCCGGCGCTCGCCAACCACATCATCTCCACCCTGATCCGCGAGGAATTCGACGTCTCGGCATCGAACGAACTGCCACGCGGGGACGACAACCCACGGAGCATCCCGCATGCCTTCGGATTCTTGTACCGACGGATCTTGAACGACAGGCCGATCATTACCGTGCCGATCTTTACGAACACGTTCTTTCCGCCGAATCAGCCAACGGCCAAGCGCGTGCTGGAGTTTGGGAAGGCCGTCGGTCGGGCGATCAAGTCCTGGGACAGCGACCTCAAGGTTGCCGTGTCGGCCACGGGTGGATTCAGCCACTTCGTGATCGACGAGGAGTTGGATCGCCGGGTCCTCGACGCGCTCGCGAATCGGGACGACGCAGCCATCATCGGCGAGCCGGAGAGCAGCTTCCAGTCCGGATCGTCGGAGATCAAGAACTACATCGCGACGGCGGGCGTGCTCGACGGCACCGGCTTGAAGATGGAGCTTCTGGACTACATTCCGTGCTACCGGTCCGAGGCCGGAACCGGGAACGCCATGGTCTTTATGACGTGGTCGTAGCAGTCTGTCGTGAATTCGCGTCGTGCGCCTGGGACGGGAGTGGCGAGCCGGCGCAGGTACGGACTCTACGGGGTGCTCGCCGTCCTGTTCCTGGCGCATAACGATCTCTGGTACTGGCGTGACGCCCGCCTCGTGCTCGGACTCCCGGTTGGCCTCCTCTATCATGTCGTCTACTGCCTCGTTGTGGCGGTCGTGCTGGCGGCCGCCGTCTACCTCGGCGCGCCCGAGCCGGCGACACCCCACCGAGACCACGACGACGCTTGATGGTCACCACGATCGTACTCGCCTACTTGCTGGTGGTCCTGGCCATCGGGACCCTCAGTCACCGGCTGTTCCGAGGCACTAGCGAAGATTACTTCGTCGCCAGCCGCACGATAGGGCCTATCGTTCTCCTGATGACGCTGTTCGGCACGAACATGACCGCCTTCGCGGTCCTGGGGGCGTCGGGCGAGGCCTACCACGTCGGGATCGGCGTCTTCAGCCTTGTCGGCTCGGCCGCGGCCTTGATCAATCCCGTGATCTTCCTGTTCGTCGGGACACGGCTGTGGCGGCTGGGCCGGCGCCACGGGTACCTGACCCAGGTGGGGCTGTTCCGCGACCGATGGGAGTCGCGTAGCCTCGGGCTGCTGCTGTTCGTCGCGCTCGTCGGTCTGATCATCCCCTACCTGCTGATCGGTGTCATGGGCGCCGGCCTGAGCCTCGAGGCGATCACCGACGGGGCGATTCCGCGATGGGCCGGTAGCTTGGTCGTTTGCGCGGTCGTGCTAGCTTACGTCTGGTCCGGCGGCTTGCGAGGCACGGCCTGGGTCAATACGTTTCAGACGTCGGTCTTCATGAGCCTGGGGATCGTCACGTTCGCCGTCATCGTGGACAAGCTCGGCGGGTTGACGACCGCGATGGCCTTGGTAGCGGCCACGACCCCTGACCTGCTGATTCGAGGCGACGCCATCACGCCCTGGCAGTTCCTGACCTACACTTGTATCCCGCTGTCCGTTGGAATGATGCCGCACATGTTCATGCACTGGCTGTCGGCGCGTAGCGCCGAGACGTTCCGCTTGTCCGTCGTCGCGTTCCCAATTTGCCTTGCGGTCGTCTGGCTACCCAGCGTTCTGCTGGGTGTTCTCGGGCGGATCGATTTTCCCGATCTCGAGGGTACCGCGGCGAATTCTGTTCTCATCGAGATGGTCGGACACTACGCCCCCGGAGTGCTGGGTGGGTTGCTGGCCGCCGGTGTGTGCGCGGCCATCATGTCGTCGCTCGATTCGCAGTCGTTGTCGCTTGGGACGATGTTCACCGAGGACATCGTTCGGCACTACGCCGCGGGACATCGGTGGAGCGAGCGGCACCAGATTCGCCTCGGGCGCGCCTTTGTCGGCGTCGTCTTGGCGGTGACGTTCGTCTTGGCGCAGATCCTCGATCAGAGCATCTTCGCGCTCGCGATCTGGTCGTTCTCCGGTCTCGCGGCGCTGTTTCCACTCGTCGCGGCCGCGCTGTTCTGGAGGCGCAGTACGAGGCAGGGAGCGATCGCCTGCGTCGTCTGCGCCGTGTCTAGCTGGGTATACTTCCTCCTGCGGTCGGGGGGCGACCCGGGCTACACCCTCGGGGAGGCAGGCGTGATGCCGGTGGTGGTCATGGTGGCCATCTCGACGGCGGCGCTGATTGGGGTCTCACTGCTCACGCCTCCCCCCGGGCCACGCGCGATCGAGAAGTTCTTCGGAAGCGTCGGATGTCGTTCCGTGTGAGGCGCATCGAGCCATGAGCATGGTCACGAGTTTTCTGCGGTCCTTCAACACGCACCGGGTCGATCCCTATCCGGTCCATGTCTTGAAGAGAGTGGACCGTCCGACGATCGAGATACGGGACGCGGAGGTGCCAAGAGTCGACGGTCGGGATAGTGGGTTCAATAAGGCCGCCCGGGGCGAGTACGGGCCGCATCTTCAGCAGCAGAGGGCGCGGCTCGTCACGAAGCACCCGCTCGGTAGCGCATTGAGAGGAATGCAGGTTCACCTTCGCGACATCGGTGAGACGGACAACCCGGTGGCAGCGAATCAGGCTCCCCTCGGGGATGATCCGGCGCTGATCACCAAGCACATCAAGGAGACGGCCTATTTCCTGAGGGCCGACATGGTGGGCGTCTGCAAGCTGCCCCCCTACGCGGTCTTCAGCCGCCATCTCTCGACCGGCGAACCTGTGGAATGCGACCACACCTACGCGATCGCCATCCTGATCGATCAGGATTGGAAGACTTCGGAAGCCAGTTTCGGCAACGACTGGATCAGCGGTTCGCAGAGCCATCTGGCCTACACCAACTCCAGCTTTGTCGCCCGCATCCTGGCCGACTACATTCGTCGGCTCGGATACCCCGCCAAAGCGCATCACACCTACAGCTACGACGTCGTGGTGCCGCCTATCTTGCTCTGGGCCGGTCTGGGTGAGCTGAGCCGGATCGGGAGTGTCGTGGTCAACCCGTTCATCGGTCCGCGATTCAAAGCGGCCATCGTGACCACCGACCTCCCGCTGGTACCGGACAAGCCGATTGATTTCGGGCTCCAGGACTTCTGCTCACGGTGCAAGAAGTGCGCCCGCGAGTGCCCTACCGGGGCGATCAGCGACGGCGACAAGGTCTGGCGCAACGGTTACGAGCAATGGCCGCTCGACGTGAAAAAGTGTGTCATCGGGCGGACCGCGAGCAATGCGGGTGCGGGCTGCGGCACGTGCATGACGGTGTGCCCATGGAACAAGCCGTACACGCCGTTTCATCGATTCGTGCAATGGACGATGAGAAACATCCCTCTCGCCAGAAGGTTCGCGATCTGGGGCGACGATCTCATGGGATACGGGAAGCCAAGAATCGAGAACAAGTGGTGGCTCGACCTGGAATCCAGTGACGGTGCCCTCAAGGTACCCGAGCAGGCGGGGAACAGAAGGACCCTCCGCGCCGAATACTCCATGCGCCCGGAGATGTTGGACGGAGTATTGCCGCCTTTCCTGACCAGAGGGCAACGCGAGTCGGGATCGAACAGAGACGACGCGCACCACAGTCGACCGGACGCGGAGTGACCTCGCTGTGACGATCCTGACGACCTACAAGCGCGCCTATGACGGGACGAAGCTCGATCCGTATCCCGTCGAGTCCCTCAAGAGGGTCGATCGTCCCACGACGTT
Organism: Acidobacteria bacterium UBA2161; assembly: GCA_002328835.1. Classification (GTDB taxonomy): domain Bacteria; phylum Acidobacteriota; class Vicinamibacteria; order Vicinamibacterales; family UBA823; genus UBA2161. The sequence continues at coordinate 142,219 of DCWN01000017.1, read as the reverse complement.
CATCGATGAGGAGCGAATTCAGCGCGTGGATCAGAGGGCCGGCGGTTTTGCGAGGGCCCGGAGCGGAGGTCTCGGGCCCAGCTATCAGAATCTCTTGGGGCTCTTCAAGTATCCTCTGTCTCGGGCGCAACAACGGATGGCGGCGACTCTCGCCGACAAGGTCGACGGGCCGGTTGCCGAGCACAGGGCTCCGGGGACGGATGATCCCGAAGCGATGGCGCGCCACATCAAGGCGACGGCCTATTTCCTCAGAGCCGACGTCGTAGGGATATGCCGACTGCCCCCCTATGCCGTCTACAGCCACAGCCAGGCGACGGGGGAGCCGATCGAATGCGCGCACAAGTATGCCATCGCCGTTCTGGTCGACCAGGACTGGAAGACCGCTGATGCGAGCTTCGGCAACGACTGGATCAGCACGTCGATGGGCTTTCTTTCGTATTCCACGACCGCGTTCATCTCATGCATCCTGGCCGATTACATCCGGAAGCTCGGCTACCCGGCGCGCGCGCATCACATTCGAAACTATCAGGTGATGCTCCCTCCCATCTTGCTCTGGGCTGGACTCGGCGAAATGTGCCGCACGGGCGACATCGTGCTCAACCCGTTCCTCGGCACGAGATTCAAGGCGGCCGTGGTCACGACGGATCTCCCGCTCGCGATCGACAGGCCGATCGATTTCGGGCTCCAGGACTTCTGTTCCAAGTGCGCGAAGTGCGCGACGCACTGTCCAGCAGGAGCGATTCCGTTCGGAGAAGATTCGACGGTCGTGCACAACGGCTACGTCAAGTGGAACAACGACGTGGACAGGTGTCTGAAGTATAGGATCGGGAATCAGTGGGGGTCCGGCTGTGGGGTGTGCATACACGTCTGTCCATGGAACAAGCCCTTCACACCGTTTCATCGCTTTGTGAGGTGGACCATGACCAACATTCCCCTAGCCAGGCGGCTCGCCATCTGGGGAGACGACCTCATGGGGTACGGGACCCCGAATCAGAAAAACAAGTGGTGGCACGATCTCGAAGCCGTGGATGGCGTCCTGCAAACTCCTGACCGATCCGGCAAGCGGTTTGTGAACAGCCCGACAGACAGGGCTTCAGACTAGACAGTCCGGCGGAGTGAAAGGAAGGAATCCGAATGAACACCGACACCCTGGAGACCGATGTCTTGGTGATTGGCGCGGGCCTTGCGGGCCTCCGGGCGGCGATACAGATCCGGCGCTACGGCCTGGACGTGATCATCGCGGAGAAGAGTACCGGCCGGACGAACCTGTCGAGCGTCGCCGGCGGAACACAAGGCATCGTCATGAATTACTGGTCACTGTCCATGCCTCGAGGCCTCAAGGCGCTCTACGAGCGGGGCGTGAAGGGTGGCGCCTGGGAAATCATGTACGGCAAGGACCAGCGGATGGAGGAGATCACGGCCGTCGAGCAGATCCCGTACCAGGATGAGCTTGCCGAGTTTGGTGTTCTCAATCCCAGGGACCAAAAGACCTACGGCCCGCCGGGGCGGGTGAGCTGGGCCACCACCGGTCCGATGTACAAGTACGCTCAGGACCAGGGCGCCAAGCTGATGAAGTACTTCAACATCACCGACATCCTCACCGTGGACGGTCAGTGCGTCGGCGCGGTCGGTTTCGACGTCGTGTCTGGAGACTTCACCGTGGTCAAGGCCAAGGCTGTCGTCATGGCCACGGGCGGCGCGGGCGAGTGCTGGAAGCGAAACAACACGCCGACACGATCGACTGGAGATGGTCACGCCATCGCCTATCGCAACGGCGTGGAAATGAACATGATGGAGTACGAGAGCTTCGACGCCTGGATCATCTCCGAGAAGGATCAGCCTCAGTTCTGGATTCCTCCGTCGTATGCACGAACCATGGTCAATCTGACCAACGCGAACGGAGAGGACTTCCTGCCGAATTACATGGTGCTTGGCGACGGTGCCACCCTGAAACCTGGCGACCCTTTCCACATCAAGTACGGAACGCCGGTCATTGACAACGTGGCGACGATCGCGCGCGCGATGGCCAACGAGGTTCTCGAGGGACGGGGTGATGATGGCGGGGTGCTCGCCGACTTCTCCCACGTCCCCGAGGACGCGTGGACCGCCGAGCCCAAGGGGATCGCCGGCCTCCATGCGATGCGAAACTTCGAGTGGGAGAAGAAGCCGATCCGGATGTATCCAGGAGCACTTGGATCGTGGGGGGGGATCAAGATCTCCGAAGAGTGCGAGACCAACATTCCCGGATTGTTCGCCGGCGGGGAAGTGTCCTACGGTGAGGATCTCAAGTACACCCTGGTTTTCGGTGTCAGGGCCGGGAGGGCCGGCGCCGAGTACGCCAGAAGTGTGTCCCGTGTCGAACCGAGCCAGAGTCAGGTGAAAGACAAGAAGGACTACCTCGACAGGTTTTCGTCTAGGTCGAAGACGGCTGACGGGAATCCGAGAGCGATCCGTGAGGCGATCCAGAAGCTGAGTATGGACAAGTTTGGCGTACTGAAGACCGAGAAGGGGCTTCTCGAGGGCCTGGAGCAGTTGGACGACATTCGGAGGACTGCGCAGGAGAGGATGTATGCCGAGGACCCGCGGGAGCTGAGACTGGCATTTGAATCTGACTGCATGATCGATTGTCAGGAGATGCATGCGAAGGCGGCCCTGATGCGGACCGAGACGCGGGGCGTTCACAACCGGCTGGACCACCCCTACATGGACAACGATCGCTGGATACAGGACATCAGACTGGAAAAGAAGAACGGTCAGATGGAGTTGCGGACTGTTCCGACCCGCTCGGGCTATGTGAAGGTCCCCGAGGGCAGATTCCCGATCAGAGGCCTGAAGCAAGAGACTGCGTGACCTTCCCAGGAGAACTTGAGAGATGCTGGAAGAAAAAGTCGATGCCGTCGTCAATCACAAGAAATGCCTTGGAAGAAACTGTCTCCACTGCGTGGACAGCTGCCCGGTGGAGGCGATCGACTGGGATCCGATCGAAGAGCAGGTGTCGTCGGCCAACATCCAGGAATGCATCGTCTGTCTCGCATGCGAGGAGGCCTGTGCCGAAGACGCCAATGGGTGTCTCACGATGGTGGGCGTCATCCGAAAGGAATTCACCGCGTCGCCCATACAGGACATGTGGGCGGGAACGGGGGACGTGATCCCGCCCAAGGCCGATCTGCCCGGGGGACGATCAGATACCCGCACGTCGAAGTTGGGTTTCTAGTTGAGAAAACGGCGAGACGCTCTGTACCCGTTGGCAGCGGCCATCGGGCTCGTCGCGGTGTGGCAGCTGGGTGTCCAGTTATTGGCGATCCCGGACTACCTGCTGCCTGGGCCGCGCGCCGTCGCTGCGACGGTGGTGTCGGAGCGGACGCTGATATTCCAGCATGGCCTGGTCACACTCTATGAAGCCGGTCTCGGTTTCACGCTTGCCCTCGTGTTCGCCGTGCCGGTCTCCGTGATCATCGTCTGGTCGAAGGTTGCCGAGAAGACCGTGCTGCCCCTGATGGTCTTCCTGCAGACGGTCCCCAAGGTGGCTATTGCGCCGCTCTTCATCATCTGGTTCGGATTCGGTCCGTTCCCGAAGGTCCTGATCAGCTTCTTGCTGGCCTATTTCCCCATCGTGATCGAGATGGTCACCGGGTTGAGAGATGTGAACCCCACCGTCCTGGACCTGGCGAGATCCATGTCCATCACTCCCTTTCAGACGTTCACGAAGATACGGATCCCAAATTCACTCCCGTATCTGTTCAGCGGGCTGAAGTTGGGCGCGCTGCTCTCGCTGGTCGGAGCCATCGTGGCAGAGTTCATGGGGTCGATGGACGGTCTGGGGTACCTCGTCCTCTATGCGAACGACCGGATGGATACGACGCTGTGCTTTGCCGTGCTCGTCGTGCTCCTACTCCTGGGCAAGGCGCTGTTCTCCGTCGTGGAATGGGTCGAGCGGTACGCGATTGCATGGCATGTCGTCGTTCGGGAGAACGAGCAGATCATGTTCACCACGTAGGGGTACAGCTCAGGATGAGGAGTTCGGGGGAGATGGCTCTGGGTAAGGGATTCCGTTGGAGCGCCAGGCTCCCGGAAGCGCTGTATCCCGCCTCCACGATCGCTGCGATGCTCGCTGCGTGGCAGCTGTCGATCGTCCTCTTTTCCATACCGGACTTCATCCTGCCTGGTCCGATCGCCGTCATCGAAAGTTTCGTGGGAAATCTCGGCCTGGTCTGGCCTCATTTCCTGGTCACGACGTTTGAGATGCTTCTGGGGTTTTTTCTCGCCACCGTCTTCGCGGTCGCCGTCTCGATACTCATGGTCTGGTCGAGGCCGGTGGAGAAGACACTGCTGCCGCTCCTGGTGTTCTTTCAGACGACACCCAAGCTGGCCGTTGCTCCATTGTTCATCGTCTGGTTCGGCTTCGGCTACGCTCCCAAGGTCATCATCGCCTTCTGGCTGGCGTACTTCCCGATCGTCATCGCCACGATGACCGGATTGAAGGATGTTGAGCCCGCACTGATCGATCTGACGAAATCCATGTCGGCGTCCACGCTCCAGACGTTCATCAAGGTCCGACTGCCAAGTTCATTGCCTCACTTCTTCGCCGGTCTCAAGCTGGGCGGCGTGGTCGCCATTCTTGGAGCCATCGTCGGTGAGTTCGTCGGTGCGAATGAGGGGTTGGGCTACCTGATCACGATGGCGCAACACAACAGCGACGTGACGTTGCTGTTCTCGGTCGTCATCACGCTCGTGGTCTTGGGCAGGTCGATGTATGCGCTCATCGGCTGGGCCGAAACACACGCCATCTCCTGGCACGTCACGATGAGGGCGAGGGACCAGAGGTTCTTCACGGCGTGACTCGCAGGGCCAAGGCATCGCCCGACTGGAGGGAGAGGCCCACCGCGCAGAAGAGGGGGGACGCGTGAGAACAAGCTCCCTGATGGTCGGAATGTTGGGCCTGTCTCTCGTGGCTCTGGGAACGGCCTGCCGATCTCGTCAAGCATCCTCCACGGATGCACCGGCGCTGGACCAGGTGACGCTGCAGCTCCACTGGAAGTGCTCGGGCCCGCATGTGCCGTTCATCGTTGCGTCGGAGAAGGGATTCTTCGAGGAGGAAGGCATAGACATCACGATCAGGGAAGGCTCGGGTTCATCGGCGACGAGCAAACTCGTCGCCGCCGGTAGCGCCACGTTCGGAGTGGCCGCGACCAACGTCAGCGTGAAGGGAGCCGCCCTGGGGATGCCGATCGTTCAAGTGATGCAGATTCAGGAGTCGCGGAGGTACTGCATCCTCTCGAAGCCCGAGACCGGCATCAGAACGCCTCAGGATCTGATCGGGAAGGTCATTGCCGGGTCTGGAGGCGGTGGGACCTCAGCCCTCTTCAACGCGTTTCTGGCCGCAAACGAGATTCGTCAAGAGCAGGTCACGTACCTGAACGCCGGCAGGGCGATGCTCGAGGCGATGGCAACGGGCAGGGCCGATGGCGCGCTTGGCCTTGAAGTGGATGACCTCGTCAGGCTCCAGGGGATGGACGTCGATCCGGCCCAGGTCATGCTGTTCGAGGATTGGGGGATCCCCGTGATCGGGGACGGGGTGATCGTCAACGCGACGACCGCGCGGGAGGATCCCGATCTCATCCGGAGGTTCATCAGGGCGTACATCGCGGGAGTCGGAGAGACCTTCGCCGACGTCGACGCGGCGGCGGAGATCGCGGTGAGGCGGTTTCCCCTGGCGAGGAAGGAAATTCTCGTCGGCCAGTTGACGAGTGTCCGCTCGCTCTTACCGTCTCCACTGGGATACCAGGATCCCGAGGCCTTGGAAGAGCTCAGGCGCATCACGGTGGAGTTCGACGGTGTCGCCGAAGCGGCAGACATTCCGTTGACCCGGTTCTCCACGAACGAGTTTCTGCCCGAGTAGCGATTCCATCAGAATTCTCGCTTCCCAGGGCTTGGACGAGGAGAGACGTGATTACTCTCGACGGCGTGCACTTGACGTATCCGCACAAGGGCGGGTCGATCGAGGCATTGACGGATGTCAGCTTCTCGGCGAGGGAGGGGGAGTTCCTCTCCATTGTCGGCCCGAGCGGCTGCGGGAAATCCACCCTGATCAAGATCATCGCCGGTCTCCTTCCGACGTCCAAGGGAGAGGCGCGCGTCGATGGGAAGCTGGTCCGGGGCCCACACCCGAATGTCGGGATCGTCTTTCAGGAGGCGACCCTACTGGCATGGCGCTCCGTCTTGCGGAACATCATGCTGCAGATCGAGGTGCGACAGGAGTTCGAGAACGACGCCTACGTACCGAGGGCGCGGGACCTGATCAAGCTGGCGGGGTTGGATGGGTTCGAGGACCGGTACCCGTGGGAGCTCTCAGGCGGCATGCAGCAGCGCGTCTCCTTCTGTCGGGCACTCATCCATGACCCTCCGCTCCTGCTCATGGATGAACCGTTCGGCGCGCTGGATGCCATGACGCGGGATGAAATGGGCGTCTGGCTTCAGAAGACGTGGATGGAACGAGCGCGAACGGTTCTGTTCGTCACGCACGATATCGGTGAAGCGGTCTTTCTCTCGGATCGAGTCATGGTGATGACAGCCAGGCCCGGGCGCGTGAAGGAGATCATGGAGATCGACTTGCCCAGGCCCAGAGAACTCAGAATCACGGAAGAGATCGAGTTCGTGAAGTATGTCTCCCATGCACGACGCCTCATGCACGCGGAGGGATACTACTGACCCAAGTGAGCTCTGGGGTTAGCCCCCGGGGCCTCTCCTTGAAGCCGGCCGGGTATCACACGTTTCGCGTGCGGCTGTCGGCAAGACTGAATTGACTGTGCCAGGTGGATTCGGCTCCCGCGTCGATGCAGCGGATTCTGGCGTCGATCACGTACGGCCGACCCTCCCGGGTGGCGGCGATGCCGATCTCCAGCTCGCTCTCCAGTTCGTCGGCCGTCGTCGCCTTCGCAGCGGAGATCCCCTGAGATTCGGCAAGCTTGACGAAATCGATCTCCGGATCGCCAAGAAACATCGTCGGGTAGCGATCGGTCTGCGCCATGTTGCCCTGATACCGCGCGAAGCGAAACCGCACCTGCTGATAGTTGACGTTGTTCCAGATGACGGTGAGTACGGGGACCCGATAGCGTGCCATTGTCCAGAAACCGGCCGCGCTGTACATCACGGAGCCGTCGCCGATGTGAAGCACGACCTGGCGATCGGGCTGGCCGAGCTTGGCGCCGATGGCCGCCCCGACTCCCCACCCGAGCGAGCCGCCGGCCGCGTGAAGCCGCATCTTCTCACCGACGCCGACAGATTGGAGTGGCGCGTAGGGACGGGCCATGTCGTGGCTGACGTTCTCGTGAATCGTGATGGCGTCGCGATCCGACGCGCGCTCGGTGAGCAGCGCGACGTCATCGGGATGCATCGGATTCTGACCCAGATTCGGGCGAATATCCGCGTCCGCGGCACGGCGCATCCTCTCCGGGAGCGCCGCCAGTCGGTCGTAGCGGCTGGCGCGG
>DCWN01000017.1:8746-134403 GCA_002328835.1 Acidobacteria bacterium UBA2161 | reverse complement strand
GGGGGGAGACGCTCCGTCGTGGCCAGGCTGCGAATCGACTCGAGGAGATCGTCGAGCGCCAGTCCGACATCGGCGACGATGGCCAGATCGACAGGCTCCGTTCGGGCCATCGAACCGGTATCGATTCCGATCGCCACCTTCTTGGCATCGGCGGGGATCGAGGGAGGATAGTTTCCCGGACCCCAGACTCCCCGCTCCGAAATCGTCGGGCTGGTCGAGATTGTCCGGACCGCGAAGTTCTCGGCACCCAGCGCAAGGAACATGTCCGCGGTCTTGAACGGATTCTCCTCTTCGATGAAGCGCATGCCCCCGTAGCTGTAGTAGAGCGGGTGCTGTGTCGGGAAATGCGCGCCAATGTTGTACCAGCCGAGGAAATCCGAGACTGGCATGGCGAGCAGGTCCGCCAGCTCCATCGCTTGCGGAACCGCGCCCGATCGGTTCAGCTCGCTCTCCACGATGAGGCACGGTTGCACGCTCTCCAAGAGCCACCGCGCGGTCTGTTCGATATCTGCGGCGTTGGGACGAGACCGGATCGGAACGGAGAACTTGCTCTGGTCGATGATCTCCGCCGAGACGTCCTTGGCTTCCAGCGCCGCGGTCCCGAGGGCCACGTAGACCGGACCTCCGGGAGGCGTCGCGGCGACCTTGAACGCTCGCCGCATGGCCAGAGGAATGCTCTCCGGATTGCGGACCTCCCAGGAGAGCTTGGAGAACTGCTTGTTGACGTCGACCTGCTCGAAGCCGGGCCGTGGCGCAAGCACGAGATCGTCGCTGAAGACCGTGGTGTCCACGAGAGCAGCGGTGACCACCATGGAGGCATGATCGCGGTGGGCGTTGAAGAGCTGGCCCGATGCCTGGGCGGTCCCGGCGATTGCGTGAAGATTGACGAAGGCCGTCTCGCCGGTCACCTGGTTGTAGCCGTCGGCCATGGCAATGACGAGGCCTTCGTGCAACCCCACGATCGGCTGAATCTCCGGAGCGCCGGCCAAGGCGTCGAAGAAGCCAACTTCCGTGGAGCCAGGATTCGTGAAGACGTACTTCACGTTCGCGGCCTTGAGTTGCTCCACGAGGAGTTCTCCGCCCGTTCCGGTCGCGGTGCGATAGGTGCCGCTTGGTTGGTCGGCCGGCGTCTCCGCCGCCGCGAGATTACTCAGGAGAGACTCGACGAAGCCGGCCGTGAAGCCGGCCGCCACCATCCGCCTGAAGAAGCCACGACGGGAGAGGCGATTGTTCAGGTATTCAGCCAGGAGCTCGCGCATCGACACCCTCCGAACGCAGACAGGACGCCCTCGAGGATGATCTCGAGGTGCTGCGTTCGTACCTGCAATCGCGGTTTCTGTCAAGGGAGGACCGCACGCCGATGAACGACGACAGGTTCGACGTCATCGGTCGGGTGACCCGGCGTCAGGACGGCCACGCCATGGTCACCGGGCGGCAGCTGTACTCCTCGGACATCAGCCTTCCGAACATGCTTCAGGCCAGAGTCTTGAGAAGTCCCTACCCTCACGCGCGGATCGCCGCTATCGACACCAGCGAAGCGGAACGCCTGGGCGCCGTCTGCATCACCCCCGAGGACGTGCCGCGGGTCAAGTACAACGAGCGTCAGGTGAGCGTTCCGGCCAAGACCTACCGCGACCGAACGGTCCTGCCGGACAAGGTCCGGCACGTCGGGCAGGGCGTCGTTGCGGTCGCCGCCAGGACGGAAGCGCTGGCGGACAGGGCGCTCGACGCCCTTGACGTCGAATTCGAATCGCTGCCTGCGGTCTTCGATCCCCACGAAGCGATGCGAGATGGCGCGCCGCAGTTGCATGACGCGGTCCTGTTGGGCGAGACCGTCCTCCCCATCGAGCGGAATATCGCCTGTTACCGGGAGGCGGTAGAAGGCGACGTGGCTCGAGGGCTCGAGGAGGCGGACCTCGTCGTGGAGAACGAATTCACGACCGGGAGGGCCTACCACGGCCAGCTGGAGAGCAAGGCAGTTGTGTGCCGCCCGGAAGCCGACGGCGGAATCACGGTGTGGGCCACCGCGCAGTCGATTCACAATACCCGCCAGCTCTTGGGAAGCCTCTTCGACATCCCCCTCAGCAAGATCAACGTGCAACGTGTGCCGATTGGTGGGTCGTTTGGCTCGAGCATCCAGATGAACAGTTCCGTCGCCGTCTGCGTCGCCCTGGCGCTCAAGGCTCAGAAGTCGGTGAAGCTGGTGCTGACCCGCGAAGAGGATATGTACGACCACTGCAAGTATCCGTCGAATATCCACCTCACCTACGGCGTGAAACGCGACGGAACCCTGACAGCGGGATATTTGAAGACGGTCGTCGACATTGGAGGGCACAACATCCAGGCGTATCCGCTGCTCGGGTGCATGGCGGGCTGGTTCGTCTCTCTGTACCGACTGCCGCATCTGAAGTTCGAGGGTACGGCGGTGTACACCAACAAGGCTCCAGCCTGTGCCATGCAGGGATACGGGAACCCGCAGGTCACATTCGCGGTGGAGTCGATGATGGACACCATCGCCGAAGAACTCGACATCGATCCGATCGACGTTCGCCTGAAGAACTACGTGGGGCTCGGCGAGACGTTCTGGGGGCAGGGTCCGACTGTGCGCTCGGTCATTCGGAGTTGCGGTGTGGAGGAGATGCTGCTGAAGGGAAAGGCGATGGTCGGCTGGGAGGGTCGCGGGAGCTCCACGAGCAAGACCGGGCGCTTCCGAAGGGGGATCGGGGTCGGCCGAGGGTTCCACACATCGGGCACCGGTGCGCCCACGCCGGGTGAGGTCATCGACTACTCCACGGCGATGGTCAAGATTAACGAGGACGGGTCGGTCGACTGCCTGACCGCGCTCATGTGCCACGGCGGGGGAACGTTGGACGCGGGCGCCAAGATGGTGGCCGAGGAACTCGGTGTGCCTCTCGACCGGGTGGGAATCTCGCCGTCGAACACCCGCTCCACCGGCTACGACGTCTGCACCCACGCGACCCGTGGGGTGTACTGCGGCGGCGCGAGCCTTCTGAGGGCCGCCCAAGATGTAAAGAAGATTCTGTTCGACTTCGCCTCGCGCATCATCGACGTCAATCCGGACGCGCTGAAGGTCCGACCCGACACGAGCCGTGGCCAGGGCGTCGTCTGCTTGCCCGGAGCGCCGGCCAAACGGATCACCGTGGCCGAGGTGGCCAAGACCGCGCAGATCAAGGGATGGGGCTCGATCATCGCCGTCGTGAGCCATCGGCAGGTGAACTGTCCGCCCTGCTTCGTCGTGAATTTCGTCGAGGTAGAGGTCGACACGGCGACCGGGCAGATTCGACCGATGCGCGCCGTGGCCGCCGTCGATGCCGGGACGGTCATCAACCCCGACCTAGCCGCCGGGCAGCTCGAGGGCGGCCTCTGCCGGGGCATCGGCCTCGCGCTTCTGGAAGATACGACTTACAAGCCGGATACCGGAGAGCTTACCTGTGGCGGGTATCTCACCGACTACAAGGTCTATACGGCACAGGACATGCCCTCGCTCGAGGATCTGTCGACGTTCTTTGCCGACACCTACGAGCCGTCAGGTCCGTTCGGCGCCAAGGGCGTCGGCGAAGCCGCGAACAATGCGACCGCCGGCGCCGTAGCCAATGCCATCTACAACGCCGTGGGGATCCGCTTGACGGAGGCGCCGATCACTCCGGAACGCGTCTTGAGTGCGTTGACGCGGGACGCGGAACAGCTCCAGCAGGGGCGGTAACGATGGGCAACACGAGGATCTTGACCCGGGAATTCGAATACGTCGCGCCGGAGACGATGCCGGAACTTCTCGCGCTGCTGGACCGATACGGTCCGGCGGCAACGATCATCGCGGGCGGAACCGATGTCGTGCCCCAGCTGAAGTACGAAAAGATTTCGCCTGACTACCTGATTGATGTCACGAAGATCGCCGAGTTGCGCACCGTGCGGCGAGACGGGGCCCTGCACATCGGTGCCGCGGTGAGGCTGCGCGACGTCAAGGCCTACTGCAGGGACAACGAGACCTACGCCTGCCTCGGTGACGCGCTCGGCTCGATCGGCCAGGCCCAGGTCGTCAACATGGGGACGTTGGGCGGAAACATTTGCACAGCCTCACCGGCCGCCGATTCCGCTCTGGCGCTCCTGGTCTTGGAGGCCCGGGTACGACTGATCGGTTCGGGCGGAGAGCGGGTCGTGCCGCTCGACGCCTTCTTTCGGGGACCCAAGATGACCGGCATGGAGCCTGGCGAAGTCATGGCGGAGATCCAGGTTCCGGCTGTCGTGGACCACACCGGAAGTGCGTTTCGAAAGATCGGGCGGGTGGCGGGGGACATCTCCAAGATCAGTTGCGCGGTTGCGGTGCAGAGCGATGGCGAGCGGTGTCTCTCATGCCGGATTGGGATGGGGGCTGTCGGCCCGACGCCGATGCGAATGCCCGGTGTGGAACAGCTCTTGTCGGGTCGAGCGATTGACGCGGGCGTGATGGATGAGGCCGCCGACCGAATCGCGGCCGACATCTCGCCCCTGACCGACGTGCGATCCACCGAGTTCTATCGACGACGCGTCTCCCGCGTGCTGTTCAAGGACACGTTCGACCAGGCATGGAAGCGGGTTCAGCGATAGCCATGATGACGAAGCGACGCGTCACGTTGACCGTCAACGGCGAGCACGTCGAGCCGCTGGTGGAGGCGAATGCGCTGCTCGTCAACGTCCTGAGAGAAGAGTTGCAACTGACGGGCACGAAGTACTGCTGCGGCACCGGACAGTGCGGGGGATGCACGGTACTCGTCAACGGGGAGCCGATTCTGAGTTGCCTGACGCTGGCGGTTGCCGTCGATGGCGCAGATATCCTGACGATTGAAGGCGTGGCTAAACCGGACGGATCACTCGATCCGATCCAGGAGGCGTTTCTGGATCATGGAGCCGTGCAGTGCGGGTTCTGCACGCCCGGGATGATTCTCATGGCCAAGGATCTGCTCGCGCACGACCCTTCACCTTCGGAAGAACGGATCCGGGAGCACCTGAGAGGGAACCTCTGTCGATGCACTGGGTATCACCGAATCGTCAAGGCGATAGGAAGCTGCGGCCAGTAGCGGCAGCCTTGCTCCAGCCTCGGCACGGATGAGAAAGACGAAGACGAAGACAGTGACGAGCACCACGTACCTGCGGCCTACCGACTTGAACGACCTCCAGCAGATCATGGCGGAGCACCAAGGGCGAGCTGCCGTCGTCGCGGGCGCCACCGACATGATTCCTCAGATGCGAGCCGGGCGGACTCTACCCGCGGTTCTCGTCGATCTCTGCGAGATAGCGGAACTGTCGTTCATACGTGAAGAGCACGGCAGCATTGCGATCGGCGCAACCACCACGATGGCCAAGCTCGCCTCGAGCCCCATCATTGCCAGCGGCAGCCCGTTCCTAGCGACGGCTGCCCGGCAGGTCGGACACCCGCAGACCCGGAATCGAGCCACCATCGGGGGCAATCTCGCCAACGCGTCTCCCAGCGCGGACACCGCACCTCCACTTCTGGCCCTGGGCGCCGCGGTTCAGATCATGAGTCCGGATGGGGCCATCAGAGATGTGCCCCTGCACCAGTTTTTTCATTCCTACAGGGTGACGGATCTGGGCGAGGGCGACGTGCTGACCCGGATCACGTTTCCCAGGCCGCCGGATGGAGCGGCCGGACGTTTCACCAAGATCGGCCTGAGAAGCGCATCGTCGATCAGCGTTGCCAGCGTCGCCGTGATGCTGGAGATGGAGGAGACGACCTGCCGGACGGCACGGGTCGCGGCAGGGTCGGTGGCTCCGATACCGATGCGAGTCTTCCGCGTCGAAGAGCTGCTTGAAGGCCACGAGATTGGCGAGACGCTCGTCGAGGAATGTTCCGAACTCTTGCGGGCGGAGATCTCGCCCATCAGCGACGTTCGAGGCTCTGACAAGTACCGCTCGTATGTGGCCTCGGCGGTCCTGAAGCGACAGATCGAGATGGCCGTGGCAGACCGGAGGACATTCGGCGCATGACGACGTATCCGATCGACATCAAGGTCAACGGCGAATGGAAGCGGGCGGAGGTGACGGCCCGCGAGACCCTGTTGGACGCGTTGCGGAATCGCCTGAGGGCCTTCGAGGTGAAGGACGGGTGCAGTCAGGGCGATTGCGGAGCGTGCACCGTCATCCTGGCTGGACGTGCGGTCAACGCCTGTCTGACGCTGGCCGTGCAGGCCAACGGCAAGGAGATCACCACGCTGAAGGGTGTCGGAACGTCGGAGAATCCCGATCCCCTTCAGAAGAGCTTCGTCGAGCACGGCGCGATTCAGTGCGGGTTCTGCACGCCGGGGGTGGTGGTGTCGGCGAAGGCTCTGCTCGAGGCCAATCCGAACCCGAACCGAGAGGAGATCCGCGAAGGGATCTCCGGAAACCTGTGTCGCTGTACCGGGTACACGCAGATCGTCGAGGCCATCGAGGACGCGGCGGCACACGGCAGGCGTGGCGTAGGAGAGCGGGAAGATGCCTGAGAATCGTACCAGGCCTGCATACCGGATCATCGGGAAGGCGGCTCCGCGGCCAGACGCCTGGGCAAAAGTGTTCGGCGACACGGCGTACGCCCATGACTACACAGTGCCGGGGATGCTCTGCGCGAAGGTGCTGAGGAGCCGCCACCCCGCCGCGCGGGTCCTGTCCATCGACACCGGTGACGCAGAGAAGCTGCCCGGCGTCGACGCGGTCTTGACCGCCAAGGATGTGCCGAACAACGAGACGGCCACGCGGTTCGGACAGACCCATCAGGTGGGCGGGTTCGAGGGGCTCTACCGGGTCCTGGCCGAGAAGAAGATCCGATTCAAGGGCGAAGCGGTTGCGCTGGTCGCGGCGACGAGTGAGGCGGTCGCCGAGGAGGCGCTCGGTCTCATTCACGTGGAGTACGAACCGCTCGAAGGCGTCTTCGATCCGGTCGAGGCGAAGCAGGCCGGAGCCTACCAGGTCGGGGAAGACGAGAGTAACGTCATTTGCAGCTACAAGGTCAGAAAGGGTGACGTCGAGGAGGGGTTCAAGCTGGCTGATGTCGTGGTCGAACAGACCTACCGGGTGCCGATGGTGGACCATGCCTATCTGGAGCCGGAATCCGGCGTGGCCTGGCTGGATCAGGACGGCGTGATCACCATTCGATCCGCCACTCAGGTCATCGAGCACTTCAGGGGAATCGCCGATGTCTTGGGCGTGTCGCACAACCGGGTCCGGATCATCGCCCCGATGCTCGGCGGCGGCTTCGGCGGCAAGGAAGACATCACGGTCGAGACCTACCTGGCGCTACTCGTGTGGAAGACCCGAAAGCCCGTATCGCTGACCTACACGCGGGAAGAGTCCATTCGCTCCCACGGCAAGCGCCATCCCTACGTCATGAGGTACAAGACCGGCGCCACCAAGGCCGGCAAGCTGGTGGCCCTGGAGGCGGAACTGACGTCCGATGCCGGGGGCTACGTGTACCTGAGTCCCTGGGTTCTTCTGTATTCCACGGTCGGCGCCACCGGGCCCTACGACATTCCCCACGTCAAGGTCGATTCCGAGACGGTGCTCACCAACAACACGTTCAGCAGTGCGAACCGCGGGTTCGGTGCTCCGCAGGTCTGTTTCGCGTGCGAGAGCCAGCTGGATGAGCTTGCCAAGCAGCTTGGCCTCTCGCCGCTCGAGATCCGTCGTAAGAACTATCTTCGTACTGGGGATGCGCTGGCGACCGGGCGGGTCCTCGAGCACAGTGTCGAGACCGAGCAGACGGCCGACAGGGCCCTGGAGGCGCTCGGTGAACCCTCCGGACCCAGTTCGCCAACCGAGAGAATCGGCCGGGGCATCGCCTCCAGCATGACGAGCTACGGCCGAATGACCTTCCTGCACGACACATCCAGAGCGCTGGTCAGCATCGAGATGGACGGGAGCGTCTCTGTCAGGTGCGGCCTGCAGGATGTTGGCGGCGGTCAAGCATCCTCCTTGGCACAGATCGCCGCGGAGGTCCTCGGGGTTCCCATGGAGGACGTCACCGTCTACGTCGGGGATTCGGCCTTGACGCCGCTGGCCGGGACTACCACCGCGACGCGGCTGCTCTACATGTCGGGCAACGCCACCAAGAAGGCGGCGACGGCGGTGCGTCACAGCCTGGTGAAGAAGGCGGCCGATCTGTTGGATGTCGACCCGGAAGAGCTGGCCATGGGGGATCGACAGATCTATTCCGCAGGCGACCCCGACCGTGCCGTGGCCCTGGAACGCGTCGTCAAGGCCTGCGCGGCGGATGGGATCCCCCTGTATGACGTGGCACAGTTCAATGCTCCAGCCCGCGAACTGATCGACTTCCAGACCGGCCAGGGACAGGTGTTTCCCGATTTCACCTTTGGCACGCAGGCCATGGAAGTATCGGTGGACATCGAGACGGGCGCCGTGAAGGTGCTCAAGATCGTTTCCTGCTACGACGTCGGTCAGGCCATCAACACCTTGAGTGCCGAGGGGCAGCTGCACGGCGGGGCGTTGTACGGCTTGGGCTACGGAATGATGGAAGAGGTAGTCCTGGACAAGGGGAACACGCTGACCCCTTCATTCGCCGAGTATCTCATTCCCAGTGCCGTCGATGTTCCCGATGTCAAGACGATCATGATCGAATCCGGCGGCGGTGTCGGGCCGTTCGGTGCCAAGGGATTGGGGGAACCGTCCTGCGTCCCGGCGGCGGCGGCGTTTGCCAACGCAGTCAGCGACGCCATCGGCGCTCGAGTGTGCGACCTGCCGGTGACACCCGAGAGGATCTTGAAGGCCTTGGGAAGATTCTGACCCTTGTGACGTCATGAGCAAGAAGCTCGGCATCGTCACCATCGGACAGAGTCCTCGGACGGACGTCGTGCCGGAAATGATCCCGTTTCTCGGCGACGGTGTGGAGATCGTGGAACGCGGCGCGCTCGATGGACTGACGCTGAACGAGGTTGAGGAGTGCCACCCGGAACATGGGATGGCGCACCTGGTCAGCCGGATGCGGGACGGTACCGAAGTGGTCGTTGCCAAGGAGAAGTTGCTTCCCAGAATTGAACGCGCCATCGAGGACCTCGACAGCCAACGGGTCTCCGCCATCTTGCTGCTCTGCCTCGGAGACTTTCCCCGATTCCGATCTTCCTGTCTGCTCGTCGAGGCCCAACGGATCGTGGATCGGTGCGTCGACGGACTGGTGGGCGAGACCGACCACCTGGGAATCCTGATTCCCATTCCGGAGCAGGAGGCGTGGGTCCGGAACACCTTCTCCCGGATGACCCCCCAGATCACGGTCGCCGATGCGTCTCCTTATGCCGACCGAGACCGGCTCTCCCGGGCGGGCGCGATGCTCAGCGAGGCGAACTGCGATCTGATCGTGATGTACTGCATGGGATTCAACCGACGAGCAGCCGGCGATATCAGGCGAGTAACCGGCAAGCCTGTCGTGCTCTCGAGTTCCCTTGTCGCTCGGACGCTGGGCGAGTTGCTCGAGTAGAACGGCCGAGAAGACGTCCTCGTGGAACCCACGCCGATGACACGCAGCAGCAGCAGGTGCCGACCGTGAGCAAGAAGGCCGACACGGCGATCAAGAACGGGGTTCTGGTCACCAGTCGTGAACTCAAGCGTGCCGACATCTACATCAAAGACGGCTTGGTGGACAGCATCGAGAGTCCCGATCACGATCGGTCCGCCTCCAAGGTCATCGACGCGTCGGAAAAACTGATTCTGCCCGGTATCATCGACGCCCACCTTCATCCGGTCTATGCCGACCGGATCGACACACTATCCAAGGCAGCCGCCGTCGACGGCATCACGACCATCATTCCGTATATCGGCGCCGTGAAAGCCTGGGGAGCCACCGGCGGGTTGCTGGATGCAATCGGCGATTTCATCGAGGAAGGGGAACGCACATCGGTCATCGACTTCGGGATCCACGGCGCGCTCATGCAGCACGATGTCGACGACGCGAGCGCGACGATTCCCAAGTCGGTGGCCAGAGGAATCGTCTCGTTCAAGGTGTTCATGGCCTACAAGAAGCGCGGCATGAAGCTGGAGGACGATGACATTCTGAAGATCATGAATCTGGCGGCGGCGAACAACGCGCTGCTGGCCGCCCACGCCGAGAATGGCGCGGTCATCGATTTTCTCGAGACCGCCTTCATCGCCGAGGGCAAGGTATCTCCCGAGTATCATGGTCGCTCGCACCCCGGATTGTGCGAGGCCGAAGCAATCTTCCGGTTGCTCATGCTCGGGACAGTCGCCGCCTGCCCCGTCTACATTCCCCACATCAGTGCGAAGGAGTCCCTCGACGTCGTGCGACAGTTCAAGCGCTGGGGAGGGCTCGAGTTCTACACGGAAACCTGTCCGCACTACCTGACCCTGACAGAAGCCGACATGTCCAGGTGGGGTTCCCTTGCGAAGATGTCGCCGCCCCTGAGGGGACGAGACGATGTTCAAGCGTTGTGGCAGGCGCTGCACGAGGGACTCATCGACGTCGTTGGCTCCGACCATGCCGGCCACACCACGGCAGCCAACCAACCGCTCCAGGACCGGATCTTTGATGCCCCGAACGGGATCCCGGGATTGGATACGGTCTTCAAGGTCGTGTACGAAGAAGGTGTCAACCAGGGCAGGATCACGCTGAGCCGCCTGGTCGAAGTCATGTGCGAGAAGCCCGCCAAGATTTTCGGTCTCTACCCCAGGAAGGGGACCGTCGCGGAAGGGGGGGACGCCGACATCGTCCTCTTCGATCCGGCAGCGGCCACGATCATCAAGGCTCAGCACCCTCTGCTCAACGTCGACTACAGCGTGTACGAAGGGCGAAGCTGCCTTGGCGCTCCGGTCATGGTGATGCAGCGTGGTCGGATCTTGATGGAAGACGGCGAGCTGAAAGGCACACCGGGCTTGGGCAGGTTCGTTTCTGGGACGAGATAGGGCGGTGAACACGTGCCTCATCGATACGACCTCATTCTGAAGAGCGGCACCGTGATCGACCCGCGCAATCAGCGTCATGGCGTCATGGATGTCGCCGTGGCGGAGGGGCGCATCGCCGAGGTCGGGCCCGACCTCGATTCCCGGAGTGCTGCGGAGTGCGTCGACGTGGCCGGGTCACTCGTGCTGCCCGGCATCATCGATCTGCATGTCCACGCGTCTTCCTGGCTTGGTGGCAAGTTCGGACACAGGATGATGGCGTTGGCCGGGGTGACGACCGCGTTGGATCTGTCGGGGCCGATGGAAAGCGTGCTGGAGATCGCCAGGGATCACGGGGCCGGGTTGAGTCTCGCCTGTCTGGAGGCTGTGCGTCCCGGCTACACGGTCAAGGGTGCAGACCCGGACAGGCCGGAGCTGGAGGGCATGCTCCGAGATTCTCTACAGAAGGGCGCCTACGGCTTGAAGATCCTGGGTGGGCATTATCCGCTGACGCCGGAGGCCACGCGCCGGGCCATTGAGGCAGCGCATCGACAGAACGCCTACCTGGCGTTCCATGCCGGCACGCTGAACACCAAGTCGAACATCGAAGGTTTTCACGAAGCGATTGAGTTGATTCAGGATCTCCCGGTACATCTGGCCCACATCAACAGCTACTGCCGCGGCGCGGTCAGGCCGTGCATCGGCGAGACCGAGGAAGCGATTCAGGCGCTCGAGCAACACCCGAGGATTTGCTCCGAATCGTACCTGTCTCCGATCAACGGAACCAGCGCCAAGTGTTCATCCGGAGTTCCCGAGAGCGACGTGACGAAGTCGTGTCTGGACACCGGAGGATTCCCGGCAACCGAGGCAGGCTTGAAGGATGCGATCGTGGCCGGGTGGGCTCAGATCAATCTTGAATCGGACGACCAGGTCGTTCTTGCTGTCGGGGATGAGGCGGTTGAGTGGTGGCGGGGCCGCGGCACCGATACGACCGTGAGCTTCAGCGTCAACCCCGTCGTTCCGAGACTTCGCCTGGCTTCGGCGAAGCGCGAGACGGGGGATTTCGTCGTGGACTGCATCAGCACCGACGGAGGCGGCATTCCGAGGAATGTGACCGTGGAAATGGGACTGGCGCTCGTGAAGCTCCAAGCTTTCACCGTGACGGAGTTTGCCAGCAAGACCAGCGCGAATCCGGCGATGATCCTTGGTCTCGAGAACAAGGGGCACCTTGGGGTCGGGGCCGATGCCGACATCTCCGTGCTGAGCCTGGAGACTCAGAAACCGGTTCTCAGCGTCGCCAACGGCGAGATCATCGTGCGGAACGGCCGCGCGTCCGGCCGAAGCACCCGGATCATCACCACGCCGGCGGGTCGAGCCAGCGTTGAAGCTCACGGACTGGAGCCCCTCGTCGTCGACCCGGCTGACGCACCGGTGTGCCGCAGGGATTCCCTGACCGGCCAGCCTCCCGAGCGCTGATCGTGCAGCGCTACGCCACTCGGCTCGTCATCCTGAGTTTCGTCGTCCAGTTCCTGGCCGCCATGTGGCCGGTGTATCCGGTGTTCAATCGGATCCGCCCGTTCGTGTTCGGCATTCCTTTCTCATTCTTCTATGCGACGAGCCTGATGGCGCTGTCCTTCGTGACGCTACTGGCGTTCCATCTCTGGTGGGATCGGTCTGACGACGAGCCACGCTGATGGAATCCTGGGTCATCGTCTTGCTCGTGACGGTCGGGTACCTCGTGCTCTCCCTCGCCGTCGGCCTGGCGTCCGCCGGCAAGGCGTCCGCGGGATCCGAAGGCTACGTCGCCGGTGACCGCACCTTCGGGTTCCTGGTGATGTACTTCGTCATGGGCGCCTCGGTCTTCAGTGCGTTCACGTTTCTGGGCGGTCCCGGCTGGGCGTACTCGCGGGGCGCAGCCGCCTTCTACCTCCTGGGATTCCTCTCGATCGGCCTGGTGCCGACCTACTTCTTCGGCCCGCGCGTGGCCCGACTCGGACGCAAGTTCGGCTACGTGACGCAAGCCCAGTTGTTCGCCCATCGCTACGAGAGCCGCTACATTCCACCGGTGCTCGCGCTCATCAGCCTGGTGGCGTTCGTGCCGTACCTGACGCTTCAGATGGAGGGCGCCGGCTACGTCTTCTCGGTGCTCACGGAAGGTCGGATGCCGGAGTGGGCGGGCGCTGGCGTCACCTACGGCGTCGTGCTAATCTACGTCTTTCGCAGCGGCGTCATCGGCGTGGCCTGGACGAACACGTTCCAGGGGGTGCTGATGATGGCGCTCGCTTGGGGTCTGGGCCTCTATCTTCCTTACAGGCTGCATGGTGGCATCGGCCCGATGTTCGCGCGTCTCGCCGACACGGTGCCGGCCATGCTCACCGTGCCTGGCCTCGATGCGGCCGGCGACCCGTGGACGTGGGGCGCGTACTCGAGCTCGGTCGCCGTGTCTGCGTTCGGCTTCAGCGTCTGGCCGCACTACTTCATGAAGATCTACACTGCCCGCAGCATCCGCACGTTGAAGCAGACGGTCGTCTTCTTCCCGACGTTCGGGTTCTTTCTGCTGCCGATCATGTTCATTGGGTTCTCGGGAGTACTCGCGTTTCCCGACGTCACGCCGGCTGACACGATCCTGCCGACGATTGTGACCTCCATGGATCTCCCGCCGCTCGTCGTCGGTCTCTTCTGCGCCGGCGCACTGGCCGCGTCGATGTCGTCGGGCGATGCCATCGTCCACGCGGCGTCGGCCGTGGTGGTCAAGGACTTCTACAAGGTACTGGTGAGACCGGACATCGACGATCGGCGCGAGACCTGGCTGATCAAGGTGATGGTCGTCGTGATCGGCGCGGTGGCCTACTACTTCGCCATCTATTCCGAACTGTCGCTCGTGCTGCTCCTGCTGCTCTCGTACGGGGCGCTCGCGCAGATCTTCCCGGCGGTGCTGGCGGCGCTGTACTGGCGACGGTCGACACCGGCCGGCGTGCTCGGCGGCCTTCTCGCCGGGTGCCTCGTCACGCTCGTCTGGAACCTCTTTCCGGCGCTGCAGTGGCTGGACATTCACCCTGGCATTTGGGGGCTCGCCGTGAACGTGACCGTCATGGTCGTCATGTCGTTCGCCACGCCTCCGATGAGCGAGGAGCACGTGGGCACGTTCGTCAACGCTTGACCGAGGGAGCGCGCATGAGAATCGACATGCACAACCACGTCTTTCCGAAGGCGTACGTCGCGCGCTTGGCGACGGTGGGCAAAGGGTACGCCGTGACCCATGACTCGGAGGGCGACACGATCGTCACCAAGGACGGGGCCAGGTTTCTCACGATCACCCCGCCGATGGCGGACCCGGACGCGCGCCTGGCCGACATGGATAGGGCGGGCGTGGACATTCAAGCCCTGTCCCTCTCGGCGCCCAGCGTGTACTTCGCGGATCCCGAGGACAGCCTGGAACTGGCGCAGCTGATCAATGACGAGGAGGCAGCGATGTGCCGGCGCCATCCCGATCGGTTCGTCGGTCTGGCCACCGTGCCCCTGAACCACCCGGACTACGCACTCCAGGAGCTCGACCGGGCGCTCGGTGATCTCGACATGCGCGGCATCATTCTCGGATCCAACATCGACGGCAAGCGACTCGACGACGAGCACTTCCGCCCGTTCTTCGAGGAGGCTAATCGGCGCAAGCTCCTGATCTTCATCCATCCGATGACCCCGCCGAGTGTCGAGGCGACGAGCGCCTACACGCTGACACCGCTGGTCGGCTTCCTGTTCGACACCACGCTGGCCGCCGCGCGCCTGGTCTTCAGCGGAATGTGTGACGAGCTGCCTGACATCCGCTGGGTCTTGGGCCACCTCGGTGGCGCCGTCCCGTACCTCTGGGAGCGGCTCGACTCCGGCTACCGGGCCTACCCGGCCTGCCGCGAACGGATCTCCAAGCCGCCGTCGGCCTACCTGCGGCACTTCTACTACGACACCGTGTCGTTCCACGCGCCGTCGTTGATCTGCGCCCACCAGACCGTCGGGGCAGAGCGCATGGTGCTGGGCAGCGATTATCCGCACGTGATCGGTGACCTGCCCGGCGCCGTGACGAGCGTCGAGGGATTGAGTCTCGCAGAATCCGAGAAGGAGAAGATCCTGTCCGGCAACGCGCGGATGCTCCTGGGCTTGTAGATCGAGATATGCTATTCGAGTGAGCCTCCGGGGGTTGCACCTGCGTCGCGAGAAGGGAGTTGCGCGTTGCGATACGGCATGGTGATCGACTTGAAGCGCTGCGTCGGCTGCTACGGCTGCCAGACGTCGTGCAAGGCGGAGCACGGCACTCCGCCCGGCGTGCTGTTCGCCCGCGTGCTGAAGCGTGAGCTCGGGACGTTTCCGAACACCCGCATGGTCTTTCTGCCGGTCCTCTGCTCGCATTGCGACGATGCGCCGTGCGTCGATGTGTGTCCGACCGGCGCCAGTCACTACCGAGAGGCTGGCATCGTCGACATCGACAAGGATACGTGCGTCGGATGCCGTGCGTGCATGCAGGCGTGTCCGTACGCCGCGCGCTACTACAACGACGAGCAGCGCGGCTACTACGGCGGCCAGGGACTCACGCCCTACGAGGAGGCGCGCTACGCAGAGCAGAACTGCGACGTCGTCATGAAGTGCAACTTCTGCATCGATCGCGTCAATGAGGGGCTCGAGCCG
The DNA here is from genome assembly GCA_002328835.1 of Acidobacteria bacterium UBA2161. GTDB lineage: Bacteria > Acidobacteriota > Vicinamibacteria > Vicinamibacterales > UBA823 > UBA2161. Next base: position 118,836 of record DCWN01000017.1, on the reverse strand, counting down.
GCGTGCGTCGTCAACTGCGCCGCGCGGGCGAGGACGTTCGGCGATCTCGAGGACCCGACCAGTGTCGTGTCACGCTTGATTCGCCAGCGCGGCGGTCAGCAACTCCAGCCTGAGGCGGGCACGAATCCGTCCGTCTACTACTTGCCGCCGGAGTGAGGGACGAGTGCCGAGGCAGGCCGACACCGCGTACACGGAGTTCCTGAGCGACCTCGGGGCCACGTTCCGCCCGCAGCGTCAGTGGGTCGAAGGGCGCGGCCTGTATCTGATCATCGGCCACTTCTTCTCGAGTGTCGGTGCTGGAACCTGGCTGTTCTCGCTCTGGCTCGACTCACGGCTCGGGATGTGGATGGCGATCGCGGCCGTCGGGCTCAGCGGCCTCGCACATCTCCGCTTTCTCGGGCGCCCGTCACGTTTCTGGATGATGTTCCGCCTGCGCACATCCTGGATCGCGCGCGGGTTCGTCGGCATGAACATCTTCCTGCCGGCGGCTTGCCTCTACGTCCTGTTCCCGACCGGCCCCCTCGGCTGGGTCTGGTTCATCCTCTCGATCGTGGGGATGACGTTCCTCATCGTCTACAAGGGGAATGTGTACGCGGCGTCGAAAGGCGTGCCGTTCTGGAATTCGCCGGTCTTGCCGATCCTCTACGCCACCTACGCCATTCGGGGGGGGATCGCCCTGCTGCTGGTCGCCCTGCCGTTCACCGGCGCCAGCGTGGCCGCGGAGCAGATCGGCATCATCGAACTCTGGGTGGCCGTATCGGCCGCGGTCATGCTCGGGTTCTACCTGGGTGTCATGCGACAGACGAATCTCGCCGCGCGCCGCTCGGTGGTCGAGCTGACACGCGGTCGCGCTGCCGGTGCGTTCTACCTCGGGACCGTCTGCGTGGGGCTGCTCGTGCCGATCGCTCTTGGGGTCGTCGGGGTGGGGAACCCGCTCTCGCACGTGGGCCTGGCGCTCGTCGGGCTGTTCTCGCTCGCCGGCGACTTCTTCGCCAAGTACACAATCGCCAAGGCTGGCATCTACGCGCCGCTCATGCCCGCCGGTACCATTTGAATCGTCGGACCCAGTGGCGATCTTCGGGCGATCGTCAGCCCGTCGAGTCGACCTTCGAGACCGTAACCTTGACGCAGAGATCGAGGGTGAGGTTCGAGGGACTCGAGTGCTCCCAGTCGAGTTCGAGAAGGTTGTTGAAGAACACACCCTTGCCCTGTGCGGTCGGCAGCGCCGCCGCCCAGTGGCCGGCGCAGGCACCGATGCCGAGGGCTTCGGGGTGAATCGCCTCGGTCAAGCGGACCTTGCCCTCGACCGATCGACCGGACTCGTTCTCGACACGGATGGTATCGCCCGTCTTCAAGCCTCGCGTGCGGCCGGCCTCAGCATTGATGGCGATGGCGTAAGAGAACGGGTCGAGTTGCGCGGCCTCGTCGAGCCAGGCGTTCTCCATCGTGAGGCTGTTCGAGTGCAGGGTGTCCCGGTAGTAGAACGCATAGAAGTCGAAGCCCGGCCGCTCGCACTCGTGTGAGGCGCACGGCAGCCAATTGACCAGGGGGCTGTAGAATTCCTTCGGGATCTCCAGCCCGTGGTCTTTCGCAATCGCGGACGACTTCTCCCAGGTGTCGCTCATCCACTCCCAGTAGATCGGGACTCGCACGTCGATGAACGCCCGCCAGTAGACCTCTTCAGGTTTCTTGGGCCACTTGATGAGGCCGTGCTCCTTGAACCAGTCCAGCCCCTTGTCCGGCCCGAACTTGTCCTTGAGGTCGACGTCGCAGATCTCGTCGTAGGCATACCGGCGGGTGGTGTCCAGCCGGTACGGGGGCCGAAGATCGAGCCAGGCGTTGTAGGCGGCATTCAGATCGCCGAGAACGCCGACCCGGTCGGCCAGTTCGATGAGCACGTCCGCCGCCAGTCGCCGGTCGCCCTCCGGTTCCACGGCCGGCTGTCGAATCGGCCAGCACCACTCGCCCATGCCGGCCGGCAGGCTGAAGATGAACGGAAAGTTTGAACGCGAGTCGACGGCCTCGAGGTACCCGCGGTCCGGCAAGACGATGTCGGCGAACTCCGACGTCTCGGTCATGAAGATGTCGAACGAGACGATGAACTTGAACCGCTTGAGCGACGCGGCGACGTCGTCTTTGTTGCCGACACTCATGATCTGATTGGCGCCGAGATTGATCATCATCTCGGGCCGGTAGGGTAGGTCGAACTTGCTCCACATCTCTTCCTGGTCGGAGGACGCCTGGAAGACCGATCCCATCGACATGGGAAACAGCTCCTGGAGTCCGACCCGACGCGGCTTGGCCGGATCGCGAACCGGGTACGGCGCGTGGGGGCCCATCCACGACCCCACGATCATCAACCCGTCGGGATCCGGATGCGGCGCGTACTCCAGACGACCCGTCTCCGGGTGTCCGTGGCATGCCGGGTTGAATCCCAGACAGCCGCCCGCCACGTCGGCGCAGCCGACCAGGTGGTTGAGCAGGTCGATCGCCAGCATGTTGTAGGCGGAGTTCTTGTGTCCCTGCGACCCGCGGAACGCGATCGCGGCGACCGGCCGGTACGGCACGGTCACACCGTCGATGACGATCGTGCTCCCGATCCGAGCCTCGGTGGCGAACTCGGTTGCCAGGCGGTGGATCGTCTCGGCCGGGATCGTCGTGATCTCCTCGCCGCGCTCGAGCGGGAAGCTCTTCAGATGCTCCTTGATCAGGTCGAAGGCCGGCCGACAGGTGGTGCCGTCGACGGCGAACTGTCCCAGGATCGCCATGTCCGCGGCGCTGACCGCGTCGAACGGCGCGGCGGCGTTCGCGGAGGTGTCCCACACCAGCGGCTTGCCAGATTCTGGATCGCGAACGTAGCGCTGGTCCGGGCCGATCAGGTACGGGGCGTTGGTCTTCGCTTTCAGATAGGCCGCGTCATATGCCCCAAGCTCGTTGACGAGAACGTTCGCCATCGTGAGCGCCAGAGCGGCATCGGTGCCGACGCGGATCGGCACCCACTCGTCGGCACTCGCGCCGGCTTGATTGCTGAACGGGTCGACGACGACCATCTTCATGCCGCGCGCGCGCGCGTCGGCGCACATGGTCATGTTCGAGCATGCCGCGTGTCCGGCGGCGTTGCCCTTGGAGGCCCCGAAGTAGACCGCATAGTTACAGTGTTGAAAGTCGGGAACGATCGACCACGAGGCATGCATGATGCCGCCGACCAGGTGGGCACCATTGCCGCAATGGAGCCCCCCGCCCGCAGCCGAGGCGTTGGGTGTTCCGAACGCCGCATTGAAGGCGAAGGCAGGAATGTGGAGCGCCGTCACGGTCGTCGTGCGCATGACGAAGAGCTTGCGCGGATCGTCGGCATGAATCTGCTTCAGACGTTCGGCGATCTCGTCGAGCGCCTCATCCCACGAGATCTCCTTCCAGCCTGGATCTACGCCGATGCCTTTCTCGGGATTCGTTCGGCGCAACGGTTTCGAGAGCCGGTTGGGATCGTAGTGCGTCATGATCCCGCAGGGGCCCTTGCCGCACAGGTGGCCCTTGCCAACCTCGCTCTCGGGGTTTCCTTCAATCTTCACGACGACGCCGTTCACCCGATGCGCCAGAATCGAGCAGGAGGCGTAGCAGAGGGCGCACGTCGACGGCAGCCAGGCGTTGTCGTCGGCGCGCGGTTCGACCCGCCCGGTGACCTCAGAGCCCGTTCGTCGTTTGTCCTCGTGCACCGTTCCGCCCTCCAGGCGTCAGCCAGCCTCGTTCGCCATCACCAGGATCACCTCGAGCTCGGCGGAGGTTCCGTCAACCTCCACTGGCACGTCGAGCTCGTCGGTGAGCGATCCGTTCAGGAAAATCCGAAAACCCTGAGCCAGCAGGCCCGGGGCATCCTCTATATAGCTGCGACAGTCGGGGCCGCACTCGGCGCACAGCGCCTCGATCGCATCGCGCAGCGTGAAGCCTTCAGGCAGCTTCGCGACCACGGGATTATCTGCGGCGAACGTCGAGAGGAATCCAAACAGCCCGATCCTGACCGTGACCGTGCCGTTGGTCGTGCCGGTCGACCGGTCGTGCGCCTCCACGGATTCCCGGGTCGGCGTGCGTTGAGCGTTTCGCCTACTCGACGAGTCGTACCACAGCTTGGCCGACTCGTCCGGGCCGGTGGCTCGTTGCATGTCCTCGGTTCGTCACGCGGGCTCCGGACATCCTCGCCGTCTGCCTGCCGTACGCCGTCCGCTGCGATCTGGCAAACTCTTCGACGCGATGCGCAGCGAACAGGATGAAAGAGGTCCTGGCTTGCAGAACGCATTGGCCATTATACTGCATGACCAAGCTGCGCTCCGCGGGGGCGGCTTGACTCCGCGTGTGGGATGAGGATGGAACCGACGCTCACGATCGACGGTCGCCCCGAGGCTTCAGCGCGCTCGTTTCCGGTCATCAATCCGGCAAACGAGACGATCCTGTGCCACTGTCCCGACGCGACACCTGAGCAGCTCGACCGCGCCGTCGACGCGGCGGCGCGGGCGTTTCGGTCATGGCGGCAGACCGATCGTGACGTCCGGCGACGGGGTCTCGAAACGCTCGCCGAGAAGCTCAGCGAGCAGCAGGAGGAGTTCGCCAGGGCCCTCACCCTGGAGCAGGGGAAGCCGCTGGCCGCCGCGCGAGGCGAGGTCGGTCGCGCCGCCCAGATCCTCCGGATCACGGCCGCCTTCGACGCGCCGGTCGAGGTTCTCGAGGACAGTGAGCGCCGGCGCGTCGAGGTGCGCTACGAGCCGCTGGGTGTTGTTGGCGCGATCACGCCCTGGAACGCTCCGCTGCTCCTCGCGGCAGGCAAGGTCGCCGCGGCACTCATCACGGGTAACACGGTCATCGTCAAGCCGTCGCCCTACACTCCGGTCACGACGCTGCGGCTCGGAGAGTTGGCGCGCGACATCCTCCCCCCAGGCGTCTTGAGCGTGCTCACCGGGGGCGACTCGCTCGGCAAGGCGATGACCGAGCACCAGGGCATCCAGAAGCTGACCTTCACCGGATCGGTCCCAACGGGCAAGGCGATCGTGCGCGGCTCGGCCGACAAGCTCGCCCACGTGACGCTGGAGTTGGGCGGGAACGATCCCGCGATCGTCCTGGAGGATGTCGACCTCGACCACGCGGCCCTGCCGCTGTTCTGGGCGGCCTTTCGAAACTCAGGCCAGATTTGCGTCGCGATCAAGCGACTGTACGTACAGGCGCCGGCATACGACGCCGTCTGCGAGGCGCTCACGCGCATCGCGAACGACGTGCGGCTGGGCGACGGGCTGGACTCGGAGACGACGCTCGGTCCTATCCAGAATGCCGCGCAGTTCGTGCGCGTCGTGGGGATTCTCGAAGACACCCTGCAAACCGACGCCAGGATCCTGACCGGGGGGACTGTTCCGGACCGGCCCGGCTACTTCGTGCCGCCCACGCTGGTGGCCGACATCGCCGAGGGCACCCGCCTCGTCGACGAGGAGCCGTTTGGCCCGATTCTGCCGATCATTCGGTTCGCCGATGTCGACGAGGCCGTCGAGCGCGCCAATCGCACCGTGTTCGGTCTCGGAGCGTCGGTCTGGACCCGGGATGTCGAGCGCGGGGCGGAGATCGCGGCCAGACTCGAGGCTGGCAGCGTCTGGGTGAACCAGCACGGCGCGCTCGACCCGGCCATTCCGTTCGGCGGCGTGAAGCAGTCGGGCCAGGGCTTCGTCTACTCCGCGGCCGGCCTGAAGGAGTACCTGGATCGCCGGGTGATTCACGTTGCGCGGTCGAAGGCGTCCCACACCGGGATCCCGCCCCGGGACGCGGTAGGGGATGCCGAGGCCGGAGCCAGCACGTGACCAGCGAAGCGAGCGAACCGGTGCTGGTGGCGGAAGCCCTCCTCGACTCCCTGGTGCGCTGTGGAGTCGAGGTGGTGTTCGCAAACGCCGGGACCGATTTCGCGTCGATCATCGAAGTGCTCGTGAAGGCCAGGAGCACGGGTCAACGTGTGCCGCGCTTCCTGACCGTGCCCCACGAGAACGTCGCCGTGGCCATGGCGCACGGATTCCATCGCGTCACAGACGCGCCGGTGGCGGCGATGGTGCATGTGACGGTCGGGACGGCCAATGCGAGCTGTGCGCTCATGAACGCTAGCCGCGACGGGGTTCCGTTGCTGTTGATGGCGGGTCGGAGTCCGATCTCGGAGCGTGGTCAGGTCGGCTCGCGGACCGCCCCTATCCACTGGGGGCAGGAGAGCTTCGATCCTGGTGGCGCTGTTCGAGAGTACGTGAAGTGGGACTACGAGCTTCGTGCTGGTCAGCCCGTGGCGACGGTCGTCGAGCGAGCGCTCGACATCGCGTTGAGCGAGCCGCGCGGGCCCGTCTACCTGACGTTGCCGCGTGAGGTGCTGGCGTCCTCGCAATCGGAGCAGGCGGTCGAGATGGCCCGCCGGCCCCTGGGCGCGGTGCCGGCACCGCCGTCTGTCGAGGCGCTCGACGAGGTGGCCGAGCTCGTGGGTCGGTCGACACGGCCCCTCCTCGTGACCTCGCAGCTTGGCCGGGCCGAGGGGGCGTTCGATGCGCTCACGTCTCTGGCCGAACGATTCGCGATACCGGTCGTTCAGCCCGGATGCCGCGCCCTCAGCCTTTCCTCCCGACATCCGATGAACCTGGGCCACGATGTCGCGCCCTACCTCGACTGGGCCGACCTCATGCTGGTGATGGACTGCGAGGTGCCGTGGATCCCGGTACGCGGCGAGCCGGCTCCGGGATGTCGAGTCGTCCAGATCGGCACCGACCCGCTCTTCGCGCGGTACCCGATTCGGACCCATCGCTCGGATCTGGCCATTGCGGGTCGGGCGGCCGATGCCCTGCCGTTGCTCGCCGAGATGCTCGACCGTCGCGTGACGCCGGAGGGTCGAGAGGCGCGACGGCAGACGATCGCGGCGTTGCAGGAGGAGCGCGCAACTCGACGCGCGACGCAGCTCGAGGCGGTGCGGACTCGGGTGCCGGTCCACCCGCTCTGGCTCGCCGCCTGCGTCAATGCCGCCAAGCCCGAGGATGCCATCGTCGTCAACGAGCTCGGCGTGCCTGTGGACGCGCTCGAACTCACCCAGTCTGAAAGCTATCTTTCGATCAGCACCGCCGGTGGACTCGGTTTCGGCTTGGGCGCGGCACTCGGCGTGAAGCTCGCGCGCCCAGAGCGTGACGTGATCGCGATTACCGGAGATGGCTCGCAGATTTTCGGCAATCCCGTTGCGGCCTACTTCGTTGCGAACGCCGAGCACCTGGCACCGCTCGTGATCGTGAACAACAATGCGCGATGGAACGCGGTCCGCACCTCGGCGCTCAAGGTTCACCCGGACGGGTACATGCGCCGGGCCGAATCAGTGCCCCTGGTATCGCTCGAGCCATCGCCGCGCTTCGACACGATCATGGAGGCGTGTGGTGGCCATGGCGAAGCGGTGGAGGACCCGGCCGAGCTTCCGGCCGTGCTCGAGCGGGCGCTTCAGCGAACGCGTGACGGAACACCCGTCGTGGTGAACGTGGCGACCGGACCGGGTGAGGGCCAGTGATGACAATCAGCACACCGCGCCCAGCCTGGGCCGAGTCGGATCGAACGTGAGCTGTCGGTCGGCTTGACATCACTCGCATCGAGGAGGTGCATGCATGAGTTCGGCCTGGAGTCCGCTCGGCCCTGTCTATTACGGTTGGTGGAATGCCATTGTCTCGTTTGTCTGCCTTATGCTCATCTTCGGCGTGCCCACCGTGCTCTTGCCGTTCGTCTACGGTCCGGTGATCGACGAGTTCGGCTGGACGCGCGCGCAGGTCACTGGGATCGCCTCGTTCAAGTTCACGGCGGCCGCGCTCAGCGCCTTCGTCACGGGATTCGTGGTGGACCGGTTCGGCGTGAGGGTCGTCATCGTCGTGTGCTGCTTCCTCACGGGCGCCGGGATGTGCGGGTTCCTGTGGGTCGACGACCTCCCGAGCTTCTATGCCGCTGGCATCGTGCTCGGGCTCGCCTCGACCGCCGTCATCGTGGCGCTCAAGACGCTCATGTCACGGTGGTTTCATCGGAATCAGGGATTGAGCCTCGGCGTCATCATGATGGGGTCGAGCGTGGCCGGTATCCTCATCCCGTTCGTGGCGGTGCCGCTCATCGAGGCCCGGGGGTGGCGTGAAACCTTCGCGCTGATGAGCTTGGGCATCTGGGGGGTGGGCCTGCCGCTGTTCCTGTTCGTGGCGCGGGAAACACCCACCCCGGACGAGCTTGCCTATGAGCTCCAGGCCGGTCACCAGCGTGACGAACCCGAACCCGTGAGCGGCGAGATCCGGGTCCAGCCGGAGTCCCCGCTGTCGCTCGCGGCGGTGGTCGCCACGCCGATGTTCTGGTTGATCGTCTGCGCGACGTTCCTGATGTCGTTCGTCGACCAGAGCCTGAACCAGCACTTCATCCTCTTCATCGACCGGGATCTCGGGCTCGGAGTCGCGCTTGCCGCTCGGGCCTTCAGTGCCACGTTCGTGATAGGCGTGTTTGCGAAGCTCGGTTTCGGCTGGCTCTACGACCGGACGTCTATTCGGGGCATCCAGATCTGTTACCTGCTCATGGGTCTGAGCGTGGCGCTCGCCTTTCCGATCACAGGGGCGGTGGGTATGTTCGTGTTCGCGCTGGCCCGGGGCCTGGCCCACGGGGGCATGCTCATCAAGAAGGCCATCTATGCGAAGCACTGCTTCGGACCGACCCATCTCGGAAAGCTGATCGGCATCCTCACCGCCACGGCGAGCGCCGGGTACGCTGCGGGTCCCTGGGTCGTGGGGTGGCTCTACGACCGATCAGGAACCTACCGCCCAGCCTTCCTCTTCTTGTTGGGCCTCTGCATCATTTCGGCAGCGCTCCTGATCTGGGTCGTCCCGACCTACCGGAACGAGATGGCTCGAACGGCGTCCGAGAGGCAGTGACCCGAGTCTGCTGAGACCGGTGCCGTCCGGGGCCGCTTCGATTACCGTCCGCCGCCCGCCTGGTCGATCAGGATCCTGGAGTATCCGCTCAGCCGGTCGTTCAGGCGATCGATGACCGAGTCGACGAGCTGATCCACGGCACCCAGTGCTTCGTCGGCCTCGCCGGCGATCTGTTCCACGCGCGCGAGTTGAGGCTGGGTTGGCCGAGCTTCCACGCCACCGATCGACCGCGTGAGCGAGCGGATCTCCTCGCTCACCCGCGGTCGCTGGCGGTAGCCCATGCGCGGGGGCGGACGCCGGAGGTAGTCGCTGCTGAGGTTCTCGACCTCTCCGATCGCGCCGTCGATCGCCTCGATCAGATCGGATTCGTCGACCGCACCGGACGAGCGGCTGACCGCCTCGCGGATGTCGGTGAGTTGCGCCACCACGCTCTCGGTCAGCGAGATGGCGCCGTTCACCTCCGAGGCCAGTTCCCGCAGCGTCATCAACGAGGCGATCTGGGCGAGGTAGTCCGCCTCGCTCATCGACACGCGCGGGTCGCCGCGCACCTCGATCGTCTGGGAATGGTCGATGCCGTCGCCCCGCAGCGCCACGGTGTAGGTGCCAGGCGCCACGCGCGGCCCGGTCGGCGGGCCGAAGAAGCCGCCTTGCGGCTCTTCACCTTCGACCGGTGTCGGCCCGTCGTGCGTCAGGTTCCAGACCGTCCGGTTCACGCCCGGCGAGACCGCATCCTCGGCGTCTTCTCCATCGCCTTCGTCTAGCAGATCGATCGTCCGGATCTCCTCGCCGTCGGCGTTCGACACGACGAGCTGCAACTCGGCGTCTTCTCCTGGGGCCTCGTCGAGGTAGTAATAGATGAGGGCGCCCGCCGGCGGGTTCGGCGCCGAGTACGACCGCTGGCCTTGCGACGCGTCCTTCCGCGCGGTCTGCCAGCGTGTGCTCCGGCGGACTGGAAACAGATACGAGTCCCGCCCGACCGCCGTCGAGATCTCCTGGAGCGGCGTGATGTCGTCCAGTATGAACGCGCCGCGACCGTGCGTCGCGATGACCAGGTCGTTGTCGCGGCCGTGAATCTTGATGTCGCGGACCGACACCGCCGGCAGGCCGTTGCGGATCGATGTCCACGAACCGCCACCGTCCCACGACGCCTGCATGCCGCGCTCCATGCCGACGTAGAGCAAGTCGGCGTTCCGCGGATCCTGGCGGACCACTTTGACGTAGTCGTCCTGCGGCAGGCCGCCGGCCAGGTTCGTCCAGCTCTGACCGTAGTCGGCCGTCTTGAAGACGTACGGATCGAAGTCGTCCAACCGGTGGTTGTCGACCGCCACGAACGCCGTGGCCGCGTCGTGGGGTGACGCGTCGATCTTCGCGATCCAGGCGAACGCGGGCAGGCCGTCGGCGTTCCCGTCCACCTGGCTCCAGGTGGCTCCGCCATCTTGCGTCACGTGAATGTTTCCGTCATCGGTGCCGACCCAGATCACGCCCGCCCGGGCCGGCGACTCGGCGACGGTGAGGATCGTCGTGTGGAACTCGGCCGCGGTGTTGTCGACGTAGATCGCGCCGCCCGACGACGCTTGCTTTTCCGGATCGTCGGTCGTCAGGTCGGGGCTGATCTCGTCCCACGTGTAGCCGTAGTCGCGGCTCCTGAAGAGGACGTTGCCGCCGAAGTAGACCGTCGCCGGGTCGTGCGGCGAGATCTGGATCGGCGAATCCCAGTTGAAGCGGTACCGATGATCGACGATGGCGTCACCGGCCGAGCCGACGATCTTCGGATAGGGATGGATCCGCCGGACCCCGCCGGTCAGGGTGTCGGTCAGCATGATGTTGCCGCCCTGGGAGTTCGAGTAGACCAGATTCGGCTGGCCCGGCACCGGCACGGTGTAGAAGCCGTCGCCACCGCTCACGGTGAACCAGTCGTCCTTCAGGATGCCGGCCGAATGCAGCGAGTTGCTCGGCCCGCACCAGTTACCGTTGTCCTGCAGGCCGCCGCAGACCCAGTAGGGATCCTGGTCGTCGAGGTCGAGCTGGTAGAACTGCGACAGCGTCATGTTGTTGATGATGTCGAAGTTCTCGGCGGCGTCGTGCGAGACCTGGTAGCCGCCGTCGCTGCCGCTCAGGACGTAGCGGCTGTCTTCGGGATCGATCCAGAACGACTGATGGTCGCCGTGGACGCCCTGGCCGATCCGCTCGAATGTCCGCCCACCGTCGGTCGTCTTGAGCAGGCTGCCCGACAGCGAGTAGGCGACCTCCGAGTTGTTCGGATCGACGTGGATGTCGGAGTAGTAGAACGGCCGGAAGTTGATGTTCGGATCGTCGTTCACCATCCGCCAGCGGTCGCCGCCGTCGTCCGACCGCCAGAGCATCCCTTCGTCCTTCGCCTCGGTCATCATGTAGACGACGTCGGGATCGTTCTGGGCGATGGCGACGCCGATGCGCGCCATCGGACCCTCCGGCATGCCGTTGGTCAACTTCTCCCACGTCGCCCCGGCGTCCTTGCTTCGGTACAGCGCCGTCTCACCACCGCCGTCATCGAACCGCCACGGCCGGCGGCGGAACGTCCACATGCCAGCGAAGAGGATGCGCGGGTTCGACCAGTTCATGGCAATGTCCGAGCAGCCGGTGTCGTCGTCGATGGAGAGCACCTGCTCCCACGACTCGCCGCCGTCGGATGTCTTGAAGACGCCGCGCTCCGGATTCGGACCCCAGGCCCGGCCCATGGCGCAGACGTAGGCGGCTTCCGGATCGTTCGGGTGGACGACGATCCGCTTGATCCGTTCGGTGCGTTCGAGGCCCAGGTGGGTCCAGGTGTCGCCCGCGTCCAGCGAGCGGTAGACGCCGGTGCCGTACGACGTGCTGTTGCGCGGGTCGCCCTCGCCGGTGCCGAACCAGATCACGTTGTGGTCGGACTCCGCGATGGCGATGGCGCCCGCCGAATAGACGTCCTCCTCGACGAACAGCTCGTCGAACGTCACGCCCGCGTTGCGTGTGCGGAAGATGCCGCCGTCGGCGCCGCCCACGTAGAAGATCTTCGGGTTGCCCGGAATGCCCGCAATGGCGCTGACGCGGCCACCCATGTTGGCCGGGCCGATCGGTCGCCATTCGAGGTTGGCGATCGCTTCGGCCTCTGGGGATCTCTCCTGGGCGACAGCGGAATCGGCGATGACGCCGGCGATTGCGATCGCCAGGGCACCCAGGAGAAAGATTCGGACGTTTCGGGAAGATGACATGGGCGCAACTCCTTGGGTATACGAAACGCGACTACCGACGTCGAAGGATAGCTCCTCTCGACGCGAGGCGCGGCACGGGCAGAAGAACGGGCCATGCTCTCGCGGAGCGGAAGCGGCACGTATGACCATGATCATACGCCGGGGGAGGGGGCTACTCCAGACTGCCCGGAAGCGCGATGCCCCTTGCGGTCGGCTCTCGCCTCGGCCCGTATGAAGTCGTCGCCCCCATCGGCGCGGGCGGCATGGGGGAGGTCTACCGGGCGCGCGACACCAAGCTCGAGCGCGATATAGCCCTGAAGATCCTCCCCGAGGCGTTCGTCAACGATCCCGAGCGACTGGCGCGCTTCGAACGCGAAGCGAAGGTCCTGGCCTCGCTCAACCAGGCCGTTCTTCTCACCCGACGGCCAGTGGGTCGGATTCTTCTCAGCCCCGGTACAACTGGTGGGGGGAGCGACGGAGACGGGTACACCACAATGGGCGTTGAGGAAGGTCTCCGTCTCCGGCGGTCCACCCATGACGCTCAGCGACAGCGTCGTAGCGTTCGGCGCGAGCTGGGGAGACAACGATGAGGTCGTCTTCGGCGGTCCAGAAGGCCTGCAGCGTGTGCCGGCCGCCGGGGGCACAGCGGAGGCGGTGACGATACCGGACCCGTCCCTGGGCGTACTCGGCTACATTCCGCTGCGGGTCTTGCCAGGGTCGCGAGCTGTGCTCTTCACGATTGCCGACTCGACGGAAGCGACGGAATGGCAGCTCGCGGCGTTGTCCCTGGAGAGCGGCGAGTCGCACACCCTCACGGGCGGCATGTTTGGCACGTATGCGTCAACCGGACACCTGATCTTCCTGCAGGCGACTAGCCAAGCTGGAGCGCCGTACGACCTGATGGCGGCACCGTTCGATCCGATTCGTCTGGAAATGACCGGGGCACTGGTCCCCATGGTGGAGAATGTACGTAACTTTGCGTTGTCAAATGAGGGGTCACTGGTCTATGAAGCTGCCGCGGACGGTACCAGGGCGGGGGCCGGGACGCTGGTCTGGGTGGATCGCGACGGTCGCGAAGAGCCGCTAGGTGCCGATGCGCGCCCCTACTCCCAACCGAGACTGTCCCCCGACGGGAGACAGGTCGCGGTGACGGTGGGAATGGCCACTGGCCGCGATATCTGGGTCTTCGATCTAGCTCGAGGCTCGTTCACGCGGCTCACCTTTGGCGAGGCGACTGATTACTCGTCTGTCTGGACGCCGGATGGTCAGCAGGTCGTCTTCACGTCCGGGCGTGACGGAGCGCTGAACCTGTTCCAGAAGCTGGCCGACGGCACCGGCCAAGTCGACCGCCTGACGACCAAGCCCAACAGGCAGTCCGCATCTTCTCTCTCACCGGACGGCACCGTGCTCGTCTTCACGGAGCAAGATCGGGAGACGTCATTCGACATCCATGTGCTCCCACTGGATGGTGAGCGCGCGGCACGGCCACTGTTGAACGAATCGTTCGTCGAATTTGGCGGGGTCATCTCTCCTGATGGGCGCTGGCTGGCGTACCACTCCAACGAAACCGGCATGCGCGAGGTCTACGTCCGGCCGTTCCCAGAGGTGGGTGGGGGCAAGTGGCAGGTTTCCACCGGAGGAGGGCAAAACCCGGTGTGGAGGGCCAACGGCCGGGAGCTGTTCTACCGACGCGGAACGGCGGTTCTTGCGGTCCCTGTGACGACCGATCCAACCTTCTCGCCCGGTATCGCGGAGGTCGTGTTCGAAGGGTCGGGCTATGCGTCGTCTGACACGCTCGGGGGTGGAGGTCGGCATTACGATGTCTCGCCGGACGGGCAGCGCTTCCTGATGATCAAGGACGGCGGCACGGCAGAGGATAGCTATGCACCGTCCCAGATACATGTCGTCCTCAACTGGTTCGAGGAATTGAAGGCGCGCGTGCCGACGGGGCGGTAGGCGAGGGGAGGTGTTCATGCAGACGAGGCGAAGCTTCATCAAGGCCGTTGGACTAGGTGCCGCCGTGGCGGTGGCGACTCGAGCCGGGGCTGCGCCGGCCGTGCAGAACTCCCGAGCCGACGTCGGGCGCGGGCAGAGAGAAGTTCTGATGCCGCAGGTCGACGGCGTCTGGTGGCAGGTGGCCGGCAATCCGATGGATCACACCTATGCGACTGAGCGACAGGAGCCGGTCGACTTTGCGGCGTGGCAGGCGGCGGACGGAACCTGGCAGCTCTGGTCGTGCCTGCGGCGGACGACCGCCGGCATTGATGACGGGGGAACGGGTCGGGTCTTCCACGGCTGGGAGGGGCAACACCTGACCGACTCCGATTGGCGGCCGCTGGGCATCGTCATGGAGAGCGACCCGTCACTCGGGGAGACTCCGGGTGGTTTGCAGGCCCCGCATGTGGTGAAGGTCGGGGACACCTATCAGATGTTCTACGGCGACTGGCTCAACATCTGCCATGCCGTGAGCCGCGATGGCAAGACCTTCGAGCGCACAATTCAGCCGGACGGTCGGACCGGTATGTTCACCGAGGGTGACGCCGTCGTCAACACACGCGACATCATGATGCTGGAGCACGACGGCCGGTGGTACGGCTACTACACCGCGTTCTCGAATCGTCGGGGCAAGGTCCTCGTCAGAACCACCACCGACTTCACGAACTGGAGCGAGCCGTCCATCGTCTCGTTCAGCGGAGAAGCCGGCGTCGGCAATGGATCGTCGGAATGCCCCCATGTCGTGAAACGGGGGCCGAAGGATTTCTATCTGTTCAAGACCCAGACCTACGGCCGCTACGACCGTGACAACGACGATCTCCGGAACCGCGGCCTCCCCGAAACCCGGGTCTACCACTCCGAAGACCCGATGATGTTCGGGATCGACCAGGACGACGAGTACCTCCTCACCGTCCTTCCGGTGGCGGCGCCGGAGGTCGTCACCTTTGAAGGCCAGCAGTACATCTTCGCGTTGAATGCCCACCAACTGGACGGCATCCGCTGTGCAAGGCTGAACTGGGTGTAGAGTACCCGGTCGAGGAGGCAGCCATGCTCATTCGATCCCGGTTCGCGCGCGGCGCCTTGGTCCTGGCGGCACTTCTGGGTGCGCCATCCCTGAGCTCGGCGCAGCTGACCGGCGTGGAGGACGGGGAGTGGCGCTACCTGGGTGGCGACGCCGGCCACACCCGGTCGACGCCGCTCGATCAGATCGACTCGTCCAACTTCGCCGATCTCGAAGTCGCCTGGATCTGGCGGGGTGACAACTTCGGGCCGGGTGTCGAGTACACGGTTCGGGCCACGCCGGTCTTCGTCGACGGCGTGCTGTACACCGTCGCCGGCCAGCGGCGGCAGGTCGTGGCGATCGACTCGGCCACGGGCGAGACGCTCTGGGTCTTTCGCGAGCCGGAGACGCTGCGTTACCGCCGGTCGCCGCGAACCGACTTCGGCAAGGGCATCGCCTATGCGGAGGTGAGCGGCCGGGGCGTTGTCTACATCACGTCGCCCGCCTTCTTCCTCTGGGCCCTGGACGCGAGGACGGGCCGGCCGTTGGATGACTGGGGCGCGTCGGTCGCCCTGGACGACTTTTCCGAGACCGGCGTCCGCGATCTGATCCCGGATCTCGTGCGCGACTGGGAGCCCTGGCAGGACTGGTCAGAACCCTACGACGTCGACCGCGGGATCCCGCGCCAGCTCGGCATGGTCACGGCCTCGGCGCCGCCGATCGTCGTGAACGGGGTGGTCGTCGTGCTGGTCGGCCACGAGCCCAGCTACGACCAGACCCGGGTCGAGAACGTCCCGGGCGACATCATGGGGTTCGACGCCGCGACCGGCGAGTTCCTCTGGAAGTTCCACATCATCCCCCGGCCCGGAGAGTTCGGCCACGAGACCTGGGAGAACGATGCCTGGCGATGGTCGGGTGACATGTCGACCTGGGCGCCAGCCTCGGCCGACCCGGAGCTCGGGCTCGTCTACCTGGTGACGAACGCCTCGACCGTTCAGTCGTATACAGGGCACCGGCCCGGCGCCAACCTGTTCGGTGGCAGCGTCCTGGCGCTGGACGTGGCTACCGGCGAGCGGCGGTGGCACTTTCAGATCCATCGGAGCGATCAGTGGAACTACGACCTGCCGACCGCGCCGATCCTGATCGACTTGACGGTCGATGGCGAGCGGATCCCGGCGCTGATCCAGAACACGAAGCAGGGCCTCATCTTCGCGTTCAACCGTGAGACCGGAGAGCCGATCTGGCCGATTGAGGACCGCCCGGTGATGCAGACCGAGGTCCCCGGCAACTACACGTCGCCCACGCAGCCCTACCCGATCCGGCCGGAGCCGCTGGACCGAATCGTCCTGGAAGGGATCACCGAGGAGTTCGTCATCGACTACACGCCTGAGCTGAAGCAGCAGGCGCTGGAGATCCTGAGCGAGTTCCGGGTCGATGGCCTCTACGTGCCGCCGCTGCCGTACCCCCACGACAACGACTATCGCAATGTCGTCGGCTGCCTGGGCGGGGTGAACATCTACCATCCGCCCGTCGCGGATCCGACCACGGGCATCATGTATGCGTCGCACAACCGGGCGTGCAGCGCGCCCGGGTTCCTGGTGCCCACGAACGGGGTGGACGAGGAGCGGGGGTTGCCCGAACTGAGCGCCGAGGCCTGGCGGGGACGCGAGCGGCATACGGCCACCACCGGGACAACGGTGGCGGCGTGGGCGCCCGGCGGCCCGCGCACCTTCCTGCCGGCTATCGAGAGGCTCCCGGTCTACAAGCCACTGTTTCAAGGGCTCGCGGCCTACGACATGAACACGGGCGAACGGCTCTGGGACGTTCCGGTCGGCCAGACGCCTGAGCGGATCAGGAACCACCCACTCTTGGCGGGAGTGGACGTTCCCGACACGGGCGGGACCGGTTTCTCGATCCAGATGGTCATGGGCGACCTCCTGGTGCAGACCACGGAGGACCTGCGGGGCGAGACCGAGGTGAACGCGGCCGGCATGCCGATGCTGCACGCCCGCGACAAGCGGACGGGGGAGATCCTCGCGAGCGTCGAGATCCCGTTCCCCGGCCAGTACGGGATGATGAGCTACATGCGCGACGGCCGGCAGTACCTCCTGGTCCAGTCGGGGAGCGCGAAGCGCGGGCAGCCGGGCGCGCTCGTGGCGCTCGCGCTGCCGTAAGCTAGGGCGCCGTCGCTGGGGTGGACCCTGGCGTCGGGAAGTCGTTGTGGTGGAGCAGCGCGTTGAACAGCATGTTGAACTCGCCGTGGTTCTGCCACCGGTAGCACGGGTTGGTCGCGAAGAGCAGCAGGCGGCCGTCGCCGACCGGGAGTTCGACGATGGCTGACGTGTCGCCGACCTGCCCCGCGCCTCGCATGAGGCCGCTCATGACGAGGTCCTCTCCCTCGGGAAACCGCATCAACTCGTAGCGTTCACGGTCGCGCTCGTCCGGCACGCTCAGGAGCGGACCGTTCGCGTAGCGCACCGGAATGGTCGTGTCGGTGTAGCCGTAGAAGACCGGGTGCGCCGCGCGCGTGACCTCCGCCTCGACGATCGGCCCGGGCGCGTAGAAATCGCCGCTCGTGCGGCGGGCATCCACGGTTCGGGTGAGGCCGAACTCGACGGGGAAGTAGCTGGCGGCGCCCAGCGTGATCACCAGGCCGCCGGCGTCGAGGAACTCCCGAAACTCGACGACCCCTTCCAGGCCCATGCCGCCCGCGATGTCCTCCGATTCGCCGTACTCGCCGAGAAACTGGAAGCGGTCGGTCTTCGTGTAGGCCAGCGGGCGCCCCGGCGATTCGATGTCGAACACCAGGCCACGACCCGACCGGCCCTGGTTCGGGACGAGGACGACGTCATAGTCGGCGCGCAGGTCCCCGGCCCGGACCCGCTCCTTGTAGACCAGGTCGTAGGCGACCTCGAACTGATCGAGCGCGTGGCGAACCCAGCCGACCTCCTGCGTGTTGCCCCAGGTGCTGTACACCGCCAGACGCGGCAGGTCGACGGGGTGCATCGGCACGTCAGGCAGTTCGGTGACCGCCGCGCCGGTCAGGCCGAGCGCCTCGACCCCGTCGGTCACGCGCTCCCCGATCGCCTCGAGGTGTTCGCCGGTCGGGATGATGAACGACCCGGCGGGGTATTCCACGTCGTCGACCTCGAAGCCCGCTTCGGCCGCCATCGGGACGATCTCGTTCAGGCGCGAACGCAGCGTGATCATCCGGGTAGAGCCCTGGTGCGCGATGACATAGGCTGCCGCGTCGCCGTCGGCCGCGGCGACGGTTCCCGCGAGGCTGACGGCGTCGACGGGCTCGACGGCGAGGTCGAGGATCGCCTTGTCGGCGATCGGCTCGACCTCTGCGTGCAGCATCAGACCCATCGTCCAGCCGGTGTCGTCGTAGGTTCTGAGGTCGTCGTCCGGAAACTCCTGATGCTCGAGCAGCGTCTTCGCGAGTCGCCCGTAGGGCTGATTGCGCTTGACGATGTAGGAGCCGGCTGGGAAGGTTCCCTCCTCGACCGTCACCTCGTCCGCCGCGCGGCCGACTTCGATGCCCTGACGCCGAAGCAGGTTGACCAGCAATTCCACGCGGGTCATGTCGCGCTGGCCACTCGGGATGAGATAGCCGAACGGGGCCTCGGACTCGCCCGAGGCGATCGAGTTCCGGCTCTTCAGGTAGAAATTCTCCAGCACGACGTCCGGAAACGACGACGTGAGCTGCAACGCCGTCAGCACGGCGGTCTGCATGTAGTTGGTGTTGTTCCGCATCGACCAGTCCACCTCCTCGTAGGGAGGGGACGGCCGGTACCATTCCCGAGAGGTCCGACCGGGTCCGCCGCCGGTGTCCAGCCGTCGGGACATCGGCGTCGCGCCGCCGTTGCCGAACGTTTCGTACATCCGGATCATGCCGTTGTGGTTCGACGACATGAAGGCCAGGTAGCCCGGCGACCACATGTCGACGAAGGCATGTGTCCAGACGCCCGGCATCCCGTACTTGGTCAGCTGCGCCATCTCGAAATTGGCGAACCAGGGCAGTTCGCCGTAGAGGATCGGATCGAGCGTCGGATTCTGCGGCGCCTGACCGCTGAACGTGTAGAGAAACGGCACGGATTCGTGCAGGTCGTGGATGATCGGCGGATGCCAGTCGAGATACCACTCGAGCAAGGCCCGGAACGTCACCTGCGAGTAGTTGATATCCCGATTGTTGTCATGAAAGACGTAGCGGCCCCAATACGGCGGCCCGGTGATCCGATCCCGGTCGTCGTCAATGTCGATCAGGTGCCGGTAGTACCAGTCGACGTAGCGGTCGCGGCCGTCGGGATCGGCGACCGGCGTCAGCGTCACGATCACCTCGTCGCGGATCCGGTTGATGAGCGGGCTGTCCTCGACCGCCAGCCGGTAGGCCAGCTCCATGAGCATCTCGGGTGGGCCGGTCTCGCCGCTGTGGAGCCCTCCCAGAAAGTGATAAATCGGCTTCGCGCGGCCGATGATCGCTCTTGCCTCCGCCTCCGAGAGCCCGCGCGGGTCGGCCAGCCTCGCCAGGTCCTGGCGGTATCGTTCCCGCTCCCGGATGCTTTCCGCCGAGCCGATCATCACGACGACGTACTCCCGGCCCTCGTCAGTCTCCCCGATCGTCAGCACGTCCACTCGCGGCGACGCCGCGGCCAGCGCCCGGTAGTACTCGAGCGCCTGCGCGTAGTAGGTTAGCTGGCGGGGTGCCCCCACGTGGTGCCCGAGCACGTCTTTCGGCGAGGGCACGCCCTCGACGACGGGAAGGTGGTCGACCAGCGGGCTGATGAATTCCGGAGCGGTCGTCCAGGATTCCACGGACGCGGCGAAGTCCGGGTCCTGCGCCTGGGGCGCCTGCGCCGACGCTACCGTCGCCAGCAGGGCCGCGCAGGCGAGGGCGAGCAGTGTCGTCGAGCCGATGCTCCGTGGCTGATCGAGACGGTATGCAGAGGGCATGCGTTACCTCACCCGTTCCGAGTAGTTCACGCCCATGTAGAGCCGCGTGATGTTGCCGTCGGCGTCCAGCTCGAAGCGTGCCATTTCGCCGTGCGGGCCGCCGCCGGTTCCCTCAATCTTGAACGTGTGCTCGCCGGCCTGCCGCAGGACGGTCTTGCCAGCCATCGGATCCTCGCTGCGCGGCGAGATCACGACCAGTTCCTCGTTGAGGATCATCACCTGACGCTCGCCGCCGCGCGAGCGATAGGTGCCGACGTACTGCGTCCACGACGGGTCGGCTTCCTTGGGCGGTGTCGACTCCGCGGTCACGCGCGCGAGGACCGGCGCGAGCCACTCGAACGCCTTGTTCGAGTAGCGACCCGGATTGCCGTCGCCGCCGCTGGTGAAGACGACGACGCCGACCCGCTCCTTGGGGCTGAGCTGGGTACTGGTGCGGTATCCGGGATACGACCCGCCGTGGCCGACGAGGTCACGGTCCTCTCGGTGCGAGATGCTGAACCCCCAGCCGTTGCCGCCGCGCCAGTTGTCCCTGAGCCAGTGGACCCGCTGCATCTCCCTGAGCGTGTTCGCGCGAAGGACCTCGGTCGCGCGCCCGGCCCGCAGCCGCATCTGCCAGGCGAGGAACCTCAGCATGTCATCGACGCTCGATGACAGTCCGGTCGCCGGGTCGAACGCGCGCGCGTCGACGAACGGCATCACCTCCCGCGGCTTGTCGGGCCACCGACGCCCGTAGCCGGTCGCCAGGCTGGCCATGTGCGCATCGGGCGGGACGCCGACGCTCGATGAAATCATGCCGAGCGGCGCCATGATCTCGGTCTCGACGTACTCCTCGTAGTCCCGTCCGGAGACGGCTTCGACGATGGCGCCAGCGAGTGACAGGCCGAGGTTCGAGTACTTCCAGATCGTCTCGGTCGGGTACGCGGCCTCCTGCTGCGAGACGGTCTCACGCAGATCCTCGGTCGTCGGGAAGTCGAACTCGGTCCAGGAGGGATGGTTCGACTCCCTGGGCAGCCCCGCCGAATGGGTCAACAGGTGGGAGATCCGGATCGGCTCGGCGTCCGGATACGGGTTCTCCATGTCGAACCAGGGCAGATGGTCGGTGATCGGGTCGTCGAGTCTGAGCTTGCCAGCGTCGCGTAGCTGCAGCACGGCAATGCTGGTGAAGAGCTTCGAGTGCGACGCGATCCGAAAGATCGAGTCGGTGCGCATCGGCGTGCCGCGTTCGACATCGGCGTGGCCGTAGGCCTTCTTCCAGACGACCTCCTGGTCGTGCACGATCCCGATCACGAGACCGGGCAGGCCGATCTCCTTCATCTGGGCCTGGATCCAGGCGTCCATCACCTTGATCTGCGCGGCTACCTCGGGATGTTCGGCGAGATCGTCGGCGCCAGCCGGGGCGCTCCAGAGAAAGGTGACTGCGATGGCGAGGACCAATCGCTTCATGACATCACTCCTTATCTTGTAGGAATGGCTCGAACCAGAACCGGTGAGGGCGCGATGGTAGCACAAGGCCGCCAGCGGCCGTCAGACGGCGAACAGTCTCCACACCTGCGCCACCAGGAAGCAGACGACGAGGCCCATGGCGAGCGGGAGCATCGTGGCCAGCAACGTCCACTTGCTGCTCCGTGTCTCCCGGTAGATCGTGTAGAGCGTCGTCGAGCACGGGTTGTGGAGCAGGCTGAACAGCATCAGGTTCACCGCCGTCAGGAGCGTCCACCCACCGGCTCTCAGCAACTCACCGGTTGCGCCGACGGTGTCGAGCTCAAACATCACCCCTGCCCCTCCGCCCATCGCCGATGCATTGGTCGCCAGAACCGTCAGCATGAGTACGGTCGGAATGACGATCTCGTTGGCGGGGATCGCAACGACGAAGGCGAGCAGGATGACCCCGTTCAAACCGATCAGGAGGCCGAACGGATCGAGCCAGCCGATGGAATGTTCCGCGAGGCTCGCGCCGCCCAGCGTCACGTTCGAGATCAGCCAGATGACCGCACCCGCCGGAACGGCGAAGATCACGGCGCGCCAGAGGACGATCGCCGTGCGATCGATCATCGACGTGTACAGGGCCTGGAGCACACGTGGCGGTCGATACGGCGGCAGTTCCAGGCTGAAGCTGCTGGCCTCGCCGCGAAGGACGGTGCGGGAGAGGAGCCACGACGCCAGGAACATCGCGCCGATTCCGAGGACTGCGATGGCGACGACCGCCGCCGCGGAGACGGCGCCCGCGACGCTCGCAGGCGCGAGCGCGCCGATGAAGATCGACGCAACGAGGATCTGCGTCGGCCAGCGGCCGTTACAGAGCGAGAAGTTGTTGGTGATGATGGCGATGAGTCGCTCGCGTGGGCTGTCGATGACGCGCGTGGCGACGACGCCGGCCGCATTGCAGCCGAAACCCATGCACATCGTGAGCGCCTGCTTGCCGTGGGCACCGGCCGATCGAAACAGGGCGTCCAGGTTGAAGGCCACCCGAGGCAGATAGCCAAAGTCCTCCAGCAGCGTGAAGAGCGGGAAGAAGATCGCCATCGGCGGGAGCATGACCGCCACGACCCAGGCGGTCGCGAGATAGACCCCGTCGAAGAGGAGGCCGCTCATCCACCACGGCATGCCGAGCCAGGCGCCGGCCTCCTTGAGCCACGGATGGGTCGAATCGATGAGCAGCGTGAAGAGCATCTGCGACGGCACGTTCGCGCCCTCGATCGTGATCCAGAACACCACGGCCAGGATCGCCAGCATCAGCGGGAATCCGAGCCATCGACTGGTGAGTAGTCGATCGAGCGTGCGATCGAAATCGACCCCGGCTCTCGGGAGACCGCGCACCTGCGCAGCCTCCGCGATCTCGCACGCTGTCGCGTAGGTCCGCGCGGTGAGCGCATCGTGGAAGTCGGCGGGCAAGTCCCACCGCAGGCGCTGGGCGGTCTCCAGGACGTGCGTTCGGACAGGGATCGGCACCGGGTCCCGGTCTCCCGCCTCGGTTTGGTCATCGTCGAGCTGGCCGAGTTCGCCGGAGCGGACCGCCTCGACGACCGCGGCGTCGCCGGTAAGCAGCCGCTGTGACACCCACCGGCTGTTCGGCACGCGGGGAAACGCCTCCTCAATCACCTGGGCGAGCGATGCGATCGCGCGCTCGACCGCTGGGGCGTGACGCGCGACGCGGAAAGGCGTCGCGCGAGTGTTTCCAGTGATGACGCCGTGCGCCGCGTCGAGCAGTTGGTCGATCCCGACGCCGCTACGGGCGACGCCGCTGACCACGGGAACGCCCAGCGTCGCTTCGAGTCGCTTCGGGTCGATCGTGATGCCATGGCGCTGCGCCTCGTCCATCAGGTTGAGGAAGACGACGACGCGGTCGGTGATCGTGAGGATCTGGAGGACCAGATTGAGGTTTCGCTCGAGACGGGCTGCGTCGACTACGACGACGATGACATCGGGCCGCCCGAAGAGAATGAAGTCCCGCGCGACCTCCTCGTCCGTGCTACCCGCCTGGAGCGAGTAGGCGCCGGGAAGATCCACCACCTTCATCCGCTTGCCCTGGTAGGCGTAGGCGCCTTCGGCCCGGACGACCGTCTTCCCGGGCCAGTTGCCGGTTCGCTGCCGGAGGCCAGTGATGGCGTTGAACACCGTGCTCTTGCCGACGTTCGGGTTGCCGGCCAGCGCGATGAGGTGATCCCACCGGTCAGGCTTCAGCCCGAGCCGGGTCAGGCGCTGCACGCGATGCTCGGCGCATCCGCCGCACGGCGGCGTGGCCACGGTCGCGATCATGACTTCGCCTCGGCGACGCCGCTCTCGGTGGCGCGCGCCACGCAGATCCACGCCGCCTGGGTACGCCGGAGGGCGATGAGGGCGCCGCGGATTCGATAGGCGACCGGGTCGCCAGCCGCGCTCGTCAACTCGGGTGTGATCTCGGTGTTCGGCACCAGACCGAGGTCGAGGAGCCGTCGCCGCTGCGTGCCCTGGCAGACCTGCGAGATACCGACGACCCGGACTGTCTCCTGGGGATGCGCATCGAGTAGCGTCAACCCGCCAACTTCGGGTTGCGTGCCCACGGGCAGGTCCCTGATCGTGACGTTGCCGGCCGCGACTGGGTCGAGGCGCCACTCCTGGCTGCCCGCCCGGACGCGCACGACCTGGTCCGTGCGCTCGACAACGTCAAGTCTGGTGCCCAGCGCCAGGCCCTGTTCGAGCAAGCCGTCGTAGATCTCGCGTGGCTCGTCCTCCAGATGCACGATCTCGACCGTCCGGCCCGGCGCGGCAGCGTCCAGGCCGATCCCCTGCACGGGGGGCACCTGGCCCTCGGACGTCGGGATCGGGTCGCCGTGCGGGTCCCAGCGCGGATCACCGAGCCGCGACTCGAGCGCATCGACCTCGGCGGTCGAGAGCGAGTGCTCCATCCGCTCCGCCTCGTCATGCCACTCACCGGCCGGAACGCCGGTCCGGTCGGCGAGGTAGCGCTCCCACATCCGGTGCGTGCGCACGATGCGCAGCGCCGACTGTTGCCCTGCCTCGGTGAGCGCCGGTCCTGCGCCCCCGGTGTGGAGTAACCCCAGTTCGGCCAGGCGAGACAGGAGTGAGGCGGCGTCGGCTCGGGACAGTTCCAGACGGCCAGCCAGGCTTTCGAGTGAGCAGGTTCGACCAGTCCGCTGACACGTGTACACGTGCTTGAGCGCGTCCTCGATCCGGACGCGTGCGTCCAGCCGGGCGAGGCGCAGGAGCCGCGGCACGATACCGGCCCGTGGCCAGAACAGGCCGGCGAGCGCCAGCACCGTGATGCAAAACACGAACAGCGCGAGACCCGGGTCGACCATGATCGCCTAGTCGCCGCCGGTCAGGGCGTCAAGCCGCCGGCGACGATCTCGGCGACACTGCGCTCGAAATCTTCCTGCAGGACGTAGTGTTCGTAGAGGTAGCGGATCGTGCCGTCCCGCTCGACGAAGATGATGATCGGCACGTAGTTCACTTCGTAGTTCCGCAACAGATCGGGATCCTTGCCGGCGAGCATGTCGAACGGCAGGCCGTAGGCTTCCTTGTAGCGGCTGATCAGGCGGCCGTCGTCGGCCCAGACGTTGATCGTGACGATGGCCAGATCGGTGCCCTCGTACTCGGCGTGCGCGCGCTTGAGGAACGCGATCACCTGCGTACAGTAGTGGCACATGTTGTGGGTGAAGTAGAGGATGATCGGCTGCCCGATGAGATCTGCGAGCGCGTGGACCTCGCCGTGCTCGTCGGGCAGGGCGAACGGCGGCGGCGGCTGACCCACCTCCGCCACGTCCTGCGCGGCGACGCCGCCAGGAAAGGCGAGCATCGCCAGCAGCAACAGGTTTGGCGTCATATGTTGCAGTCTCGCCCGTCTCGCGCGCATGATCCCCTTGCCCACGACCTCAGACCATCTCCACGCGCGTGACGGCGTACTTGATGATGTTCTCGTAGTTTAGCGCATAGATGAGCGGAATGCCGTCCGATTCCGCATAGGCGAAGGCGAAGCTCGAGAGCGGGTCGCCGCCTTGCGCCGGGTTCAGGACGACCGAGCGCCCGACCGAGACCTGGAACCGGTTCGGCGAGAGGTTGCCGAAGTAGAACTCGCCGCCGCTCTCCAGCTTGTCTCCCTCGGAGACGTCGACCGGGACCCACCCGTGCTCGGGCGCGTAGAAACTCGCCCAGCAATGCGCTCCGGTGCAGTCACCCTCGAGTTGCCCGGCCTCGGCCGTGCCGCCTTCGGGATAGGGCAGCGGGAAGCCCTGCTCCCAGCGTACCGGGACCCCCCGAGAGACCATCATCGCCATGAAGAGCGCATGGTAGTCGTCGCACTTGCCGCGCCGGTGCCGCATGATCCAGGCGGTGTCGCCCGTGCCGCACCCTGGGATGCTGCTGTCGTAGAAGAGGATCTCCCGGATGCCGTCGAAGACCCGTCGACCGATGGCGTACGGGTCGGTCTCGCTGCCGACGATCTCCGCGGTGAACATGTCGATCTCGGGAGTCGTCCGGACGGTGTTCGTGAGCTGCAGGTACTTCTGCCGGTCGCTGCCGGCCAACGTTCCGGGTCGAATGCCGACCTGTCGGCGCGTCACGTGGTAGCGCGCTTCCAGTCCGAACACGCCCGAACGCGCCTCGCTCCGGACGTGCAGCATCGGGGCACCGAACCGTGCTTCGTGCGTCACGTCGTAGGGCAGCGGGCTGTCGATCTCGAGGCCCGAGATCTGCTGCGCATGGTCGCTCGAGGGGAGCGGCATCCAGATCTGCACGTCCTCGGCGTCGCGCGGCAGACTCGCGATCTGGGTACGGTAGCTGACGTCGAACTCCATCAGCCGGCACGAGGCCGGGTCGAACCCGGAGGCCGACAGCGGTCGCAGCCCTGCCGTGAGGGCCGCCGCGCCGCCGAGGCCGGCCGCCTTCAAGAATTCCCGTCTATCCAGCGGGGGTGCGGGTCGGCTGAAGCGCATCGTGCATCTCCTCGTCGTTCCAGAAGTAGGTGTCGAATTCGGCTCGGGTCCGGCCGTCGGGCCCGACGACCCAGACCCTGATCGTGTGCTCGATCACGTCGCCACCCTCGACCGGCGTCCGCGTGATCTCGATACCGGTGTCGTCGAGAAACTGTTCGATCTGATCCGCCGGGCCGTTCGCGAAGAGCCAGCGCCGGTCGGCCCGGTCAATCTCGTGGTCATCGAAGTGGCTGAGGATCTCTTCGGCCGTGTCCTCTCCTGGCTGAATCGAGATGTGCAGGTACCGGACCGTGTCCGATGACCCTATCTTCCGGTCCAATTCCGTCAGAAGAAAGGTGACCATCGGGCAGGCGAAGACGCACTTGGCGTAGGTCGGGACAACGATCGTCGTCTTGCCTTCCAGTGTGGCGCTCGTGATCGGGCGGCCGTCGTAGTTCTCGAAGGCGAATGGCGGCAGGTCGGCCGGTTCGAGCGCCGTACCGAGCACCGCGACCGTCGTCAAGGCGACGAAGGCCTTCATTGGTCGCCAACCTCGACGGTCACCTCCGTTGCACCGGAGGCGCCGACCTCGACGCTCCGCCAGAGCGACGCTTCGCCGTCGTGCCAGACCCAGACCTCGTGCGTGCCGGCCGGCACGTCGGGAATCGTGAACGCACCGTTCGCAGCCGACACGGCGGCGTAGGGATGATCGAATACCAGCACCGTCGCGGCTTCGTCCGGGTGCGGGTTGCAGCGGACATCGATGATGCCGGTCTGATCGGTGAACTCGAAGTACTGCTTGATCGGCCGCCGAACCTCCATGTCTTGCAGGGGCAGCGCGATGTTGTAGAGCGTGGCGCCGTTGCGAAGTGGTCGCCCCGAGATCTCCCGCTGGTACGCCAGGTGGAGATAGAGATGCGTCGTGTGCAGCGTGTCATCGTCGTTCTTGAAGATGAATTGGTTGCCGACGAACCCTACCGCGACGGCGGGCTCGAACGACCCGTCCGCCGCATGCGTGATCACCGTATCGTGGTCGGAGCGCGGCTGCCCGACGACACCTTGCAGGAAGACGACGGCGGGACCGGAGCCGGCCGGAACGACGACGCGCCCGGTGAGTTCGGCGTCGGCACTCGCAGTGGCGACGGTGGCGAACAGGGCGACGACGAACGACAACATCGAAAGAACCGTGGGCTTGTGTGTAGTCATACGAGTCTGTCCGTGGCTAGACGTTTATGAAAGAGATGATGGCTAACGAGGAGGGCCGCACCGGCCCAGACACCGAGCGCGGCAACGAGGATCGCCGACGGCATGGGCGGCGCCACCGTCGCCAGTCCCAGCGGCGATGCGGCGCTGCCCACCCAGGAGAATGCGAGCAGCCGGAAGATGTCGGTGGGGTTGAGCAAGAGCGCCGATCCGAAGAGCGCCGGCGGCACTTCTCCGGGATAGACCATCAGGGCGCCCACGAGCACGAGATCGAAGACGAAGACCGCGAGAATCCAGACGAGCACCGACACCGCGATGCCTCGCGCGTGATCGCGCGAGAGAATCGAGACGAGGAACGACAGCGCCAGGAACACCGTGCCCAGCGCCAGGACGAGCAGGAGCAGCCGAGAGAATTCCCCAATGTCGACGCCGGTCGTCACGGACAGCACGATGCCCGTGGGCACGAAGCTTGACACGAGCGCGATCGAGAGCGCCGCCGCGTAACCGGCGAACGTGCCGGCGAAGTACTCGCTCGACGACACCGGATACGCGAGGATCAGGTCGAGCACGCCGCGGCGCTTCTCGTCGATGATGACGCCCGCGCCCATCACGAGCGCCAGGAGCGGCACCAGGTAGACGGCCAGGTTGAGGAGGCTGGCCATGACGGCGCCCGAGCCCGAGGCACCCACGACGCCGACGGGCGCCGTGCCCAGGAACGCGATCGCCAGCGAGGTCACCAGGACGAGGCCGCTGACGGTCCAGATCCAGCGGCTGCGCAGTCGGTCGGACAGTTCTTCGAAGGCGATCGCCCTGATGGCGTCAGTGCGTCTCACGCAGCACCTCCTCGAGCGAGGGTTCCTCGATCCGGACGCTGTCGATCGATCCCTCGAGCGGCTGCAGGCAGGCCAGAAATCGAATCTTGTCCCGCTGCGACACGCTGACGACGACGGCTCCATTGCGGCTGGCGACCGACCCGATCGCGAGCCGTTCGAGTTCCGCCGCCAGATGGCCGTTCGACGCGACCGACGGCTGCAGGGTGATCCGGACCGGCAGGTCGAGCGTCCGGTGGAGGTCGCTCTCGGTGCCCAGCGCCGCGATGCGCCCAGCATTCAGCACGCAGACGCGATTCATGTAGCGCGACATCATGCCGACCCGGTGGGATGACATGACGACGGTCCGGCCCTCGACGCGCTTCAGGATCTCGAAGAATTCCCGAACGCCGTGCGCGTCGAGCCCCTCGATCGGCTCGTCCACCACCAACAAGCGAGGATTCCCCAGGAGTGCCTGGGCGAAATTGAGGCGTTGGAGCATCCCCTTCGAGTAACCGCCCAGCTTTCGGTGCGCGGCTCCGGCCAGGTCCACCTCAGACAGCAGCGGCCCAACCTCGTCTTGCGAGACGCCCTTCAGCCGGGCGAGGTAGCGAAGTGTCTTCTCGCCCGTGAGATGCTCGAAGAACGAGACGCGCTCCGGCATGAAGCCGAGTGCTCGGTGCACCCGGCGCCACGCGTCGGCGTCCGGCGCCTCGCCGTCGAACAGGATCCGGCCGCTCGACGGTTGCGACAGGCCGACCAGGATCCGCAGGAGGGAAGTCTTTCCCGATCCGTTCCGGCCGAAAACGCCGAGCCACTCGCCCGCTCGAATCTCGAGATCGAGGGCCGCGAGCGCCTCGACCTCGCCGAATCGCTTGGCGACGCCTTCGAGGCGGATCACGGCTGGCCTCCGGGCAGGTGCGGCAACTTCTCCATTTCCAGGTAGTACTGCGTGGGCGCGGCCGGGTACTGCGCCAGGAGCTTCGCCCACTCGGTCATTGACGGTGACATCCGCGGCGACGGGTCCACGACCTTGGGCACGGTGATGATGGGGAACTCTCGTTCGGCCAGTGCCAGGACCTGAAAGGCCGGGCTCGTCAACAGGAACTTCGTACTCGGGTGCTTATAGAGTAGCGCATCCACGAGCGTGTTCGACCGGTAGGGCACCTCGCCGCGGTCGTCGCCGTCCAGATCCCACCCGCCGTAGTCGCTCCAGTAGTTGCCGACCCACGTCTGGTCCTTCCCGGCGATGAACTTCACCTGGATCTCATTCTCAATGAAGGCGTTCGCCTCCATCACGTTCTCTTCGGAGCCGCCCCAGTAGTGGCCGCCCAGGTTGTTTCGGGCCACCAGGTTGCCGCGAATGGTGTTGTACAGCGAGTTGTAGACGAACAACCCCTTCGTGTTGCCGATGACGACGTTGTCCGTGGCGGTCCCGTAGGTCACCTGCACCCAGAGGATGCCGTGCGTCCGATTGTTGTGGAGGATGTTCTGCCGCGCCTCGATCTCCTTCGAGAACATGAGCGCGAGCCCGACCAGATTCTCGTAGGCGTAGTTCTCCAGATACCGGCTCTGATCGCACCACATCGTGTGGATGGCGTAGCGCGAGTCGGTGATCCGGTTGCGATCGATGATTGCCTCGCTGGTCAGCTCCATGTAGACGCCGTCGCGACACGACGAGAGGTCGTTGTCCGTCACCCGGATTCCGTCCGCGTTCCAGAGGTGGACGCAATCGCCGCGCTGGTTCTGGGTGGCCTGCTGGAGCCCGGCGACGCGGTTCCCAGCCACCTCGGCTTCGGCGGTGCCGTGGACCCAGATGCCGAACCGGCACGCCTCGATCGTGTTGCCGATGACCCGCGCTCCGGTTGCGTCCTGCTCGACCCAGACGGCCGAATCGGTGAATGCTTCCGAGATGCGGCAGTGCCGGATGGTCAGGTTCTCGACCGTCACCCCGGGGGCGTCGATGATGATGACGTGACCCGTCCCACCGCCGTCGATGATGGCGCCTGCCTGGCCTCGGACCGTGATCGGCGTCTTGATGTGCAGGGCGCCAACGTGTACCCCGGGCTCGAGGAGTAAGACGTCGCCGGCCTGTGCCTGCTGCAGCGTGTCGGCCAGCATTCCGGGGCGGACCCGCATCGTGCCGGCGCGCGCCACGGCCGGCCAGGCGAGCAGCGTCAGGAGGAGGCTCGCCGCCAGCACTCGCACGGGCCGCTGCTTACGCTTGGCCACGATGAGCTCTGGACAGAGTGTCTCGTCGGCCCCGTTCGCCAGGCAATCCCAGCACTGCAGGCACTCCTGATAGTTGATCCGCCCAGTCTCGAAGGAAATAGCTTTCGGCTCGCAGCCCTTCGCGCAGATCCAGCAACGGGTACACGATTCGTACCGAAGCAACGGCAGGAGCGGCGCCTTCGTCGACGGAATCGCCAGCGCCCCGCCCAGTGGGCAGAGGAAGCGGCAGAAGAATCGGTAGCTCGGCACTGACACGAGCGTGATGACGGCGAAGTACAGCACGAACGCCCAGGGGCGTGCGAGGTCCAGGACGAAGGTCTTGAACGGCTCGACCTCGTTGATCGCCTCCGCGAGCGGCAGGCTGACGAAGGAGACGGCGAGGATGAAGGCGAACACGGCGATCTTTCCGTATCGCAGGTAGCGCGGCGGCTTCCACTTGTCGAATCGATTCCTGAGCGCTTCCGGCGCCGCCTTCTCCCAGAGGCTGATCAGAACCTCGAGGAGCGCCCCGTAGGGGCAGACCCAGCCGCAGAAGAAGCCACGGCCCCAGAGCACGAGCGTGCCGGCGATGACGATCCAGAGCAGAAAGATGAGCGGTTCAGAGAGAAAGATCTCGCTCGGGAACTCGAGCCGGCTGGCGGATCCGAACAGCGTCAGAATCTGCGTCGTACTCGGCTGCGCCTTCAGCAGCACGCCGAGGCCGACGGCGGCCAGCAGCGCGGTCGACCGGTGGAGGAGTTTCCGGTGGAGCAGCAGCCGCTGCCGGAACGTGAACGCGGCGAGCAGGCTCGCCAGCAGCAGGGCAGTGAAGGTCGCGCTCGCCCAGGAGGCTTGCCAGCGCGACACCCAGAACGGCAGGTCGGCGTCGACGAAGCGGGCCGGCAGTTCGTGGTCGGCGACGAACGTCGCGTACCGGCGTTCGTCGCGGACGCGGTACGGCACGGTCAGTCGGAAGGTGAAGGGCTGGGTTGGGTCGAACCCGTCGTCCGTGAAGAAGACGCCCCCCTCGCGGAAGCTCGGGGCGCGGGCCGCGTCGTCGATCGGTAACGCCAGGTAGTTCAGATCTCGAAACACCACGAGGTCGCCGCTCTGCTCCAGCACGAAGCGGTCGAAGATTCCACCTCGCGCGAAGCCGGCGCCCTTGAACGACAGGTCACCGAGCCCACCGATGTACAGCGCGCTGCCGCCGTCCCGGTCGAGCCGTCCTCGCACGATGTCGTAGAATCGCTCGCCGACCAGGTTGCGTCCGACGCTCGGCGGATCCAGGACGGCGAACCTCACATCCACCGCGTTAGCCGGGCCGATCAGCCCCAGTTCCTCCGGCTCCACCGTGATCGATCCGATGGCGCCCCGAGAGGCCAGCTGGGGCCACGAGAAGGGCTGGAACTCATCTGATGGGCGGCGCGTGCGCACCTGGGCCGCGCTCACGATGCCCTCCGCCCGGCCGACGAGGCGGCTCGCTTCGAGGATCGTCGCGTTCTCGGCCACGGCGGTCACCGTGGCGCCGCTGATGCCGTCGACCGTCACGTAGTCGGGCGTCGGTTCGCGGCTGATGAGGATGCGGTCGGTGATCTGCTTGCCCGGATACTGGTCGGTAAACTCGTGGATGGTGGCTTCCGGCAGTCCGATGAGGACGATCGGCTCGGAGTGCCGGACGATCTTGACGCCGGTGATCGCCCCGTCGGCATTCATGCCGACGAGGGTGTTCATTGATTCTCCGGAGTATCCGGGGATGTCGACGAGATCGTCAGTGAGGAAGACGTAGCCGACGACTTCGACGCGGGCCTCGGAGGCGTAGCCCTTCCAGTAGGTTTCGACACGATCGAACACGATGGCAGCGGGGAGCACGTCGGAGAGCGCGTACTCGTACCGCTGCTCGCCGAACGGGATCTGGGCCGTCGCGGAACTCGGGGCCATCACAACCCCGAGTCCCACGAACAGTCCGCAAATCCATGCTGGCCATCGCCTCATCCAGGTCGGCCCTTTCGCTCGCTAGCTCCGTGGGCGCACGATGAACCTCAGGCGCATCTCCAGATGCAGTGCGTGGCAGAAGTTCGTGCAGTAGATCCAGTATACGCCCGGTTTGTCAGCGGTGAAGGTGACCGACTTCGTCTGGAAGGGGCCGACGACCATCTGGATGTTGTAGTTCGAGATGGCGAACCCGTGCGCGAGATCCGGGATCTCGTCGGTATTGGTCACGATGAAGGTGACCTCGTCCCCCTCATTGACCTCCACCTCCTGGAGCCCGAAGACCGGCGCCGTTGCGGTGAGGCGCACCGTTACCCGGTTGCCATCTCGCGTGATGGAACTCTGGGTGACCGCCTCGGGGTGCTCTTCCAGGCGCACCCGGTCGACGACGTGGGGTTCGATGATGTCGCGCCTCACCAGGATGATGTCGTGCGGCTCGATGTAGGCCGACTCGTCCTTGAGCAGGACCATGCTCTCACCCGAGATGTCGATGAGTTGGTCGTTCTCAGGCTTCAGCGGGCCGACGTTGAGGAACCGGTCCTTCGAGATCTTGTTGAGCGAGATTAGATACCGGCCGTCAGCCTCGTTCGTCTCGGCCATCGAGGCCATCGTGTGGCCTACCTGGTAGTGGATGTCCAGACGATCGACAACCGCCGTTTCACCCTCTTGCGGGTTGGCCTGCAGATCGATCGCCCGCTGGATGTTCCACTTCACCTCCTGGCTGTCGATGAAGAGCGACGTGTAGGCGTTGCCACGGCCGTCGAAGGTCGTGTGGAGCGGCCCAAGGCCGATCTCGGGCTCCGCGACGACGGCATCTCTGGGCTCGATGTTTCCGGCGAAGACATCGTCGAGCATCGTGATGTCGATCACGGAGGCGGTCGGCGAGACCTTGCCGGAGACGACGGCATAGTTCCCGTCCGGCGAGACGTTGACGCCGTGCGGGTTCTTCGGGACGGGAATGTACGCGGTGAGCCCTGTCCCTTCCGTCCCATCGAGGATCGGGACACCGTCAACCGTCCGGTAGTCGTTGTTCGCCAGGGCCGCCTTGATGTTGTCCCAGCTGAAGACGACGAGGTAGTCGAGGTCACTGGCCAGCATCTCGGAGATCGTCGCGCCGCCTTCGCTGTTGTACGAGGTCGCGAAGGAATACCGTCCGCTATAGTCGGTGGCGGCGAGGTCGAGATTCACCTCCGTCTGCACCTGCGCCACGACTTCCATCCGCTCGGCGTCGACGATCGTGTGAACACCGCCGTAGGTCGATGCATCGAGCATGTCGCCGCTGCCGTCGTTGACGAGCGGAGTCCGGAACTCACTGTTGAGGATGACCCACTCGGTCGTCGGCGCGCGCTGCGGGAAGACGCCGTGCGTGCCCTGCGTGTGCGGAATCTCGACCGTGGCGTCGACCTCGAAGATGTCGATCCGGATCCGCGCCAGGCGGTTATTCGCCTTGTCGTTGACGAAGAGCCACTTGCCGTCGTAGGTGCCGTCGACATAGGAGCCCTGGACGTGGTGGGTGTCGCCGACCCACTTTCCGCCCATCATCGCCTTGCTCTCGTTGGTGATCCCCCAACCGCTGCCCGGGTCGATGTTCCAGACCGGAATGCGTTTGAGCACGCGCATCGACGGGATGCCGACGATACGGACCTCACCCGAGTGGCCGCCGCTCGAGAAGCCGTAGTAGTCGTCGTACTCGCCGGGGGCGACTTCGTGGGCGGCATAGGGCGATTCCGCCTCCTGGCCGCCGTCCGGCGTTGCGCCGCCGCATGCGAGCGAGAGGCTCATGGCGGCAGCCGCGATCGAGATCGTTAGTGGTCGCAGTGAACTCATCAAATCTCCTCCTTCACGAGAGAGTCGTGCCGTGATGGTGCAGGCTGCCGCTAGTCCTGCTGAGTGGCCGGAGCCCCTCGCATCAATTCCAGACAATAGGACACGAGGTCCCATCGGTCCTGTTCCTCGGTCATGGCCGGCTGGTACGACGGCATCGGGGTGCCATCGAGTCCGGTCATGAAGGTGCGGTAGATCATCTCCGGGGTGGAGCCGCCCTTGAGCGGGCCCGACGTGAAATCGAAGGCCAGGATCTGGTCCCCCCAGCTGTCGGTCAGCGTCTCCGACGCCGGACCATCCCCGACGCCGGTTTCGCCGTGGCATTGGAAGCACTGCATCGTCGCGTAGACGCCCTCGCCGCGAGTCGTCGATTCCGCCGACCCGACGAACGATGGCGCGGCGGCGATCTCCAGCGGCTCACCCGGTTCGTCCTCCGCCCACCGCTGCGAAAAGGTCTTGATGAAGGAGATGACATTCAGTCGATCCGCTTCTGGCATGTCGGTGTGCGACGGCATGCCGGATCGGCTGATACCCTCGGTGACGATCCGCATGAGGTCGTCGTCGGTCGGCAAGGTGCCGCTCGGCGTGCTGCGGAACTTGAAGACCCCGGCGGTGAAGTCGCGCGGGTAGATCGTCGTGACCAGGCCGTTCGCCTGGGCGCGGTGGACGATGCCGACGAGCCCCATGCCGTCGCCATTGTCGCCATGACAGATGACGCAGCGCGAGGTGTACACCTCCTCGCCTCGCTCGACGTCCTGCGCCGACGCGATCGGCGCGATGGGCATCGTGAGCGCCAGCAAGACAATAACGGTCAATCCACGTGTCATACGTCGCCCTTTCCTGATCTAATGAAGCCGCCTGGCTCCCCCAGAACCCCGAAGCATGGCGGAGGCCTCCCCGCCGCTCTTCGAAGCTCAGGAGGTGCAAGGCTGGTACCACGTCGTCGGCAAGAATTCACCGAGTTTCTTGGCCCCCAGGGGGGTGATCCATCGTGCGGGAGCCGGGCGCGGGTAGAGTGGTGAAAACTTTCACAGACAGGGCTGAGGAATCCGCAGCCCGAGGGCGACCCGGCGGTCGCCACCCGGGCCGTGCTCCTGATCATGGCCGAGGGTGAGTTTGGCGAGATTCGGTGGTGGCGGCGCTTGTCAGCGCTGGTTCCCGGCATTAGCATCAAGATTCTCGGGCCCTCACCGAGGGTACCGATCGGCGGGCATCCAGTCCGCCGACACCGCCGGGAGGCCGCCCATGTCGCGCATTGCCATCGTATCCGCCTTCATCGTCACGCTCGCGGGCGTCGCGGGACTCCGTGCCCAGATGGCGGGTGACGGCCAAACCGCGACCTTCGCGCCCGACCTGTTCGGCGGCCTCGAGTACCGAATGATCGGGCCGTCCCGCGGCGGCCGCGCGACGGCGGTCGCGGGACACCGCGACCAGCCGTCCACTTTCTACATGGGCGCGACCGGCGGCGGCGTCTGGAAGACGACCGACTACGGGAACTCCTGGCACAACATCTCCGATGGCTACTTCGCGACCGGTTCGATCGGCGCGATCCGCGTCGCCGAGTCCGATCCGAATGTTGTCTACGTGTCGACCGGCTCTGACGGGCTGCGCAGCAACGTCATCATCGGCAAGGGCGTGTACAAGTCGGTCGATGCGGGCGACACCTGGGATCACGTCGGCCTGGAGAACACGGGCAACTCGGGCGCCGTCCTCATCCACCCGGAGAATCCCGACCTGGCGTACGTCGCCGCCATCGGTAATCCGTTCGCGCCCAACGCCGAGCGGGGCGTCTACCGCACGCGTGACGGTGGCCGCACCTGGGATCAGGTGTTGTTCGTCTCGGATCACACCGGTGCCGTCGACCTGGAGTTCGCGCCTGACAACCCCGACGAGATCTACGCCACGATGTGGGAGGCCGAGCGGAAGCCGTGGACGATTCTGAGCGGCGGTCTCGAAGGCGGTGTCTTCAAGTCATCGGACGGCGGCGACACGTGGGCGGCGCTGACCACCGGGCTGCCCGACGGTCTGCGCGGCAAGGCCGACCTGGCGGTCTCGGGCGGTGACCCCGACCGGGTCTACGTCCTGATCGAGGCGCCAGGCGACGAGGGCGGTGTCTACCGGTCCGACGACCGCGGCGAGACCTGGCGGCAGATCTCCGACTTTCAGCCGATCCGGAACCGGCCGTTCTACTACTGCAACCTCGAGGCGCATCCGACCGATCCCGACGTGCTGTGGGGGATGGCCGAAGGCCAGTGGATGTCGGAGGACGCGGGCGAGTCGTGGGACCGCGTCTCGACGCCGCACGGCGACAACCACGACATGTGGATCAATCCGGATCGGCCGGACGTGATGATCCAGTCGAACGACGGCGGCGCCAACGTATCGGTCGACGGCGGGGAGACCTGGTCGACGCAGGACAACCAGCCGACGGCCGAACTGTATCAAGTCGACATCAGCGACGAGTTTCCATACCGGCTGTTCGCGGGCCAGCAAGACAACTCGACGATCTCGATGCCGAGCCTCGTGACCCACCGGATGCCGGGCGGCCACATTGCGACGTGGCAGTCACACGGCGGGTGTGAGACCGGACCGGTCGTGCCGAAGCCGGGAGACCCCGACATCGTCTACGCGAACTGCAAGGGGCGATTCGGGCTCTTCAACCGGCGAACCGGGCAGGAGCAGCAGTACTACGTGGGTTTCTGGAACATCTATGGTCACAACCCGCGGGACCTGGCGTTCCGGTTCCAGCGTGTCGCGCCGATTCACGTTTCACCGCACGACCCCGACCGGGTCTACCACACGTCGCAGTTCGTGCACGTGACCGAGGACGGCGGACAGACCTGGGAGACGATCTCGCCCGACCTCACGTCGTTCTCGCCCGAGACCCAGGTCGTCTCCGGCGCGCCGATCACGATCGACGTGACCGGTGAGGAGCACTTCGCCGTCATCTACGACATCCAGGAGTCGCCGCACGAGCGCGGTGTGATCTGGGTCGGCGCCAACGACGGGCCGATTCACCTGACGCGCGACAACGGGGCGAGTTGGGCCGACGTGACGCCGCCCGGCATCGGCCCGCACGGCCGCGTCCAGAACGTCGAGGTTTCGCCGCACGATCCCGCCAAGGCGTACGCGACGATCCTGCGCTACCAGCTCGGCGACTTCGCGCCCTATGCCTTCAAGACCGAGGACTACGGCGAGAGTTGGACCCGGATCACGACTGGCGAGAACGGCGTGCCGGCGGACCATCCGGTGCGGGTCGTGCGGGAGGACCCCGAGCGCGAAGGGTTGCTCTACGCCGGGACCGAGTTCGGGATGTTCATCTCGTTCGATGACGGGGTGCAATGGCAGCCGTTCCAGCTCAACCTGCCGGCGACGCCGGTCTCGGACATCCGGGTGGTCGAGGGCGATCTCGCGCTGTCGAC
This sequence comes from Acidobacteria bacterium UBA2161, assembly GCA_002328835.1. Lineage (GTDB taxonomy): Bacteria > Acidobacteriota > Vicinamibacteria > Vicinamibacterales > UBA823 > UBA2161. The sequence continues at coordinate 80,884 of DCWN01000017.1, read as the reverse complement.
GATGGGGCGCGGCTTCTGGATCATGTACGACCTGACGCCGCTGCACGAGTTGTCCGAACAGGTGGCGTCGGCCGATGCGCACCTGTTTTCCGTCGGCGACCCCTACCGTCTGTACGGCGTCCGAAGTTTCGGTGGCGGTGCGCCCGCGCCGGACGAGCCCCAGTACCCGGATCTCGGCGCGAACATCCACTACTACCTGGCGAGCGACGCCGCGGACGAGGTGCGGCTCGAGATCGTCGACGACTCCGGAACGCTGGTGCGCGCATTCTCGAGCGAAGACGCGCCGGAGGCTGAGCTACCGTCGTCGGTGCGAATGGGCGAGTGGCATCTCGAGGGCGTCGGCACGCCGCAGCTGCCCAAGACCGCCGGGACGCATCGGTTCGTCTGGGACCTGCGGCATGCCGGCCCGTGGGACACTGCGGCGTCGCGTTCCGGCCGTAACGGACCGATGATCGTGCCGGGCGCCTACCAGGCGCGCCTGAGCATCGGCGGGTGGAGCGCCACCGAGCGCTTCGACGTGATGGCCGATCCGCGGGTGGTCGATGAGGGCGCGGTGACCCAGGGCAATATCGAGACGCAGGTCGCCCTGAGCCTCGAAGTGCGCGATGCGCTGAGCGATGCTCGGCTGGCCGCCGCGAAGCTCGATGAGGCGCGTGACGGGTCGGCGGACGACGTGCGGGCGGCACTCGAGGAGATCCGCGAGGCGCTGGTGACAGCGCCGAGACGCTACTCGCGGCCGGTGCTCATCGATCAGCTGAGCTATCTCTACGGCAATCTGACCCGGGCCGACCAGCAGCCGGGGCAGGACGCCATCAATCGCTACCAGGAGCTGAATAGCATGTTGAGCGACCATATCGGCCGGCTCGAGCAGCTCCTGCAGACGAGCAATACCCGTGGCCAGTAGCCTGCGCCGTGCGGCCTGGCGATGGGGTGGTGCGGCCGCCATCTGCGCGTCGATCGGCGGCGCGGTCTGGGCGGCCAGCGCCACGCCCGACGAGGTGTGGCGCTACGAAGTCGTCGGCGAGCACCCGCACGACAGCAGCTCGTTCACGCAGGGCTTGTACTTCGAAGAGGGCTATCTCTACGAAGGGACCGGCCGGCGCGGTGAATCCGCGCTGCGGCAGCTGGAGATCGAGACCGGAGCGGTCGTCCGGCAGGCGGACCTGCAACCGTGGCTGTTCGGCGAAGGCATCGCGCCCTGGGGCGATCGCATCTACCAGTTGACCTGGATCTCCGGGGCCGGGGTCATGTACGACAAACAGAGCTTCGAAGCGGTCGGCCAGTTTCGCTACGACACCGAAGGGTGGGGGCTGACGCACGACGGTCAGTCGTTCATCATGAGCGACGGCTCGGCCGAGTTGTCATTCAGGCATCCGGTGAGCTTTCGCGAACTCCATCGGCTCGCCGTGTCGGACGCGGACGGCCCGGTGTCGGACCTGAACGAGCTGGAGTACGTCGACGGCCGCATCTGGGCCAACATCTGGCATCGTGACGAGCTGGTGGCGATCGATCCCGAGACCGGCCTGGTCGTGGGGCGGCTCGATCTCTCCGACCTGCTGGCGAGCGGCCGTCCGTTGGATCCCGAGGGTGTGCTGAACGGGATCGCGCACGATCCGTCGACGGGGCACCTCTATGTCACGGGCAAGCTCTGGTCGCGTATCTTCGAGATTCGCCTGATCCCGCCGAGCTGATGCCGACGTTCCTGCCGCACGCCGGCGGCGCCGTGCGCGTTGCGGTCTGCCCGCCGGCCTTCTCGCCCGACACCATCAACCGCGACGCCGAGTAGCGGCGGGTGTGAATCGGGCCCAACGAAGAAAGGAAAACCGATGGCCGCGTATATGGTTGCACTCGGTCGGGTCGACGATGACGAGCGGTTCGCGCGCTATCTCGAGGCCGTCGGGCCGACCCTGGAGGCCCATCATGGCAAGCTCTTGGCCGTGGAGGACCCTGCCGAGGTGCTGGAGGGCACACCGCCCTATCCGCGTGTCGTGGTAGTCGAGTTTCCGTCGAAAGCCGAGGCTCACGCCTGGCACGCGTCGCGCGAGTACCGGACGTGCGCCGACGATCGCCTGGCGTCGTCGGCGCACGTCCTGTATCTCGCCGACGGGTTCACGCCGCCGGCCTGACCGATGGCCGGGCGTCGCTGGTTCGATCGGAAGTTTCCGCCGGGCCAGCCGGCCGGGGCGTTCCCCGAGATTCGCGAACGGGTGCGCGGGACGCCGGCGAGGTTGGAGGAGCGGGTGCACGGTTGGTCGTCGGAGATCCTGGCCTGCCGCCCGCAGGATGCCTGGTCGATACAGGAGCACGTCGGCCATCTGGGCGATCTCGAGCCGCTGTGGGCGACGCGGCTCGGCGAGCTGCTGGCGGGAGCGGATGTGCTGAGCCCGGCCGACCTCGAGAACCGGAAGACCCACGAGGCCCGTCACAACGATGCATCGCTGGAGGCGCTCACGTCGGCGTTCCGGCGGGCTCGGGCCGGCTTCGTCGCGACGCTCGACGAGCTCGAGCCCGACGCGCTCGGCCGCGCCGCCCGTCATCCGAGGCTCGATCAGCCGATGACGATCGTCGACCTCTGCTTCTTCGTGGCCGAGCACGACGATCACCACCTGGCGCGAATGAGCGCCATCGCCCGCACCACCGGGTGACGCGGAAGGAGCTGGATGCATGGCCGTGTATCTTGTCGTCGACATCCAGGTGAGGGATGCCGCCGTCTACGAGGAGTACAAGAAACTCGTGCCGCCGCTCGTCGCGAAGCACGGCGGCGAGTACCTGGCACGCGGTGGCCGCGCCACGGCTATGGAGGGCGACTGGCAGCCCGCGCGGCTGGTGCTCTTCAAGTTCCCGGACGAGACGGCGGTCCAGGCCTTCTATGCCGATCCCGACTACGCACCGGTGAAGGCGCTGAGGCAACGCGCCGCCGACACCAACGCCGTCATGGTCGAGGGCGTCGCCACACCCGTCGCCTGACACCCGCTGGAGAGAGACTGATGAATCCTTGTGTGCTCGGAGTTGTATTGGCCATGTTGAGCGTCGGCGGCGTGGCGACCGTCGAGGCGCAGGAGGTCTCGCCGCTGACGCGGGCCGAGGCGTCGGGCTTCACCGAGACGACGCGCCACGCGGAGGCCGAGGCGTTCCTCCACGAGGTGGCCGCGCGCTCGCCCGACATCACACTGACCCGCTTCGGGTACTCGATGGAAGGCCGTGCGCTCTGGCTGGCGATCGTCGGCGACGCGGAGGGTTCGCCCGAGAGCGTGCGGCAGAGTGGAAAGACCCGGGTCTACATCCAGGGCAACATCCACGCCGGCGAGGTCGAGGGCAAGGAGGCGATGCTGGCCCTGCTGCGCGAGATCGCCGATGGCGGACATCGCAACTGGCTCGAGTCGATGGTCCTGCTCGTCGTGCCGATCTACAACGCCGACGGCAACGAGCGGATCGCGCTTACCAACCGCCGGTTCCAGCACGGACCGACCGGCGGGATGGGACAGCGGCCGAACGCGCAGGGCTACGACCTCAACCGCGATCACATGAAGCTCGAGTCACCCGAGGCCCGGTCGCTGGCGCGGATGCTGGCCGACTACGATCCACATGTGCTGATCGACCTCCATACGACGAACGGGACCCACCACGGATACCACTTGACCTATGCGCCGCCGCTGCATCCGAACACACCGACGCCGATCGTCGAATTGCTTCGGGAACGCCTGTTGCCCAGCGTCACGCGCGCCATCAAGGACAGCGACGACCGCGACTACTACTACTACGGGAATCTGCCGCGGCAGAATGCCAGCCAGCAGCGCGGATGGTACACGTTCGATCACCGGCCCAGGTTCGGCAACAACTACGGCGGCCTGCGGAACCGTGTGGCGATTCTGAGCGAGGCCTATGCCTACCTCCCGTTCGAGGAACGGATCGTCGCCACGCGCCGATTCGTCGAGGAGCTTCTGGCCTACGTCCACGCCGACGGAAGCGAGATACGCCAGATCGTGGCCGATGCCGATGCCGCCTCGATTATCGGGCAACAGCTGGCGGTCCGGGCCGACTTCGAGCGGTCGGCCGAACGCACCGAGATTCTGCTGGGCGAGGTCGCGACCGAGCGCCACCCCTTCACCGGCGAGCCGATGCTCCGGCGCATCGACCGACAGATCCCGACGCGCATGTACGAGTACGGCACGTTCGCGGCCACCGAGACCGAGCGTGTTCCGAGCGCGTACTACGTCCCGCCGTCGTTGACCGGCGTCATCGATCGGCTCGACGCCCACGGCGTGCAGACCGAACAGCTCGGGGTCCCGGCGACCCGAGAGGTGGAGCAGTTTCGGATCGAATCGTCGACGGCGGCCGAGCGTGAGTTCCAGCAGCATCACGAGCGGACGCTCACGGGGATGTACGAGCTGGCGGATGCCACCCTGCCCGCCGGCACGCGGATGGTGCCGGTCGACCAGCCGTTGGGCCGGCTCGTCTTCACGCTGCTGGAGCCCCGTTCGGATGATGGCCTCGTGACGTGGAACGTGCTCGATGAGGCACTGGATGACGCGGACATCTATCCGATCGTCCGTTCGGTGCAGTGACAGCCGAGGCCAGATGAGAGCGTTCGGCCTGTCCTGCGTCGGCGCCGTCGTGATGGGAGTCGCCGCAGTGGCGGCAGCCCAGCCCGCCAACGACTGGGAGGATCCGGCCGTCATCGGCCGCAACCGGACGCCGCCGCACGCCACCTACGTGCCGTACGACGACCGTGAACGTGCCCTGCGAGGCGGCGAGTCCCCGTGGGTCCGCTCGCTCAACGGCCTGTGGAAGTTCCGGTGGTCGCCGGAGCCCGAGGTCCGTCCGCGCGACTTCTTTCAGACCGACTTCGACGATTCCGCGTGGGACGACATCGCCGTGCCGGGGAACTGGCAGCGGCAGGGCTACGGGTTCCCGATCTACGTCGACGCCGGCCTGCCGTTTCGCGCGTCGTCCGATCCGCCGCTGATTCCACACGACGAGAACCCGGTCGGGTCGTATCGCCGGGTGTTCGACGTCCCGGCCGAGTGGGTCGGCCGCCAGATCTTCCTGCACTTCGCCGGGATGAGTTCGGCGATGTACGTCTGGGTGAATGGCCGCGAGGTCGGCTATGCCGAGGGGGGCAAGGTGCCGGTCGAGTTCGACGTGACGGCGTTCGTCACGCCGGGGGAGAACCGGCTCGCCGCAGAGGTCTACCGGTGGAGTGACGGCAGCTACCTGGAGGATGTCGACTTCTGGCGGATGAGCGGCATCGAGCGCGACGTCCACCTGTTCTCGACGCCACAGATCGCAATCCGTGACTTCTTCATCAACGCCGGCCTCGACGACGACTACGTCACTGGCCGGCTGCGGGTCGGCGTCACGCTGGCGAACTTTTCCGATGTCGCCGCCGGGCCGCGCGTCGTGGAGCTCGACCTGCTCGACGCCGCCGGCCGGTCGGTGCTGGACGGGCCGATGCGGGGCCGGGTGGACGAGGTCGCCCCGGGCGACGTCGAACTGTCGTTCGCGCAAACCATCGACGCGCCCGCGCGCTGGACGGCCGAGACGCCCAACCTCTACACCGCGGTCTTGACCCTCGCCGAGGGCGACGAGACGACCGAGGTCGTTGCCCGCCCGGTCGGTTTCCGCCGGGTCGAGATGGCCGGCGGCCAGTTGCTGGTCAACGGCCAACCCGTGCTCCTCAAGGGCGTCAACCGGCACGAGCATGATCCCGATACCGGCCGGGTCGTGTCCGAAGCGAGCATGATCGAGGACATCCGGTTGATGAAGCAGTTCAACATCAACGCGGTGCGGACGAGCCACTATCCGAACGATCCGCGCTGGTACGCGCTCACCGACCGCTACGGCATCTACGTCGTCGACGAGGCGTTCATCGAGGCGCACGGCGTCGGCTTCGATCCCGAGGTGACGCTCGGCAACGACCCGTCGTGGCAGGCGGCCCACCTCGACCGCACGGCGCGGATGGTCGAGCGCGACAAGAACCATCCGTCGGTGATCATCTGGTCGCTCGGCAACGAGTCGGGCGACGGTGTCAACTTCGAGGCGACGTACGCCTGGGTGAGGCAGCGCGATCCGTCGCGCCCGGTCCAGTACGAGATGGCCGACACGCGCGCCCATACCGACATCTTCGCGCCGATGTACGCGCGGATTCACACGCTGGAGGCCTGGGCCGCCGAGCCGCGCGACCGGCCGCTCGTCCTCTGCGAGTACGCCCACGCGATGGGGAACAGTGTCGGCAACCTGCAGGATTACTGGGACGTCATCTACGCGAGCCCGCAGCTCCAGGGCGGCTTCATCTGGGACTGGGTCGACCAGGGCCTTCGCGCGACGACGGTCGATGGCCGGGAGTACTGGGCCTACGGCGGTGACTTCGAGCCCGATGGGGTGCCGAACGGCGGCAACTTCAGCATCAACGGCCTGGTCGATCCCGATCGCGAACCGCATCCCAGTCTCTGGGAAGTGAAAAAGGTCTATCAGAACGTCACCGTGGTCCCCCTCGACCTGGACGCCGGGCGCGTGACCATCGGGAACCGGCTCTTCTTCCGAGACTTGTCAGACGTCACGCTCGAGTGGACGCTCCGCGGCGACGGTGCGGCGATCGCGGAGGGTCGCCTGGCCGACCTCCGGATCGCGCCGCAGACCTCGACGGAGATCACGCTGCCGTTGCCGGCGATGACACCCGCGCCGGGCGTCGAGTACTTCCTCGACCTCAGCTTCCGGACCGAGCGGGCGGAGGGGTTGGTCCCCGCCGGCCACGAGATCGCGTGGACGCAGCTGCCGCTGCCGGCCTCCGAGCCGGAGCGCGCGGTCGAGCTGGCGCGCGTCGTCAAGCTCGATCCGGACGTCTCCAGTGACACCTACCGGGTGGTCGGTGAGCAGTTCACGGTGGCCTTCAACCGGGCGACCGGCGCGATGACATCGCTGACGTACGACGGCGTCGAGCTGCTCCGCCGCGGCCCCGAGCCGAATCTCTGGCGCGCGCCGACCGACAACGACTACGGCAACGAGATGCCGGCCCGGATGGGGATCTGGCGCGCCGCCGGGCCGCGCCGCCGGATCGACTCGGTCTCGATCAAACAGAACTCCGACCGCGACGTCGTCGTCGACGTCGAGGCGACACTGCCGGCCGGCGACTCCAAGTTCTACGTCCGGTACCACGTCTTCGGCAGCGGCGACATTCTCATCGACAGCCGCTTCGTGCCGGGGGCGATCGGCCTGCCGACGCTGCCGCGGTTCGGTCTGACGATGGCGCTCCGGAGCGAGTTCGACACCTTCGAGTGGTACGGCCGCGGGCCGCACGAGAGTTACTGGGACCGGAAGAGTGGCGCGCGGGTCGGCAGATACCGCGGGCCGGTCGCCGACCAGTACCACGCCTACGCCCGGCCGCAGGAGAACGGCAACAAGAGTGACGTCCGCTGGGCGGCACTGACCGACGCCGACGGGGTCGGGCTGTTCGTGGAGGGTTTCCCGCTCGTCCACGTCACCGCGCTGCACTACCTGAACCGCGACTTCGACGAGGGCGACGTGAAGCGGGGGCGCCACGCGACCGACCTCACGCGGCGCGATCTGGTCACGCTGAACGTCGACCATCTTCAGATGGGGCTCGGCGGCGACACGAGCTGGGGCGCCGAGGCGCACGAGGAGTACACGATTCCGGCCCAGGAGATGAGCTATCGGTTCCGCCTGCGCCCGTTCGACTCGACCGACCGGTCGCCTGTCGACCTGGCAAAGGAGAAGTTCTGGACCGGCGGGACCCGGTGGTAAGCGGCGTCGAGCCCCGGTGGAATCCCGACGAGTACAGCCGAACCGCGAGGTTCGTCTCGGATCTCGGTGCCGACGCACTCGCGCTTCTGGCGCCGGCGGCGGGCGAACGGATCCTCGACCTTGGCTGCGGCGACGGCGTCCTGAGCGCGAAGATCGACGATCTCGGGGCCGAGGTCGTGGCCGTCGACAGTAGCCCCGAGCAGGTCGCCGCGGCGCACGCGTTGGGTCTCGATGCGAGGGTCGCCGACGCAGCCAAGCTCAGGTTCGACGCCGAGTTCGACGCCGTGTTCAGCAACGCCACGCTGCACTGGGTGAGGGACGCCGATGCGGTGATTGGCGGCATCCGCCGGGCACTTCGTCCGGGCGGACGGTTCGTGGCGGAGTTCGGCGGTAAGGGGAACATCGACGTCATCCGTTCCGCGTTGGTCGCCGCCCTCGACCGGCGCGGCGTCGACGGCCGCGCCGTCGATCCGTGGCACTTCCCCGACGTTGCCGACTACACGCGGCGCCTCGAAACTGCCGGATTCAGCGTGAAGTCGGCCGAACTCTTTGACCGCCCGACGCCGCTCGCGGGTGACATTCGCGACTGGCTGGCGCTCTTCGCGCAGCCGTTCCTCGCGGCGGTGGCCGAGGCCGACCGGGCCGCCATCCTTGACGAAGTGCGCGACGCTGTCCGGCCGACCCTACAGCGAGCCGACGGCAGCTGGACGGCCGACTACGTCCGCCTGCGTATCAAGGCGCTGAAAGATGCGTAGGGCACCGTGAACTGATCGACAATCGACCTGACCAGTGTCCAGACCACTCAGGGCCGCGGTCGGCCTCGGCGTTCTCGTGCTGCTGATCTTCGTCGGGATGGCCTGGTTCGCGCGCGGCGAGGCGGAGCGGCTGGTGACGAGCCCGATCGACACTCGGCGGCCGATCGTGGAAACGCCCGCCAACGTCGGCATGGACTACCGCGATGTGACCGTCACATCCGCCGACGGCATCGATCTGGCCGGCTGGTGGACGCCGTCCGAGAATGGCGCCGCGCTGATTCTCCAGCACGGATACAAGGTGAACCGCTCGATTGATCTGCTCGGGATCGCCGCGCTCCTGGCCGAACACGGCTACGGCGTCCTGCTGTCGTCGATCCGGGCGCACGACGTCAACGGCGGCGAGCTGATCACGTTCGGCCGCGAGGAGATGCAGGATCTCGCGGCGTGGATCGACTTCGCGCAGCGCGCCGATGGCGTCGATCCGGAGCGGATCGGAATCTTCGGCAACTCCTTGGGGGGATCGCTCGTCATTCAGGCGGCTGCGCAATCGCCGGCGATCAAGGCGGTCGTCGCCCATAGCGCGTTCGCGTCCATGCGCAGCACGATAGAGACCAGCATCCGCTACTTCGCCGGCCTACCGCCGTTTCCGTTCGCGCCGATGATCATCTTCTGGGTCGGGCGCGACCGGGGCATGTACCTGGACGACTTCGATTTCACGCAGTGGGTCGACGATGTCAGCCCACGTCCCATCCTGTTCCTGCAGGGCGGCGCCGACGTCGTCGTCACACCCGAGAGCGGACGGCTGCTGTACGACGCCGCGCGGGAGCCGAAGGAGCTCTGGTTCGATCCCGACCTCGAACACGTCGCGTTCTTCGACGAGCGGCCGGAGGAGTTCGAGCGACGCGTCGTCGGCTTCTACGATCGGCACCTGCCCGCGCCGGTTCCCGTCTCCGAGTCGACCGATGGCGCGCCTGAGACTGATCCACTGGACGCCCGCTGAGGCGAAGCGCCAGGCCATCTTCCTCAGACGCGCCGGCCACACGGTCGACGCGTCGCGGTTCGAGGGGCCGCTGTCGATGACGGCGCTGCGCCGCCGCCCGCCCGACGCGATCGTGATCGACCTGACCCGCCAGCCGATGCAGGGGCGGGATCTCGGCCTGGCGGTCCGGCAGGCGACGTCGACGCGTTGTGTGGCAATTGTGTTCGTGGATGGCTTGCCCGAGAAGGTTGCGCGCGTCCAGCAATCGTTGCCCGATGCGACGTTCACGCCGTGGAGCCGGGTCCGGGGAGCGATCCGCAACGCCATCGCGAACCCGCCGAAGGATCCGGTCGTGCCGTCCTCGGCGATGGCCGGTTACGCCGGGACGCCGCTGCCGAAGAAGCTCGGGTTGAAGCCAGGCGGTCGCGTCGCGCTCGTTGGGGCACCGAAGGCGTTCGCGGCGACGCTCGGACCGTTGCCCAAAGACGCGAGGGTCGTCGATTCCCGTGCGAAGCGCGACCTGACGCTGTGGTTCGTCAAGCGTCAATCGGTCCTGCGGCGTGAGATCAAACGGATGGGGAAGTTCGCCGGCGGCGGCGGCCTCTGGATCGTCTGGCCGAAACAGGGCACCGGCATCGCGACCGACGTCACGCAGGTCGAGGTTCGTAAGGTTGGCCTCGCCTCTGGCCTTGTCGATTTCAAGATCGCGAAGATCGACGACGCATGGGCCGGCCTGCGGTTCTCGCAGCGGAAATAGCCGAAGTACACGCCGTTCGGAGTAGCATGGCGCGACCATTTCCGTGACAGCCTCGCCTCGCGGCGCTGCGAAACTACCGTTCCTCGAGACGCAGACGTGAACCCACACCGCTTCCCCGACGATTCGACTCGGCCCCGCACCGGCGAGTCGACCGTCATCTGGACGCTGTGGCTGACCTACGGCGCGTTCTACTTCGGCCGGGTCAACATCTCCGCGACGATCCCGGGTCTCACGGCGGCGGTGGCGGACGGCGGGCTCGGAATCGGCCCGGAGACGGTCGGCTGGATCCTCGGGTCGCTCAAGATCACCTACGCGGTCGGCCAGCTGCTCAATGGCCAGCTGTCCGAGCGGCTGCCTGCCCGCAAGATGCTGGCCGTGGGCATGCTCGGCTCCGCCGCCTTGTGCGTCGCCTTCGGCGCGGGGACTGCGGCGTACTTCCTGCTGTTCGTCTGGGCGATGAACGGGTACTGCCAGTCGCTGGGGTGGACGCCGTGCGTGCGCGTGATGGCCAACTGGATCCCGGTCACACGGCGCGGCAAGGTGATCGGCATCGTCGGAACCGGCTATCAGGTCATGGCGGCGCTGGCCGTCATCCTGGCGGGGTATTCAGCCGAGCTGTGGGGATGGCGAGGTGCGATGTTCGTGCCGGCCGGCGTGCTGGCGGCGTGCTCGATCGTCATGTTCCTGTTCCTGAAGGAGCATCCGGACGATGTCGCCGCCGCGCGAACCGCGGCCGTCGCCACCGCGGCGAACGCCTCCGCCACCCCGTTCTCCGAGATCTTCCGCGTGACGGTCACGAACCCGGCGTTGTGGCTCCTGGGTGTCTCGCTCGGACTGCTGAACGCATGCCGCTACGGCTATTCCGACTGGGGCCTCGCGCACCTGAGTGAGGTCCAGGAGACCGGCCTCGGCGCGTCGGCACTGCAGCTGGCGGTGCTGCCGGCCGGGGCCGTGGCCGGCGTGTATCTCTCGGGCTGGGCGACCGACCGCTTCTTCGACAACCGGCGCGCCCCGGTGATCTGCGTCTTGCTCGTGCTCCTGGGCGTGATGACGCTGTTCTACGACGCGATGGTCCGGACGAGTGTGACCGGGACGGTGGTCATGCTGGTGTTGATTGGTTTCTGCACGTTCGGTCCGCAGGTCTTGCTCGTGGGCACGGCCCCGGCCGACCTCGCGCGGCGAGGCACCTCGGCCGCCGCCGCCGGATTCGTCAACTTCATGGGCTACATCGGCGCAGCCCTGGCCGGCGACGTGATGACCGGCTATCTGTACGTGCGGTACGGCTGGGAAGTGGCGATCTACGCGTGGGCGGCATGCGCGTTCGTCGCAGCGATCGCCGCCGGCCTGCTGTGGAACCGCCGTTCGGAGCGCTGACCGGCCCGGACCATGCGGATCATCATCATCGGAGCGGGCCGCGGCGCGCGGTTGATGCCGACCACCGCGGATGCGCCGAAGTGCTTCGCGGAAGTCGACGGGAAACGGATCCTCGACTGGTGCCTGGACGCGTTTCGCGCGCACGGGCTCACCGACGTCTGCTTCATCGGGGGCTATCGCATCGCGCGCGTCCGGGCCGCCTACCCCGAGTTCACGTTCCGCGACAACCTGGACTGGAAGACCAACAATATCCTTGCGTCGTTGTTTCATGCGGAGGATCTGATGGATGACGCATTCATCTGCTGCTACAGCGACATCCTGTTCAGCCAGCGAATCGTCGCGCGACTCGTGGCGAGCGACGAGGAGATGGCGCTGGCGGTGGATACCGAGTGGAAGGCGCGCTACGGGCACCGCACGGAACACCCCCCGGGTGACGCCGAGAAAGTCACAATCGCCGACGGCGCGATCACGCGCATTCACCGCGAGATTGCCGAGTCGGACACCTACGGCGAATACATCGGCGTGGCCAAGTTCTCGAAGGCCGGTGCTGCGCGGCTGCGCCGGCACTACCATCGCTGCCGCGACGCACACGCCGGCAAACCGTGGCGCGAGGCGCCCGCGTTCGAGAAGGCCTACAAGATCCATCTGTTCCAGGAGATGATCGAGGCGGGCGAACGGATGGCGTACGTGGAGACACCGGGTGGATACATAGAAATCGACACGCAACAGGACTTCGAGTACGCGCGGCAGTACTGGACGAGCCGTCATCGCGACCGGTGACGGGGGAGGGGTGATGAGCGAGGGGGTCTTGTTTCCAGCGTCGATCATCGGCTCGATGCCGCGCCCGACGTTCGTCAAGGATCTGATCGCGGGGGACCGTCCGTATTCGCCCGAAGACTACGAGCGGTTCATGGGTTCGGCGATTCACTACGTGGTGGCGTTGCAGGAAGCGGCGGGCCTCGACGTGCTCTCGGACGGCGAATGGTGGCGCAAGTCGTACATCGGCGTCATTGCCGAGTTGGCGCACGGGTTCGAGTTGAGCACGAATCCCGCTGATGGACGCCCCTGGACGATCGTCGTCGACGAACTCTCCCCGAAACAGCCGGGCTTCATCGCCAAGGAGATTGCGTTTCTCAAGACCCTGACCGACCGGCGGCTCAAGGCCACCCTGCCCGCGCCGGCGCTGCTGGGCGAGCGCATGTGGGACCCCGAGCGATCCGCGCGCGCCTATTCGACACGCGACGCGTTCGTCCGGGCCTGCGTGCCGATCTTGCGGCGCGAAGTCGAGTTGTTGCGCGACCAGGGCGTGTCGATCATTCAGATCGACGATCCGCATCTCTGCCTGTTCGTCGATCCCGAGGTGCGGGCCCAGTACGACGATCCCGAGCGCGCTGCCGACTTCGCCGTCGACATGGACAACCAGGTCGTCGCCGGCATCGACGGCGTCACGGTGGCCGTGCACCTCTGTCGCCGGGCCGGCGCGCGGGCACGCGGCGAGGCGGAGCACCGCGGAGGCTATGGGCCGATCATGGAACAGCTCGGCCGGCTCACGGTCGATCACCTCACGATGGAGTTCACGTCGCCCAGCGCCGGCGACATGTCGGTTCTCGCGAAGCTGCCCGAGCGGATCGAGGTCGGGCTCGGCTGCGTGAGTTGCCAGCCTGGACAGATCGACTCGCCCGAGACGATCGTGCAACGCGTCGAGAAGGCGCTCGAGCACCTGGCGCCAGAGAGAATCACCTTGAACCCCGACTGCGGATTCGCGCCCGGCTCGGCGGCCGACGTGAGCATCGACGAGGTCTTCGTCAAGTTGCGGAACGAAGTCGAAGCCGCGGGACGGCTGCGGGACAAGTACGGGGGTTCGCGCGGGTGATGTCGCAGAGACGCGAGGTGGCCGGCTAGCTTCGAGCTTCTGCCTGCTGGGCGGCGAGGATCTTCGCGGCTTCCTCGGTGACGTGCCGGACGCAGGCGTCGATGTTGGCCTGGCGTGTCCGGAAGCTCAGGACGCAGACGCGTGCGATGACGCGGCCGCCGGTCGTACAGCCGGTCAACATCACCTTGCCCCTGGCCGTGACACGGTTCATGAGTTCGGTCGTGGCGGCGTTCTGCTCCTCGGTCGTCGAACCGGCCCATTCGATGTGGAACGCGAAGAGGGAGAGCTGCGGGGGCGCGTCGATGACGACGCCCGGCACCTGCGCGATCGCGTCCGCCGCGGCCACGGCCAGCTGGCGCTTCTCGGCGACAGCCGCGCGGAGCTTCGCCGCGCCGTACAGCTTCACTGTCAGCCAGATCCGGAGCCCGGGAAACCCGCGCGAGAGATCGGGCCCGTGCTGGCTCGGGTCGTAGCAGTCGTCGGGCATCGCCGGCATGTACTCGCCTGTGGCGGCGTGCGCCTCGTGCAGCACGGTGCCGTCGCGGACGAGCAGCGCGCCGGTTCCGTAAGGCAGGAAGAGCCCCTTGTGCGGGTCGAGCGTCAGCGAATCGGCCCGGTGCATCCCCTGCATCAGGGGCCGCAGTTCCGGACACATATAGAAGAAGCCGCCGTAGGCGCCGTCGGCGTGGTGCCACAACCCGGCGTCGGCGCACACGTCGGCAATGGCATCGAACGGGTCGACCGCGCCGGTGTTCGTCGTGCCCGCCGACGAGACGACCATGAACGGCTTCAGGCCGGCGCGCCGATCGATGTCGATCGCCGCCTGGAGCGCGTCGAGCCGCATCCGGTACTGCCCGTCGACTTCGATCTGGCGAACCCGGTCGGGCATGACCCCCGCCAGCTTTGCCGACTTGGCGACCGAGTGATGGGCCTGGGCGGACGTGTAGATGGTGCCCGGTCGGATCTCGGCACCGAGGTGACGCTCGCGCGCGCACAGGATCGCATTGAACGTGGCCATCGAACCGCCCGTCGTGAACAGGCCCCGCGTCGACTCGGGAAAGGTCATCCAATCGCGGATCCAGTCGAGCGCGTTCACCTCCAGCTGTACCAGGGCCGGCGCGCCGCGCCAGATGCCGGTGAACCGGTTCGTCGTGTTCTGGATGAGGTCGGCCAGTGCGGCCGGATACAGCCCGCCCCCGGGAATGTAGGCGAGGTAGCCCGGGCCCGCGGTCGTGAACGACTTGGGGATCCACTCATCGAACAGCCCGTCGAGCAGCGGCTCGAGGGCGGTGCCGTTCTCGGGCGCCACCTCTCGGAGCGTCCGGCAGTAGTCGTCAACGTCGAGGTCGCCGCAGGCTGGCTGCGACGCCAGGGTCGCGATGTGCTCGAGGGCACGGGCCAGCACCTCGTCGCCCATCTGGCGCATTTCCTCGACGGAGTATTCGAGGTTGGCGAGGTCCGTCGTGTCCTTCAACTCGTTGCGTATCGTCATCAGTGGCTAGAACACCGGCCGAGGCAGGTTGTGAAATCCCTCGGGTCGATGCATCGTGTCATCGGCTTACCGGCGCGTAGCGCGGGCGGACCGGGCTGTCGGCCAGGTTCCAGCTGACCTGATGCACCAGCCGGGCGATCGTCTCGAGCTTCGGATAGTTGATCTTCTCCGGTCGGTCGTAGGGCGTGTGGTAGTCGGGGTGAAGCCCCGTATGGAAGAACAAGGCCGGCACCCGGTTCTGCAGGAACGGCCACTGGTCGCTCCGCCGCAGCAGGTTCGACGGGTTGTTGTCGTAGTCCATCTTCAGCCGGAGTCCGTACGGCTCGTTCGCTTCCTCGACCTCGTTCCTGAGGTCAGGGCTGTAGGTGTAGCCCATGATGTTGACCGAGTTGTTGTTCGACTCGGCCGTCTGGAGCTCCAGACCGCGAAACCGGCGGCCGCCACCCACTGGGACCTCTTCGTTCCGGCCGACCATGTCCATGTTCAGGACCGCGGCCGTTCGCGCGAGCGGCACGATCGGGTCCTCGGTGTAGGCCCACGCGCCGAGCAAGCCGCGTTCCTCGGAGTTCCACGCCGCGAAGAGCACCGAGCGACGGGGCCGCTGTCCGTTTGCCGCCGCCCGCGCATACGCTTCGGCGATCTCCAGCAGCGCGACCGTGCCCGATCCGTCGTCGTCGGCTCCCGCGAACACGCGCGTCCCGTCCGCGCCATCGTGGTCGTAGTGCGCACAGATGATGACGACCTCGTCGGCGAGATCGGGATCCGAGCCCTCGACCATGCCGACGACGTTGCGATCGGGCACGACTCGACGGTCGACCGCGGTGCCCAGTTCGATCCGCTGACCGACCAACGGGATCGGCGCGACGCCGCCGTCGGCCTCTGCCATCGCGCCCAGTTCGTCGAGCGTGTAGCCGGAGCCGCCGACAAGCGCTTCGGCCACGGCAGGCGAAATCTGCGCAACGGGAATCCTGACCTCATCCATCCAGGCCGACAGGGTGTAGCGCGGCACCCGGCGCGGTTCGGCCGGCCACGTGCCCCGGGCTTGCGCCTGGAAATTGCCCGGGCCGGGATGGTTGTGGGCGTCGGTGACGATGAGCAGCGCGGCCGCGCCGTGTTCCTGTGCGTAGACCGCCTTCCGGATGGCGCCCGATGCGTGGGAGGTGACCAGGCCGTCGAAGACGCTCTCGGGATCGCGTTCGCCCGGTTCGTGGTTGAGGACGACGACGACCTTGCCGTCGACCGAGCCACTGCTGTAGTCGTCGTGGCCACGCTCGGGCGAGACGATGCCGAAACCGGCGAAGACGACGTCGCCTCGGGCCTGTCCGCTGGCGCTGAAATTGAGCGGATAGTAGTCCTGCCGCAGCCGGAGGCTCCGCTGCGATTCGCCGGTGCCTGACGCGATGAGCAACTCGTTGCCCTCGGCGAGCGATGCGGTCATCAGGTTGTACTGGTGGTAGAAAGAGCCGTTCGGGCCGGCCGGCGTCAGCCCCATCCGCTCGAACCTCGACTTGATGAACTCTGCGGCCAACCGGTTCTCGGGCGTGTCGGCCAACCGTCCCTGCATCGCGTCGGACGCCAGGAAGAACAGGTCGGCCCGCAGGTCCGATTGCCGGATCGAGTCGTTCTCGGGAGCCTGTTCCTGCGCCGTCAGAGCCGCCGTCGACAGGAGCGCCAGCAGTAGGATCGTTCGCTTCATCGTGGGTCCTCCAAGAAAAGGAGTATAGCGCGGTGCCGTTACACCGGCGGTGGGGCAAACTGCTGGTCCGACACCGATGTCATCGACAATCCGCCGGTGTGCAGGAAGAGGACGCGGCTCCCCTTGGGGATCCGCCCGTCACCGACCATGGTCATCAGGCCGTCGAACGCCTTGGCGGTGTAGACCGGGTCGAGCAGATAGCCCTCCTCGCGCGCCATCGTGCGGATCGCCCGGTCGCCGCCGGCACTGGGCACGCTGTAGCCCTCCTCGGCGAAGCCGAAGACGATCTCGTAGGGCGGCACGTCGGCCGCGCCGAGCGGCAGATCGAAGTGAGTCACGGACTTCAGGAAGTGCCTGGTCGGGTCGGGTCGCTTGAAGACCTCCTCGATCGCCGCGCGATTGGCTGTTGCGACGGCGTCCACGCGGCAGTCGAACCCGCCGAGTGCCAGGCCGAGCAGGACACCTGTCGTCGTCGACCCGGTGCCGATCGCGAGGACGACGCGATCGAAGTCGAACACGCCGCCGCGTTGGCGCGCGATCTCGGCCACCGCGTTCATGTAGGCCGGCTCGGCCTGCGGCATCGTGCCGCCTCCGGGGATCCAGTAGCCGCCCGTTTCGTCGACCACCTCGCGGCACAGCGCTTGATGGCGGTGCACCCCCTCGGCGGTCGGCGCCCTGAAATCGGCGGGTGAGAAGTGCAGCGTGGCGCCGAGGTAGTCCAGGAGGAGCAGGTTGCCCGAGAGCGGCCGCGGCCGTTCGCCGCCGACGACGCAGTGGGCGGTCAGCCCGACGCGTCGAGCAGCCATGGCGGTCATCATCGTGTGATTCGACGTGACCGGACCCGCGGTGACGATCGTGTCGTGCCCCTTCGCCATCGCGTCGGCGAGGATGAACTCCAGCTTGCGCGTCTTGTTCCCGCCGACCGCCAGGCCGGCGCACTCGTCGCGCTTCAGCCAGAGGTCGAGATCGAGGCGATCGCCGAGGCGGCCGAGCTTGACGAGGGGCGTCGGAAACTGACCGAGCGTCAGGCGCGGCAACGACGCGACGAACGATTCGAGGTTCGGCAGGCCTGATGACATCGGTTTCTCGCAGTGTGGGTCGCGGAGGAGCGTCGCCATCATTCTAAGGCCACGCGTCGGGCGACCGTGCTACTGTTCCCGCCATGACGGCCAGGACGACAACGACGACGCTGTCCGCTCGGCCGCCGCGCTGGCTCGGCCTCGCGGCCGGCGCCCTGATCTGCGCATCCGGTGGGTGCGGCGAAGCGCCTCCCGAGCCGTTCGAGGTGGTCGAGGCATCGATCGCCGAGCTTCAAACGGCGATGGCGGACGGTATCGTGACGTCGGAGCAGCTCGTCGAGCGCTACCTGGCGCGGATCGACGCCTACGACGAGGCGGGACCGGCACTCAACGCCATCATCATCTTGAATCCGGACGCGGTCGAGACGGCCCGCGCCCTCGACGTCGAGCGGCGCGAGGTGGCCCCCCGCGGCCCGCTGCACGGAATCCCGCTGCTGATCAAGGACAACCACGACATCGCCGGCCTGCCGACGACCAACGGGTCGATCGCGATGGCCGGCCTGATGCCGCCCGACGACGCGTTCCCGGTCCGACGGTTGCGCGAGGCCGGTGCCGTGCTCCTCGGCAAGACGAACCTCCACGAGTTCGCGCGAGGGATCACCACGATCAGCTCGATCGGCGGTCAGACGCTGAACCCGTACGATCCGACGCGAAACCCCGGCGGGTCGAGCGGTGGAACCGGCGCGGCCGTTGCCGCGAGCTTCGCGGCGGCGGGCATGGGCAGCGACACCTGTGGATCGATTCGGATCCCGTCGGCGCACAACAGCCTGGTTGGGCTGCGCGGCACCGAAGGGCTGTCGAGTCGCGACGGCGTCGTGCCGCTGTCCCACACGCAGGATATCGCCGGCCCGCTCGCCCGCAGCGTCGCCGACCTCGTCGTGCTCCTCGACGCGACCGTCGGCACCGACCCGAACGACCCGGTGACGCTCGACGCCGACCGTCGGATTCCCGAGAGCTACACTTCGTCGCTCGACCCCGAGGCACTTCAGGGCGCGCGCCTCGGCGTGTTGACCTACCTCGTCCGGCAGGACCCGGAGGACGAGCCGGCGGCGGAGCTGATGGACGCGGCCGTCGCCGACTTGGAACGCCTCGGAGCCGAGGTCGTCGAGGCGGAGATCGAGGGTCTGGCCGAGCTGCTGGACACCTACGTCGTCCTCAGCCACGAGTTCAAGTTCGACCTCGACGCGTATCTGGCCGCGACGCCCGGCGCCCCGGTCAGCTCGCTCGCGCAGATCATTGCCGAGGGGCTGCACCTGCCGGACACCGCCGAGCGGCTCGTGAACTCCAATGTCGTGGAATCGCTAGACACCGACGAATACCGCGAGGCGATCGCCCGTCGTGCCGTGCTCAGCAACGCCGTGATCGAGGTTCTCGACGCGCTCGAGATCGACGCGCTCATCTATCCGACGATGCGGCAGCAGGCCGCGCCGGTCGGCGAGCGGCAGGGCGGCGACAACTGCCGGCTGAGCGCGCAGTCGGGGCTGCCCGCGATCACCGTGCCGGCCGGCTTCACGCCGGACGCGATGCCGATTGGGCTGGAGATGCTGGGCCGGCCGTGGGCGGAGTCCCGGTTGATTGCGCTGGCCTACGCCTTCGAGCAGGGCACCGGACATCGGCGCCCGCCGGCCTCGACGCCGCCACTGGCCGCGCGAGGTCCGGCCGGTACGAACCGACCCTAGGGCCCAACGGCGTCGGCCTTCGAGTGCAGGCTGACGAGCGCCACGCTCGCCACGACGAGCGACAGCCCAAGGAGCGACCGGAGCCCGACCGGTTCGCCGAGGATCCACGCGCCGAGAAACACCGCGACCGTGGCCTCGCCCCCGACGCTCATGCTGACCAGTGTGACGTCGAGCCGCTTCAGCAGCCAGAACAGTCCGAAGTAGCAGCCGCCGGTCACGGCGATTCCGAGATACGCGATGCTCGCCACGGCGCGTGTGGTCAGCGCGATCCGCGGGTTGGGCTCGAAGATCGCGGCCAGGACGATCAAGAAGATGGCCGCGCCCGCGATCTGGATCGCCGTGAGCCAGACGGTCGATGTCTCCCGGCCGTGCCGCCGGACGATCACAGCGGCCATGGCGCCCGAAGCCGCGGCCACGAGCACCGCCACGATTGGCAGCAGCGGGACCGGACCCGGCCCGGTCGTCGGGCCAACGAGGACGGCGACACCCACGAACGCCAGAACGGTTCCGCCGAGCTTCAGCCACGACAACGGCTCGTCGCGCAGGAGCAGGTGCGCCCCGACGGCGGTGAATGCCGGAAAGGTGGCAAAGAGCGTCGCGGTCAGGCCGGACGAAATCGTCTGCTCGGCCCAGAAGATCAGCGCGTAGGGCAGGCCGAGCTGCGGGCCGCCGACGAGCGCCCAGAAGCGGATCTCCGCCAGACCGGGCCGGCGATCCCAGGCGGTGGCCGCGGCGACGACCAGAAAGACGGCTGCCCCCAGGGCAGCGCGGCTGGCCGAGAACAGCAGCGGCGACAGATCGTCGAGCCCGATCCGGATGACGACCCAGGTGGTACCCCAGACGATCGTGGTCGCGAGCCAAACGACGTAGGCCAGCGTGCGCGGCGCCGACGACATGTCCGGTGATTCTATAGGCGATGACATAATCGGGGGATGCACACGATCCAGCCGGCCCGGCTGAAGGGGTCGACCTCAGACGCGGCGACGGCGGCCGGCGCCGTCACCGCCGCCGAACGGTTCGGCGATCCGATCCGTGGCCGAGCGTTGATCTTCTGGGCGCCCGACAATGGGTCTGGCGTCCGGAAGAAGCTCGCGGCGATCGACACCGACCAGATCACGCCGGCGGCCGACTGCGTGTCGGAGAGCCTCGAGACGCTCGACGAGCGCTGGAAGGCCGGCGCATTCCGCTACCTCATGCCGGACTTCCGGGCGCGGGTGCACAGCGGGCAGACCTTCGTGGTCGCCGGCGACCGGTTCGCCATCGGGTCGTCGCGCGAGATGAGCCCCGCCGGACTGAAAGCCGTCGCCGAGGAGGTCGGCCTCGAACTCGTGATCGTGTGCGGCCGCAGCATGGGCGACATCTTTCGGCGAAACGCGTTCAATCTGGGGCTGCACGTCGTCCAGAGCCCGGAGGCGGTCGACGACGCCGAGGACGACGACGTCTTCACGTTCGACCCTCGCACCCGCGCGCTGGCGAACGAGACGCAGCAGAAACACTACGCGCCGGTACCGCTGGCCGAGAAAGAGGAGGAGATCCGCCAGAGCGGCGGGATCTTCACTGTCGGTCGCCGCGAGCTGAGCGCCGCTACCGCGACTGCGCCGGCGATCGAGTGGCCAGACTCCGAGCAGGCGCGGCGGATGACGACGACCGAGCAGATCGTCTGGGCGCACAGGGTCGACAAGGATGCCGCGGTCGAACCCGGTCAGACGCTCAGGGTCTACGCTGATCTCCTGCCCGCGTCCGACGGCACGGCGCCGTTCGCCATCCATACCTTCAACCAGATCACCGGAGGGGAGCGCCTGTTCCCGCGGCAGGCGGCCATCGCCAACGACCACTTTGTCTTCACCGGCCAGGCGATCGACGACCGGCAGACCGGCATCGGCCGCGACTTCGCGCGCCAGCACGATCTCGAGAAGCCCTACTACGCGACGCCGGGCGACGGCATCTTCCACTTCTACTTCCCGGAGCAAGGGCTGGTCCTGCCCGGTCAGTTCATCCCGGGTGCCGACTCGCACAGCCGGGCCTACGGCGCCTACGGCGCGGTCGGCGTCGGTGTCGGCTCAACCACGCTGGGGTTCGGCTGGTCGACCGGCTACGTCTACTTCACGCCGGCCCGCGCGCGCCGTGTCGTCCTGCGGGGCCAGGTACCGCCGTGGACGAGCGGCAAGGACATCGTGCTCGAGTTGCTCCGCCGGTGGGGCCAGCAGCAGGCGCAGGGGATGTCGGTCGAGTTCGTCGACGCCGACGGCCGGCTGCCGATGGCGTATCGCAACACCATCGCCAACATGATGGCAGAGGGCGAGGCGATGAACGGCATCTTCGCCCAGGACGCGGTGACCGACGCCTGGTACCGCACCAAGGGCCTTGACGCGCTGCCGTATCCCTCCGTCCGGCCGGGCCCCGACGCGGTGTATGCCGTGGACGAGGAGTTGCCGCTGGCCGACGTCGTGCCGATGATCGCCAGGCCCTTCAGTCCCGGGAACGCGTTCCCCGCCGAGGAAGTCGCGCACGAGCGGATCGAATTCGACAAGGCCCTCATCGGCTCGTGCACGAACGGCAGTTACGACGACCTCCTGTCGGCGGCACTCGTGCTGCGCGCCGGCCGCGAGTCGGGTGCGCGCCAGGCCGAGACCGAGCTCGTCGTGTTCCCCGGCTCGGGCGGTGTCGCCCATCAAATCGAGCAGTCCGATCCCCGGCTCGGCGGCGACTCGGTCGCCGAGGTCTTTCGGGCGGCCGGCGGGGAGATCCGACAATCGTGGTGCGGTCCGTGCTTCGGGCAGGGACCCGACGCGCTACAGCGCGGCCAGCGCGCGATCACCACCTTCAACCGGAACTGGCAGAATCGGATGGGGCTCGGCGGCGAGGGCTACCTCGCGAGCCCGGCCGTCGTGGCCGCCTCCGCACTCCTTGGCTACATGGCGCCGCCCGGCGAACTGGGTCTGAGCTGGGACCCGGCGCGCTTCGGCGTCTGACGACGTCACGGCCACTCAAGACAGAACCGATCCGAACGCGGCCCTCCGATCGGACTATGATGGGAAGATCGGCCGTGCGGCGTGCGCCGCGCCTAGCGGATCGGCGAGGAGTGGACGGTGCAGACGAGGCGTGACGAGTATCAAACCCAGAATCCCTGGCGAATCCCGATCCTGATCTCACTGGTCCTTGCGGCGAGCGGCGCCGCGGCGGCTGCCCAAGAGCGCGCGGCGGAATTCCCGGAGGCGACGGCGGAGCGGATCGACGCGGCGCCGGCGATGGACGGTCGCGTGGTCGACGATCCGGTCTGGACGGCGGTCGCGCCGGTGACCGGGTTCACGCAGACGACCCCCGACGAGGGGCAGCCGGCGTCGGAGCGGACCGAGGTGCGGGTCGCCTATTCCGCCGACACGCTGTACTTCGGCATCATCTGCTACGAGGGCGATCCGTCGACGATCATCGTGTCGGACAGTCGTCGCGACTCGCCGCTCACCGAAACCGACTCGTTTCAGATCATCCTCGACACCTACATCGACCAGCAGAACGGCTTCGTCTTCGGGACGAACCCCTCCGGTCTCGAATACGACGGCCAGGTGACGAACGAAGGCCAGGGCAGCGGCGGCTTCGTCGGCGGCGGCCGGGGCGGTGGCGGCGGGCGCCAGCAGGGGGGCGCGGGTCGTGGGTTCAACCTCAACTGGGACGGTTCCTGGGAGGTCCGGACCGAGGTGTCCGAGATCGGGTGGAGCGCGGAGTTCGCCATCCCGTTTCGCACGCTGCGGTATCCGAACGGCGAAGCGCAGATCTGGGGGCTGAACTTCCAGCGGAACATCCGGCGCCGGAACGAGACCGCATTCTGGGCCTCTTTGCCGCGCCAGTTCTCGATCTACCGGCTGTCGCTGGCCGGTCAACTGCAGGGGCTGGAATTGCCGCCGCAACGCAATCTGAAGATCATGCCCTACGTCCTCGGCGACGCGCTGTCGAGCGAGTTCGACGACAGCGACGTCGTACTAGGTGACGCCGGCGTCGATCTCAAGTACAGCCTGACGCCGAGCCTGACTCTGGACGCCACCTACAACACCGACTTCGCCCAGGTCGAGGTCGATGACCAGCAGATCAACCTGGACCGGTTCAATCTGTTCTTCCCGGAGAAACGGCCGTTCTTCCTCGAGAACGCCGGGCTGTTCGGCGTCGGGAACACCGGCTCGGCCGAACTGTTCTTCAGCCGGCGGATCGGCATCGGCCCTTCGGGTGAGGTGGTGCCGATCGTCGGCGGCGGCCGGCTCTCGGGTCAGGTGGGTGGCAGCGTCAACGTCGGCCTGCTCAACATGCAGACCGAGTCGGTCGGCGGCGTGGCGCCGTCGAACAACTTCACCGTCGCGCGAGTCCGGAAGGACCTTGCCAACCGGTCGAACATCGGCGGCATCTTCGTCAACCGGCAGGCATCGGGCGATCAGGCCGGCGAGGACGACTACAACCGCACCTACGGGTTCGACGGACGCTTGGGCATCGGCCAGAACACGACGGTCACCAGTTTCGTCGCCCGCACACAGACGCCCGGCCTCAGCGGTCGGGAGCACGCCTACAGCCTGGGCTTCACGTACAACTCGGAGGAGTGGGAGATCCGGAACGCCTACACGGAGATCGGAGACAACTTCAATCCGGAGGTCGGCTTCCTGACGCGCAGCGGATTCCGCAGTGTGAACGGTCGCGTGCAACGAGTATTTCGGCTCGGGCCCGACGCGCCGTTCAATGTGCTCGAACTGCGTCCGCACGTGAATTACGACGTCTTCTGGGACCTCGAGGGCTTCCAGGAAACCCAGTTCGTCCACATCGACAACCACATCGAGTTCAGGGGCGGCGCGACGATTCAGACCGGAATCAACCTGACGACCGAGGGTGTCACCGAGCCGTTCGAGATCGCCCCCGGCGTCATCGTGCCCGCCGATACCTACGACCACAAGGAAGCGATCATCCTCTTGTTCTCCGACCAAGGGGCGCCGCTGAGCGCGCGGCTCACCGTTCTGGCCGGCGGGTTCTTCGGCGGCGAGCGCGCGAGCGTTGCGCCGTCGGTGCGGCTGCGCGTCGGCGAGGCGTTCAACACCGAGTTGAGCGTGAGCCACAACGATGTCACCTTGCCCTCCGGCAGTTTCATGACCGATCTCATCATCTCGCGGACCTCCTATTCGTTCACGCCGCGGATCTTCATCCAGACCCTGATCCAGTACAACGACCAGGCCGACCTCTGGTCGGCCAATCTCCGGTTCGGCCTGCTCGGGGATGCCAACACCGGCCTGTTTCTGGTCTACAACGACACGCGCGGCCTCAACGGTCTGACGCCAGAGTCCGCCGGGCGCAGCTTCACGGTGAAGTACAGCCACTTGTTCGACATGTTTCGTTGATGAAATGGCGCGCCGTGCGCGCCCTGACTCCTCTTCGCGGTAGGATGGCCACTCGTGTTGTTCTGGAGAACCGACGTGATTCTACGTTCTTCGCTCCTGGTTCTGGCGATGGTCTCCGCCGGATGCAGTCAACCGGCCTCGGTCGGTGACGTCACGCCGGGTCCGTCCTCCGCGGCGGTCGCCGAACAGGACAGCGTCGGCTACGCGCGACCGGAGATGCTGGTCGATCCGGCATGGCTGGTCGAGCATCTGGACGATCCCACGATTCGCGTCGTGGACACCCGGCGCGCCGGCTACGACGAGAGCCATATTCCGGGCGCTGTCTATCTCGACATCTCCACGTCGCGTGACGCGAGCAACCCACCGACGTTCCTGCCGGAGACAGAGGTCTTCGTCCAGGCCATAGAAATGCTCGGCATCGGCAACCAAACGCGCGTCATCTTCTACGACGACCGAGCTGGGGTGTACGGGACCCGGCCGTGGCTGGTGCTGCGCACCCTGGGCCACACCGACGTCGCGATCCTCGATGGCGGCTGGGACGCGTGGATGCGCGAAGGCCATCCGACGACCTCGGAGGTGACCAACGTGGCGAGAGCCGAGTTCGAGCCCCAGCCCGACATGGCCTGGATCGCCACGGCCGAGGATGTGCGCGACGCGATCGATCGACCCGGCACCCGGATCGTCGATACCCGAACGGTCGATGAGATCGAGGGCCGCGACCTCAGGGGCGCGGAGCGTGGCGGCATCGTTCCCTCGGCGACCGCGATCTACTGGGAAGACACATTCGATCCGGAGCTGAAGACGTTCAGGTCGGCGGCGGAGCTGCGCGCGCTGTTCTCCGGCCTCGATCCCAGTGACGAGATCATCGCCTACTGCGAAGGCGGCGGCCGCTCGGCGCACGAACTCTTCGCGATGTACCTCGTCGGCTACGACCGCGTCCGGTTGTATCTCGGGTCGTGGGACGAGTAGGGCAACCGGGATGACCTGCCGGTGGCGACTCGGTAGGCGAGCGATGCCGACGCTCAGCGAAGGGCTCAGCGGATGGCGTCGAGCGTTTCCATCAGCGTCTCCACGATGTCCGGGCGATCGGCGTAGAGATTGACCTCCTCACCCGGATCCTCGTCCAGGTTGTAGAGCTGGCCCTCCGGCTCTCCGGGTTCCGGCTCGTACCGGACCGGCTCGGAGAACCCACCGGATCCGCGCCCTGCCACGAGCTTCCACGGTCCGTGCCGCACGGCGAACATCCCCTGCATGCTGTGGTGCACCACCGGTCCATCCTCGGGAGGAGCGTCCCCAAGGAGCGCCGGGCGCGATGCTGGACTATGCCGTCAAGCTGACGCGCGAGCCGTGGACCGTGGCGCCGACCGACGTCGATCGCCTGCGCGCGACCGGATTCAGTGACCGCGCGATCCTCGACATGAACCTGGTGTCCGGCTACTACGCCTTCGTCAACCGCCTGGCCGATGGTCTGGGCGTGCCATTGGAGGAGTTCTGGAATGCGGATGAGGATGCCACCACGAATGACTAGGCTCCGTGCGCGACTGGCCCTGGCCGCTGCGATCGGCCTACTGGGCGTGGCGGCGACCGGGGCGGCGCAGGACGTCCCCGCCGTTGATGTCCAGGGCGCGTGGAACGCGGAAAGCTACATCCTGTCCGACGGTACCGCGCATCGGGTGGCCGGTCGGATCTTCTTCACGGGGAACGACTGGACCGTCCTCTTCTTCGTAATGGAGGGTGGCGAGGCAAAGCGGGGCTCGGGCGAGGGCGGGTCGTTCACACTGACCGGCGACCAGCTGCTACTCACGCACCGCTACCACCTGTCGGCCGGGGAGGCGATGCCCGGGCTGGCGGCGAGCGAACTCAGGATGGTCGCGCGCGGACCCGACGACGACGCGCCAGAAGAGCCGTGTCAGGTCGTGAGGGGCGGCGAACGGCTGCGCCTGAACTTCCCCAGCGGCAACGCGATGACCTTCACGCGATCAACTCGCCGATAGCCGATCAGGCGTAGGCGGGTGCAATGCCCAGCCTCGCGCCCGGGTACTCTGCCGAGCGCGGGCGCTACCGCTGCTTACCGAAGAACTCCTTCGTCAGCTTCATCAGGATCGGGATCGAGAAGAGCACCGACACCAGGTTCGGAATCGCCATCAGGCCGTTCAGCGTGTCGGAGACGCTCCAGATGAGCTGCAGAGAGCCGGTGGCGCCCAGATAGATGAAGACCAGCCAGACGATCCGGTAGGGCAGCGCCACCTTCGCACCGAACAGGTAGACGATGCCGGTCTCACCGTAGTAGCTCCAGCCGATCACCGTCGAGAACGCGAAGAGCAGGATGCTGGCCGTGACGATGATGTTGCCGAAGCCGCCGGGCAGCCCCTGCCGGAACGCCTCGCCCGAGAGCGCCGCGCCGTCCATGCCGCTGGTCCAGACGCCGGTGACCAGGATGGCCAGGCCGGTGATCGTGCAGACCAGGACCGTGTCCACGAACACCTCGAAGATTCCGTAGAGCCCCTGCCGGACGGGGTGATCGGTCTTTGCCGCTGCGTGCACCATCGGCGCGCTTCCCAGGCCGGCCTCGTTTGAGAACAGGCCGCGCGCAATGCCGAAGCGCAGCGCCAGGATGACCGTCGCGCCGGCGAAGCCGCCCGTGGCCGCCGTGCCGTTGAACGCCCCCGCGAAGACCAGCGCGACGGCGCCGGGGATGTCGGCGAAGTGGATCAGGAGGATGACCAGGCCGCCGCCGAGGTAGAGGATGCTCATGAACGGCACGAGCACCTGCGTGACCTCGCCGATCCGCTTGATGCCGCCGAGAATCACCGCCGCCGTGAGCGCCGCGAGGACGATGCCGGTGACGGCCGGGGCGACGCCGAAGCTGGATTGCAGGCTGTCGGCCAGCGAGTTCGCCTGGACCATGTTACCGATGCCGAACGCGGCCAGCGACGTCAGCAGCGCGAAGATCGTGCCGAGCCAGGGCAGGCCGAGCCCCTTGCTCAAGGTGTACATCGCGCCGCCGCGCATCGTGCCCGTCGAGTCCGGCTCGCGATAGTGCAGCGCGATGACGATCTCCGCGAACTTCGTGCACATGCCGAGCAAGCCTGAAATCCAGAGCCAGAACAGCGCGCCCGGGCCGCCCAAGGTCAGCGCCGTGGCCACGCCGGCGATGTTGCCGGTGCCAACCGTCGAGGCGAGCGCCGTCGCCACGGCCTGGAACGGGGTTACGTCGCCCTCGCCCGTGCTCTTCTGGGTCAGCTTGCCCAGCACTTCCTTCATGGCGAAGCCGAGGTAGCGGAACTGCACCGCGCCGGTGAGCACGGTCAGCAGCACGCCCGTGCCCATGAGGAGCACGATCATCGGCGCGCCCCAGACGTAGCCGATCAGCCAGGTGTTGGCAGCAGCGATGGTGTCGAGCATCGGTTGTGGGTGTCCTTTCGCGGGGGAGTATACCCTAGCCTCCGCCGTCGCCTCGCGCCGCGTGGCGCAACCGTGGTGGCTAGCGCCGCTCGGCCAGCAGCATCGCCAGCAGCGCCTTCTCGGTGTGCAGCCGGTTCTCCGACTGTTCGAGGACGATCGAGGCGGTGGAGTCGATCACCTCGTCGGTGACCTCCTCCCCGCGGTGCGCCGGCAGGCAGTGCATGAAGACCGCGTCGGGCTTTGCCTTCGCCAGCAGGGCCGCGTTGGCCTGGTAGGGCTGGAAGGCCCGACGGCGTGCCGCCGACTCGTCCTCCTGGCCCATTGAGGTCCAGGTGTCGGTGTACACGGCGTCGGCACCGGCGACGGCCTCGCCCGCGTCGACGAATCGTTCGATCGATCCGAGGCGCCCACCGGCGGTCGCCGCCTCAACGATGTGGTTCGAAAGCTGGTAGCCGTCCGGCGATGCGACCCGCACCCGCAGGCCGAGCATGGCGCCGGCTTGCGCCAGCGACGTGGCGACATTGTTGCCGTCGCCGACGAAGGTCAGCACCCGGCCGTCGAGGGCGCCCCAGCGCTCGCGCAGCGTCAGCATGTCGGCCAGGGCCTGGCAGGGGTGCTCGGCGTCGCTCAGGGCATTGACGACGTGCAGTCGGCTGGTCACCCGGGCGAACTCCACCAGCCGAGCCTGGGCGAACGTGCGGATGATCGCCGCGGCCACCCACCGCTCGAGGTTGAGCGCGACGTCGGACAGTGCTTCCCGACCGCCGAGCGTCGAGTCGGCCGGCGGCTCGATGATCTCGCCGCCCAGCTCTCGGACGGCGATCTCGAACGTGGCCATCGTCCGGAGCGACGGCTTGTCGAACAGCATCGCCACGTGGCGGCCTTCCAGCGCGTTCGCCGTCGGCGCGTTCCGGCGAAGCGGGCGATCGGCCTTGAGCCGTGCGGCCAGGTCGAGACAGCCCGATAGCTCGTCGCTGGTGAGATCGAGAATCGACAGGAAGTCTTTCTGCATCGGCGCTCGCCTACGTTCGGTACTCCGAATTGATTCGCACGTACTCGGCGCTGAGGTCGCAGGTCCAGACGGTGGCCTCGTGTGTGCCGACGCCGAGGTCGACCTGAATCTCGACATCGGTACCGCGCAGATGGTCCGCCGCGGCCGGCGCGCGTTCGTCGAAGGGGCGACCGTGCTCGAACAGGACCGTGTCGCCAATCCTGACGACGGCGCGGGTGGGGTCGAACGCCACGCCGGCGCGTCCGGCTGCGGCCACGAGCCGGCCCCAGTTGGGATCGCCCCCATGCACCGCGGTCTTGAC
Organism: Acidobacteria bacterium UBA2161; assembly: GCA_002328835.1. Classification (GTDB taxonomy): domain Bacteria; phylum Acidobacteriota; class Vicinamibacteria; order Vicinamibacterales; family UBA823; genus UBA2161. Next base: position 51,352 of record DCWN01000017.1, on the reverse strand, counting down.
CAGCAGCGAATTGGCCAGCGTATGGGCGGCGTGCCTGGCCTCGTCGAGCGTTCGCGCGCCGTGAGCGCGGATCGCCACGAGCTTGCTGGCGCCTTCACCGCCTCGCACGATCGCCACCGCGAGATCGCGCGCGACCGCCCGCAGCGTGTCGACCAGCGTCGGGTAGGTCGCGTCATCGATCTCGACACCACTGGCTCCGCTCGCCAGCGCGAAGACGGTGTCGTTGGTCGAACACTCGCCGTCCACCGTGATGGCGTTGAACGTGTCGTCCACCGCCTCTCGCAGCGCGCGCTGCAGGCGCGGCGCGGCGACCTTCGCGTCGGTCGTCAGCAGCGCCAGCATCGTCGCCATGTTCGGTTCGATCATGCCGGCGCCCTTGGCCATGCCGCCGACGCGAAAGCCACCCGCGCCGGTCTCGGCCCGAGCCGCCGCTTCCTTTGGGCCCAGGTCGGTCGTCAGAATGGCCCGAGCCGCGTCCAGATGGCCCTGACGGCTGAGCGTGGAGGAGGCGGCGGCGATTCCGCGCGCGACCTTCGCGCCGTCGAGATCGACGCCGATGACGCCGGTCGAGGCGATGAGAATCTCTGCGGGCGCACACCCCAGGTGCTCTGCACCGGCCTCGGCCATCGCGCGAGCGACGGCCATGCCGGTATCGCCGGTGCACGCGTTCGCGCACCCGCTGTTGATGACGACCGCGCGGGCGCTCGCGTCGCTCTGCTCGAGGTGCGACCGCGATACCAGGACCGGCGCAGCCGTCACCACGTTGGTCGTGAACACCGCGGCGGCTGGCACCGGGGCACCGGCCGCCACGACTGCCAGGTCGAGGCCCTCGGCCTTGATGCCACAGGCCACCCCCGCGGCGCGGAACCCGTCCGGGGCAGTGACGCCGCCAGCGATCGATTCGTATCTGCTCATCGTGGCTACCGGTTCGATCACGCGACCTGCGGCGGCGCCTGCGGCGAGGCTCCGGCCGACCGGAGATCGAGATGGAGGGCCCGCTGCTCGCAGTGGCGGAGTCGGTCGCAGGTGACGCAGTCGGTGGCAATCTTCTGCGGGACCCAGAGTCGCGGCACGATCGAAAAGCCCATTCGGACGAACGGTGCGGGCGCGTGGGTGAACGCCGAGAGACGGGCGAAGTATCCCGCTCGCGCTTTCGCGATGACCGCGCCGATCAGGGCGGCACCGACGCCGACACCGCGATGCGACGCCTCGACCGCCAACGACCGCAGTTCCGCGACCGAGCGCGCGAGCGGGGCCAGCTCCGCGCAGCCCACGATCGTGTCGCCCGAGGTCGCGACGAAGAACCGTGTCGCGTGGGCTTCGAGATCGGACAATCCGCGCGGCAGCAGTCGTCCTTCGGCGAGATGGTCGGTGATGAGTCCGTGCAGCCGAGCGGCGTCTGCCACGGTGGCGGTGCGGATCGTGGCATGCCGCGGACCCTTGGTCTTGGAGGGCACGCTCGATCGGTCCGACGTGGCCAGCGGCGGACAGCCCGTGGCGGTCACGAGGCTCCTCCGAGGACGGCGTCGAACGATGCGTCCAGCGTATCGAGCGCGGCATTGAACTCGTCGGCGGTGATCGTCAGCGGTGGCAGCAGGCGGACGACGTTCCCGGCGGTCCGGTTCACGAGCAGCCGCCGATCGAGTGCCGCGGCGGCGACCGCCGCGGCGTCCGACCCTTCGGCCGCCTCGGCGTCGACCTCGATTCCCCACATCACGCCGGCACCCCGCACATCGGTGATGGCCGGGTGCCGGTCCGCGAGCGCGCGCAGTCGTTCTTGAGCGATCGCGCCGACCGTCCGAACATGATTGAGGAGGCCGTGGTCCATCAATTCTTCGAGAAACACGAGGGCCGCCCGGCACGCCAGCAGATTGCCGCCGTAGGTGCTGCCGTGGTCGCCGTAGGCGACCGCGGCAGCGACACGATCGCCGACGAGCGCCGCGCCGACGGGGAAGCCCGCGCCGAGGGCCTTGCCCACCGAGATCAGGTCGGGGCGGAGATCGAGCGCCTGGAAATAGAACGGCCGGCCGGTGCGGCCCAATCCGCACTGGACCTCGTCGGCGATGAGCAGCGCGCCGGTGTCGTCGCACGCCTGCTGCAGCGCGCGGGCGACCTCGGGTGGAAGCGGACGGATGCCGCCCTCGCCCTGGAGCGGCTCCACGATGACCGCCTGAGTCGTGGCCGAGATGGCCGTCGTGAGCGCGTCGGCCTCGGCGGCGACGAAGGTGACGCCGGGCACGAGTGGCTGGAACGGCGTGCGGTACGACGGTTGCCAGGTCGTCGACAGCGCACCGAGCGTTCGGCCGTGGAACGACTGCTCCAGAGCGACGATCTCGGTTCGCGCGGTATCTCCTTTGGTGTGCCAGTAGCGACGCGCGAACTTCAGACACGCCTCGACCGCTTCGGAGCCGCTGTTGCAGAAGAACGCCCGAGGCAGTCCGGAGAGCTCCGCCAGCCGGGCCGCGAGCTGGCCCTGTAGCGGGTGGAAGTAGAGGTTCGACGTGTGCACCAGCGTCGCGGCCTGATCGGCGATGGCCGCCGCGAGCCCGGGATGGGCGTGGCCCAACGACGCCACGCCGATGCCCGACAGCAGGTCGGTGTACTCCTGGCCCGCGTCGTCGAACAGATGCACCCCCTTGCCGCGGGAGAGCACGATCGGGGCACGCTTGTAGGTTTGCAGGATGTGCGCGGCCTCGGTCTCGAGAATGTCCTTGGTCGTCACGATCCGCTCTCCTGGCTCGCCGTGGCTCCGGGGGCGTCGATGGGCGACCGGCGCGCCGCCACGACTGTTCCGGGCAACAACTCGAGGTCGATGGTCTCGCGGCCGTCGGCGATGACGACCGCCTCGACACCGCCCTGACTCGCCATGCGGCAGGCGTCGAGCTTGGCGACCATGCCGGCACTGACGTCGCCCCTGGCCTTGAGGTCGTCAATTCCCGCATCGTCCAGCCGGGCGACCGGTCGGCCGTCGCTATCGAGGACGCCGGGCGTCGTGCCTGCGATGACGAGCCAGCCCGCCTTCAGATTCACCGCCAGCTGCGCCGCGAGCGCGTCGGCGTTCACGTTGAGCAACTGCCCGTCTTCAGTGACCCCGATGCACGCGACGATCGGGGTGTAGCCCGCCCGCCGGAGCCGGTCGAGCAGCCGCGGCGCCTCGGCTGACACCGGCTGTCCCACGAAGCCCAGGTCGACGGTGCTTCCATCCAGGGCGCAGTACGGTTCTGCTCGTCGGCAGAGGCCGATGCCGTCGTCGGCGCCCGTCAGGCCGACCGCCGGGACGCCGGCCTGGGTCACGGCCGCGACGAGCCGCGTGTTGACGCGGCCGGCCAGGACGCCGACCACGACGTCGAGGGTGGCTTGGTCGGTGATTCGCAGGCCGTCGACGGCGCGTTTGTCGAGCCCGGCCTTCGCCAGCTCGGCGTCGATCTCGCGTCCGCCGCCGTGGACGACCACGATCGGGCGCTGGCTGGCGCCCCGGGCGATGAGCGCCGCGGTACGCTCGGCCGCCGTCGTCGAGTCGACCAGCTCACCGCCGAGCTTCAGGACGATCGGGCCGGCAGCGACAGCTTGGGGGGATTCGGGCACCGCGGTGTCGCCCTCCTCAGCGCAGCCCATCGCGCTCGTCGAGGCCGAACGCGATGTTGAAGGCTTGCACCGCCTGCCCGGCAGCGCCCTTGACCAGGTTGTCGAGACAGGCGACGACCACGAGGCGGCCGTCGTCGTGGGCGGACCAGCCGATGTCGCAGAAGTTCGTGTGGGCCACGTCCCTGATCTCCGGCAGGGTCGCTCCCCGGAGGCGGACGAAGGCCGCGTCGTCGTACGCCGCCCGGAGGGTCGCCTCGACCTCGCGCGCTCCGGCACCCGGCCGGAGGCGAGCGTAGATCGTCTCCAGGATGCCGCGGTCGAGCGGGACGAGATGCGGGACGAAGGTCACCGGGGCCTGCAGCTCCTGCTCGATCTCGGCAGCGTGGCGGTGGGTGAAGACCTTGTACGCCGCGACGTTGCCGTGCGTGGCAGAGAAGTGGGTCCGCTCGCTCGGCGTCTTGCCCGCGCCTGAGATCCCCGACTTGGCGTCAACGACGAGATCGCCGGTCAACAGCCCAGCCGTCACCAGCGGGCGGAGCGCGAGGATGGCGGCCGTGGGGTAGCACCCTGGACACGCGACGAGCGACGCATCCGGCAGCGCCTCGCGATGGTGCTCGGGCAGGCCGTACACCGCCGCGGCCGCGGCCCCGTCGGGCGCGGGCGGATACCACTGGGCGCGCTGCTCGGCATCACGCAGCCGGAACGTGCCGGAGAGATCGAAGACGCGAACGCCGCGCGCCATGAGCGCCGGCGCGATCTCGGCCGTGATCTCGTCGGGGAGCGCGAGAAAGGCGGCTGCCGCCTCGGCGAGCTGGTCGATCGACAACGGCTCCACGCGGCCGTTCCAGACGCCCGCGAGGCGCGGCAACTCGGTCTGGCCGGTGCCCGAGGACATCGCCGCGGTCAGCGAGACGCGCGGGTGGCGTGACAGGATCGCGAGGAGTTCCTGACCCGCGTACCCGGTGGCGCCCGCCACCCCCACCCGCACTGTTTGCATATTCATCCGACTGATGTATAGTTATACAGTTGAAAGGATATATATACCAAATTCACGGCGACGGGTCAATGAAATCAGCGCCTTTTCGCGTGGGCGTCGCCGCATAGTCCCATGAAGCAATTCCGTCAGGCCGCTATCGTCGACCTCGTCAGCCGCGAGGCGATTCACAGTCAGGCCGTCCTGCGGAAACTCCTGAAACGGCAGGGCTTCGATGCGACTCAGGCGACGCTGTCCCGCGACATCAAGGAGCTCGGCCTGGTGAAGCGGGCCGCGGATGGCGCGTACCAGCGCGCCGACGTGGTCCCGGCCCGAACCGCCGACCCGCGCGCCGAGGCCCAGCGCGCCGTCGCTGACTACCTGAAGCGGATCGACCGCGTCGAGCAGCTGATCGTGCTGAAAACCGACCCTGGTGAAGCCCAGTTGCTGGCGCTGGCGATCGACCAGGCCGCCTACGATGAGATTGTCGGCACGATCGGCGGGGACGACACGATTCTCGTCATCGGTCGCCACCGGCGCGCGGCGTCAGACATCGCGAAGCGGTTCGAGACGTGGGCCAAGGCCTGACGGCGAGGATCGTGCACTCACGAGCAAGAGGGAGATGAACTGATGGAACGGATCGTACTTGCGTATTCGGGCGGCCTCGACACCTCGGTCGCCATCCCGTGGCTGGCCGAGCAGTACGACGCCGAGATCATCGCCGTGACCCTCGACATGGGGCAGGGCAAGGAACTCGACGACGTTCGTGAGCGCGCGCTGGCGGTCGGCGCCGTCAGGTCCCATGTGCTCGACGTGCGGGAGGAGTTCGTGCGCGAGTACATCCTGCCGAACTTGCAGGTCGGAGCGCTGTACGAAGGCCGGTACCCGATGGCGACGTCGCTGGGCCGACCGCTGATCGCCAAGCGCCTCATCGAGATCGCCGAGATGGAAGACGCGACGGCCATCGCCCATGGCTGCACCGGCAAGGGCAACGACCAGGTGCGGATCGATGTTTCGGCCCGGGCCCTGAATCCGGCCATTCGGGTCATTGCGCCCGCCCGCGTCTGGCAGATGAGCCGGCCGGACGAGATCGCCTACGCGGAGAAGCGCGGCATTCCGGTGCCCGCCACGGTCGACAGCCCCTACAGCACCGACTCGAATCTCTGGGGCCGGTCGATCGAATGCGGCGTGCTCGAGGACCCGTGGACCGAGCCGCCGGAGGAGATCTACACGATGACCCGGTCGCCGTCCGAGTGTCCGGACGCTCCGGCCTATGTCGAGATCCAGTTCGCGGAGGGCGTCCCGACCGAGGTGAACGGCGTCGCCATGCCGCTCCTCGAGCTGATTCACAGCGTGGACACGATCGCCGGCTCACACGGCGTCGGGCGGATCGACATGGTGGAGAACCGGCTGGTCGGCATCAAGTCGCGAGAGATCTACGAGGCACCCGCGGCGACCGTCCTGCACATGGCGCATCGCGAGCTCGAGATGATGGTCATCCCGCGCGATCTCGAGCGGTTGAAGCGCGACCTCGCCGGGACCTATGCCGATCTCGTGTACGACGGCCTCTGGTTCACGCCGACACGCGAGGCCATCGACGCGTTCACGGCCTACGTGCAGACGCGCGTCTCCGGCACGATCCGGCTCAGGCTCTTCAAGGGCGACTGTCGGGTGGTCGGCCGTCAGTCGCCGTTCGCGCTCTACGAGCATGCGCTCGCCACGTACGACGCCGAGGATCAGTTCGATCACACCGCCGCCGAAGGCTTCATCAAGATCTTCGGCCTGCCGGTCGAGACGGCCGCGCGTAAGGCGCCGGAAGGCCTCCGCCCGACTGCGGCGGCGAAGACGCAGAAGAGCGGGGGATGACGGATCACCTCTGGTCCGGCCGGTTCGCCGTGGCGCCCGACGCCGACGTGTTCGGGTTCCAGTCGTCCTTCGCCTTCGATCGGCGGCTGTTCGAGGACGACGTGACGGGCAGCCTCGCGTGGGTGGAGGCGTTGGCCTCGGCCGGCGTGCTGAGCGACGCGGACGCGGCGGCGATGTCGGCGGCGCTCGGCGAGATTCTCGAGACGGGCCGGCGTGACCCGAGCTTCGTGGCAGGTGCGGACGAGGATGTCCACGCGTTCGTCGAACGGCAGCTTGTCGCGCGCGTCGGCGAGGCTGGCAAGCGACTACACACGGGGCGCTCTCGCAATGACCAGGTCTCGGTCGATCTTCGGCTCTACGTGCGACGCGTGGCGCTCGACCTGCAGGGCCATGTCCGCGGCGTGATCTCGGCACTGGTCGAGCAAGCCGGGTCGGCTGGCCAGGCGCTCATGCCGGCCTACACGCACCTCCGGCGGGCACAGCCGATACTGGTCGCCCACTTCTTGCTGGCACATGCCGAAGCGCTTCGCCGTGACGATGCGCGGTTCGACCATGTGCGCGACGAGGCCGACGCCATGCCGCTGGGATCGGGGGCCGTCGCTGGGTCGAGCTATGCCATCGACACCGCGGGCCTCGCGGCGCGTCTCGGATTCTCGCGAGTCGTAGCCAACAGTCTGGATGCGACCGCCGATCGCGACTTCGTCGCCAGCTTCCTGCACGCGTGTGCGCTGACGATGGTCCATCTGAGTCGGATCGCCGAAGATCTCATCATCTTCAGCAGCGAGGAGTTCGGGTTCTTCGAACTGGCCGACGCGGTGACGACGGGCAGCAGCTTGATGCCGCAGAAGAAGAACCCCGACCCGCTCGAACTCGTGCGCGGCAAGAGCGGGCGGGCCATCGGCAGGCTGACGGGCTGGCTTGCGAGCATGAAGGGGCTTCCGAGCGGCTACAACAAGGATCTGCAGGAGGACAAGGAGGCCTTGTTCGACGCCGAGGACACCGTGCGGGGATCCGCCGCCGCTGTGGCCGCGGTCGTCAGCCGGCTCTCGGTGTCCGGCGCGCGCACGCAGGCGGCCGCCTCGGGTCTACTGCTGGCGACGGAAGTTGCGGACTACCTCGTGTCGCGCGGGATGGCGTTTCGGGACGCGCACGCACTGGTCGGTCGCATCGTGCGCGATCTGCTGGCGTCGGGTCGGGATTTCGAGTCGCTCTCCATGCCCGACTGGAGGGCGTTCAGCGACCTGTTCGAGGACGACGTGGTGGCACGGGTCACCGCGCGGGCGGCGGTCGACGCGCGCCAGACGCCGCAGTCGACCAATCCCATGGCGGTTGCCGAGGCGCTGTCCCGCCTGACGGCGTGGCTCCAGAACGCGCGCGCCGATCGCGATGCTGGGTGAAGGCGGGCACGTGCGACGCCGCCAAGGTTGCGTCGTCACAGGGTCCTCTGCTACACTTCTCGTGCCTGCACGAGCACTCCTTTTTGAAGTCCTGGGTTAGGGTTTGAAGCAAGAACGCCGGCTGCGGCTGGGTGACCACGTGGACGACTACTGTCCGCGTGAGCGCCGCATCACGAACCACGCCGTTGTCGCGATGGTGTCCGACGAGATCAAACAGACGCGTTGCTCGACGTGCGACGCCGAGCATGAGTACAAGGCGGCCAAGGCGCCGCCGAAACGTAAACCGAAAGCCCCAGCTGCGCTCGGCGCGCCGGCCACCGCCGGAGCCGCGCGGGCGGAGGACGCCGCCACTGACCCCGAGTCGGCGACCACGCCGACCGCCCCACCGGACGTGATGATGGCCACTGAAGACGCCCACACAGAAGCAGACATAGACGACGAGAACGCCAACCTCGGAGCATCCGCACCCGAGACCGACGAAGGTCCCGTCCGCCGACCCCTGATCCGGGCGACGCTGCCGCGCATCGAGGGGCAGGTCTCCGAGCGGCGCACGCACGAGTTCACCATCCGTCAGTCGAACGGCCGGAACGGCAATGGAGGGGACGGCAACGGGTGGGGCTCGGGCAAGCGGCAGGCAGGCACCGGCGGCCAGGGGAACGGCGGTGGCTTTGCCAAGCGTTCCCGTGACGCGGGGGAAAGTCAGTCCCGCGCAGACTCTGGTAACCGGCGTCAGGGGCGCTCGTCCGAGCGTTCGAAGTCGCGCTCGCGATCCGCCCGGCGCGGCAAGAAGTCATCCTGATCGTACGACCGCGGCTCGGTTCGATCCGAAGGTGCGGCGGGTTCGTCCGCCAGCGCGGGTGCGAGGTGTGTTCCCCATGAGCGATCTCTCCGGCAAGCACGGCCTCATCGTCGGCATCGCCAACGAACGGTCGATCGCATGGGCGATCGCGCAGGCGGCCGACCGCGCTGGTGCGCGCCTGGCGTTGACCTATGTCAACGAGCGGCTCGAAGGCAACGTCCGCAAGCTGGCCGAGACGTTGACCCAGCCGCCGTTGATCCTGCCGTGCGACGTCTCGCAGGACGATCAGATCGCCGCCGTGGCGGCGGGTCTCGACCGAGAGTTCGGAGGCTTGGATCTTCTCGTCCACGGCGCCGCGTTCGCGCCGCGCGAAGCGATCACACAGCCGTTCCTGCAAACAGCGCGCGGCGACTTCCAGATCGCCCTCGACGTGAGCGTGTATTCCCTCGTGGCGTTGGCGCAGGCGACGGCGCCGCTGATGGCGCGCCGCGAGGGCGGCAGCCTGCTGACCCTCACCTATCTCGGCAGCGAACGGGTCTTTCCGAACTACAACGTGATGGGTGTCGCGAAGGCGGCACTCGAGGCGAGCGTCAGATACCTGGCGAGCGAACTCGGGCCGGAGCAGATCCGCGTGAACGCGATCTCGGCCGGGCCGATCAGGACGCTGGCGGCGGCGGGTATCTCGGGATTCTCGGACATCCTCTCGGTCTATCGAGAACGCGCACCGCTTCGGCGCAACATCGAGGCCGGCGAGGTTGCCGATGCCGCGATGTTCCTGTTGAGCGACGCGGGCCGCGCCGTCACGGGCGAAGTGCTGCTCGCCGACGGCGGGTATCACGCGATGGGGCTCTAGGTGAGGACCGCGGCCCTGAGGTCGACTGTCGGCATCGGCTGCGTGGTCGGCATGATCGCGGTGGCCGCGGGGGCCTGCGGACCGACCCTCGTTGCCACGTACGATGACGCCTCGATCACCGCTCGCGTCACGCGGGCGATCCTCAGCGATCCGCTGCTCGACGGCCTGTCGATCACGGTCGACACACTCGCCGGCACCGTCACGCTGACCGGCGAGGTGCGGGCCGAGCAACAGGCGATCCATGCCGGTGCGGTGGCCCGGACTGTGGACGGCGTCGTCGACGTCGAGCTGCGGCTCCGGATTGCCCCGGCCGAACGCCCCGACGTTCTGTCGGCTTCCCGGCGGCGCGGCGCCACGCCGCAATGAGCGCACCCGTGCTCAGGCGGATGCGGGGCTCGGTGCTGCGCGTGGCCCTCGACCGACGCGTGGCCCGGCCGGTCGGGGTGACGCTGATGGCCCCGGCGGTCGTGCTCGCCGTCGGCGAGTTTCGATGGGAATCTTGGCTGACCGACGGCTCGGGCTTGGTCCTCGGCGCCACCGGCGCGGCGCTGCTTGCGGTGGCACTTTCAGGACGCCGTCCCGACTGGGTGGAATAGCAGAACGGGGCTTCGCCCCCCACCCTTGGCCTTCAGAGTCCCGAGGCGGCGGGTGGGGCGCCGACGTCGGACCCGTCGCTCGGGCCGCTGTCCGGACCGCGAGCGCTGCCGCGCGTCCGCCGTTTCCGCTCACTCTTGTCCTGATACATCCGGCTGTCGGCCACGGCCAGCAGCGCCTCGTACGACTCGCCGTCGTGCGGGAACACCGCTTTGCCGATGCTTATGCCGATCGCGATCTGCTTGCCCGGCCGGGCCTCGAACGCCAGCCCGGCGACGGCGGCCTGCAGCTCCAGGCGCTTGTTTTCGGCTTCTTCTTCTGAGCAACCCGATAGCACGACGATGAACTCGTCGCCGGCATAGCGCACGCAGATGTCGTAGGGGCGGATGCCGGCCCGGAGGATGGTCGCGACCTCGCACAGCGCCAGGTCGCCGACATGGTGGCCGTGGCTGTCGTTGATCTCCTTGAAGTTGTCGAGATCCATCACCATCAGCGCCGTCTGCGATTCGAGACGGTCGGCCCGCGCGAGTTCGCGCGACAGATGCATGAACATGAACCGCGTATTGGGCAGGCCGGTCAGCTGATCGGTGAGCGAGTCTTCCTGCGTCTGCTCGAACAAGATCGAGTTGTTAATGACGGCCGCGGCCTGCTCCGAGATGCGGTCCAGGAGGCGGCGGTGATCGTCGCGGTAGAACGATGGGTCGATGTGGTAGACGGCCAGCGTGCCGATGAATCGGTCGTGCAAGACGAGCGGGCAGGCCAGGGCCGACTGCAGCTGCGTGCTCGCTGCCACCGAGGGCGTGGCCGCCTCCAGGTCGGCGTTCGGTCTCGCGTTGACGAGCGCACGGCGATTCTGGGCGACCCACCCCGTGACGCCGGCGCCGGTCGGCACGTTGAGCTGCGTCAGCAGGTCGGCGTCGGTCCCTGATGCGAAACGGCATCGGACCACGTCATGCTCTTCGTCGAAGAGGAAGAGCGCGCAGCTCGAGAACGGCACTAGGTTGCTCAGCTTGGAGGTGATGAGCGCCATCGTGTCTGAGATGCCCAGGCTGCCGCCCATCGCCTGCGCGATCTCGTACAGCGCGTAGATCTCCCGATGCGCGCGCGCGATGTCCTCGAACACGGTTAACTGCGCCGGGCCTTCCGGCGACAACCCGGTCGCGGGCTGACTGCCGTCGGGCGCCGACGGTGCCAGGTCCCTCGAACGTCGTGATGGCCGGTCTTCGAGCTCCGCCTCGATCTCGAGTTCTGGGAGCACCTCGATGAACCGCGTCACGAGCGAGGGGTCGAGCGCCTTTCCGGCCTCTTGCTTGAGCAGCGTCAACGCCTGCTCGGTATCCATCGCTTCGTGATACGGCCGATCGGCCATGATCGCGTCGAAGTAGTCGACGATCGCCAGGATGCGCGCGCCCGCCGGGATCTCCTCGCCGCTCAGGCCCGTCGGATATCCATGACCGTCCCATCGCTCGTGGTGGCTTCGGATGAGCGGGGCCACCGGATACGGGAAGGGCACCGCGTCGATGATGTCGGCGCCGACCTGGGGGTGCGCGCGAATCGTTCGGAACTCCTCCTGCGTCAGCGGGCCCGGCTTCGACAGAATGTGCTCTGGCACCGCGAGCTTGCCGATGTCGTGCAGGAGCGCGGCGGTCTTGACCGCTTGAATCTCGGAGTCGGCCATGCCGGCCGCTCGCGCTAGGCCGGCGGCGTAGACCTGCACGCGCCGGATGTGATTCTGGGAAGTCTGATCCTTCGCGTCGATCGCGCGCGCGAGCGCCTCGATGGTCGCCAGATGCAGGTCGGAGACCTCCTTCACGTGGCGCTGCTCGTCCTCGATCCGGCCCAGATACACCTTGTAGGTGCGATAGGTGAGGTACAGCGGTGCCGCGGCCAGCGGCACCAGCCACCGTCCCGATTGGTGGATGATGATTGCCGCGACCGCCGCCGCGCCCGCCCCCGCGAAGTAGCTCGGCGTGCTCCACAGAAAGTTCTCGTTCCACACACGCCAGACCGGCTGCTGCGCGGTCAGGGCGATCGCCAGCGCGATTGGTGCGGTGTTCATCATGAAGTAGGTCGCCATCGCGCCCACCAGCGGGATGGGCAGCGACAGCAACACGAACTCGCCGACCGTGCCGCCCAGCTGCGCATAGACCCATCCCGCGGCTTGCACCGCGACGACGAGGCAGGCCATGCTGAATAGCTTCCGGTACATCGGAGTGCGCTGCTGGATCTTGAACGTCGATTGCGTCCAGGCGCTGGCCGCCGCCACCAGCATGGTTTCGTGCGGGCCGATGAGCAGCAGCGCCGCGAAGTCGACAGCGTAGGAGATCGACATCGTCGATCGTCCGGGTGACAGCGGCATGCTGACCTTGAAGACGGAGCTGATCGACGAGAGAGCCAGCAGGACGCCGAAGAGGACGGGATCCGCGAACTCAGCCCGGGGGAAGCAGATGACGAGCAGCGCGGCGCCGCCGGCGACCATGACGCCGACGTAGATCTGCGCGAGACGCGGCAACTGCTTCATGCGAGGTCCGTTCGGCCTATCCGGTGGCCGCGCCGCGGGCGCGCCCGCGGGCGCCCTTCACGTGGGCGTCGGGCTGGAGGTCGAACTCGACGATCTTGCGGTACAGCGTGCCCCGACTGATCTCGAGGATCTCCGACGCCTGTTTCTTGTTCCAGCCGACCTCGTCGAGCACCCGGACGATATGCGTCCGTTCGGCCTCCCGTAGCGACGGCAGGCGCTCGCGCGCCTCATCGACGGGTGTGTCGCTGGCGTGGAGAAACTCGATGTCCTGGCCTCGAATGGTCCGTCCGGGCGACGAGAGCGCCGCGCGCGAGACGGTGCTTTCCAGTTCACGAATATTGCCGGGCCAGTGATACCGCGTCAGACGATCCAGCGCGTCTTTCGCGAACGACTTGCTGTCGATCGCCAGTCCATTGGCCGCGCAGTAGCGCGCCAGCAGCCGTCCCGCCAGCGTCGGGATATCCGTCGTGCGCTCTCTCAACGACGGCAACCGGATCGAGAACGCATTGACCCGATAGTACAGATCCTCGCGGAAACGCTCGTCGCGGACGAACTGATCGAGTGGGCGATTCGTCGCCGAGATCAACCGGAAGTCGGTTTCGATGGCGCGGTGTCCGCCCAGACGCTCGTGGCGCTTCTCTTCGAGCACGCGCAGCAGTTTGGCCTGGGCGACGAGCGACAGGTCGCCGATCTCGTCGAGGAACAGCGTGCCGCGGTGCGCCATTTCCAGCTTGCCAGGCTTCCGATCGTGGGCGCCGGTGAACGCGCCTTTCTCGAAGCCGAACATCTCCGATTCGAAGAGCGAGTCCGGGAGCGCGGCGCAGTTGAGGGCCTGAAACTTCTCCTGGCCACGGCGGCTCAGTTCGTGAATCATCCGTGCCACGACTTCCTTGCCCGAGCCGGTCGGCCCGAGTATCAACACCGAGATGTCCGACTTGGCGGCCGTACGGATCCACTCGAAGACGATCAGCATCTTCTCGTCGCGGCCGATCATCTCGCGGAAGCGCTGGACTGACGGCGACTGATCCTCGTGGCTGACCGTGGCGCGTTGCTCGAGAAACTTGTCGAGCAGCTTGACCACGTCCTCTCGCTCGGGGCGCCGGGCGCTGAAGCGCGGAGGGGTGCCGGCGACCCGCTGTGCCACTCCGCAATCGACGACCTCGCGTAGGCAGTTGTCGACGTCCAGGCGCATCCGTCCGAAAATCTGCATCAGCGTCTCGACTTCGAACGTCTCGTCGGACTGGGCGTGCAGGAACCGGACCAGGCCGGCCCGAAGCGGCGACTGCACGAGGGAGCCGAACCGAGACGTGGGCGAGGACGATTCAGGGCGGGCGGGGCTGCTCATCTGGTATCTCGTAACAGTACATTCACGGGGTGTCCGGCTACCTGCGGCCGGTCTAGAACTGTACCTATTTTGAACATTTTCGATGACATAGCAAGCGGCATCGAGTCCAGTCGGTTCGATTGGAGATGTTAAGCTCTAGCCGTCGGCCCGGTTTCATGGGCTGGAACGACTGTTCGGGCAGATGCCCACGTTCGGTTCACCGCTCCCGGAGGAAGACGCGTGCCTCACCGCGCTCCAGGTTCACCCGCCAGGTCGGGTCATCTCGACGGCAAGGTCATTCGGTACTACCGGCCCCAGGGCAGCGAGGATGTGCGCCGCCTCATCGATCAAGGCTTCCAGGCGTTCAATGCTGGGCGGCTGTCCGAGGCGTGCCACATCTTCACCGAGAAGATGCTCGCGCCCGAGAACGACACGACGATCGGTCTGACCGTGGCGGGTGCCCTGACGCCGGCCGGGCTCGGGGGGTGCGTGATCGAACTGATGGAGCGGGGCCTGGTCGACTTTCTGATCAGCACCGGCGCCAACCTCTATCACGACCTGCACTACGCGATGAACTTCACGCTGCACCGCGGCTCGCCGTTTCTCGACGACATCGAGCTGTACGAGCAGGGCATCATCAGGATCTACGACGTCCTCTTCCCATCGTCGGTCCTGCTCGAAACCGACGCCTACATCCGGGACTTCCTGCAGCGCGAGCAGTTCGAGGGACCGATGTCGAGCGCGGACTTCCACCATCGCCTCGGGCGGGATCTCCTCGAGCGCTTTCCGGGCTGTGAGGCACACTCGGTGGTGGCCAGCGCCGCCGCAGTCGACGTCCCGATCTACACCTCCTCGCCCGGGGACAGTTCGATCGGGATGAACATCGCGTCGAACGAGCTGCTCGGTGGCAGTACGTTCATGATCGATTCGAGCCTCGACGTGAACGAAGTGTGCGCCATCATCCTGGCGGGTAACAAGAACGGATGCGTCATTCTCGGCGGCGGCTCGCCCAAGAACTTCTACCTGCAAGGGCAGCCGACGCTGTGGGAGGTGTACGGCATCCCGAAAGGCGGCAACGACTACTTCATTCAGATCACGACAGATCAGGTCGTCTGGGGCGGCCTCTCCGGCGCGACACCGGCCGAAGCGGTGAGCTGGGGGAAGGTGAACCCGGGCGTCCTGCCGGACACCGTCGTGGCGTACTGCGATTCGACCGTGGCGTTCCCGCTGTTCTGCGAGTACGTGATCGGGTCGGCCCAAGGCCGTCGACCGCGCCGCGGGTTGATGCGGCAGCGCGAGACGCTGCTGGCCGAACTCAAGCGTCAAGCGGAAGCGTCCCGTGATGCCAAGCCAGAAACCAAGGGCGACTGACCGCGCCGGCAGCCCGGTCAGAACCAGCCAGGGTCATCGTGGCGACGGCGCGGCGTAGATGGCCGGATCGCTCACCCCGGCCTCGCTGAAGGCGTCTCGTCGTTCGCGACACTTGCTGCACAGGCCGCAGTGACGCCCGCCATCCGGTCGCATGCATGACAGCGTTCGCTCCAGCGGGACGCCGAGGTCGACGCCTAGCGTGACGACCTCCGCCTTCCGCGACCGGGCCAGCGGCGTGGCGACCGTGATCTCGTGGGCCAGCCCGGCCGAGAGCGCGCGGGCCATCGCATCGAGGAATTCCGGCGTCGCGTCGGGAAACGGATTGTCGGCAAGCGTTCCCAGGGCGATCCGGCCGAGGTCCTGGTGCGCGCAGTAGACGGCGACTTTCGCCAGCAAGACGGCATTCCGCCCCGCCAGATAGACGTCCGAGTCCGGCGTGTCGTAGGCTGGCGGCTCGCCGCGCACGGCCCAGTGCGAGCTGGCGTAGACGTCCCGCATGTCGCAGGTCAGCCGGGCGGCGGCGTTCACGCCGGCGTAGCAGGGAGCCGCCAGGAGGCGCTCGAGCATCGCCAGCTCCGCCGTTTCCCAGGCCAGCCCCACGCTGACGTACACCGGCTGGACGCGCCTGGTACCGGCCGCCGACTCCGCCGCGACGAGGACCGCACTGTCGAGGCCGGCGGAGCAGAGCACCGCGGATCCTTGACCGGGTTTCGTGGCTTTGGCTACCATCCCAAGATCACTCCGGCGCGCCGCGGCATCGCGGAGTCGCGTCGGCGCCCCTTTCGAGGACGCCATGTATTCGGTCGTCAAGCGCGTGGACTTTTGCTACGGGCATCGCCTGCTCGACTACGACGGGATCTGCAAGCACCCGCACGGCCACAACGCCGTGGCCGAAGTGGAGATCCGGACCGCCACGCTCGACCAGCGAAGCATGGTGTGTGACTTCAGCGACGTCAAGCGGCTGGTGAAGGGGTGGATCGATCGGGAGATCGACCACAAGATGATCCTGCGGGAAGACGACCCGCTGGTTGAGCCGCTCCGCCGCCTGGGGGAGCCGGTCTTTCTCGTCGAGAGTAACCCCACGGTCGAACGGATCGCGCGGCTCATCTACGACCAGGTCCAGGCAGCCGGGTTGCCCGTCGTGCGGGTCAAGGTCTGGGAGACGCCGACCTCCTCGGCCACCTACGAGCCGGCGGCCACGCCCGTCGAGGCGTAGGCCTGCCCGGCGTCCATCAGCCGGTATCCGGGGGCGAGGCGCGTCGCCGAGACGATGCGCGGCCTCGGGTCTCGTTAGGTCCGGGTCCACCCAGTACTTGGCGGGTTGATGGCGAACCATCAGGGGGTGAAGGATTCGCCGGCGGGGGATGCGTGAGCGACGTCGACACCACGGAATGGTCGGGCGAAGGGGCATTCACCCAGACGCTGATCGAGGTCATCGCGCCGATCGCGGACGTCGCCTTCCTTCGCGTCGAGGACGCACTGGCGACGCGAGTCGATGCGGGGTATCAGCTCATCAGCAACGAACTGTACGTCGCGTTCCGCACCGAATCGGTCCAGATGCGCACGAGGCGCTTCGGATTCTGGCCGACGACCGTGAGCGTGCGGCAGAAGCAGATGTCGCTCGACGACCTGGCACGCGCGCTCACGGACGCGGACGAGGTCGGCGAGCCCGACTACGGTGATGACGGGATGATGCAATACCTCCGCACGGAGCGGGTGGTGCCGCCCTATCAGACGCGCGGCTACAAGCTCGTGGAGATGGTGCGGATCTACGAGGTGGCCGATTTGGCGAGTCCCGCTGGAGTAACGCGATGAATGTATCCGAGGTCCGTCAGAAGGTGCAGCGAACGATCGCCGAGGCGAAGCGCCGCTCGTCGGAGCAGCGCGCGGCGCGCGAGGTCGCCCAGCGCGACTACGATCAGTTCCTGGACGGCGTGGCCATCCCGGTCTGCCGGATGATTCTCACGGCACTGAAGGCTGAAGGGCAGCCCTTCGCGCTCGCCACGCCGCCGGGCGTGGTCCGGTTGGAGTCGACGCACACGCCCGAGAGCTTCGTCGAGCTGGTGCTCGACGAGTCGGGTGACACGCCCGCGGTGCTCGTGCGCTCGAACGTCCGGCTCGGGCGCCGGACGGCCGGTACGGAACGGCCGCTGGCACGGGAGCGGGCGCTCTCGTCGCTCACCCGCGAGGATGTGCTGGACGCCGTCCTGGCCGAGATCGAGCCGCTGGTCGGCTGAACGGGGCTCACGCCTGCGGCTCGGCTTGTCCGCGAGCGGGTGGCGCCGGACCGCCCCCCCCGCGGGTCAATGAACTGCCGTCTCAAATCGCGCCGGCGGCGCGGAGGCGGGTCCGTTCGGCCTGGTCGATCCCGAGCAATTCTTCGAGCACCGCATCGGTGTGCTGGCCGAGCGCGGGGGGTGGCGTCTTCACCTGGCCGGGTGTGGCGGAGAGCTTCGCCGGAACCCCCAGCACGCGGATCGCGCCGGCGACCGCATGATCGAGTTCCGCGACCATCTCGCGCGCGGCGAGCTGCGGGTCGCCCAGCACCTGGCCGACATCCCGGACGGCGCCACAGGGGATGCCGGCGGCCTTCAGTTCGTCGATCCAGGCCGTACGTGGCCGTGTGCGGAACAGCTCCTCCAGCAGCGGGCGCAGTTCGTCGTAGGCGGTCACCCGGGCGCGGTTGGTCGCAAACCTCGGATCGGCGACGATCGACTCGAGCCCGGCCACGTCACAGAACTTCTTCCACAGCGCATCGTTGCCAACGGCGAGCACGAAGTCGCCATCGGCGGCCGTAAAGGTCTCGTAGGGCGTGATGGTCGGATGGCGGTTCCCCATCCGCTTCGGCGCCTCGCCGGTCGCGAAGTGGATCCCGGCTTGATAGGTCAGCAGCGCGGCCACCGAATCGAGCAGGGCGACGTCGACGTGCTGGCCCTGGCCGCTCTCGCGCCGGGCGAACAGCGCGACCGACGTGCCGTACGCAGCGAACATGCCGGCCGTGATGTCGGCGATGGCCACGCCGAGTCGATAGCCCGGCCCGTCGGCGTCGCCGGTGATGCTCATGAGCCCGCCCTCGGCCTGCACGACGGCGTCGTAGCCGGGTTCTTCACGACGTGGTCCGGTCTGGCCGAATCCGGACACCGAGGTGTAGATCAGTCGTGGATGTGTTGCGGAGAGGTCGGCGTAGCCCAACCCTTGCCGGGCGAGCGTGCCGGGACGGAAGTTCTCGACCAGGACATCGGCCCGGTCGATCAAGGCGTCGAGGAGCCGTCGACCATCGGCCGTCTTGAAATCGATGGTGACGCTTTCCTTGTTCCGGTTAACGCTCAGGAAGTAGCCGCTCTCGCCGTTCACGAACGGCGGCCCCCAGGCGCGCGTGTCGTCGCCCCGCTGAGGGTGTTCGATCTTGACGACCCGGGCGCCCATGTCCGCCAGCATCATCGTGCAGTACGGGCCCGAGAGGACGCGGGTCAGATCGAGGACGGTCACGCCGTCGAGGGGGCCCGGAGATGCGGTCGGTGAACTGTTCATGGATCGTATCGGAGCACCATTATCGTCTACCCAGGCTCGTGCCGGGCGCCGGCCTGTCGGGTGAGAGTGACCGCCGAATCGTGATGAGGTCCGCGAGCAGCCCGTAGGCGGTCTGGGTCAACCCGCCGTCGCGTTGGGTGATGACGATCTCTCCCAGCAGATCGGTCGCCAGTACGATCGCATTCGACTGGCCATCGAGCTGTGCTAGCGGATCGGTGGCGTTCAGCTCGACCGGCGCGACCGCCGCGGCGATCGTGTCGCCGTGGCGCGCCGCCGCCGCCACGAGCTTCACCCGCTTGCCTCGGCGGACCGCATCGCGGACGCGTTCGCCGATGAGGCCGCCGATTCCTGTTCGCTCGACGGCGGCCGGCGTCGTGCGACCACCCATCACCACGTTGACGAGGACAGCGGTCTTCGCGGCCGCGTCCCAGCCCTCTACGTCGAGCGATGCGTCGGCTTCGGCGAAGCCCTCCGCCTGCATCGCTGCGAGCGCCTCGTCCGCGTCGCCGCCTTGCTCCATCGCGGCCAGGATGTGATTCGTCGTCCAGTTGACCACGCCGCGGAAGCCGATGATCCGGACGGCGGGCAGGGTTTCGCGAGCGAGGTTGAGGATCGGGATGCCGTCGAGCACGGCGCTCTCGGTGAGAAACCGGACGCCGGCGGCGTCGGCCGCGGCGCTGATCTCCGCGTAGGCGACGGCGGCTGGCCCCTTGTTGGCCGTGACGACGTGGGCGCCCGAGGCGATCGCCGCTCGGACGTGACTCAGCGCCGGCTCGCCCGAGGCCACGTCGAGGGTCGTGGTCTCGACGACGATCCGCGGGCGACCCTGCCCGAGGTCGGCTAGGCGTGCGATCAGGGCCTGGGTGTCGGCCGGCGGTGCTCCCGTGTCGGGGTCGTGCAGTGTGGCGAGCGAGCCGCCCGACGCCACGAGGTCGGTGGCGACTCCGAGATCGAGGCCGTCGAGATCGATGGCCAGGCCATGGCGCCCGGTCGCCACGCCGACGACGCGACACGCGAGGTGGTCGTCGCGTTCTAGCTGTTCACGACATTCCGCCAGCAGTGACGCGAAGCGGCGCCCGACGTGGCCGAAGCCGACCAGGACGAGCTCGAACGTCGAGACATCACGCATGGGCATGGCGCACGGCCCCGCGCCGGCCTTTGCGGTATGCTGGGGCCGTCCCGGGCATCGGTCGCGCCATGTTACTGCAGGCGCAGGCCGGCTCCGGCCCACCCGCATCCTCGCATGACTGAAATCACGGTTGCCGTCGTCGCCGCGCTCCTAGGGGGCGGCGTGGCCTGGCTCCTCGCGACGCGTGCGCGCACGACGGATGCCGAGCTCGAAGCTCGCGCGCGGTCGGCCGAGGGGATTCGGGACGAGCTGCGCCGACAGCTCGCCGACAAGGATGGCCAGCTCGAAGCGTTGCGCAAGACGCTGGAGGATGAAGCGCGCGCGCGCACGGAGGCCCAGACGCGGCTCGACCAGGCGCGGGAAGGATTGCGCGACCAGCAGCGGCTGGTCGAGGAGACGACGACGCGCCTGACCGACACGTTCCGCGCGCTCAGCGCGGATGCGCTCAAGAGCAACAATCAATCGTTTCTCGATCTGGCGAAGCAGTCGTTCGAGTCGATCGTAGCCGAGACCAAGGGCGACGTCGGCAAGCGCCAGGAGGCGATCGATGGGCTCATTCGACCGATTCAGGAGACGCTGAAGCGGTACGAACAGCAGATCACGGCGATGGAGGAGACGCGGCAGCGAACCTTCGGCGGGCTGGAAGAGCAACTGAAACACCTGAGCGCGTCCCAGGGCCAGCTGCAGCGCGAAACCGGTAATCTCGTCAAGGCACTTCGCACCCCGCACGTCCGCGGCCGGTGGGGTGAGATGACCTTGCACCGCGTCGTCGAGCTAGCCGGCATGGCGGCGCACTGCGACTACGAGCCCCAGGTTACGATCAGCGGCGATGATGGACGGCTCCGGCCCGATCTGCTCGTGCGACTGCCGGACAATCGATCGGTTGTCGTCGACTCGAAGGTGCCGCTCGACGCCTATCTCGATGCGCTCGAGGCCGAGGACGAGGATCACCGGCGCGATGCGCTCGCGCGTCACGCGCAGCAGTTGCGGACCCACATGACGCAGTTGGCCGCCAAGTCCTACTGGGAGCAGCTACCGCAAACCCCGGAGTTCGTCGTGATGTTCGTTCCGGGGGAATCACTGTTCGCCGCGGCGAGCGAGGTCGACCACGCGCTGCTCGAGGATGGGATGGCACGCCAGGTTGTCATGGCGACACCAACCACCCTGATCGCCGTGCTCAAGGCCGTCGCCTATGGGTGGCGCCAGGAGCAGATTGCGGAGAACGCGCAGGCGATCAGTGCGCTGGGCCGCCAACTCTACGAGCGCGTCCGGACGCTGGCCGACCATGTCGAGGAGGTGGGCAGGGCGCTCGGCAAGGCTGTGGCGGCGCACAACCGCGCGGTCGGGTCGATGGAGAACCGCGTGTTCCCGGCGGCGCGCCGGTTCAAGGAACTCGGGGCCGCGAGCGGCGACGATATCCCGACGGTCGAACCGATCGAGCAGGCCCCGCGTCTGTTCACCGATCTCGACAAGTCCTGAGGCGTGCGGCCGCCGGCGCTACCGAACGTCAGAAGCTGTAGCGGGTCCTGATCTGGAGGTGCAGACCAGGTCCGTCGACGCCCGAGCCGTGCCAGCGGTAGTTGCGGTCCGTGAGATTCT
The DNA here is from genome assembly GCA_002328835.1 of Acidobacteria bacterium UBA2161. Lineage (GTDB taxonomy): Bacteria > Acidobacteriota > Vicinamibacteria > Vicinamibacterales > UBA823 > UBA2161. The sequence continues at coordinate 29,810 of DCWN01000017.1, read as the reverse complement.
CGGCGATGAGCGTCAGTGACAGCCGCGGATGGACCTGCCAGCCGGCTCGCGCGCCCACCGCCAGGAATCCCGGGGTTTCCTCGAACAGCGCCGTGCCGACCGCATCGCCAAGGATGCGCGTCTGCACCTGCTCTAACGTTTCACCGGTTGCGGTCAACCGTCCGTCCGCCACCAGGCCGAGGTCGGTGGCCCCGTTGTTGAAGAACTCGGCGATCGACGCGCGCGTGCGCCAGCCGCCGATCCGCGCGTCGGTCAGGTCCCCCGGGCTGAGCCGGGTCTGCGCGAACGCGAAGTTCACGATGCCCTCGACCCAGTGACGTCGGCCGGCCGGCTCCCACCGGAGCCGGGCTCCGCCGAGCGGCGGCGGCATCCGCCGAAGATAGAGGTCGCTGTCCGTTTCACGTCCGTTCACCAGTGAGAAGTACCCGGCGACCAGCCAATCCGGTGCGACACGCACCTGAGCGTCGCCTTCCAAGCCGAGCACCCGCGCTCGGTCGACGTTGACCCTCGTGACGATCGGCCGCGGGTCCTCGTCGACGAACGCCCGCCCGCTCGCATCCTGCCGGACGACGGTGAAGCCGGCGATCGTGGCGCCGACGAGCGGCGTGGAGAAGATCGCCGTCCGGCGCTGAATGATGTCGCGCATCTCCAGGTCGAAGAGCGTCAACGACGCCGAGGCGCGCCGCGTCCTGAGCTTGAGCCCGCCCTCGATGGCGATCCCGGATTCCGGCCCGAGATCGTCGACCGGCATGCCGGTGGAGATCGCGTCAGCGCCGTCGGTGCCGCCAATGAGGCCGCCCAGATTGCCCGCCGCCTGGGGCGTGACCTCGAAGCCGCCGCCGCTGATGCCGATCGCACCCAGGTCGAAGGCGTTGGCCGCCCGGAAGCCTCGGCTGACGGTGAACGTGGCGTTGACCGCGTTGCTGACACCGACGACCGCACCGGTGTGAAAGGTCAGCGCGCTCGACGGAATGCGCTCCGCGCCGACGTCGAGGTCGGCGTCTGGTTGCGTCCGGAACAGGAAGTATCCGTGGCGAAGGCCGGTCCGGAGCGTCAGTCGCCCCGGCACGATCTCGGAGGCGGTCTGAACGAACAGACCGGTGCTCGTGTATCGCGTCCCGTCGGGAATCCGCGGACGAACCGCCATGGGCAGGCCGCTGCCCGGATCCTCCAGGGTACGGTCGGCCGCGATGTACTCGTCGTACACCTCACCGCCGAACGTCAGCGCGTGCCGCCCGCCCACCAGCCGCGTGCCCTGCGCCTGGTACCCGATGGCGAGGACGCGGCCATCCTGGCGATCGATCGCGGTGTCGCGGCGGCTCTGCTCGAGCCGGTCGTCCTGCTGGCGGTTCAGCGAGACGGTGGTCGACAGTCCGTCGAGCCAGCCGGTCCGTCCGCGTTGATAGCGCGCGTAGCCGAAGTCGAGACGCTGCGGTTCGAACTCGCTCCGGTGACGGCCGTCGCCGCCGAGAAGTCGGTCGTATCGGCTGACCCCGAACTGATCCTCGTGGAGGTAGACCGCATCGAAGGTCGCGCCGTCGCCGGCATCGACCGTCGCCGCGACGTAGGCGCCGGTCTGGGAGAAATCAGTGTCGGGCAGGCTCTCGTAGAACGTCTCGGACGGCAGCCCGAGAAAGCGCGTCAGGGCCGAGTGCGAATCGCGGCCGCGGCCGGTTCGCAGTTCGCCGACCCGCTGGGTCGAGCCACCGAACCGGACTGCCCAGGCGCGGTCCTGCACGAGGACCGTCGCGTCGCCGCTCCCGCTCAAGTCGGCCGACCCGAACCCGCCCTCCAGCACACCGCTCACCTGGGTCCCGGTCGGTTCGCGGGGCGGCTGCAGGCTCAGTACGTTGATGGTGCCGCCGAGCGCGTCGCTGCCGTACTGCACCGAGGAGGGGCCGCGGACGACCTCCATCCTGTCGACCAGCGCCGGGTTGATCCACCCGAGATACTGCGTCGCGCCGGCCCTGAAGGTCGACGTATTGAACCTGATGCCGTCCATCAGGTAGACGATCCGCTGGGCGCTGAAGCCGCGGATGAACGGAGAGCCCTGGGCCGTCGTCGTTTGCTGCACCAGCACGCCGGGTTCCTCGCGGAGGACTTGAGGCAGAATCTGGTTCGGTCGTGACTCGATCTCCTCGCGCGTCGTCACCGCGACGGCCTCGGGGACGTCGAACGCCTGCTCGGCGGCGCCGCGCGCCGGCGTGACCACCACCTCGGTCTCGGGACCCGCCACCGAGAGCGTGAGCAGGAGATCGGTCACGGAGCCGTTCGAGAGATCGACGTCGACGCTGGCTGCCGTGAACAGCTCGCGCTCGGCCACGACGAAGCACGATCGAGCGGGGAGGTCGGCGATGTCGAATCGCCCCCGGTCATCCGCCACCGCCCGCGCGACTCGATCACCGCAGATCACGGTCACGCTCGCGGCGGGAACCGTGCCGCCAAGCAAGTCTTCGACCGAGCCCGAGAGGGTGCGGTTGGCTGGCTGGGATGCGAGACCGAAGCTGGTGGCCGTCGCCCACAGCGCGACCACCTGCACGAACGACATTCAGTCTAGCGTACGGACTCGAACGAGAGCCTGTCAAACCGGCCCGTCCTTCGGCCTCGCGTTCGGGCTCGCAGACCGCGCCGCAGCGCTCCGTTGACAGCCGGCAGACCAGGTTTCTATAATTCGGACTATATCGGTCGTATATTCGTGAGTCCCGTCTCGCCCCGTGAACAGCGGAGGTTCATCTCCGATCTGATCGGAGAGACGCCGCCGACCCGGCTCCGCCTCTTCGACGGGGCCGTGTTCATTCGAGGATCAGCCAGGAGATGAACGACCCCGCGCTGCGCGTCCACGACTCCATTCTCGGCCTCCTCTCGAGTGCCGACAATCCCACGCCGTTGGTGCGCCTGAACCGGGTCGTGCCGTTCCGGGACACTCAGGTCTACGCCAAGCTCGAGTGGTACAACCCGTTTGGCGCAGTCAAGGATCGGGTGGCGGCCAATCTGGTTGCCGACGGCGAAGCTCGTCTCACGGTGCAGGCGGGTCAGAAGCTGGTCGAGCCCACCTCGGGCAACACCGGCATGGCCCTCGCCATGATCGCCAACGCGAAGGGCTACACACTGACGACGCCGCTCTCCGTCGAGATACCGCTCGAGAAGCGCACCATGCTCAGGTTCTTTGGCGCCGAGGTGATCGAGCTCGAAGATGCTCTGTGCCCGGCGCCTGGCGCACCCGAGGGCGCCATTGCCATGGCGATGGAGATGGCCGAGCGTCCCGGGTTCCACATGCTGAACCAGTACGTCAACGAGGCGAATCCCGACGCGCACTACAAGACGACAGGACCGGAGATCTGGCGCCAGACGGAAGGGACGGTCACGCATTTCGTTGCGGGTCTGGGCACATGCGGCACCATTACCGGGACAGGGCGCTTTCTCAAGGAGCAGCGCTCCGCGCTCAAAGTCCTCGGTGTGCATCCGGCCGAGGGCCATGACATCCCTGGCGTGCGAAGTCTTCGCCAGCTCCAGCAGACTCAGCTGTTTCGTCCGGCGGAGTACGACGGTCTAGCCGAGGTTCAGAACCAGGCGGCGTTCGAGCTGTGTCTCCGCCTGAACCGGGAGGAGAGCATCATCGCGGGGCCAAGCTCGGCCATGGCCCTTGCAGGGGCGTTCGAGCTGGTCCCTGACGAGCCGGGCCATGTGGTCGTGGTCATTTTCCCCGACAGCGCGTTCAAGTACGCATCCTCGGTTGTGAAGTATCTGCCGGGTCTCGAGCCTGGCGCGGCGAAGCCCGCGGCCCCACGCGACGCGCTGCTCGACACGATGGTGGAGAATGTGCGGGGCAACGCCGACCTGACCATCGACGTCGACGCCGCCCACGAGCAGTGGCAGGTGGGCAGGCCGTTCGTGCTGGATGTGCGCCCAAGCGACGAGTACCAGGAGGCGCACATCCCGAGTGCCGTCAGCAGGCCGATCGCGGTGCTGGGCGAGAATTACGCCGGCCTTCCCGACGATCTCGATGCGCCGATCTTCACCGTCTGCCAGCGCGGGAACTCCTCGCTGTCCGGCGTGCTGTTTCTCCAGTCGCTCGGCTATCGCACCGTGCGCAGCATCACCGGCGGGATGCTCGCCTGGCGAGAGAAGGGCTTTGTCACCGACGCCGAATAGGATGGCGGCGGAAGAGAGGCTGGCCAGCGACTGGTGAAGAGCACGCGACCCACGCTGGTGTTGTGCGCCGAGGCCGACACCGGGATCCGTAGGCATGGCCGGGAGGCCTATCCGCACGAATGCTGCGGCGCGCTGATCGGGCGCGGCGACGCGGTTGTCGAGGCGCTGGCCCTGCCGAACACGACCGATGAGGGGCCGCGGCGCCGCTTCCTGGTGCGCCCAGATGACTACCGTGCCGCCGAAGCCCATGCTGCCGCGGCGCGGGCGGAACTGCTCGGGTTCTATCACTCGCACCCCGACCATCCAGCCCAGCCGTCGCAGCACGATCTCGACCACGCGTGGCCGGCCTTCGTCTACGTCATCGTGTCGGTGCGGGATGGCGAGCCCACCGACCTCACGGCCTGGCGGCTCCACGACGATCGTTCGGGGTTCGACGCCGTCGCGGTCGTCGACGACTCGTCAGGTCGCCTCGATACGTGAAAGTGGAGTAGTCTGAATCATCATGCCGAACAAAGTACTCATTCCCACGCCGCTGCGCCCGTACACCGGCAAGCATGATGTCGTCGAGGTCGATGGCACGACGGTCGGTGAACTGCTGGCGAACTTGACCGGCCAGTACGGAGACCTGCGGAAGCATCTCTACACCGATGAAGGGCGTCTCCGCAGTTTCGTGAACGTCTACGTCAACGACGACGACATCAGGTACCTGGACCGTGAGCACACCGCGTTGAAGCCGGGCGACACGGTCAGCATCGTGCCGTCGGTCGCCGGCGGCGCCGGTCCGGCCGTCGCCGAGTCCCGATCGGTGGGCACGCTCAGCCACGAGGAGGTGCAGCGCTACAGCCGACACCTGATCATGCCGGAGGTCGGCATGGACGGGCAGCTGAAGCTCAAGTCCTCGCGTGTGCTGTGCATCGGCGCCGGCGGACTGGGATCGCCGGTCGCCATGTATCTGGCGGCGGCTGGCGTCGGAAAGCTGGGGATCGTCGATTTCGATATCGTCGACTACAGCAACCTCCAGCGGCAGATCGTGCACGGCACGCCCGACGTCGGCCGGTCGAAGCTCGCGTCGGCGAAGGATCGCCTGCAGGCGATCAATCCCGAGGTGCAGGTCGAGACCTTCGAGACCGCCCTGTCGTCGCAGAACGCGCTGGAACTGTTCGAGCCGTACGACATCATCGTGGACGGCACCGACAATTTTCCAACGCGCTATCTGGTGAACGACGCGTGCGTGTTGCTCGGCAAGCCGAACGCCTATGGCAGCATCTTCCGGTTCGAGGGGCAGGCGTCGGTGTTCGCGACGAAGGATGGCCCGTGCTATCGCTGTCTCTATCCCGAGCCGCCGCCGCCCGGTCTCGTTCCGAGCTGCGCCGAAGGCGGCGTCCTCGGCGTCCTGCCGGGCATCATCGGCACGATTCAGGCCACCGAGACGCTCAAGCTGTTGATCGGCGCGGGCGAGCCGCTCGTCGGGCGGTTCTTGATCTTCGATGCGTTGCGGATGCGATTCCGTGAACTGAAGCTGCGCCGCGATCCCGAGTGCCCGGTGTGCGGCGACCACCCGACGGTGCGCGAGCTGATCGACTACGAACAGTTCTGCGGTGTGACCGCCGCTTCGGCGCTGTCGGCTGAGGTCGAGGAGACGACGGTCGAGGATCTGAAGCGGCGGTTCGAGGCGGGCGACGATCTCTTCCTGCTGGATGTGCGGGAACCGCAGGAGTATCAGATTTGCGCCATTCCCCGATCGACGCTCATCCCGCTCGGCGACCTGCCCGCGCGGCTGGCCGAGCTCGAAGGGCGCCGGAACATCGTCGTGAGCTGCAAGTCGGGCGTGCGCAGCGCCAAGGCGGTCAAGCTGCTCCGGGAGGCCGGTTTCGGCGATGCCGTGAACCTGCAGGGCGGAATTCTGGCCTGGATCGACCGGATCGACCCGTCATTGGCCAAGTACTGACCCACCACTATAAGAGGAGGCGCGGTTGTTCGGGCTCCGGCCCGGGGTAAAATAGGACTGATCCGGTCCGATTTTATGGGAGTGGAAGCGGAGGGCTCGGGGCGATGCTGAGACTGTCCAAGAAGGCCGACTACGGGCTGATCGCGATGCGGCATCTGGCATTGCAGCCGGAGAAGGCGTCGTCCAGTGCGCGCGAGATCGCCGAGCAGTACGACATCCCCGTCGAGTTGCTCGCCAAGGTGCTCCAGCGGTTGGCACGCCGGGGGTTGCTCGCCTCGCACCAGGGGACGCGTGGTGGATACCACCTCGCGAGGCTGGCGACGAAGATCTCGGTGGCCGACGTCATTCAGGCGATCGACGGGCCGGTGATGGTAACTGCCTGCTCGGACGACGTGGCCGACTGCGACCAGTACTCGAAGTGCAGCGTGCGCGACCCGCTGTGGCGGATCAAGGACCGCATCGTCTCGGCGCTCTCGGCCTGCACGATCTACGAGATGGCGACCGACACGATTCCCGACGCGATCTTCCCGCTGGCCGTCGAGCGGCGGTCGGTCGAGGCCGCGGTTCCGCTCACGCCCACGGCTGACCGCTAGCGTTCGGCGCGGACCGAACCGTGCGGGGGGCGTGCCGCTGCTGCCAGCGACGGGTGCCGACAGCATCATGGTGACCTTGCCGATCTACATGGACAGTCATGCGACGACGCGGCTCGACCCGCGCGTGCTCGACGCCATGCTGCCGTACCTCGGCGAACATTTCGGCAACGCCTCGAGCCGAACGCACCCGTTCGGTTGGAAGGCGGCCGAGGCGGTCGACGCCGCGCGCCACCAGGTCGCGGAACTGATCGGCGCGAGGTCGAGCGAGATCGTGTTCACCAGCGGCGCGACCGAGTCGAACAACCTGGCGATCAAGGGCGTCATCGCGGCGCACGATGCTCGTCCCTGCCATCTCGTGACGGTCGTCACCGAGCATCACGCGGTGCTCGATCCCTGTCAGCGAGTCGAGGCCGAACAGGGCTGCGCGGTGACGCGACTGGGTGTCGACTCCGACGGCTTGATCGACCCGAACGAGTTGACGGCGGCAATCACGCCGCACACCGCGCTGGTCAGCGTCATGGCCGCGAACAACGAGATCGGCGTGCGCCAACCGATTGCCGCGATTGCCGAGGCGGCGAGGGCACGCGGCGTGCCGGTGCACACCGATGCAGCGCAGGCGGTTGGCCGCGTGCCCATCGACGTCGGTGCGCTCGGCGTTGACCTGGCGTCGGTGTCTGCGCACAAGATGCATGGCCCCAAGGGGGTCGGCGCGCTGTACGTTCGGCGGAGTAGGCGGGCGAAGCTGGTTCCGATCATCGACGGCGGCGGGCACGAGTACGGTCTGCGGTCTGGCACGTTGAACGTGCCCGGTATCGTCGGGTTCGGCAAGGCGGCGGCGCTCGCGTCGGTCGAGATGGACGCGACGGTCCGGCAGATCGCGCGCCTACGCGATCGGCTCTGGGAGCAACTGCGGAGCCGCCTGCACGGAGTGCAGCTCAACGGCAGCCGAACCCATCGCCTGCCGCACAATCTGAATGTAAGCTTCGCCCATGTCGATGGACAGGCGCTACTCACCGCGCTCGACGACGTGGCGGTCTCGTCCGGTTCGGCGTGCGCCTCAGCGACCGACGAGCCGTCGTACGTCGTGCAGGCCCTCGGCGCCACCCGCGAACGGGCGCGAGCCTCGGTGCGGTTCGGGTTGAGCCGGGAGACCACCGAGGCCGAAGTGGACTACGTGGCGGACAAGGTGGCGCGGGTGGTCATGCGGCTGCGCGATCTGTCGCCCCTTGCCGACGAATCGACCGACGCCGGCTGCGATCCCGCGGTCGAGGAGTGGCTGACCGGTGGCTGAGCGCACGGCGGCGGCCGGCGGGAGCGCGAGCGCGGAACGCTTTCGCGAAGCCCGGCACGCCGGGTCGATGCCGGCGGGCGCCGAGGACGTCGGCACTGGCCGCGCCGAGGCGCCCCGGCACGGCGACGTGACCCGGCTGCAGGTGCGGGTCGACCCGGGGACCGGGATCATCCGCGATGCGCGCTTCAAGGCGTTCGGGTGCAGCTTCGCGATCGCGAGTGCCGACCTCGTCGCCGATCGAGTGACCGGTCGGGCGCTGGCGTCGGCGCTGGAGGTCACGGCGGACGAGGTCGGTGCCGCCCTGGAGTTGCCCGCCGCGAAGTGGTATTGCGCCGAGTTGGCGTACGACGCGCTGCGCGCGGCGGTGGCCGACTACGAGACCAAACGCGACGCGCAGATCGAGACATGACCACGGAAAACCTTCGATGATTCACGTGACCGAAGCGGCGGCCAAGCGCATCCGGGCCCTGATGGCCAAGCAGGGTGTCGTGGAGGGCGGCTTGCGGGTGGGGGTCAAGGCCGGCGGTTGTTCCGGGCTGAGCTACATCTACGACTGGGCAGCCGAGCCGCGCGATGACGACCAGGTGTTCGAGGGCGGTGGCGGCATCAAGATCTTCGTTGACCCGAAGAGCTATCCGTTCTTGAAAGGCACCGTGCTCGACTGCGACGAGAACATGCTAGGGCAGTCGCTGGTGTTCAAGAACCCGAACGCGTCGACCTCGTGCGGGTGCGGGTCGTCGTTCGGGGTGTAGCACACCTTCCCCGCGGATCGGCGCACTCCAGGTCCTCGGTTCACTCCCACGCAGTTTTCGGCGGCACGCCTACCGGCGATCGCTCGCGACAAGAGATTCGTGGCCGATTATCACGACTTTAGAGTCGTGAGACGACGAATTCCGTGTGCGCCGCGCGTGCATGTGACAAGATCGCCTACGAGCGAGTGATGTCCACACTGTCGCAGGTCGACGACATAGTCCCGAACCGATCGCGGCGTCCGATCATGGTCGTCTCGAATCGCGAACCGTACATCCACGCGTACGCGGATGACGGATCGGTGTCGTGGGCTCCGACGACGGGCGGGGTGGCGGTGGCGCTCGACGCGCTGATGCGTGAGCGGGGCGGCGTGTGGATTGCGCACGGCGCGGGCAGTGCCGATCGCGAGGTCGTCGACGCGGACGATCGCGTCATGGTGCCGCCCGACAACCCGACCTACCCGTTGCGCCGGATCTGGCTGTCACCGGAAGAGGAGGCGCACTACTACGCCGGCTTCGCCAACGAAGGACTCTGGCCGCTGTGTCACGAAGCGCACGTGCGGCCCGTGTTTCGCGCGGTCGACTGGGCGTCGTACCAGACGGTGAACAATCGGTTCGCTGAAGTCATTGACGCCGAGTTGCCGGACGGGGCGGCGCCGGTCTTCATTCAGGACTATCACCTGGCGCTGGTCGGCTCCGCGTTGCGCGAGCGGCGCCCGGATGTGCACTCGGCGATCTTCTGGCACATTCCCTGGCCCCATCCCGACCGGCTGCGGATCTGTCCGTGGCGGCGAGAGCTGATGGCGGGCCTACTCGCGAACGACCTGCTGGCGTTCCAGCTGGAGCGTGACCGTCGCAACTTCATGGCGGCGGCGCGCGACGAGCTGGGCGCGACCAAGCTCAGTCGATCGGCGATCCGCTATCGGGATCGGACGATCAACGTCTTGTCGGTGCCGATCGGCGTCGACTACGACCGGATTCAGGACATCACGACGGGGCCCACCCTCGATCGCGAAATCTCCCGGCTGCGCCGAGAGCTGCAGGTCGACACGCCGCTCGTGGGCATCGGCGTCGACCGTCTCGACTACACCAAGGGCATTCCGGAGCGGCTGGAGGCCTTGAGCCTGTTGCTGAGCCGTCGGCCCGACCTGCAGGAGAAGCTGACCTTCGTCCAGATCGGCGTGCCCTCACGGTCGAAGCTCGACAGCTACGTTGCGGTCGAGGCGGAGATCGACGAGAAGATCGCCGAGATCAATGCTCGGTTTCCGAGAGGCGGGCGCGGGCCGATCCGCTATCGCAAGTCGGCGCTCAAGATCCGCCGATTGGTGGCGCTCTATCGGATGGCGACCTTTTGCATCGTCAGCTCCCTGCACGACGGGATGAATCTGGTGGCTAAGGAGTTCGTGGCGGCACGCGAGGATCTCGACGGGGTCCTCGTGCTGAGCGAGCTGGCCGGTGCGTCACAGGAACTGACCGACGCCGTCATCATCAATCCCTACGATGTGGACGGCTTTGTCAGCGCGCTGGATTGGGCGCTCGAGATGCCGCAGCACGAGCGATACCGCCGGATGCGAGCCCTGCGTCGGGTCGTGGCCGGCCGGAACGTGTTCAGCTGGGCATCGGACATCCTCGAAGGTCTCGAAGGCCTGCGGCCCGGCACGCCGCTCACGCCTCCTGGCAACATCGGACCGCGGACGAAGAGTCGCGGCGACGTTCGCGCCGCCGACCCCGACGCTCCACGTTCGGGTCATCCGCGACCGCGCGCGCGCGTCTCGTCGATCAAACGTCGGTGACGGCGGCGCGCGTTGCGCTGTCTCGACGTCCGCCGCCGCAAACCGCTGTTATATACTCACGCCGATGCGCCTGGGCGACGCGGTCCGCGCCGCGTGGAATGACGGCATGCGCTGCTACTACCTCGCGATCGTCGCCGGCGTCGGATTGGCGATGAGCGCATTCTTTCCGTGGGTCCTCATAGGCGATCGCACGTTGGGCGGTGTGCCGGGGATCGCGGGCTTCTGGATTCTCGGTCTCGGGGTCCTGGCGGCGCTCTTGGCCACGCTGAGTTTGATCACGCGAAAGAACTCCCGTCATCCATTGCTGATCATCGGACTTGCCGCGTTCGGCATCATGTTCATCGGATACCGCTTTCTCGAGCGGGCGGCGACCGAACAAGCGTGGGCGGTCGCGCAGGCCACCGAGATCGTCGCCGGCCGCTCGCTCGCCGAACCGCAAGTCGCCTCGATCGGCGCCGGCGCGTACACCGGCCTCGTGGCGTCCGCGGTACTCGTGCTGTTCGGTCTGACGATTGTGTTCAGGCGCGCTGCCAATCCCTATCCCGAGCCTGAGGACGACGATGTCTAGTCCGTCGTGTTCAACACGAGCCAGATGAAAATCACCGTTGCCCATAGCCCAGACTCCGACGACGCCTTCATGTTCTACGGCCTGGCTTCCGGTGCCGTGGCCACCGACGGGCTCGAGGTCGACCAGGTGCTGGCCGACATCGAGACGCTGAACCGCGCCGCGTTCGACGGGCGGTACGAGGTCACCGCCGTGTCGTTCCACGCCTACGCGCAGTTGGTCGATCGCTACGCGCTCCTGCCGCACGGGGCGAGCATGGGGGATCGCTACGGGCCGGTCGTCGTCGCGCGCGCCGAGGGGCCGAAGGCCGTCAAGGGTGCCCAGGTCGCGATTCCCGGGACGCTGACGACCGCCTATCTCGCGCTGCAGCTCTTCGAGCCGGATTTCGAGCCGGTTGTCCTGCCGTTCGACGAGATTCAGCCGGCAGTCCTGGCCGGTGAAGCCGAGGCTGGCCTGCTCATCCACGAGGGCCAGTTGACCTACGCCGACGACGGCCTCCGCAAGCTGGTCGACCTGGGGGAGTGGTGGGCCGAGCGGACCGATGGGCTGCCGCTGCCTCTGGGCTGCAACGTCATCCGGCGTGACCTGGGCGATGCCGACATGCGGCGGGTCTCGAAGTTGCTGCACGACAGCATCGCGCATGCGCTGTCGCATCGGACGGAGGCACTCGCCTACGCCGAGCAGTTCGGCCGGGGATTGGACACGGCCCGGACCGACCGGTTCGTCGGCATGTATGTGAACGAGCTGACGCTCGACTACGGCGACCGCGGGCGCGCGGCCGTGGCGCGGCTGTTCGATGAGGCCTTTGCAAAGGGGCTGATTCCGAACCGGATCCCGATCGAGTTCGTCAGCTGAGCGGCGCCTGCCGGCGCGGCGACAGGTCGGCGAACACGAACCCGTCTCGTTCGACCACCTCTCCCAGATCGACATCGATCGGCGCGGGGAACATCGGCCCCGCGTACGCGAACGTGTGGAACTCTCCGCGTTCGCCGCACGGGTCGACGTCGTCCGGCAGTCTGGCCAGCAGGTGGTCGTCGTACTGCACGCCGGCGAACGAGCGGTCGAGCCGCGTCGGATCGACGCAGGTCAGGCGGGCGCGCAGTCCGGCGGCGACCATGGTGCGCGCAAGGCGATCTGTTGGCTGATGCCAGAGCGGGAAGAGCGGTTCGAGTCCAGAGTCTCGCAAGCGCGTCTCCCGGTAGTGCCGGACGTCTTCGAGGAAGAGGTCGCCAAAGGCGACGTGCGTGAAGCCCTCGCCCGTCGCGCGAGCGACGGCGCGCGCCATCCGCTGCTCGTAGTCGTCGTTGGAGCAGGGAAACGGCAGCGGCACGTCGATGAGCGGCAGCCCGACCGCCCGCGCCTGCGCGGCGAGCAGCTCGCAACGCACCGCGTGCATCGACACGCGCCCGGCCGCGTCGTTCGTCGTCGTGAGGAGCCCGCCGACGGTCCACTGGCGCTCCTGCCGCAGCACGTGGAGCATCCACGCGCTGTCCTTTCCGGAGCTCCACGGCACCAAGAACTTTCCGCTCATCGAGTCGGCAGCGCGACGTCGGGATGCAACGCTCCGGCGAATCGGGTCACGCCCTGCACGATGCGGGGGCCGGGAATCACCAGGTCATTGCCGGTCAGGAAGACGACCCGTCCGTTCCGGACCGCCGGCAGCGAGGGCAGGGCCTGCCAGACGGCGACCTCTCGTGCGACCTCCGCAGGCGAGAGGGCTTGGCCGGCGCGTACTTCGAGCACGACATCGGGCGCCGCCTGGAGGATCGTTTCGGTCGTCACCTGCGCTGCGCGGCTCACACTGGCGTCGAACACGTTCTCGCCCCCGGCCAGCCAGAGCATGTCGTGCTGGAAGCCCGAGCCGCCGCTCGCGAACAGGTTGCGCAGCGACCCCGGCTCCCGTGCAATGACGAGCAGCGTTCGCGGCCGACGACGCCCAGAGACCGCCTCGGCGATCGCCGCCAGGTCGGCCTCGATCCCGCGCGCCACGTCTTCCGCTTGACGCGCGTGGCCGGTGCGATCGCCCAGTTGCCGGATCGTCGTGAGGACGTCGGAGAGCGTGCCGTGCGAGTACTGGAAGAGCGGGATTCCAGCGCGCCCGAGCTGCGCGACCAAGTCGACCTGCGTCGCGTAGGGCACGACGAGGTCGGGCCGAAGCGCGATGATCGTCTCGATGTCCGGATCGATTAGCCCACCGATGCGCGGCAGGTTCGCGATCTCGGGAGGGAACTGGTCGTAGCTGCCGACACCCACGACTTCCGAGCCCGCGCCGATGGCAAAGAGGATCTCCGTCACGGCCGGGATGACCGACACGATCCGCTGCGGGGTCTGGGCGCCGAGGCCGGCCACCAGGACGATCGCGGCCGCCAGCGTCAGTCGGCGGACACGCCCTGCCAGGCCAGGTGTGGTCGGCGTCCTCGTCTTTCCTACCATCATCAGCGTCATGTTCATGCTCATGGGCGTCGCATCAGGAGCCAGAGAAAGAACGGTCCGCCGGTCAACGCCGTGATGACGCCGACCGGTAGTTCGACCGGTGCCATGGCGGTGCGGGCCACGACGTCGCATGCGACCAGGAACGCGGCACCCAGGCAGGCCGACGCCGGCATGACGATCCGATGGTCGGCGCCGACCAGCAGCCGCACGAGGTGGGGGATGACGATGCCGATGAATCCGATCGGCCCGGCTAACGACACCGCGGCGCCCGTAGCGAGCGAGGCGCTCAGAAACGCCACGCGCTGGGTCCGCAACACATCGACGCCCCGGGCGGCGGCGCTGTCGCGGCCCAGCGTCAGCAGGTTCAGGGCGCGGGGCAATGTCGCGAACATGACGAAGGCCACGCCCGTGAGCGGCAGTGCGGCGATGATCGGCTGGAAGCCGCTGACATCCAGATTGCCCATCAGCCACCGCACCGTCTGAAACGTCTGGGCGAAGTCGGCGGAGTACTGCACGAACATGATGATCGCCGAAAAGAACGAGTTCAGCGTGACGCCCGCGAGCAGCAGCACCGTCGTCGACAGCCCGCGGCGTCGCAGCGTGGCCATCGCATAGACGATGCCGGCCGCTGCCAGTGAACCGATCAGGCTGGCGACCGGCACGGCCGGCACGCCGGCGACGGCCATCGGTAGGCCGAATGTGATGACCAGCATCGCGCCGAGTGAAGCGCCTGCGGACACGCCTAGCGTAAAGGGCGTCGCGAGCGGATTGCGAAGCAGCGCCTGAAACACGACGCCCGCAACGGCCAGCGACGCCCCGACGAGCATGCCGGCCAGCGCTCGCGGCAGTCGGGCGATGAAGAAGATCTGGGCATCGACGTTGTCGGCGAACGGAATCGCCGGGTCGAACACCCGGCCGAGTGCGATCGGCGTCGGACCGATCAGGGGAGCGACCAGGAGTGACACCAGCGCCAGCCCACCGAAACCGGCGAGCGTGAAGGTGAGCCGGCGTCTGAGGCTGAAGCTCCGCGTCCGCCCCGCACCCGCCGGGACCGGCGGGTGAGCGGCCGGTGAGGCGTCAGGTCCCGGACGATCGGTCATGCCATCATCGTCCGGCGCGGCCGCCAGGCGCGGCGTCGCCGCGCCGGGTCAGTGGGACGACAGTCAGGTGCCCGGCCGCTTCATGACGTTCCACGGCGGCGTCCACGTCATACAGCGCCCTGACCGTATCGGGGCGGAGCACGTCTCCGATCGGCCCAGCCGCCAGGACCCGGCCCTGTCGAAGCAAGACGACCCGATCGCACAGCGCCGCGGCGAAGTTGAGGTCGTGCGTCGAGATCACCATCGACGTGGATCGCTCGGTGTTCAGGCGGCGCAGCGTCGCGGTGACATCCAGCTGGTACCCGAGGTCGAGGGAGGCCGTTGGCTCGTCGAGCAGCAGCACCTCGGCCTGCCCGTCACTGGTGTCGGCGGCGTCGACCGCGCGCCTGCCGAATTGCGACAACGCACTGGCGATGACCACGCGTTGCTTCTCGCCGCCGCTGAGTGTCATGAACGAGCGGTCCTCGAGCTCCGCCGTGCCGGTTTCGGCGAGCGCCGCGCGCGCGAGCGCGATGTCCTCAGGGCCCTCGACCTCGAACGCCCGGAGGTGCGGATACCGTCCCATCAAGGCGATCTCGAGCACGGAGTAGTCGAACGCGAGCTGGGTCTCCTGTGGCACGATCGCCATCCGCTGCGCGAGCGTCGCGTGGGGAATCTCTCGGAGATCGCTGCCGTCGAGTGCGATCCGACCCGACTGCGGGCGCAGCAAGCCACCCAGCAGACGCAGCAACGTCGTCTTGCCCGACCCGTTCGGCCCGAGGATGCCCAGCACCCCGCCGGCCACCAGATCGAACGACACCTCGTGGAGCACCGGCTGGCGGTCGTAGGCGAACCTAACGTCAGTAGCCTGCAGCAACGCGCACTCCGACGATTGCGCTGCGTCCCAGCGCAGGGAATCCGAAGGTTGCCTCGTAGGCGCGGTCGAGCAGGTTCGTGATCCGCGCGAAGACCTCGAGTTCACGCCTCACGGCGATCGTCCCGCCCAGATTGACGACGCCGTACCCAGGATTCGTGTAGAGCCCGCCGAATGCGCCGAACGACGGCTCGACATCGAGGTTCTGGCCGCGTGCCAGCACCTGGCCGAATGCGGTCACGGGGCCGCGCCGGTAGACCAGATCGACTGCACCCTGGTGACGCGGCCGGCGGATGAGGGGTTCGCCGACGTCGAATGGCGGCGGTGCCGCGTCCGACTGATCGACCGCGAGAACGTCCGTGTCGAGCCAGGTATAGGTGAGCGTTGCGGCGAGGCCCCAGGACGTGCGCGTGGAGGCCACCAGCTCCAGCCCGCGTGCGCGCGCGTTCGAGATGTTGTCGGTTCGGAACTGGCTGGCATCCTGGAACGAGCGGCCCACCGTGATGATCAGGTCGTCGTACCGGTTGTAGAAGCCGGTGGCGTCGACGATGAAAGCGCCGCCCGCGAAGGTTTGCTCGACACCAATGTCGAAGCTACGGTTCCGCTCTGGCTCCAGGGAGGGGTTGTCGGTGAAGGCGATCTCGAACGCATCCGGCGGCCTGATGCCCGTGCCGACGCTGCCGTGCACCCGGGTCCAGCGCCGCTCGCGACGGCCTGGTGGCTGCAGGAAATAGGCGACGGTGAGCTTGGGATTCGTCGAGACGACGGTGGACGCATCGAAGCGCGGACGGGGCGAGAACGCGTTCGGGTCCGGCGCCAGCGCGTCGCGGTGAATGCGTTCGACCCGAGCACCCGCGGTCAGGTAGAGCCGATCGCCCGCGTCGTAGCGTAGCTCGCCGAAGACGCCCAGGGCGCTGCGCTCGACGGGCACGCGATCGGCCGAGGGGCCGGTGATGAACGTGCTCTCGGCGCTCTCCCGGAGCAGTTCACCGCCGATCGACAGACCCATGCGGGGGAGGAGCGCGGCGTCGGCCTGACCGCGAACCGTGACGCGGCGCGACTCGGATTCCGAGGTGCCGAACGGACTGGTGAAGGTGCCGTCGAGGCCGCTCCACGCGATCTGGATGTCCTGCGTGACCCGCTGGCTCCAGGGGAATTCGGCGTCGACCGAGAACAGCCTGATGTCGTTCTCGCCGCGCGAGACCGTGTCGATCGCCGACACGTTGGCGAGCGGGTCGCTGCCGAAGGGGCCGGGGAACCCCCGCTCGAACGCGCTGAGTCGGCCGGTTCCACGGATGGCGACATCGCGCCCGCCCTCCCAGCCGAGGTTGAACGAGCCGTCCGTGCGCCGGTAGTCGTCGTTCGTGACCGGTTCACCGGTGTCCGGCGCCTCGCCGGTGAACCCGTCCGTGTCGAGCCGCTCACCCGCGGCGCCCCAACTCCAGCCGTTGTGCGACCCAGCCACTGACCCGGCGGCGCGGGTCGTGCCGAAACCGCCGCCCTCCACCAAGCCCGCCGTGCGGGTCGGTCCTCCGCGGCGGGTGACGATCTGCACGACGGAGCCGATGGCGTCCGATCCGTACAGCGCGCTCTGCGGCCCGCGGACGATCTCGATCCGGTCGATATCCGCGATGGGCAGATGGGCGAAGTCGAAGCCGCCGCCGAACGCGTTCGCGCGGACGCCGTCGATCAACACCAGGGTGAAGTTCGATTCGCCGCCCCGCGGGAACAGTGACGTCACGCCGCCGCGTCCGCCGCTCTGCGTCACGGTGAGCCCGGGGACGAGTCGCAGCGCGTCCGACACCGTTTCGACCTGATGCGCGCGTAACTCGTCGGCGTCGATCACCGTGACGCTGTCGGGCGTGCGCGACAGGGGGCGGTCGACCGGTGAGGCCGAGACCACGACCGATTCCTCGATGGCGCTGACCCGCAGTGCGATGGTGATGCGCAGCAGGTCGTCAGCACCGACGTCAAGCGGAACGACGTCGCTGCGGAAGCCCGGGACCGAGGCTCGCACTTCGTAGCGGCCGGCGGCGAGCACCATCCCGAAGCGTCCCTGGGCATCGGTCGTGGTCGTGGCGCTGACCGCGCCTGCCCGCGACAGCAGGACGCGGGCGTTCGGTACGGGGCGCCCGTCGGGGTCGACGACGGTGCCGTTGAGATCGGCGGCCAAGCCTGGGCGTGGCAGCAGGATCGTGACGAACAGGAGAAGACGCAGGAGGGCGAGCGTGGAGAACGGGCGAAACAGTATGGTCATCGGGCTCCTTTCGGCGTGATCGCGCGCCGAACCCGCCCGCGGCCATCAGCCGGAGCGGGCGAAAGAGGACGAGCCCAGTGGCCAGGTATCCTGACTCGCGGATCGACGCGAGACGACCACGCCTTCCCATGCTCACGTTGAACACAGTGGCGGCCCCAACCGGTGGAGCCCTACAGTCGCCTCGCTCCCCCGCTCACAGTGGCGGCACCGTGTGGGAGTCGCACCCACTTCGCATGGCCACCGGGAAGCGTCGGTTGTGTGACGGAGTATAGCATGGCAGAATGAGAGCCCTTCGGCAGGCGAGAAACGCGGCCCGTCGAGGTTCCCTTTCAATGCTCATGCGCGATCGGCTCGAGACCTGCGGCCTCGTCGACATTGCCGACCGGCTCGAGGCTGGTGAACGCCTGAGCTTTGACGACGGTGTGCGCCTGTTCGAGGCCCCGGATCTCCTCGCCGTGGGCTGGCTGGCGAACCGCGAGCGAGAGCGCCGGCACGGCGGACAGACGTTCTTCAATCACAACATCCGGATCGAGGCGACCAACGTCTGCGTCGCGAGCTGCTTGTTCTGCTCGTTCGCACGGCTGAAGCCCGGCGATCCCGGCGCCTACACGATGTCGCTGGAGCAGGCCTGGGACAAGCTGCGCCAGCGGAAGGACCAGGCGCTGACGGAGATTCACGTCGTCAACGGATTGCATCCCGACCTGCCGTTCACGTACTACGTCGACCTGCTGCGGGGCTTCAAGCGGATCCGTCCTGACGTGCACCTCAAGTGCTTCACGGCGGTGGAGATCGCGTTCTTCGCGGACCTCTACGAGATGTCGGACGAGCAGGTCCTGCGCGAACTGATGGAGGCCGGGCTGAACTCGCTGCCCGGTGGTGGCGCAGAGGTGTTTGCGGAGCGCGTGCGGCGGAAGATCAGCCATGACAAGTGCGGGACCGACCGATACCTGGCGATTCACCGAACGGCCCACGGCCTCGGGATGCGCTCGAACGTCACCATGCTGTATGGCCACATCGAGACGGCGGCCGAGCGGGTGGACCACATGCTGCGCGTCCGGGAGCTCCAGGAGGACACCGGCGGCTTCCAGGCGTTCATTCCGCTCGCGTTTCATCCCGACAACAGTCAGTTGCGCAAGCTGCCCGCCCCGACGGCCGCTGACACGCTGCGCGTGCATGCGGTGGCGCGGCTGATGCTCGACAACGTTGCGCACATCAAGGCGTTCTGGATCGCCACCGGGGTCGACGTCGCTCAGACGGCGCTCTGGTTCGGGGCCGACGACCTCGACGGGACGGTTCAGGAGGAGCGGATCTACCACATGGCTGGAGCGCGGACGCCCGAGTCGATGACCACCCATGCCATCGGCCGACTGATCCGCGCGGCCGGCCGTCAGCCGATCGAACGCGACACGCTGTACAACGTCGTCTCGATGCCCGCCTGAGTCCGGCGCGTCGCGCGCCGGCGATCGCTGTGCTAGGATCGCAGAAGCGTCAGGCTCCACCCGACAGATGTGCGGGTCGCGGGGTCTGGCCTTTTTCGCAGCCATAGATTGAGAAAAATTTCACAATCTAATGGCCGCATGCGACCCGCGCGACGCGAAGCCATGAGCCTCGAAGCCCTCATCGAGTACGAACAGCAACAGATCGGGGAGCGCCAGGCACTGCCCGAGCGCTACCTCGGCGTGTCGGAAGACGAACTGGATGCGCGGATCTCCGCGGCCCGCGCGGCGCTCGGCGATCGGCTCGTGATCCTCGGCCACCACTATCAGCGCGACGAGGTCTTCAAGTACGCCGACCACAGCGGTGATTCCTACAATCTGGCGAGAGCGGCCGCGGCGCACACCGATGCCGAGTTCATCGTCTTCTGTGGCGTCCATTTCATGGCCGAGAGCGCGGATGTGCTGAGCGCACCGCACCAGCGCGTCTTTCTGCCCGATCTGGCGGCCGGCTGTTCGATGGCCGACATGGCCGCGCCCGACGAGCTCGAACGCTGCTGGCAGGAACTTCAGGCGATGGGCGCGGCCGACGTCGTGCCGGTGACCTACATGAATTCGGCCGCGGCCATCAAGGCGTTCTGCGGGCGCGAGGGCGGCGTCGTGTGCACATCGAGCAACGCCGAGGCGACGTTCAGCTGGGCGTGGGCGCGCGGTGAGCAGATTCTGTTCCTGCCCGATGAGCACCTGGGCCGTAACACCGCCTACGCCACGGGCGTGCCGCTCGAGGCGATGGCCGTCTGGGACCCGCAGCAGCCGATGGGCGGGCTGACCCGCGCGCAGGTGGCCACCGCGAGAATCATCCTGTGGAAGGGGCACTGCTCCGTGCACACCCGGTTCTCGGTCGCGCAGATCGAGGAAGTGCGTCGGACGGAGCCCGGCGTCCGCGTCATCGTCCACCCCGAGTGCACCTGGGACGTCGTGCGGGCGGCCGACGAGAGCGGATCCACCGGGGCCATCATCCGGCAGGTACGCAAGAGCCCGGTGGGCTCGGTCTGGGCCATCGGCACCGAGATTCATCTGGTCAACCGGCTCGCGACAGAGTTGGCGCCCGATCGCACCGTGTTGACGCTCGACGCGCTCGGGTGCCTCTGTTCGACGATGTTCAGGGTCTCGCCGAACCATCTGTGCTGGGTACTGGAGTCGCTGATTGCCGGCGACACGCCCAATCAGATCGTCGTGCCCGACGAGCACAAGGATTGGACCCGCATCGCGCTCGACCGGATGCTGTCGATCCAGTAGACTCTTAGACTTCCAAACCCTCGATCCGTGGCGGCCGCGCGAGTGCGCGACCGGTACGCATCACCCGTGAAGGAGAATTTTCGATGGCTCACGACCTGCCGCCGCTGCCGTACGCGTACAACGCGCTCGAGCCCCACGTAGACGAGCAGACGATGCGGATTCATCACGACAAGCACCACGCCGCCTACGTCAGCAAGCTCAACGCCGCGCTCGAGCAGCACCCGGACCTGCAGTCCAAGAGCCTCGACGACCTGGTGGGCGACCTCGGCAGCGTGCCCGAGGGCATCCGGACGGCGGTGCGCAACAACGGCGGCGGGCACTGGAACCACTCGATGTTCTGGGAAATTATGGGCCCGGGCGCGGGTGGCGATCCGACGGGCAACGTCGCGGACGCCATCTCGTCGTCGTTCGGCAGCTTCGACGGCCTGAAGGAGAAGTTCGCCGCGGCCGCGGCGGGACGGTTCGGGAGCGGGTGGGCCTGGATCGTCGCCGACGGCGGGAACCTCTCGGTCGTGAGCACGCCGAACCAGGACAATCCGTTGATGGACGGCAAGAAGGCGATCTTGGGTATCGACGTCTGGGAGCACGCCTACTACCT